>JALFNK010000015.1 GCA_022782405.1 Alistipes sp.
TTTGTCTTGGAACATAGCAGCCATTTGTATTAGACTGCAAAGTTGCAAAATCAAGTCCGTTTCATCTCAAGAAACCACGTAATTGACTATATTTCAATAATTTCAAAGAACTATTTATCAACTTTTACGGGACAGTAGTGATATTTTCTTGAAAATTATGTCTTATTTATTATGAAAAATATGAATATATGCGGCTGTTTAGTGTTGGCGTTATTATGTTTGCAGCCAATATTATGATTCTTGAATATGTACTTTTTTAAAATAACGGGCGTGTTTGTGTAATATGGGTATGTGCGGTTTTTGTGAAATTAAAAAATACGCGATGTTGGTATTTGTATATGTGAAAAATATAAAAACGATGTTTTTTTTTGATTTTTCGATCAATTTTTTGCTGATATTGATCATTTGGTGGGAATTTGTAATAAAAATAGGAGAAAATCGTTATTTTTAATACTCGTATGTAAATCAATACGTTGTGTTGTGCTTTCGCGTGTTTTTCTCTCGCGATTTACTCGATCGGGACTTGCTTTTCCGGTTTTGTAGAAAAAAAGAAAAAATATTGTAAGCAAAATGCCCTGCTTTGGTTTCATGGAGGAAAAAGCGGGCTCCCGGGGCTGTGCTGTATTTCGGGCTTATGGCTGCGAGATGCGGTTTCCGCGGTCGATTTGTGCGATTTTGTCGGGCGGAATCTTCCAAAAGGTAAAATAGGAAAAAGGACGGCATCATTTTCACAAAATGATGCCGTCCTTTCGATTTTCGAGCTGTTGACGAGGCTTGAACTCGTGACCTCTTCCTTACCAAGGAAGTGCTCTACCACTGAGCTACAACAGCAGTTTCCCGTTCGAGTGGTGCAAAAGTACACAAGAAAAATGAAATGACCAAAAAAATGTGCGGTTTTCATAATTATTTTCTATCTTTACTACGAATTACAACCAAAAACAGATGAAACGTATTCTGATAGTAGGCGCCGGAGGCCAGATCGGTTCCGAGCTGACAGTTTATCTGCGCAAGATTTACGGTGGGTCGAATGTGGTGGCCACCGACATGCGCGAATGCAAATCTTTGGGCGAGGACGGTCCCTTCGAGGTGCTCAATGCCCTTGATGCCACGGCTATGGCATCGGTGGTGGCCCGGTATCACGTCGATACGATCTTCAACCTCGTGGCGCTGCTCTCCGCCGTGGGCGAGCGGAATCCCCAGATGGCCTGGAATGTCAATATGGGAGCGCTGAACAATTCGCTCGAGGTGGCGCGCCAGCATCACTGCGCCCTCTTTACGCCTTCGTCGATCGGAGCCTTCGGCCCCACGTCGCCCAAGGACAAGACTCCGCAGGATACGATCATGCAGCCGACGACCATCTACGGCGTCTGCAAGGTTACGGGCGAGATGCTGAGCAACTATTACCACCACAAGTTCGGGGTCGATACCCGTTCGGTGCGTTTCCCCGGTATTATCTCGAACGTTACGCTCCCCGGAGGCGGTACGACGGATTACGCCGTCGAGATCTACTATGAGGCGATCCGCAGCGGGCATTTCACCTGTCCCGTGCCTGCAGACGTCTATATGGACATGATTTACATGCCCGATGCCCTGCGTGCCTGCGTCGAACTCATGGAGGCCGATCCTTCGAAACTCGTGCATCGCAACAGTTTCAACATCGCGTCGATGAGCTTCACGCCCGAGATCATCTATGCCGAGATCCGCAAACGTCTGCCGGATTTCAAGATGAACTACGACATCGACCCCGTGAAGCGCGAGATCGCCGAGAGCTGGCCCAATTCGCTGGATGACACCTGCGCTCGCGAGGAGTGGGGCTGGAAACCCGAATGGGATCTCTCGCGCATGACCGATGACATGTTGGCGCATATCCGCACCAAGCTGGGCAAGAACTGAGCCTTTGCCCGCCAGGTGAAACCGAGAACGGCCGCCGGGGCAGGATTTTTGCTCCGACGGCCGTTTTGCATGCATAAAACCGGAAAATCATGAAACGGATTGTTCGAATCTCCGCCGCCGTCGTTTTGGTCGTTGCGGCGGTCCTTTTGGGAGGCAGCTTCTACCTGCTCTCCTATGCCCTGCGGCCCGATGCGGTGATGGCGGAGAAGGAGTCCTCCTCTTATAAATATATGTGTGAGGAGTATCCCTTCCTCGAGGGGTGGATCGACAGCCTCCGCCGTACGGGGGCGTTGCGCGATACGGTCATCGCCGGAACGGAGGGCGAGCGGCTGCATGCGATTTATGCCGCGGCACCGCAGCCGACGGACCGGACGGCGGTGATCGTCCACGGCTATACGGACAATGCCGTGCGGATGCTGATGATCGGCTACCTCTACAACCACGACCTGGGTTTCAACATCCTGCTGCCCGATCTGCATTACCATGGAGAGAGCGAAGGCCGGGCCATCCGTATGGGGTGGCGCGACCGGCTCGATGTTCTGAAATGGATGGAGGTGGCGAACGCGATCTTCGGCGGGAATACGCGCATGGTCGTGCACGGCATCTCGATGGGTGCCGCCACGACGATGATGGTTTCGGGAGAGGCGCAGCAGCCCTATGTGAAGTGCTTCGTCGAGGATTGCGGCTATACGAGCGTCTGGGACCAGTTCTCGAAGGAGCTCCGCGAGCAGTTCTCGCTGCCGGCCTTCCCGTTGCTGCATGTGGCCAGCTGGCTCTGCGACCTGCGTTACGGCTGGAATTTCCGCGAGGCTTCTGCCCTCGGGCAGGTGGCGCACTGCGATCGTCCGATGCTCTTTATCCACGGAGATGCCGACGATTTCGTTCCCACGCGCATGGTCTATCCGCTTTACGAGGCCAAGCCGGGCGAAAAGGAGCTGTGGGTCGTTCCGGGTGCCGCACATGCCATGTCCTATCGCGATAACCGCGAGGAGTATACGCGGCGCGTGGGTGCATTTGTCGGAAAATATATTCCCGACGATCGGCAATAGACGGCGATATGGATAACGACGTGTTTTACCGGATACTGGAGGAGGCGATCGGGCAGCTGCCTGCCGACAGACGGGCGATGCTTTACCGGCCGTGTGCCGAGGCGTGCGTCCGCAACGGGGTGCTTGTCGAGATGCGCCGGCAGTTCGAGGAGTGCGGATGCGATCTCGACCGGCAATATGCGAAATATGGGCGGACGCCCTTTTTCTTTGCGGATGTCATCGAGCCGGGACGGGTTTACGAGATCGGTTATCCGCGTTGTCTCTGTCCGCAGGTCGGGGCGGGGTTTGTTACGGTCCCGACCCATTGTGAATGTTCGCGGCAGAGTATTCTCTTCGTGTTGCAGGAGTTGCTGCCGGGAAGGATGATCGAAGTGGAGCCGCTCGAAACGGTACTTGCCGGCGGTTCCAGGTGCCGTTTCCGGGTAACGGTCGGATAGATGAATATTGGCCTGTCTTGCGCAACAAAAAACCGGGGGTTCAATCGAACCTCCGGTTTTCGTTTTCGGGAATCGTTCCTTATTCGGCCTTGCCGTCCGAACCGAGAACCTCCTTGATCTTGTGGATGTAGAGCTTCTTCATGTTGTCGCGGGCCGGACCCAGGTACTTGCGCGGGTCGAACTCGGCGGGCTTCGTGGCGAAGACCTCGCGGATGGCGGCCGTCATCGCAAGACGCGAGTCGGAGTCGATGTTGATCGTGCAGACAGCGCTCTTGGCAGCCTGGCGCAGCTCCTCCTCGGGAATACCTACGGCAGCCTTCAGCGCACCGCCGTACTTGTTGATCGTATCGACCTCCTCCTGGGGTACCGACGACGATCCGTGGAGCACGATGGGGAAGCCCGGAAGCTCCTTCTCGATGGCTGCGAGCACGTCGAATGCCAGGGGGGGCGGAACCAGACGGCCCGTCTTGGGATCCACGGTGCACTGCTCGGGCGTGAACTTGTAGGCTCCGTGCGAGGTGCCGATCGAGATGGCCAGCGAATCCACGCCGGTCTTCGTTACGAAATCAACGACCTCCTCGGGCTTGGTGTAGTGGCTCTCCTCGGCGGCTACCTCGTCCTCGACGCCGGCCAGCACGCCCAGCTCACCCTCGACCGTAACGTCGAACTGGTGGGCATACTCCACAACCTTCTTCGTCAGGGCGACGTTCTCGTCGTAGGGCAGAGCCGAACCGTCGATCATCACCGACGAGAAGCCCATGTCCACGCAGCTCTTGCAGGTCTCGAACGAATCTCCGTGGTCGAGGTGCAGGACGATCTGGGGCTTTGCCCAGCCCAGCTCCTTGGCGTACTCCACGGCACCCTCGGCCATGTAGCGCAGCAGGGTCTGGTTGGCGTAGTTGCGGGCGCCCTTTGATACCTGGAGGATCACCGGCGACTTGGTCTCGGCAGCAGCCTGGATGATGGCCTGGAGCTGCTCCATGTTGTTGAAGTTGAAAGCCGGAATGGCGTAGCCGCCCTTGATGGCCTTGGCGAACATCTCGCGGGTGTTCACGAGGCCCAGTTCTTTGTACGAAATCATACTATTTGGTGTTTAAGTGAATCTTGTCGTTTTTCGGCGATGCAAATTTACTAAAAAATCTAAATAAAGCCTCCGTTTCGCGAAAAAATAACGGGTTGTTGCGTGCTCTTCCGCGGCCTGCGGTTCCGAGATGCGGATCGCGGTTCCCGGAATGCGGCTCCGAATCTCCTCCGACCCCTTCCCGACGCTCTTCCCGGGTGGGCTGCTGCATTTTGCGCAATGGAGGCGTGCGGCATGAAAAATACCCCGACTCTTGCAAATTTAGGGAAATTTCGGGACAAAGCATTTATTTTGTGAAAAAAATAACAGTCCGCGGAAAATAGTTGTGCAAAACGGATTGTTTTTTGTAAATTTGCACGGAGTTTCCGGAGCGGAGAACGGGACCGCGGCGGGGCTTATGCCTTGAGCGGGGCCTGTTTGCAGGCCGGCACACCCTTCGGAAGGAAGGGTGTCGCGCGTGCCGCTTCCGGAGCTTTGCCGCGGCGGCTGCGCGGCATACGGTTCCGATCATACACGAATATTAATAATAAGTACTGGAATTATGGCAGACTTCATTTATCAGGAGCCCTTCCCGATTCAGGAGGACAAAACGAAGTACCGTCTTTTGACGAAGGATTATGTGAAGGTCGTCGAGTGCGACGGACGCAAGATCTTGAAGGTGGATCCCGCAGGTCTCGAGCTGCTTTCGAAGGCAGCCTACTCGGATGTCTCGTTCTACCTGCGCGCGGCGCATCTGCAGAAGCTGCGCAACATCCTCGATGATCCCGAGGCTACCGACAACGACAAGTTCGTGGCCTACACGATGCTGCTCAACCAGTGCGTGGCTGCCGAGGGCGAGCTCCCGACCTGCCAGGATACCGGTACGGCCATCTGCATCGGCCACAAGGGCGAGGATGTCTGGACCGGCGCCGACGATGCCGAGTGCATCGCCAAGGGAGTCTATGAGACCTACAAGGAGCGCAACCTCCGTTATTCGCAGGTCGTCCCCTTCACGATGATCGACGAGAAGAACTCGGGCACGAACCTTCCGGCGCAGATCGACATCTACGGCGGCAAGCCCGGCATGGAGTACGAGTTCCTCTTCATCACCAAGGGCGGCGGCTCGGCCAACAAGACCTTCCTCTACCAGCAGACCAAGGCGCTGCTCAACGAGGAGTCGCTCACGAAATTCATCCAGCAGCATATCTTCGACCTCGGTACGTCGGCCTGCCCGCCCTATCACCTGGCCATCTGCATCGGCGGCACGTCGGCCGAGATGTGTCTCTCGACCGTGAAGAAGGCTTCGGCCGGCTACCTCGACGAGCTTCCGACCTCGGGCAACGAGGGCGGCCGCTGCTTCCGCGATCTGGAGTGGGAGGAGAAGGTGCTCAAGATCTGCCGCGAGAGCGGTGTGGGCGCCCAGTTCGGCGGCAAGTACCTCGTGCACGATGTCCGCGTGATCCGTGCCCCGCGCCATGCCGCCTCGTGCCCCGTGGCCATCGGCGTGAGCTGCTCGGCAGACCGCAACATCAAGGCGAAGATCACGCCCGAAGGCATCTTCCTCGAGGAGCTCGAGAAGAATCCCGCCCGCTTCCTGCCGAAGGAGGCTCCGGCCATGTCGCCCGCAGTGGACATCGACCTGGACGAGGGCATGGACAAGGTGCGCGAGATCCTGACCAAATACCCGATCAAGACGCGTCTGAACCTGCGCGGCACGCTTATCGTGGCCCGCGACATCGCCCACGCCCGCATCAAGCAGATGCTCGACGAGGGCAAGCCGATGCCCGAGTACTTCAAGAAACACCCGGTATACTACGCCGGCCCGGCCAAGACTCCTGCCGGCATGGCTTCGGGTTCGTTCGGCCCGACGACGGCCGGACGTATGGACCCCTACGTCGATCTGTTCCAGAAGCACGGCGGCTCGATGGTGATGGTGGCCAAGGGCAACCGCTCGCAGGCCGTAACCGATGCCTGCAAGGCCAACGGCGGCTTCTATCTGGGTTCGATCGGCGGCCCGGCGGCGATTCTGGCCAAGAACTCCATCAAGTCGGTCGAGGTCGTGGACTTCCCCGAACTGGGCATGGAGGCCGTGCGCAAGATCTATGTCGAGAACTTCCCCGCCTTCATCATCGTCGATGACAAGGGCAACGATTTTTTCGCCGATTTCAAACACTAAAAACCCTGCGGCCCGGATACTAACCGGTCCGGGCCGTACGTTGTAAAATCGATGAAAGGTTTTATTGCGAAAATATTGGGTGCGGCACTCCTCGTTGCGGTGGCTTTCAGGGCGTTCGGCGCCGAGAAGGTTACCTTCGAGGCTCATTCGCCGCTGACGGTTGCCGTGGGAGAGGCCTTCCGCGTGGAGTTCGCGCTGAATGCATCGCCCGACGACGGAAGTTTCAAGGCTCCCTCCTTCGAAGGGTTCGACGTGATCGCCGGACCTGCCGAGTCGCGCGGGCAGTCCGTGCAGATCGTGGGCAGCACGATGACCAAGAGCATCAACTACACGATCACCTATGTGCTGCTGCCGCAGAGTGCCGGCAACGTAACGATCGGAGCGGCGGAGATCGCCGTCGACGGTACGACCTACCGGACGCAGCCCCTGCCGATCGAGATCGTGAACGAAGGGGATGCTTCGCGGGCGCAGCCGCGGTCTTCGGGCGGAGACGGCGATTCCGACGAGAGCACCCGTCAGCAGAGTGTCCAGCAGCAGATCAGCAAGGACGACATTCTGCTGCGGGCCGTCGTGTCGCAGACCTCGGTTTACAAGAACGAGCCGTTGCATGTGGCCTTCAAACTCTATACGCGCGTTCCCTATGCGAACATCGTCCCCGAGTCGGCTCCTTCGTTCAACGGCTTCTGGTCGCAGGACCTTACGGACCCGAATACGGCGCGTGTGGGCCGCGAAACCTACAACGGAAAGGTTTACGAGACGCGTGTGCTGTTCGAATACCTGCTCTATCCGCAGCAGGTCGGCACGCTGTCGATCGATCCCGTGGACATCACCGTCGTGGCGCAGGTCGTGGTGCAGAGCCGCCGCAATTTCGATCCTTTCTTCGGCAGCGGGCATGAAGTCTATAACGTTCCCCGCAAGGTGAAGAGCCAGCAGGCCTCGATCGAGGTCAAGCCGCTCCCCGAGGGCGCTCCCTCGAGTTTCAGCGGTGCCGTGGGCTCGTTCCGCATGGATACCGACCTGCCGACGGACCGCTTTGCGGCCAATTCGGGTGCCACCTGTACAGTGAAGATCTCCGGTACGGGCAACCTGACCTTCGTGCAGGCGCCCAAACTTACGCTGCCGGCCTCCTTCGAGCAGTACAATGTCAAGACCACCGAGTCGATCAACACTTCGGCGTCGGGAATCTCGGGATACCGGCAGTTCGAGTATCCCTTCATCGCCCGTGCCGAGGGAACCTATGAGATCGCGCCGATCGAGTTCACCTATTTCGATCTGAAGCGCCGTCAGTACGTTACGCTCCGGTCGCGCCCCATGACCTTCGAGATCACGCCCGATACGAAGGGCGGTACGGGCAGCGCCGTGGTCATGCAGGGCCGCGGCATGTCGAAGGAGGAGGTGAAGATGCTCGGCGAGGATATCCGTTTCATCCGCCTGGGAACTCCTCAGCTGCGCGCAGCCCGCAGGCCGTTCCTCTTCAGCGGGGGATACTGGGTTGCCCTGTGCGGTATTCTGGTGCTCTTCGCCGGAGTCTATGCCGCCCTGCGCAAGCAGATCCGCGAGTCGCAGAATGTCGCCCTGATGCGCGGCAAACGGGCCAACAAGGTCGCCGTGCAGCGTTTCCGGGCCGCCAAGGGCTATATGGAGGCGCAGGATCGCCACGCTTTCTACGAAGAGATGCTGCGGGCGCTGTGGGGGTATATGAGCGATAAATTCAACATTCCGGTGGCCAACCTCACGAAGGAGAACGTCCGCGAGGAACTCTCCAAGCGGGGGGTATCCTCCGAAGAGGCGCACCGCTTCACGGCGATCATCTCGCAGTGCGACGAGGCGCAGTATTCGCCGGCGGCTTCGGCGCGGATGAGCGATGTCTATTCCGAAGGCGTGGATCTGATCTCCCGGATCGAGTCGGTAATAAAACGTTGATGCCATGAAGCGATTGCTATTTGTCATGATCCTGCTCGGGAGTCTTGCTCCCGCCTTTGCACAGAGCGACTCCACACAGCGTGCGGAGGCGGCTGCCGAGGTGTTGCTGCCTGCGGATACCGCTGCCGCCGCAACGGATACCATGTCGGGGCCGGTTCCCGCGGAGGCGCTTTGGGACCGTGCCAATACGGCCTATATCAACGGCGACTACCATGCTGCCATGGAGTTCTACGAGGAGCTCGTCGCCCGCGGTCTCGGTTCCGCGAAACTCTATTACAACCTGGGAAATGCCTATTTCAAGGATGGGCTGACGGGGCGCGCGATCCTCTATTACCACAAGGCGCTGCGGCTCGCTCCGGGCAACGACGACATCCGCTACAACCTTTCGGTGGCCGAAGCGCGGGCCAAGGACCGCATCGAGGCGATCCCCGACTTTTTCCTGACGGAGTGGATCCGTGCGGTGCGCCGCACGATGAGTTGTACGGCCTGGAGCGTTCTTTCGCTGGCGGCGCTCGTGCTTACACTGGGACTCTTCCTGATCTACCTGCTTGCCCAACGTCTCTCGTTGCGCAAGGGCGGGTTTTACGGGACGATCCTTGCCGGCGTGCTCTTCGTGCTGACAACCTGTTTTGCCGCAGGAGAACGCCGCGAGATGCTCGACGATTCGCATGCGGTGGTCATGGCCGCCTCGACGGCCGTGAAGAGCTCTCCGGACAAGTCCTCGACAGACCTTTTCGTGCTGCACGAAGGAACGCTCGTGTCGATCACGAACCGTCTGGAAGGATGGTGCGAAATAACGATCGCCGACGGCAAGAAGGGCTGGTTGGAGGCGAAAACGATCGAAACGATCTAAGGGCATGTCGCGGCTTTTGCAGGATGTCGTCGGCGAGTTGTCGAAACTTCCGGGTGTGGGACGGCGCACGGCCCTGAGACTGGCGCTCCACATCCTGCGTATGGAACCCGGGTCGGTGCACGACATGACGCGCAGCATCGACCGCTTCCGCAACGAGATCCGGCATTGCGCACAGTGCAACAACCTTTCCGACGAGGAGCTCTGTCCGATCTGTGCCGACCGGGAGCGCGACCATACGACGATCTGCGTCGTCGAGCAGGTGGCCGACGTGCTGTCGATCGAGAACACGCACCAGTACCGGGGGTTGTACCATGTGCTGGGAGGCGTGATCTCTCCGATGCAGGGCATCGCCCCGTCGGATCTGAAGATCGACCTGCTTTGCGACCGCATTGCGCGGGGTGGGGTGCAGGAGGTTATTCTCGCCATATCGACTTCGGTCGAGGGGGAGACGACGCTCTTCTACCTGATGAACCGCCTCAGGCAGTTTCCCGGGCTGCGGATCACCTCCATCGCGCGGGGTATCGGCTTCGGCGACGAACTGGAATATGTGGATGAACTGACGATTACGCATGCCCTGCGCAACCGTCGGGAGATAGAATAAACAAACCCTTTAAAAATAAAAGTTATGGAATTCGTAACCAATGAGAAACTCACGATCGTGGGTGCAGCCGGAATGATCGGCTCGAACATGGCACAGACGGCTCTTATGATGCATCTGACGCCCAACATCTGTCTTTACGATCCTTTCGGCCCGGCACTCGAGGGTGTCGCCGAGGAGCTCTACCACTGCGGTTTCGAGGGTGTGAACATCACCTGGACGACCGATGTCAAGGAGGCGCTCACGGGAGCATCGTATGTCGTATCGTCGGGCGGTGCCGCCCGCAAGGCCGGCATGACGCGTGAGGACCTGCTTAAGGGCAACGCACAGATCGCCGAGGAGTTCGGCAAGAACCTCAAGGCCTACTGCCCCGATGTGAAGCATGTGGTCGTTATCTTCAACCCGGCCGACATTACAGGCCTGATTACGCTGATCTACAGTGGTCTGAAGCCTTCGCAGGTAACGACGCTGGCAGCGCTCGACTCGACGCGTCTGCGCTCGGAGCTGGCCAAGTACTTCAAGATCTCGCCCGACGAGGTGAAGAACTGCCGTACCTACGGCGGCCACGGCGAGCAGATGGCCGTATTCGCTTCGACGACGCTCGTGGACGGCAAGCCCCTTTCGGAGCTTATCGGCACGAAGATGCCCGTTGAGGACTGGCATGCCCTTCAGCAGCGTGTCATCCAGGGCGGCAAGCACATCATCGACCTGCGCGGCCGTTCGTCGTTCCAGAGCCCGGCCTACGTTTCGATCTGCATGATCGCTGCGGCCATGGGCGGCAAACCGTTTGAGTATCCCGCCGGCGTCTATGTGCACAACGATGAGTTCGACCACATCCTGATGGCCATGGAGACCGAGATCACGAAGAACGGCGCGACCTACAAGAGCGTCAAGGGCACTCCCGAGGAGCATCAGGCCCTCAAGGAGAGCTACGCGCACCTCTGCAAGCTGCGCGACGAGGTGATCGAGATGGGTGTGCTGCCCGCCATCGACAAGTGGGGCGAGCTGAACCCGAATCTGAAGTAGTTCCTGCCGAAGGTTTTGAAAACGAAGGAGCCGCATTCCTGTGGGGAATGCGGCTCCTCTTCTTTTTGTCGGATCCCGGCGTGGTCCGGATCCCGGTGTGCGTTACTTGGAGTCTTCCGTCGCGGCGGGTTTGGCCTGGAAGATGGCCTTCAGCTCGCCGTTCGAGAGCAGCAGCAGCATCGGACCGTCCATGTCGTAGTGGGTCGTGGCTTCGAGGGCCGCGGTGAACTGCCGTTCGAGGGCCGCGTCGGCGGGACACATCATCTTCGTCGAGGCCAGCGGGCCGATCTTCAGGGCGCGTTTTTCTCCCTCGGTGTAGGATCCGAAGATCCGGTTGCAGGCACCCATGCCGCTGATCTGGCTGTCGTCGGCACGGAGCGTGATGGTGAAACGGCCCGCCTCGGGTTGTATGCTGCGGCCGTTGAGCTGGACGAGCTGCCACTCGGTACCCGTCAAGGGGCGCCGGGTCTTCTTCTGGTAGGAGCGGCAGGGGCAGCAGGCCCCTGCGAGCATCGCGACGGCTGCAAGGGCCGCCATTTTCGAAAGGATGTGCATTGCTTTTTCCGGTTTTGTCGTGTGGCAAATATACGAATAAATCGTATCTTTGTATCCGTCCGCAGAGCCGGATGCCCGTCCTGTTCGGTCGACATGACATCGGACTTGTGCGGAAAACCCCGTCGGAGAGTGATCCGGAACGGGTGAATGTGGAAACGATACCTGAAAACCATTATGGATATGAAAAAGATCATTGCTTCGCCTGCGGCCCCGAAAGCCGTCGGCCCCTATTCGCAAGCCGTCGAAACCGGCGGAACGCTCTATATTTCGGGCCAGCTGCCTGTGGATGCCGCAACGGGCCGCATGCCCGAGGGCATTGAGGCGCAGACGCGCCAGTCGCTTCAGAACCTGGGTCATATCCTCCGCGAGGCGGGTTATGACTATTCGGACGTGGTGAAGACCACCGTGCTGCTCTCGTCGATCGGCGATTTTGCCGCCATGAACGGGGTTTATGCGGAGTTTTTCACCTCCGAAATGCCGGCCCGTGTCTGCTATGAGGTGGCGGCATTGCCGATGGGCGCATCGGTCGAGATCGATGCCGTTGCCGTGAAGTGATCCGGTGAAAAAAAGGCAAAGGCGCGCCCCGCAGCTGCGGGGCGCGCCTTTTGGACTTTTGTAGATAATTTGTGGATAAGTTTGATTCCCGACGCTGGTTTTTCCGCCGGAAATGTCCCAATTTTGTAGAACAGGCCCCCGGCTTGTCCGACTGTAAAAATCTGAAAAATAGATATAAATATGTCAAAAAACTCCCAGCAGCAGGCCCCGCAGAAGGTCGAATACAATGATGCGGTCGCCGAGTCGAAAAAGTATTTCGACGGGGATGATCTTGCAGCCACGGTGTGGGTCAGCAAGTACGCCCTGAAGGACTCTTTCGGCAACATTTACGAGCGGTCGCCCCGAGAGATGCACGAGCGCATCGCAGCCGAGATCGAGCGCATCGAGCGCAAATACCCCAATCCGATGTCGAAGGAAGAGGCCTTCGCCCTGCTCGACCATTTCCGCTATGTCATTCCGCAGGGCGGCCCCATGACCGGTATCGGCAACAACTTCCAGGTGGCCTCGCTCTCGAACTGCTTTGTCATCGGCCACAAGCATCCGGCCGACTCCTACGGAGGCATCTTCCGCATGGACGAAGAGCAGGTACAGCTGATGAAGCGCCGCGGCGGTGTGGGCCACGATCTTTCGCACATCCGCCCCACGGGCAGCCCGGTGCTCAACTCGGCCCTCACCTCGACGGGCATCGTCCCCTTCATGGAGCGTTATTCGAACTCCACGCGCGAGGTGGCGCAGGACGGCCGCCGCGGAGCCCTGATGCTCTCGCTCTCGATCAAGCATCCCGATGCCGAGCGCTTCATCGATGCCAAGGTCGATACGGGCAAGGTTACGGGCGCCAACGTCTCGATCAAGATCGACGACGAGTTCATGCGTGCCGCCAAGGCCGGCAAGAAATACCACCAGCAGTTCCCCATCGACTCGGATCACCCGAAGTACGAGCAGGACATCGACGCGAAGAAACTCTGGGAAAAGATCATCCACAATGCCTGGAAGTCGGCCGAACCGGGCGTGTTGTTCTGGGATACGATCCTGCGCGAGAGTGTTCCCGACTGCTATGCCGACGAGGGCTTCCGTACGGTTTCGACCAATCCGTGCGGAGAGATCCCGCTCTGCCCCTACGATTCGTGCCGTTTGCTGGCGCTCAACCTCTTCAGTTATGTGGACAACCCCTTCAAGGCCGATGCAAAGTTCAATTTCGAGCGCTTCCGCGACCATGTGGGCAAGGCCATGCACATGATGGACGACATCATCGACCTGGAGCTGGAGAAGGTCGAGCAGATTATTGCGAAGATCGAGGCGGATCCCGAGGACGAGGATGTGCGCCGCGTCGAGCTGGAGCTTTGGAAGAAGATCCGCACGATGGCGCTCAAGGGACGTCGTACGGGTCTGGGTATCACGGCCGAGGGCGACATGCTTGCAGCTCTGGGCCTGCGTTATGGAACGCCCGAGGCAATTGACTTCGCCGTTGAGGTGCAGAAGACGCTGGCCATCGAGGCATACCGTGCTTCGGTGAAGATGGCTGCCGAGCGCGGCGCCTTCCCGATCTACGATGCCGCCAAGGAGGCCAACAACCCGATGATCGCCCGTATCCGCGAGGCCGATCCGGCCCTCTACGAGGAGATGTGCAAGGTCGGGCGCCGCAACATCGCCATGCTGACGATCGCCCCGACGGGAACCACGTCGCTCATGTCGCAGACCACCTCGGGCATCGAACCCGTCTTCCGCACGGTCTACAAGCGCCGTCGCAAGATCAACCCCTCGGACCACGACACGCATGTCGATTTCGAGGACGAGACGGGCGAGAAGTTCCAGGAATACAACGTCTATCACCACAACTTCGTCAAGTGGCTCGAGGCGAACGGATATGATACGTCGAAACTCGCGACGATCTCCGACGCGGAACTCGAGAAGTGGGTCAAGGCGTCGCCCTATTACGGCGCTACGGCCAACGATATCGACTGGGTGGCGAAGGTCAAGATGCAGGGTGCGATCCAGAAGTGGGTCGATCACTCGATCTCGGTAACGGTGAACCTTCCGAACAACGTCTCGGAGTCCCTCGTGGCCGACGTCTATCGTACGGCCTGGGAGTGCGGCTGCAAGGGCGTTACGGTCTACCGCGACGGTTGCCGCGACGGCGTGCTGCTGGAGAAGAACGCAAAAAAGAAGAAGTGCGAGGAGCATCCGGGACAGGTTCCGAAGCGCCCGAGGTCAATCCCTGCCGACATCGTACGCTTCAAGAACGGTGCGGAGGATTGGATCGCCTTCGTGGGCCTGCAGGACGGCCGTCCCTACGAAGTGTTCACCGGTAAGATCGAGGAGGATGCCATGTATATTCCGCGTAAAATCACGAAGGGGTATATCATCAAGGTCCGCGAGGAGGACGGCACCAAACGCTACGATTTCCAGTATACCGACCGCTACGGATATACGAACACCATCGGCGGAATCTCACGTCTGTTCAACGAGGAGTTTTGGAACTATGCGAAGCTGATCTCGGGTGTGCTGCGTTACGGCATGCCCATCGAGAAGACTGTGTCGCTCATCGAGTCGCTGCATCTCGACAGCGAGTCGATCAACACCTGGAAGACGGGCGTCTGCCGAGCGCTGAAGCAGTATATCGTCGATGGCACGCAGGCCAAGGGCAAATGTCCGAGCTGCGGACAGGAGAACATGGCCTATCAGAACGGCTGTCTGACCTGCATGTCGTGCGGTTACTCCAAGTGCGGATGATGCACCGCCGCGCACCGAAAACAAGGCCCGGAACATTCGTTTCGGGCCTTTTCATGTCGTGTGCGGTCGCAATGCGATTTTTGCAACAAACGAGAACGGAATTTGCTGAAAGCAGGATAACGTATTTTTATAAAAAACGATTATGAAAAAATTTTATTCTACGATCCTGCTCTTGGCGTTCGCATCTGCCGCCTGGGCACAAGAAACTCCGAAGAAGCCGAGCTGGTCGGGCTTCGTCTCGAACGGATTTTGGGACAATTGGGAAATTTCGGTCGGCGCCGGTACCGGCACGGCGCTTTCGAACGGTACGAATTACGGATCGTTCGGCGACCGTCTCGGTTTCGAAGGCAACTTTTCATTGGTGAAGTGGATTCATCCCGTAGCCGGTATCCGCGGGCAGCTGCAGGGCGGATGGTCCGCCAACTTCGATGCTGCGGATAACAAGGCGACGTGGCCCTATATGTTCGCACACGTCGATTTCATGCTCAATGCCTCCAACTGGTTCGGCGGTTATCGCGAAGACCGTGCGTGGTATGCCGTGCCGTTTGCCGGTTTCGGGTATGCAGCGTCGAACTTCACGGACAAGAGCCAGACCGACAACGGTACGGGTTCGCGCCAGAGTTTTGCCTTCACCTGCGGACTGCTGAACAAGTTCCGCGTATCGCCTTCGATCGACATTCAGCTTGAACTCAAGGGTATGGTTGCCAAATCGAGCCTCGTTCCCGTGGCGATGAGCGGCAGCTATCTCTTCGGATTGAGCGCTACGGCGGGTATTGCCTACCGGTTCAACAACCGGGGCTGGGTCCGCGGGCTCCCCGGATATACGGCCGAGGATATCGAGGCTTTCCAGGAGCTTGTTGCAGCCGGTACGGCGGCATTGGTTGCGGCCGAGGCGGAGAACGAGGCTCTTGCCGGTCAGTTGCAGCAGGCGCGTGCCGAGGCCAAGGCCGCCAAGGCGGCAGCGGCTGCTGCTGAAGCCAAGGCTTCTTCAGCCATGCAGGCCGAGAGCGAGGAGGAGCAGGCCTTCGTCTCGAACTCGATCATCCTTTACAACTACAGCATGTCTACGCTCACGCCTCAGGAGAAGACGCGTCTGGATCTGATTGCCGAGCAGATCAAGGCCGGTCCGCGCGACCGGGTCTATACGATTCAGGGCCATGCCGACCAGCAGACCGGAACGAAGGCCGGCAACAAGCGGGTTGCCGAGAACCGCGCAAAGCGGGTCTACGACTATCTGGTGCAGCAGGGTGTAAATCCCAAGCAGCTCACCTACAAGGGTCTGGGCGACGAGAAGGATCTCTTCAACGTGCAGCAGGCCAACCGTGCGGCCATCATCAAATAGGCCGAAGGTCTGATTTGACAGGAAAGTCCCGGATGCGCATGCCGCATTCGGGACTTCCGTATTTCGGGGACGGAGTGTTTCAACGGATGATTACTGCGCGGACCAGTTGGATGCCCGAGCGGCGGTTGATCTCCTCGCAGAGGGCATCCCGCTGGTAGAAGAGTTCCGAACGCAGGACGCTTGAACGGATACGGACATGGAGTATGTGGCGTTCGAGATGCAGTTCCGTGGTCTCGTCCGCGGCACGGTCGCCGACGATCGCCCGCCAGGTTTCGGGCAGACGCCCTTCGGCCACCTTCGCGGCGACATAGGGGCGTTTGAAGAACTCGTCGAGCAGTTCGCCCATGAGCATGGTTTTCGTGCGTCTCATCGTTGCACCTCCCCGTTTTCGATGGTGTAGAGCCGGTATTCGCCGCCCGTTTTGTCGAGAATCGTTTGCAGACGCGTGGGGTTGCAGTCCGTAATGAGGATCTGTCCGAAACCGTCGTCCGAGACCAGGCGGATGAGCCGTTCGACACGGCTCGCGTCGAGTTTGTCGAACAGGTCGTCGAGCAGCAGCAGCGGCCGTTCTTGCTTGTTGCGGGCGATGATGGCGTACTGGGCGAGCTTGAGGGCGATAAGGAAAGATTTTTGCTGCCCCTGCGAGCCGTATTTGCGCAGGGGGTAGCCGCCGATGCGCAGCACCAGATCGTCGCGGTGGATGCCCGACGTGGTGAACTCATTGACCAGGTCCTTGGCCCGCGCTGCGCGCAGCACCTCTTCGAACGGCCGGTCGTTGAGCTCCGAGCGGTAGATCAGTTCGACCTGTTCGCGGTCGTCGGAGAGCTGCCGGTAGTATTCCGTTACGACGGGACGCAGCTCCTCGACGGCCTGCTGCCGCCGGGCGTGGATCTCTTCGCCGTGGCGGATGAGCTGTTGGTCGTAGATTCCGAGCATCTCCTCGTCGGGATGGGTTTTCAGCAGGCGGTTGCGTTCGGCCAGCACGGCGTTGTAACGTACGACGGAGGCCAGGTAGGCGCGGTCGAGCTGCGAGATGAAGGCGTTGAGGTAGCGGCGCCGTTCGTCTGCGGCATCGGAAATCAGCGCGCTGTCGGCCGGGGAGACGATGACCGCGGGAATCAGTCCCACATGATCCGAGAGACGGTCGTATTCCTTGCCGTTGCGTTTGAGGACCTTCCCGCCCTTGCGCGAGAAACTGCATACGACCTGCTCGTTTTTTCCTTCGTCGGTGGCGTAGGCCCCTTCGATGAGGAAGAAGTCCGTATCGTGGCGGATGCTCTGCCCGTCGGTCATCTGCAGCGATGACTTGCACATCGAAAGGTAGTATACCGCATCCACGATGTTGGTCTTCCCGGCGCCGTTGTCGCCGACCAGGCCGTTGATGCCCGGACAGAACGTGAGCTCTTCGCGGGCAACGTTCTTGAAATTCAGCAGCGTGATTTTCTTCAGAAACATAGGACAAAATTACAAAAAATCCGGACACGACATTGTACATTGTGAATAGTTTTGTATCTTTGCTGCCTATCGTGTAGAAATATAAACTAAAACATAGAAACATATGACGAAGCAGAACGTTGCCGAAACGGAAGGTCTCGGCGAAGCGATGAACCGGACGGAGCTTTTCTTCGAGCAGAACGGTCGTAAATTCATCTACATTTTCCTGGGACTGCTGGTCCTTGCGGCGCTCGTTTACGGGTACCGTGCCCTGATCATTGCACCGCGTGCCGAGAAGGCTGCGGAGATGATCTCCGAGGCGCAGGTGCGTTTCGAAGCGGAGAATCCCGATTTCAAGCTGGCTCTCGAGGGTGATGCCAACGGAGCCGGATTCCTCGATGTTATCGAGCAGTACGGTTCGACTCCTTCGGGCAACCTGGCCAAGCACTATGCCGGTATCTGCTACCTGCGTACGGGGGATCTGGCCAATGCCGCCGCCTATCTGGCGAAGTACAAGCCGGTGAAGGGAATCCCCGGAGCCATCGTCAATGCCCAGAACCTCGGACTTCAGGGCGATGTGGCCGTCGAGCAGCAGAACTATGCCAAGGCCGTGGAGTTCTACAAGAAGGCCGTGAAGGCTGCCGACAACAACTGGACGGCGCCGATGTACCTGCGCAAGGCGGGACTCGCCGAGCAGGCTCAGGGCAATGAGGCTGCCGCTGCCGCACTCTACGAGCAGATCCTGAACACGTATCCCGCATCCGTCGAGGCCCGTGAGGCCGAGAAGTTGCTCGGTGCCGCCCAGAACAAATAGCAAGAAGCGGATATGGCGACCCGGAACCACAATCTTTCCCATTTCGACGGACCGCTCCCTTCGGCTGCCGACATGCGTTTCGGCATCGTCGTGGCCGAATGGAACCGCGAAGTAACGGAGGCGTTGCTGGAAGGAGCCGTGCGGACCCTGCGGGCCGCGGGATGCCCCGACATGAATATCCAGATCAAATACGTCCCCGGAACCTTCGAACTGGCGCTCGGCGCCCAGTTCTTTGCGGAATATACCGATGTGGATGCCGTAATCGCTCTCGGATGCGTCATTCAGGGCGATACGCGCCATTTCGACTTCATCTGCCAGGGGGTAACGCAGGGCATCACGCAGCTGCAGATCCAGTGGAACATGCCCATTGCCTTCGGCATCCTGACCGTGAACGACATGCAGCAGGCGTTGGACCGCTGCGGCGGCCGCCTCGGCAACAAGGGCGACGAAGCCGCAGCTGCCGCGATCAACATGGTCAAGCTGCAGATTGACATGGAGGCTGCCTCTCCCGATCACGAACCCGACCGCCGGAATATCAACTGATCCCGCGGCCATCGCGGGGGCGATCGGTCCCGGAATACAGCGGTCGGCTTTGATGCGGAGACCGTTTTCCGGGGAATATCCGAACAACAACCGAAAAAAGTACGGCTCATCGATGAGCCGTACTTTTTTTTGCCGTGCCGTAAGGGCTTCAGCCGCTGGGATCCGGGTCAGAAAACCCCCAGGTTGTCGAGGAATACAAGCAGCAGGATGGCCGGGCAGAAGTAGCGGAGCAGCAGGATGAAAACCCGGTAGATCCGGAAGGGGAGCGCCCCGTTGTTGGTCATCTGTGCGTGGAGCACCTCCCGGTCGAGCCGCCAGCCGACGAACAGGCAGGTGAGCAGCGCCCCTGCGGGCAACATGATGTTGGCCGTTACGAAGTCGAGCGTATCGAAAAGGTTCATGCCGCATATCGTCCAGCCGCTCCATACACCCATCGAGAGCGATGCTGCGGCGCCCAGCACGATGGTCGAAAGGGTTGTGGCCCAGGCGGCAGCGCGGCGACTCATGTGCCACTCCTCGTGCAGGTAGACCGTGATGACCTCGTGGAGCGAGATCGTCGAGGTGAGGGCCGCCACAACTAGCAGCAGGAAGAAAATCGTGGACCATACCATACTCAACGGCATGCCGTTGAAGATGCTCGGCAGGGTGATGAAGACGAGCGAGGGCCCCGACGAGGGCTCGATGCCGACGCTGAAGACCGCCGGGAAGATCACCACGCCGGCCAGGACGGCGACGAGCGTGTCGAGGATCGTAACGTTCAGGGCCGTATGCCGCAGGTTGGTCTCCGGCTTGAAGTAGGAGGCGTAGGTGATCATCGTGCCGATGCCGATCGAGAGCGAGAAGAAGGCCTGTCCCATGGCTACGAGCAGGGTCGAGGGGGTAACCTTCGAGAAGTCGGGCTGGAAGAAGAACCGCAGCCCTTCGCCGCCGCCGGGCATGAGCAGCGAGTGGATCGAGAGCAGGATGAGAATGACGAAAAACAGCGGCATGAGTATCTTGGCCGAGCGTTCGATGCCTTTCTGTACGCCCAGGGCGATCACGAAGTGCGTGGCCAGGGCGAAAATCGCCGTGTAGAGCAGCGGCCGCCAGGGGCTGGCGATGAAATTCGAGAAGATCCGTTCGTATTCCGCAGCCGTGGAGTAGCGGGCCAGGTCGCCCGTCAGCGAGTGGATCATGTATTCGGCCGTCCATCCCGAGACTACGAGGTAGAATCCCAGAATGAGGAAAGCCGCCAGCACGCCGATATACCCCAGCAGGCCCCATTTCGGGTCGAGGGTGCGGAAGGCACCTACGGCATTGCGGTGAGAGGCGCGGCCTACGGTGAACTCCGCGAGCATCAGGGGCAGTCCGAGCAGCAGGACGCAAAGGATGTAGATGACCAGAAAGGCTCCGCCGCCGTTGTCTCCGGCAACATAGGGAAAACGCCAGATGTTTCCCAGACCTACCGAGCTGCCGGCTGCCACCAGCACGGCACTCAACTTCCCGCCCAGCGTGGCGCGGGGATGGGTGTGTGTATGTTTCATGGTTCGACCGTTTTATCCCGTAACCCCGATAAAAGTACGGCAGACAGGCTGCGGGAGCCTGCCTGCCGCTCCGCTATTTTTCGAGAACGACGCTGACCCTGTCGAGCTTGCCGCCCAACGGAGGCGCCAGTTTCGATACCTTGCATTTTGCGTGCCGCAACTGTGGAAATGCGGCATAGAGTGCGTCGAGGATGTTCATCGCCACGCGCTCGATTGTCCGCTGCGTGATGCGCATCTGTCCGCGGACGATTTCGTATACGGTGAGGTAATTGACCGCCTTCTCCACGCTGTCCTCCGCAGCCACGTCGCCCAGTTCGGCCGTGAGCTCCAGATCGACCGTGAAGCGGTTGCCCACCTTGCGTTCGAGTTCGTAGCAGCCGTGCAGCGCCCGGAACTCCATGCGTTCGAGAATGATGCGATATTCCATCCTATTCGGCGATGACCAGATAGTAATTTTTCTTTCCGCGCTGCACGAGGAGGTACTTCCCGGCGATGAGGTCCTCCTCGGTAACCGGGCGCATCGGATCGGCGACCTTCTCCTTGTTGAGAGATACGCCGCCGCCCTGGACCATCTTGCGGCATTCGCCCTTCGAGGGGAATACCTGTGTCTTCTCGGCCGCGAGCTCCACGAAGGGCATTCCCAGCTCCGTGCGGGCGATGCGGAACTGCGGCACGCCCTCGAAGACCTGCAGCAGCGTCTGTTCGTCGAGACGGTGCAGTGCCTCGGAAGTGGCGCCGCCGAAGAGGATCGCCGAGGCTTCGACGGCCTTCTCGTACTCTTCGCGCGAGTGGATCATCGTGGTGATCTCCTGGGCCAGCCGTTTCTGGAGTACGCGCAGGTGCGGTGCCGCCTCATGCTCGGCGATCAGCGCCTCGATCGTCTCGCGGTCGAGCAGCGTGAAGATCTTGATGTAGCGCTTGGCGTCCTCGTCGCTGACGTTGAGCCAGAACTGGTAGAACTTGTAGGGCGAGGTGTAGCGCGGGTCGAGCCAGACGTTGCCGCTCTCGGTTTTGCCGAACTTCGTGCCGTCGGCTTTGGTGATGAGCGGGCAGGTGATGGCGAAGGCTTCGGCTTCGGGTCCCAGTTTGCGCCGGATGAGCTCCGTGCCGGTGGTGATGTTGCCCCACTGGTCGGCGCCTCCGAGCTGGATTTTGCAGTTCATCGTCTCGTAGAGGTGCAGAAAGTCGTATCCCTGCACGAGTTGGTAGGTGAACTCGGTGAACGACATGCCGTCGCCCTCGCCGTTGAAGCGCTTTTTGACCGAATCCTTGGCCATCATGTAATTGACCGTGATGCACTTGCCGATATCACGGATGAAGTCGAGGAACGAGAACTCCTTCATCCAGTCGTAATTGTTCACCAGACGGGCGGCATTCGGAGCGTCGGAGTCGAAGTCGAGGAGTTTGGCCAGCTGGGCCTTGATCGCCTCCTGGTTGTGGCGCAGCGTCTTTTCGTCGAGCAGGTTGCGTTCCTGCGACTTGCCCGAGGGGTCGCCGATCATGCCCGTGGCTCCTCCGACGAGTGCCAGCGGACGATGGCCGCACATCTGGAAATGCTTGAGGATCATCACGCCCACCAGGTGGCCGATGTGCAGCGAGTCGGCCGTGGGATCGATGCCCAGATAGGCTGTAGTCATCTCCTTTTCGAGTTGTTCCTTTGCGCCGGGCATGATCGTATGGATCATCCCGCGCCATTCGAGTTCTTCGATAAAGTTTTTCATATCGTTAGCTGTCTTTTCTGTCGTTATTCTGTTCGTGTGGCCCGCAGGACATCACTCCAGTTCGAGATCGAGGGCCTTGCGGAGCTCCGCTATCTGCGGATTCTTGTCCGTCAGGTACTTCACCCGATCCTCGAGCCGGATCGGACGTGCCGCCCGGATCTGTTCATCGACCTCAACTTCCAGGTCGATGCGTCCCGTGATTCCCGCTATTTCGGCGATCCGCAGCAGCATCGCCGTGCGGTTGCGGAGTATCTCGTCGTGCAGCTCCGTCGTCGGAACGCGCACCGCGATCGTGTGGTCGCGGATGGTCATCTGTTCGAACGCGGCCACGAATCGCGGGCGACGCGACCGGATCAGTTCGAGGATCCGCTCCCGGCAACGCTCCAGTTTCGCCGCGCATTCGGGGTCGATCTCCATCGTGGCGGGTTCCTGTTTTTCCGGCTCTTCGGTGCGGACCGACGGGGCAGTCGCCGAGGCAAGCAGCTCCGAGAGCGAGGCCCCCGAAATCAGCGGCCGTCGTGTGGCCGGCCGTTGCGGAGGTGTTGCAGGGGTTGCAGCCGGTTTTTCCGGTGCATTTTTCTCCGGTTCGGCTTCGGACAGGGAGCCGCCCGGTTTCCCGTCCGTTTGCGCCTCGGAGGCTTCGGGTTTCGGGACTGCCGGTGCGGTTGCAGCAGCCGGAGAGGTTGTTGTCGCGGGAGCCGGATTTGCCGGAGCAGGGGCCGCTGCCTGTGCTGCGGTTTGCGGGGACGTTGCCGCCGGGGCAACTGCAACGGTTGCAGCCGGTGTCGTCCGGGGTGCGTCCAGATCGGGAAGCGCGCAGGCTTCGGAAGATGTCAGGGGGTTATTTTTTTTTTGGCCGAGACCGGCGATTTTCATCAGTCCCAGCTCGACGAGCAGTCGTTGATTCGACGACTGTCGTATTTTTCCGTCGAGTTCCGTCAGCAGGGCGATCGCCCCGAACAGAAACTCGACACTGCAGGCGCCCGCCTGCGTCCGGTATCGCTCCAGCAGCGTGCCGGTCATCTCGATGAGCCGCAGCGTCTCGGGCCGCTTGGCCATGAGCAGATCGCGCATGTGGCGGTTGAGTCCCGCCATGAAGGTCTGACCCGAGAAGCCGTTGGAGAGTACGCCGTCGAAGGCGACGAGCGCCTCGACATAGTTGCCTGCGAGCAGCAGGTCGGTCATCCGGAAATAGGTGTCGTAGTCCAGGACGTTGAGCGTGCGGGCGACGTTACGGTAGTCGAGGGTCGTGCCGCAGAACGAGACGGCCTTGTCGAACATCGACAGGGCGTCGCGCATGCCGCCGTCGGCCTTCTGCGCGATGAGGTTCAGCGACTCCTCGTCGGCGGTGATGCCCTCCTCGGAGGCGATGTACTTGAGGTAATCGACGGCATCCTCGACACGGATGCGGTTGAAGTCGTAGATCTGGCAGCGCGAGAGGATCGTCGGAAGGATCTTGTGTTTCTCGGTGGTCGCGAGAATAAAGATCGCGTGGGCGGGCGGCTCCTCGAGGGTCTTCAGAAAGGCATTGAAGGCTGCTGCCGAGAGCATGTGCACCTCGTCGATGATGAATACGGAGTAGCGTCCCACCTGCGGGATGATCCGTACCTGCTCGATGAGCGTGCGGATGTCCTCCACGGAGTTGTTCGATGCGGCGTCGAGCTCGTGGATGTTCAGGGAGCGACCCTCGTTGAACGAGCGGCACGATTCGCATTCGTTGCAGGCCTCGGCGCCGTGGGGCGAGAGACAGTTGATCGCCTTGGCGAAGATGCGGGCGCAGGTGGTCTTGCCTACGCCGCGGGGTCCGCAGAAGAGGTAGGCATGGGCCAGCTGGCCGCGCTCGATGGCGTTCTGGAGCGTCGAGGTGATGTGCTTCTGTCCGACGACCGAGCGGAATGTCGCAGGGCGGTATTTGCGTGCGCTGACGATGAAATCACTCATGATGACGCAAAGATAAAAAATTATTTTTGCATATTTTGGCCATGCGACCTATATTTGTGGAAACTCCTTTCGGGGAGTGTGTGATACGGATTCCCCGGGCGCAGGCGCCCGAGGTCCGTTCCTGCAGGGCGATGTGGAGGATGGATTTCCGGCGGTGGGGCGCAGGCGGGGTATTCGGATATGTGTAACCTGAAAAACGTACCGTTTATGAAAAGATGGATTCTGGCGGGAGCCCTGCTGCTCCTTGCCCTCGGTTTCGCCGGCACGGCGCCGGCACAGGAACCCACCTGTCAGTTGAGCACGCATATGCTCGATACGTCGCGCGGAGTGCCGGCTGCGGATGTCCGCGTAACGCTTTCGCGGCTTGCGGAGGATGCCTCATGGCAACTCGTAGCCGAGCGGCGCACCGATCGCAACGGCCGCATAGCCGACCTGCTGCCCCTCGGCGGGCAGCCCAACGACGGGGTCTACCGGCTCCGTTTCGAGACGGCGCCCTACTTCGAGGCCCTTGGCGAGCGGTCGATCTATCCCTGGGTCGAGGTGGTCTTCCGCATCGAGGGGCGCGGCCATTACCACATCCCGATCACCATGTCGGCGAACGGATATGCGACCTACCGCGGCAACTGACCGTCGCATGTCGGTTGTGTTCTTCGGGGGAGGCTTCGGCCTCCCTTTTTTTCTGCCGAAATGACGGGGCGTGTCAGCGCGGGACTGTCAATTAATGACATTTTTGCGATAAATTGTGCCGAAATGTCCCGCTGCCGGATGTGGCAGGCGTTTTGCGGAGAAGATGTTCGAAAACCGAAACGAAAACAAGTAAAAACAAACGGATATGAACATCAACACATTAACCATCAAGGCGCAGGAGGCGCTGCAGGCAGCGCTCACCCTGGCGCAGGAGCGCGGGCAGCAGGCTGTCGATCCGCTCCATCTGTTGAGCGTCCTCATCCGCGAGGACGATTCGCTCGGAACGTTCCTTTTGGGGCGTGTCGGCGTGAATGTGCGCGGTTTGCGCGAAGAGGTGAACCGGGCCGTGGGTACGCTGCCGCGTGTCGAAGGCGCCGGAGAACAGTATTTTTCGCAGGATGCATCGCGCGTGATCCAGCGTGCGGTCGATTTTACCAAGACCTTCGGCGACAAGTACGCTTCGGTCGAGCATCTGCTGCTGGGCCTTCTGGCCGAGCGGGGACAGGCCGCCGATCTGCTCAAGCGGGCCGGAGCCACCGAAAAGGAGCTCGTCGAGGCGATCCGCACCTTCCGCAAGGGGGCGACGGTCGACTCGCAGACCTCCTCGCAGGAGTTCGACGCACTGGGCAAGTATGCCATCAACCTCAACGAGCAGGCGCGTGCCGGAAAGCTCGACCCGGTGATCGGCCGCGACGAGGAGATTCGCCGGGTGCTGCAGATCCTTTCGCGGCGTACGAAGAACAACCCGATTCTGGTCGGTGAACCGGGTGTCGGCAAGACGGCCATCGCCGAAGGCATCGCCCGCCGGATCATCGACGGCGACGTGCCCGAGAACCTGAAGTCGAAGGTGATCTACTCGCTCGACATGGGTGCGCTGATTGCCGGCGCGAAGTATCAGGGCGAGTTCGAGGAGCGTCTGAAGGCCGTCGTGCAGGAGGTCGTGCAGAGCGAGGGCGAGATCCTGCTCTTCATCGACGAGATCCACACGCTGGTCGGCGCCGGCAAGTCGTCCGGTGCGATGGACGCTGCCAATATCCTCAAGCCGGCCCTGGCCCGCGGTGAGCTGCGGACGATCGGTGCCACGACGCTCGACGAGTTCCAGAAGTACTTCGAGCAGGACAAGGCCCTCGAGCGCCGTTTCCAGAAGGTCATGGTCGATGAGCCGTCGCAGGAGGACGCCATCTCGATCCTCCGTGGTCTGAAGGAGCGTTACGAGAACCACCACCAGGTGCGGATCAAGGATGAGGCGATCGTTGCGGCCGTCGAGCTTTCGAACCGCTACATTACTTCGCGTTTCCTGCCCGACAAGGCCATCGACCTGGTCGATGAGGCGGCGTCGCGGCTGCGGCTGGAGATGAACTCCGTGCCCGATGAAATCGACTCGCTGGAGCGTCGTATGCGCCAGTTGGAGATTGAGCGCGAGGCGATCCGCCGGGAGAAGGATGAGGAGCGTATCAACCAGCTCACGAAGGAGATCGAGGAGCTGAAGGCGAAGGATTCCGAAATGCGCGCCAAGTGGCAGGGTCAGCGCGACCTGCTGAAGAAGATCCAGGCCAACAAGGACCGGATCGAGCAGCTGAAGGTCGAGGCGCAGCAGGCCGAGCGCCAGGGCGATTACGGCAAGGTTGCCGAGATCCGTTACGGCAAGATCCAGGAGGCCGAGAAGCAGATTGCGGCCTTCCAGGAGGAGTACAAGCTCGCTTCGGCCGGCGGTTCGATGATCAAGGAGGAGGTCGATGCGCAGGATGTCGCCGAGGTGGTGTCGCGCTGGACGGGAATCCCCGTAACGCGTATGCTCGCCTCGGAGCGCGAGAAGCTCCTGCACATGGAGGAGGAGCTGCACAAGCGGGTCGTCGGGCAGGAGCAGGCCATTGCGGCCATCTCGGATGCCGTGCGCCGTTCGCGTGCAGGCCTGAACGACCCCCGCAAGCCGATCGGATCGTTCATCTTCCTCGGTACGACGGGTGTCGGCAAGACCGAGCTGGCGAAGGCTCTTGCGGAGTTCCTCTTCAACGACGATCAGATGATGACGCGTATCGACATGAGCGAATACCAGGAGCGGCACAGCGTCTCGCGTCTGGTCGGTGCGCCCCCGGGATACGTCGGTTACGACGAGGGCGGCCAGCTCACGGAGGCCGTGCGCCGCAAGCCCTATTCGGTCGTGCTGCTCGATGAGATCGAGAAGGCGCATCCCGATGTCTTCAACATCCTGCTGCAGGTGCTCGATGACGGACGTCTGACCGACAACAAGGGCCGTACGGTCGATTTCCGCAATACGATCATCATCATGACCTCGAACATGGGGTCGCAGTTGATCCAGGAGAATTTCGCCGAGGCTGCCGACGGCAAGCGCCTCCCGGAGGAGGTTGTCGAGCGGACGCGCCGCGAGGTGATCGATCTTCTGAAGCAGCAGCTCAAGCCCGAGTTCCTGAACCGTATCGACGAGATCGTGATGTTCGAGCCGCTGACGCGCAAGGATATCGAGCGGATCGTGGATATTCAGATGAATCATGTGGGCAAGATGCTTGCCGAGAACGGTATCAAGCTCGAATACAGCGACAAGGCGCGTGCATGGATCGCCGATGCGGGATTCGATCCGCTCTACGGAGCCCGTCCCGTGAAGCGTACGATCCAGCGCTATGTAGTGAACGATCTTTCGAAGCGGATTCTGGCCGGAGAGGTCGACCGGTCGAAGCCAATTTCGATCGACGCGGACGACAAGGGCCTGACCTTCAGGAACTGACCGTCGCCGTCGCGCATGACGAAGGGTTCCGTCCCCATGGGGACGGAACCCTTTTTTGTGTCCGGAACCGGATGTTCGGCAGCTGCCGCCTTATCGGATATAGCGGCTGAAGAAGCGCCACAGCTCTTCGCAGGTATCTACGCCCGTGTCGTGCCAGGAGTGCGTGCCGCCGACCGTTTCGTAGAGCCATACCTCGCTGCCGCCGGTTCCGTCCGTATAGCGGTGGGCGATGACCTGCCGGCCGTTGTCCGCAGCGGGAAGCGTGTCGGTCTGCAGCCGGAGGCATTTGTTCTTTGCGGCCCAGTAGCCGACGGCCATCGGGACCGGCAGATAGGCGCCCCAGCCGTCGCGGTTCTCCAGGTCGCCTTCCCAGCGGGTGGTGCGGTCCTCCGTACCGTGGATCTCAAAGAGCGGGATGGGATGCGGACTGTCGTCGCGGCGCAGGATCTCGACCGACATGAAACCCGCGACGGGTCCGAGGGCTGCGAAGAGCTCCGGACGGCGTGAAGCGAGCAGGTAGCACATGTCCCCGCCGTTGGACATTCCCGTGCAGAAGACGTTGCGGCGGCTCAATCCGTAGCGCCGGTGCAGGTGGCCGATCAGGTCGTCGAGGAATTGTATGTCGTCGATTGGCATGTCGGCCTGGAAGGGGTATCCCACGTTCCAGCAGCTCGTGCCGCGGCTGTCGCGCTCGCCCCGGGGGTAGCAGACGGCGAAGCCGTGGCGGTCGGCCGTCGGGTTCATGCCGAAGGCCGCCGGGTCGTTCGAACCTCCGTAGCCGTGCAGGACGACGACGAGCGGCGCTCCGGGCGGCAGGCCCTCCGGAATATGGATTGTGTAGGTGCGTTCGATACCGCCCGAACGCAGGGTCTCGGTGCGGTCCTTTTGGGCGCATGTGATTGTCGGGATCAACAGCAGCATCGGGAGCAGGACCCGGGGAAACTGTTTCATGCTCTTGGTTTTTGGGGCGTTTTACAAACCCTTGCGGGCCAGGCGCCACGCCAGGGTGTTGTAGAGTCCGAGCAGCGGCGCGCGCCATCGGACGGGCAGTCGGTTCAGAAGGCGTACCTTGCGCAGCGTGCGGCGGTAGGTTTTCGTGTAGCCGAAGCAGCGCACGGCGCGTGCGGCGGCGTCCGTGTCGCCCTTGGCCGAGAGGATGAGCGCCTTGCCCAGCGCCGCGCGGGCGATGAATTCGCGCTCTTCTTCGGGGGCCGCGGGATCGTAGAGTGCCTCGAACGAATAGACGGTCCGCTCGGGGGTATAGCTCGAGGCCGAGCGGTTCGAGGCCACCTTCGAGTAGCGGACGAGTTTCCGGGGCGAGTAGCAGACCCGGTAGCGGCGGCCGATTTTGATCCACATGTAGAGGTCGCCGGCGATCTTCATCCCTTCGGGGAACCCGCCCACCTCGTCGAAAACCCTGCGGGGGATGCAGGCTGCCGAGGGAATGGCGATATAGCGGTGGGCCGAGTCGCGGAAGAAGTTTTCGACGACGCCCCGCACCGCGGGACCTTCGGCCGGGAAGATGCCGTCGTGGCTGACGATGCGGAAGCCCGTGCAATAGAGGCCGCAACCGGGGTATTGGCCGATCAGCGCGGCGATCTCTTCGAGAAATTCCGGTTCCCATTCGTCGTCGGCATCGAGCAGGGCGACATATTCGCCCCGGGCCTCGGCGATGGCGCGGTTACGGGCGGCGCACTCCCCGGCATTAGGCTGCCGGACAAGGCGTATGAGCGGCGAGCGGAGCGCCTCGACCTTCGCGGCGCTGCGGTCGGTCGATCCGTCGTCCACGACGATGATCTCCTCCGGAAGACGCGTCTGCGCCAGCACGGAGCGGAGCGTGCCTTCGATTTCGCGCTCCTTGTTGTAGAGGGGGATGATGACCGAGATGACCGGTTCGGACATGAGCTTGCGGTTTTTTGCGAAGATACCGATCTTTTGCTATTTTTGCAAATAAAACCGCGTTCCATGACCCTCTCCGAGAAGATCCTCCTCTTTGCCCGCAACAGCTTCGAGACGGCACTCTACTTCGCCGTGATGGCTGTCAAGGAGAATTTCCGCAACTATGTGGGCCGCGCAGGCCGCAACCCCGGGGCGGATGCCGCAACGCTGGCGATTCTCGGAAACGGCCCCTCGCTGGCCGGGGAGCTTCCCGCCCTGATGGAGGATACGGCGCCGCGCGACCTGATGGCGGTCAACTACTTCGCGTTGGACGACCGTTTCACCTCCCTGCGCCCGGCCTACTACGTCCTTTCGGACCCGATGTTCTTCCGCGACAGCCCCTGCCGCGAACGTGTGGCGGAGCTGTACCGGGTGCTCACGGCGCGGGTCGTGTGGCCGATGACGCTTTATGTGCAGTACTACAATCCCGAACATTTCGACTACCGCGCCGCGCTGCCCAATCCGCTGATCCGCATCGTCCCCTTCCATACCACGATGTTCCGGGGCTTCCGTTCGCTGGAGTTCCGTCTTTTCCGCCGCGGGCTGGGAAGTGCTAACTTCGGTACGGTGGTGCAGGTCGGCGAATACATCGGCCTGCTGCTGGGTTACCGCTGCGTGGAGCTCTACGGCGTGGACCATACGCTGCTCGAGGGGCTCTGTGTGGACGACCGCAACCGGCTGTGCCGCAGCGACCGCCATTATTACGACAAGGAACCCGCACGGGAGCCGCAGCCCGTATTTCAGAAGGTGCCGCCCGTGCCCTACACGATGGCCTCCTATCTCGCGGAGGTTGCCGAGCTGTTCCGCGGCCACGAGGTGTTGCGCGACTACGCCCGGTGGCTCGGCGCACGGATCGTGAACTGTACGCGCTCGTCGATGATCGACGCCTACGAACGGCGCGGGTAGTGATCCGGTTTACCTCATAGATAAAAGGGACGGCCTTGTGCGAAGGTCGTCCCTTTTCGTTCGGGCGTTATCGTTATTATCGGCGGAGATTGCGGCTGGCGGCGATGATCTCCGCCATGGTGAAATCCTCCGGGTAGTCGATGTCCATCCCCTCGATGCGGTCCACGACGGCCATCCAGGGACGGTTGCCGATGCGGCGGTGGCGTTCGCACCAGAGCCTCCGCGGGAAGATGAAAAAGGCGCTGGTCTCGATATAGACCGGCTCGATGGTCTGCGTGCGGGGAATGTTGTCCAACGAGTAGTTCAGCGGATGCCCCTCGTACCAGGCGAAGGTCTGGATGCGCTCGGCGCTGAAGGCCGAATCGTACTCGCCGGAGTGCACCTTGCCGAGCGCCTCGGCGAGGGTCTCGGAACGGATGAAGGGCGAGGTGGCATGGGCCAGGACGTAGAGGTCGGCCTCGACCTCGGCCGTAAAACGGTCGTAGATCTCGCGGCCGAGGGTCGTGTCGCGGTCGAGCTCCTCGCTGCGCCGCAGGAACCGTACCCCTTCGGGCAGCAGACCGCGGATGCTCTCGTCGCTGCAGTAGACATAAACCTCGTCGATCCCGCGGACCGAGACCAGGGTCTTCAGAATGTGGCACATCAACGGTTCGCCACCCAGCAGCCGCAGGTTCTTGCCTGCGACGCGCTGGCTGTTGAGCCGGATCGGAACGAACGCAACGGTTTTCATGCGATGGTCTTTTACTGTACGAGCAGGTTGCAGCCCCGGATGTCCGAGCGGTCGATGCGCCCTTCTACCCAAAACGATCCGTCGTCGGCGACACGTCCCGTGTCGGCCGTCTGGATGAAGGCACAGGACCACCAGTTCGCCAGGTCGGTGATGTTCAGCCCGCCGCGGCTTCCCGCCGGCAGCGTGCAGAACGGATCGTTGATGTCGCGTGCCGTAACGCGCATCCAGGCCGGGCAACGGAAGCGGTTCCCGCCCTGCGAATAGGCTTGCGAGGTGAGCTCCGCCATGCCGTATTCCGAATGGATCTCTCCGACGCCGAAGGCCTGGCAGAGGATGCTGTGGAACTCCTCCTTGGGAATCTCCTCGCGGTAGCCCTTCATGCCGCCGGTCTCCATGACGACGGTGTCGTGCAGTTTCGGTGCATAACGCTCGGCAAGGTCCCACAGCGCGTAGCTTACGCCCAGCAGGATCTTCGGCTTCGGGTCGGCGGCCATGTCGCGCAGCAGCGCGTCGAAGTCGTCGAGGTAGAAGCCTCCCGAGCCGCAGTCGGCGATGAGCCGGTCGGCCATGTAGACGAGCGACGAACCCTTGCGGCGCAGGTAGTTGGGCAGCAGCGCATAGAGGCTCCAGCGGGCCGGATCGCCGTAGAAGGTGCGGAACGAACCGCGGAAGGCCGCTTCGTAGAGAGCCAGCGACTGCATCGGATGGCGCGAGGAGGTCATGCCCGTCGTGGCGCTCGATGTGAATACGGCTTCGGGCTCCCTGTCGCCGCAATAAACCTCGTGGCTCTTGAAGAGTTCGATGGGCAGGTGGGGTATTTCGTCGGAATGCCGCACCTGCTGCGGCTCGACGCCGATCAGTCCGAGGTATTCGCGATAGGGCGCGCATGCGGCAGCCTGGCGGCGGAAAACCTCCAGCGCCAGCTGCTCGAACGCCTCGCGGTCGTCGATTCCGAATATTGTTTCGGGGCCTGTCATCACGGACAAAGATACGACAAACGGCGGGCAGAAACAACATTTCCGACGGCTTTTTCCCCGGTATGGCGATTCGGGTCCTCCGCAGACTCATGGCTGCCTTTCCGCGGCACCTTCCTGCGGCTTATCTACGGTCGTCTCCGCAACGGACAGGAAACGGCGGCTGCATCGGGTTTTTCCCCCCCCCCTGCAACCGCCGTTTCGGTCTACGGCATCCGGCGGCTGCCGGATGCACTGCATGTGCAAACTCTACTTCTTGCCCTTGGGCGCCAGCATCATGTTCATCTTCTTGCCGTCGAGCTTGGGCATCATCTCCACCTTGGCCACCTCTTCGAGATCGGTGGCGAAGCGCAGCAGCAGGATCTCGCCCTGCTCCTTGAAGACGATCGAGCGACCGCGGAAGAAGACGTAGGCCTTGACCTTCGAACCCTCCTTGAGGAAGTTCATGGCGTGCTTGAGCTTGAAGTTGTAGTCGTGGTCGTCGGTCTGGGGTCCGAAGCGGATCTCCTTGACGGTAACCTTCGCCTGGTTGGCCTTCAGCTCTTTGGCCTTTTTCTTCTGTTGGTACAGGAACTTCTGGTAGTCCGCGATGCGGCAGACGGGGGGATCGGCCTTGGGCGAGATCTCGATCAGATCGAGTTCCAGTTCGTCGGCCAGACGCAGGGCGTCGCGGATCGGCATGACCTGCGGCTGCTCCACGTTGTCGCCCACCACGCGCACCTCGGGTGCGGTGATCTGCTCGTTGATGCGGTGCGGGTTCTCCTTCTCGGGCAGTCTGCGCCCGAAGCGGTTGTCCTGTTTCGGTTTGTTATTCCCGGGGTTGAACGGCCTCGGCGGGAATGGTTTCGGTGCTGCGATAGTTGTAAAGTATTAGTGAATGATTCGAAAAGTTACTCCTTTTTCAGCCGGTTGGCCTCGATCTCCTGCTTGACGAGTCCCGTAAGGAAGTCGCGGAAGGCCTCCATGGTCATCTGGCCCTTGTCGCCTTCGCCCTGGGCGCGTACCGAGACGAGTCCTTCGGCCTCCTCCTTCTCACCGACGATCAGCAGGTAGGGGATGCGCTTGAGCTCGTTGTCGCGGATCTTGCGGCCGATCTTCTCGTTGCGGTCATCGACCTCCGAGCGGACGTCGCCGGCGTTGAGGTACTCCGAGACCTTGTGGGCGTAGTCGTTGAACTTCTCCGAGATGGGAAGCACCACGACCTGCTCGGGCGAGAGCCACAGCGGGAATTTGCCGCCGGTGTGCTCGAGCAGCACGGCTACGAAGCGCTCCATCGAGCCGAACGGCGCGCGGTGGATCATGATCGGGCGGTGGAGCTTGTCGTCGGCGCCCTTGTAGGTCAGGTCGAAACGCTCCGGGAGGTTGTAGTCTACCTGGATGGTTCCCAGCTGCCACTTGCGGCCGATGGCGTCCTTGACCATGAAGTCGAGTTTCGGGCCGTAGAAGGCCGCCTCGCCGTACTCCACGACCGTGTTGAGGCCCTTCTCCTTGGCGGCCTGCATGATGGCCGACTCGGCCTTCTCCCAGTTCTCGTCCGAACCGATGTACTTCTCACGGTTGTTCGGGTCGCGCAGCGAGATCTGCGCCGTATAGTTGTCGAACTTCAGCGTCTTGAAGATATAGAGTACGATGTCGATCACGCGCTCGAACTCCTCGAGCAGCTGGTCGGGACGTACGAACAGGTGGGCGTCGTCCTGCGTGAAGCCGCGCACGCGCGTCAGTCCGTGGAGCTCACCCGACTGCTCGTAGCGGTAAACCGTACCGAACTCGGCCAGACGTACCGGCAGCTCCTTGTACGAACGGGGCTTCGAGCGGTAGATCTCGCAGTGGTGCGGACAGTTCATCGGCTTGAGCAGATACTCCTCGCCTTCGATCGGGGTGTGGATCGGCTGGAAGGAGTCCTTGCCGTACTTGGCGTAGTGTCCCGAGGTAACGTAGAGCTCCTTGTTGCCGATATGCGGGGTGATGACCTGTTGGTATCCGTACTCCTTCTGGACGTTGCGCAGGAACTGCTCCAGCCGGTCGCGCAGTGCGGCGCCCTTCGGCAGCCAGAGCGGAAGGCCCTGGCCCACGCGCTGCGAGAAGGTGAACAGTTCGAGGTCCTTGCCCAGCTTGCGGTGGTCGCGCTTCTTGGCCTCCTCCATCATCTGGAGATATTCGTCGAGCATCGACTTCTTGGGGAACGAGATGCCGTAGATACGCGTGAGCATCTTGTTCTTCTCGTTGCCGCGCCAGTAGGCTCCGGCCACGGAGGTAAGTTTCAGGGCCTTGATATAGCCCGTATTGGGAATGTGCGGTCCGCGGCAGAGGTCCGTGAACGCACCGTTCGTGTAGAAGGAGATGGTGCCGTCCTCGAGGTCCGTGATGAGCTCGACCTTGTACTGGTCGCCCTTCTCGGTGAAGGTCTTGAGGGCTTCGGCCTTGGGTACCTCGCGGCGGATGAGCGGCTCCTTGTTGCGGGCAAGCTCCTGCATCTTCTGTTCGATGCGCGGCAGGTCGGCCTCGGTGATCGGCGTCGGCGAATCGACGTCGTAGTAGAAGCCGTTTTCGATGGCGGGGCCGATGCCGAACTTGATGCCCGGATAGAGGGCTTCGAGCGCCTCGGCCAGCAGGTGCGACGAGGTGTGCCAGAAGGCGTGCTTGCCCTCGTCGTCGTCCCATTTGTAGAATTTGACCGAAGCATTCTCTTCGATCGGGCGCATCATGTCCACCGTTGCGCCGTTTACCGAGGCCGCCAGCGAGTCAGCAGCTAAACGAGGGCTGATGCTCTCCGCGATCTGGTAGGCTGTCGTCCCTTTGGCATACTCCTTTACCGAGCCATCGGGAAAAGTGATCTGGATCATAAAGTTTATAAATTTAAGTTTTCGGGGCCTTCGGCGCTTCCACAATTACGAGACGGAATACGCCTCCGGTTTGTCCGGTGTTTTTCTGTTTTTTCGCCGCCCGTTTCTCCACGCCCGATTTCCATGCGTCATTCCCGGCCGGGAGCAGGACTTGTTGCGGACTTTGCCGCTACTCCTCCTTTTCGGTCTGCGGCAGGTCCTTTGCCGATACGTCGCGGCTCGACTTCTCGCGTTCGGCCTTCTGCAGCGGGTTGCGCGTCCATTCGGCCCAGGCACGGCGGTGCTGCACGATGTCGATGGCCGCATAGATGGCGTTTCGCATCGACTGGGCGTCGGCGCGGTCCTGTCCGGCGATGTCGAAGGCGGTGCCGTGATCGGGCGAGGTGCGCACGACGGAGAGCCCCGCCGTGAAGTTCACGCCGTCGGGCGAGAGGCTCTTGAAGGGAGCCAGCCCCTGGTCGTGGTACATGGCCAGGATGCCGTCATAACGGGCATAGGCCCCTCCGGCGAAGAGGCCGTCGGCAGCGAAGGGCCCGAAGGCGAGCATTCCCTTTTCGAAAGCCTCGGCGATGGCCGGGCGGATCGTCTCCTCCTCCTCGCTTCCCAGAAGACCGCCGTCGCCGGCGTGGGGGTTGAGGGCCATCACGGCGATGCGGGGCTCGACGATGCCGAAGTCCTCGATGAGCGAGCGGCGCAACGTGGCGATCGACTCCACGATCCGCTCCCTGGTGATGCTGCGGGCGATCTCCGCCACGGGAATGTGCTTCGTAACGAGGCCTACGCGGAGGATGTCGCTGCACATGATCATCATCGGGGTTCCTTCGAATTCGGCTCCGAAAAATTCGGTGTGGCCCGTGTGGCGGAAGTCGTCGCTCTGAACGGTCTCCTTGTCGAAGGGCCCGGTTACCACGGCGTCGATCATGCCGGCCCGAAGGTCGGCTGCGGCGGTGCGCAGCGCCTCCACGGCGGCACGGCCCGCTTCGGGGGTCGGATGTCCCGGCTCCACGGCTCCGACTTCGCCGCAGGCAACGAGATTGACCTTGCCGCGGCGTGCCTCGGCGGCCGAGGCAACCTGGTTGAAAGCGATGTTTTCGGTATCGCGGAGTGTATTTCGGTAGCAGGCCGCGGCTTTCGGCGAGCCGTAGACGACGGGTGTGAAGAGCTCCGTCATGCGCGGATCGGCAAGTGCCTTGAGGAGCACTTCCCAGCCGATTCCGTTCGGGTCGCCTTGCGTAAGGCCTATCTTGAGTTTCTGTTCGGACATAGACAGGTGTGTTTCAACCCACAAAGGTATAAAATATTCAGAATAACCAATGCCTTGTGCGGGGTTTTCCGTGAAAAAATCGAGCCTGTGCCGCTTTGCGGGCTCCGCTGGCGGGGCGGCAGCGGCGGGCCATGCCGGAGGCTGCCGCGGCGGCATCGTCCGAACAGACCGTTTCCGGAAAGGTTACCGGACGCCCCGGCGGCGGAATTCGGCGCAGACGATGCCCGTGGCCATCGCCACGTTGAGCGATTCCGAGGCGCGGCGGTCCGCCGGGAAGGGCGGAATGAAGAGCTTGCGGGTCACGGTCTGCGTCACGTCGGGCCGTACGCCGCGCCCTTCGTTGCCCATGACGATGATCCCCCCGTCGCCGAGCTGTGCGTCGTAGAGGTTTTCGCCCTCGAGGAAGGTGCCGTATACGGGTACGCCGCACCCGGCGGCCCGGGCAAGCAGCGGTGCGAGCTCCGCATAGTGAACCCGCACGCGGAGGATGGCTCCCATGGTCGCCTGCACGACTTTGGGGTTGAAGCAGTCGGCCGTTGCGGGCGAGCAGAGTATTTCCCCGATGCCGAACCAGTCGGCCAGTCGGATGATCGTTCCCAGATTCCCGGGATTCTGCACGTCGTCGAGCGCCAGGGTGAGGCGCCGACCGACATGCGCCGCATCGAGCCGGTAGCGGGGAATCTCCACGAGAGCCAGCGAGTTCGAAGGGGTTTTGAGCAGCGAGAGCCGCTCCATCTCCTTTTCCGTAACGCATTCGACCTCGGGGCCTTCGAACAGCCCTTCGGTGGCGAAGATCTTGCGGATGCGGAGGTCCGAACGGCGCAGTTCGCCGATGAGTTTCGCGCCTTCGGCAACGAAGAGTCCGTGTTCGGAGCGTCCCCGCTTGTCGGACAGCGAGCGTACGAGTTGTATTTCGGATCGGGTCATGGTCTCTTTTCGATCGTGAATGTGGTGCCCTCGCGGGCTGCGTAGCTCTCCGCAAAGAGCGAGCGTGCCTCCTCGACGAGCTGCGATTCGTCCTTGTAACGCGACGAGTAGTGGCCGATTACCAGGCGCCGCGCCCCAGCCCGGAGCGCCGCCTTGGCGGCATCGACCGTCGTCGCATGTCCGCGGTCGCGGGCTGCGCGCTGTTCGGCGGCCGCATAGGTCGCTTCGTGGTACATCAGATCGACGCCCCGGCACAATTCGGCGGCCTTCGCCGAGAAGTTCGTGTCCGAGAGGTAGGCGTACGACCGCGGTGCGTAGGGCCGATAGGTCAGTTCGCCGTTTTCGACAAGCGTGCCGTCGTCGAGCCGTACCGCCTCGCCGCGCTTGGCCGCGGTGATCTGGGCGATCGTAAGACCGTATTTCACGATCTTGAACTTGTCGACGTTCAACGGCGGTTCCTTCTCGCGGAAGAGGAAGCCGGCACACGGCACGCGGTGGCGCAGCGGAATGCTCCACACCTCGAGCGTGCGGTTCTCGCAGAGCAGCGCATGTTCGGTGGTCCGCACTTCGTGCCATATGACCTCATAGGGAAGTTCCGTATCGAAGTAGCGCAGGTGGCTTTCGAGGATCTCGCCGAAGGGCGCCGGAGCGTAGACCTCCAGCGGTGTCCGGCGCCCGTAGAGTCCCAGGGTCGAGATCAGCGGGAAGAGCCCGTAGACATGGTCTCCGTGCAGGTGCGAGATGAACGCGGCGCGGAGTTTCAGCGGATTGATCCCGCAGCGGACGAGCTGCTGCTGCACACCCTCGCCCGCATCCACAAGGTAGTACTGTTCGTGGACGTTCACCGCCTGGGCCGACGGATGCCGGTCGGGCGTGGGTTTGGCCGAGGCGCTGCCGAGGATGGTTACCGCAAAACTCATGGAGCTATTTCCTGTATTTGATGAAGGTCGCTTCGAGCCGGTTCGTTACCGTAACGTCGCGCCGGGTCGTGGCGGTGCGGGTGCTGCTGCCGTCGTCGTTTCGCTCGATATGCTCGGTCGTCGTGTAGGTCGGCTCGGAAACCGTACGGCCGATTCCCTCGAAAACCACGGCGTCGGCACCCTTCTCGCGGGCCCGCTTTTCGATGGCCTTCTGCGCATCCTCCAGGTTGCCGAAGAGATGGGGTGCGGCCGTAATGCGTCCCATCGTTTCATAGGCTGCGGGCACGTCGTTCCAGCTGAAGAAGAGTTCGGGATTTCCGGTGGCGGGGTAAGTCTTGCCGATGTAGGTGGTCTCCACGGCGCAGGAGCACAGTCCGAAGACGGCGCAAAAGGTCAGCAGGAGGCGTTTCATGGCGTTGTCTTTCATGCCGTTATTTCAGCAGGAAGCGTTCGCAGTCGAGGGCGGCGATGCAGCCCGAACCGGCGGCGGTGATGGCCTGGCGGTAGTGGGGGTCCTTCACGTCGCCTGCGGCGAAGACGCCCTCGACCGAGGTTTTCGAGGTGCCCGGCTCGGTGCGGATGTAGCCCTCGGCGTCGAGGTCGAGCTGTCCGGCGAAGAGCTCCGTGTTGGGGTGGTGCCCGATGGCGAGGAAAAAGCCCGAGATGTCGATCGTGCGCTCCTCTCCGTCGGCCCGGCGCAGCAGGGCTCCCGTTACGCCGGAGTCGTCGCCCAGCACCTCGACGGTGTTGTGCTCGAAGAGCACCTCGATGTTCTCCGTGCGGAAGACGCGCTCCTGCATCGCCTTCGAGGCACGCAGGAAGGGCTTGCGGACGATCATGTAGACCTTGCGGCACAGCGAGGCGAGGTAGGTGGCCTCCTCGCAGGCCGTATCGCCGCCGCCGACTACGGCGACATCCTTCTTGCGGTAGAAGAAGCCGTCGCAGGTGGCGCAGGCGCTGACTCCCTGTCCGCGGAACTTCGTCTCGGAGGGCAGCCCGAGGTACTTGGCCGAGGCTCCCGTGGCGACGATCACCGCCTCGGCCTCCAGCTCCGTCGTGCCGTCCACCGTAACGTGGAACGGACGCTTCGAAAGGTCGATGCGCGTAATCTGTCCCGAGCGGATGTCGGTGCCGAAGCGCTCGGCCTGACGGCGCAGGTCGGCCATCATCTGGTTGCCGTCCACCCCTTCGGGGTAGCCCGGAAAGTTCTCGATTTCGGTCGTCGTCGTGAGCTGTCCGCCCGGCTCGATGCCTTCATAGAGTACGGGCTGCAGGTTGGCGCGTGCCGTATAGATGGCGGCCGTGAATCCTGCGGGGCCGCTGCCGACGATCAGTACTTTGATGTGTTCCATGGTATGTGTCTGTTTTTTTTGTGTTTCCGTTATGGCTCGATGGCCACAAGCCCCGTATAGATGTTATTTTTTAGGGTATTATGGGGTAGAACGCAAACCTCATCGCCCGAGCCGATGGCGATGAAGAAGGCGTTCAGTGAGTGCGGGAGATGTTTTACCTGTACATGTTTCTTCTGGTTGTATTTGCATATGGCAATATGCAAATATAGCGATTCGTGTCTAAATAGCAAATTCATGGCCCGGTGGATCGCTTCGCGGAGGTTTTCGCCCTCGATCCACTCGTCGAGGACGACATCGACCCATTCGCCCGTTGCGGGGGTGTTGTAGAGGTAGAGTTCCCGCTCGAGGAGGCGTTCGCCGTAGATCTCCCGCAGGTGGCGCATCGGGCGCAGAAAGCAGCGCAGGGCATGCAGCCGCCCTTCATGGCGCACGCGGAAGACGATCGCCGAGTTTCCGACGGCATATTCGGGCATTCCCGCAGCATCGCGGCACAGGACGATCTTTCCGAGCTGTCGTGTGAGACCCTCGGGATCGGCAAGCGTGAAGAGGAATTGGCGGAGTGTGTGCATGGCTTTCGACAGGAACGCGGGACCTTTCTCAAAAAGGTCCCGCGTCGTTCCGTTGTCCGGACCCGGAGGTCCGTCGGCGAGTTTAGTGGCAGTCGCAGTGCCCGTGTCCGTGTCCGTGTTCGTCGCAGCATCCGTCGCCGCAACCGTCGCCGCACGAACCGCAGGAGCAGTGTCCCTGCAGGTCTTCGGGCGTTACGTCGCGCACCGAGACGACCTCGACGTCGAAGTTGAGCGTCTTGCCGGCCATCGGGTGGTTGAAGTCCATCTTGACGTGTTCGTCGCCGACCTCCTTGACGATACCCATCATGCGGTTGCCCTGGGCGTCGCTCATCGGCACCTGGCTGCCGACGAAGAGAATGTCTTCGGCGAGCTTGCCGTCCACCATGAAGATGTTTTTCGGCAGATCGACGATCGCCTCGGCGATCAGCTCTCCGTAGCCGTCCTTGGGCTCCAGCGTGAACGATACCTTCTCGCCGGGCTCCTTGCCCTCGATGGCCTCCTCGAACTTCGGGAGCAGCATGCCCGTGCCGAAGATGAATTCCAGGGGCTGTCCCGGACGCGACTGGTCCGCGATCTGTCCATCGACGGTGAGCTTGTAGTCCACGCCGACCATCTTGTTCTTTTCTACTTTCATGCGATGTGTTGAATTTTGGTATTTCCGTATTCGTGTTCCGTGGCTTCCGCCGTCGGCCGAGTTCGGCGGGCGACAGCCGGTAAAACCGGCCAAATGTACGACATATTTTCGGGATTGTCAAATCCTTTGCCGGAGAGTCCGAAAAAACGCCGGTGCGAAGCTGCGCCCCGCACCGGTGTCTTTCGTCGCGTTACCGCGCGTTATGCGTCGTTGCGGCAGCAGAGGTTGCGGTCTCCGTAGCCGTTGTCGATCTTCGAGACGTAGGGGAAGAACTTGGCGTGTCGCACCCATTCGAGCGGGAAGGCGGCCTGCATGCGCGTGTAGGCGTGCGGCCACTCGCCGGCCAGTTCGACGGCCGTATGCGGGGCATTCGTTACGACGTTCTCGGTCTGGCCTGCGGCCGCCGCGGCCTCGCATTCGCGCTTGATGCTGACGAGTGCCTCGATGAAGCGGTCCATCTCCTCCTTGGGCTCGGACTCCGTGGGTTCGACCATCAGCGTCTCGTGCACGGGGAACGAGAGCGTCGGGGCGTGGAAACCGTAGTCCATCAGACGGTGGGCGATGTCGCCGCAGTCGATGTTGTAGTCCTTTTTGAAGTGCGTCAGGTCGAGGATCATCTCGTGGCCCACGCGGCCCGTTTCACCCGTATAGTAGGTGCGGTACTCCGACTTGAGGGCCGACGACATGTAGTTGGCATTGACAATGGCCATTTCGGTGGCGTGGCGCAGCCCCTCTTCGCCGAGCATCTTGATGTATCCGTAGGTGATCGGGAGCAGCAGGGCCGAACCCCAGGGTGCCGATGCGACGGCCGTGATGCCCTCCTCGCCGCCCGTCGGAACGATCGGGTGGGTCGGCAGGAAGGCCTTGAGGTGTTCGGCGACACAGATCGGGCCGACGCCCGGGCCGCCGCCGCCGTGCGGCATGGCGAAGGTCTTGTGGAGGTTCAGGTGGCAGACGTCGGCGCCGATGTATCCCGGGTTGGTCAGGCCCACCTGGGCGTTCATGTTCGCGCCGTCCATGTAGACCTGGCCGCCGGCGTCGTGCACGGCATCGACAATCTCGCGGATGCGGCTTTCGAAGACGCCGTGCGTCGAGGGGTAGGTTACCATCAGTCCGCACAGCTCCGAGGCGTGCTCTTTGGCTTTGGCTTCGAGATCTGCGACGTCGATGTTGCCGTTCGCGTCGCAGGCCACCGTTACGATCTTCATGCCCGCCATGGCGGCCGACGCGGGGTTCGTGCCGTGGGCCGAGGCGGGGATCAGCACCACGTTGCGGTATCCCTGGCCGCGGCTCTGGTGGTAGGCGCGGATCACCATCAGACCCGAATACTCGCCTGCGGCGCCCGAGTTGGGTTGGAGCGAGCAGGCGGCCAGTCCGGTGATCGTCGCGAGGTCCTTTTCGAGCTCCGTGATCAGCTCGCGGTAGCCCTCCGTCTGGTCAGCGGGGGCGAAGGGGTGGATCATCTGGAACTCGGCCAGCGAGAGCGGCTGCATGAGTGCCGCGGCGTTGAGCTTCATCGTGCACGAGCCGAGCGAGATCATCGAGTTGGCCAGCGAGATGTCGCGCAGTTCGAGGGTCTTGATGTAGCGCATCAGGGCGCTCTCCGAGCGGTAGCGGTTGAAGACCGGCTCGGTGAGGAAGGCCGAGCGGCGGCGCAGCGCGGCGGGGATTTCATCCTGCTCGACGACCTTCACGGCCTTGGCCTTGCGGCCCTTCGCGGCGCTGAAGATGCCGATGACGGTCTCGATCTCCGCGGGGGTCGTAACCTCGTCGAACGACAGGCGCACGGAGCCTTCGGAGGGGTAGTAGAAGTTGATCCCCTCGTCGAGGGCCAGCGACTGCACGACGGCCGCTTCGGCCTCGACCTCGAGCGTGTCGAAGAAGTTTTGCGCAGTGAGCTTGTAGTCCATCGCTTCCAGGGCGCGGGCGACCGTTACGGCGGCGCGGTGGGCCGTGCGTGCGGCGCGCAACACTCCTTCGGGGCCGTTGTAGACGCAGTAGAAGCCCGTCATCGAGGCCATCAGGGCCGAGGCGGTGCAGATGTTCGAAGTGGCGCGCTCGCGCTTGATGTGCTGCTCGCGCATCTGGAGCGCCATGCGCAGGGCGCGGTTGCCCAGCCGGTCCACAGAGACGCCGATGATGCGGCCCGGCATGTTGCGCTTGAAGGCTTCGCGCGTGGTCATGTAACCCGCTGCGGGACCTCCGAAGCCCATCGGGATGCCCAGTCGCTGCGTGGAGCCCACGGCGATGTCGGCGCCCCACTCGCCCGGCGCCTTCAGCAGGGCCAGCGACAGCAGGTCGCAGACGGCCGTAACGAGGGCGCCCCGGGCGTGTGCCGCGGCGGTGAAGTCGGCGTAGTCGCGCACCGCGCCGTCGGCGGCCGGGTACTGGACGATGGCGCCGAACTCCTTGCCCGTGAATTCGTATTCGTCGTATTCGTCGATGATGAGCTCGATGCCGAAGGGTTCGCTGCGCGTGAGCAGCACGTCGAGCGTCTGCGGGAAGAGGTTGCGGTCCACGAAGAGCTGGTTGCGGCCCTCCTTGACGGCCTCGCGCGAGCGCAGCGCGTACATCATGAGCATTGCCTCGGCGGCGGCCGTGCCTTCGTCGAGCAGCGAGCAGTTGCCGATCTCCATGCCCGTGAGCGAGATCACGGCCGTCTGGAAGTTGAGCAGCGCCTCGAGACGTCCCTGCGAGATTTCGGCCTGATAGGGGGTGTAGGAGGTGTACCAGGCGGGATTCTCGAAGACGTTGCGCGCCACGGCGGCCGGCACGGCGCAGGGGTAGTAGCCCATGCCGATGAACGAGCGGAAGATACGGTTGCGCGAGGCGATCTGCCGGATGTGGGCGGCGAATTCGTACTCGCTCATTCCCTTCTCGGGAAGAGCCAGCGGCTTCTTGAGGCGGATCGACTGGGGGATGACCTGCGAGATCAGCTCCTCGACCGTTTTGACCCCGATCACGTCGAGCATGGCCTGCAGCTCGGAGGGGTTGCTGACGCCGATATGGCGTTCGGAAAATTTGTCGAACATATTTCTTGGGTTTAACTGTCTGTATGTCTGTTTTCGGTTTTAACGGTTCTCTGCGGCTGCCTCGTCGGGCCACGGACAGGGAAGCCCCGTGGCGCGGAATGCGGGGCGCTGGGCTCCGGCTTCGCGCAGCTGCTCCGCGAGCCGGCGGGCCATGCGGCGTACCCGTGCGGGCTCCGCTGCCGCCAGATCGTGCTGCTCGCCGATGTCGCGACGGATGTCGTAGAGGCGCAACTGCCCGGTCTGCCAGGTGTAGATCAGGTGGTAATCCCCCTCCATGTAGGCCGCGTAGGCGCCGTAACCCTCCTCGCGGTCCTGCGTCTCGCCCCACAGGTTCGGGAAGTGCCAGACGATCGGCCGCGCACGGAGTGCCGCGGGGTTGCGCAGGGCGCGGACGAAGCTCTCGCCGTCGATCGTCTGCCGCGTTTCGTAGTTTTCGATGCCCGCCAGTTCGAGGATCGTCGGGAAGAAGTCCTCGATCATCACCCGCTGTGCGCATGTCGTGCCGCCGCGCACTACGTCCGGCCAGACGACGAGCATCGGTTCGCGCACGCCGCCGAGAAAGGCCGAACCCTTTCCGGCGCGTGCCGGATAGTTCTGATCGCGGTTTTCGGTCCCCTGCCGGACGTTGTTGAGCCCCTGTCCGCCGTTGTCCGACATGAAGAGGATAATCGTGTTGCGGACCGTTTCGGGCGATGCTTCGAGAAAGTCGAGCAGGTCGCCCAGACTGCGGTCCATGCCTTCGACCAGTGCGGCATAGCGGGTTTCGTTTTCGTTGAGCGGGGCATCCAGCTGCGCGTCGTAGCGGCCCCGGTAGCCGGCCGTGAAGCGGACATCCTCCTCATAGGGGGCCATGTAGAGGAAGAAGGGCTGGCGGCGGGCGATGGGCTCCTTGAGCGCCTCGATCGCTTCGCGGGTCAGCACTTCGGTCAGAAAGAGGTCCGTATCGTAGTATTTCTCCAGCCCCTGCACCTCCTGCGGCGATCCCTGCCCGAAATGGCGCGCGGCAAGGTAGCTTCCGGGAGCGCCGTTCGCCCCGCCGGCAATATTGACGTCGAAGCCCATCGCCCGGGGATCGGCTCCCGGGGTGGTCTTGGCGCCGAAATGTGCCTTGCCGCAGTGAATCGTCCAATATCCGTGTGTGCGCAGCAGTTGCGGAAGCGTCGTCGCGGGCGTGGCGTTGCGGGTGTTGTGCGCCGAAGCCACCGTGTCGGGCTGGATGCCGTTCCAGTGCCAGGCCGGAAGGAGCAGCTCGTCGCCAGGGGCGTCGGTCGGCGTTCCGTAGTCGAGCGCCCAGTTGGTAACGCGGTGGCGTGCGGCGTTCATGCCCGTGAGCAGACTGCAGCGCGAGGGCGAGGAGATGGCGCAGGCATAGGCCTGCGTGAAACGCACGCCCAAAGCGGCCAGCCGCTCCATGTTGGGAGTGCGGTAACGGTCGTTTAGCGGTGTCCGGGTTTCGTAAAAGGGTACGGAGGTATCCTGCCAGCCCATGTCATCGACCAGAAACAGAAGGATGTTCGGCCGCGACAGGGTGTCGGCTGCCGCGGCCGGGGACGGCTCCCGTGCCGAAACGGGGGCGGCGAGCGGCAACGCGGCAGCGAGGGTGAGGATCCTGCGTGGCATCATGGTCGTCGTTGCGGGTCGGAATCAGTATTTGAACGAGCTGCCGCCGATGAACTCGCGGAGGATCGACGTCGGCGGGATCTCGTCGGGCGGAATCGGGATGAAGTTGTCGAGGAACTTCAGGATGCGGCGCGCCTCGTCGTATTCGGGGACCGTGTCGGGCACCTCGCGGAGGATCTTCTCGGCGAAGGGCCGCAGCACGGAGATCTCGTAGAAGAGCGATGAGTTGAGCATCACGTCGGCGTTTTCCTGATAGGGGAAGATGTGTTTCTCCTCGCCGCGGCGCACCGAAGCCCAGCGCGAGAGCGTTGCCAGGGCGTCTGAGCCGCGCTGCGTGTAGTCGCGCGTGAGGCGGCGCAGCAGGCGGTTGTCCGTCGTGGCGATGCGCGAGAGATTGTCCATCGCCACGGAGGTGAAGCACGAGATGTAGATGCGGAACTTCTGCTCCTCGGGAATGGCGGGCGTCAGGCGCGGGTTGAGCCCGTGGATGCCCTCGATGATGAGGATCGACCGGGCGTCGAGCGTCAGCGGGGCGTTGTGCCAGGTGCGGCGTCCGGTAATGAAGTCGTAACGGGGAATATCGACGCTCTCGCCCTTCATCAGCCGTCCGAGGTGGTCGTTGAAGAGCTCCAGGTCGATGGCTTCGAGTGCCTCGTAGTCGTATTCGCCGTTGGCATCCTTCGGGGTCTTTTCGCGATCGACGAAATAGTCGTCGAGCGAGATGAGCACGGGGTTGAGGCCCAGTACGCCGAGCTGGATGCCCAGCCGTTTGGCCGAAGTGGTCTTGCCGCTCGACGAGGGGCCGGAGATCAGCACCATCCGCATGCCGCGCGAGAGGTTGGCCTGGAGGATGGCGTCGGCCACTTCGGCGAACTTGCGCTCGTGGAAGGCCTCGGCGAGTTTGATCATGCCTCCGGCGTCTCCTGCAAGGACCTTCGCATTGACGTCGCCCACGGTCGGGACTCCCATGATGCGGACCCACGACTGGTATTCGCGGAAGATGCCGAACATCTTTTCCTGATGGACCGTGCGGACGATGCGGTCGGGGTCGGTACGCAGCGGCAGGGAGAGATAGAAGCCGTTGTAGTAGGGTTCGATGTCGAAATGACGGATATAGCCCGTCGATGGGGCCAGCGAGCCGTAGAAGTAGCCGGCCGTGTCGCCGAGCGTATAGAGGTCGCTGTAGAGGCGCGGCCGGGAGTCGAGCAGGGCGATCTTGTCGGTGAATCCCTCCTCGGCATAGCGGGCGCGGACCTCGCTCGTGAGTGCCTTCGTGCGGAGGATCGGAAGATCTTCACCGACCAGTTCCTGCATGTGTCGTTTCAGATCTTCTGTCTGCTCCTTCGTGAAGGCCTCGATGCCGTCGATTTCGCAATAGAAGCCGTTCTGGCCCATCGAATGGCGGATGTGCAGCGTACGGCCGGGATAGAGGTCGCGCACGGCTTTCTGCAGCAGAAACCATGAGGTGCGCTGGTAGACGCGGATCCCCTCGAAGGAGGTGATGTCCACGAAACGGATCGTAACCGGGGTATATATCTTGTAATTGAGCTCCTTGAGCCGGTTGTTCACCAGGGCGGCGAGAAACGGCCGGGGGCCCGGTGTGATCTGCCCGGCGATCTGAAGCAGCGTGGTGCCCATCGGAACCTCCAGCTCGCCGCCGAGGTTCTCACAGATGATGCGGATCGGATCGGTCATAAGGTGTTTTTTTCGCTTAACGCAGGGTAAAGGTAGGAATAATTTGTAACTTTGACAACTCAATTCGAGATCGTATGATGAAAAGATGGATTTGTCCGGTCCTGCTCGTCGTCGTTGCGTGCATGGCCTCCTGCGCTCCCCGCGAGCGGACACTTGTCGTGCTCTCCACGAACGACATGCACGCCAAGATTCTGTGCTTCCCGCGTTTGGCCGCAGCCGTTGCGGCCTGCCGCGATACGCTTCCCGGGGGGCTGTTGGTCGATGCCGGGGACCGCTGGACGGGAAACGCCTACGTCGATAAGTGCGCCGTGCCCGGAAAACCGATCATCGGACTGATGAACCGCCTGCGCTATGACGCGGCGACACTCGGCAACCATGAGTTCGATTTCGGACAGGCTTTTCTGGGACGGATGATCGACAGCATGGACTTCGAGGTTGTCTGTGCCAATGTCGTGAGCGATACCTGCACGTTCCCGCATCTGGCTCCCGGCGTCATTTTCGAACGCGACGGAGTGAAGATCGGGTTTGTCGGGGCGATCACCAACTACGAAGGCCCGGGGCATCCGGCCGGAAATGCCGCCAATTTCGAGGGCCTGGAGTTCCCCGATCCGCAGCAGGAGGCGCTGCGCTGCGCCGAACGGATGCGTCCCGAGGTCGATGTGCTGGTGCTGCTCTCGCACATGGGCGACGACCGTGATCGGGAACTGCTCGAAAAGACGCGTCTCTTCGATCTGGTGATCGGCGGACATACGCATGTCGTGCGCGATACGATCGTGAACGGCACGCTGCTCACGCAGACGGGCAAGGACCTCCGCAATGTCGGAGTGGCGAAGATCTGGCTCCGTGGCCGCAAGGTGCTTTCGGTGGATTATGACCTGGTGCCGCTCGACGCCTATGAGCCCGATGCGGCGTATCAGGCCGAGGTGGATCGCTATTACGCCGATCCGGAGTTGAACCGTCCGGTGGGAACGCTGGGGCATGCGGCCGACAAGTGGGGCCTGGCCAACTGGATGGCCGCGGCGATAGCCGACGAGGAGGATGCCGAGGTGGGCTTCTACCACATCGGCGGCGTGCGCCTCGACTCGCTGGCGGCGGGCGGCGTCGGCACGGCCCGCATCTATGATCTGGAGCCGTTCGACTCGCACATTGCCGTGATGCGCATGACGCCGGCCCAGATGCGGCGCATGATCGTGGCGAAATACAACGAATCGACTCGCGAGGGGCATCGCATCGACCTCATCTCGACGACCCCCTATGAGATACTTACCGACGAGGACGACAATGCCTTCGACGTGCGTTTCCCGGCGCTGCGCGAGGGGCGTGCCTATCGGGTGGCTATCAGCGACTATGTCTTCAGGAACTACCGGGAGCTGGCATATGCCGAGGGCGGGATCACCGACGAGCGGGTGGCCGACGCGTTGCTCGACGAGCTGGAAGAGGATTCGCCGCTTGCGCCCGACAACCGGCCCCGGCAGCGGGTGATCCGCATGGAGACGAAAAAACGCTGATATTTTTGATTTTCAGCGAAAAAGGATTATCTTTGCAGTCCCGTGCGCGCACATAAAGGGGCGTATTTGGCGGGTAATCAATTAATTATTAACCATTTAACGAGCGATTGTATCGCAAAAAAATTCCACAATGGAAGAAGTAAAGAATGTAGTCGCAAACGAGAATTTCGACTGGAACGCCTTCGAGAACGATCTGGGCGTATACGATCAGTCGAAGGAGCAGATCACCGAGGCGTATGACAAGACGCTCTCGAACGTCGCCGTGGGCGAAGTGGTCGAGGGTACCGTAACGGCCATCACCAAGCGTGAGGTTCTCGTAAACATCGGCTATAAGAGCGAAGGCGTGATCTCCGTCTCGGAGTTCCGCTACAACCCCGATCTGAAGGTCGGCGACAAGATCGAAGTCTATGTCGAGTCGGCCGAGGACAAGAACGGCCAGCTGGCCCTTTCGCACAAGAAGGCCCGTCAGCTCAAGTCGTGGGATCGTGTGAACGAGGCCCTGGAGAAGGACGAGATCATCAAGGGTTACATCAAGTGCCGCACGAAGGGCGGTATGATCGTCGATGTCTTCGGCATCGAGGCCTTCCTGCCCGGTTCGCAGATCGACGTGAAGCCCATTCGCGACTATGACGTATATGTGGACAAGACCATGGAGTTCAAGGTGGTGAAGATCAACCAGGAGTTCCGCAACGTGGTTGTGTCGCACAAGGCGCTCATTGAGGCCGAACTCGAGGCCCAGAAGCAGGTCATCATGTCGAAGCTCGAGAAGGGTCAGATCCTCGAGGGTACCGTCAAGAACATCACCTCCTACGGCGTATTCGTCGATCTGGGCGGTGTGGACGGTCTGATCCACATCACGGACCTTTCGTGGGGCCGCGTGAACCATCCCGAGGAGATCGTCAAGCTCGACGAGAAGATCCGTGTCGTTATCCTCGACTTCGACGATCAGAAGAAGCGTATTGCCCTGGGTCTGAAGCAGCTCACCCCGCATCCGTGGGAGGCGCTGGATGCCAACCTCAAGGTCGGCGACAAGGTCAAGGGCCGCGTGGTTGTCATGGCCGACTACGGTGCGTTCGTCGAGATCGCTCCGGGTGTCGAGGGTCTGATCCACGTTTCGGAGATGTCGTGGAGCCAGCACCTGCGTTCGGCTCAGGAGTTCATGAAGGTCGGCGACGAGGTCGAGGCCGTTATCCTGACGCTCGACCGTGCAGAGCGTAAGATGTCGCTGGGCATCAAGCAGCTCACGCCCGATCCGTGGGAGAACATCGAGGTGAAGTACCCTGTCGGCACGAAGTGCACGGCCAAGGTCCGCAACTTCACGAACTTCGGCGTCTTCGTCGAGATCGAGGAGGGTATCGACGGCCTGATCCACATTTCGGACCTGAGCTGGACGAAGAAGGTAAAGCACCCGGGCGAGTTCACGCAGGTAGGTGCCGACATCGACGTCGTAGTACTCGAGATCGACAAGGAGAACCGTCGCCTCTCGCTGGGCCACAAGCAGCTTGAGGAGAACCCCTGGAACGAGTTTGAGAACCAGTTCCCCGTTGAGAGCGTACACGAGGGTACGATCACGGAGATGACCGACAAGGGCGCCGTCGTAGCCCTGGGCGAGAATGTCGAGGGCTTCTGCCCGTCGCGTCAGCTCGTCAAGGAGGACGGCACGACGCCGAAGGTGGGCGACAAGCTTAACTTCAAGGTGATCGAGTTCTCGAAGGCTACCAAGCGTATCACCCTCTCGCACCTGCGCACCTACGATGACGCACGCAAGGAGGCTGCCGCTGCCGAGAAGGCCGAGAAGCGCGCTGCTGCCGATGCTACGAAATCGACCGTGAAGAAGATCAACGCTTCGGTCGAGAAGACGACGCTCGGCGACATCGCCGGCCTGGCCGCTCTGAAGAGCGCCATGGAGGCCGCTGCCAAGAAGGAAGAGGAGGAGAAGTAATTCCGATCCGGAAATGCGGGATCGACGATCCCGCGAAAACAGCGAGCCGCGGACCTTGCGAGGTCCGCGGCTCTTTTTTGTTGCCGAAAGAGTTCCTGACAACCTCTGCAGACTTCGGGTTCCGGATTCCGGATCTGCGATTCTGAATGTGCCGATCTCGGGTGCGTGGCCTTCAAGTTTGCACTACTGTATGGCCCCGTACGCCGACTCTTTTCTCCCGGGTCTTTGCACTCCATGACGTTGCCGTGTTTGTCGCGGACAGGTAATTCGAAGTGCCGCAGCCGTCTGCGTGAAGAAATCAGAGGTGGGCATGACCTTTTCCGACGCCTAAAGAAAAAGGGAGACCTTGCAGGTCTCCTTTCCGGTCCGAATGTGCAATGTTTACCGTTTCAATTGCTTTTCCCGATGTTTCCGGACAACCTCCTTTCTGGATTCGAAGTGCTGTTTGCCCGACAGGACTCGTTCTTCCGCCCTGCGTTGTCGGATACGTCCGACCCAGTCCGGTGCGATATCGATAGATACGATCCAGATTACCTGCATGGAGCCATACAGCAGGATTTGCATGTAAAATGAAAGCTGCATCCCGACGGGGAATGCCCAGTAGTAGGTTGCCAATGGAACAAAGGCGCTGGCGATCAGCATCAGCGATTCCGTTTCCCGCTGCCGACGCGTATATCCGAGCCGTTTCCATGCCGTCAGAATCAGGAGTAAGTCGATTCCGAGCAATGTCCCGACGATCGGCCACGGCGTGATTACGGCATCCGGCTGCGTCCTTGCAAGGAGCAGGGCCGGCAGGAGAGGAGCCAGTCCGTTGATCAGCAGTATAAGTATCTTGAAGGCCATACCGAACGGTCGTTTGTTGTCGGTTGATAAATGTAAGCAAAAAATCCGAACGGGACAATTCCCGGACGGGCTTTTCTTGTTCCGGGATCGAAGATTCGGCTCGCCGGAACAAAAAAACGAACCAGTCCGGTCCTTCGGACTGGTTCGTTTTTTTTGATGAAGACCCTCTTTTGGGGCTTCTTCGGACCGTACTCGGGTTTGGGCCTTATTCGGCAGCCGTAACCGAGAACTTGATCGTAGCCTTGACCTCCTTGTGCAGGCGGGCCGTAGCCTCGTACTCGCCGACGGTCTTGATGGCCTCCACCGAGATCTGCTTGCGATCCACGGTGATGCCTTTGGCGGCGAGGGCCTCGGCGAGGTCGTTGGCCGTAACCGTACCGAAGAGCTTGCCCTCCTCGGCCTTCACGGCGAGCGACAGTGTCAGGTTCGAGATCGTCTCGGCCAGAGCCTGGGCATCGGCGAGGATCTTGGCGTCCTTGTGGGCGCGCTGGCGGAGGTTCTCGGCGAGGACCTTCTTGGCGGAAGCCGTAGCGGCCTTCGCGTAGCCCTGCGGGATCAGGTAGTTGTTCGCGTAACCGGGCTTCACGTTCACGATGTCGTTGGCGTAGCCCAGCTTCTCCATATCTTTGATCAGAATTACTTCCATGGTTTGTCCTCCCTGTTAATTATTTCATGCAATCGGTTACGAAGGGCAGAATGGCCAGATGACGGGCGCGCTTTACGGCCTGGGCCACCTTCTTCTGGAACTTCTGCGAGGTTCCCGTCAGGCGGCGGGGCAGAATCTTGCCCTGCTCGTTGAGGAACTTCTTGAGGAACTCGCCGTCCTTGTAATCGACGTATTTGATGCCGAGCTTCTTGAAGCGGCAGTACTTCTTCTTCTTGACGTCTACCGATACGGGGTTGAGGTAACGGATTTCCGACTGTGCCTTGTTCTCCTGTGCCATGGCTTACTCCTCCTGCTTGTTAGAAAGTTTCGCACGACGTTTCTCCGAGTACTCTACGGCGTACTTGTCCTGCTTGAAAGTTAAGAAACGGATGATACGCTCGTCGCGGCGGTACTGCGTCTCGAGCGTGTTCACGATGGAACCTTCGCCGGTGAATTCCATGAGGAAGTAGAAACCGGTGGTCTTCTTCTGAATGGGGTAGGCGAGCTTCTTGAGGCCCCACGACTCCTTGTTCACAATCTGACCGCCGTTTTCGGTGATGACACCCTGGAATTTGTCAGCGACCTCCTGCACCTGGGCATCCGAGAGGACCGGCGTGACAATGAAAACGGTTTCGTAATTGTTCATGATACGTTGAAATTAGTTTGTTAATCCCTTTTCGGGACCGCAAAGATAGACAATAAATCGTAAAATGAAAAATTTACGATGCTTTTTTCTCTCATTCTGTGGTCTTTCGGCGGCCGATTAAGCCGTATGCTCCCTCTCTGCCTGCCGTCGAGTTTCCCGCATCGTACCTTGAATGCCGGTTTCAGGCGGGATCGGGGAATCCCTGCGCCTTCAGTCTGATTTCGCTGCCGTCGGGCGTTACGAGGTAGCATCCCTTCGACTCTTCGGTGATGTGTCCGATGACATCCACCACGCCGAGGCGCATGACCTGCTCCTGCAGGGCCAGCGGCACGGTGAAGAGCAGCTCGTAATCCTCGCCGCCGTTCAGTGCGGCCACTACGGGGTCGGCGTGCATTTCTTCGGCCAGGGCCGTGGTCTGCCGCGCGATGGGAATGCGTTCGAGGTAGATGCGGGCCCCGCAGCCCGAGGCCTTGCAGAGCTGCATCAGGTCGCTCGCAAGCCCGTCCGTGAGGTCGATCATTGCCGTGGGCTGGATCTTTTCCTGTGCCAGCAGGTCGATGATGTCGGTGCGGGGCCGCGGTTTGAGGTATTTCTCAAGCAGGTATTCGTATCCCTTGAACTGGGGTTCGGGTTGGGCCACGTCGGCCAGCACGCGCTTCTCGCGCTCGAGCAGCCGTAGCCCCATGTAGGCGGCCCCGAGGTTGCCCGTGATGCAGATCAGATCGTGGAGTTTGGCTCCCCGGCGATAGGTGATCCGCTCCCGGGGGGCGTGTCCGAGCGCCGTTGCGGTGATTGTCAGTCCGGTCATCGAGGCGCGCGTGTCGCCGCCCACGAGGTCGATCTCCTGCTCCCGGCAGGCGAAACGGATCCCTTCATAAAGGTCATCGAGCGCCTCGACGGGCAGTTTGGCCGAGACGCCCAGCGAAACGAGCAGCTGCGAGGGGGTGGCATTCATGGCGGCGATGTCGCTCAACGCGGCCGCCACGACCTTGTATCCGAGGTGCTTGAGCGGGAAGTAGGTGAGGTCGAAATCGACCCCTTCGAAAAGCGTATCCGTCGTGCAGAGCAGCTCCTCGCCGGTCGGCGGCGTGAGGACCGCCGCATCGTCGCCGACGCCCTGCAGGGTCGAGCTGTTGCGGGGGGTGAAGTCGCGCGTGAGGCGTTCGATGAGACCGAACTGCCCGAGCGTGGAGATTTCGGTGCGTTTCTTGGACTCCATGGTGTCGAATTTTCGACAAAACTAACGAATCTTTGCCGTTTCTCAAAAATTAGCGTAATTTTGTCCGTTCAATCACAAAAACGGATACGAAAAATGATAAACATCGTCTTATTCGGTGCTCCGGGCTGCGGCAAAGGTACGCAGGCTCAGCGCCTGAAGGAGCATTACGGCATCGACCACGTCTCGACGGGCGAGGTGATCCGCGACGAGATCCGCCGCGGTACGGAACTGGGCCGCAGCATGGAGCAGTACATCAAGGAGGGCAAGCTGGCTCCCGATGCAATCGTGATCGGGATGATCGCCAACTATGTCTCCGAGCACAAGGATGCAAAGGGCTGCATTTTCGACGGTTTCCCCCGCACGACGGTGCAGGCCGAGGAGTTCGACCGCATCCTGGCAAAGGAGGGGCTGAAAGTCGATATCATGGTGGACATCCATGTCCCCGAGGAGGAGCTCGTAAAGCGGCTTCTGTTGCGCGGCAAGGATTCGGGCCGTGCCGACGATGCTTCGGAGGAGGTGATCCGCGAACGTCTGGCGGTTTACCACAAACAGACGGCCGTTGTGGCGGACTACTACACCGCACAGCAGAAATATGCTTCGGTGAACGGCGTCGGTACGATGGAAGAGGTTTTCGACCGGATTGCCGCCGTGGTCGACGGACTCAAATAAACGGGGATGCCCCGGAAAACAAAAAAGCTGCTCGAAACGAGCAGCTTTTTTTGTTGGCATCCTTTCGGAAATTCCTACAAGGCATTCACATGCAGCTGGATGGCGCTCTTGAGGTTGGCGGCCTTGTTCTTGTGCATGATGTTGTGCTTGGCCAGCTTGTCGAGCATCGACGTTACCTTCGGAAGCAGTGCCTCGGCGGCGCTCTTCTCGGTCGTTGCGCGCAGAGCCTTCACGGCGTTGCGTGCCGTCTTGTGGAACAGACGGTTGTGCGCCCGTTTGGTAACCGTCTGGCGGATCCGTTTCTTCGAAGACTTATGGTTTGCCATAATTCGTTGTAAGTTTATTTTTACTTTTTAGTTGTCGTAGCTGAAACAGCCGTGGCTGCGTGCGGATAGACCCTCGGGTCCTCTCCTGTTATATATTACCCGTCAGATGCCTTCCCTTTGTCGTTCCGGCATCCCTCGTGTAGCCCATAGCAGAATCGAACTGCTCTTTCAAGAATGAAAATCTTGCGTCCTAACCGATAGACGAATGGGCCTCTACCACTATCGCGAAACCCCGAAGGGGGCGCTTTAGCGGTGCAAAGGTAAGCAAAAAAGTGAGTTGTGCAAAAAATATGATGAAAAAATTGTTTTTTCTTCACGGATGCGGTCGTTGACTTTCTGTATGCAGTCAACGCAGGCGCACCGTACGGGTCTCTGCGTCGAAGCATGCATTCTCTCCGGCGAAAAGCCGCTCGATCAGTCCGCTCCGAATCATCCCGTCGGCCGGCAGCAGGTGCAGCTGCGGCGTGTCGATGAGTGCCACGGCATCGCAGAGCGAGAGTGCGATGTCCAGGTCGTGTGTCGAGAAGAGAATACACTTGTCTTCCTCGTGTGCCAGCCGACGAAGCAGCCCGGCCAGTTCGTAGCGGTTCGGAAGGTCGAGAAAAGCTGTGGGCTCGTCGAGCAGAATGACCGGAGTATCCTGTGCCAGGGCCCGGGCGATCATCACGCGCTGACATTCGCCGTCGGACATGCGGTCCATCGTCTTGCGGGCGAAGGCTCCCATTCCGACCTGTTCCAGGGCCCGGTGGACGATACGGCGGTCTTCCTGCTGCAGGTGCCCGATCCAGTTCGTGTAGGGAGCCCGTCCCAGAGCTACGACATCCGTGCAGGTGAGGTTGGCGATCCGCACCCGCTCGGTCGTAACGAAGCTGACGGTTGCGGCCCGTTGTGCCGGCGCGAGTTCCGTGAGGGTATGGCCACAGAGCCGGATTTCGCCCTTCGCAGCGGGATTCAACCCGGCAATGGCCCGCAGCAGGGTGCTTTTCCCGGTGCCGTTGCGGCCGATCAGGGCCGTGAGGCTTTGCGGTGCGAATTCCGCGGAGACCTCCTCCAGCAGCGTTCGGCGCCCGTAGGCCAGCGTGATATGTCGGAGCGAGATACTCATCGGAAAAGGTTGCGGTTGCGGGTTACGACATAGATGACTACCGGAATGCCCATCAGGGCCGTGATGGTGTTGATCGGCAGCGTGAGGCTCTTGGCCGCGAGGTCGCAGACGAGCAGCAGTACGGCTCCTGCCAGCATCGATGCCGGGACGAGAATCCGGTGGTCGGCCGTGGCGAAGACCATGCGTGCAAGGTGCGGTACGGCGAGCCCGATGAATCCCACGGGACCGCAGAATGCCGTAACGGTTCCGGCAAGCAATACCGTGGAGAGAAAAATCAGGAAACGGGTTCTTGGAATGTTGAGTCCCATCGTGCGGGCGTAGTTTTCGCCGAGCAGCAGCAGGTTGAGCGGCTTGATGACCGCAACGGACAGGACAAGTCCCGCGAAGAGGACCGGGAGCATCAGCATCAGCCGGTCGCCCGTTACATCGCCGAGCGAACCCATGGTCCATACCACGAAGGTCTTGAGAGCCGCTTCGTTGGAAAGGTACTGGAGGATCTCGACGATTGCGCTGACTCCCGATCCGAACATCATGCCGAGAATCAGGATGACCATGATGTCCTTGATGCGGCGGCTGATGGCCAGAATTGCCGCAAGCACGAGCGCTGCTCCGAGCCAGGCGGCACCGACGATGCCGAGGGATTGCACGAAGGAGTGCCCAGCGATTCCCAGCAGCGGAGCTCCCAGCACGAAGAGGGCGACGCCCAGCGAGGCTCCTGAACTGACCCCCAGCACATAGGGGCCGGCCAGCGGATTGCGGAAGAGGGTCTGCATCTCAAGGCCGCTGGCGGCGAGCGCGGCACCTGCCGCGAGGGCCGTGATGGCTTTCAGAAGACGGATTTTGAGGACGATGTCCCGCGTCGCCGGGTCGCAGGCACCGCCCGTCAGGGCATTCCATACCTCTCCGGGGGCGATGGCGACCGACCCCACGGCGAGATCCGCGACGAAAAGCGCTGCGAGCAGCAGCGTGAGCAATACGAATATCAGAGCGGTTCGGGACATTCTTTTTATGCATACTGGATATTCCGTTTCGGGGACCATGATCCGGTTATTCGATAACTTGTTTGTATCCAATGTGTTGCTTGGCGTTGCGAGTAATGAATGTTGTCGGAATCCGGTTCCGGAACGGCAAAATATCCTTACAAAAGTAGAAAAAAATGGGAGAAAATATGTTTTTTTTGAAAAATGTACTATATTTGCAGTCCCAAACGGAAGCTAACAGGCTTCGGAGGGCGGAATCGGGGCGTAGCTCAGTCCGGTTAGAGTACACGTCTGGGGGGCGTGTGGTCGCTGGTTCGAATCCAGTC
>JALFNK010000009.1 GCA_022782405.1 Alistipes sp.
TTTGTCTTGGAACATAGCAGCCATTTGTATTAGACTGCAAAGTTGCAAAATCAAGTCCGTTTCATCTCAAGAAACCACGTAATTGACTATATTTCAATAATTTCAAAGAACTATTTATCAACTTTTACGGGACAGTAGTGACCTTTGCAATAAAAATAAGCCACAACACCATATGGAAGACAAACGTTTGGAGGCGACGGCGCGTCTGCTCGAGGTGATGAACACGCTCCGCCGCGAGTGCCCGTGGGACCGCGAGCAGACTTTCGATTCGCTGCGCAGCAACACGATCGAGGAGACCTACGAACTGGCCGATGCCATCACGGCCCATAACATGGAGGGTATCAAGGAGGAGCTGGGCGACCTGCTGCTGCATGTGGTCTTCTATTCGAAACTGGGAGAGGAAGAGGGCGCCTTCGATTTTGCCGATGTGGCAAATTCCCTGTGCGACAAGCTGATATACCGTCATCCTCATGTCTACGGCGATATTCATGCCAATACGCCTGCCGAGGTCAAGGAGAACTGGGAGGCGTTGAAGCTGCGCAAGAAGAACCGCAAGAGCGGTACGCTCGGCGGGGTGCCGCGTTCGCTGCCGGCGCTGGTCAAGGCCTATCGTGTCGGCGAGAAGGCGGCCGGTGCGGGTTTCGACTGGCAGCATAAGGAGGATGTCTGGGCGAAGGTCCGCGAGGAGCTTTCCGAGGTCGAAGCCGAGATGAAGTCGGGCCGCAAGGACGATCTCGAAGGCGAATTCGGCGACCTGTTCTTTGCGCTCGTGAATGCCGCTCGCCTCTATGGTGTGGATCCCGAGTCGGCATTGGCACGGACCAACGAGAAGTTCATCCGACGCTTCAATTATATGGAAGAGCACGCTGCGGCGCAGGGCCATACATTGCACGATATGACCCTCGACGAAATGGAGGCCCTCTGGCAGCAGGCCAAGACGGAGGAGACCCGAGAATAATAAGAAACACAAAAAACGAGAATAGACTATGGCTTTGATTCGTGAAGTGCGGGGACATACGCCCGTGATCGGAGAAAATACGTTCCTGGCCGAGACGGCCGTTGTGCTGGGTGATGTAACGATCGGCCGCGACTGCTCGATCTGGTACAATGCGGTGCTGCGCGGCGATGTGAACCGGATTGTCATCGGCGACCGCACGAACATTCAGGACGGAGTTGTCCTGCATACGATCTACGACAAGGCGAAGCATCCCTCGCAGACGATCATCGGCAACGACGTTTCGGTCGGCCACAACGCGGTGGTGCACGGTGCGGTGATCGAGGACAACTGCCTGATCGGCATGGGGGCCATTCTGCTCGACAACGCCCATATCCCTTCGGGCTGCATCATTGCCGCGGGGGCGCTCGTGCTGTCGAACGCACAGTTGGAACCCAATTCGGTTTACGCCGGTGTTCCGGCCCGCAAGGTCAAGGAGATCACTCCCGAGCAGCGGGATGAAATCGTGCGGCGCACGGCACACGACTACATGCTCTATGCTTCGTGGTTCAAGGAGGATATGGCGGAAAAATAACCGTTCGTCATGCGGTTGCAGCCCAAATACTCCGATATCGTGCTCAACTTGCTGGTGGCCATAGCCATCAGCCTGGTGGTCAATTTTTCCTACTTGTTGCTCGTCTTGGTCGAGCATAACAGCGACACCTCTCCCCTTCCGGCCGGGCAGCGGGTTATCGAACGCCCTGATGCGGGTGAGCTGCGGATCCATCTCGACGGTTACGGCTATCTGGTCTATGCCGATGGCGACAGTGTCTATGTGCCGGCGCGGCGCATGCGGTTTCTGGGCCTCAAGGCCGGAGACCGGATCGTTGCTGATTTGAGTGCACCGCGTCAGCAAGGAGGACATCCCGTTCTGGAGCATGTCCGGACATTGAATGGCTCGGAGTATAATTACGGTGCGCTGTACAATCGCCCGTCGCAGTGGACCGAGTTGCTCCTTCAGTTGGTCTACTACCTCATCATGTCATTCGTGATGCTGACGATCCTCACATCGACCCGCCGCAATTATTCGATGCGGCTCTATATCCGGCGCAGTCTGTGGTGTCTGGTCGCGGCTGCGGGGCTCTATTGCGTGGCTCCTGTTACTGAGTGGCATACGGGGCGCGTGGTCATCAACTGCATGGGCGGACGCATGTTCGATTACATGCTGCTGCTGAAGTGTTCGTTTGCCGTGGTCGTATCGCTTCTTTACAGCCGCATTTATGTCCTTATTTCGCAGCGCCAGGCCGTCGTCGTCGAGAACGAGCGGCTCAAGAACGAGAATCTCACGACGCGTTACAACATGCTTGTGGGTCAGATCAACCCCCACTTCTTTTTCAATTCGCTCAATTCGCTGGCGATGCTCGTACGCGAAAAGCAGGACGACAAGGCACTTACCTATATCGACCAACTCTCCTATACGTTCCGCTATATCATCCAGAACGGACAGAGCATGCTCGTCGATTTGGGCGAGGAGCTCAAGTTTGTCGAGGCGTACAGCTATCTTTTCAGAATCCGTTACGCGGACAAGCTCTTCTTCGATCTGCAGATCGACCGGAGTTATTACCCGTGGCGGCTGCCGTCGCTGTCGCTCCAGCCGCTTATCGACAATGCGGTCAAGCACAATACCATCACGCGCAACAATCCGCTGCATGTTACGATCCGTGTGGAGAACGGCTGCCTGGAGGTTTCGAATCCCCGGCGTCCGAAGCTCGAGCCGGAACCCTCGACGGGTATCGGACTGGAGAACCTGCGCAACCGCTGGCAGCTGATAACCGGACGCGAGATCGAGGTACTCGCCACCGAGGAGCGTTTCACCGTGCGGCTTCCGCTGCTCAAACCCGAACAGGCATGATGCGGGCGTTGATTATCGAGGACGAGACGGCTGCCGCGCGCAATCTGGAGGCCGTATTGCGCGAGGTGGCTCCGGGTGTGGAGATTCTTGCGACGCTGGAGAGTGTTGCGGAGAGCATCGAATGGCTGCAGTCGAATCCCCAGCCCGATCTGTTGTTCATGGATATTCATTTGGCCGACGGCGATTCATTCCGTATTTTCGAATCGGTGGAGATCACCGCTCCGGTTATCTTCACGACGGCCTACGACCGTTATGCCCTGGAGGCCTTCAGGGTAAACAGCATCGACTATCTGCTCAAGCCGATCAATGCAGGGGACGTGCGGCGGGCTCTGGAGAAACTGCGCCGGCTCACTTCGGGAGAACGTCTCGATTACGGCACCCGGGTCCGTGGGCTCGCTTCACAACGTCAGGAGGAGGTCTTCCTCGTACATGTCCGCGATAAGATCATCCCGTTGCAGCGCGACCGGATTGCCTATTGCTATACGGCCAATGAAAAGGTTACGGCCTGTGATTTCGACGGTACGGTCTATCCGATGGACAAGACCCTCGAGGCGTTGCAGTCATTGCTCCCCGACCGTGATTTTTTCCGGGCCAACCGTCAGTTCATCATCGCCCGGCGTGCCGTGAAGGAGATTGCCGTCTGGTTCGGCAGCCGTCTGACGCTGCACCTTACGGTCGAAACCCCCGAGCGGATTGTCATTTCCAAGGCCCGCGTTCCCGAATTCAAGGAGTGGTTGCGGGCGATTCACCCCACCGAATAAGCCGTTTAACCCTACCCTTTGGGCGTTTCGCCGGAGTCGCGGATCCGATTCCGGAGGTTTGGCGCTACCTTTGTATCGGAGATCTTCCCGAAAGGGTTCCCGAAAAGAGGGACCCGGAACCTAAAAATTTAGAACAATGAAAAAGATGTTTTTTGCAGCCTTCGCAACCCTCTGTCTGGTTGCCGGCACACAGGTTTACGCCCAGGAGCGTCCTCAGAACAAACCCGCAGAACGACCCACGGTCGAGCAGATGGCACGCCGCATGACGGATCGCCAGACCGAGCGGCTCAAGCTGACCGATGAGCAGGCCGAGCAGGTCTATGCGGTCAATCTCGAGCGTCTTCAGGCTTTGGAGGCCCAGCGTGAGGCAATGCGCACGATGTGTCAGGAGCAGGCCGAGAAGATGAAGTCGGTGCTCACGACCGAACAGTTCATGGAGTGGTCGAAAATGCAGAGCCCGCATCGCGACGGCCGTCGTGCTCCCGATATGCGACGCGGCGCTCCCGAGCCGGAAACATGTTGCGACAAGCCCTGTCCTCGTAAGGAAAAGAAGGGTAAAGAGTGAGGTTAGGTTTTCAACGGCTTGTTGCAGCCGGGGCGCCGGTCGGTCGATTGGCGCCCTTTTTTTGCCGTTTCACCGTGCCCGGGGGTTACTCTACCTTATTTTAGACTATCTTCGCAATCGCAAACAATGTGTTAATTAAAAAAATGAAAAACGTACTACTGACTACCCTGCTGACGCTTTTCGCAGCTACGGCTCTCGCGCAGTCCGGTTCCGTTACCGCAATGCTGGTGGATGCCGATACGGGGGACCCCGTGGTCGGAGCGGTCGTAACCGTAACGCCCGCTGCGAATCCGGAGAAGAAACAGTACCTCACTTCGGCTTACAAAGGATCGGTGTCGATTCAGTCACTCGCCTATGGCGAGTACGGTCTGTCTGTCTCCTTTCTGGGCTATCAGACGCTCGATACGACATTCCGGGTGGCGGCTCCGAAGCTGAACATCGGTACGCTGCGTCTCAAGCCGGGCGTACAGATCGAGACGGTCGTCAAGGAGGTCAAGGCAATGCGTACGTCGCAGAAGGGCGATACGGTGAGCTACAATGCCGGAGCCTTCAAGGTTACGAATGATGCCGATGTCGAGGGCCTTCTGAAAAAGATGCCCGGTATCACCGTTACGGACGGTACGGTGGAGGCCCAGGGCGAGGAGATCAAGAAGGTCTTTGTCGACGGCAAGGAGTTCTTCGGCGAGGATGTTACGACGGCCATCAAGTCGCTGCCGGCCGAAGCCGTGGACCGCGTGGAGGTCTACAACAAACTCTCGGATGCCGCCGAGTTCTCGGGCATGGATGACGGCGAGGGCTACAAGGCACTCAACATCGTTACGAAGCCCGGCATGCGCCAGGGTCAGTTCGGCAAGCTCTATGCCGGTTACGGTTACGATGCAGATACGGAGACCGAGGACCGGAACAAGTATATTGCGGGCGGCAACGTCAATATCTTCTCGGGCGACAGCCGCATATCGTTGATCGGCCTGTTCAACAACGTGAACCAGCAGAACTTCTCATTCGAGGATATTCTCGGCGTTACGGGCGGTTCGGGCGGCGGGCGCCGCGGCGGAGTCGGCCAGTACATGACCCGGCCGCAGGACGGTGTGGCCAAGGTGAACGCCATCGGTCTGAACTATACCGATACCTGGGGCAAACGCGATCAGGTATCGTTCCAGGGAAGCTACTTCTTCAACAATACCAATACGACGAACCTTTCGACGATCCAAAAATGGTACGAGGCCCCGATGGCCATCGATACCCTTTCGACGACGGGCTATTCCGATACGAGGGGTGTCAATCACCGTTTCAACGGCCGTCTGGAATGGAAGATCTCCGAGAATCAGAATCTGATGATCCGCCCGAGCTTCAGCTATCAGTCGAACGATCCCTGGAGTACGACCCAGGGCTGGCAGTACGGCGAAAGCGGTTACAGCCGAACGGACAACTTCGACAATGCGGACCGCAAGGGCTACAACATCGGAACATTCGCCATTTATCGGGCCAAACTGGGCAAGGACGGACGTACGATCACGCTCAACGGCAATTTCCGCTATTCGGACAGCCGGAACAATGCGGATTCCTACTCCAACCAGCTCGGAAGTCTTGCAGACCGCCCCGAAACGGATCCGGCCACGGGCCTTTGGGATCCTTCGGATTATGTACAGCTGCGCTATCTGCGGGATATCGCACCTTCGAGCAGTTACAGCCTGCGGGGCGAGTTCACCTATACGGAACCCGTCGCCAAATATGCACAGGTAAGCCTCCAGTACCGTGCTTCCTACGATCACCAGGAACGCGACAAACGCTCCTATGAGACGGGCGATGACTTCTCTATTGCCGGACTGGCGCCCGATCCGTTGTTGTCGAACGCCTATGAGAGCAACTATACCGTGCAGCGTGTGGGTCCGGGCTTCCGCTTCTCGAAGGATCGCAACACGTTCATTGCCAATGTGTACTATCAGCATTCGACACTCGACGGCATGGTTACGCAAAACGGTTCGGAGAAGATCAGCCACAATTACGACGACTTCACCTACTTCATGATGGGACAGCTCAACATCAACCGGGAGAATTCGCTGCGTCTGTTCATCTCCTCCTATACGGACAACCCCGAGGTGACGAACCTTCAGGGCGTCTATGACCTTTCGGATGCGCAGAACATCTCACACGGCAATCCGACGTTGAATCCCTCCTATACGCATCGCGTCAATTTCCACTATGTCAATTCGAATGTAGAGAAGGGTCGGACCTTCATGTGGATGTTCTCCATGCAGAATACCTCGGATTATTTCGCCACGCATACGGTCCAGAATCCGACGTTCGAGATCGACGGAACCCTTTATACGCCGAATTTCTACTCCACGCCGATCAATATGGACGGTTACTGGAACCTGCGTACGCATCTGAGCTACGGGTTCCCGATCGGCTTCCTGAAGTCGAATTTCAATATCATGGCCGGAGTTACCTATACCTTGACGCCGAGCTTGTTGGGTGGAACGGTGGATGCTGAGACAGGTGCGATCACCGGAGGCGAGCGAAACGATGCGAGCAACATTGGCTACGATTTCGGAGCCGTGTTGGGCAGCAACATCTCCGAGAATGTCGATTTTACCTTCGCCTGGAACGGCACCTACAACGAGGCTACGAACTCGTTGAATGCCACGAATGCCAAGAACCGCTATTTCAACCATACGGCACGCGGCGACCTGAAGATCGTTTTCCCGCTGGGCTTCACGCTCACGGCAAGTGCGGCCTATACGCAATACATCGGCTTCACGAACGATTACGACAGCCACTATCTGCTTTGCAATGCCTATATCGGCAAGAAGATCTTCCGCAACCAGCGGGGCGAGATCATGTTCGGCGTGAACGATATGTTCAACCAGAATACGGCTTTTGCCCGTACGACAGGTTCGGGCTGGACGCAGAATGCCACGAACAGCGTGATCGGCCGTTACTACATGGTACAGTTCACCTACAACCTGCGTCGTTTCGGCAAGAAGGGCTCGACGAACATCAAGGATTACGAAGGCGTGGATCAGTCGGGTTCGCGCCGGCGCATGGGACCCGGCGGTCCTGGAGGACCTCCCCCGATGGGTTTTCATCCTTAGCGGTATTCCGTCGCGGAAATGGATATGGAAAAAAGGCACCGGAAATAAATCCGGTGTCTTTTTTTTGTTGAACAGGCAATTTTTAGGGGGGAATTTTTGAAATGTTAGGTGTAATGCATAAATTTATTTCATTAACCGTCAAAAAACTACCCGATGAATTGTAAACATTGTATACTGATCGTTATGCTGGCTTTTGCGGGGTGTCGCGAAGCGGCAACCAATCGGAACCAAATCGCCGGAGCTCCCGTCGAGGTAGAGATCACACCGAGTGCGGATACGCTCGTCCTGTCGGATCTGTTTGCGAAGAGCCGATATGTCGAGATGAAGGGCCTGCTGCTGGGCTATGTCGCGGCCGTGAAGCAGACGGGCGACACGCTTGTAGTCCAGAGCAAGGTGGATAACCGCGATCTCCATCTTTTCGACAAGGAGGGGAACTACCTGCGTTCGGTGCTCCATTACGGGCGTGCGGCCAATGAGGTGATCGACCTCTATGCGTTTTGCTGCAACCGGTCGGGAGGAACGATCGATGTCCTTTGCAATTACGGTACCGAGATCAAACGCTATCCGCTTGATGGAAAGACTCAGCCGCAAACCGTCTCCCTGCCGCGGGAATCGGTCGTTGCGGTGAACGACATGGCACCGGTCGGCGATTCGACCTATGCCCTCTACAAGGATGCGGGATATCTGGATTCGATGGAATACAAGGTTTATCTGTACGATATTCGGAAGAATGCCGTTACGAAGGCGTTCCTGCCCCTCGACAAGGCGGCTGCGGAGAAGATCTCCATCGGTCAGAGCGTCAATTTTTTCCGTCTTGACGGCAAGCTCTGTTTCTATGAGACCTTCCAGGACGGGATTTGCGAAATTACGGAGGAGGGCCTGCGTCCGGCCGTGGCCTTCCGCCGGAACGCCTATACGGTGCCTCTCGAGGAGCTGGAGCGCTGCAATGATGCGATGGAGTTCATTCAGTTCTGTATGGAGAGTCCCTATGTCTGGGCGCATATCGACTGCCGTCCGTGCGGCGACCGGATCTTCTCGCGTTTTACATACGACCGCGAGATCTATTGCAACGTCATCGATCTCGTCTCCCGTGAAGCGCACTCCTATCTCTATATCCGGGACGATCTCCATTCCGGAGAGACCTACCCTGCCGACCAGTTCTATCTTGTCGGAAACGAGGACGACATGCTGATCTGCAAGGCAGCAACGGACGAAGGCAACGGCCTGCTGTTGCTTTGGAATTAGCCGCGGGTCTCATACGGGTGCGGCCCATAAAAAAGACACCGGATTTATCTCCGGTGTCTTTTTTATGGCTGCTGGTTTCGGACCTACTCCCCTTCCCGGGTTTGTTCGCGCTCTTCGCGGCGGATCACCTGATGTGTGCCGATGCAGGCCAGACCGCCGTAGACGATCGTAAGGATCACGAGCCATTTTATTTCGGCGAATACTTCGCCTATCGAGGCCCCCATCGTCTGGATGCGGATGAATCCATTTACGCCGTGGCTGCTCGGCAACAGCTTCCCGAGGTTGAACAGCCACTCCGGAATGCCCTCCTTCGGGAAGGAGACACCGCTGAGCATCAGTACCGGAATCGAGGTCCAGAGCAACAGCAGCAACGAGTTCTCGCGGTAGCGGAAAAGCGTTGAAACGGCAATGCCCATGGCGATGCAGGCCGCGACATAGAGGGCCATGATGACCGCTACGGCTCCGGCCGATCCGTTCATCGGGAAGTGGAAGAGGCGATAGTGCACGCCGAGTACATAGGCGCATGTTACGGCGTAGATTGCCGCATAGACCGTTGCGCGGCCCATGACGATCGGCAGTGTGGACATGCGTCCCCGGCCTGCGGGTCGGAGTTTGCGGTAGAGACCGTGCTCGCGCCATGTTCCGCCGATCATGCCGATGCCGATGAGCATCGTCTGCTGGATAATGACGATGATGATCGCGGGCATGACGAAGGTTCCGTAACCCAGGTAAGGGTTGAAGAGGTTGTGCGACTGGTAGATAACCGGCTGCGTTACAGCCTGTGCCTGCGGAATGTTGGCTCCCTTGGCGATCAGACGCTGGAATTCGACCATGGCGCCTGTCTGCCCGATCGTCGTAACGAGCTCCTGGAAGACCTGCCGGTACATCAGAAAGTAGCTGGCGTCGCAATAGATCGCCACATTGGCCTGTAATCCCCCGAGAAGGTTCTTTTCATAGTCGGCGGGGATGTAGACTACGCCATAGATCTTGCGGTCGTAGAAGAGTTCCCGGGCCTCCTCCATGTCCGAGGGTTCGTAGGCGACATAGGTGTTCGGCCCGGCATTGAAGGTCTCGATCAGTGTACGGCTTGCGTGCGTACGGCTTTGGTCCACGACGCCGATCGGCACGTTGCGCAGCACCTGCGAACCGTAGGCCAGCGAATAGACCGTAGCATAGATCAGCAGGGCGAAGATGAGGATCAGCATGACGCCTCCGTCGGAGAAGATCGTGCGGAATTCGTTCCGTACGACGCTCCGGAACTGCGTCCAGTAGGATGTGATTTGTCTGCTCAATCGGTTCATGCTACAACCTTCCCCAGAATTTTTCCTCGGTGGCCACGCGTTTGAGACGCGGCAGGCACAGAAGCGGTAAGACAATGAACAGCAGCATATATCCCAGATCGGGCAGCGAATAGACGACCGGAGTTCCGCGCAGCATCTGATCGACGAAGATGTCGGTGTAGAAGGTGAAGGGGAACAGGCAGCTTACCCATTGCATGGGTTCCCACATGGCCATGATGGGGAATGTGAGGCCCGAAAAGGTGAAGGCCAGTACGGAATATCCGCCGCCGATCGAGAGCGAAAGACGCAGGTTGGCCAGCAGCGAGACGATCATCACGGCGATCGACTGGTAGGCAAGGATAAAGAGGAGCGTACCGACGAGGATCACGCCGAGACTTCCGTTCAGAGGGGTTCCGACGACCTTGAAGATGATAACGAGCATGACGAGCGAGATGAGGAACATCACGGCCGTTATGGGCAGCACCTTGCCGGCGAGGGCCGCACCCGTGGAGTCGCCGCCCGTGCGGAACCATTCGCGCGAGGTGCCGTACTTGAGTTCGGTGCCGATGGCGAAGATGGTGGCCATCACGGTGAAGATCATGAGCATCATGGGCATGAAACTCGGCGAAAGGTAATATCCGTAGTTGATGTGGGGGTTGAAGAGCACATGGCGGTCGAACCGTACGGGCATGATCTGGGCCATGGCCTGCTGCCGGGTAAGCCCCTGCTTCATGAGGATCTGCAGCTGCACGCCGGCCGAGAAGGTCGTAACGGCGGTTTGGATATCCTTCGACAGCAGGCCGTTTACGGTAATGTTCGTACCCGAAACGTAGCTTTCGATATGGGTCTGGCTGTTGCTCAGGATATTCTTCTCGAAGAAGGCCGGGATCTGCACGATGGCCATGACCTTTCCTTCGCGCATGAGACGCTCTCCCTCGTCGATCGACTGCACGTCGTATGAAACTATGGCCGTCGGCGTGTCGTCGATCATCTGGGCCACCTTGCGCGAGAGGGTCGTATGGTCCTCGTCGAGGATCGCAATGGGTACGTTGCGTATGGCGCCCTGGTTGAAGAGCAGGGCGAAGAACGCGAACGAGACGACGGGAAGGATGACCATCAGCACCATGTACATCGGCTGACGGCCCAAGCGGCCCGCTTCACGCCGCATGACGGCGCAGGTATTTTCCAGGGCGCGGCGCATCTTCTATCGGGCGATTTGCTCCCAGTCCACGAGTACGCTCATGCCCGGCCGCATATTCTCGGCAGCCGATACGGGCTTGGCCTTCACGGCGAAGGTGCGGACATCGAAACCGCCCTGCGTGCGGGTCGCCGCCCAGGTGGCGAAGTCGGCCTGCGGCGCGATATAGGTTACCTCGAACTCCACGTCGCGATCGAGTGCGGGGACGAATCCGGTCATGCGCGTTCCGATCTTCATGCTCGGAAGCATCGTCTCCTTGATATTGAAGGTAACCCACAGGTCCGACATGTCGAGAATGGCCACTACGGGATAGCCGCTGCCGACCAATTCGCCCTCTTCGGCGATGATCGTCGAGATCTCTCCCGTTACGGGGGCATATACCGCGGCGTCGCTCAAGTAGGATTCCACCTCGCTGACAGCACCCTCGGCCTGGCGGACCCGGGCGGCGGCAGCCTCCTTGTCCTCCTTGCGGGCTCCGTCCGACGCCATGTCGTACTGGGCCTTGGCTGCGAGTGCCGTGGCCTCCATCGCCTTGTAGTTCGCCTCGGCCTCATCGAGTTTCTGAGCCGGGATAACACCTTCGTTATAGAGGTTCTGTACCCGTTCATAGGTTTTCCGGGCCAGTTCGAGCCCGGCCTGGGCCTTCTCCCACATGTTCAATGCCGCCTCGATCTGCTGGATGCGGGCGCCGGCCACAGCCGCAGCATCGAGTGCCGCAGCGGCGCTCTTTACGGCTTCGGCCTGCTGGAGCTTGGCGTCCAGTTCGGGGGTGGAGAGCATATAGAGCAACTGCCCCTTCTCCACCTGCTGCCCCTCCTCGACCTTCATCTGGTCGATGCGTCCGGGGACTTTCGAGGAGGCCTTGTAGGTCGTACACTCCACGGTACCCTGGATCAGCATGGGAACCCGCCGGTCGAGATACCAGCTGATGAGCACGACCGCGAGGATGATGACCGCGGCGGCCGCGGCAATTCCGATTACATTGTTTCGTTTCATATCGTTTTCCGTATTTTATTTTTGATCGAAAAGGATGACCCGGGCGTCCATGCGGCGGGCATAGGCCGGGAATTCGTCGCTGATGCCGGCGGCTTCGAGCAGCTGGGCCAGCAGCAGATCGAAGTTATAGGCGGCCTGGAGCCTTTCGGTACGCACGCCGGCCAGGTTCAGTTCGGCGTCTATGAGATCCGACGCCGAGGCCATGCCCTCCCTGAAGGCGGCATTCTTCATGCGCAGATACTCTTCGGCAAAATTCAGCGAAGCCTCGATCGAGGTGATCTGGTTGCGGTAGTTGAGCATCTGGTTGTAGAGCTTCTCGACCAGCACGGAGATATCCTGCGAGGCCTTGTTCTGCAGGGCGCCGACGCGGCTTGCGGTCTGCTTGGCGGCCGAATACTTGTATTCGCGGTTCAGACCGTCGAAAATCTTGAAATTGACCCCTACGCCGACAGCCCAGCGGGGAACGAATCCGGCGACCTGATAGTTGTAGAACATGCCGCCGCCCATGGCCACGACCTGCGGCAGAAAGGCCGAACGTTGGGCCCGGACATTCTCCTCGGCCAGCTGGCGCGTCAGCGATACCTGTGAGAGCATCGGGTTGCGAGCCTCGGCCATGTCCTGATAATAAGCCAGCTCCTCGATGTCGCCGATGAGGAACATCGCCGTCAGAGGCTGCCAGTCGTTTTCGCGTCCCAGCGTATTCGAAAGGGCGCTCGAAATGGTCTCGCGCTGCAGGCGGGCGTTGGCCAGTTCACGCTCGGCTTCGGCCATCTTGAACTCCACATAGAGCAGTTCGCTTTGGGCGATCATGCCGTTTTTCTCGAGTTTGCGGGCATCCTCCAGATGGTGGCGAACCCCCTCGACGACCTGCTCGCGTACGGCTACGACCTGCGTGGCCAGCGCCAGGCCGAAATAGCGCTCCACGAGTTCCGAGATGAGCGCGTTGCGGGTCTGGTTGCCCTGCTCCGTGGCCGACCGTTCCTGAAGGCGTGCGGCCCGGTTCGCGGCGTTGATCTTGCCGCCCAGCCAGATGGGCATCGTAACCTCACCGCCGACAAATCCCAGACTCTGGTCCTGCAGGGTCAGGAACCAGTCGGCATTCATCATCGGGTTGAGCAGTCCCTGAATCGAGGGAATGAGCTCCGGGGAGATCAGTCCGCTGCCCAGTATCTTGCCTGTCAGGTCCTTGACCGGGGTCTTCAAGCCATTGAGATCGAACCCGATGTCCTTGCCCAGATAGGCATAGGCGCCCGTCAGGTTGATCTGCGGCATGCGCAGACCGATCGCTGCACGGCGCTGCTGCTGTGCGGCACGCTCCTCGTAGGCTGCGGCTTTCATTGCGGGATTGTCCGTAAGGGTTACGGCGATCGCTTCGTCGAGCGTCAGGGCCTTACCGACCTCCTGGGCCGGAAGGTAAGAAACTGCGGCCAACGCTGCGGTTGTCAAGGCGATTCGGATGTTTATTTTCATGGTATGAATCGTTTATGAAGCAAATATAGTCCATTTTGCGGAAAATTATCCCGTAAAATGTACTTTAGGCCAATTTTGGGCTAAAATACGCCTTTATTGCCACAGATGCGCATTGATTGCGCGTACCTGACCGCCCATTTTCGGATAACAGCGGACGTCGAGTCCTGCTTCCCGGAGTGTGAGCGCGCCGCGGCAGCATACGAAGCAGTCGGGTTCATAGAGGGCGAACACCACTCGGGCGAATCCGTGGCGCAGGATGAGCTGCGTGCAGCTCTCCGGCTCGCTGGCCCGCTTCGAGCAGGGTTCCATCGAGGTGTAGATCGCCGCTCCGCGGAGCGATGCTCCCGCCTCGAGTGCCTTGAGGATGGCCTCCTGCTCGGCGTGGTGTGTCGCGGAGCATTCGTGGGTGTAGCCTTTGAAGAGCTGTCCGTCGTCGGTTTCGATCACGGCTCCTACGCGGTAGGAGGTGCGGCAGGGCGTGCAGCGGCGGCTCTCGTCAATGGCTTCCTGCAAGTGCTTCATGTCGTTTTCCGTTCTGTCCGGATGCAGCGTGTAGTGTACAACCTCCATGCCATCGAGTTGCTCTTTGTCGCAGGAGGCTGTCGCGGGGGGCTCGAACTGAAAACGGGCCCCTCCCCGGCCGGTTCCGAGCAGCAGGTGCGGATTGACTGCCAGCCGCAGTTCGTCGGCCTGGTTTTCGCGGAGGAACATACGGAGAATCTCGGCGCCTCCTTCAACCAGCAGGCGGCCGATGCCGCGCTTTTCGAGTTCGGTGATGATAAAGGCAGCCGTATGCTCCTCGCCGTTGCTTGATATGACGGTGGCATACGGCTGAATATCGGGAAGTTCCCTTTGCGCGAATACGATCTTTTCAGATACACCCTCCGTAAAGAAGCGCATCGCGGGATCGAGCCGTCCCGAACGGGTCAGGACGACCTTTGTCAGATCGGCCGGATAACCTTCTGCCATACGTTGCCGCCGCATTCCGTCATTACGCAGCCGTAGGGCCGGATTGTCCCGGCGCAGGGTTTCTGCTCCGACGAGGATCGCGTCGCACGAAGCCCGCAACCGCTGTACGGCCTCCCAGTCCGCTGCGGTCGAGATCATGAGCCGCTGCGGGGTATTGTCATCCAGATAGCCGTCGGCCGTAACCGCGGCAGAGAGTATTACTCGCATCGTTTCAGGGTGATGAGCGTGATTTCGGGACGGGCCCCGAGCCGCATGGGGTAACCCACGCATCCGATCCCGTCATTGATATAGAGAATTTTCCCGTCGGAATCCTCGTAGCGGCCGCTCCACTCCTTGTAGAGCAGTGCTGCGGGCGACCATCCGCGGCCCCACGGACGGACTTTGCACTGCATGGCGTGCACATGTCCCGAGAGGACCAGGTCGCCGTATCCGGCCGCCGTGATCTTCGGCCGGAGCTGCGGCACATGCACGAGCGTGATGTTGTACAGTTCGGTCGGTGTTCCGGCGAAAGCCCGCTCCAGACCCGTGGCAGGGAGGTCCCGCTTGTGGCGCAGCAGCCGCAGCGCCGGATCGAACGAGAGACCCGTCAGCGAGATGCTGTCTCCGCCGCGATGCAGATAGCATGTCTCGTCGTCCAGCAGATTCCATCCCATTGCCCGCTGGCGGGCAATTACCTCGTGCAGGTTCTCCTCCATCGTGTGATGGAGCGAATCCTTGATATAGGCGCCGACGTCGTGGTTGCCCGTTACGGAGTAGACCGGAGCTTCGATTCTGCCGAGCAGCCGTGCGGCCCGTTCGTCGAGCTCCTCGGCGCGGATATTGACCAGGTCGCCCGTGAAGACGACCCAGTCGGGCCGAAGGGCGTTGATCGTATCGGCGAGTCGGGTCAGTTCCCGTTCCGGTCGGACGATTGTTCCGAGATGGAGGTCCGATATCTGCACGATGCGTGCGCCGTCGAATGTTTCCGGAAGTTTCCCGGAGCAGACCTCCACACGGCTGACGCGAAACCGGGTACGCCCTGCCGTAGCTCCGACAACCAGCAGCACGGCCGTGCAGGCTGCGAGGATAAACCCCGTGCGGCGTCGTCCGAAAAAGTTGAACGTGTAATAGACCAGCCGTGTCAGCGCGGTAGTCATCCAGAACCAGACGATCCACATCGAGATCATGATGACCGGCGTGGTGTTGTCGCGGACCAGATAGCCGAGCAGTGCGGCGGCAAAGGGCAGCAGATCGGCGGCGACGGCCGCGATGATCGGCAACCGCAGTTTCCCGGCATTTCCGAGCCGTCGGAAATGCAGCCAGTCTGCGGCGGCTACCGCCAGTCCGAGGAGGATGATCAACGTAAGAATCATACTGATTGATGTATCAGTGCAAAGGTAGTAAAAATCCCGTGATCCGGCCTCTGCTTTTTGGCATATAACTTGCGAAAACGCCTTCGGTCGGAACTTTTTTCCGTCGCAAAAATACGATAATGGATTTTATGGCAACATTCGGATCTCGGGCCGCGGCATGGCTGCTGGCGGCTGCCGTCGCCGTTCCGTGGACGGCGCATTCATCCGACGGATCGTCCGTCGGTTCCACGACCGAAACCTGTCTTTCATCAGAGGCCGCGTCATCCCTCAAGCACAAACACAAGCATCATCCGAAGCCCGGGCACGGTTCGGAAACGGCCGAGGAGGCGGCCCGCCGCGACCATAGGGAGACACACCGCTGCGGTTTCCAGCAAACCGATGCGCCGCAACTGGTCTGGGCCTCGAAGGAAAACCGCTTCTCGCTTTCGTTCGGAGGCTTTGTGGCCCTGCGTGCGGCCTACGATCTGGGCGGTATCGTCGAGAATGCCGATTTCGTAACATACGACATTCCCGTCTCCGGAAACTACGCCACGCGCCAGCAGTTCATGCTGGATGCCTCCACCTCGCGCCTTTATGTGAAGGCGATTGCCAATACGGAGCATCTGGGACGTGTGGTGATCTATGTCGATGGCGATTTCCGCGGCGGGGCTGCCGCAGACTACATGCCGGGGCTCCGTTCGGCCTATATCTCCTTCCTGGGGCTGACCTTCGGCCGCGACGTTACGACCTTCTGCGACCTCGGGGCCTCCCCTACGACCATCGATTTCCAGGGCCCGAACGCCTACAACTTCAACTTCGCCACCCTGATACGTTATGAGCATTGCTTCGCCGACCGGCACCTCGCGTTCGGCGTGGCGGCCGAGATGCCCGTTGTGAGCGGCACTTACGGCGACGGATTTGCCGCGATTCCCCAGCGGGTCCCCGACATTCCCCTCTACTTCCAGTATGCCTGGGGCGCTGACCGTTCGAGCCATCTCCGGGCTTCGGCCGTCTTGCGCGACATGTACCTGCACGACCTCGGGCGCGACAGCAATACGTCGCTGCTGGGCTGGGGTGTCCAGTTCAGCGGCACGATCCGCTGCTGCAGCTTCCTTCGTCTGTTCATGAACGGCGTTTACGGTCAGGGGATCACGCCCTACATTCAGGACCTGACCGGTTCGGGGCTCGACTTTACGCCCGACCCGCGCGATGCGGCCCGTATCCAGACCCTGCCGATGTGGGGCTGGCAGGCCGCCGCGCAGTTCAACCTTACGCCCCGCCTCTTCCTTTCGGGCGGTTATTCGACCGTCCGTGTGCAGCGCAGCCACGGATTCTATGCCGGGGATCAGTACAAACGCGGCAACTATGCCTTCGGCAATATCTTCTACACGCTGGCTCCGCATTGCAAGATTGCCGGAGAGTATCTCTACGGGTCGCGTTGCGACATGTCCGACGCCTCGGGACGTGCCCACCGCATCAACCTGATGATCCAGTACAGTTTCTGATTCGGTCGGAAGTGCGGAAATTTTCGGGCGATTCGGCGACGGATCGCCCGATTTTCGTATATTTGTTCCGCCGGGACAACGGCGGAATTCGACATTCGACATATGCTTATGGATTTTCTGACGCAGTACAACCTTACGGGGCTGGTGATCGGTTTTGGCACCTTTCTGATCATCGGCCTGTTCCATCCGCTGGTCATCAAGGGCGAATATCATTTCGGCGTCCGTATCTGGTGGATTTTCCTGTTGATGGGACTCGGGACGATCGTCGCTTCGATTCTCATCCGCCACCTGTTGTGGTCCACGCTGCTGGCCGTCTGGGGCGCCTCGTCGCTGTGGAGCATCGGCGAACTGTTCGAACAGCGCAAGCGCGTGGCCCGCGGATGGTTCCCGCGCAATCCGAAGCGCCGCAACTGACCTATATACAATTGCCGACCCTTTGCGTCATGTCGCTGCGGATCCGAAATAGCCTCCTTTTTCTGCTGCTGCTCTCGGCGGCCTGCTGTGTGCCGGCCGGAGGACCTCCGCCGTCGGATTTCGGAACGCTTCCGCCGCAGCGCGTGCGTCTGTTTTTCGGCGGCGACGTGATGCAGCACCTTCCGCAGGTCGAGGCGGCACGCCGCGGCGACGGCTTCGACTATACGCCGGTTTTTTCGGCTCTTGCGCCCCGCATGCGGGCGGCCGATCTTGCGGTGGTCAATCTTGAAACGACGCTGACGGCACGGAACCGCTACACGGGCTATCCGATGTTTCGCTCGCCGGTGGCGCTGGCCGACGCCCTGCGTGCCGCAGGTGTCGATATCGCCGTGCTGGCCAACAACCACTGCTGCGACGGCGGAGCGGAGGGAATTCGCACGACGATCCGCGAGCTGGATCGCTGCGGCATCCGCCACACGGGCGTTTTTGCCGACAGCGCCGACTACCGGCGGAACCATCCCCTGCTGCTCGAACACGGCGGCGTGCGGATCGCCCTGCTCAATTATACATATGGTACGAACGGCCTGCCGGTGCCTGCCGGTACGCTGGTCAATCGGATCGACACGGTGCGGATGGCCGCGGATCTTGCCGCGGCGCGACCGGCAGCCGATTTTGTGGTGGCCTTCATGCACTGGGGCAACGAGTATGAGCGGCGTGAGCATCCGCAGCAGCGTCGGCTGGCCGCCTTCCTTCGCCGCCACGGCGCCGATGTCATCGTGGGCAGCCACCCGCATGTGGTACAGCCGTGGCAGGCCGATTCGACACAAGTGGTGCTCTATTCGCTGGGAAACCTCGTCTCGAACCAGCGCCGCCGCTATACGGACGGCGGACTGGTGGCGCAGGTCGAGGCGGCGCGCCACCCCGACGGGCGGATGACCTACCGGCTCGAGACGGCGCCGGTGTGGGTGTCTCTGCCCGATTACTGCATCCTGCCGCCCGAGGCGGCTGCGGCTCCGAGGGATTCGGCAGCCCGGGCGCTCTTCTGCCGCGACCTGCGGGAACTGACGCAATCCGGCCTATAGGTACGGCAAATAGCCCTATCAAAACTTCCGATGGTGAATATTTGCACGGGTCGTCGGAATTTTTCTATCTTTGCTTCAGAAACACACCAAATACATTAAACCATATGGAAAAGAGCATCAAAGGTACACGCACCGAGCAGAATCTGCTGAAGGCATTTGCCGGTGAGAGTCAGGCACGCAGCCGTTACGTCTTCTTCTCGAGCGTAGCCAAGAAGGAGGGATACGAACAGATCGCCGGCGTATTTGCCGAGACGGCCGAGCAGGAGAAGGAGCACGCCAAGCGTTTCTTCAAGTTCCTCGAGGGCGGTATGGTCGAGATCACGGCCAGCTATCCCGCCGGCAAGATCGGTACGACGCAGGAGAACCTGCTTGCCGCTGCGAAGGGTGAGAATGAGGAGTGGGATGTGCTCTATCCCGAATTTGCACGCGTGGCCGACGAGGAGGGCTTCCCCGAGATCGCCGCTGCGTTCCGCATGATCTCGATCGTCGAGGCCGAACACGAGCGCCGCTATCTGAAGCTGTTGAGCCGCCTGACGGACGGCGACTTCTTCAAGCGCGACGGCAAGATCTGGTGGCAGTGCCGCAACTGCGGTTTCATCATCGAGGCCGAGCAGGCTCCGGCGATGTGCCCCGCCTGCAAGCACCCCCAGGCTTACTTCGAGCCCAAGAAGGAGAACTATTGATAGGCTTCCGTTTGGAGTCTCTCCTTGCAAGCGAACAGCCGCACTCCGAAAAGGTGCGGCTGTTTTCGTCTTCGGATACGGCGCCGGCATGCCGAATGTTTCCGCCGCCTTGTAAGTTTTGAAATGCTATCAAATTGGTTGCTGGCGCAACCTGTTAATAGAAATAATGGCAGCCTGTATAAATTTAGAGCCTCATAAATTCTTAAGATCTATTGAATATACTTCCACGCCATCGGGAATTTCAACAAAGAAATATAGACTTGTTCCGTCAAATGCCGAACTTAAAAGATTATGCTTTGCATCTATCAGCCTGTAATTGGATACGGTGTCTTGGTGGTATATGGCAAGATGCAAATTGTCGGCATATGAATATAAAAATACTAAATTTTCCGCATTTTCCCATACATGGGCTATAGTCCCCGCATGATTCTTTCTCCAGGTTTTATCTTGATATAGCTCCAGTATTTCATAATCATCTTCAACGGTTGTTAGTTCCGGATAATTTTTATTTCCGAATGATAAGGTATATGCGAGTTCGATATTTTGGTCGGGTGTTATCCGAAATATCCTTCTATCCAATGGATTCCAATATAGTGCCGTATTATTGACGGATTGTATTAACGGATAGCCAATTCGTAAACCGCTCCTTATTGTTAAATGTCCGATCACTGAATGAAATGCAAAATTCTTGTCATATAAGGCTAGAGCTGGTGATTCTTTCATAGTGCCATTCCATACACACTGCCCAATATATCTCTCTCCAAATGGAATGATAAATGCAAAAGGATAATTATCGGGCGATATTTCTGATTTTAGCGGATAAATTTTATCCAACTGATTATCTAAAGTATATTTTAATACTTTTTTCCCGTTCATGTCATATAAATATACATGATTATCTTGTATCCAGCAGTCTGTATGGTCGATATATTCATTTGCAGCTCTACCCCGTTGCCCTATTGGACCAATGAAACTACCATCTCGCGAGTACAATAACAGTTTACCTTGTGTGCTTATTAAAAATTTATCGTCATAATATATCGTTTTATTTATTTTCCCAATCATCAGGCTGTCTTGCTGAAGTTTGAATTTATTACAGTCTGACCATGATATGGTCTGACTGTAATCTGGATTGACTGTAATTTCGGTCCCTTCCTCGATCTTGTCTTGTGTGCATCCACACATTATGAAAATCAAAAAGATTCCCCAAAATAGATAATAAACCCGATTCATATCTTTAATAAACAAATACAACGATGTGAATGACATGCATAATAACTGCCGGAATACATTGCAGAACATCCCATGGAAGCTCCAGGATCTCCGCTATAACATAACCACGAGAATCGCTTTCTCTCTGGTCTATTTCATCCGGCGCCAAAGTCTGGAGATGGGCATTCGGCAAATCGAAAGGATTCAGCCATTGCAAAGTTATATATCCTAATTTGAAATAAAAATATTTAGACAAAAATTCTTGTATAAACGCGCTGCATACAAATGGAATTGAAAGACACCTGAAGTTGCCGCGGGCGAGCCTTTGCACCGGGAGGCACGTCCCCTTTCCTCTTCGGGGTGACGTCCTCCTCTGTATGGCTGGACGGCCGCCGTATCCTGAGCCGCACGGACCCGAATAATTTCGTCGCAGAGGCCGAAAATCCGGAAATTCTGCGTATCTTTGCAAAAATCCGAACATACATTCTGAAAACATATGGCAGACGAAAAAATCATCTTTTCGATGGTCGGTGTGAGCAAGACCTTCACCAACCAGAAGCGGGTGTTGAACAACATCTACCTCTCGTTCTTCTACGGCGCGAAGATCGGTATCATCGGTCTGAACGGCGCGGGTAAATCGACGCTGATGAAGATCATCGCCGGCATCGACAAGAACTACGAGGGCGAGGTGGTCTTCTCGCCGGGCTATACGGTGGGCTATCTCGTGCAGGAACCCAAACTCGACGACTCGAAAACCGTAAAGGAGGTGGTCGAGGAGGGCTGCGCCGCGACGGTGGCCCTGTTGAAGGAGTACGAGGAGATCAACATGAAGCTCTGCGAGCCGATGTCGGACGACGAGATGGCGCGGCTCATCGAGCGTCAGGGCGAGCTTTACGAAAAGATTGACCACTGCAACGGCTGGGAGCTGGACAGCGTGCTCGAACGGGCGATGGATGCCCTGCGGTGCCCCGATCCGGACCAGTCGGTGAAGGTGCTTTCGGGCGGTGAGCGGCGCCGTGTGGCGCTGTGCCGGCTGTTGCTGCAGCAGCCCGACGTACTGTTGCTGGACGAGCCTACGAACCACCTCGACGCCGAGTCGATCGACTGGCTTGAGCAGCACCTGCAGCAATACAAGGGTACGGTGATCGCCGTAACGCACGACCGTTACTTCCTGGACAATGTCGCCGGGTGGATCCTTGAACTGGACCGCGGCGAGGGCATTCCCTGGAAGGGCAACTACTCGGGCTGGCTCGAGCAGAAGACCAAGCGCATGGCCATGGAGGAGAAGCAGGAGTCGAAGCGCCGCAAGACCCTCGAGCGCGAGCTGGAGTGGGTGCGCATGTCTCCGTCGGGCCGACATGCCAAGTCGAAGGCGCGTCTTTCGGCCTATGACAAGCTGATGAACGAGGATACGAAGCAGAAGGAGGAGAAACTCGAGATCTTCATCCCGAACGGACCGCGTCTGGGCGACGTGGTGATCGAGGCGCACGATGTCTCCAAGGCTTTCGGCGACCGGGTGCTCTACGAGCATCTGGAGTTCTCGCTGCCGCCGGCCGGCATCGTGGGTGTCATCGGCCCCAACGGTACGGGCAAGACGACCCTCTTCCGCATGATTATGGGACTGGAGCAGCCCACGAGCGGATCGTTCCGTGTGGGTCCCACGGTGAAACTGGCCTATGTCGATCAGCAGCACAAGTCGATCGATCCCGAGAAGACGGTCTTCGAGGTGATCTCGGGCGGCGCGGACCTCATCACGCTGGGTAACCGTCAGGTCAATGCCCGCGCCTATGTCGCCCGCTTCAACTTCTCGGGCGCCGATCAGGAGAAGAAGTGCGGCATGCTGTCGGGCGGTGAGCGCAACCGCCTTCACCTGGCCCTCGCACTCAAGGAGGAGGGCAACGTGCTGTTGCTGGACGAGCCGACGAACGACATCGACGTCAATACGCTGCGTGCGCTGGAGGAGGGCCTCGAGAACTTTGCGGGCTGCGCGGTTGTCATCTCCCACGACCGCTGGTTCCTGGACCGTATCGCCACGCATATCCTCTCGTTCGAGGGCGACTCGAAGGTGGTCTTCTACGAAGGCTCCTACTCCGAGTACGAGGCGTGGAAACGCGCCCAGGGTGAGGATACCACGCCCCACCGCGTGAAGTACAAGAAACTGATGGAATAAGGAATATCCGCCGTTGCGGTGCCGTCGTCCGACGGCAGCCCGCACGGTATGAAAACTCTTCGACAACAATGGCACAGAAACCTTCGATTCCCAAAGGTACGCGCGACTTCTCCCCTGTGGAGATGATGCGCCGCAACTATATTTTCGACACGATTCGCCGGGTTTTCCGCACCTACGGCTATGCGCCGCTCGAGACGCCCGCCATGGAGAATCTCTCGACACTGCTGGGCAAGTACGGCGACGAGGGCGACAAGCTCCTCTTCAAGATCCTCAATTCGGGCGACTACGCCTCGGGCCTTTCGGACGAGGAGGTGCGCCAGGCTTCGAAGATCAGCGAAAAGGGCCTTCGTTACGACCTGACGGTCCCCTTCGCCCGCTATGTCGTGCAGCACCAGAGCGAGCTGACCTTCCCTTTCAAACGGTACCAGATGCAGCCCGTATGGCGTGCCGACCGTCCGCAGAAGGGACGTTACCGTGAATTCTACCAGTGCGATGTCGATGTCATCGGCACGCGGTCGCTGCTGTGCGAGGTGGAACTCGTGGAGATCGTCGAGCGGGTTTTCGGGGCGCTGGGCATCCGCGTGGCATTGAAGATGAACAACCGCAAGATTCTCTACGGCATTGCCGAAGCGATCGGACATGCCGACAAGATGATGGACATCACGGTGGCGATCGACAAGCTCGAAAAGATCGGTCTGGAGAATGTGAAGGCCGAACTGCTGGAGCGCGGATTGACGCCGGAGGCTGTCGAGCGGCTTCAACCGATTCTTGAGTTAAGTGGCGACAACTCATCGAAACTCGAACAGTTACGCGAAGTGCTTGCTTCGTCGGAAACGGGTCTTCGCGGCATCGAGGAGATGCAGACCATTTTCGATACGGTCGCCGGGCTGGACCTTACGCTTCCGGTCGAACTGGACCTCTCGCTGGCCCGCGGTCTGAACTATTATACGGGTGCGATTTTCGAGGTCAAGGCGCTGGATTTCGCCATCGGTTCGATCTGCGGCGGAGGACGCTACGACGACCTTACGGGTATCTTCGGCATGCCGGGCATGTCGGGTGTCGGCATCTCGTTCGGCGCCGACCGCATCTATGACGTCATGACGGGTCTCGACCTCTTCCCGGCCGAGGTGAGCTGCACGACGCGTGTGCTTTTCGTCAATCTGGGTGCTGCCGAGCAGGCTGCCGCCCTGCCGCTGCTGCGCGTCGTGCGCAACGCGGGTCTCTCGGCCGAGATCTACCCCGATTCGGTCAAGATGAAGAAGCAGATGGAGTATGCCAACCGCCGCGGCATTCCGATGGTGGTGATCGTCGGCTCGGAGGAGCTGGCGGCAGGTGTTGCCACGGTCAAGAACATGATTTCGGGCGATCAGCGTCAGGTTCCCTTTGCCGAACTTGCCGCAGCCCTTCAATAGCCGGCCGCCTGCCGCGGACGGAGTACGGATGTCGGATGCAGGTCTCTGTATCCGACATCGGCGTCTTCCGGTGTAGGTGTCCGGTACTTTAAAAACGACTTTTATCATGCGCAGAACGATTCTTTCTTTTCTGTCCCTGTTTGCGGTACTGCCCCTTGCGGCGCAACAGCCCGATGATGCGGAACCGTTGCAGAAGTTCGCGCGGGTTTACCGCTATCTGACCGAGCTTTATGTCGATGAGGAGCCGATGGCGCCCGTCATCGAAGGGGCCATCGTGGGGATGCTCGAGCGGCTGGATCCGCATTCGGCATACCTCTCGGCCGAGGAGATGCGCGGCGTGCGCGAAAGCCTCGACGGGGAGTTCAGCGGAATCGGCGTGGAGTTCAATGTGCTGCACGATACGGTCGTTGTCGTCAATACCGTTCCGGGAGGCCCGGCCGAACGGGCCGGCCTGCGGGCAAACGACCGCATCGTACGCATCGACACGCTCGATGCCGTGGGACTTTCGCGGGCCGATGTGCCGAAATATCTGCGGGGACGCCGCGGCACGAAGGTCGCGGTTGGGGTGTTGCGCCGCGGTGTTCCAGAACCGCTGCATTTCACGCTCGTGCGCGACCGCATACCGATCCATACGGTCGATGCGGCCTATCGGATTTCCGACAGCGTGGGTTACATCAAGGTAAACCGCTTCGGACATACGACGCTCACGGAGTTTAGGGAGGCCTACCGCCGGCTGGGACGCCCCGAGGGGCTGATTCTCGACCTGCAGGGCAATGGCGGCGGACTGTTGGACGAGGCGATCGGCCTGGCGGGATTTTTCCTGCCGCGCGGTGTCGTGGTCGTCTCGACCGAAGGGCGTGCCGTGCCTGCGACGGATTTCGAGACGCAGAGTCCCGGTGAAGATTTGCGGGGACGTCTGGTGGTGTTGATCGACGAGTCGTCGGCCTCGGGGTCGGAGGTTGTCGCCGGTGCCATCCAGGACTGGGATCGCGGTGTGATCATCGGCCGTCCGAGCTTCGGCAAAGGACTCGTGCAGCGACAGATACCGCTTCCAGACGGTTCTGCCGTACGCCTTACCGTGGCCCGCTATCATACCCCTTCCGGCCGGGTCATCCAACGTCCCTATGAGAAGGGAAACCGGCGCGAATATTACCTCGACCACCTGCGGCGCTACGACGACCGGTTGCGCGATTCGCTCGATGCCGGGGCTCCGGCCTACCGTACGCTCCGTACGGGCCGGACGGTTTATGGCGGGGGCGGTATCCGTCCCGATGTGCTTGTGGCTCCCGATACGGCTGGTTATTCGGATTATTGTGCCCGTCTGGTTCGCGAAGGGGTTTTCTCCGATTTCGTGAACGATTGGCTCGATCGCTCGCGCGACAGCCTGATGCGGGCGTATGCCGATTTTTCCGCCTTTGAGAGCGGATTCGATGTCTCGGATACGTTGCTCGAAGCCCTGAAGGAGGAGGGCGCACGTCGTGGTGTTGCATTCGATGCCGCGGGATATGCCGCTTCCGGGACAATCCTGCGTACGCAGCTCAAGGCGCTTGCCGCCCAACGTCTGTTCGGCTCGGATGCCTACTATCGGATCGTGAATCCGCAGCTGAACGGTGCCTATGTCGAAGCGGTGGCTGTTTTGAATGACTGGAAACGTCGTGGCGTGCCGCTTCTCGAAGCGAAAAATTAGGCTGAAGTTTTTGGTTTTCCGGAATATTTTGCGTAAATTCGTTTAGAAAAAGACCAAAATCGTATAGTTTCGGATTTACCTAAAACTGCTTTATCCATGGCTCCATCAGTAACACGGCGCGGAAACGACGAATATGACGATCCCATTTTATCGAAAGCGGTCAAAGCCGGACGGCGGACCTATTTTTTCGATGTCCGGACCACGCGCGGCGACGATTGTTTCCTGACCATCACCGAAAGCCGGAAGATGGTCGATGATTCCGGCGCGGTCTCCTACGACCGGCACAAGATTTTCCTGTACAAGGAGGATTTCGACAAATTCGCCCAGGAACTCAGCGAAACGATCGGTTTCATTCGCGGCAGGCTGTCATCCGCTCCGGAAATCGTTTCCGAAAAGGGCGAATAGCCCGGCATTGCACCGAAGCCGTATCGATGTGTGCGGCGCTTTCTTCCGGAATACTCCGACTCCCGGACCGTACACACACGGCCCGGGAGTTTTCGCATAAAAATTCCGTTGTATTTGGAGGTGCGGCAGGCATGTGCTATCTTTGTCGGCAAATAAATTCAGCCCAGAACGGTATCCCTCTTCCGGGAAGGCTCTGCAGCCTGCGCGATTCGGAACCGGATACATCTTTTGGGGCAAACCATATGGGGAGACTATGAAAATCACGGATTCAGTTCTTCTGGTACTCAAGGGATGCGCCATGGGTATGGCGGATGTTGTCCCGGGTGTTTCGGGCGGTACGATCGCCTTCATTTCCGGAATCTACGAGGAGTTGATCAACTCGATACGCCGGGTCGATGCCACGGCGTTGAAGCTGCTGGTGCGGTTGCGCTTTGGCGAGCTGTGGCGCCATGTGAACGGGAACTTCCTCTTTTGCGTCCTGCTGGGTATCGCCATTGCGATCTTCTCGCTGGCGCGGTTGATGACCTACCTGCTCGAACACCACCCGATCGAGATCTGGTCTTTCTTCTTCGGACTGATCATCGCCTCGGCGTTGCTTGTGGCCCGGCAGGTGGGACACTGGAACTGGCGTACGATCGCGGCGTTTGCCGTCGGGGCAGCAGCGGCCTGGTGGATCACCGTTGCCTCCCCCACCGAGACGCCCAACGACTGGTGGTTCGTGATGCTGTCGGGCGCCATTGCGATCTGTGCGATGATCCTTCCCGGCATTTCGGGCGCCTTCATCCTGCTGCTGCTGGGCAAATACCAGTATATCATGCAGGCCGTCGGCGATCTGAACATTCCCGTCATGGCGATCTTCGTCGTGGGTGCCGCTGCGGGCATCGTCTCCTTCTCGCATCTGCTTTCGTGGCTGCTCAAGCACTGGCACGATGTTACGGTCGCCGTGCTTATGGGCTTCATGGTCGGTTCGCTCAACAAAGTGTGGCCGTGGAAGGAGCCCGTTGCAACCTATCTCGACAGCCACGGCGAGTTGCAGCCTCTGGTCGAGCGCAACATCACGCCGGGGCATTTCGAGGCACTCTATGACAAGCCGTCGATGCTTGTGCAGGCCGTGCTGCTCTGTGTCGTGGGTTTCCTTACGATTTACGGCATCGAATTGCTGGCGCGCATCATCGTCAGAAAGCGCAAGGCATGAGACGTTACGGGCTTATCGGCCGGCCGCTTGTCCATTCGGCCTCCGCGCGTTACTTCGCGGAGAAGTTCCGCCGCGAAGGGCTCGGAGATTGTTCCTATGCGCTCTATGAGTTGTCGTGTATCGGGGAACTGCCCGCGCTGCTCGCTGCAACACCCGAACTGTGCGGACTGAACGTTACGATCCCCTACAAGCGGGAGGTCATACCCTGCCTGGACCGTGTGGCCCCCGAGGCTGCGGCCATCGGTGCGGTGAACTGCATCCGACGTACGGACGACGGCCTGCTTGAGGGATACAATACCGATATTGTCGGCCTGCGCGTCTCGCTGGATCGGTTGTTGGGCGATGTGCAACCCACCGGGGCGCTGATTCTCGGTACGGGAGGCGCCTCACAAGCGGTGCAGTATGCCCTTGCCGAACGGGAAATCCCCTTCGATCTCGTCTCGCGCGACCCGGCAAAAGGAAACTATACCTACGACAACCTCCCCTTCGGGACGGTGGCCGAAAGCAGGTTGATTGTCAATGCATCGCCTGTAGGAACCTACCCTGCCGTCGATGCGGCGCCGCGTATTCCCTATGCGGCCCTGACCCCGGACCATTTCCTGCTCGATCTGGTCTATAATCCGCCGCTGACGCAATTCCTCGATTACGGACGCCAGCGCGGGGCGCGCATCCTGAACGGCGAAACGATGTTCCGCGAACAGGCCGAAGCGTCGTGGCGGATCTGGAACGGAAATCTCTGAATATTGTACAAAATTCATATATAAATGAAATCCGGATTGTTGTCCGTTCTGTTTTTGCTTTCGGGGCTTTTCGTCTTTGCTCAGGAGCAGCCCGCGGAGCCCCGCTTCAACGGGGCCGACGTGCAGTATTTCATGCGCCGCCTCATCGGCGAGTTCGGCAAAGTCGTCGGGGAGCGGCAGATTGCCGCCGAAACGCTTTCGCCGAAGGTTGCCGTGGCGTTCGAGGTCCGGGCCGACGGCAGTGTCGGCGAATGGCGTTTCCGCGACCGCAATTCCGAAGGCCGCGACCGTTACGACGTGGAGCCGGCCTCCGAAACGACCCGTGAAGCGCTGACCGAAGCCTTCTCGCGCCTTGAAGGATGGAGTCCTGCGACCTATGCTGACGGCCGGACGACGGACTACACGCTGCGGTTGGTGCTGCGGCTCCCCGTCGAGAAATACCTCCGTGCCCAGGAACCCGATCCGCTGCTTTTCCAGGGGAAGGATCCCCGCGAGAGCTTTACGGAGTGGATGCGGACAAGGGTCCAATACGATGCGCGTTATGCGAAGGTCGGCGGCGTGGTGCGCGTGAAGTTCTATATCGAGCCGACGGGCCGCGTGGTGATCGGTGAAGTGCTCCAGTCTCCCGACGAGCAGCTCACGAAGGAGGTGCTTCGGGCCATCCGTGCCAGCAAGGGCAAGTGGACTCCCCGCAAGGTGGACGGCGTGCCGCAGCGCACGGCCTATGAGTTCAACTGCAATTATGTAAACGACGGGTATTGATCCGTCGGTGCCCGAACCAGGAAATTCGCCCCGACCGTACGGCTGTACGGCGGGGCGAATCGGTTTTTCGCGGATTCCGCGGACGGAATCGTCGGAACAGTGCAGGCCGTTCCGTGGCTGCCCTGTTGGAAATGTGTGCGGATCGGGCTGCTACCGGTGATGGAGCATGGCTTTTGCCTTCTCGTAATCCTCCTCGTGAACTACGACCTGCGCGGGCATCGTTCCCAGGGGGTAGATGGCCGACATGTATTCGTTGCGGATCGTCGACCAGATACCGGCGCTGTCGAGCATCGACTTGGCGATCTCGGCTTCCATGATGGAGTTGTACTCCGCCAATACAACCAGGGTCTCGTCTTTCATAAGAAATTCGTTTTGTGTTCGGTATCTAAATTAAGCATTTTGTTGATAAAATGCAAGAGCCCTGCCACGAAATCTCCGGAAATAATGCGTATCTTTGTCGGAGTCCGATCCGAATGAAGGCTGCCGTAGATTATGGCGGCCGTTTTCGCGATCGGAAGGAAGAAAAATAGCATACGGTTTCATGTCCCAGTTCGTTCACCTTCACGTTCACTCGCAATATTCGATTCTTGACGGTCAGGCCAGCATCCAGCGTCTGGTGGACAAGGCCATGGCCGACGGGCAGCCCGGCATTGCCATCACGGACCATGGCGACATGTTCGGCATCAAGGAGTTTTACAATTATGTCAAGAAGGTCAAGGGCAAGCTGAAGGACAAGGCGGCCGAGTGCGAAAAACGTCTGGCGGCCCTCGGCGACGGTACGGAACAGGTGGCCGACACGGCGGCGGAGATCGCCGCCTGCGAGAAACAGCTCGGTGAGCTGCGCGCCAAGATGAATTTCAAGCCGATCATCGGCTGCGAGGTCTATGTCGCACGCCGACGTCTGCAGGACAAGGAGGGCAAGCCTGACCAGAGCGGTTACCACCTGATTCTGCTGGCAAAGAACCTCAAGGGATACCATAACCTCATCAAGATCGTTTCGAAGGCGTGGACCGAAGGCTTCTACATGCGCCCCCGAACGGACCGTTCAGAGCTTGAAAAATACCACGAGGGGCTGATCTGCTGCTCGGCCTGCCTGGCGGGCGAGGTGCCGCGGGCCATCACGGACGACGATCTGGGAAAAGCCGAGGAGTCCATATTGTGGCACAAGCGAGTCTTCGGCGACGACTATTATCTCGAGTTGCAGCTGCACAAGGCGACTGTCGAGCGGGCCAATCACGAGGCCTACCCCATGCAGCTGAAGGTGAACCGCCATCTGCGCGAACTGGCGGCCAAACACCATGTGCGCATGGTCTGCACGAACGACGTACACTTCGTGGACGAGGACAACGCCGAGGCCCACGACCGACTGATCTGCCTCTCGACGGGTAAGGACCTCGATGATCCGAAGCGCATGCTCTATTCCAAGCAGGAGTGGCTCAAGACGACAGCCGAGATGGCTGCGATTTTCGGCGAGACGGATCCCGAGGCGATGCAGACGACCGTGGATATCTGCAATCAGGTGGAGTGTTACTCGATCGACCATGCACCCATCATGCCGACGTTCGAGATACCCGCGGAGTTCGGTACCGAGGAGGAGTACCGCGCCCGTTATACGGAGCAGGACCTCTACGACGAATTCACACGCGACGAGCACGGCAACGTGGTCATGTCCGAGGAGGAGGGTCGCAAGAAGATCGAGAAACTGGGCGGATACGACAAGCTCTACCGCATCAAGCTCGAGGCCGATTATTTGGCCAAGCTGACCATGGAGGGGGCACATCGCCGTTATGGTGAGCAGCTTACCGACGAGCAGCGCGAGCGGCTGATCTTCGAGCTGCACATCATGAAGACGATGGGTTTCCCGGGATACTTCCTCATCGTGCAGGATTTCATCCGCGCAGCCCGCGAGGAGCTCGACGTCTCGGTGGGCCCGGGTCGTGGTTCTGCGGCCGGTTCGGCCGTGGCCTACTGCCTCGGGATCACGCAGATCGACCCTATAGCCTATGACCTGCTGTTCGAGCGTTTCCTCAATCCGGACCGTATCTCGCTGCCCGATATCGACGTCGATTTCGACGATGACGGCCGCGGCCGTGTGCTCAACTGGGTTACCCAGAAGTACGGCAAGGAGAAGGTCGCACATATCATCACCTACGGTACGATGGCCACGAAACTGGCCATCAAGGATGTGGCGCGCGTGCAGAAACTGCCCCTTCCGGAATCGGACCGGCTGTGCAAGCTCGTTCCCGACAAGATTCCCGACAAGAAACTCAACCTGCAGAACGCCATCGATTACGTTCCCGAACTCAAGGAGGCCGAGCAGTCGGACAATCCCGTGCTGCGCGATACGATCCGCTATGCCAAGATGCTCGAAGGCAACGTACGCAATACGGGCGTGCACGCCTGCGGCACAATCATCTGCCGCGACGACATCACGGACTGGGTGCCCGTCTCGACGGCCGACGACAAGGAGACCGGCGAGAAGATGCTCGTAACGCAGTACGAGGGCTCGGTGATCGAAGATACGGGTCTGATCAAGATGGACTTCCTGGGACTGAAGACCCTGTCGATCATCAAGGATGCCGTCGAGAACATCCGCCAGACGAAACACATCGAGGTCGATATCGACGATTTCTCGATCATCAACGACAAGGCGACTTACAAGCTCTATGGCGAGGGCCGTACCGTCGGGACGTTCCAGTTCGAGTCTGCCGGCATGCAGAAATACCTGCGCGAGCTGCAGCCCTCGACCTTCGAGGATCTGATCGCCATGAACGCCCTCTACCGTCCGGGACCGATGGACTACATTCCCGACTTCATCGCCCGCAAGCACGGGCGCAGCCCCATCGTCTATGACATCCCGGTCATGGAGAAATACCTGAAGGACACCTACGGTGTTACGGTCTATCAGGAGCAGGTCATGCTGCTTTCGCGCCTGCTGGCCAACTTCACGCGCGGTGAGTCGGATACGCTGCGCAAGGCCATGGGTAAGAAACTCAAGGACAAGCTCGATGCGCTGAAGCCGAAGTTCATCAGCGGCGGCCAGAAGAACGGCCACGACAAGGAGACGCTCGAGAAGATCTGGGCCGACTGGGAGAAGTTCGCCTCCTACGCCTTCAACAAGTCGCATGCGACCTGCTATTCGTGGGTGGCTTTCCAGACCGCCTACCTCAAAGCCAACTACCCTTCGGAGTACATGGCGGCGGTGTTGAGCCGTAACCTGGCGAACATCGAGCAGCTGACGCTTTACATGAACGAGTGCAAGCGTATGGGCATCAGTGTCCTGGGTCCCGATATCAACGAATCGGTGCGTACCTTCTCGTCCAACGAATCGGGCGACGTGCGCTTCGGTCTGGCGGCTGTGAAGGGCGTCGGCGAGGCGGCCGTCGACAGCATCATTGCCGAGCGCCGCGCGAACGGCCGTTTCAAGGATATCTACGATTTCGTGGAGCGAGTGAACTATACGCTCGTGAACCGCAAGTGCCTTGAGAATCTCGCCTATGCCGGGGCTTTCGATTCGATTACGGAGTTTCCGCGCAGCAAGTTCTTCGGCGTCGATACGCGCGATGCGAACGGAGCTTCGTTCATCGAGCTGCTCATCCGATACGGACAGCGTTACCAGACCGAGCGCGACAACGCCCAGCAGAGCCTCTTCGGCGGCGACGGGCATGTCGACATCCAGCGGCCTCTGACCCCTTCGTGCGCCGACTGGAGCCAGCTCGAAAAGCTTTCGAAGGAGCGTGAGATGGTCGGACTCTACCTCTCGGCACATCCGCTCGACGACTACAAGATCATTCTCGACCACATGTGCAAGACCCAGCTTTCGGAGTTGGAGCACCTCGATGCGCTCAAGGGCCAGGAGTTTGCCGTGGCGGGCATGGTCGTCGGAGTGCAGAACCTGATGACCAAAACCGGAAAGCCCTGGGGGCGTTTCAAGCTGGAGGACTACAACGGTTCGCATGAATTCGCCCTCTTCGGCAAGGATTACGAGAATTTCCGCAAATATCTCTTCCCCGACTATTTTCTCTTTATCCGCGGGAAGGTGCAGCCCCGGCCCTACAACGACAAGGAACTCGAGTTCAAGATACTCTCGATGATGCAGCTCTCCGAAGTGCGGGATTCGATTCATGAGGTGTCGGTGCAGCTCCCCGTCGAGTCCGTTACGGGGACGCTTGTCCGCGAATTCTCGGAGCGGGTGCGGGCCTCGAAAGGCGATACGCTGCTTCGCGTGCAGGTCTTCGATCGGGAGGCGCGCGTTTCGTTGAGCCTCTTTTCGAAAAGCCACAAAGTCTCCCTCTCGCAGGATTTGGTCGGATATTTGGATGAGAACGAAATCAAATATTCCATAGCATAAGCATATAAACTTCAAAAAATCAAAATTATGGCATTGGTAATCAACAAAGAGAACATTCAGGAGCTGCTCGCTTCGGCGCAGCCCGTCGTAATCGATTTCTGGGCCGAGTGGTGCGGCCCCTGCCGGACGATGTCGCCGATCGTGGATGAGCTGGCGGCCGAGTACGAGGGACGCGTAACGATCGGCAAGTGCGACGTCGAGGAGAACGATGAGATCACGATGAAGTACGGCGTTCGGAACATCCCGACGATCATCTTCCTCAAGGGCGGCGAACTGGTCGACAAGCAGGTCGGCGCCTGCTCGAAGGATGCCCTGAAGGCAAAGGTCGAAAAACTCCTCGGATGATCGATCGATGAGAGTAACCCCTCGGTAAAACCGAGGGGTTTTTGTTGAACCTCCATTTGTCGCGTGCAACATATGAATATCGAATCGCTCAAGGGCCATGGTGCCATGCTCGGGGCCAATGCCATGTGGGGCCTGATGTCGCCGATGGCGAAATTCGTAATGCTCGGAGGAGTCATAACACCGCTTGTCGTTACCGACATGCGGGTTTTCGGGGCGATGATCCTCTTCTGGATTGCCTCCCTGTTCGGGAAACGCGAACATGTGGCGCCTGCCGATCTGATGAAGCTTTTCGGGGCATCGCTGCTGGCCATCGTCTTCAACCAGGGCTGTTTTATTTTCGGCGTGGAAATGACCTCTCCGGTGGATGCGTCGATCATCACGACGAGCATGCCGCTTGTGGCGATGATCCTCGCGGCGCTTATCCTCAAGGAACCCGTTACCGGGAAAAAGATTCTCGGCATCGCAGCCGGAGCGACCGGAGCCCTGTTGCTGATCCTCGGAAGCAGCAACGGTGCGGGCAGTGCCCGTGCGGCCGGCGGAACCTACATCTGGGGCGACCTGCTCGTCCTGCTGGCCCAATGCAGCTATGCCCTCTATATCGTGCTGTTCAAGAATTTTGTCGGGCGCTACTCGCCCGTTACGATCATGAAGTGGATGTTCACCTACTCGTTCCTCTGCCTGCTGCCCTTCTCCTATGACGACCTGATTGCCACGGAGTGGGAGGCGCTGGAGTGGCGGGCTTCGCTGTCGTTGGTCTACATCGTTGTCGGCAGTACCTTTTTGAGCTACATCCTGGTCATTGTCGGGCAGAAACGGCTGCGCCCAACCGTTGCGGGCATGTACAATTATGTGCAGCCGCTCGTGGCGAGTATCGTGGCGGTATGCTGGGGCATGGATTCGTTCAATCTGTCGAAGGTGCTCTCCGTGGCATTGATCTTCGGGGGCGTCTATCTCGTTACATCGAGCCGCAGCCGTGCCGACATGGAACGTGAAGCTGCGGCCGCAGGAAAAACGGACGAATGACAGGTTCCGTTGTTTCCCGTAATGAAAGCCCCGATCCTTTTTGCGAGGACCGGGGCTTCCGTTTTCGGACGCTGTCTGCGGATCAGCGTTTTTTGCCGTAACTTTCGTAGAAGACCGTTTCGGAGAGGGGCTTGCGCGTCGTGTCGTGGCGCTCGGGCGAGGCGGCTTCGCCGGCTCCGTAGCCGATGATCAGGATATTTACCGGAACGACTTCGTCCGGAAGGCCGAATTCCGCGCGTACGGCTTCAGGCTTGAACATGCAAACCCAAAGTGTGTCGAGTCCCTGGGCCGTGGCTTCGAGCATCATGTGGTCCGTTACGATCGAGGCGTCGATGTCGCCGATCATCTTGCCGTCGTATTTCCAGGTCCAGGCTGCGGAGGTGTCGGCGCAGACGATGATGGCGAGCGGAGCCCCGAAGTCGCGTGTGCAACGTGCAAGGCGTTCCATCCCCTCCTTCGATTCGATGACGATAAGCCGCTGGGGCTGGTAGTTGGCTCCCGTGGGGGCTATGCGGCCCGCTTCGAGAATCGCGGCGAGCTTTTCGTCCTCGACCTTCCGGTCGAGGTATTGGCGGCAGGCATACCGCTTTTTGGCCAGTGAGAGAAAATCCATCTTTGCAAGGTGTTTACAGGTGCATTGCGGGCCGGCATCCGCGGGGGTACGACGGCCCGGCAACGAAGGTACGCAAAAATCCGCGTCCGACCAAATTGCAGCCACGGATGGCAGGCGCGACTGCCAAAGTGGCAGACCGGTGCGGCTGGCACACCGTTTGTTGCGTTTATCCCACGGAAAATACAAAACAACGAGATAGCACTATGAAAAACGGAAAAATCGGAGTTACCACGGAGAACATCTTTCCCGTGATCAAGAAATTTCTCTATTCGGAGCATGAAATCTTCCTGCGCGAGCTCATATCGAACGCCGTGGATGCGACGCAGAAGCTCAAGACCCTTTCGTCGATGGGCGAAGTGAAGGGCGAACTGGGCGATCTGACGATCCACGTCGCCGTCGATAAGGCGCAGAAAACGCTGACGGTTACCGACCGCGGTATCGGTATGACAGCCGAGGAGGTGGATAAGTACATCAACCAGATCGCCTTCTCCGGCGCCGAGGAGTTCATGGAGAAGTACAAGAACCAGGCTATCATCGGCCACTTCGGGCTGGGTTTCTATTCGGCCTTCATGGTTGCGGACAAGGTGGAGATCATTACGCATTCGTGGCGCGAGGGCTCGAAGACCGTGCGTTGGAGCTGCACCGGTTCTCCCGAATTCGAAATGGAGGAGACCGACGAGGCCCGCGACCGCGGTACGACGATCGTCCTGCACCTTTCGGAGGATGCCCTCGAGTACGCCGAGGAGTCGCGCATCGAGGAGCTGCTGAAGAAATACTGCCGCTTCCTGCCCGTGCCCATCGCCTTCGGCAAGGTCAAGGAGTGGAAGGACGGCAAGTATGTCGATACCGACAAGGACAACGTCATCAACAACGTCGATCCGCTGTGGACGCGCAAGCCGACCGAGATTACCGAGGAGCAGTACAGGGAGTTCTACCGCGAGCTCTACCCGATGAGCGACGAGCCGCTCTTCTCGATCCATCTGAATATCGACTATCCGTTCCACCTGACGGGTATCCTCTACTTCCCGAAGATCCACAACAACTTCGAGATCCAGAAGAACAAGATTCAGCTCTACTCGAACCAGGTCTTCGTTACGGATCAGGTCGAGGGAATCGTGCCGGAATACCTGACGCTGCTGCACGGTGTGATCGATTCGCCGGACATCCCGCTCAACGTCTCGCGCAGCTACCTGCAGAGCGATTCGAACGTGAAGAAGATTTCGGGGTATATCACCCGCAAGGTGGCCGACCGGCTGCAGGAGCTCTTCACTACGATGCGTCCCGATTACGAGTCGAAGTGGGACGATCTGAAGATCTTCATCCAGTACGGTATTCTGACCGATGAGAAGTTTGCCGAGAAGGCCGAGAACTTCATGCTCTGGAAGAATGTCGATGGCAAGTATTTCACGCCGAAGGAGTACACCGAGAAGGTCAAGGAGGCGCAGACTGACAAGAACAAGACCGTTGTCTTCCTCTATGTGGACGATCCCGTGGAGAAGTACACCTCGCTCGAGGCTGCCAAGGCTAAGGGATACGACGTGCTGTGGATGGACGGCCAGCTGGACAACCACTACATCAACTGGTATGAGTCGAAGAACAAGGATACGCGTTTCGTGCGTGTGGACAGCGACGTGATTGACAAACTGATCCAGAAGGAGGAGCAGATCAAGATGTCGCTTACCGAGGCCCAGCAGGAGTTGCTGACGCCGGTCTTCGAGAGCCAGATGCCCAAGGATGAGAAGATCGACTACCACATCTCGTTCGAGGCCATGTCGCCCGACGAAGCGCCGGTGGTCATCACGCAGAACGAGTTCATGCGCCGTATGAAGGAGATGGCTGCGATGGGCGGCGGCGGTATGAGCCAGTTCTACGGTCAGATGCCCGACCACTTTACGATCGCCGTGAACGGTAACCACCCCATTGTCATCGACATTCTGGCCGATGTGGAGAAGGCCTACGGCGACAAACTGAAGACCATGACGAAGAAGATCGACGCGGCTGTCGCCGAGGAGAAGCGTTTCGAGGAGGTTACGAAGGACAAGAAGGAGGCGGATCTTACGCCGGAGGAGAAATCGACGCGCGAGGAGCTTTCGAAGAAGGTCGTAACGCTGCGCGACGAACGTAACGGGCGCCTGCGCGAGATCGGTTCGGAAAACAAACTCGTCAAGCAGATCATCGATCTGGCCTTGCTGACGAACGGCATGCTGAAGGGTAAGAACCTGACGGATTTCATCCAGCGATCGATCTCGCTCATCGAAAAGTAGCAGCTCCGATCGCGGTATTCATGAAAAACCGGGAATCGTACGACAGATACGATCCCCGGTTTTTTTGCGTCGGTCCGGAGGACTACTCCTCCGTCCAGCGTCGGTCGAGCAGCTCGAGGAACCACTCCGGGCAGCGGCACGGACGGCGCGTATCGCTGTGGATGAAGCCCAGCTGTGTCATACCCGTATTGATCAACTCCCCCTTTTCGTTGTAGATCTCGTAGAAGAAGTTGATGCGTGCGGCGGGTTTCTCGCGCAGGATGATGCGCACCGTGAGCAGTTCGTCGAAATAGGCCGGCTTGCGGTATTTCGACTGTACTTCGAGGATCGGCATCATGATGCCCCGCCGCTCGACCTCGGCAAACGACATGCCCAGGTCGCGCAGCAACTCGCTGCGTGCCGCTTCGTAGTAGCAGATGTAGTTCGAGTGGTGGCAGATGGCCATCTGGTCGGTATGCTTGTACCAGACCCGGATTTTGCAATCGTGGCTCAACATGTTATTCGAATGTTAGAATGTGTCGTTGTCTTTGGACGGCCTCTTCCGCGCAGTTTTTTTCGGAGCGGGTTCGACCTCCTGTCCGGAGACCCCGGACGGGAATCCATGTCGCAAGGTGTGTCCCAGCAACCGTTCGGCTTCCGCGTAATTGCCGGCCTCTACCAGACGGCGGATCGTTGTGGAGCTGACGTGGGTTCCTCCGACCTGCCGCTCATCCACGCGAATGACGGGCAGCCCGAACTTTTCGAGGCTGTCGCAGTCGATGCGGTCGTGCCCGAAGCGGTGGTCATACCCTGCGACAAGTGCTTCGGCTCCGAGTTTCCCCAGGAGGTAGTGCTCTACAAATTCGCGACCCGAAAGTGCGCTGAACGCTTTGTCAAAGGGAATTACCACTACATTGTCGATTCCGGCCCGTTCGAGCAGGTCGATCTTCTCGTCGAGCGAGGTCAGCAGGTGCAGCCCCTCGCTGCGGCCCAGCGTAATGCGCGGATGGGGATCGAAGGTCAGAACGATACTCTCGCCGCCGCGCGCCCGGGCTTCGGACGTAAGACGGTCGAGCAACGCCCGGTGTCCGAGGTGTACGCCGTCGAACGACCCTATGGTCGCGACCGGATGCCGGAAATGCGGCAGTCCCTCGAATCCGCGGAATACCCGGATCCGATTTCCCTGGCCCGTCTCGCCGCGGAGAGATGACGCTTCGGCCGCACCGTTCTGCGATGCGTGTTCCTGCAGTTTGTTGTCGCGTGTAAGGTCGCCGTTCATCAGGTGTTGCTGTTCTCCTCGTTCTCCTTGACGAAATAGGCGACCTTCTCCAGAAGGGTCGTGATGTCGTAGTTTTCGACGATGATGCCCTGCGGAAAGTTCAGCGGCGTGGAGGTGAAGTTCAGCACACCCTTGATCCCGGCGTTGATGATCGGCAGCACGAGGCTCGGCGCCACCTTCGTGGGTGAAGAGACAATGACGATCGAAATATCCTTGTCCTCGGCGACCTCTTCGAAGGAGTCCATATGGTAACAGGGAATGCCGTCGATGGTTTGACCGACCTTTTCGGGATCGACATCGAAGGCAGCCGTGATCTTTAGGTTCAGCCCTTTGCCGTTGAAATATTTGGTAATGGCCTGCCCGAGATGTCCCATACCCAGCACGGCGATGTTCATCGGCGACGGGCTGTCGAGGATGTTGCTGATGTAGTCGATGAGCACCTGCACGTCGTAACCTTTCTTCGTATCGCTCGAGAAACCGATGAGCATCAGGTCGCGGCGTACCTGCACGGCCGTAATGCCGTGGATGCCGGCCAGAACGTGCGAAAAAATGTGAGTGATACCCTGTTTGTGGCTTGCGAGCAGTGTGCGGCGATATTCGCTCAACCGCTCGATGGTCTTTTCGGGTATCGTATTGGTCAGTGAAGCCATAATGCGCTCCTCCTATTCGATGGTGATGGTGAAATCCTTGTTATAGTTTACCCGCGTCCAGTCGCTGTTCACATGGTTCGGGCGTCCTTCGGGCCGCTCGAAGCGGTAAGTCGTCTGCAGCGGTGTAAAACTGCGCCCTTCGAGTTTCTGCTCGATTTCGCCGAACATTGCCGGAGCGAAAATCAAAGCCGTGTCATATCCCCGGTAGGAATAGAGTGTGGGGATGGTTCCGAAGGCCCGGATATAGGCGCTGTCGAACTTCTTGACGGCCTCGCTGTCGCGTTTGGCGTGGTAGGTCGAGATGAATACCACTCGGTTTTTGAAGAACATCGTGCGGTCGATGTTGTTGTAACGGTTCCAACGGACATTGCCCAGCACCGTGTAGCGAGGGGCCGTGCGCCCGCGGCTCGTCAGATTCGTATCGGCCGAGGCGAGGGCGGCCAGAATGCGGTCTACCTCGACTTCGTCGTCGGAAAGGATGATGAAGACATTATCTTCGCTGTTCTCGAGCAGCGGAGTGAGATTGCCCGGGCTGTTGCCGCCCGATCCCGACCCGGGTTGGGCGTTCTGGAACCGGTAGGTATCGTATCGGCGTCCCTGAAGCAGGGCCAGCATCTCGCTTTCGAACTCCTTGTCGGTATTCGCCGTACATATCAGCGTGATCCGTTTGTCGGGCGCGAAGAGGTCCGAGACCTTGTCGTATTTGTGCGCGGGATCGGGTGCAAGCTGGAACAGCACATCGCTGTTTGTCTGTTCGATATGCGCCAGGGGCGATACCGTGGGAACATGCTTCTGTTCGGCATAGTGCAGCACGGCCTGCAATTCGTTCTCGTAGACCGGGCCGACGATGAGGTCCGCTTCGCGGAAACTCTTTTCGTCGATGATGCGTCCTACCTCCTCGGGGTTGCGTTTCGTGTCGAAGAGGCTGCTGCGGACCGAGTATCCGAGTCGTTTCACGCTGTCGAGACCCAGGAGAAATCCCTGGTAAAATTCGAGGTAGTTGGGATTGGCCGTCACCTTGTTTCCGGTGGTCAGGGGCAGCAGCAGCGCGATATCGAGCGGTTCGCTGCGGCGGAGTGCGCGGAACTCGATCTCTTCGGGTATTTCACGGATCTCGAGTGCCGTGGTGTCGCGGGGTGTTACGGTCTGTGTCGGGTGTGCGTCCTCGCTCTCCCCGGGAACCTTGATCATCGCTCCGGCCTTCAGGTCTGCGGGGGTCAGTCCGTTGTTGAGTGCACCGAGCTCCTCTTCGGTGATGCCGAAACGTCGCGAGAGCGAATAGAAGGTTTCGCCCGGCCGCACGATGTGGTAGGATGTACCCTCGTCGGCTACGCTGTTGAGCGACTGGCGGTATGCCTCCCATTGGGCGAGGCTTCCGGCCTCGTCTTCCGAGCCGATCTGCTTGCGGCGGATCAGCAACCGTTCGCCCAGCCGCAGGTGCGTGGGATCGATACCGGGGTTGTCCTCGATGATGGTCCGCACCGGAATCTCATACTGTCGCGAGATGGCATATAGCGTCTCGCCCTTCGTTACGAAGTGGAAGTCGAAGGTCTTGCGCAGCTTCCGGTCCGACTTGCGGTCGTCGCCCGACACGCTTGCCACGACGGGAATACGGATGTTTTCATTGCTTTTCAACCCGCCGGCAAGCGACGGATTGTTCTCCAGGATGACCTTTTCGCCCACGCCGTAGAGTTTCGAGAGACCGTAGACCGTTTCTCCGGGCTGTACGGTATGGATGTAGTACTTGGCCCCGTTGATGTAGACGATCGTCCGGGATTTTTCGGCTGCCGTGGCGCAGAGCCCCATAAGGAGCATCAGTATGATGCAGAGTCGTTTCATCCCTGTTTGAGTTTGTCGCGCATGCGGATCTCGGTAATCACTTTTTTCGTATAGAGCGGGAAATCCCCGTTCATCATCCAAGCATAGTAGCTCGGTTCGAGGCGGAACACTTCGGCCACGGAACGTCCCTTGTACTTCCCGAATCCAAAGACCTCCTCCCCCTTCTCATTGTAGAGGATCCGCCCGGCATAATCGGCCGCCTCGGCACGGCATGAATACTCGGCCAGGGCATCGACATCGTTCTTCAGATCGGGATAGCGGTCCAGCTGGGCCTTGAGCACCTCATAGGTGGCGCGGGTGTCGGCTTCGGCCGAATGGGCGTCGTCGAGGTCCTTGTCGCAGTAGAACTTGTAGGCCGCTACGAGTGTCCGCTGCTCCTTCTTGTGAAAGATGTTCTGCACGTCGATGAACTTCCGCTTCTTGAGATCCACGTCCACTCCTGCGCGGAGGAACTCCTCGACCAGTACCGGGAGATCGAAGCGGTTGGAGTTGAATCCGCCGAAGTCGCATCCCCGGATGAACTGTTCGAGCGATTTGGCGACCTGTGCGAACGTCGGGCAATCCTTCACGTCGTCGTCCGTGATGCCGTGTACGGCGGTGGCTTCCGGCGGAATGGGCATGCCCGGGTTGAGTCTTCGCGTGCGGGTGATCTCCTCGCCGTCGGGCATGATCTTGATCATCGAGATCTCGACGATACGGTCCCGGGCGGTGTCAATTCCCGTGGTTTCGAGGTCGAAAAAGATGATGGGACGCTTCAGGTTGAGCTTCATGCAACGGCGGCTTATGCGTTGATCATCATCGGCATGAGCAGCATGAGCGTCGTGCTCGACTGCTTGTCGTCATAGACCGGCTTGAAGACTCCGGCGCGTGTCGAGTCGGCCAGTTCGATCTGTACGGTCGGTGTATCCATGTTCGAGAGAATCTCGACCAGGAAGGTCGATTTGAATCCGATCTCGATGGGTTGTCCCTCATAGCTGCACGAGATCGTCTCGTTGGCCGATACCGAGAAGTCGATATCCTGGGCCGTGAGGTTGATGCGGTTGTCGGCAATCTCCATGCGGATGAGGTTTGTCGTAGGGTTCGAGCAGACAGCCACACGTTTGATGCCGTTCACCAGTTCGATACGGTCCACGAGCACCTTGTTGGGGTTTCCGGCCGGGATGACGGCGTTGTAGTTCGGATAGCTGCCCTCGATGAGCCGGCAGACGAGCGTATGGCTCTTCAGACGGAACATGGCATTCTTCGAATCGAACGATACATGGATGGCATCCTCTTCCTTCAGCAGCACCGATTTGAGCAGATTGGCCGGTTTCTTCGGCAGGATGAACGAGGCGGCAACATCCCCAGACATTTCGGCTTCGTATTTCACCAGTTTGTGGGCGTCGGTTCCGACGAACGTCAGCGCTGCGGGCTGCAGATTGATGAAGATGCCGTTCATGACCGGGCGCAGTTCGTCGTCGGCCGTGGCGAAGATCGTCTTGTTGATGCCGTTCACCAGCAGATCGACGTCGAGTTCGAGCTCCTTCTTCTCGGCACTCAACTGCGGTATGGCCGGATAGCTCACGGCCGAAGCGCCGGGGATCGAGAGCGAGCCGCTCTTCCAGTTGATCCGGATCTCCCAGTTCTTGTCGTTCACGTCGATCTCGAGGGGCATCTCGGGAAACTCCTTCAGCGAATCGAGCATCAGTTTGGCCGGTGCGGCGATCGTTCCTTCGCTCTCGACGCTCTCGACGTCGATCGAACCCACGAGTGTCGTTTCGAGGTCCGAAGTGGTAACCTTCAGCGTGTTGCCGTTGAGCTCCATGAGGAAGTAGTCCAGAATCGGGAGTGTGTTTTTATTGCTGATGACCTTGCCGGTCGTAGCCAGCAGCGAGAGAAGCGCCGAGCTTGATACGGAAAATTTCATAATGAAAGGGTGTGTTTATTGTTTTTTTGTATTTTTTTAGTCCAATGTGGCGAGTTTGTCGAGTGCCGTGGTAATCATCCGTCGCACGAAAGGTTTGTAGTCCGTGCAGGCATCCAGGGCGATGCGCTGGGCGATGATCGTGCAGATCGTTGCGGCGCGGTGTCCCATCAGGGCTGCAAGGCCGGCGAGCGCCGAACCCTCCATCTCGAAGTTGGTGATGCGGCGTCCGTTGTATTCGAACGACTCGATCTTCTCGTTCAGATGCACGTCCTGCGGTTCGAGGCGCACCCAGCGGCCCTGCGGGGCGTAGAAACCCGGAGCTGCGATGGTGATACCCTCGCGCGTGCAATCCTTGAAAAGCTCGAAGAGCGTGGAATCGGCATCGATGAAGTAGGGCTTCGGAAGCAGCTCATTCCATCCCGTATGCTTCATGAAGGCCTGCTCGATCTCAAGGTCGCAGACGTCGTTGCGGCCCTTGTAGTAGTTGAGCAGTCCGTCGAAGCCGACCGACGTGCGTGAGAAGACCATCTCCCCGACGCGGATGTCGGGCTGGATAGCACCCGAGGTGCCCAGACGTACGAGTGTCAGACGGCGTTTCTGCGCTTTCTCCTGCCGCGTGGCGAAATCGACGTTGGCCAGGGCGTCGAGCTCCGTTACCGAGATGTCGATGTTGCCGATGCCGATGCCAGTCGAGAGAACCGTCATGCGTTTGCCCTTGTAGGTGCCCGTTACGGTGCGGAATTCGCGGTTTGCGACCTCGCATTCGCGGTTCTCGAAATGCTCCGCAACAAGTGCCACACGCCCCGGGTCACCTACGAGGATGACCGTGTCGGCCAGTTGCTCGGGCAACAGGTGCAGATGGAATATAGAGCCGTCGTCGTTGATAATCAATTCGGAAGCGGGGATGGTTCTCATAAACGTCGTTTTTAGATTTTCATAATTGGCATAAAAGTAATATATTTACCTCGAATATCAAAATTTTTTTATTTATATAGGTATCGAAATCTCAACAACACAAACACTCATAAGGGTATATGACACTTATCAAATCCATTTCGGGCATCCGGGGTACGATCGGAGGCCCTGCGGGCGAAAATCTGACACCGCGCGACGTCGTGAAGTTCACTACGGCCTATGTACGGCTCATTTCTGACCGGGTTGCGAACCGCAAACCCGTAATCGTGGTCGGCCGCGATGCCCGACTTTCGGGCGAGTTGGTCTCCGATCTGGTCGAGGGAACGCTGCTGGCTTCCGGTGCCGATGTCATCAATGTCGGACTCTGCACGACGCCCGGCACGGAGATGGCCGTCATCACGAAACATGCCGACGGCGGCATCATCATCACCGCATCGCACAATCCGCGGCAGTGGAACGCCCTGAAACTGCTCAATGCCGACGGTGAGTTCCTCTCGGCAGCCGAAGGACAGCAGGTGCTGGCTCTCTCCGAGGAGGAGGAATTCGACTACCCTGCCATCGACGGCATCGGCCGCGTTCTCTTGCGTGAAGATTACAACGATGAGCATATCCGCCGTGTGCTGGCTCTTCCGATGGTCGATGTCGAGGCTGTGCGCCGGCGCCATTACAAGGTTGTCGTCGATGCCGTGAATTCGGTCGGCGGCGTGGTGATGCCCAAGCTGTTGCGCGAACTGGGCTGCGAGGTTGTGGAACTCAACTGCGAGCCTACGGGCGAGTTTGCCCACAATCCCGAGCCGCTGCCCGAGCATCTGCGCGGGATTTCCGAAACCGTCGTGCGTGAGAAGGCCGACCTGGGTGTCGTCGTCGATCCCGACGTGGATCGTCTGGCCTTCGTCTCGGAGGACGGCACGATGTTCGGCGAGGAGTATACGCTCGTGTCTGTTGCCGACTACATTCTTTCGGAGCATCCGGGCAATACGGTCTCGAACCTCTCCTCGACGCGCGCCCTGCGTGATGTTACCGAGCGTCGCGGCGGTCATTACTACGCTTCGGCCGTTGGCGAGGTGAACGTTACCACGAAGATGAAGGAGGTCGGCGCTGTGATCGGCGGCGAGGGCAACGGCGGCGTAATCTATCCCGAGTTGCACTACGGTCGTGATGCGCTGGTCGGAACGGCGCTCTTCCTGACCTGGCTGACCAAGCGGGGCATGACCCTGACGCAGCTGCGGGCCACCTATCCCGCCTACTATGCATCGAAGAACCGCATCGAGTTGACTCCCGAGATTGACGTGGATAAAGTTTTGCGTGAGGTAAAAACGCGGTATGCCAATGAGAACGTGAACGATATCGATGGCGTAAAGATCGACTTCGAGAACAATTGGGTACATCTGCGCAAGTCGAATACCGAGCCGATCATCCGCGTTTATACCGAGGCCCGTTCGATGGAGGAAGCCGATGCGCTGGCTCAGCGGTTCATCGCCGAGATCCGGGAGATCTGCCACTGACCGACAAATCCGATCATGCCATGAAGCCCAGAACGTTGTTGATGCTGGCCGTAGCGATTGCGGCGTTTACCGCGTGCGGCAGCCGTGCCCCGCGTCAAACGTCCGGAGACGAGGCTGCCGTCCGTCCCGACATGCATACGGCCGAGATCTCGCTCGATTATTACGGAACGTATGAAGGCACGCTTCCCGGAGCCGATTGCCCGGGGATCGAGACGACGCTGACACTCGCACCCGAGGGTACCTATACGCTCTGTATGAAGTATCTCGAGCGCGATGTGATTTTCGATGATACGGGAACCTATACGGTGAAGGGGAATTTGCTGACCTTGACCCCTGCGGAAAAGGGGCAACCCTCCAGCTACAAGGTGGAGGAGAATCGGGTACGGATGCTCGACGGCGATGGACAGCCGATCGAAGGGCCGCTGGCCGATCATTATGTCTTACGGAAAACAACCGAATGATATGGATAAGGTAAAGAGTTATATCGAAGCGAATAACGATCGCTTCATCAATGAGTTGTTCGATCTGATCCGCATTCCGTCGATCAGTGCTGAAGCCGTTCATAAGCCGGATATGCAGCGGTGTGCCGAATGGCTGGCGGCTGCGTTGGTGAAGGCCGGGGCCGACCGGGCCGAGGTGATGCCTACGGAGGGCAATCCCGTTGTCTATGCCGAGAAGATCATCGATCCGAAGGCCCGCACGGTTCTCGTCTACGGCCATTACGATGTCATGCCGGTCGATCCGCGTGCCGAGTGGCGCACGGATCCCTTCGAGCCGGTCGTGCGCGACGGCCGTATCTGGGCCCGCGGCGCCGATGACGACAAGGGGCAGTTGTGGATGCACGCCAAGGCGTTCGAGGCGATGTGCGCCACGGGAACGCTTCCCTGCAACGTGAAGTTCATGCTCGAGGGCGAAGAAGAGATCGGTTCGGCGAGTCTCTACGAATTCTGCCGGCAGAACAAACGGCTGCTCAAGGCCGACATCATCCTCGTGTCGGATACCTCGATGCTCTCGATGCAGACCCCTTCGATCACCTGCGGACTGCGCGGACTGGCCTATATGGAGGTCGAGGTCGAGGGTCCGAACAAGGATCTGCATTCGGGACTTTTCGGCGGAGCCGTGGCCAATCCGGCCAATGTGCTGGCGCGGCTGGTGGCCGGTCTGATCGACGAAAACGGGCGCGTTGCGATTCCGGGGTTCTATGACGATGTACGGGAACTGACACCCTCCGAGCGGCGGGCCTTCAACAAGGCACCCTTCTCGCTGGCGGCCTACAAGCGGTCGCTGGAGATCGGCGACGTCGAGGGCGAAGCGGGTTATACGACGCTCGAACGCACGGGCGTGCGCCCGTCGCTCGATGTGAACGGTATCTGGGGCGGCTATATCGGCGAAGGTACCAAGACCGTAATTCCCTCGAAGGCCTCGGCGAAGATCTCGATGCGTCTGGTCCCTCATCAGGACTACCGCAAGATTGCGAAACTCTTCGAACGCCATTTCCGCCGGATCGCTCCCCGGAGCGTGAAGGTTACCGTACGGTCGCTGCACGGCGGCATGCCCTATGTCGCACCGACCGACATGCCGGCCTACAAGGCGGCAGAAAAGGCTGTCGAGGCAACTTTCGGATGCAAGCCCCTGCCCTTCTATTCGGGCGGTTCGATTCCGATCATCAGCGGCTTCGAGTCGATTCTGGGCATCAAGTCGCTGCTGCTGGGATTCGGCCTGGCCGAAGATGCAATCCATTCGCCCAACGAAAGTTTCGGCCTCGAACAGTTCCGCCGCGGCGTGGAGACGATCCCTTATTTCTACAAGTATTTCGCCGAAAGCAAGTAGCGTCATGTACGAAGCATACCGGGATTTCGCCGTCCGTCTGGCCCGGGAGGTGGGTGCTATCCATCTCTCCTGCTTCCGTGGTACGGATCTGGGAATCCGGACGAAATCCAATATTTCGGATCTCGTAACCCGCGCCGATCGCGAGAGTGAAGAGCATATCGTCCGTGCGGTTGCGGCCTGCTATCCGACTCATGCCGTCTTGGGCGAGGAGGGCGGCGACCGCGGTGCCGTGGGAGGCGATTACCGTTGGGTGGTCGATCCGTTGGACGGAACGACCAATTTCAGCCAGGGCCTTCCGGTCTTTGCCGTGTCGATAGCCCTTCAATACCGGAACGAGACGATTGTCGGTGTGGTGTATGCCCCCTATCTCGGGGAACTTTTCACGGCGGTGAAAGGAGGCGGAGCCTGGCTTGCGGTCGGAGACGCTGCGCCGCAGCGGATTGCTGTCAGCCCGAAACGGGATCTTGCCACGGCGGTAGTTGCTACGGGATTTCCCTACGACAAGTGCGACAATCCCGACAACAATGCGGAGAACGTCGCCCGGATCCTGCCCCATGTGCGGGATTTGCGGCGCATGGGAGCCGCCGCCTACGATCTTTGCTGTGTGGCGGCCGGCATGCTGGACGGATTCTGGGAACTGGCCCTGCACGAGTGGGATGTCTGCGCGGGCGAACTGATTGTCCGGGAGGCCGGCGGCGAGGTCGTTGCGTTGCGTGCGGACCGCGGAGTTTCGATCGTGGCGGGCAACGAAACACTTGTCCGCGAAATCGGCCGGTATGTCCGTTGAGCGGGCGCCGGAATCGGAATTGAAAAAATCCGCAACCTCTTTCGGGGTTGCGGATTTTTTCGTTGTGCGGAGGTGTTTCGCTCAACGCATCTCCTCATAGGCATACTCCACGGCGCGGTTCAACTGGGCGATGAAGGGCTGCGTGCGACGGAACTCTTCAAGGGCGTAGTCGAGCAGTGCGTCGGCTTCGAGCGACCGGTCGTCGATCGGCTTCTCGATGTAAAAGTCCTTCAGCTTCAGCAGCTCGGCATACTCGCTGTCGGCGGGAAATCCCGTGGGCACCCGTTTCAGCCGGTTCGTTGTGGCGAGGCTGAATCCGGGCGCTGCCGCAATCGCCTGCAACAGTTCGTCGCCATGATCCAGCACCTCCTCGCGGAGCGAGCGCAGCACGGCCGGTTCGGGGCAGTAGATGCCCGAGGCGAGCAGACTCCGACCGAGCAGGCTGTCGCCCGCCGGTTCGAGGTGCAGGTAGTAGCCGGCAAAACCCGATTTCTTGCCCCGCGGGGCCACAAAGGCGCCGATGTGGCTCTTGTAGGGCCTTTTGTCGGCCGAGAAGCGCGTGTCGCGGGCGATGCGGTAGGTGCAGTCCTGGACACGCAGTCCCCGGATCGTGGGATCGAAGTCGGCGATACCGGCAACCAGTCGTTCGGTGAAGGCGGCGAAGCGCGCCTTCACCTCAAGCCACTCCCCGCGGTGGGCGTCGAACCACTCGCGGTCGTTGTTGTCGTGAAGCCGGCGGAGAAAATCGAGAACCTCCTTCATGACACTACCACGCGAAGAGCGGATAATCGGCCATCAGGGCATTCACGTCGCGGCGTACGGCGGCGATGTTCTCCTCGTTTTCGGGGTCGTTCAGCACGCGGTCGATCAGCCCGACGATGTAGTCCATTTTATCTTCCTTCAGGCCGCGGGTTGTGATGGCCGGCGTGCCGAAGCGCAGACCTGAGGTCTGGAACGGCGAGCGGCTGTCGAACGGCACCATGTTCTTGTTGGTCGTGATGTCGGCTGCCACGAGGCTCTTCTCGGCCTGCTTGCCCGTGAGTTCGGGGAACTTCGTGCGCAGATCGACGAGCATCAGGTGGTTGTCTGTGCCGCCCGAGACGATTTTGTAGCCGCGCTTGGTGAAGGCTTCGGCCATGGCGCGGGCGTTCTTCTGCACCTGCAGCTGGTATTCGCGGTAGCTCGGATCGAGCGCCTCTCCGAAGGCCACGGCCTTGGCGGCGATGACATGCTCGAGCGGTCCGCCCTGGATACCCGGGAAGACGGCCGAATTGAGAATCTGCGACATCATCTTCACGGCACCCTTCGGCGTGGTAAGGCCCCATGGGTTCTCGAAGTCCTTGCCCATGAGGATGATGCCTCCGCGCGGACCGCGCAGGGTCTTGTGCGTTGTCGAGGTTACGATGTGGGCGTATTTTACCGGGTTCTCCAGCAGACCGGCGGCGATCAGGCCCGCCGTGTGGGCCATATCGACCAGCAGCAGCGCGCCGACCTTGTCGGCAATTTCACGCATGCGTTTGTAGTCCCATTCGCGCGAATAGGCCGAGGCGCCGCCGACGATCAGCTTCGGACGGCATTCCAGTGCCAGCTGCTCCATGGCGTCGTAGTCGATGCGCCCGGTATTTTCGTCGAGCTTGTAGCCCACGGCCTTGAAGTATTTGCCCGACATGTTCACCGGCGAACCGTGCGAGAGGTGTCCGCCGTGCGAGAGGTCGAGACCCATGAAGGTGTCGCCCGGCTGCAGGCAGGCGAAGAAGACCGCCATGTTGGCCTGGGCGCCCGAGTGGGGCTGAACGTTGGCGTATTCGGCGCCGTAGAGGCGGCAGACGCGCTCTATGGCCAGCGACTCGACCTTATCGACGACCTCGCAGCCTCCGTAATAGCGGGCTGCGGGATATCCTTCGGCGTACTTGTTCGTGAGGACCGAGCCCATGGCCTCCATGACCTGCTGGCTGACGAAGTTCTCCGAGGCGATCAGTTCGATGCCGTGCGTCTGACGGCTGCGCTCGGCGGCGATCAGATCGAAAATCTGCGAATCTCTTTTCATATCGTAAGAATGTGGTGAATTTTCGTTTACGGAGTGTAAAGATAGGCAATATTCGGTGAAAAAAAACCGCCTGAAGGCCGATTCAAAATATTTTTCTTAACTTTGTTCGTCTTTTGGACGAAAAACGGAAAAACGGAAAAATAGCAACATAACACTTAAAACATTCTGTATTATGAAATTACTCGAAGGAAAGGTGGCTGTCGTAACGGGTGCTGCCCGCGGTATCGGCAAGGCCATCGCACTGCAGTTCGCTAAGGAGGGCGCCAATATCGCCTTCACCGACCTGGTGATTGACGAAAACGGCAAGGCCACCGAAGCCGAAATCGCGGCTCTCGGCGTCAAGGCCAAGGGATATGCCTCGAATGCGGCCAATTTCGAAGAGACCCACAAGGTCATCGAGGAGATCGTCAAGGAGTTCGGCCGCATCGACATCCTTGTGAACAACGCCGGAATCACGAAGGATGGCCTGATGATGCGCATGTCGGAGGCCCAGTGGGATGCCGTGCTGACGGTAAACCTCAAGTCGGCCTTCAACTTCATTCATGCCGTCGTGCCTGTCATGGCGCGTCAGAAGAGCGGCTCGATCATCAACATGTCGTCGGTGGTCGGTGTCAGCGGCAACGCCGGACAGTGCAACTACTCGGCATCGAAGGCCGGCATGATCGGTCTTGCGAAGTCGATCGCCAAGGAGATGGGACCCCGCGGTATCCGTGCCAACTGCATCGCCCCGGGATTCATCATCACCGACATGACCAATCAGCTGTCGGACGAGGTGCGCGAAGCCTGGTGCAAGCAGATTCCGCTGCGTCGCGGCGGTACGCCCGAGGATGTGGCCAAGGTAGCTCTCTTCCTCGCCTCGGATCTCTCGTCGTATGTCAGCGGACAGGTGATCCACTGCTGCGGCGCGATGAACTGCTAATCGTTCAGAGCGGTTTCATCCGTATCGGGCGTCCGCGGGAAACCCCGCGGACGCCTGCTTTTTCCCGGCAATGACACGCCGCTTGTCCGGTGAAGAATTTGCGGAGACACGGCTTTTTTATATATTTGCCCCTATGAAACGTCTGACGATACTTCTCGTGGCAGCCTGCGCCCTCCTTTCGGCCCGGGCTCAGGAGGCATTGCTGCCGATGCCCGACGCCAAGGTGCTCGGCATGGGCGGCGTGGCGATGACCACCCTGTCGGGATCGCATGCCATTTATGGAAATTCCGCCGTGGCGGCCTTTTCGATGATGCCTTCGCAGGTCTCCTCTTCCTATTACCGGCAGCATGGGGCCGACTATTACGCCGTATCGAGCTATGGCCGTTTCGATCTGTTCAACCTCGTGCAGATCGGCTGGCGGCAGTATCTCCGCGAACGGGGGAACAACGATCTGGCGGTCGATCTGGGTTATTCGCGTCGGATCGATGACCGTTGGGCCGTGGGCATCGTCGGTCGTTATTCGCGGCTCAAGCGCCCCGGCGACCTTCGGGAAAATGCCCTGGCCGTGGATTTGAGTGCGGCGTATATGCTGCCCGTGGAGATCGGCAGTTTCTCGACCTTCCGCGCGGGCGCCAAGGTGGCGAATCTGGGCGGTTACTTCGGCCATACGGATTATCGCCTGCCGATGAGCCTGACGGCGGGCGCTGCTCTCGACACCTTCCTTACGGATGCGCATGAGATCACCGTCGGGGCCGATCTGGGCTACTGTTTCACGCCGCGTGCGGTGCGCAGCCTGCTGCTCTCCGTGGGCGCGGAGTACAACCTCATGCAGCTCATGCAGATTCGGGCCGGATACCACTACGGCGAGGATCGCACGTTCTGCCCCAGTTATGCGTCGGTGGGTGCCGGCGTACGCTTTTTGCACCTGCGGCTGGATTTCGCCTATCTGATCGCTCCGGAGCGCTCGTTGATGTACAACACCTACAGCATCAGTTTCGGATTCGATTTCTGACGCATCGTACCGGGATGCTCCGATCCTGAAACACGGAGGCCGCTACCTCTTGCAGGTGGCGGCCTCCGCTTTTTCCAACCGTTCGAGAATTCCCCCGCAGCCGTCTTCCAACAGGTCCAGTACCAGTTCGAAGCCTTCGTGTCCCTCGTAATAGGGATCTGGGACGTAGCTCCGGTCGGGATGGCGGTGGCAGAATTCCGTCATGCGGAAGATCCGTTGTGCCGCCGCCCGCGATGGCGCCAGACGGTGCAGTGCCTCGTAATTCATGTCATCCATGGCGATGAGCATGTCAAAACGGTCAAAATCGGCTTCCCGAACCTGGCGGGCCCGGTGTGTCAGATCGTAGCCGCGTTGTGCGGCGGCATGCCGCATGCGCGGATCGGGCAGCGAACCGGCGTGTCCGCCGTAAGTGCCTGCGGAGTCGATCTCGATCTTTCGGGCGATTCCCTGCCGTGCGGCCATGGTGCGGAGAATGCCTTCGGCAGCCGGGGAGCGGCAGATGTTTCCCAGGCAGACGAACAGTATTTTCGTTTTGTCGTTCATAGGCTATTCGGCGTGCTTCGGCCGCGTTGTGCGGCGGCTGCGCCCGAAGTACGGGACAAAGGTACGAAATCTCTCCGAATCATTCGCCCGAAGAGCGGGAAAAGACCCGTATTACGGCGGAATAAACCTTTCGGACAGATGGATTCCATATTCGGCCAACGGGCCGAATCCGTCTCCTTTCCGGAGCATGAATGTGTACGTTCGGAACAAAGAAAAATAGGGACCGGATACCCTTAGTTCGGATTTTTATTATACCTTTGCACCGATTCGAATTCATTTACAGCCTACTATAGACAGGAAACCATGAAGTTGAAAACAATTGTACTGCTGGCGGCTTTCGCGCTCACGGCATCGGTCGCCGGAGCTCAGGAATCCCGTAAGGTGGAGAACGTCGATCTGCTCGATCTGAACGGGAAACCCGCCAAACTCCCCTATTTCGGAGAAAAACACCTTATGATATTTTATGTGGATCCCGACCGCCACAAGCAGAACGAGGATTTCACGATCGAACTCGAGGAGAATCACCGCGCCCAAAGCGACCGCATATACGGTTTCGGCGTGATGAATCTCAAGGATGCCCCGATGATTCCCAACGGAATGGCCCGAAATATGGCCCGCAAGCGCACCGAAAAGAACGGGGCCACGGTATTGGCGGACGAAAACCGTACGCTCTCTACGGCATGGGGGCTGGGTGATTGCAACAACAAGTTCGTGCTTCTGTTCGTAACGAAGGAGGGGGAGCTGGTCTTCATGCGAAAAGGCGAACTTTCCGAGGCGGACAAGGAGGCATTTTACAAGGTGCTCGATCAGTACCGGTAATGTATGCTGGCCCGAATCGCCGTACTTCTTCTTGCGGTACTCTGCACCGTTGCGACGGTCCGGTCGGCTGAATGTTTCCACCTGCCCGGCTGCGATACGTTGCTGTATGCCGACATTCCTGCTGCGGAATATGCCGGTAATTCGACCGTTGCGGCCGTTTCATCCAATACGGTGGATACGGTGAAAAAGCGGGACGGCTTCGTCCGCCGCATCATCCGCTATTTCGGAAGTTCGAATGTCGATAGGACCTTCGAAAAGAAGATCGATTTCTCATTTGCCGGCGGCCCCAGCTTCTCGAAAAATACGAGCCTCGGTATCGGACTGCTCGCTGCGGGGCTTTACCGTGTGGACCGTACGGACTCGGTAACCGTGCCATCGGATGTCTCGCTCTTCGTAAACGCTTCGATTACGGGATTCTATGCCGTGGGCGTTTCGGGAAATACGCTCTTCGACCGGGGCAACCAGCGGGTGGTCTATACGCTCATGTTCTCCTCGGCGCCCAGCAGTTTCTGGGGAATCGGTTACGATGCCGGGCGTTACAATCCCGAAAGCACCTACTCCGAAAAACGATATACGATCGAGGCGAGCTATCTGCACAGGATTATTTCGAAACTGTACGTCGGCGGGGTTTTCAGCTTCGACTATGTACGGGGACTGAAGTTTACCCAACCAGCTTATCTCAATGGAGAGAAAGAGCGCTATACCGCCACGGGTATCGGCGCCGTCGTCGAGTTCGATTCGCGCGACTTTATTCCCAATCCCTATCGGGGCGTTTATGTGAGTCTGAAGGAGCAGTTCTTTCCCAAGGGCCTCGGTAATTGCGAGCGGTCGCTTTGGCGAACGACCTTTACGGCCGATTACTACCAGCGTCTGTGGAAAGGCGGTATCCTTGCCTCGGATCTCCATGCGATTTTCAATTCCGAAGGAACGCCCTGGCCGATGCTGGCTCGCATGGGTGGCAGTCAGCGCATGCGCGGATATTACCTGGGCCGTTATACGGACAATGACATGATCACCTTCCAGGTTGAGTTGCGGCAGCGGATCTGGCGACGTATCGGCTGTACGGTCTGGGGCGGTGCGGGTAACGTTTTCCCGTCAATCGACCGCTTCGACTGGTCGCATACGTTGCCCAACTACGGCGTGGGACTCCGGTGGGAGTTCAAAAAACAGGTCAATGTCCGCATGGATTACGGCATGGGCAAGAATACGAGCGGCTTCATGTTGAGTATCAACGAGGCGTTCTGACGGTTGAGTTAGCGAGAATGAACGGCGTATGAGTGCGAAAACCGATAATATGCTCCGACATCGGGCTGTGAAGACCCGCAGTCGTTTTACAACGTTGCTGACGGTCTATTTCTTCGTGGCGCTGATTATTCCGAATTGTATATTGGCCAATACGGAACCTTATTCGGTGTGGACCGTCGAGGCGTTGATTCTCATGCCGCTGGGCTTTTATATGATGTGGAGCGTGGCACTCCGCCGTTCGGGTGTGATGATCTGGCTGGCTTTTCCGTTCATCTTCTTCTGCGCCTTCCAGATCGTGCTGCTCTACCTGTTCGGGAATTCGGTCATAGCCACCGACATGTTCACGAATATCCTGACGACCAATCCCGGTGAGGCGGGTGAGTTGCTGGGCAATATCTATCCGGCTGTGATCATCGTATGTGTCATGTATCTACCGTTGCTGTGGCTTGCAGCCCGTGAGATCGGTCTCAAACGATACATATCGCGTACGACGCGCATGAATGTCGGGCTTACGGGAGCGGCGATCTTCGCTGTCGGCCTGCTGGCTCTGTGGCCCGCCTATGCCGTCAGTGAGGAGAAACATGTGCTGCGGGACGAGATCTTCCCGCTGAATGCCATCTATAACCTCGGATTGAGCGGCTCGGAATTCCGCAAGGTCCACAATTTCGAAAAAACTTCCGAGGGTTTCACCTTCGAACCCGTACGGACGGCCGAGGCTCCGGGGCGCGAAGTTTACATCTATGTGATCGGAGAGGCGGCGCGCGCGATGAACTGGCAGCTCTACGGATACGACCGCGAAACGAATCCCGAACTCGCAAAGATCGAGGATCTCGTGGTGTTCCGCAACATGCTCACGCAGAGCAATACGACACACAAAAGCGTGCCGCTGATCCTCTCGTCGGTTCGTACTGACGAACACGAGGAGCTTTTCCGGCGCAAAGGTCTGCCAGCGCTCTTCAATGAGGCGGGATTCGATACCTGGTTCATATCCAACCAGTCGCGGCAGGGCGCCATGATCGACAACCTGGCCCACGATGCCCGGCATCTGATCTATATCCGTTCGCCCCGATACGACATGCAGCTGCTCGACGAGGTTCGCAAGATCCTCGAGAAGAGCGATTCGAAAAAACTGCTGCTTATACTCCACTGCTACGGATCGCATTTCAGCTACCATCAGCGTTATCCGCGAGAATTTGCCCATTTCAGGCCCGACACGGATGTGGCGATCGCTCGCCAGAACCGTGAGATGCTGGTCAATGCCTACGACAATTCGATCCGTTATACGGACCATTTTCTGGCGCAGACGATCGATTATCTCCGTTCGCTCGAGGATACCTCTTCTGCCCTGCTCTATTGTGCCGACCATGGGGAGGATCTGATCGACGACGATCGGGACCGATTCCTGCATGCATCGCCCACGACGACGGCCTACCAGCTTTATGTCGCCTCGCTGGCCTGGTTCTCGGACGCCTATCGGCGGAATTTTCCCGAAAAGGTGGCCGCTGCCATGGCGAACGAGACGGCTCCGGCCACGACGCATGCCCTGTTCCATACGATGGCCGACATGGCATCGATTCGGGGCCGTTTCATCGTACGCGAGGCGTCGCTTGTCTGCGGCGATTATGATCGGAAGGCTCCGCGCCGTTATCTGAACGACCATAATGAAGCCGTGCCATATCGGAAAACGGGACTTATGCTTCAGGATATGGAGGTATTCCGCCGTTACGGGATCGAACCGTGAATGAGTACGGGCCGATACCAGAATACAAAAAAAGCCGTCAAGAATGACGGCTTTTTTCGTTCTCTCTCGTTCGAAATGTTATTTCGAAGCCTCAACCGAAACCTTGCGGAACTCCTTCATCAGTTTCGAAAGTTCGAGAGCGGATTTGCGGGCACGGGTTCCGGCAGCCTTGTTGCCTTTCTCAACCTGTGCAGCTGCATTGGCTGCGAATACCGCAAATTCGGCATTGATCTTTTCTACCAATTCTTTCATGACTGTAAATAATTTTTTGGGTTTGTTATCGACACAAAGATAAATAAATAATCTAAAAAACAGCGAGCAAGGGAATGAAAAAACGTTTTTAGTCGAAAAAAAACATCTTTTTTATTGGCGTAATTGCCGGGCAAATCCACTTGTCTTCTTTTTGGAAGGTTTTCCCATGCCGCAGCTTTTATGCGGAAGCGGTATCTGCATTCGCAGAATACCCGATTCTGGGGATTGCGCGTATGGGGGTAAAATCGTATATTTGCAGCCGAAAATCACCCTATCCGAATATGCGTCTTTCCGAATTGAAAACCGGTGAAGCAGCCACTATCGTCAAGGTAACGGGACACGGTGGCTTCCGACGCCGCATCATGGAGATGGGATTCGTCCGCGGTCAGCGCGTAGAGGTCATTCTGAATGCGCCGCTGAAGGATCCGATCGAATACAAAATCATGGGATACGACATCTCGCTCCGGCGCAGCGAAGCCGACATGGTCATCGTGCTCTCCGACAGCGAAGCCAACAGCTATTTGGCCGAACAGGAACGGTTGGCCGGCAGCGAAGGCGGAACCTTCTCCGGGGGGACCGATGTGCAGGGACCGGATTCGCGACCGGCGACGGTCGATGAGGCCGTGGCGCGCAGCAGCCGTACGATCTCCGTGGCGCTGGTCGGAAATCCCAACAGCGGCAAGACGTCGCTTTTCAATGCCGTGTCGGGCGGCCACGAGCATGTGGGCAACTACAGCGGCGTTACGGTGGATGCCAAGCTCGGCTTCCGCGAATACCGCGGCTACCGTTTCGAGATTACGGACCTGCCCGGAACCTATGCCCTGACGGCCTATACGCCCGAGGAGCGTTATGTCCGGCACCATATCGCCACAAAGACCCCCGACGTAATCATCAATACGGTCGTGGCCTCGAATCTCGAGCGCAACCTCTATCTGACGACCGAACTCATCGACATCAACCCGCGGATCGTCGTGGCGCTCAATATGTACGATGAACTCGAAAAAAGCGGTGCGAAACTCGATTACGAGAATCTCGGACGTATGCTGGGCGTTCCGATGGTTCCGGTCCAGGCACGCAACAACCGCGGTATCGAAACGTTGCTCGACACGGTGATCGACGTTTTCGAGAACCGCGACGACCGTGTGCGCCATATCCATATCAATATGGGCACCGTGATCGAAGAGGGGCTGAGGCGGCTGAACGGCGATATGAGCGAACACCGCGGAGAGCTTCCCAAGGCCTTCCCGCCCCGCTACTATGCCCTCAAACTGCTCGAAGGCGACCGACAGATCGAGGAGATGCTGCACGAAGCACCCCACTATGCCTCGTGGATAGCGATCCGCGACCGGGAGGCCCGCCGCATCAACGAGGCGCTGGGCGAGGACATAGAGACGGCCTTTGCCGATCAGAAGTACGGCTTCATACAGGGTGCCTTGAAGGAGACCTATGTTCCCGGACAGCGCGAGCAGGTTACGGCGACGAGCCTGATCGACACCTTCGTTACGCACAAGTTGTGGGGCTTTCCGATCTTTTTCGCCCTCATGTGGCTCATGTTCTGGTGTACGTTCAGCCTTGGGGCCTATCCCCAGGAGTGGATCGATACGCTGGTGGGCTGGATCGGCGCCGGAGCGGATGCCCTGCTGCCCGAGGGGGCTCTGCGCGACATGATCTCGGACGGCGTGATCGGCGGCGTGGGTGCGGTGATCGTCTTCCTGCCGCAGATCATGATCCTCTACCTGTTCATCTCCTTCCTCGAGGATTCGGGCTATCTGGCGCGCGCAGCCTTCATCATGGACCGCGTCATGCACCGCATCGGTCTCCACGGAAAATCCTTTATCCCGATGATCATGGGCTTCGGCTGCAATGTCCCGGCCATCATGGCCACCCGGACAATCGAAAGCCGCAGCAGCCGGTTGATCACCATCCTGATCACCCCCTTCATGTCGTGCAGCGCGCGGCTGCCGATCTACATTCTGCTGACCGGGACCTTCTTCCCCGGGCATGCCGGCCTGGTGATGGCCGGGCTATACCTGCTTGGAATTCTGCTGGCGGTCGTAACGGCCCGGCTCATGCGCCGCTTCTTCTATCCCGAGGACGAGACGCCCTTCGTCATGGAGCTTCCGCCCTACCGCATGCCTACCTGGAAGACCACCCTCTCGCACATGTGGGACAAGTGCGCGCAGTATCTGCGCAAGATGGGCGGCATGATCCTCATCGCCTCGATCCTTGTGTGGTTTTTGAGCTACTATCCCCGTGAAGAGTCCGCTGCCGCCCCGTCGGCCACGAATTACGAAAACTCCTACCTGGGACGGATCGGTCAGGCCTGTGAGCCGGTCTTCACGCCGCTGGGCCTGAACTGGAAATCCGGCGTGGCGCTGCTTTCGGGCATCTCGGCCAAGGAGATTGTCGTTTCGACACTCGGCGTGCTCTATGCCGGCGAGGAGACATCGGCTGCAACAACAGTCGCCGGCACTGCGGACGTAACGGTCGCTGCGGCCGATACCGAAGCCGGAGCTGCGGCCGGTTCCGAATCCGGGACGGTATCCGGAGAGGATGCCGAGCGGACACTCGGGCAGCGGTTGCTCGCCAGCGGCGACTTCACGACAGCCTCGGCGCTCGGACTGCTCGTCTTCATCCTGCTCTACGTTCCCTGTATCGCGACGGTGGCAGCCATCGGTTCGGAGGCCGGATGGCGCTGGGCTGCGGCGTCGGTCATCTACAATACGGCCGTGGCGTGGGTCGTGGCGTGGGTGGTCTATCACATAGCCTTGCTTTTCTGATGGCCTCCTGGCAGGATTATGCGGTATGGGTTGTCGTGCTGGCGGCCGCTGCGGAGGCTTTGCGGCGCCTCGTGAAGTGTTTCCGCAAGGGACGTGGTGGGTGTGCGTCGTGCGCATCGGCAAATTGCCCGCTCAAAAGGATGAAAAAATAAAAAAAGCGCTATATTTGCCGCCCGAAAACGACGGCAAGGCACGCATCGCTCCGAGGCCGCAACGGCCTCGGAGTTTTTTGTCCGGTTTTACGCCGGTCGTGCGCTCCCTGTCCCGAAAACCTGCATATATGACGGGACTCTTCTACATCCTTTTTTTCTGGTTGGCGGGCAATGCCCTGAGCCTGCTGACGGGCGGCTATGTCTCGGGAAACATCATCGGCATGATCCTGCTCTTCGCCGCCCTCTGCCTGCATTGGGTCCCGGCCGACCGCGTGCGTCCGGCGGCCCGCTTCCTGCTCGGATCGATGGCCCTCTTTTTCGTGCCCTACGGCGTGGGCCTCATGGTCTCCTACCGCGTGATTCTCGAAAACCTCTGGGCCATTCTCGTCTCGGGGATCGTCTCGACCGTTCTCGTGATCTTCGTTACCGGAAAGACTTTCCAAAGCCTGAACCGCCGCGCTCGCCTGCGGCATATCAAACACCTGCGCCATGCTGAATGATTTTCTTCATACGGACCTCTTCCTGCTGACGCTCACCGTCGGCCTCTATTGTGTCGGGGGATATGTCTACCGCCGCGTGCATACGCCGCTGCTCCACCCCGTACTGCTGACCTTTGTCGCCGTGATCGTCTTTCTCCGATGTGCGGGAATCGACTACGATCGCTATCGTGAGGCAACCGGCATTCTGAACTTCGCACTCGGCATGTCGGTCGTGGCCCTCGGATACCTGCTCTATGAACAGATTGAACGGTTGCGCGGCAGTCTGCTTCCCGTCGGAGCCGCAACACTGGCCGGCTGTTTCGTGGGTGTATTGAGTGTCGTCTACATCGCCATGGCCTTCGGTACCGAACGGCAGATCCTGACCTCGATCGCCCCGAAATCGGTTACCGTACCCATTGCCGTGTCGGTCGTGGGCCCGCTGGGCGGCAATGTCTCGGTAACCTCCGTGGTGGTCTTCTGTGTCGGGATCTTCGGCAGCATCTTCGGCGAGTGGATTCTCGGACGCTGCGGCGTGCGCGATCCCGAGGCGCGCGGTTTCGCACTCGGCGCTGCGGCCCATGGCATCGGAACGGCCCGCGCCATCGAGATCGGTGCCGTCGAAGGGGCCTTGAGCGGTCTTGCCATGGCCCTCATGGGTCTGGCTACGGCCCTCTTTCTGCCGCTCATCGAGCGCTATCTCTACTGATCCGCCGCAGGCACTCCGTTTCGCGTGCTTTTGGGTGAGGAAAATTTTTAAAATTCTGTAAGAAATGCTACTTTTGCAACATCTTACACCCTTGAGCATCAAAATCGGTCTTTTATGGAGTGGCTCTATTCGCTCTTTTTCGGCGGTGGCATTGCGCACGCGGTGCTGACCTTCGCGCTGGTCATCACTTTCGGTATCCTTCTGGGAAAGGTCAAGATTGGCGGCGTTTCGCTCGGCATCACCTGGATTCTCTTCGTGGGAATCATTTTCAGCCATTTCGGCATGACGGTGGACGGCGAAGTCCGCAACTTCGTGCAGGAGTTCGGGCTGATCCTCTTCGTCTTTTCGATCGGCCTGCAGGTCGGACCTGGATTTTTCGCCTCGTTCAAGCACGGCGGCATGACGCTCGTGAGCTGTGCCGTGGCGATCGTACTTCTGGGTGTCCTGACAGCCTATATTCTCCATCTGACGACCGGAACGCCCATCCCTACGATGGTCGGCATCCTCTCGGGCGCCGTAACCAACACGCCGGGACTCGGAGCCGCGCAGCAGGCTTATGCCGATGCGACGGGATGCGACGATCCTTCGATTGCCCTGGGTTATGCCGTGGCCTATCCGCTGGGTGTCGTAGGCATTATCTTCACGATGATCTTTATCCGCTATGCCTTCCGCGTAAAGTTCGAGAAGGAGGACGAGGCGCTGGCCGAACTCTCCCGAGAGCAGAAGTTCGCCGACAAGGTTTCTGTCGAGTTTACGAACTCGATGCTCGACGGACGGAGTGTGGAGTATGTGCGAGATCTGGTGAACCGTCAATTTGTCATTTCGCGCATCATGCATCCCGACGGTGAGATTTCAATGGCCGACAGCGACAGTCTGATCCATGTGGGCGACCGTCTGTGGGTCATTTGCCAGAGCGAGGACACGGAGGCCATCGTGGCCTTCTTCGGCCATCGCGTGGAGCTTTCGGACGAGGACTGGGGCAACAATACGCCCAATGCCGAGCTGATCTCGCGCCGGATCCTTATTACCAAGTCGTCGATCAACGGCAAGAAGTTCTCCGATCTGCGGTTGCGGACCAAATACGGCATAACCATCACGCGCGTCAATCGGGCCGGCATGGACCTGATTCCCTACCAGGGGCTGGAGCTGCAGGTCGGCGACCGGGTGATGGTCGTGGGCCCGGCGAAGGCCGTGGCGCAGGTGGCCGACGTGCTGGGCAACTCGCTCAAGAAGCTCGACCATCCGAATCTCATCACGATCTTCGTAGGCATTGCCCTCGGTGTGCTGCTCGGCTCGATTCCGCTGCTCAATGTGCCGCAGCCCGTGAAGCTGGGACTCGCCGGCGGTCCGCTCATCGTGGCAATCCTCATCGGGCGTTTCGGCACGCATTTCCATCTGGTTACCTATACGACCATGTCGGCAAACCTCATGCTGCGCGAGATCGGTATCGCCCTCTTCCTTGCGGCGGTGGGTATCGGTGCCGGCGACGGCTTCATCGAGGCGGTGGCCGATGGCGGATACCGCTGGATCGGATATGGATTCATTATCACGGTAGTACCTCTTGTGCTTGTTGCGGTGATTGCAAGAAAGTACTTGAAAATGAATTATTATACGCTTATGGGACTGATCGCTGGATCGACGACCGACCCCCCTGCGCTGGCCTATGCCAATGCAACGGCCGGAAACGACATGCCTGCCGTGGGTTATTCGACGGTCTATCCCGTGGTGATGTTCCTTCGGGTGCTGACGGCGCAGATCTTCATGCTCTTCGCCCTCTGATAGCCGGTCCGGGCGGGCCGCTCCGTCATGCGGCTGAATTGTTTTGCCGATACCATAAATTCTACCGAATATGACCAAAAAGATATTGCTTCTGGGCTCCGGAGAGCTGGGCAAGGAGTTTACCATTGCCGCGCAGCGGCTGGGACAGACCGTCGTAGCGTGCGATTCGTATGCAGGCGCACCCGCCATGCAGGTGGCCGATGCCGCGGAGGTTTTCGACATGCTCGATGGCGACGCACTTGCTGCCGTGGTTGAAAAGCATCGTCCCGACGTGATCGTTCCCGAGATCGAGGCGATCCGCACCGAGCGGCTCTATGATTTCGAACAGGCTGGAATTCAGGTCGTGCCGAGCGCCCGTGCCGTGAATTTCACGATGAACCGCAAGGCGATCCGCGACCTGGCCGCCAAGGAACTGGGTCTCAAAACGGCCCGGTACTACTATGCCAAAACGCTCGAGGAGTTGCGCGAAGCGGCCGACCGGATCGGCTATCCGTGTGTGGTCAAGCCGCTGATGTCCTCGTCGGGCAAGGGACAGTCTGTGGTCAAGGGCCCTGAGGAGATCGAGCAGGCCTGGCATTACGGTTGCGAAGGGTCGCGCGGCGATATCCGCGAACTGATCGTCGAGGAGTTCATCCGTTTCGACAGCGAGATCACCCTGCTGACCGTAACGCAGAAGAACGGTCCGACGCTCTTCTGTCCGCCGATCGGACATGTGCAGAAGGGCGGAGATTACCGTGAGAGCTTCCAGTCGCCGCATATCGCACCAGAGCACCTGAAGGAGGCACAGCGCATGGCCGCCGCGGTTACAGAAGCGCTGACCGGGGCCGGTATTTGGGGTGTGGAATTCTTCCTGAGCCATGAGAACGGGGTCTATTTCTCGGAGCTCTCGCCGCGGCCGCACGATACGGGAATGGTAACGCTGGCCGGAACGCAGAATCTCAACGAATTCGAACTGCACCTGCGGGCCGTGCTGGGACTGCCCATTCCGGAGATCACCTTCGAACGTCCCGGAGCGAGCGCCGTAGTGCTGTCGCCGGTAGCTTGCGCCGAGGCGCCCTGCTATGAGGGAATTGACAAGGCCCTGGCCGAGGACGCCCGTCTTGATGTGCGTATTTTCGGAAAGCCGTCGGCCCGCGTCGGACGCCGCATGGGCGTTGTTGTCGGTTACGACCGTCCGGGTTGCGATCTGACGACGCTGCGCGATCGCGTGAAGGCCGCTGCCGCGAAGATCGAGGTCCGAAAATCCGAATAGACTGCGATACCGCAAAAAGAAGCGCGCCGGTTCCAGCAAGGACCGGCGCGCTTTCGTATGGAGGGGCTACCCTATTTGCGGAATTTCGCCAGGACGTTGTCCGTGGCCTTCTTGAGCAACTCTTCGGGACAGCAGAGCGTGATGCGGATGTAACGCTCGCCCTCCGAGCCGAAGATGCCGCCCGGTGTGAGGAATACGTCGCACTTGTCGATCACCTCGTCCGAGAAGGAGAAGCTGTCGCCCTTGTAATCTTCGGGAAGCTCGGCCCAGACGAACAGACCGGCCTGGTTCTTCCGGTAGCTGCATCCCAGTGCATCGAGCAGCGCATAGGCCTGCTTCTCGCGCCCGTAGTAGATGGCATTGAGCTCCTTGAACCACTCCTCGCCCAGCGACAGCGCCGTTTCCGATGCGGCCTGGATCGGATAGAACATACCCGAATCCATATTGCTGCGGAAGGTCATTACCGACTTGATCCAATCGGCCTTTCCGACGAGCACGCCGACGCGCCATCCGGCCATCGAGTGGGCCTTCGAGAGCGAGTTCTGCTCCAGTGCCACCTCCTTTGCGCCCTCGACCGCCATGATCGAGATCGGCGCCTCGGCGTTGCGGATGAAGCTGTAGGGATTGTCGTGGATGATCAGGATGTTGTGCTTGGCGCCGAAGTCGATGATCTTCCGGAAGAGATCCATCGTGGGTGTCTGGCCGGTCGGCATGTTGGGGTAATTGACCAGCATCATCTTCACGCCGTCGAGACCGGCCTTCTCGATGGCTTCGAAGTCGGGATAGAAGTTCGTCGCCTTGTTGAGCGAATAGGGAACCATCACGCCGCCGGCGAGCTTCACACCGGCCGAATAGGTCGGGTATCCCGGGTTGGGTACGAGGACCTTGTCGCCGGGATTGAGGAACGTCATGCAGAGGTGCATGATACCCTCCTTCGATCCGATCAGCGGATAGATCTCCGACTTGAAGTCGAGGTCCACATGGTACCATTTCTTATACCAGTCGGCAAAAGCCTTGCGCAGAATCGGTTCTCCCTGGTAGGACATGTACTTGTGCACGTCGGGACGCTGTGCCTCCTTGGCCAGACGATCGATAACCGATTGGTGGGGCGGCAGATCGGGGCTGCCCATGGCCAATTTGACGATCTGGCGGCCTGTCGTCGCCTCAATCTCGGCGAGTTCGCGCAGACGACGCGAAAAATAGTACTCTCCGATGCCGTCCATCCGGTGTGAACGGGCGATGTTTACTGCTTTTGCCATAGTGTTTGTTGCTGTTAGGGATTTGCTGCGGACAAAGATACGGAAATAATAAATAATATTAAAAAAATAAGGCCGAAATCCCGCATCGGATCTCCGTGCGGGATTTCGAACGCATTTGCGCTGCAGTGCAATCAGCGGCGAAGCAGGCGGTTGATGCAGAACCAGCCGCCGATGAGCTGCAGCAGCATGCCGGGAATGCCGATCCGGAAGTCCTGCGTGGCGGCGGCAAGGCTGCCGCTCAATGCCCACTCGCCCAGTGTGCCGACCGTCTGATAGCCGAGAACCACGGCTGCAAGCAGCCACAGTGGAGCCTTGTTGAAGCGTGCGGCGGCATAGCCTGCAGTCAGGGCCAGCAGTACCGATTTGAGCAGAATGGCCGGCAGCACGGCTGCGGCCGGCATGCCGAAGAGCGCGGAGTTGAGCAGCGGCGAGGCCACGGCGGTCAGCAATCCCACGCGCCAGCCGTACTTGTAGGCGCCGACGAGGGTGAAGAAATAGATCGGAAGCCACCGCATGCCGCCCTGCGGGATGAGATGACAGAGCTGCGGCAGCAGCAGGTTGCCCAGTACGAAAAGTGCTGCAATCCAGTAGGTCTTTGCCTGACGGTATTCCAGCGAATGGAGTTTTACGCTTGTCGTTTGCATCGTATTGTGTTTTTAATTCAGTTCGATGAGTTCATAATGCTGACTTCCCATGCCGAGCTGTTCGGCATAGTCGAGCGTGTGCATGCCGTGGCGCGAATCGATTCGCTCGATCAGATGGATCTTGCCATGGTCCTCCGAAGCGCGGACCAAATCGGTGCAGGCTCGGTCGAGAGCTACGGGATCCAATGAGGCGAGAATGCCGATATCCCCCATTTTGGGCTCTTCGGGCGAGGAGTCGCAGTCGCAATCCACCGAGAGGTTGTTCGCCACACTGATGTAGAGAATCCGGTCGCCGCAGTGGTCGATGACGGCTTTCGCAGCTTCGGCCATCGACTCCAGAAAATCATCCTGGGCAGGGAGGCTGCCCCATACCTTTGCAACATCGCGTGTCTGGCCGGCCGAGTGAATCCAGGCTTTGCCCGACGAGGAGGCGATGCCGATCGATATGTTCTTGATTGCACCTCCGAAACCGCCCATGGCATGTCCCTTGAAGTGCGAGAGGACGATCGTGAAATCGTATTTCAGATAGCCTTTGCCGACATAATCCTCCCTGATGTGCCGGCCGCCCCGTACGGGAAGCACCGCCTCGCCTTCAGCATCCATGATCTCCACGGGTGCGATGGCCGTGAATCCGTGATCGGCAGCTGCCTTCAGATGGCTTTCCGTATCGGCGCGTCCGCCTCCGTAGGCCGTGTTGCACTCCACGATCGTGCCGTTGACGCGGTGTACGAGGTCGGCAATCAGAGCCGGCTGCAGGAAGTTGTGGCCGCCGGGTTCGCCCGTTGAAAGTTTTACGGCGACACGTCCTTCGGCCTTGCGGCCCAGCGCTTCGTAGATCTTCACGAGATTGGCTGCAGAAATCTCCCGGATGAAGTAGACCTTCGGAAGCGTTTCGGCAACGGGAGCCGGCTCTTGTCGTTCCGCAGCTCCTGCCATCGAACAGGAGGCCGCAAAAAGAACCGTAAACATGGTTGCTTTCTTCATATCGTTTTTCTGTTAGAAGTTCACCTTTATGCCGCCCATGCAGGTTGCTCGCGGCATCGGATAGCCGGCGTTGATCTCATAGCGTTGAGCCAGCAGATTCTCGCCCCGCATCCAGAGCGTGAGCCATTCGGCGACGCGGAACGAGGCGTCAAGATTCCAAAGTACGAACGATGTGCGGCGTTCCGTTCCCCGGCCATTGACGACAACCTCCGTATAGAGGTTGCCGACATATTCCACTCCCGTCGAAATGTTCCAGCGGCGGCGGTTGAAAAGCACCCCGGCATGGAGCTTGTGCTCCGGGGCTCCGAGCACGGGATAAACCATGTGCAGGTAGCTGTAGTTGGCATCCACGCTCCAGTTCCCCCCGATGCGGCAGGTGATCTGCCCCTCGACTCCCGTGTTCTCGATGTCCCCCGTGTTGATGTTGAGCGGAGTGGCCCCCTCGCGCGGTACGGCGACGATCAGATTCTCGCCGTCGATGCGGAAGAGATTGATGCCGTAGGTGAGGCGCCCTTCGAGCAGGTGCTGCGAGAGTGCAAGCTCGTAGTTCCACATCCGTTCGGGTTTCAGGTCGGGGTTCTGCGGCGGGAACATGTACATCTCGCGCAGCGTCGGGTAGCGGAAACCCTTGCTTGCAGAGAGCTTCAGTTCGAGGTCGTGCGGCAGATGCAGCGACAGTCCCGCCTGGGGAATCCATTCCGTGCCGACATGCGAGTGGTGGTCCAGGCGCAGCCCGGCGTCGAAGGTCAGCCGGCTTCCGACGTGCTGGCGGAAATCGACATATCCGGCTGTCTCGTGCTGCACGACATCGGCCAGCTCCGAGTTTTCACCTTCGTGCTCGCCAGCGATGTAGCGGTTCCAGGCTTTGCCGCCGAAGCGGTAATAGTCCACACCGACAGTGAGCCGGTTGCCGCGGAAGAGCCGCATGCTCTCATACCACGAAAGGCCCATCATGTTGTCCCACGAATTGAACCGATAATCGAGAGGTGCTTCGTTGGCCGTATGTCCGTCATTGATCCTGTGTCGGCCCCAGTTGTAGAAAAGGCTCAAAGCGCCCGAACTTCGCTCGTAGCGGTTCTCTATGGCCAGTGAGGTCATGCCCCGTGTGATACGCTGGTCGGCGTCATACATCCGCTCGGACAGGGTTCCTGGTTGCGACGCGTTGAAATGCGTGAGGTTCACGTCGGCGCGCACGGCCCATTGTGTCGAGAGGTCATACCCCACTTTGGCATATCCGCCGTACTGTTCGAAACCCATGTCTGTGCGGTGTCCGTCCGTGCGGTTGTAGGATCCGCTCACAATCGAGGTGAAACGTCCCGAACGGATACGGTTCGTCAGTTCGCTCTGCAACGTGTTGAAAGAGCCGTAGCCCAGAATCGCGTCGGTTTTGACACCCTGTTCCTGCATGCGGCGCGTAACGATGTTCACCACGCCTCCCATGGCGTTCGATCCGTAGAGCACCGAAGCCGGGCCTCGCAGCACCTCGACCCGTTCGGCGAGCAGCGTCTGGCAGGCATCGGCAATCGGATGGCCCATGAGGCCCATGTATTGCGGATGTCCGTCGATGAGCACCATGAGGCGTCCCGAACCGCCGCTCAATCCGCGCAGCGAGATGCCTCCGGCAGCTCCATCCGAGACCCCGTAGCCCAAAATGCCCCGCGAGGTGATGAAAAGTCCCGGAACCTGCTCCGAGAGTGTCGGAAGCAGTGAGGTCCGAAACCCCTGTTCAAGCTGCTGCCGGTCAACGACGGAGACGCTCTGCGAAAGGTGTCGGATGTCTGTGGCGCTGCGTGTCCCCGTTACGACCACGCGGTCGATGGCATGGATGCCTGCCGCGGGAAGCGAGTCCGCCGCGCCGGTTTGCCCGTGTGCTGCGGTATTGATTGAAATAAGTGCCAGAATGGCCGTGTGGATCAGAGACTTTCTTTTCATTTTTCGGTCGTTTGAGAGGCGAAGAACGCCTTGATCTGCGCAAGACACTCTTCCGCCGTACGGCAGTCCCGACAGCGGGTCTCCAGCGGGCACCACCCGTCCCGCGTGCGGTTGATGATGTGCGGTACCTCCAGATCGTATGTGTAGCGGAGGCTGCTGCCGTGCAGCAACTCTGTTGCCTTGCCGCTGATGATGTCCGTGTGGAGTTCCGCGACTCCGCCCAGCAGCATCAGCGCGGCGGCGGCTTTCCCCACGACCTTGTCCGCAACGACGGCACCGCGCAGGAATCCGGGCTCTTCGTGCAGCAGGCGGTAGAGATCCGCCACGCCCCGTCGGTCGAACGCGCGGAAGACGTTACCGTTGGCCACGACGAGCGTGTGGCCCCCTTCGTGCAGCATGGCGATGGCCTCTCTGATCATCCTTGTTCTGTTTGAGTCGTTCGACATAAGCGCTGATCCGGTGCAGTTCGTGAGGAATGTCGATGCCCTGCGGGCAGTGCGGCACACATTGGCGGCAGCCGATACAGTGGTCGGCCTGCCGCAGGCGCGGCACGCTGCGGTCGTAGCCGATCAGGTAGGCCCGACGGGCCTCGCGGTAGTGTTCGTCCTGCGTACCCGTAGTGATATTGCCCTCGTTCAGACATTTGTTGTAGTGCAGCAGGATGGCGGGGATATCCAGTCCGTAGGGACAGGGCATGCAGTATTTGCAGTCGTTGCACGGAATCGTGTCGAACTGCATCATGCGGTCAGCCGTCTGCTGGAGGAATGCGAATTCCTCGTCCGAAAGCGGGTCGAGCGGACAGAAGGTCCGCAGATTGTCCTGCAGGTGCTCCATGCGGGTCATGCCGCTCAATACGGTCAGCACCCCGGGGAACGATCCTGCGAAGCGGAAGGCCCATGACGCCACGCTTCGTCCGGGCTCGCGTTGCTTGAGCCGTACGACGATGTCATTCGGGACGTTCGACAGGCGCCCGCCGAGCAGCGGCTCCATGATGACGGCCGGGATATGGCGTTTTTCGAGTTCGCCGTAGAGGTATTCGGCGTCGGTATTGCGGGGATTGATCTGCTTGGCATAGTTCCAGTCGAGGTAGTTGAGCTGGATCTGCACGAAATCCCACTTGTAACGGTCGTGCTCGGCCAGCATGCGGTCGAAGACCGCGATGTCGCCGTGATAGGAGAAGCCCAGGTTGCGGATACGTCCCGCCTCGCGTTCGGCCATCAGAAAGTCGAGCATGCCGTTGCGGATGTATCGGGCCTCGAACTCCTCCATGCCGCCGCCCATGCCGATGGCATGCAGCAGCATGTAGTCGATCCGATCGACCCCGAGCTCCTTGAACGAATTGCGGTACATGGCGATCGACGCCTCTCGGCTCCAGGTCGAGGGGGCGAAATTCGATAATTTCGTGGCTACGAAATAGCTGTCGCGCGGGTAACGGCTCAGGGCGATGCCCGTAGCACGCTCGGAAAGTCCCTGACAATAGGCCGGCGATGTGTCAAAGTAGTTTACGCCGTGCGCAATGGCGTAATCAACCATTGCATTGACGGCCTCCTGGTCGATGATCTCTTTGCCTTCGTCGGCACCGTGTCCTCCGATCATCGGAAGGCGCATCATGCCGAAGCCCAGCAGTGAAACGCGGTCGCCCGTCGAGGGATTCTCGCGGAAAGTCATCTGGTCGGTCGGCAGCTCGCCTTGTACGGCCGTCTGCTGCGTCGGCCGGCATCCGGCCAGCGTCAGTCCCGATACGGCGGCGGTTCCCGCTCCGAGGCGTTTGAGAAACGCCCGGCGGCTGATCTCTTCTTTGTGGTTCTTTATCTTGTCCATATTCGGTTCTTGCGGATTAGATCATACGGTGGCATTCGTGGCCTTCGACATAGATGGCGCTGAAGGGGCGCGCCGGGCAGAGATTCTCGCAGGCGCCGCAGCCGATGCAGCGCTCCTCGTTTATGACTGGTACCTGCGGCGAGTCGGCCTTCGAGGGATCCGAGGGCACCATCGTAATGGCACCCGTCGGACAGTGGCGGGCGCAGTTGCCGCACGCTACGCCGTCGGTGAGTGGTACGCAGTTCTCCCGAACCCAGACGGCGTGCCCGATCTGTATGGCCGACTTGTCGGCTGCGGTGATCGGGCGGATCGCTCCCGCGGGACACACCTCCGAGCACTTGACGCATTCGGGCCGGCAATAGCCCCGCTCGTAGGAGGATTCGGGCTGCATGAGGGTCATGATGCCTCCCGAGGGGCGCAGCACGCCGTTGGGACAGACAGCGACGCAGAGTTGGCAGCCCGTGCAGTGCTGTGCCAGGTGGCGCAGGCTCATGGCACCCGGCGGTACGATCGGCGTATGGCGGGCGGACGCCTTCTTGTCGAGGATCACGGCCAGACCGCCGTCCACCTTCTTCTCCTGGGCACGGACGAGACTCGTGCCGAGCACCAGCCCTGCACCCGTGAGGAATGAACGGCGCGAAGCGTCGTGTGGGGCGGCATCCGTTTTGGTTCTGCCGGCATCCGGAGCATCGGACGTCCGGCGCCGGTAGCTGATGGCGCCCTGTTTGCAGTTGTCGAGACAGTCCATGCAGGCCACACAACGCGAGTAGTCGACCCTATGGTGTTTCGCGTCGATGCAGGAGGCCTTGCACTGTCGGGCGCAGAGCCCGCAGGCGTTGCACTTCGCGGTGTCGATCACCGGGCGGAAAAGCGAGAAGCGGGAGAAGAATCCCAGCACCGTGCCGACCGGGCAGACCGTATTGCACCAGGTGCGTCCGTTGCGCCAGGCCAGGACGAAGAGCAGGATGAGCGTCGCTGCGGCGATGAGCAGCGTTGGCAGACTGCGTATCCAGACCTCCGTGCGGTAGAAGGCGTAGCTGTCGGCCCGTTCGGCCAGGTAGGCCAGCAGGTTGTTGCCCCATCCGTAGAGGGGCGCCAGCAGGTTCTGGGCGATGCGTCCGTAGGCGCTGTAGGGGGCTATCAGCGCGACGAACGATCCGATGCCGGCGACGAGTGCCGCGATGAAGAGGACGAGAATGCCGTAGCGCAGCCAGTTTTTGGCCGGAGAGTAGGTGTAGCGGTACTTCCGTTTCCGCCCCCGGCTGCCGAATCGTGCGATGATGTCCTGCATGACCCCGAGCGGGCAGATGATCGAGCAGTAGATGCGTCCGAAGAGCAGTGTCGCCAGGACAAGGAGCGCCACGACGCCCAGATGCAGCGCCAGCAATGCCGGCAGGAACTGAATTTTCGCCAGCCATCCGAACCACGCATGCAACGTCCCCGTGAAGTCGAGGAAGAGCAGCGTGATGAGTGCGAAGCAGAGGATCGCAAGCGTTGTTCTGATCTTTCGTAACATGAGATGATGTATTGTTCTGTTCGTTGTGTCTTGCAGAAGGCGGACATACCCTATTTCAGGGATTTTGACCGAGACAAAGTTACGAAAAAAAACGGCTTTCCGGCAGTATCACGATTCCGGTTTCATTTACCGATTTTACGGTTTTCGCAAAGACTCCGATCCAATGGCGGCGAATACCGGTAAAAATGGTAGTTCCTTCCGTAATCCGTTTAACCGACCGGTTCGAAATGACGCTTATCTTTGTAGCAGGAAAAATTGGGAATCCGCCATGAAACGATCGTACATCCTGCCGCTCCTGACCCTTCTTGCATGTGTCCCGGCGGCTTTAACAACGGCTCAAAACACGATAAATGATATGGATACGCTGAACCTTACCCTTGAATGGGACAAGACCTTCCCGCAGAGCGAACGGGTCTCGCACACGAAAGTCACCTTCCACAATCGCTACGGCATCACCCTCGCCGCCGATCTCTACAAACCGAAAGATACGGACGGGCCGCTGGCTGCCATTGCCGTATGCGGCCCCTATGGCGCCGTGAAGGAGCAGGTATCGGGTCTCTATGCCCAGACACTTGCCGAGCGGGGATTTCTGACCGTCGCTTTCGATCCTTCGTATTATGGCGAAAGCAGCGGCCAGCCCCGTTACCTGACCTCTCCGGAGATCAGTACCGACGACTTCAGCGCCGCAGTCGATTACCTCACCACGCGGGAGAATGTCGATTCGCAGCGGATTGCCGTCATCGGTATCTGCGGCTGGGGAGGTTTCGCCCTCAATGCCGCGGCCAACGATCCCCGTATCCGGGCGACGATCACCTCGACGATGTACGACATGAGCCGCGTGAATGCCCGGGGCTATTTCGATGCGATGGACGCCGACGCCCGTTATCACCTGCGTGAAGAGCTCAACCGCCTGCGCGGCGAGGCCTACCGTACGGGAACCTGTGAACGTGACGGTGGCGTGGTCGATCCGCTGCCCGAGGATGCTCCGCTCTTCGTGCGCCAGTATCATGACTATTACAAGACCGCACGCGGGTATCATCGCCGTTCACCCAATTCGAATGAAGGCCTGCTGAAGACCAATTCGCTGGCCTTCATCAACATGCCGATCCTGACCTATATCGATGAAATCCGTACGCCGGTGCTGATGATCCACGGGGCCGAGGCGCATTCGCGCTACTTTTCCGAAGATGCCTTCAAGCGGCTTACGGGTACCGACAAGGAGCTTCTGATCATCCCCGGAGCCTGCCATGTCGATCTTTACGACAACCTCAAGGTGATTCCTTTCGACCGTATGGAGGCTTTCCTGCACCATGCGTTCGACAACGCCGATGCACGATGAGACGGACTGCGCGTATTCTTTTGTTGCTGCTATTGTTTATGGAAACGAATTCGGAGATACGGGCACAGAAGCCTGCGGATCGTATTGTGGTTGCCTACTTTTCGGCAACGGGAACGACAGCACGGGCAGCTCGCGAGGTAGCCCGCATTACGGGCGGTACGCTGCATGCCATCGAACCTGCGGATCCCTATACGGCCGCCGATCTTGACTGGCACGACCGCAGTTCGCGCAGTTCGGTGGAGATGGCGTCACCGCAGGCACGGCCTACCATCCGTTCCGGAACGGACGAACTGCCTGCTTGCGATGTGCTTTTTATCGGCTATCCGATCTGGTGGGATCAGGCTCCGCGCATCATTCAGACCTTCCTCGAGAGCCATGAATGGAACGGCACACGGTTGATTCCCTTCGCTACGTCGGGTGGAAGCGGCGTGGCAAACAGCGTCGCCGCGCTCAAACGGGCCTATCCAGGTTGGAACTGGGAGGAGGGACTGTTGCTTAACCGGATCAACGGGAAAATCATTCTGGAACGACTCGGACGATAGCGAAATTCCCCTACCAGCATTCGATCCGGCCTCGCAGTTCGGGAATCCGTTCCCGGCGGAAGGTCGGATTTTTTATGCCCCGGCGTTTCTGGACGATGTAATCTCCCAGCAGGCGGAAGGCTTCGCCGCCGAGCCAGACGATCGCTGTCAGGTTGCATAGCGTCATCAGTGCCATCGTGACGTCGGCAAGGTTCCATACGACATCGAGTGTGGCCAGCGCCCCGAAAAGTACCATGCCGGCCACGAGCAGCCGGTAAGCCGTGAGCACACCGCGCCGCGGTGTGATGAAGCGGATGTTCGCCTCGCCGTAGTAGTAGTTGCCGATGATCGACGAAAAGGCAAAGAGGAAGATCGCCACGGCGACGAACAACTCCCCTGCGGGGCCCACTTCCGAGACGAGGGCCGCCTGCGTGAGCTGGATGCCGTTGAGCGACGGATCCGGCGTGCCGCCGAAAAGGATGATGAAGGCCGTACAGGTGCAGATGAGCAGCGTGTCGGTGAAGACCCCGAGGGTTTGGATAAGCCCCTGTTTGACGGGATGCGAGACGTGGGCCGTAGCCGCGACGTTCGGGGCCGAACCCATGCCTGCCTCGTTGCTGAAGAGTCCCCGTTTGATTCCCTGCATCAGAGCGGCGCCGATGCCTCCGCCGAGGGCCTGGCTCCAGCCGAAGGCCTCCGAAAGAATCAGTCGCAGCACTTCGGGCAGCCGGCCGATGTTCCAGAGAACGATGCCCAGAGCCAGGGCGATGTAGCCGAGCGCCATGACCGGAACGAGTACGCCGCTTACACGGGCGATGCGGTGGATGCCTCCGAAGATGATACCGACCGTAAGGAGCGTAAGCACCGCACCCACCCACAGCGGATCGAGTCCGAAGGCCCGTTCCCAGGCGGCGCAGATCGTGTTGCTCTGTACGGAGTTGAAGGCGAAGCCGAAAGTTATGCAGATTAGTACGGCGAACAGGATACCCATCCATCGTTTGCCCAGTCCGTATTGCATGTAGTAGGCCGGGCCGCCGATGTAGGACTCCTTGCCGCGGCGCTTGTAGAGCTGTGCGAGGGTCGATTCGACGAAGGCGCTCGCGGCACCCAGCAGGGCGATGACCCACATCCAGAAGACCGCTCCCGGGCCGCCGATGACGATTGCTGTGGCCACACCTGCGAGGTTGCCCGTGCCGACGCGGCTCGCCAGCGAGACGGCGAAGGCCTGGAACGAAGATACATGCCGTTCGCCGCGGGGTGCCGAACCGGGCGATTCGCCCAGGGCGCGGATCATTTCGCGCAGCATCCGGAACTGCACGCCCCGGGTGCGCAGCGTGAACCAGACGGCGCAGCACAGTAGTGCCGCGACAAGCAGGTAACTCCACAGCAGGTCGTTGATTCGGGTGATCCAGTCGTTGAAAAGTTCCATGAACGTGTTTTTCCTTCGTGTCTATCAAAAACGGTGCTGATCCGGACTGCGCCCGGCAAAAAAATGCCGGAGACATGCAATTCGTTTATTTGCCGATCAGCAGCTCCTCCAGCGGGAGCTTGGGAACGCAGTGTACACCCTCGCGACGATAATAGTTCAGACTTTCGCCGGCTTCGGCAGGTACCAGCTCGATACGTTCGGCCCCTTTGCCGATGGCCAGCAGGAGAACCGGCTCCCAGGGCAGGTGGAACGCTTCACGGATCGCCTGTCGGTCGAAGGCCCCGATGCAGATGCCGTTCAGCCCCATTTCGGTAGCCCGGAGCAGCATGCTCTGGGCCGAGATTCCGAGGTCAATCGAAACATAGCGGGTCTCGGGCACCGTCGAGCAGACGATGATGAAGGCCCGGGGTTCGGTGCCCGGCAGCGGAAGGTGCAGCTCCGCAAGAGCCGCTCCCAGCCGGATGTGCGGCAGAATCTCCGCGGCCTCGTCCTCCAGTACGGGACGGAAGCGCAGGACCTGTTGGTTGCGGGCCGAGGGGATAAGCGTATTGACCTCGATGATGCTTCGAAGCTGATCCTCGCGGACATGGAACCGCGGATCGTATCCGCGACAGCTGCGGTTTTTCGCCAATAGCCTGCGGAGCGAGGCTTGCGGGCGGTGCGGCGTTGCGGGAGCAGCCGCACGGGCGCGGTACTCCTCCATCTTGCGTCCCAGATAATCGTCTGCCATCTTGTTTGTTGTTTTTAGGGGTCGAACGATATGCAAAGATACGGAAGGATGGTATCGGGTCCAAATTTCTTCGTGAAACTCTTTTTTGAAAATCATTCTGCCGGGACTTCCGGATCCGACGTAAAAGAGACTGGTGCCGATCCGGAAGTTTTCGAAGCTTTTTCACTGGATTCCGATTCTTCGAAAAAGAAAACCGGGATCGAATCTTCTGCTGCTTGGTTTTTGGATAAATTAAACGTCTCCAACACCGGAATGTTGCCAAGTAAAATGATGCAAATCAGCGAAATAGAGCTAAATCGTGACCTATTTTCGGTCCAAGCAAAAAAGGTCACGATTAAGGCCTGAAATACTTGCTGCCTTTTGCTTCAACAGGAGTGGGAGAACACAAGAAAAAGCCTCGTATATCGCTGATACACAAGGCTTCCTGCTTTCTGCTGGGGTTTCTTTCTGGCCCCTTCTGGAGCGGAAAACGGGACTCGGACCCGCGACCTCAACCTTGGCAAGGTTGCGCTCTACCAACTGAGCTATTTCCGCAAGTGGTGTTTCGTAATTGCGAGTGCAAAGGTAGGTAAAAAATCCGAATCTCCAAATTTTACCCCGAAAAAAATCGCTCCCCAACCCGATTCATCCGGTCGATTTCCGGTATGATTCATTCTGAAATCTGCAACAGTTTGTTCCTAACTTCATGGCATGCAGTGTCAAAGGCTTTGAGATGGCGGAAATGCGGCAACAGAGGAAATTTTTTGTTCGGAATCTCTTGCCGATATATTATCTTTGTCCTCATGAAAAATGCGATTGAGCTTTTTGCCGCATTGGGCGATCGTCTGGAGCGTTTCGGTAACGATGTTGCGACACGCGAAGTTATTCTTCGGGCCACGGAGGAGAATCCCTGGTTCTCCCCTGAAGAGATCCGACGTGCCGTAGAGGCGTTGAATCGGGAGATGCTGCAACGCAATAAGCTACAGAAGTGGCTGGAAGCCTACCCTGCGCTTCCCGTAGCACGTCCAGCCGAGGTCCTGGTCATTATGGCCGGAAATATTCCCCTTGTGGGATTTTTCGATCTGCTGTGCGTCGTGGCGAGTGGCCACCGTTGCCGGGTCAAGCCCTCGGCCAAGGATCGTGTGCTCATGGAGTATGTCGTGCAGACGCTTCGTGAGCTCGATCCCGAAGTTCCCGTTGCGATAAGCGACGCAACGGCGCAAACCGCGGATGCGGTTATCGCTACCGGCAGCGATAACGCCAACCGCTATTTCCGCGCTCATTATGCCGGCATCCCTACCCTGCTGCGCGGCCATCGCCAGTCCGTGGCCGTATTGTCCGGGACAGAATCCAAGGAGCAGCTGAAGGGCCTTGCCGACGATATCTGGGCTTACTCGGGTCTGGGATGCCGCAACGTCTCGATGCTTTTCATGCCCGAAGGATATCGGCCTGCACTTGCGGTGCCTGCTGTTCATCCGAAATACCGGAACAACTATCTTCAGACCCGGGCGCTGCTGACCATGCAGCACCGACCGCTGCTCGATCTCGGAGCGGCCGTAGCCGTCGAGCAGCGGGAGTTCCCGACGGCTTTGAGCGAACTTTCCTGGTCGTATTATCGTACGACGGACGAGGTCGCCGCCTGGCTTGCGGAACATGATGCCGAGTTGCAGTGCGTTGTTACGGAGTGTCTCGAACATCCGCGCCGCGTGGCGTTCGGACAGGCGCAGTCGCCCCGGCTTACGGACTATCCCGATGCCAGGGACGTGATGGCGTGGCTTTCGGAAATAGTCCCGTCATCATCATCGCATGGATCACGAATCGAAAACTAACCCTTATCTTTTATATCATGAAAAAAATTCTCCTTCTTGCCCTGCTCGGCATGTGCAGTTGCTCGCAACGTCCGGGTGCGGCATCCGACAGCCTTCCGGATTTTCTCCATGCCACCTACTCGGTGGAGAGTCTTTTGAGCGAGGCCGAACTGTCGAATCCGGGCTACGATGCTTTCGACTTCATCTATCTGATGGCAACTCCCGCCAAATGGCCGGAGATTGACTTCGACCTGCCGCGGAATGAAATCGTGGCTTTGGCCGATGCTTTCGACTATACCCGTGCCGGAGGCCATATGCCGCTTGTTCCGCAGATGGTCCGCAAGGCACATGAGGCCGGGGCGAAGATTCTGCTTTGCTTCGGCGGTCAGAAGGAGTTTTTGCCCTTCCTCGAAAAACCCGAGCGGCTGCGGAATCTCGAAGCCTATATGGTGCGTCTGGTCGCCGACAACGACTTCGACGGTCTGGACATCGACTGGGAGATCACCCTCGACAAGGAGTTGCACGCCGGCATGATGAATCGTCTGCGCGCAAGCCTTGATTCGCTTGCAGATGAGCGTGATAGAACCTATTACCTGACGACGGCCCTGAGTATAGACCACGTCTATGACCAGCCGTTGGCCGACAGTTTGAGCCGGGCTGTCGACTGGATCAACATCATGTCCTACGACATGTGCGACGGCGTTTGGGGCAGCACGCCCTCGCACAATACCTCGATGGCAAAGCTGCGCGAGAAACTCGCCCACTGGACCCTCTTCGACAAACGGCAGTTGTGCCTGGGACTGGCCAATTACGGTTTTTATTACAAAGGGCTGAAACCCGGCGAGAAAGCCGACGGGCCGTTGAGCCGTTACGGTTCCTACATTACCTATTGGGAATTCCTGCCCCGCGTGGAAACGGGCGGATGGACCGAAGAGTACGATCCCGAAGCTGAAGTTTCCTATTATTTTTCGCCCGATCGTGAAGAGTTCGTAACGATCGAGAACCCCGTGTCGATGCGTCGCAAGATCGAGTGGATTACGGCCAATGGCTTCCGCGGCGCCTTCTGGTGGGAGTTCCACCACGACTATGTGGCCCCCTCGGCCGAACAACCCGCCGGCCGTCACCATCTGATCGACGTCGTTACGGCCTATTTGCAGGAGCGGGCCGCTGCCGGCGCTTCGAAAAACGACGAATAACCCGTCTGCGGCATGACCTGTCCGCAGACAAACCGATAAAAACACTACTGCGATGTCAATGGTATTCCGATTCCGGATGTTGAGCGACGAGAACGACCATTTCGTACGAGATTATGAGGTGATGTACGACACGACGCTGCTCGAATTCCACAACTTCATTCTCGATTCGCTGGAGTACGAGCCCTGTATGGCCTCGTTCTTCACGGCCGACGACCGCTGGGAAAAGCAGCGGGAGTTTACCCTGATGGACATGGGCGACGGTACGGGCGAGAGTCCCGAGACGATGGAGAGCATCCGCCTGGGGCAGATTATCCACAACCTGCGCGACCGGCTGATCTACCTATTCGATCTATTCGGCGACCGGGCCTATTACCTCGAACTGACGGGAGCTTACGAGGCCGATCCGCAGGCTTCCTACCCGCGGGAAATCTATGCCGTGGCCGAGGCTCCGGACCAGTACGATCCCACGAAGAACCGTGAGGAGGACGAAGGCTCGGCTTTCGAGGAGATGATGGGCGACTTCAGCGATTTCGAAGGAGACGACAACTACGACGATGAGTATTAAACGGTTGCTGGTAATCGTAGGCCCCACCGGATCGGGCAAGACGGACTTGAGTCTGCGTGTGGCCCGGCGTTACGGTGCTCCGATCCTTTCGACCGACTCGCGGCAGTTCTATCGCGGGATGGCCATCGGCACGGCACAGCCTACGGCTGAAGAACAGCAATTGGTTGAGCACCATTTTATTGCCTCACGCGATATCACGGACGGCTTGAACTGCGGCACCTATGAACAGGAGGCGCTGGCCTGTCTCGATAGGCTCTATGCTGCGCACGACGATGTGGTGGCCGTAGGCGGTTCGGGACTCTATATCCAGGCTCTGTGCGACGGGATGGACGACCTGCCGCAGGCGGATGAAACGTTGCGCACCCGTCTGATGGAGCGGCTGCGCGGCGAGGGGCTCGAAGCTCTTGCCGCCGAACTTCGGGAGCATGATCCGGTTTATTGCGAAACGGCGGATCTGCGCAATCCGGCGCGGGTGGTCCGAGCCCTTGAAGTGTGTCTGCAAACAGGACGCCCCTATTCGGAGCAGCGTCTGGGCACCCGCCGCGAACGTCCTTTCCGGACGTTGAAAATCGGCGTGGAGCTGCCCCGCGAGGTGCTTTACGAGCGGATCGACCGCCGGGTCGATCGGATGCTGGACGAAGGGTTGGTGGACGAAGCCCGCCGACTCTATCCGCATCGGGCATTGAATGCCCTGCAGACGGTCGGTTACCGCGAACTGTTCGACTGGTTCGAGGACCGCACGACCTATGAGGAGGCAGTGGAGCTCATCAAGCGCAATACGCGACGCTATGCCAAGCGGCAGATGACCTGGTTCCGGCGCGATACGGAGATCCATTGGTTTGCTCCCGATGACGACGAGGCGATTTTCGCCTGCATCGACCGCTTCCGGGCTGCGGCGGAGTGATTTCCGGGCCAAGGACTGTATTTTTGGCGTTTCGCAAATATTTTCGTACTTTTGCCGACGTCTTCCCGTCGGGAAGTTCGGGCTCGGATGGTGGAACAGGTAGACACGCCGGACTTAAAATCCTGTGGCCAGCAATGGCCGTGCGGGTTCGATCCCCGCTCCGAGTACGCAAGGCGAAGGCCGCTGCAAAGGTTGGAAAACCCGCAGCGGCCTTCGTTTTTTCGCAGACGGAACGTTCAGAGCCTTCCGCAGGCATCCAGCAGTTCGTAATAGGTATAGACGACTTCCGTACGGGCGGTCGTCAGTTTGAGCTGCGACTCGAGACGCAGCCGGTCGGCGTCGAGCAGGTCGGTCAGGATCGCCAGCTGTTCCATGTACCGGTTCCGCATGATGCGGTAGTTCTCTTCGGCCTGAAGCACCGAGAGTTCGAGCGTCCGGACGCGTTCGAGGGCCTGTTCGTGGCGCAGGTAGGCCGAACGGATGCGCATCCGCAGCCGTTGCATCTGTTGCTGTTCGGCATTTTCGCTGCGGAGGACGTTGAGTCGCTGCTCCCCCACCTTGTGCCGGTTGCGGTAGAGGGCCGAGAGCGGATAGGAGATCGATAGTCCGATGTTCCAGTTGTTGTTGTAAAGGTCATCGAGCGTGCGGGCGATCGGGCGCGCCAGCGTATTTCCCGCATAGAGCGATACGGAAGGGAGATAGGCCGACCGGGCCTGTCGTTCGGCGTTGTGCGCCAGCTCGGTCTGTGCCCGCAGCAGCCGCATCGTGGGCTCGTCGTCGTAGGCCGCATCGACATAGGCTTCGTAGCTTTCGAGCCGTTGCGCCGGAGCGAGGTCCGAGGTGTCGGGTCGGAGGATGGTCCGCTCGTCGCAGCCGATCCAGATGTCGAGTTGCTGCGAAGCCAGGCGGACCCGGTCGGTCGCTTCGCGCAGGGCGAGCCGGTCGTCCGTGAGGCTGATCTCGCTGCGCAGCACGTCGTTGTTGGTGATCAGCCCTTCGCGGCGCATCTCGCGAATATCTTTCAGACGCCGCTCCGACTCTTCGATGTTGCGGTCGAGCACCTCGCATTGTTTGTAGAGGGTGAAGAGGTCCATGTACTGGCGCAGCAATTCGAGTTTCACGGCGCTCCGGTCGGCAAGCGTCGAGAGCTCTGCCATGCGCTGTTCGATCTCGGCCCGGCGGATACCGAGGCGGATGCGCCCTCCGTCATAGATGGGTTGCAGCAATTCGATGACGTAATTCTGCGACCACTCCGGGGCGTCGGGATAGGTCGCGTCCTCCAGTCCGTGTTCGAAGACTACGGGCTGTCCGACATAGCCGCCCTTCAGTCCTACGTTAAGTTCCGGAAGGCGCTCCTGACGGGCCGCGCGGCTCCGCTCTGCGCCGATCTGCTCCTCGATGCCGGAGGCCCGGAGGCGCAGGCTGTGCTCCACGCCGAGACGGAACAGCTCCTCGATGCCGAGATACAGCGTATCCGCCGGTCCGGCAGGACCGGCGGCAGCCGTCGCCGCACGGCTTCCTGCAAAGAGATACAATGAGGCAAGCAGGCAGACGGCTGCCATCTGTTGGAATCGTGTGTACCGCATTTTCGGGATAATTTTCGGAATCTTTGGCATGCAAAAATAGCCTTTTTTTCGCTGCCGAACAACTTTTCCCATCTCCCGAACCTGCAGACGACCCGCTTCCGGGCGGACAACTTTGCGGATAAATGCGTATTTTTGCGCCGTCTTACGGAAATACACACAGCGATGGCAGATTCGATGCACAAGATCAACAAGGTCGAGGTCCGCAACCTTCAGCTGGAGGATTACGGGCAGCTGGCCCAATCCTTCACGCGCGTCTATGCGGACAGGGATGTCTTCTGGACCCGCGAACAGATCCGCAAACTCGTCGAGATTTTTCCCGAGGGGCAGATCGTAACGGTCGTGGACAACAAGATCGTGGGCTGCGCCCTCTCGATCATTGTCGATTACGACATGGTCAAGGGCGACCACACCTATGCCAAGGTTACGGGCAACGAGACGTTCGACACCCACAATCCGAAGGGCAACATCCTCTACGGCATTGAAGTATTCATCCATCCCGAATACCGGGGCCTGCGTCTGGCCCGACGCATGTACGACTACCGCAAGGAGCTGTGCGAAAAGCTCAATCTGAAGGCCATCATGTTCGGCGGCCGTATTCCGAACTACCATAAGTATGCCGATCGGATGCGGCCGAAGGAGTACATCGAGCGGGTCCGCTCGCGCGAAATCTACGACCCGGTGCTGACCTTCCAGCTCTCGAACGACTTTCATGTGCGGCGTGTCATGCCCAACTACCTGCCCAACGACGAGGAGTCGTGCCACTGCGCGACGCTCCTGCAGTGGGACAACATCTACTACCAGCCGCCCACGCAGGAGTTCGTCGACAAGAAGACCACCGTGCGCGTCGGTCTGGTGCAGTGGCAGATGCGCAGCTACAAGACCCTCGACGATGTTTTCGAGCAGGTCGAGTTCTTCGTCGATGCCGTGTCGGACTACAAGAGCGATTTCGTGCTCTTTCCCGAGTATTTCAATGCGCCGCTCATGGCCAAGTTCAACAACCTGGGCGAGGCGCAGTCGATCCGCGGCCTTGCCCAGTATACGGAGGAGGTCCGCGACCGCTTCATCGAGCTGGCCATCAGCTACAACATCAATATCATCACGGGCAGCATGCCCTATATCAAGGCCGACGGCTCCCTTTACAACGTCGGTTTTCTCTGCCGGCGCGACGGTTCGTGCGACATGTACGAGAAGGTGCATGTTACGCCCGACGAGGTCAAGAGCTGGGGGTTGAGCGGCGGCCGCATGGTGCAGACCTTCGACACGGACTGTGCACGCATCGGCGTGCTGATCTGCTACGACGTGGAGTTTCCCGAATTGTCGCGCATCATGGCCGATCAGGGCATGCAGATACTTTTCGTGCCTTTCCTTACCGATACGCAGAACGGTTATTCGCGCGTGAGGGTCTGCGCGCAGGCCCGGGCCATCGAGAACGAGTGCTTCGTGGCGATTGCCGGCAGCGTCGGCAACCTGCCCCGCGTGCACAACATGGACATCCAGTATGCCCAGTCGGCCGTCTTCACGCCGTGCGACTTCGCCTTCCCGACCGACGGAAAACGGGCCGAGGCGACGCCCAACACGGAGATGATCCTCATCTCGGATGTCGATCTGGATCTGTTGAACGAGCTTCACACCTACGGCAGTGTCCGGAATCTGCGCGACCGACGGCACGATCTTTATGAACTGAAACTCAAGAGATAGCGAAAATAAAAACCCCTCCGCGAAACGGAGGGGTTTTCACACACACAAACATTAACAATACAAACAATGCAATGGCGAAATACTCGATCATTGTTTCTGATGCAAAGGTCGTGTAAAATATTTCGTCGCGCAATCGCAAGAAATAGGTATTTCATGCCGTTATTCCTTTCAGGAACGGGATTTTTTGCCGCCGGAATCCGCTCTTGGTTTTGAAATTCAAAATAATGCACTATCTTTGCATGCGAATTCCATGGGACCGGGCGACCGCCGGGTCCGAAAATCACAAACGAGATAATTGTTACATATGCAGGATTTGAATGCGCTGAAAGGTAAGAGCCTTGCCGAATTGCGTGAAATCGCCAAGGCACTGGGCATCGGGAATGTCATGTTGAAGAAGCGCGAACTGTTGGAAAAGATAGCGGAGACGGCAGCCCCGGAGGCGGCACCGGCTTCAGACAACTCCGGCACCTCTTCCGAAACTGCTCCGCAGGTCGAGGAGACTCCGGTCCGGAAACCCCGGGGACGCCGTCCCCGGCTTGCCCGCAGCGAACCGGCGGCACAGGAGGCTCCCCGGGTGGAGGAGACTCCGGAGCAGGAGCACGCCGTTCCGGTTGCGGCGGAGCATGCCACTGCCGCGGGAGTCGCCCCGGCAGTCGCCGCAGCACCCGGGGAGGAGGCTCCCAAACCTGAACCGAAGCGCCGCGGCCGCAAGCCCAAGAACCAGGTACAGCCCGAGGTACGCACGTCCGAAAAAGAGACTGGCAAGGAGGAGAAAAGCGCGGAGACGGCACCGGCACCCTCGCTCGACGAGGAGGTGATCACCAAGGACGACTTCGCCGGAGAGATCGAGGGCGAAGGTGTGCTGGAGGTCATGCCCGATGGATACGGATTCCTCCGTTCGGCGGATTACAACTACCTCAATTCTCCGGACGACGTCTATGTCTCGCCTTCGCAGATCAAGCTTTTCGGCCTGAAGCCCGGCGATACGGTGAACGGTGTGATCCGTCCTCCGAAGGAAGGCGAAAAGTACTTTCCGCTGGTGCGCGTGAACGAAATCAACGGTCTGAAGCCCGACTATATCCGCGACCGCGTGCAGTTCGAGTACATGACGCCGCTCTTCCCGAGCGAGAAATTCTGCCTGACGGGCAACGGCCACAACAACCTTTCGACGCGCATCGTTGATCTCTTCTCGCCGATCGGCAAGGGCCAGCGTGCGCTGATCGTCGCCCAGCCCAAGACCGGCAAGACGATGCTCCTGCAGTCGATCGCCAATGCCATTGCGGACAACCATCCGGAGGTTTACATGATCGTGCTGCTGATCGACGAGCGTCCGGAAGAGGTTACCGAAATGGCCCGCAACGTCAAGGCCGAGGTGGTTGCCTCGACCTTCGACGAGCAGGCTTCGCGCCATGTGAAGGTCGCCGAGATGGTCCTCGAGAAGGCCAAGCGCATGGTCGAGTGCGGCCACGACGTGGTGATCTTCCTCGACTCTATAACGCGTCTGGCCCGCGCCTACAACTCCGTGCAGCCCGCATCGGGCAAGGTGCTCTCGGGAGGTGTCGATGCCAATGCGCTGCACAAGCCCAAACGCTTTTTCGGTGCGGCCCGCAACACCGAGGAGAAGGGATCGCTGACGATCATCGCCACGGCACTCATTGACACCGGTTCGAAGATGGACGAGGTGATCTTCGAGGAGTTCAAGGGTACGGGCAACATGGAGCTTCAGCTGGACCGCAAGCTCGCGAACAAGCGCGTCTACCCCGCTGTCGATGTCATTGCCTCGGGTACGCGGCGCGAAGACCTGCTCCTTTCGCGCGAGGTGATGAACCGCACCTGGGTGCTGCGCAAGTATCTCTCGGACATGACCCCTGTCGAGGCCATGGAGTTCCTCCAGAAGCAGATGGGATTGACGAGCACCAACGAGGAGTTCCTCGCCACGATGAACCATTGATCCTTCGAACGACGTACGCATGAAGTTTCCGACGATGAAGAAGACCGCGCTTCTGGTCCTGTGGCTCCTTGCCGTGCAGGGGGCCTTCGCCTGGGGACAGAAGGGGCACGACATCACGGCCTATATCGCCGAATGCCACCTTACGCCCGCTGCGGCGAAGAAGATCGACCGCATCCTCGGAGGATATTCTCCGGTCTATTATGCCAACTGGCTCGACAATGCCAGCCACACGCCCGCCTACGCCCATACGAAGACGTGGCACTACCAGAACGTGGATGCCGGCGAGACCTTCGAAACGATGCCCGAGAATCCCGCGGGCGACGTGCTGAAGGCCGTCGAACAGCTTGTCGGAGAGCTTCGTTCGAAGCGTCTTACCGCCGGGGAGGAACAGATCCGGCTCCGGATGCTGATCCATCTGGTGGGCGACATGCATTGCCCGATGCACCTGGGCCACACTTCGGACCTGGGCGGCAACCGGGTTGCCGTACGTTTCTTCGGACGTGAGACGAACCTCCATACGGTATGGGATACCTCGCTCGTCGAGGCGGCGCACAACTGGGGCTATACCGAGTGGCAGCGCGAGATCGACCGTCTGCCGAAAAAGGAGGCGGCCGCCGAAGCGGCGGGAACGCCCGCCGACTGGGTGCGCGAGACACAGCGGATCTGCACGGCCGTCTACGAGGCGACGCCCGAAGGGACGAACATTTCCTATGATTACATTGCGGCCCAGACGCCCGTCGTGGAGCGGCAGTTGCTCCGTGCGGGGCTCCGTCTGGCCCGCCTGCTGAACGAGATCTACCGATAACGGCCGTCGCAGCACGGATATACAAGGATACAAGATGCCCCGGATCCTATGGAGTCCGGGGCTTTTTTGTGGAAATCGCCGTTGCGGAAACGGGCTTCCGCGGAAAATCCGTACCTTTGCGGTATGACCGAGACGCTTCATATCAAAAATATGGTCTGCGACCGTTGTATACTGGTCGTGGGCGATGTGCTGCGCCGCTGCGGTATCGAACCCGTGCGCATCACGCTCGGCGAGGCCGTGGTGCAGGGGCCGCTCGACAAGGAGCTGTTGTCCGTGGTGCGGCAGGCGCTCGAGGCGCTTGGTTTCGAATTGCTGGAAGATCGCCGACAGGTGCTTCTCGAACAGATCAAACGGGCCGTGATCGAATGGGTCCGGGCCGGCGAAGAGCGTTCCGCGATGCGTTTTTCGGAGTATCTCGAGCGACGGCTCGGACGCGATTACTCCGCCTTGAGCAAACTTTTTTCCGAAGCTTGCGGCACGACGCTCGAAAAGTATCTTATCGCGCAGAAGATCGAACGTACCAAGGAGTTGCTCTCCGATCGGGAACTGACCCTGTCGGAGATTGCCGACAGGCTGGGCTATTCGAGCGTAGCCTACCTCAGCGCACAGTTCAAGCAGGTTACGGGAATGACCCCGAGCCGTTTCCGGGAACAGGAACATCCCGATCGCCGGCCGCTCGACCGAGTCTGAACAGGGGCCGGAATCCTGTAAAAGAAATCCCGAATTTCGTAATAAGGAGCGTTGCGTGACGGGGTATCTTTGCCTTGGATTAAACGGAACCTTCCATGAATGAAGATACGAAACGCCTCTTCCCGGTGCTCGGCATGAGTTGTGCTGCCTGCGCCGCCCGCGTGGGCCGAAGCCTCGAGGCCTGTCCCGGGGTCCGGAATGCCGCGGTGAACTTCGCGGCGGCGACCGTGGCCGTGGAGTACGATCCGGAGCGCATCTCACCCGAAGGATTGCGGCAGCGGGTCCGCGAGGCCGGCTACGACCTGGTGATCGACACGGCCCATGCCGCCCGGACGGCCGAACGGGAGCAGAGCCGCCTCTATCGTTCGCTGCAGCGGCGCGCCGGGGCGGCACTCGTGCTGGCCGTGCCGCTGCTTGTGATCGGCATGGGCTTCATGCACCGCACTTGGGCTCCGTGGGTTACCTGGATGCTTGCCACGCCGCTGGTCTTTCTCTTCGGACGCGGCTTCTTCGCGGGTGCCTGGCGGCAGCTGAAGCACCGCACGGCAAATATGGATACGCTGGTAGCCTTGAGCACCGGCATCGCCTACCTGTTCAGTCTTTTCAACCTGCTTTTCCCGGAGTTCTGGCGCAGCCGCGGCATCGAACCGCATGTCTATTTCGAGGCTTCGGGGGTGGTCGTCGCCTTTGTGCTGCTGGGCCGTCTGCTCGAGGAACGGGCCAGGGGCGGCACGATGGAGGCTGTGCGCAAACTTGCCGGACTGCGGCCCGACACGGCGCTGCGCCTCGACGAAGCGGGATGTGCCACCGAGATTCCGATCGAGGAGATCGTGCCCGACGAGATTCTTGTGGCCCGTCCCGGTGATCGCATAGCCGTCGATGGCGTCGTAACGGAGGGGGTCTCCCATGTTGATGAGAGCATGCTCACCGGCGAGCCCGTCCCGACACTCAAGGAGCGCTCCGCAACCCTCTTTGCCGGAACGATCAACCTCGACGGCCCGCTCCGTTATCGGGCGGTCCGGACGGGCGGCCGCACGCTCCTTGCACAGATCGTCCGCCTCGTGCAGGATGCCCAGGGAAGCCGGGCCCCGGTGCAGCGATTGGTGGACCGTATTGCCGCGGTCTTCGTCCCTGCGATCCTGCTGCTTGCCGCAACGGCCTTTGTGTTGTGGCTGCTGTTTGATCCGGCGGACGGTTTTGCCCGGGGCATACTGGCGGCCGTAACCGTATTGGTGATTGCCTGTCCCTGCGCATTGGGGCTCGCTACTCCGACGGCCATCATGGTAGGCATCGGCAAAGGGGCCGAAGCGGGCATTCTGATCCGGGACGCCGAAACGCTGGAGACAGCCTGCAGGATCGATACCGTGGTGCTCGACAAGACGGGAACGCTGACGGAAGGCCGGCCGGCGGTTGCCGAAATGGCCTGGGCTGCGGAAGCGGAGCAGACCGCAGGTGTGCTGCTCGCGCTCGAACGGTCTTCTGCACATCCGCTGGCTGCCGCTGTTGTCGGGGCACTCGAGGCGCAGGGCGTAGAGGTGCCTGACAGGATTCCCGAGCGCATCGAGGATCATCCCGGAACAGGCGTCTCGGGACGGTTCGACGGTGTGGAGTACCGTGTCGGGAGCCGTCGGATTCTTGAGTCCGTAGCCATCCCGGCGGATCCGAAGCTGGAACGGCTGGCGGCACAGTGGGCCGCCGGAGCCCGCAGCATCGTCTGGTTTGCCGACGAGCGGCGGGCGCTGGCCGTAATCGCCCTCGAGGACCGGCTCCGCGAAGGCTCCCGTGATGCGGTCGCCGCCCTGCACGCCCGCGGTATCGGGGTCTGGATGCTTACGGGCGATCAGGAGACTGCGGCTGCGGCCCTGGCTCGGAAAGTCGGTATCCGGAAATACCGTGCCGGGGTGCTTCCGGCCGAAAAGGAGGCCTGCATCCGGGAGCTGCAGGCCGAAGGTCGTGTCGTGGCGATGGTCGGCGACGGCATCAATGACAGCGCGGCCCTGGCCCGGGCCGACGTGGGTATCGCCATGGGATGCGGCAGCGACATTGCACTGGACGCCGCCCGTATAACGATTCTGAATTCCGATTTGAGGAAAGTCCCCGAACTGATCCGCTGCTCGGAACTCACGGTGCGTACCGTGCGTCAGAATCTGTTCTGGGCCTTCTTTTACAATGTTGTCGGCATCCCGATCGCCGCCGGTGCGCTCTATCCGTTGTGGGGAATCCGACTCGACCCGATGATCGCCGGAGCGGCCATGGCGATGAGCAGCGTGTGTGTCGTGGCCAACAGCCTGCGGCTCAAACGTCGCAGAATATCTCCGAAACCTCTGAAAATAAAATATATGAAAAAACGATTTCGTGTGGAAGGCATGATGTGCGACCACTGTCGGGCCCGTGTCGAGAAGGCCCTGAACTCCCTGCCGGGCGTCGAAGCCCGCGTAACGCTCGATCCTCCCGTCGCCGTAGTCGTCGGACCGGAAGATGCGCTGCATCCCGAAGTGCTCTGGACCATTGTGAACGAACAGGCAGGCGATTATCGCTTGAGTGAAATGTAGACCCGGAAACTATCCTGAAAACAACGGGTCCAGGCAGTCGAAGATTCGATGACCTGGACCCGTTGCTTTCGGTGTGGAGGTGGCGGGAGTCGAACCCGCGTCCAAACAGGGAGCCCAAAAGCTTTCTACACGCTTATCCGCCGTTTGATCCTTCTATCCGGGTCTGGCAGGCGGCAACCTAACCCGGATCCCAGTCCCTTGAATTTCGCGCACCGGCCGGGACCCTCCGGCACGCTATCTCTAAATGAATGATACCCCGTATGAAGAGCCGTTAAAGAGCGGAACGTCCCTTCGGGATACTCGTCTCCGAGGCGCCTTGGCTCCGGGGATTAAGCTAATTTTCCTTGAAAATTAGGCAGCGAGTGCGTAGCTGTTATTGCCATTTGATTTTCGAGCGTCGGGATTTACGAGCCGCCGCACAGCGCTCGACGTGCTTACAATCAAACCCTGCCTGCTGTCAAAACCGGGCACCCCCAGTTTTTTCGGGGCAAAGCGACCGAAAACCGGGACAAATATAATGTATCCCCCGTAGAAAAGCAAATTTTTCCCTTCGCATGCGCGTCGGCATGCGGCGACTGCGCACTGCCTCGGCCATTTCGGACGGCCCGCAGTCCGGCAGCAAGACAAGGCCCGCCGGGAAAAATGACCTGCGGAGGTGATTTCTCGGTTTTTTTGCTTCGGGAAGCGGGCCGAACACGATTTTTTCGTATCTTTGTTAGCTGTAAAACAATCGACGCATGATGAACGACAACTATGTGGTCGAACTCCGCAACGCGACCATCTACCATACCGACGCTCCATTCGGCCGCAACTCCGCCGAGAAGTATATCCGCGAAGGCGAGATGGTCCTCTCGGAGGTCGATCTCACGGTGTCGCCCGGAGAATTCGTCTATCTGATCGGCCGGGTCGGCAGCGGCAAGAGCTCGCTGCTCAAGACCCTCTATGCCGAGGTTCCGCTACTTGCGGGCAGCGGGCGGGTCGCCGGCTTCGATCTGCGCGGCCTGCGCCGCAAGCAGATCCCCTATCTGCGCCGTCGTATCGGCATCGTCTTCCAGGACTATCAGCTGCTCACCGACCGCAACGTCTTTATGAACCTCTATTATGTGCTCAAGGCTACGGGGTGGCGGCGCGAGCAGGAGATCCGCGAACGGATCGACAAGGTGTTGGAGGTCGTGCAGCTCGAGAAGAAGAGCTACAAGATGCCCTTCGAACTCTCGGGCGGCGAGCAGCAGCGTCTGGTCATTGCCCGGGCCCTGCTCAACGAGCCGGATGTCCTGTTGGCCGACGAGCCGACGGGCAACCTTGATCCGCTGACGGCCGACGGCATCATGCAGCTTTTCCGGCAGATCACAGCGCGCGGCTGCGCCGTGGTGATGTCCACGCACAACACGTCGCTGATTGAGAACTACCCTGCCCGGGCCATCCTTTTCGCACAGGGTAAGATCCGGGAAATCGACCTCAAGGCCGAACTGGAATAAGTTGTTTTATCCGGAAAAAAACCGTATATTTGTACGTTATTTAAACGACAACGATGAGTACCGAACAAGAAAACGTAAAGAAACAGGAAGAAGCGTATTCCGCATCGAATATTCAGGTTCTCGAGGGCCTCGAGGCGGTGCGCAAACGTCCGGCCATGTATATCGGCGATATCGGCGAGAAGGGTCTCCACCATCTGGTTTACGAGGTTGTGGACAACTCGATCGACGAGGCGCTGGCCGGCTATTGCACCGACATCGACGTGACGATCAACGAGGATAACTCGATCACCGTCCGGGACAACGGCCGCGGAATTCCGACGGACTTCCATGAGAAGGAGGGCAAATCGGCGCTCGAAGTCGTCCTCACGGTGCTGCACGCCGGAGGCAAGTTCGACAAGGGTTCGTACAAGGTTTCGGGCGGTCTGCACGGCGTGGGTGTCTCGTGCGTGAATGCCCTTTCGACGCTGTTGATCGCAGAAATTCACCGCGACGGCAAGATATTCCGCCAGACCTACAGCCAGGGAAAGCCGACCTCGCAGGTCGAGATCGTGGGAAACTGCTCGGACCGCGGTACGATCATCACCTTCAAGCCCGATGCGGAGATCTTCACCCATACGACTGTCTATAAATACGAAATCCTGGCCAACCGTCTGCGTGAGCTGGCCTTCCTGAACAAGGGCATCCGGCTCAACCTCTATGACATGCGCAAGGACGAGGAGGGCAATACGCATGAGGACCACTTCTATTCGGAGGAGGGTCTCAAGGAGTTCGTCAAGTATCTCGATGCCACGCGCGGTACGCCGATCATCGATCAGATCATCTACCTCGACACCGAGAAAAACGGCGTACCGGTCGAGGTGGCCATGCAATACAACGACTCCTTCTCGGAGAACGTGCATTCGTATGTGAACAACATCAACACGATCGAGGGCGGTACGCACCTGACGGGCTTCCGTCGTGCGCTGACCCGTACGCTCAAGAAATACGCCGAAGATTCGGGTATGCTTGCGAAGCTGAAGTTCGACATCAACGGCGACGACTTCCGCGAGGGCCTCACGGCCGTGGTTTCGGTGAAGGTAGCCGAACCGCAGTTCGAGGGACAGACCAAGACGAAGCTCGGCAACGACGAAGTTGCCGCCGCAGTCGATCAGGCCATGGCTTCGGCTCTGGGCGACTATCTGGAGGAGAACCCGAAGGATGCCAAGGCCATTGTGCAGAAGGTCATCCTCGCCGCCACGGCGCGCCATGCCGCCCGCCATGCCCGCGAACTGGTGCAGCGCAAGACCGTACTTTCGGGCTCGGGACTCCCGGGCAAGCTGGCCGACTGTACGAGCCGCGACCGTTCGGTCGCCGAGATCTTCTTCGTCGAGGGAGACTCTGCAGGCGGTACGGCCAAGTCGGGCCGCGACCGTAATTTCCAGGCCATCATGCCGCTGCGCGGTAAGATTCTGAATATCGAGAAGGCCCAGGAGCACAAGATGTGGGAAAACGAGGAGATCAAGAACATGTTCCTCGCATTGGGCGTGAAGATCGGCACCGAAGAGGATTCCAAGGCACTCAACCTCGAGGGGTTGCGCTACGACAAGATCATCATCATGACCGATGCCGATGTCGATGGCAGCCACATTGCCACGCTGATGCTGACCTTCTTCTTCCGCAAGATGAAGGAGCTCATCGAGAACGGACACGTCTATATCGCCACCCCGCCGCTCTATCTGGTCAAGAAGGGCAAGCAGGAGCGCTACTGCTGGACCGAGAAGGAGCGCGACGAGATCACGGCCGAATTCGGCAAGGGCGCCCATGTGCAGCGTTACAAAGGTCTCGGTGAGATGAACGCCCACCAGTTGTGGGAGACGACGATGAATCCCGACACGCGTATCTTGCGCCAGGTGAATATCGAGAATGCCGCCGAAGCCGACCGCATCTTCTCGATGCTCATGGGAGATGATGTGCCGCCCCGCCGCGAATTCATCGAACGCAATGCCCACTACGCGAATATCGACGCATAAACGGAATCTACGGAGGGTTGTCCTGTTTCCCGCAAGGGACCGAGACAACCCTCCTTTTTATCCATATACCTTGCGAACCACCTAAAAATTACCGATATGAAAGTTACCGTAATCGGCGTCGCCGGAGGTACCGGCTCGGGGAAATCGACGCTCGTCAAACGGCTCCAGGAGGCCTTCGAAGGCGATGATGTCGCCACGCTGTGCCACGACTATTACTACAAGGCCCATCCCGAACTGACCTATGAGGAGCGCACGAAGCTCAACTATGACCATCCGCAGGCCTTCGACACGCAGATGATGGTGGAGCATATCAAGGCGCTCAAGGAGAACGTGCCGATCGAACATCCCGTCTACTCCTTCGTCGATCACAACCGGACCGCGGAAACCGTGCTCGTGAAACCTTCGAAGGTGATTATCGTGGACGGTATCCTGATCTTCGAGAACAAGGAGCTGCGCGACCTGATGGATATCAAGGTCTATGTCGATACGGACGCCGACATTCGTCTGGCGCGGCGTATTCTGCGCGATGTCTGCGACCGCGGCCGTACGATGCAGTCGGTCATCACGCAATATACCACGACGGTCAAGCCCATGCACGAGGAGTTTGTCGAGCCTTCGAAGAAGTATGCCGATGTCATCATTCCCGAGGGCGGTTTCAACTCCGTGGCCGTGGCAATGCTTATCCAGAGCATCCGTTCGCTCATCGACAGCGAATAGTACGGGAAAGATATCAAGCCATGAAAATCCGGCGCACGATTTGGTCGTGTCGCCGGATTTTCCTATCTTCGTCACCCGAAACAAAACCCGATTATTGACATGCGTTTTTCCGGCGGACATATCTATACGGGACCCAGGTGCGTTGTGGCACGCGCTTTCCGCGTTCATGTCCACTGGTTCAGCGGATTCATCTGATACCGGCGCCATCATGTGGCGGGCGGAGCACAGGCTCTGCATTTCTCCTTGTTTTCATCACATGTTTTATACGAACCGACCGGATTTCGATTCCGTCGGATGATTCCGTATCGGTTCACAATGTCGGAATGAGATGTTTCGCATATTCTTTATCCTGCTCACCGGTGTAGGAGCCGGCTATCTGCTGCGCCATACCCGGGTCGAACGCCATGCGCAACGAGGTGTTCGCATCACGATCTGTACCTTGCTCTTTGTCTTCGGAGCATCGATCGGTGCGGATCACGAAATGCTCCGCAATCTGGCCTTTTTGGGGCGCCAGGCAACGGTCATCGCCCTGTTGAGTGTTGTCGGAAGCCTGCTTGCTGGCTTTGCCGCCCAGCGGCTGCTGTTCAGAAAGGAGGTGAAGCGATGAAAGAGAACCTGCTCCTGTTTGCCTGTTTTTTTGCGGGTATCCTCCTGGGAAATCTCGATGCGGTACCGCAATTGATTATTACTCCGCAACTTCCGTCGCTGCTGCTCATGCTGCTGGTCCTGCAGGTGGGCCTCGGGTTCGGCGCTGATGCCGGACTTCGGGATACGATCCGTTCACTACGGCCGAGTATGGTGTTGCTGCCCCTCTTTACGATTTGTGGTACGCTGCTCTTTGCCGCGCTCGGCGCCCTGGTTCCCGGATCGCGAAGCCTCACGGAGTGTCTTGCCGTAGGAAGCGGTTTCGGCTATTACTCGCTCTCCTCGGTCCTTATTGCCGATCTCTATGTGCCGCACCTTGGCCCGCAGGCCGCCGCGGAACTGGCGGCCGTGGCGCTGCTGGCCAATGTCATCCGCGAGATGTGTACACTTTTCGGACTGCCGCTTTTCGCCCGTTGGTGCGGGCGTCTGGCGCCGATCTCGGCAGCAGGTATCAACTCGATGGATGTCTGCCTTCCGGGAATCGTCCGTTATGTGGCGGACGGATTCCGGCTCGTCCCGATGGCGATTCTTCACGGACTGGTCCTCGAAGTGAGCGTTCCGATTCTGATCGGAATCTTCAGTAAACTGTGACAGTCTGATAAATAAAGCAAGCCCCCGGCGATTTTCGTGCGCCGGGGGCTTTTCGGTTTTCGGGCCCGTGTCAAAGTCCGGTGATCTTCTTGATCTCGTTGAGTTTGTTCAGCGCTTCGATCGGTGTGAGGGCGTTGATGTCGAGCCCCTTGATCTGGTCGCGGATCTGTACCAACACCGGATCGTCAAGCTGGAACATCGACAACTGCATGTTTTGCGTAATGTTCTCTGCTGCTTCCCTGACTGCGTGGGCCGAAGTCTTGCGTCCACGGTCCTTGAGGCTGCGGCTCGGGACGATCTCATTGCTTCCGTAGACGAGTTCAAGGTTGCGCAGGATTTCGTCGGCGCGGGCCACGACCGACTGGGGCATGCCAGCCATGCGTGCCACATGGATACCGAACGAATGCTCGGTGCCGCCCCGTTCGAGTTTGCGCAGAAAGATAATTTGGTTGCCCATTTCCTTGACCGATACGTGGTAGTTTTTGACCCGGGGGCACATCTGCTCCATCTCGTTGAGCTCGTGGTAGTGTGTAGCAAAGAGCGTCTTGGCACGTGCCGTAGGATGGTTGTGCAGATACTCGACCATGGCCCAGGCGATCGAGATGCCGTCGTAGGTACTCGTGCCGCGGCCGATTTCATCGAGCAGTACGATGCTGCGTTCCGAGATGTTGTTGAGAATGCTTGCCGACTCGAGCATCTCGACCATGAAGGTCGATTCTCCCTGCGAGATGTTGTCCGAGGCGCCGACCCGTGTGAAGATCTTGTCTACGACACCGATATGTGCCGAAGCGGCCGGCACGAACGAACCCATCTGTGCCATGAGGATGATGAGTGCCGTTTGTCGCAGCAGGGCCGACTTACCCGACATGTTGGGACCGGTGATCATCATGATCTGCTGCTCCTTGTCGTCGAGCATGACATCGTTGGGGATATACTCCTCCCCTACGGGCATCAGCGTTTCGATCACCGGATGGCGTCCCTGACGGATGTCGATCCGCGGTCCGTCGTCGAGTACCGGGCGCACATAGCGGCGTTCGCAGGCCAGTCGTGCGAACGACTGCAGGCAGTCGATGCGGGCCACCGTGGCGGCATCGCGCAGCAAGGGTTGCAACGAGGTGCAGACATAGGCGATGATTTCGGCATAGATCCGCTGTTCGAGCTGGAGCATCTTCTCCTCGGCACCGAGAATCTTCTCCTCGTACTCCTTGAGCTCTTCGGTGATGTAGCGCTCGGCGTTGGCAAGCGTCTGCTTGCGGATCCAGCTCTCGGGAACCTTGTCCTTATGGGTGTTGCGCACTTCGATGTAGTATCCGAAGACATTGTTGTAGCTGATTTTCAGCGATGGAATGCCCGTTGCCTCGCTTTCGCGCTGCTGGATGCGCTGCAGGTAGTCCTTGCCGTGCAGGGCGATACGCCGCAGGTCGTCCAGTTCGGGATCGACGCCGTCGGCAATGATGCCGCCTTTTTGTATCTGGTTGTTTTGCGGATCGGGATAGATCTCGCGGGCCAGCCGGTCGCGCACAGCCGTCAGCGGGTCGATTTCTTCGGAGAGTGCATGCAAGGGTGCACTATCCGTGGAATCGAGTGCTGCCCGGAGTATTTCAAGTGCCGACAGGGAGTTCTTCAACTGCACGAGTTCGCGAGGTGTAACACGTTGTGCGGCAATTCGCGATGCAATGCGTTCAAGGTCTCCGATCATGGCGATCTGTTCCCTTACGGCCTCCGCCAGGTCCGATTCTTTTATGAAGTATTCCACCACATCGAGCCGCTTGTCGATCCGTGCGGGGTCTTTGATCGGCATGGCGATCCACCGCTTGAGCAATCGGCCGCCCATGGGGGTCAGCGTCCGGTCGATCACATCGGCAAAGCTGCATTTTTCACGCGATCCGTTCGAGGAGAAGAGTTCCAGGTTGCGGATCGTGAACTTGTCCACCCAAACATAATCCGCTTCGTCGAGACGGGCGAGCGAGCGGATGTGCGCCGTCTGTTTGTGTTCCGTGAAATCGAGGTAATAGAGAATCGCGCCGGCAGCTGCTATACCGCTTGTAAAGTGGTCTACTCCGAATCCTTTCAGTGATTTGGTTCCGAACTGTTTGCAAAGCTTTTCGCGGTTCACCTCCTCGGCGAATACCCACTCGTCCAGTTTGTAGGTGTAGAGTTTGCTGCCGAATGCTTCGGTGAAACGCTCCTCATAGCCGCGCTGGTAGATCACCTCTTTGGGTTGCAGGTTCGAGATCAGTTTGTCCACATAACCGTCCGAGCCTTCGGCGACATAGAATTCACCCGTCGAAATGTCGAGGAAGGCCACGCCGGTCGTCCGCCGTCCGAAATGGACCGAGGCGATATAGTTGTTCTCCTTGTTGGCCAATATGTTGTCACCCATGACGATGCCCGGTGTCACGAGTTCGATCACGCCGCGCTTGACAAGTCCCTTGACCAGTTTCGGGTCTTCGAGCTGTTCGCAAATAGCCACACGCTCCCCGGCCCGCACGAGTTTCGGCAGGTAGGTGTCGATGGCGTGATAGGGAAATCCCGCCAGTTCGACATACGAGGCTGCTCCGTTAGCCCGCCGCGTAAGCGTGATGCCGAGGATGCCGCTGGCCTTGATCGCATCATCTCCGAACGTTTCGTAGAAGTCGCCCACGCGGAAGAGCAGGATGGCATCGGGGTGCACCGCCTTGATTTGATAATATTGCTTCATCAAGGGGGTTTCGACGTATTTCTTGTCTGTTTTTTTCTCTTGAGCCACAGTCGATCTTGTAGGTTTTATTCTTACAAAGGTAGGCTTTTTTCAGCTCCTTCGCAATGGCCGCAGACCGAATTTTCAACAAAATAGTGCATGGACCGATCATCGATGAAACACCGATCATCATGCCGGTCCGCATGACGTGAACCGTTCAATGTCCTATTCGGCAGTCAGTTCGCACGCCTCTGCCATCGTACGGTATACGGCGGCCTTGCGTTCCAGGGGAATCGGATACGCCCGAGACGAAGAGGGCATGCGCCAGAACCGCATCATGCGGCCGTCGAGCATGAACGTAGAGAAATCCCCTACTGCCGGCACCTCGCACTCGAGAAGGCGGGCGGCGGTTTCAGCCGCCTTGCCGCCTGTGGCAACCACATTCCGACACTGCGGAATCCGACGGAGAAGCGCCTTTAGATCCACTTCGCGCACCACTTGAAGAAACTGATCAGATGCATTGTCTTTCAGTCTGATCACCTCCTCTGCCGTGTCGTAGATCGCGATTCCGCGCCCGCGGCAGAACGATTCGATGCGCTCCCGGTCGAATGCCTTGCGGTCGCCCGTCAGGAAGTGGTCCCGGTCTTCGAAAAAGAGCAGTCCGAAAATACGCCACATGTCGTTCTGAAGATTCGGGTAGAAAAATTCCATCGACCACCGCTTGCGCTGCGGCGGAAAACTGCCCAACATCAGCAGTCGGGCATGGACGGGAAGAAAGGGTTCGAGCGGATGACGTTCAGCGGTTTTCATGGAAACGTTCGTCGAAATTGACCAGATAGAGCCTGTCGGTAGCGCGTGTGAGCGCCGTATAGAGCCAACGCAACATGTCGCATGTCATCTCTTCGTCGCCGAACAGGCAGCGATCGACAAAGACGGCCCGCCATTGGCCTCCCTGCGCCTTGTGGCATGTTACGGCATAGGAGAATTTGACCTGCACGGCATTGAAATGGGGATTCTCACGGATCTCCTTGAACCGCTTGATCTTGCTTTTGATGTCCATGTAGTCCTTTTCGACCTCGTAGAAAAGCCGTGTGGACTCTTCGCGTGTGAGCGACGGCGACTCCGAGGCGATCGTGTCGAGAAGGATCTTGCATTCGAGCTCCGTATCGTAGTCGGGGAATTCGAGCACGGCATTCGCGAAGCGGAACCCGTAGAAATCTTCGAAACGCCGCAGTCGCCGCAGCCGCGCCACATCGCCGTTGGCGATGAAATTCATCGGACAATCCTCCGTGTGTTCGGGATAGTAATAGTTGTTTTTGACCACCATCAGCATGTCGCCGCTCTCGATCTCCTCCTCGGCCGAAAGGACATTGCGCCGGATTCCTTCGTTGTACCGGTTGGCCCGTTTGTTCGACCGCGTTACGACGATCACTTCGTCGCGACCGTAGCGGGCATAGCACTCTTCGAGCTTTTCGAGGAACTCGCCGCCGCCAATGGATTCGACATCGGGAAAGTCGAACCGGAAGCGGGGAATTTCGCAGATGCCCTGCTCGAGCATGCACCTTACGAGCGTGGCGTTGAACAGAATGCCCGATGCCGCCTCCTGACGCACCACCTCATCCATTGTGCCGTAGACCACATCGCCGTAGGCGGCCAGCGAAGCCGGATCGAGAGCCGGACTGAAATCGCATCCCACGGGAGACAACTGGGCGCTGTCTCCGACCAGGATCAGACGGCACGCCCGTCCGCTGCGTACATATCCGATCAGATCCGAAAGCAACGATCCGCTGCCGAAAAGTGCTCCTTCGGAACTTCTGTCGGAGAGCATCGATGCCTCGTCCACGATGAATACGGCGCCGCGTTCCGGGTTGAGATTCAAGGAGAATTTCGACTCGTAATCGGCATTCGTACGTTGGCGGTAGATGCGTTTATGGATCGTAAGCGCCGGCTCCCCGGCATACCTGGAGAGCACCTTGGCCGCACGCCCCGTTGGGGCAAGAAGAATCGTTTTGACCCCCAAATCCTTAAGCGCCGAAACCAATGCGGCGATCAGGGTTGTTTTTCCTGTTCCTGCATACCCGTTGAGCACGAAAATCCGCGAGAAATCATCATCCGAGAGGTATTCGGATAATTTTTCTACGATTTTTTTTTGCCCGGGAGTTGTTTCGAAACAAATTTTAGCGTAAATTTGGGTCGCGATATGTGTGCTGAACATGCGTTCGTTATTAACTGCACAAAATTAATAACAAATATTTATTTATAAAATGAAAAGAATTTTTCAAATCATTCTCGGCGTAGCCATCATAGCGTTGGTCTATATCATCTACGTCCAGATCTCGACCCCGCTTAATTTCAACAAGGAACTCGCTGCCAAGAAGGCTGCGGTCATCGAGCGCATCAAGGACATCCGTATCGCACAGCGTGCCTTCAAGACCAAGTATCAGCACTTTACCGGAACGTTCGATTCTCTTGAGAACTTCATCCTCTACGATACGCTCGAACTCGAGCGCAAACTCGTCGATGAGGACGACTCGGTAGGTATGGCCATGCTGAAGAAGAGCGGAAAGAAAAATATCGAAAAGTTCAAGATCGCCGTCATCGATACGATCTTCTCGCCCAAGAAACTCTCCGTCGAGCAGGTGAAAGAGCTGCGCTACATTCCGGGCACGGACAACAAGTCCCAGTTTATCATGGAGGCCGGATATGCTACCGCATCGAACGTTGTCGTGCCGATCGTTGAGTGCCGTGCTCCTTACAAGTTGTTCCTCGATACGGTGGCATACCGTCAGGAGGTAGTCAATCTCATCGATGAGGAGGAAAACGTCTACAACCGCTATGCCGGTGTGAAGTTCGGTTCCATGGAATCCGCAAACAATGAGGCAGGCAACTGGGAAGACTAATCCGCCGGAATCCGGCTATAAGGTGTCCATTCAGCAATCGTTGGATGGACACTCTTTTTCATTGTCTCCGCTTCCCGAGCTGTCCGACCCGGAGACGGAACTCGAGGTCGAGGTACTGACTCCGCGGACGCAGCTCGTGCCGACCGATCTGTTCGCGGCCGACAGGGCCGCCGAACTGCTCTCTGCGGCAGGCTTCGCCCTCCGTACGGATGAGCGGGCGGTATGGAGCAGTCCGGTGAATGAAGCCGTGGCGCTCATGGTTGTGCCGGACTCCCTCGTGAAACGGCTCGAAGGACATACTGCGCATCTGCGGTATTCCTCGCCGCTGCTTGCGATGCCGGGTCTCGGAGAAAAGAGCGTATGGTGCTGCTGCAAGGGATCTCTTATCTATATTAAGGTGTATGGCGCGACGAACCGGCTTCTGCTTGCCGAGGTCATCCCGGCGCAGGAGGATTCCGAAATATGCTATTTTTTTGAGCGGATGACGGCTGTTTTTCCGTTGGAGGAGTACCGCTTGCATCTGACGGGAATGGTGCCGAAAAAACTCCGCAAAAGGATCGGCGGATTATTCAAGAAGACGACATGCGCATAATCAGCGGTAAATACAAGGGCCGGGCAATCAATCCGCCCCGCAATCTTCGGGCGCGCCCCACGACCGATTTCGCCAAGGAGAATCTGTTTAATGTCCTGGGCAACCTCGTAGATTTCGAGGAGTGCGACGTGCTGGACCTTTTCGCGGGCACCGGCTCCATCAGCTACGAATTCGCCTCACGGGGAGCTCGGAGCGTTACGTCGGTAGAGATCAATCCCGTACACTACCACTTCATTCGGCAGACGGCCATCCAGCTGGGTATCGAACATCTGTATGCAGTCAAAGCCAATGCATTCCTTTATCTGAAGAGCTGCACCAAGCAATTCGATGTGATTTTTTCGGACGCGCCCTACGATCTGGAGGGAAGCGAGGAGGTCATACGTCTGGTTCTCGACGGCAATCTGCTGCGGGACGGGGGGCTACTGATCTTCGAACATTCGAAAAATGCCGATTTCTCGTCGCATCCCTGTTTCTGGCAGTTAAGGAGTTACGGAAGCGTGCATTTTTCTTTCTTTAAAAAGCCGTAAAAAGTATTGCTGATTCGGAAAAAACAATTATCTTTGCACTCGCAATACCGAAATGGTGCGTTAGTTCAGCTGGTTAGAATACGTGCCTGTCACGCACGGGGTCAGGGGTTCGAGTCCCCTACGCACCGCAGAAAAGAGCAAATCGAGCAAGTTGTACGATTTGCCCTTTTTTCATGTTCCCGACCTTCTGCCCCGCTTTTCGGACAAAAATGGCATGCGGGCCTCGATTACGTCGATATATCAGCACTCCGACGACGCAATGGCCCAGACATGGGCGTCCCTTTAGCGACCTGTCCGTATCCGAAACACAATGGCGATTCCTTTTGTCTTTGTCGTACAACTTTCAGATTTTGGACCTATCTTTGTGAAGGATTGCCCCACAACTGCATGCGACGGCATGGCATGACGGGCGCCCATAAAAACGACGGAAGCATGAAGCGACTGCTGACAAGTTCGATCGATGTGGAGGAGCGCTGCCTGGAATGGGGCTTCCTCCCCTTCTTCCGTTGCGGTATTCCCGGATTTTCCATTGAGGAGACGATCGCCCCGGAGTATTGGTTCACCGACGAGGACGGTGCCTGGGAATGGAAAGGTCCGATCATCCGCGAAGGACATTGTGCCTACGGCAAATTCTTCAATCGAAAGGCGGGATTCGTCAGCCGTGAGTGGTTGCCCGACTGGATCAATTACCGTCGTACACGGCGGCTGGCCCCGAACGAAGATGCGGCGGCACTCGACGACGTGGTGATGCAGACCATTCTGGTCGAAGGAACGGCAACGATCGAGGAGTTGCGGCGCATGCTCGGTTTCGCCAGGGGGCGCGGACACCGCCATATCCCGAGTCCCGAAGCGGGCGTCTCCGATGAGGAGAAGATATCGCTGGATCCGATTCTGACCCGTCTGCAAATGGAGATGCGGCTCGTCATTGCCGATTTCGAATATCGCATCGACCGCCACGGCAATCGTTACGGATGGGGCATAGCCCGTTACACGGCACCCGAATCGCTTTACGGGCCGCAGATTGCAGACTGCACGCCTGCGGAATCCTTCGACCGCATCTACAGCCATTTCCGGGCGATGTTTCCCGAGGTACAGGAGACCGTTATCCGGAAGTTTATCGGATAACTGGCCCAGACAGCCTATTCAGAGCACCGTGCGGAACAGCATGCTGTTTGACTCGGCATTCGGGAGCAATCCGGGCGATGCTTATCCTGACGATTCATTCGGTTCTCGCTTTATTCGGGAGAGGGTCGCATCCGGCTTTTTCGTGCCGAATCATTAAAACTAAAAAAAGTTCGTTTCGTTGTCCGCCACTATCAGAACCGCCAGCTTGCACCCAGCAGCAGATTGCGCGGGCGGATGGTGTAGCGGCACGCCGAAGAGCTCAAGCCGTCGAAGAGCGTATAGGCGTACTCCGTTTCATTGAGCAGATTGGTCGCCGCGGCCCACAACTCCCACCGCTCGCCGACCTTCCAGCGCACCGAGATATCGGCCAGCACGAGGTGCTTGCTCCGCGTGTCGGAAAGCTGCGTGCGGTAGTGCTCGCCCGTCAGTTGCAGGACCAGATTCGGGGCCGGCGTGAAGTTGAGTTGCAGCTGCTGGTCGAACGCATGGCGGTCGGTCGGGGCGGCAGATTCGATCCGCAGCTGCGTGTAGCGGTAGTTGAACGTATATTCGACGTTGAGCCAGCGGGCTGCACGGAGATTTACCCGTGGCGAGAGAGTCAGCACGCCCGAGCGGTACGGCATCCGGACGCCTTGCTGGCAGATCTCCATCTGCGTGTCGCTCCACGAGAGATCGACCCCCGCCTGACCGTGCAGGGCGTCGATGTTGGTGCTCACACCCGACGAGAGGCTCCACGATGACATGCGGTTCGCTTCGCGGAGTTGTCCCGAGACGATGTAGTTGTCCTCGAAATCCTGCGTGGCGAGCCACGGAAGGTCGTACCACGAGCGCTGGAGAAAAAGGTGGGCGAAGATGCCGCCGAGCGGGTTCTTGTAATTGGCGCCGGCCGTCAGCATCCGCATGGGGGTCGATACGGGCGATGCAACCCCGGAGGCCAGCGTACGGTAGTCGCGCAACAGCGCGGCCGGGTAGATCGTCGCGTCGGCAGCCCCTTGCTCGCCCACGATGCCCGATGCCGAGAGCGCCCAGCAGGCCGACGGTGTCCAGCGTGCCGAGAGGTTGGCCGACCAGAGCAGGGGGCTGTCGCTGCCGCCTGTATAACGGTAATAGCGCCAATCGACCGGCAGGGCGAGCATGAGCCGTAGCCGTTGCGTGCGATAGGTGGCTGTCGGGTGCAGATAGAGGCTTCCGTAGCCGAAACGGTTTTCGGCAGCAATCGGTGCGGAGGTCTCTACTCCGAGTCCGCTCAGCGAGCTGTCGAAGCGCCGGTAAAGAGCCGCAAGGCCTCCCTTGAACTGGAACGACCAGCGGCGTCCGGCCTCCAAGCCCCAGGCAACGTTGTGATTCATGCGCAGCAGGTCCATATCGAGCCGCTGCCGCTGCGCGGAGCTTTCGCGCACGACGTCCAGCTGCTGCGGCTGCGTGAGCCACAAGAGGTTCGACGTTACGGTCAGCGTGCGACGTCCCGTGCGGCGGATGTAATTGAGGTCGTTCTCCACGCGGTGTGCCGGGGCCTCTACCTGCTGGCGGTTGGGATAGGTACCCGTTGTCGCGGCATCGAAATCGCTCCACGCAAGGTCGGCCGAAAAGCGGTCCATGAGGTAGAAACGCTCGGTATTGGCCAGCAGCTTCAGGTGGGCCGCAAGCTGCCGGTCGGTAAGCCGGGCCCGCTCCGCGAGCTCTTCGGCCAGCACCCCGTCGGAGAGGTAGCGGACGATCTGCGAGGCATAGTCCGAAGTCAGACGATCGTAGCCATAGGCGACATGGCCGCTCAACTGGTAGTCGTCGGTGAGTTTGCGCAGGAGGTCGGCACTGGCCATCACCGAACGGTTCAGCCGCGTGCGGCGATCGTCGAGCGGCGCTTCGGAGAGCCCCGTCGAAAACCACACGGGTGTCTCGTAGCGGTTGTCGGCGCCATTGAGCATCTCCTCGACCGTGAGCTGGTGCAAATCGGCCGTCGGGTCTTCTCCCGTATTGTCGCCCTTGAGGTTGAGCATCGACTGGCTCCGGGCGGCGATGCGCATGGCGAAGGCCGAGCCGCTGCCCAGCGCCCCGTCGGGCGACCATCCTCCGGCGCCGCGAAGCGTTCTGGTCCAGTGCGAACGGGCCTGTTTCTTCAAGCGGAGGTTCAGAGCTGCACGGTCGCTGTAGAGCACGTCGCGCAGCGCCTTGATAGGCTGGTGGTTTTCCATCACCTCGACGCTGGCCACGTCCTGCGGGGCGATGTTGTTCGTCGCCAGAGAGTAGCGGCCGTCGAGCATGTCCATCCCCTCGATGTAAAACTTGTTGATCGCCTCGCCGTTATAGCGGATCTCGCCCGTCTTCTCGACCTCGATGCCCGGCATCTTGCGTAGCACGTCGGCAATCGTACGGTCCTGTGCCTCGGTGAAACTCGCGACGTTGTAGCTCACCGTATCGCCCCGCAGCGAGAGGCGCGGTGCACGGATCTCGACCTCACGAATTTCCACGGCGCTGGCCTCAAGACGGATCTCCGACGGCAGACGGGCGGCATTGAACCGCTGTGCGCGGTAGCCCATCATCGAAACGTCGATCCATGCCGCCCGCATCCCCTGACGCGAGCGGAGACGGAAGGCGCCGTCCGCAGCCGAGGTCGTGTAACCCGCCTGCCGGCCCGTGCTGTCGGCCGCCAGCAGGATGGCCCCGGAAAGGGGCCGTCCGTCTGCCGCATCCACAACCCGCCCGGTCATTTCCTGGGCTGATGCCGAGGTAGCAAAGCACAGTAAAATAGTGAAAAATACAACCCACCTCATGCTGTGCTGCAGGTTATTCGAGTTCGATCGGATTGTAGCCGCGCACCAGGTCGCCCGGATTGACGGGGGTGCCATCCTCGTTTTTGATCGTCATCCGTACGTTGGAGTTTCCCGTGAGATAGCCGACCGGATCTGTCATCACCTTCTGCTTGAGATCAAGGTATTTTTTGCGATTGGTCTTCATGTAGTTGCGATCGGTCATGCGAATGGGCTCGACGCGCTGTTCCACGCCCGTGGCCTCCAGATCGAGTACTCCGGCATCGTCCTTCACGGCAAGGATCAGTCCCGGCAGCCCGCCGAACTTCCACGGCCCGCAGCTCACGGCGATCTCGGGGGCGTACCACGCCTCGTAGCTCCGGCCGCGGAAGGTGCCGATGGCCCTGCGGCACGCATAGCCGAGAATCGTCCGCTCTTCGTCCGTAAGTTCCCAGTCGATCGCCGGCAGCGGCTCGGTGTAGAGCAGATGGTCCATGCCGATCTGGTCGGTGTGGGTCAGCCGGCCGGCCTTCCGGTCGCGGAAGAGTTCGTCGCGTACGCCGCCGTGGAAACTCCCGAGGTTGGCCATCACCTGCTCGGGCGGCGTAACGCGCACGAGCGAGTCGGTCTGCCATGTCTTGTAGGAGTAGAATTTCGTCATGTTGCGCCCGACCTGGAGCAGCAGGAGGTCTTCCATCGGGTGTTCGTTTTCGGGCCGCTGCTGGTAGAGCATGCGGTAGCTGACGACAAAGCGCGTCGTGTCGAGCACCTCGCTGGGCGGTTCGGCCGTGTCGTAGGTCTTGACGCCGTCGGGCGTATAGGTAACAAGGGTCTGCTGGGCCCGAAGCGCCCAGATCGTCGCAAAAAGTGCGCAGACGAAACATGCAAATCTTTTCATGGTCGGATCGTTTTTGGTTTCGGTACAAAGGTCGCACGAAATCGGACCGGCAATGGTTAATGCTCCGTTAAGGAGTGTTAAATAGTCTTAACGCCGTCGGCCGTGGCATTTTTATATGTACCTTTGTTTCGCATAAACGCCGCATCGGGATGAACAAACGTCGCTTCGGCCGCATATCGCTTCTGGTTACCGCCGTGCTGGCGGTGCTCGTCGCCGTGCAGGTGTGGAGCCTTGTGAACATGTACCGGGTCCGCCGGGAGGAGTTCTCGCGGCAGGTCATGCAGGCCATGACCCGCGCCGCCTACGACGACCTGCTGCTGGGCAACAAACCTTCCGGGCAGAAAAGCCATATCACCTTCTCCTCGTCGGGAAACATCGACTCGATCCGTGTGGACATGATTCAGGAGATCACGGTGAAGAACCTCTCCGGCGCGGGCAAGAGCCTCTCTTTCACGCCTAAAACCGATACGATCCATCACGACATCAGCGTCTCGGACGGCGAAACGACCCGCCACATCCGCCAGGAGATACGCATCCCGTCGGTCTATGTCCTGCGGCTCAACATGGCGCGCTACGACTCGCTGCTCACCTGCAACCTCGCGGCGGCGGGCATCGACCTGCCCCACAAGGTGGATGTCGTGCGCGGCCCGACCGACAGCACGTCTGCGGCTCGGCTCTTTACGACGAAGCCGCTGACGGATTCGGACGTGGTGCTTACCGCGCTCAACGATTCGTTGCGGCTCAAGGATCCGCTCACCTTCACGACATCGCTCACGACCGACGAAGAGCTCTATTTCCGCCTGCAGATCGAGAATCCCGACCGGCAGCTTATGCGCGACATGGCCGGAGTGATCGGTTCGTCGCTTCTGATGCTCGTGGCCGTGGCCGGGGCGCTGATTTACCTGCTGCGCACGCTCTTCCGGCAGAAGACGCTCGAAGAGATGCGCCTCGACCTGACACACAACATCACCCACGAGCTGAAGACCCCGATCGCCGTGGCCAATGCCGCCAATGACGCCCTGCTCGACTTCGGGGCGGCGAATGATCCGGCGCGGCGAGAGAGGTATCTCACGGTGATCCGCAAACAGCTGGCTGCGCTGGGCAGCATGGTGGAGCGTATTCTGACGATGAGCGTCGAAGAGCGCGGCGAAATCTCGCTCCGCTGCGAAGCGCTGGAGGTCCGGCCGCTGCTTGAGGAGATTGCGGCCCGCTTCCGCATGAAAGGGCGCGGACGGGCCACGATCGAAGTGGTGGTCGAGGATCCGGACCTGAAGGTTTCGGCCGACCGTTTCCACCTGACGCACGCACTGGACAATCTGGTGGACAATGCCCTGAAATACTCCGGAGACGAGGTGCGGATCCGCCTCTCGGCCCGACGTACTGCAAAAGGCGCCGAACTGCGGGTCGCAGACAACGGTATCGGCATCGACCGCACGGCCCAGGCCCACATTTTCGAAAAGTTCTACCGCGTGCCGACAGGCGACCGCCACGATGTCAAGGGATTCGGGCTGGGACTCTACTATGTGCGGCTGATCGCTCGCAAGCACGGCGGCGAGATCTCGGTGGAGAGCACTCCGGGCTGCGGTTCCACCTTCAAACTGACACTTTCCGATGATGAACGATAAAATCCGCATGTTGCTCGTCGAGGATGAGCAGACCCTGGCCGACATTATCGCCGACACGCTCGGAGAAAAGGAGTTCGACGTCACGGTAGCCTACAACGGTGTCGAGGGGCTGCGCCGTTTCGACGAACGGCGTCCCGATGTCGTCGTTACCGACATCATGATGCCCGGAATGGACGGTTTTTCGTTCGTCGATGCGCTGCGTCGGCGTTCGGCCGACGTGCCGGTGCTCTTTCTCTCGGCACGATCGGCAGCCGAAGATGTGGTTCACGGGTTCGAGACGGGCGGCAACGACTATCTGCGCAAGCCCTTTGCCATGAGCGAGTTGGTCGTTCGCGTCAAGGCGCTGGTCGGACGTTCGAAGGTGGTACATGCAAGCTCCGCGACACACTATCGGATCGGGCGTTTCGAATTCGATGCCGGTCGGCAGACGCTCGCCGACAGCGGGCACATACAGGAACTCTCGGCGCGCGAAGCGGAAATTCTGGAACTGCTGTGCCGCCACAACGGCGAGATCGTCCCGACACGTCTGATTCTGCAGCGTATCTGGGGCGACGACACCTTCTTCAACGCCCGCAGCCTGCACGTCTTCATCACGCGGCTGCGCCATCTGCTGGCCGGCGACGCCTCCGTGCGGATCGTCAATGCACGGGGTATCGGATACAAGCTCCAGAAATAAGAATCCGGGACGGATCAGCCCCGGAATGCCTGTTTCTATTCACCGCACGCTACGGCTACCTTGATGACCCCCTCTTCGCGCCGCTCGAAAAGCCGATAGGCATCGTCGATGCGACTCAACGGATAACGGTGCGTGATGAGCGGCGTCGTGTCGATCCGCCCCCGGGCAATCAGCTGCAGGATCTCCGCGCAGTCGCAGCCATCCACCCCACCGGTCTTGAAGGTGAGGTTCTTGCCGTACATGTCGGGGAGCGGAAGCAACTGCGGCCGATCGTAAAGCGCCACGACGGTTACGATGGCATTCGGACGGGCACACTCCCAGGCCATGCGGAAAGAGTCGTCTCCTCCGGCAACCTCCAGAACCCGGTCGGCTCCGCCATGGTCGCTGTTGCGGCGCACGAAATCACGGCACGACGCCGGATCGCACACCTCCACCCCGGGATAGTGCAGGCGGACAAACTGCCGCCGCTCTTCAAGTGCTTCGCAGACGATGATACGCTTCGGGCATTTCAGCAGCACGCATGCCAGCGTACAGAGCCCCGTAGGGCCGGCCCCGAGAATCAGCACCGTATCCTCGGGACCGATTTCGGAGATTCGTGCCGCCCAGAAGCCCGTGGCCAGGATATCGCCCACGAAAAGCGCCTGTTCGTCGCTCACCCCGTCGGGGATGCGCGTCAGCCCCTGGTCGGCATGGGGAACACGGACATACTCGGCCTGCCCGCCGTCGATACGGCATCCCAGAGCCCAGCCGCCGTCGGGGTCCGTACAGTTGTTCACATAGCCGTGGCGGCAGAAGAAACATTCGCCGCAGAAGGTTTCGACATTGACTGCCACGCGGTCGCCGGGAGCAACGGACGTAACGGCATCTCCGGTCTGTTCGACGACGCCGACCATCTCGTGTCCCACGGTGATGCCCCGGACGGCGCGCGGCACACTGCCGTGCTTGATATGCAGGTCGCTCGTGCAGATACTCCCCAGCGTAACGCGCACAAGGGCATCGCGCGGGTCCTGCAACCGGGGTTTCGGTTTGTCGCGCAGCTCGAAATGTCCGCGATCGACATAAGTATAGGCTTTCATGATATCGTATTCGGATTGTTGGGGTTTTCAGGCCTTGTCAGCAGGATAGACCACGCCGAGTTGCCGGCGGACTTCGTCGATGATCCCGATGCATATCCGCGATCGTTCATGGCTGTTGATCGATGATTCGATACGTCCGGTTTCGATCAGGTCAAGGAACTCCGCCACCTCGTGGTAATACTCATCGTGGTCGGCCGGAACCGTAAGTTCCTGTGGCGCCACCGGGCTCTCCCGACCCGAAGCCGCTGCCGGACGCGGCTGCCAGACAACCCGGCCGATGCAGTTGATCCGGTCGAGGGTCAAGTTGCCCGATTCGCCCTGAATCTCGGTCTGAAGCGACGAATTGGCGATCTTCGAATAGAGCACCGTAGCCCCCATACCGTCGTATTCGAAATCGACCGTACCCTGGGCATCCACCCCGCTGCTCAGGAGAATTCCCGAAGCCGAGATACGCTGCGGACGACCGAACAGAACCACCATCGGATAGATCGTATAGACCCCGATATCCATCATGGCTCCATTGGAAAGTTCCGGCCGAAAAGCATTCAGAACAACCCCTTCCTTGAATTTGTCGTAACGCGACGAATACTGGCAGAAGGCTGAAAAATAACGGCGTATGCGTCCTGCACGCGGCAGTGCGGTCATGACCGCCCGGAAGTTGGGCGTCAGCGTCGTTTTCATGGCCTCCATGAGTGCGACGCCGCAACGGCGCGACGCGCAGATCATCGCCTCGACTTCCCGGGCGTTCGAGGCCAAAGGTTTCTCGCACAAGACGTGTTTGCCGTGCTCCATGCAAAGAATCGCCTGCGCGGCGTGCAGGCTGTTCGGCGTAGCGATATAGACGGCATCCACCGTATCGCTCTCCACCATCCGCTCAAGCGATGTGAAGGTATGGGGAATCCTGTGGCGGGCGGCGAACTCCGCGGCTCGCGGCTCGGTTCGCGAGCAGACGGCCGCAAGTTCGAAGCGGGGATCCTGACGGGCCCCGGCAATCACCCAGTCGGTAACGAAATTGGTTCCGACGACACCGAAACGGATTTTTCTCATCGTTGCACTGTTTTTTTTCGATGCGTTTGAAAAGCACCCCAAAAATAACAATCAAATCCCGAGATTCCAAAACACGGCGCAGCTGTCATAAGCTGTAGGGATGAAAAAAATGCAGAAAATATTTGCAGTTTTCGGAATTTGCGGTATCTTTGCACTCGCAATACCGAAATGGTGCGTTAGTTCAGCTGGTTAGAATACGTGCCTGTCACGCACGGGGTCAGGGGTTCGAGTCCCCTACGCACCGCCAGCAAAAATAGAGGGCTCAATCAGAGCCCTCTATTTTTTGTTTTGTCGGCATCCCTGGCATAGGCTCCTGTCCTACTTGGTATCCAGCAGCATGCTAATTGCTGAACATCTCGAAAAGATTGCTTTCGACATTCTCCTCAAGCACCTCATATGTTGTGGTGAATGCGGGAGCCAAGTGAGTCTCCGGATCGAAATTGAAGCCTTCCGACGGACTCTTCATGATCGAAATCCGCTGGATGTCATATTCGGAAAAACGTCCGAGAAAATAGGAGATATTCTGCGAAGCGGCTGCAGAGTCCGACCGACATTCATCGACGGAAAAGATCATCGAGACAGGGTGAGGCTCATGCCGTCGGATTCGTGAAACGTCGGAGAACTGGCGAAAAAAGCACCTAAAGCGGTACTTCGGACATGCCGTTCGGGGCCGGAATTCTCACCGTACCGGTTCAAGCCAGCGGTCGAAGATCCGCCACAACGGATAGGAAACGCGCTCCATGGGGCCCACGAGCAGCGCAGCGATGAAGGTACCTTCCCGCAGACCGTGGATTCCGTGCATCGAGAGCAGCGACAGCAATGCGGCCAACACAACCAGCGTGGCATCAAAGCAGAGTTTGACACTCCCGAAGGGCTTTCCTGTCTTTGCGGCAATGACCTGCACGACGTATTCGCCCGGATTCATTGCCACATGGGCCTTGACTGCCCAGCCGATTCCCGTTGCAAGAATCGCGCAGCCCAAAAAGAGACTGACCAGCATTTCAGGGTAGGTCGCAGGTGCATAATCACGCAGAAGATACATACTGATGTCAATCGACGAACTGAAAACCAGCAGAACCGGGAACTGCACGAACAGTTCGAATCGCTTTGCACAGACTGCATGCCACCCCATCAGCGACACCTCGATAATGACGAAAAGCAGATTGAGCAGGAAAGTCGCGGTCCCGAACGAGAGCGGCGACGCCAGACTTACGACATAAGGCAAACCCGATATGGGGGATGTACCCAATGCGGCCTTGGTGATGAAGGCGACTCCGAAAGCGTTGACAAACAACGAACAAAGGAGCAGCGCATAGCGTTTCAGATATTCCTGCGACATATTTTTTCTTTTTCCGAAAAGCCGTACAAAAATAGGGAAAAAACGAACCCGATGTTCTGAAAAAACACCGGGTTCTCAAATTCGGGGGAGGGAAAAACATGCGTGGCTATTCGGAATACAACGAGCGGGCGATGCCCATTTCGAGTCCGCGCAGCTCGGCCAGGCCCCGCAGACGTCCGATGCATGAATAGCCGGGGTTGCTCTTCTTTTTCAGATCATCCACCATTCTGTGTCCGTGGTCGGGACGCACGGGGATCGAGACTTTCCGCCGCTGTTCGACCTCCAGCAATGCCTTCATCATTTCATACATGTCCACATCGCCCTCGAGATGGTTTGCTTCGACAAAATTGCCGTCGGCATCACGCTGCGTGCTGCGCAGGTGTACGAAATGGATCCGGTCGCCAAACTCGCGCATCATCGCCGGAAGGTCGTTGTCGGCCCGCACGCCGAATGATCCTGTACATAGACACAGACCGTTCGACCGGCACGGCACCTCCGATACGAGCCGGCGAAAATCGGATGCCGTGGAGAGGATTCGCGGAAGTCCCAGAATCGGGAACGGCGGGTCGTCGGGATGGATCGCCAACACCACCCCCACTTCGTCGGCCACCGGGGCGATCTCCTCGAGGAAGAGAATCAGATGCCGCCGCAACTGTTCGGGGCCGATATTGCGGTAACGGTCCAGTGCCTCCTGGAACTGCCGCAACGTGAAACTCTCCTCCGAACCGGGAAGTCCCGCGATCATATTGCGTGTAAGCAGATTCTTTTCGGCAACGCTCATGCGCTCGAAACGTCTTCGGGCCCGGGCCTGCGTCTCGGCGTCATAATCCGCCTCGGCACCCGGGCGTCTGAGAATGTACAGATCGAAAGCCACATAGGCGTCGCGTTCAAAGCGCAGAGCCTGGGATCCGTCCGGCATTGCATAGGCCAGATCGGTGCGGGTCCAATCGAGTACGGGCATGAAATTGTAAGTTACGCAACGGATACCGCAGGCTGCCAGATTGCGCAGCGTTTGCTTGTAATTCTCCGTGTAGTGGCGGAAATCGCCCGTACGGGTTTTGATCTGCTCGTGAACGGGAACACTCTCCACGACACTCCATACAAGTCCGGCTTCGGCGATGAGCCGCTTGCGACGGCCGATCTCCTCGATACTCCACACCTCGCCGTTGGGAATATGGTGCAACGCATGCACCACATCGGTGGCGCCGGCCTGACGGATATCCCACAGGCTGACAGGGTCATCGGGTCCGTACCAGCGCCAGGATTGTTTGCACAAATACATAAAAGTCCTTTTTTACAGATTATGAGTTATTCGGAACGGTCAGATCGAGAAGGCATCGAAGCCGCCGTCGATCACCGTCAGCGTTCCCGATACGAAACGCGAAGCGTCGCTTGCGAGCCACTGCAGCGTGCCGAGCAGCTCCTCGGGCTCCCCGAAGCGTCCGAAAGGCGTATGGGCCAGAATCGTCCGGGCCCGCGGCGTGAGGCTTCCGTCGGGATTCGTCAGCAGCGTACGGTTCTGCTCCGTGAGGAAAAATCCGGGAGCGATGGCATTCACGCGAAGTCCCGGCCCGAACTTCGTGGCCAGCTCTCCGCACATGTAGCGCGTGAAATTCACCACGGCAGCCTTTGCCGCGCCGTAACCCGCCACGCGGGTCAGGGGTCGCAACGCCGATTCGGAGGCGATATTGATGATCGACCCCTCGCCCTGCTCGGTCATTGCACGGGCAAAGACCATTGTCGGAAGAATCGTTCCGAAAAGGTTCAGATCGACGACCTTGCGGACCGCTTCGGGATCGAGATCGAAGAAGGTTTTGTCGGGCGGAATCGTCGCTCCCGGCATGTTCCCGCCGGCAGCGTTGATCAGCACGTCGATGCGGCCGAAACGGGCCATGACCTTTTCATAGTTCTCGTCGAGCGATGTCCGGTCCAGTACATCCGTCGCATAGGCAACGGCGCAGCCCCCTTCGGCCGTAACCTCTGCGGCAAGACGCTCGCCCGCTTCGAGATTGCGGTCCAGAATAACGACCCGCGCACCCTGTTCGGCAAAGTGGCGGACCATGGCCGAACCCAGAATTCCCGCCGCGCCCGTAATAACGATAACACGGCCTTCGACACGGAACAGATCTTTCATATTCTACGTTGTTTTAAGTTTTCTTTTACATACGATCAAGCGATCATTTCCGCTGGCGGCCTTCGCGGATCACACCGAGGGCGAAGCGGCACTTGTCGGTAATCCAGGTCCACTCCCCCGCTGCAACACGCGCTGCAGGAAAGAGTTGCGAACCCATACCCACACAGGCGACACCTGCCTCGAACCATGCCCGGAGATTCTCCTCCGTGGGTTCCACGGCTCCTGTAGCCATGATCCGCACGCGCGGAAGAGGTCCACGGACATTCTTCACGAACGATGGTCCTCCGACGCATCCCGCCGGGAAGATCTTCACGAAATAACATCCCGCCTCCTGCGCCGCCACGATCTCCGTAACGGTTCCGCAGCCGGGGATATAAGGTACGGTGTGGCGGTTGCACAGCCGGGCCACCTCATCGACGAAGCAGGGACCGACCACGAAATTCGCCCCGTATTGCAGGTAGAGCGCCGCCGTGGACGCGTCGATCACCGAGCCGACGCCGAGCACCATGTCGGGGCACTCCGCAGCGGCATATTTTACGAGCGCAGCGAAGACCTCACAGGCAAAGTCGCCGCGGTTGGTGAACTCGAAGGCCCGGACGCCGCCTTCGTAGCAGGCCTTCAGAACCTGACAGGCCGTTGCGGCATCCCGGTGGTAGAAGACGGGTACCATTCCCGTATCACGAAGGGTGCAGAGCACCTCCAGAGAATCGAATCGTGCCATATCGTTCGTTTTTATCGGGAGACGCGTCCCGAACCGTTCCCCTGCATCAGACGTTCGACCTCTTCGGTCGTAACGAGGTTGTAGTCGCCGCTGATCGTGTGTTTGAGACACGAGGCCGCCGCCGCGAACTCCAAAGCCCGGGCATCGTCTTCGGGCCAGGTGAGCAGTCCGTGGATCAGACCGCCGGCAAAAGAGTCGCCGCCTCCCACGCGATCGACGATGTGCGTGATGTCGTAGCGCCGCGAGACGAACAGGCGTTGCCCGTCGTAGAGCACCCCACCCCAGGTATTATGACTGGCGTTGATCGAACCGCGCAGGGTGATGACCACCTTCCGCAGACGCGGGAAACGCTCCATAAGCTGCCGGCAGACGCTTTCGAAGCGGCGGCTGTCGATCTCACCGCCCGTAGCCGCGGCATCGAATCCCTCGGGCTTGATGCCGAAGACCTTTTCGGCGTCCTCCTCGTTGCCGATCACCACGTCGCAACCGGCTACCAGCCGGGGCATCACCTCGGCGGCCGTCTTGCCGTATTTCCATAGCTTGTTGCGGTGGTTCAGATCACACGAAACCGGTACCTTCAGCCGGTTGGCCGCCTCGACGGCTTCCAGACAGGCCTCGGCCGCTCCGGCACTGATCGCAGGCGTGATTCCCGTCCAGTGGAACCACGAAGCGCCTTCGAAAACCCGTTCCCAGTCGATCATCCCGGGACGGATCTCCGCCATCGCGGAGTGTGCCCGGTCGTAGACGACCTTGCCGGGGCGGCTCACCGCTCCCGTCTCCAGAAAATAGATGCCGAGCCGCTCGCCTCCGAAGACGACATGATCCGTACGAACTCCGTACTTGTGCAGGTCCATCAGACAGGACGCCGCAAGGTCGTTCTTCGGCACACGCGTTACGAACTGCGCAACGTAACCGTAATTGGCGAGCGACACGGCAACATTGGCCTCTCCGCCGCCGAATGTGGCATCGAATTGGGTTGCCTGGCAGAATCTCTGATATCCGGGGGTCGCCAGACGCAGCATGATCTCCCCGAAAGTAACTATCTTTTTCATTCGCAGTATTTCCTATAATTCGTTTTTCAATTTTGCAACCGTCAGTCGGACAGCATTTCCACCATTTCTACCTCAAGTACGACCTCATCTGTGGGCGACTCAGTCGAGATCTCCAGATAGAAGCGGTCGCAGTTGAAGGGCCAGCCCTGGGGATAGTACGGGAACCGGCTGTCGAAGAGATCCTCCTGGATGTTGGCCACGGTGCCGTCCACCGAAAAGATGACGTCCCGTTCGGTCCACTTGCAGGTGAAGGTATGGAAATCGTCGCCGAGTCCCTCGACCGGGATCACCGACTGTTTGATGTTGTGAAGTTTCACTTCGTTCATCTGCATCGTGTTGGCACCGCAGGCCACCGTCCCGGGCCGCGATCCGACATAGTTCATAAGGAACATATCGCCGCTGTTGGGCCATGCCCCGAGCCGCTCCGTGGCGGGGAGCAGGCGGATGCAGGCCTTCGCTTCGGGATTACGCGAGCAGATGCGCGCCCGTACGGTGATCGTACCGTACTGCAGGTCCCACAGACCGCGTGTATCGAGGCGCGTCGTTCCCTTCAGTACGAGGCGTCCGCGTCGTACGACGGTCTTGCCGCTCCGCGCCACATTCCACAAGGCCGTATCGAGCTGCTTTGTGTCGAACGTCTCCCGGAAATCGGGCTTTGCACCGTCAAGCATCCGATGTCTGCGGTCGCGGATAAAGTAGGCCAGCGTATCGATAAAGGCTCGATCCTCGGGGGCCGTCGTCTTCGTAAAATAGTAGACTCCGCCGCCGCCCTCGTAGTAGGCGATCGCCGAGGAGCGGTAGACGCCGTTTCTGCGGAACGACGACATGTAGCCCATGCCGCGGTCGCGGTGGCACTCCTTCGCCTTCACCGAGGCCCGCATGTCGAACTCCATCTCAAGTCCCATGCCGTAGGTCCGGGCCAGCTCGCAGGCACGGTCGACCCGCTCGTCGCCGATCTTGCGGTTCCAGAAGTAGGTCGGCTGCAGATAGGCGGCATCGAATCCCAGGTCGCGCCACTCGCTGTAGCCCTGGGCCGTATAATAAGGTATCCAATAAAAGCGCAGCCCCTTGCTCCGCGTATAGTCGCCCAGGGCGCGGGTTACCTCACGGCTCTGCAGCGACTTTTCGGGCAGCCAGTAAAAGCCGGCCAGCTCCAGATACCGGAATTTACCGCGATTGAAGTACTCTTTGACAAGATCCATATACCATTTTCCCGCCTTGATGCGGTCTTCGGTATTGGAGAAATCCAACCGATGCCCGTCGAGCTCGCCCCAGTCCTTCTGACCGCGCGGCGGCTCGGGAACACCGATCACCACCTTATGCCGGAAAGGAGGTTCGCCCAGTTCCGCGACTGCCGAGGCGATGCAGTCGTCGAGCGCCGCAACGCCCTTGCCGCTCTCGAAATGCCGGCCGGCAAGCCAGGCCCAATCCTCCTTTTTAGTCAGCGGAGCATTGCCACGCACCTCGTACGAAACGCCCTTGCCGTTGTCGAACTCCAGGAAGAGGAAGCCGTCGAAGAGCCAGTCGCGGTTTCCGAAACGGTCCTCATGGACGACATAGGGACGCAACTGCTCGGCGTTGTAATCTATGCGGTGTGAACCGCCCTGGTAAATCAACACCAGATCGCGAATATCGTTCATCGGCAGATATTTTCCCGGGGCAGGCTGCGCCGAAACCCGGGGAACTGCGATCAGCAGAGACAATACTCCGTACAGGGAGACAAACAGACTCCTTTGCATAACGTTCGTTTATAATGGATTATACTTCTTCTCGTTTCAGCCGTCGGATCAGACACGAATCTCCCAACCCTTCTCGTAGGTGCGTCCCCAAAGCTTTTCGGCATCGCGGTCGTCGAGAATACGGCCCGACGTCGGATCGATCCGCAGCGAACGGCCCACGCGCTGGGCGATGTTGCCCAGCTGAACCAGCTGCGTGCTGATGCAGGCATCGACGATGCCCGAGTTGAGCTTCTCACCCTTGCGGATTGCGTCGAACCAGTTCTGGAAATGGATTACGTCGAGTTGCTCGGAGGGATTCAGGAGATTGCCCTCTTCGAACTTCAGGGAGCTCTTGACCTCCTTGACGGTCTTGCCGCTCATGTCCGCGATACGGTATTCGTTGCCGCCGCTGATGAAGAGCGTACCCGTTTCACCGTAGAAGGCCGTGCCGACGCCGAATCCGTCCACCGGCGTGCTGTTGCAGCTGCGGCCCTCCCACGAACAGGAGGCGTCGTCGCCGAACTGATAGGTAATCAGCTGCGTGTCGGGTGTCTCCCAGTCATCCTGGAAGCGGTAGCGGCCGCCTACGGAGGTAACCAGCGTGGGATATTCGACCCCGAGGCCCCAGCGGAGGATGTCCACGAAGTGCGTGCCGTTGTTCAGCGCCTCACCCGTGCCCCAATGCCAGAACCAGTGCCAGTTATAGTGTACGATGTTGTCCTTGAAGGCCTTTACGCGCGGAGCAGGTCCCTGCCACAGATCCCAGTCGAGCCACTCGGGAACCGGGACTTCCTTGCCCACGCCGATCGACGGACGGTTATTCACATACCACGACTTGGCGTAGCGAACCTTGCCGATCTCTCCGGCATGGATCGCCGCAATGGCTTCGATCACGTTGGGCCACGAACGACGCTGGTTGCCCACCTGCACGATTCGGTTGTATTTCAGGGCTGCGCGGATCAGCAGCTCGTTTTCCGCAGGGTTGTGGCTCGTCGGTTTCTCGAGGTAGACGTGTTTGCCGGCCTTCATGGCCATGACGGCCGCAGCGGCATGCCAGTGGTCGGGCATGGCAATTACCACGGCATCGACATCCTCCGACTCGAGCAGCCGGCGCAGATCCCGCTCTCCACGGGGCTTGCGTCCGGTAATCTTGGCAATGTCCTCCCGGCATTTGGCCAACGCCCGCGAATCGACATCGCAGATGCAGGTTACCTCGCAATCCTTCATCTTCGCAAAACCCTGCGCCAGGGCATTGCCGCGCGAATTCACGCCAATCACACCGATCCGGATCCGTTCATTGGCTCCGGCGGCACGCGCCGACACCACGCCGGGCAGGACGCTTCCCAGGGATACGGCAGCCGCACCCGTCATCAGTTTCTTAATGAAGTCTCTTCTCGTAGTCATAGGTGGTCGTTTTTGTTTATTCAAAATTAGGGGTTTCATCGGGAATACAACTCGTCATTCCCGACAATAAACCTTCAAAAAGCGCAAAATTCATCTGCTGTGGCGCAATATGCGCAAAGCGAGCAATACGAGCAGCCGCGGAATCCATAGCAGCAGGTAGATCGCCACGGTGATCACGACGACGTAACCCAGTTGCGTAAAAAGCTCATACCACGGTCGATCGAAATGCACGACGGCGTAGATATTCGCCGCAAAGGCGATGATGAAGGCCGCAGCGGCGAAGAGCCCTTCGCGGCGGATGCGGCGTGCGGAGATAACGATATCTTTCATGGTCTAAAACTTCATGTAGGGAATCCGGTACTGCTCGGGGAAGCGGATCGTCCGCTGCTCCTCCATGGCCTGGTTGCCCAGCAAGCAGAGCGTGGTCGAACAATAGGCCTCCTCGACGACATTCGGGGCCTTCTCGCCCGTGATGCAGGAGTGGCAGAAGGCCGAGAGGATCACATCCGAACCGTCCTTGTCGGCCCCGATCATGCTCTGGCCGCCGTTCACATGGATCGCGCCCGCAATGATCGGATGCGGCGGGTACTCGACGCGCGTCTCGGGCCGCCAGCTGGGGCCTGCGGCCGGGATGGCCGCAAAGGCACGCTCCTTCAACTGTCCGATCAGCTGCCGGATGCCCGATGCCGTATGGTCCTCCTCGAGGTAGTAGACGCCTTTGGCCAGCTCCATCGTGCCGCGGCTGCCGAGGATCTGATCCTCCATGCCGTTGAACTTGTTCGAAATGAGCGATTCGTAGCAGACTTTGCGGCCGTCGGCATAGCGGTAGATGACATTCACGCTGTCGTAGACCTCGCGTCCGTCCTTCCAGTGGACGATATCACCCATGCCCATGATCTCCACGGGCATGCGCTCCGCCGCCCAGTTGCAGACCTCCAGCTGGTGGCAGGCCAGCTCGGTCATCAGGCCGCCCGAACTCTCCCGGTAGAGACGCCAGTTGATCCGCCGCTCCAGCCCGGGCGACGGCACCGGACGCCGCCAGTCCGCATTGCGGAACCAGTGGCAGCGCATGCCGACCACATCGCCGATCAGTCCCGAATGGATCAGCTCCATCCCCCGGACATATTTCTCGTCGTACATGCGCTGCATGCAGAAATAAAGCGCCCGGTCCGTATGCTGGTAGGCATCGTAGATCGCCCGGCATTCGTCGAGCGTCCGGGCCATCGCCTTCTCGCAGAAGACATGCTTGCCCGCAGCCAGCGCATCGAGCGTCATCCGCGCATGCCAGTTGAGCGGCGTGGAGATAATGACGCCGTCGATCGCGGGATCCTCGAGCAGACGGCGGTAATCCGTGTAACACTTCGCTTCGGGGCATAACTGCTGCGCTGCCCGCAGATTGGGTTCGTAGTCGTCGCACAGGGCAACCACTTCGGCGTGGGGAATCTCCCGCAGATTGTGGATGTGGTACTGACCGCGCGATCCTGTTCCGATAAGCGCCACGCGGGCTCGCTCGCCCGCAATCTCCCGACGCTTCTCGGGGGTGCAGAACGACAGCCACGGAGTCGTGGCCAGCAGCGTCGTACCGCCAGCCAGCCGTCCCATATTTTTCAGAAAATCCCGGCGGTTCATTCCCGCCGTTTCATTGTTCCTGTCCATGATGCAAGATATATGTGCAGGCATCCAGCCCTTCGAAATTTCGGGCGATGCGTTTTTTCTGTTCCTCGTCGGCGATCATCCACGCGGTGCTCACCACCTCGGCATCGAGCGGATCGGCAGCCGTTACGGCCGCCATCATCCGCGAAGCGTTGCGAAGGCCGCTGTGCGGATCGACAATATGCTCCGTATGGGTTGCCGTATTGCCCGATACGGAAAGCGCCCGGTCTTCGAGATCGAACTCCGCCAGCGCCGCTCCCGCCGCGGGATCGGGAAGGCTCACCCGCCAGCAGGGCCCATAGGGATGGCGGCCGATGCCCAGGATGGAGCTGTTGCCGAAATCGACGAAAGCCGAGCCGACACCCGCCTCGCGCAGCAGCGTGTCGATCTTCTTCAGTGCATAGCCCTTGGCGAAGCCGCCGAAGTCGAGCGACGTATCCTCCCCCTCGAAACAAACGCGGGTCTCCCCCGCCTCCGTATCGAGACGAACGCGCGTAAAGTCCCGGAGCGTGATGTCGAACAACCCTTCGGTCCGCTCGCGGTAGATGCGGCAGAGCTGCAGCGCCTCCCCGAGTTCTGGCCCGACCGTTACGGGGGTTCGTGCGGCCGCGGCGTTCACCCGTGCCACTTCGCTTGCGGGATCGAAGCGGTCGAACACCCGGTTCAAGTGTTCCAGAAGGGCTGCCGTACGTTCCCAAAGGGCATCCGCCCGCGGCGAATCGATACCCGCAATCAACAGATCGAACCGCGTGCCCATGACACGCGGTACGAAACCGTGGAAGAGCGCCTCTTCCGCATAGTACTCCCTTTCGGTTGTCAGCATCTGCCCTCCATAGGCCCCTCTCCTATTGCTCCGACGGCGCCGTGCGGGCCAGTTCCACGGCCGTCGTCGTTATGTAGTATTTCGCCAGCGTATTGGCCTCCTCCCAAGCGGGCATTCCGCCCGAACGAATGCTCCGGAGAAAGCGTTCGGCCACCAGGCCGAAATGCACTTCATGTCCGGGACGCACCGCAACGGGCAGGTCCACGAGGAAACGGTCCGGCGACGCGGTCTTCACAACCTGCAACTCGGGGTATTCCGCCTGCAGGGCGGCAACACGCCGCTGCAAGGCTGCCTCCGTCTGCGCGGGATCGACCCCTTCGGCCGCCCGCACATAGAGCGACTTGACATTTCCCGTCGTCTCGTCCTGCACGACCTCGATCGAGGCCCGGCTGCCGCGCATCACGGCCGAGAAGGCATCTTCGCCATTCGGCGAACTCCAGTTCCAGACCACCTCCATGCCGACATGCACTCCCTTTACCCGGAAGAGCATCCGGCCGTTGGCCATCACCTCGAGCACACCGTCGCGGAGATACTTCTCCAGATAGGGAGGGAAGGGCTCCGTGCCCGTCGAGAGGCGGAAATCCTCCGGCTGCACGGTCGTCGGCCAGTGGCTGGCGGACAGCACCTCGACATCCGTCTCGTAACGGACGGGCGTTTCGGGGAAACACTGCCAGAAGACCAGGTCGATCAGGTGCGTCGTAACGTCGGCGATTCCTTCGCCCTGCTGCTCCACATCGTAATACCAGGCCGGGCGGATCAGCGGCTGCCCCGAAACCGACTTGAAGAAGTGATGGATACTGCGCATTGCAATCGACGGATTGTCAGCCGTTCCCGGGAGCAAATCTCCGAACAGCTCCGTATCGCGCATCAGCTCGCGGGTCAGAATGTTGAGCGCATCGTAGCGTTCGGTCATCAGATCGCAGATCCATACGCCGCGGCTGTGTGCCTCCGCATAGGCCTCGCGCAGCATGTCGAAATCTTCGCGACAGATAGCCAGCGGCTTGTCCGAAAGGACATGATAACCGGCTTTCACCGACTCGAGTATATAGTTGGTTTTCTTTTGGTTGTTTCCGGCCAGGACGACCAGATCGCCCGCGCGGTCGCCGATCATCCGTTCGAGGTAGTCGGGACCGGTATAGACCACCTCCTGCCAGGCGGTAGGCTCTTCCGCCCGCCCGTTGTAGGAGGCCACGGCCGCCAGATACTGCCCGACCTCGGCGCCTTCGGGCGCATAGACGCGAACCGTGTCCGAAAGCTCCTCAAGGGCATTCTTCTGCAGGAGGCTCGCATGGAAATGCCCGGGATCGAGCACGACCAGACGCAGCGGCCGCTCCGCGGGTTCCGAACACGAGGCACAAAACAGCGGCACGGCGGCAAGCAGACAATACATATACGGTTTGAAACGGCTCATTGTCAGCGGTTATTCTCGTTTATTTATCATACGCCTTGAGGAGCTTGCGCGCCTCCTTCTCGCCATCGGCATAGGCTTCGTCCATTGTAACCTCACGTCCGTCGCGTTCGAGACTCATGTTCGAAGCCTTCATGAAGGTGAAGATCTCGAGAGTCTCCTCCTTCGATATGGGACTTACGCCGCTCTTGAAATAACGCAGAATCTCATCGAGGAGCACCTTGTACCCGGCATATCCGCCGGCTGCGACGGTGCCCTTCTCCGTGAAGACCGTACCGCCATAGACGGCCGGGCCCTTGACCACGGCGCGGAAGGTTCCGAGACGCCCGTCATTCCAACAGCCCGAAACGATGTCGCCCATCGGCGAATGGATGCGGCTCACGGCTTCGCATCCCGTACCCAGGATCGTGTAAAGTGTTTCGACGCCATGGATGCCGTAAAACCCGAAGTCGGGATGCGTAGGCTCCACGGTGTGAGGCGAGTAGCAGTCGGCGCCGAGGATCTTGCCGAACTCTCCGCGGCGCAGGGCGGCATTCTGCGGCGAATAGCGCAACGCCGACGAGGTGAAGACGCTCGCGCCGTAGCGCTCGGCCATCTCATAGATGGCGATGGCCTCACCCAGCGTCGCGCCCAGCGGCTTGTCGATGTAACAGATCTTCCCCGAACGGAAAACCTCGACCGCCTGCTCGAGGTGCATGCGTCCGTCGTTCGTCTCGAGCAACACGCAATCGACCTTGTCGAGCAGCTCGGCGATCGACTCGGTGATCTCCACGCCGAATTTCTTGACGGTCTCGATATAGCCAGGAATGCGGTCGCGGCTCGTGGGAATCGTCGTCGATCCGTAGGGATAGGCTGCCACAACCTCGAATTCGCGGGCGAGCGGATCATCCGACGTGCCGTTAAGCAGTTCGGTAAAGGCGGTGGAATGCGACGTATCGAGACCGATAATGCCGATACGGATCACCTCCTGGGCCCGTACGGTGAAGAACGCGGAGAGGAGGCAGGCGATGGTGATAATCAGTTTTTTCATGGGTGCAGTTTTAATCGGTTCATAAACATCAGCAGTCGGCGGGAAGCAATCGGGCGCTTTCGGCGGTCAGATAGAGCCGCGCATGCTCCTCGCGGCGCAGGACACTGGCCGGGCAGCGCTCCGATACGGCCCCGCAGACCGTATGGTAGACCGCATCGGCCTTGCTGGCAAAGGGCACAATGCAGAAGAGCCATTTGCCCCGCAGCAAGGCGGGAATCGTCAGCGTCAGCGCCTCGGAAGGAACCAGCTCGAGCCGCTCGAAGCACTTTTCATTGACCTGCTGCTGACGGCAGACGGGGTCGAGTGCCACGACCTTGACCAGCTTCGGATCGTTGAAATCCGCCACATCGGGGTCATTGAAGGCGATATGTCCGTTTTCGCCGATGCCCATGCAGACGATATCGGTCGGATAGCGCTCCAGCAAGGCGGCATAGCGGGCGCATTCGGCCTCCTGATCGGGAGCCTTGCCATTGAGACAGTGTACGGAGCGGAACGGCACACGGTCGAAGATCCTCTCACGCAGGAACCGCGCAAAGCTCTGCGGCGCCGTCGCATCCAGCCCGATATATTCATCCATATGGAACGCGTTGATCCGCGTCCAGTCGATACGGCGGTCGGCGATCAGGCTCTCCAGAAAAGCCTCCTGCGAAGGGGCTGCGGCAAAGATCATATTGACCTCCTCCTGCCCCTCGAGCAACTCGATGATCTTTGCGGCCACGTCATCGGCAGCGGCACAACCCATCTCCCGGGTTGTTGGGAACACTTCGACATTCAGGAAATCCCGGCGGAATTTCCGACTATTATTCGGTATAGAGCACATGGCCTTCGGATATTGTGGTTGCTACATGAATCTGTGAATCGAATACGACGATATCGGCATCCTTGCCTTCGTCGAGCGAGCCTTTGCGGGCCTCCAGACCGAGGATCCGCGCCGGCGTAAGGGTCATCATCCGTACGGCTTCGACAAGCGGCACACCGGCCACCTGAATCATCGTACGAACCAGACGGTCGGTCGTGGCAACGCTGCCGGCAAAGGCCGAGCGGTCGGGCAACTTGGCCACACCCTCCTCGATCACCACGCGCTGTCCGTTGCGCAGACTGCCGAGGATCGACTCGCCGTCGGGCATGCCCGCACCGCGCATCGCATCGGTGCAGAGGGCCGTACGGTCGGCACCCTTGAACTTGTAGACGAAGCGCAGCAGCGCCTCGGGAAGATGCACGCCGTCGGCAATGATCTCCACGGTCATCGCATCGATCAGATAGGCGGCCTCGACGGCGCCGGCATATCGGTGGGCATTGCGCCGCGTTACGGACGACATGGCCGAATAGAGATGCGTCATATGCGTATATCCCGCCTCATAGGCCCGGGCCACCTCATCATAGACGGCATCGGTATGTGCCACGGAAGCCAGCACGCCACGGCGGCGCAGCTCGCGTCCCATTTCGAAGGCGCCATCCAGTTCGGGAGCGACGCTCCAACGGATGATCTCGGGGGCTGCTCCGAGAATCGCCTCATACTCTTCGCGGCGGGGAGTCTTCAGGTAGTGCGGATCCTGGGCGCCGCTCTGCCGGGGCGAGAAGTAGGGCCCCTCAAGATGCAGGCCCAACAGTTTGGCACCGCGCTCGTTGCGCCGGTCGGCCTCGCGGAACACTTCAAAAACACGGTAGAGCTCTTCGTCGGTACAGGTCAGCGTCGTGGGGACGAGCGCCGTGGTACCGTAACGCGCATGGGTTTCGGCAGCACCGAGAAAGGCCTCGACCGTACCGTCCATGAAATCGTGCCCGCCTCCGCCGTGCACATGCATGTCTATGAATCCCGGAGCGATATACCCTCCCCGGGCGTCGATGACCCGGTCGCCCGCCTCGGGAACAACCGCATCCGCGGGCAGGATCTGTTCGATGCGGCCGTCGCGGCAGACGACCGCCATGCCGGATTCGATCCGCGTCGGGCGGATCACACTTCCGTTTGTCAGAATCAGTCGTTCCATATCATGCGCGGTTTTGTGCCCGTTGCCAGGGCCAGTGTTCGATCTTGTACCCTTTCAGAGCGAAGAAAAGCAGATAGAGGAAGCAGGGAATAAGTACCCAGTAGCCGAGCCGCATGCCCCAGTGCTGGGAGACGAATCCGTAGAGGAGCGGCAGAATGGCATTGCCGCAGAGGCCCATGATAAGCAGCGAGGAGCCGAGCTTCGTATAACGGCCCAGGCCCCGGATTGCCAGCGGCCAGACGCCTGCATAGATCAGAGCGTTGGGAAGGCCCAGCAAATTGAGGAAGAAGATCGAGGCATTGGCCCGGATTCCGAAAAGCGTAACCTCGAAATCGGCCAGAACGACGCCCAGAGCGAAGAGCAGGCCCAGTGAGGCGCAGACCAGCAGCGCACGCTTCTGGGACATGTACTTCGGGATGAGGACAATGCCCGAGAGGAAGCCGAGCATCGTGCAGGTCAGCGTGATGGAGGGGAAAACCTTTGCCTCGACAACGCCGATGCCCATCGAACCGGCATAGTTGATGATCGTGTCAATGGCTACGACCTGCGCTCCGACCTGGCAGAAGATTGCCAGCGCACCGAGCCACAGATAGGGATAGTCGAACAGGCTCCGGCGCCCGGAGGTATCCTCCGCAGAGGCAGCATTCTGCTCATCGGTATTGATTTCGGGCAGCACCGAATAGCGGATGCCGATACCTACCAGCAGCAACAGGACACCCAGCACGCTGTAAGGCACGATAACCCGGCGGATCAGGCCGTCGAGCACGGCACTCTGCGTCGCGGCATCTAGCGCGCCGGATTCGATCTGCGCGAAAAGCTCGCTGTCGCCGGGTTTGAGGATCAGGGCGGCAAGGATCAGCGGAGCGATAATGCCGGCGGTCTTGTTGCAGACACCCATGATGCTCATGCGCTGCGCGGCACTGTCGATCGGACCGATGATCGTAACATAGGGATTGGCCGCCGTCTGCAGGATCGCCAGGCCCGTACCTATCGAGAAAAGCCCGAGCAGGAAGACCTCGAACTGCCGCGAAAGGGCCGCCGGAACGAAGATAAAGGCGCCGATCGCAGTAAGCATGAAGCCGTACATGATGCCTCGTTTGAAGCCCACCCGCTTCAGCAGGATGCCCGACGGAATCGCCATGATGAAATAGGCGATATAAAAGGCAAAGGAGACGAAATAGGATTCGAAATGCGTCAGTTCGCAGCAGATTCTGAAATAAGGGATCAGAATGGAGTTCACCCACGAAACTGCGCCGAAGATGAAGAACATACCGGCCAGAATACCCAAAGAGACGAGGTATGTACGCCGGGATGAAGTGTTGGGGTTGGTCATAAATTGTTTTAAGGTTGCTTTCGGTGAATAAAAGTAGTGCTTTTCGGCCGGTTTCCGACCATGAAAAGCGTAAAGGCTCATTCAAAAAACGTCGTTATCCCCTCATATCGCAATATGACGGATCGGATGCGTGTCGGGTGCGGTATTCCGAATATCGGCCGCACCCGGCACGATTCACTGTGCGGTCCGGATCGGACAGGTAACGACGAACTGGCAGAACTCATGGTAGAGCTCCTTGTCGGCCGGATCCGAGGAATTTTTCAAGACCCGCAGCGACTGGCCGCCCTGGTAGTAGGCCAGTCGCTTGTCCGACCAGACGCCGTGACGGCGAAATGCCGACATGTAGTCCCGAAGCCGGTAGGCCATACCCCGGCTGTTGAGCGCATTGTCGTCGAACTCCAGTTCGAGCTGCATCTCCGCTGCAGCGGCCATCTCGCAGGCTTCGTCCAGACGCGATTCGGGAACCGACTCGCTGAAGAAGTAGTTGGGCTGCAGGTAGGCACAGTGGAATCCGTAGGTCTTCCATTGCCGGGCTCCGTTGGCGTTGAAGTAGGGAATCCAGTTGAAACTCTCATTCAGGTCATCGAGATATGCAGCTACCGTTCCGATGATACTGCTCGTATCCGACGCCTTCTCGGCCAGCCAGTAGAAGCCGCCCAGTTCGACATGTGCATAGTTGCGCCGGTCAAACTCGGCACGCACCGTATCGATGAACCATTGGCAGGCACGCACCCGGTCGTTCACATCCGAAAAATCGAGCGACCGGCCATCGACGCTGCCCCAGTACTCCGTTACCTTCGAATCGACATCGCGATAGAGGATCGGTTCGGGAATGGAGATGACGACACGTCGTTTGACGGCCGGTTCGCCAAGGGTTGCAGCAGCCGTAGCAACGACCTGCTCCAGGGCGCCGATTCCCGTTTCATCGGCAAAGTAATAGTCGATCAGGCGCTGCCAATCCTCGCGTGTCGCCGAGCGGAGCGGCTGGTTGTTATAGGTATAACCGTTGGCGAACTTCACGCCGGCACCCTCCCCGACCGCGGGATCCATGATTTCGAGCAACAGGAACCCGTCGAAGAGCCAGTGCGTCTTTCCGTCCGTATCCGTATAGGTAACGTAATCCGAAAGGCGTTCCGCATCCCAGGCATAGGGATCACGATGGTGTCCTCCGCCATAGAGCAGCACCAGATCCGTAACGGAAGGGACCTCCTGGCGGGCCGATTCCCAGTCATAAGGCTCGGCCGTAAGCGGATCGGGGGTCTCGGGCTTGTAATGAGGCGGCGAAGCGTGTTTCTCCTCGGAACAGGAGGTGCTCAACAGCGCGAATGCACACAGAAGCAAGGTCGATAAAAACGGTCGCATCATATTATTTCAGAACTTTTCGGAGCACGGGATAGAGCAGATCGGCATAACGCATCATGCCCAGATCGGTGAAATGGATGCCATCGACGGTCGCCTCTCCGTCGTCGCCCAGCATATGGTCCGACGAAACGTAATAGATATTGCGCTCACCCTCCTTCTTCAGCTGCCGGAAGATCCGCTCGTGCGTTTCGTTAAGTTCGCGGACCGATTTGGCAGCACTTGTACTGAAGAGCATGTGCGGATAGTTCGGGTCCTCGACGAATATGATCGGCGTGTCGGGATGCCGTTCGCGCAGAATGCGGTAGAAGGGAATCATCTTGGTCTCCATCTGCTCGACGGTAACGTTCGGTACGAAGTCGAGGACAAAGACGCCGGCATCGACCTCGGCCATCAGTTCGGCGATCTCCAGATCGAGCTGCCCGTTGCCGCTGAACCCGAGGTTGATCGCCTCGCGGTTCAGACGGCGCGAAAGAATGTTCGTATGGGCCATGCCGGGACGCGTGGCACAGCCGCCCTGCAGGATGCTCGTTCCGTAGAAGACGATCGGCTTCTCACGCACGGGCTCCGCAAGGCGCGGCGCCGAGATCTCCGCCGTGGCATCGACCCCGATCGAAAGGCTGTCCACTCCGTCGTAGAGCGGCAGGTAGAGGATGAACTCGCGCTCCTCGGGAAGCATCGTCGAGATGATCGTCGTTTCGTTGTCCGAGCCGTTGGGACGGGCGCTGTTCACGAAACGCCACTCCTTCCCCACGCGGGCATAGAGATCCAGGCCGCGGATACCCGTAGGCGTCATGTGGTTCATCGAGTTGCCGAACGAATTTTTCCACCGCACGGCAATGGCCGTGGAATTGCTGCGGAAACGAATGGCCAGACCCGCCGAATTGAGCCCCAGATTCCATACCGGATCGCGCGTAACCCCCTTCAGCGACTCGGGAAGACGGGTGTAACGGCGGTAGGTATGCTCCACGGCCTTGCCGTAAAGCGGAAACTCTGCGGCATCATGGTATACCAATTGTGCCGATGCCCAACAAGGCAAGATCAATCCGACAAGAAGGAGCAGATAAGCAAGATTCTTTTTCATGAACAGGTATCTTTATAAATAAAATAACGCAAAGCGTCCCAAAGATACAAAACTTTTATCACTTTTTAAAGAATCCCATCGTGGAAACGACAGCCCGGCTCGCCTCGGCGGTCGTGTCGTTCAGATGCTCGCCGTCGATAACCATACCCGTGGAACCTCCGCCGTCGAAATTCACGGCATCCGTACATCCCAGTCCCTTCATGATGGCGGCCAACTCGGTCAGCGTGGCCCCGCCGCTCGAAGCGACACGTCCGTCGCAGATGAAGAAGATGATACGGCCGTCCTCCGTGCGGCCCACGGCCGTGCGGTCGGGCGACACGCCGACACCGAAAATATCGTACGGCATGATCTCGAAGTTGCTCAGATAATAATCCGCACCTTTCGAAGTGAGCGTGAAGTCGAACGGACACTTCCCGTCCTTGAGCAGTACGGGTCCGGCGCTCAACGCATACCGGGGCGACCAGGTCACTGCCGCGGTCGGATTTTCGGCGTTCACGACATCGTACTTGGCTTCGCCCTTGACCGAAGGAAGCGGGCGGTCGAAATAACGGGCTGCGCCCTGGGCATCCGTCCCGGCCCAATATACGGCGGGGTTTCCCGAGGCATCGACGCCAAAGAGACCACGCGTTACGTTGTACATCGAGTTGTACTCCTCGGTATCGGAGGTCTTCAACGATCCACGGACGGCCGAAATCGCCCCTGTTGCCACAGCATCGACCACGGCAAGTCCCGTATGGCGTCCGTTGTAGAAGTAACCGCCGTTGATCATCACATAGCAGTCGCCGCCGAAAGCCGCCGACTGCTCCTCGATCGTCGCCGCACCGTCGGGAACCAGTACGCGGAACTCGACATTGCCTTTCGAGAGGTCGGCCACGGCATACCAGGCATGGAAGCTGTGCCCGTTGAGCTGATCCGTCGTCTCGTAGAGTTCGATCTCCGCGGGAAGCGACGTACGCGAAAGTTTCGTCCAGTTGAACGTAATCGCATCGGGAGCTGCAGCCAGCGATGCGGTCGTAGCGGCGCTATAGTAGGCCGCACCGCCCTCGATGACGAAGGCACGGACCGTATACTCCTTGCCGTATTCGAGCAGTACGTTGGGAATGGCCTGCAGAATAGGCTCGTCTCCCGAGATCGCAGGGCCGTACTGCACGGCATCATCGATTGTGGGAGTACCCTCCGCACTCCAGCAAAGGCCCCAGCGGGCATCGGCCGAAGCATTCTCTATCCGATAGGATACGGCCAGGCAACTTGACGTGGAGGTTGTGCCGCCCACCAGTGAAACGGTCGGCAGATCGGCCGACGGAACAAGCGTATAGAGTTCATAGATGACGCGCGAGTCATACGCCTCCGAGGCACCCTTTCCCTGCACGCCGAAGAAGTAGCTGCCTCCGTCCTCAAGTCCTTCGTTCACCGTAAACTGGGTTACGTCGGCTTCGACCGATCCGGCAATCCACCGGTTCGAAGCATCTGCCGCCTCGCGAACCCAAACGTCGAAACCCGTTTCGTTCGAGCTGTTGTCCTGCCACGTTACGCGGACCGAGGTGGCATCCACCCGCTCGATTACAATTCCCGAAGGCGCCGTAACACTACCGCCGGACTTCGGCTCATCGTCGCTTTCCCCACATGCTACGCATGCACATACGGCCATCAAGGCCCAAAATGCTGTTTTCATAAAGTTGTCGTATTTTAGGTTTTATTTTTCCATTCGCAGGGCTCCGAGCGCCGGAACCGTAATCTGCCGTCCGTCGGGAAGCGATACGTCATGCGCCGCCCCGTCCATGTTCACCACGATGTAGGCCCTCTCTCCCGAAAGGCTCTCCCATTCGGCGGCCAGCACCACGGGCGTCGTCTCGTAACGCGGAATCTCCCGACGCGGGTTGTCGCCCCCGGGAATGACCTCGCCGAGGAAGCGTCCGCCGAGGAACAGGTCATGCTGCTCACGGCGGAACGCCGCGAGCGTCTTCAAAAACTCCGCATCGAGACGGTTCTCTTCGCGCATGAGCAATTCGGGGTCCACCCACCCCAGCTGCGATCCCCACAGAAGGCTCTTCATCGTAATAAAACGCATCGAGCCGTCGCTGAAACGCCACGGAATGTAGGTGTAACCGCTGTAGACGCAACGATCCGAATAGATCAGCGGGAAAAGCGGCACCATGCGCACCGAAGCGCTGTGCGAGGTGTTGACGATAAGCATCATGTCGAACAGGTCGATATAGCACTCGACATTCTCTTCGGTGGTCATCGCCAGCTCCGGGGTATAGATATCGCGGCGCATGCCCTCGAGCAATCCGCGGTAGGCAGCCGGCCACCATCCGCCGCCACCCGGGGCATGCGGATGGTTCGGAGCATAGCAGGTTTCGCTGCTTGCGCATCCGATCTGATCCATATAGACACCGTCGGTACCCAGTTCGGCGAGAATCCGCCGGTTCTGTTCGCGCAGCACCTGCTGCCAGACGGGCGATGCCGGGCAGGTTACCGTATTGGGAACTTTCGAGCTGTAGACTTCGGTGTAGAGCGTTCCGTCGGCCTTGCGGCACGAAGCCTCCGCACCGCGCAGCGTCCGGTAACTTTCGGTCGCGGGGTCCCACAGGCGTCCGTTGATGTAGGGCGTAACATGCGCACCCAGGCGCTGCGCTTCGGCCACAGCCTCGGCAAATCCCTCCTGCGCCGGGAAGTAGTCCGGATAGTTCGTATCGAAGGGATGGGCATGCCAATAGTACCAGTGCAGCCCTACCCCGGGGCCATAATAGGCCAAAGCCTTGCGCAAGGCCGCAAGAGCTGCGGGTTTCACACCGCCCGGGCGCAGCCACAGGTCCGCATTGCGGATCCACTCCACAATGGGCCGTTCACGGAGCGTACGCCGCCCCCACGCGGTTTCGAAGGTAAAGGGACGGTACCAGCGGAGCGCTGCGGCCTGCCATCCCTCGCGGGTGAAACCCAGGACCGACGGCCAGGGCAGCACGAAACGTCCGCCCTCCGACCATGCGTAAGAGGCCGTTGTCTGCTGCACGAAGACAACGGCATCGCCCTCGCTCACCATCGAAAGGAGCTTCCCGCATCCTTCGGCATCTTCGGCGGCAAAGTAGGCCGTGCCGCCCGCATGGTGCATCATCACCAGCTGCATGGTTCCCGTGCAGGAGGGATAGCGCGCCTGCAGCTGTCCGGAGGCTCCGAGCGTATACTCCGTACCGTAGCCCACGGGGAGAATACCTTTTGCGTCCCGGGGCCGGGCCACGGCAATACGGGGAAACTCCGCCTCGGTGATCACCCATCCCTCGGGAAGGTCGGCATCAAGCCGCCATGCGGGGAGTTCGGCATCGGCGCCGAGTGTAACGGTCATACGCACCGCCCGGGTCGGACCGCCGTCGAGGACAACGCGCCAGGTAAAGCGCAGCGCCGCAGCACCCAACGTATCGACTCGCTCCACGCCGTCGTAATACCCGTTTCGGGGCAGCAGGGTCGGATTCACACCCTCCGCGCTGCGGTAGGTCAGACGCCAGGGATGGGTCGTACTGCCCCTTTCGGGCAGCATCTCCATACCTTCGGAACGGTAGGACTTGAACAGGAACGTATCGCCGCCGGCGAAGGTGAGCTCCACGCGGCCGTTCCTCAAGACGAGGTCATCGGCCGGAGCATCCGCGGCAGTCGTCGCACAGGGGATTGTCAGCAGCAATGCAGCCAGCAACAGGGATTGTTTCATGGATAAGGTCATTTTGCAGGTTCGACGGGTTTGTTCAGCGGCCTTATCGCCTCGAGGAAGAGCCGTTCGGCCTCCGCTTCGGAAAGATCCAGTTCGAGAATGGCCCGGCCGGCGGCAGGCAGCAGGTAATGGTCCCCTTCGCGCCGGAAGGAGATGCGCACGCCCCGGTCGTCGGTCAGCGACGGACGGGAGCCCGAAAGCGGCAGACGCAGAGTCGCCTCTCCCGAGGTATGCCAATAGAGAATGCAGCTCTTGGCACCGCGGCGGAAAAGGAAAGCCCGCACACCCGATTCGTTGTCGGGCGTAAGCTGCCGACAGGCGCAAAGCTCGAAACGGCCCTTCGGGTTCTCGAAAAGGAAGAACTCCCGGTCGGGGTCTTTGAGCATCTCCTTCTCCCGGGGTGTAAAGGCATCTTCAAGCTTGGCCCGCTCCCAGCGCTCCATGACCCGCAGGTTGTCCTCCGTACGGGGATGGCGGCGCAACTCTTCCAGATTGCCCACAAGCGACACGGGTGCATCCCAGGCCAGCGCCTTGGAGTAGATGTATTCGTACATGTCGGGCTGCATGCCGATTGTCGCGTCGCCCGGTGCCAGGTAGTTCACCCAACCGAAATCGACAGCCGTGAAATCCTCGGCATTGCGTGCCGCACCGCGCAGCGTATAGCGTTTCATGGCCGGGCGGATATACTCCGGCGGGAAGATGTCGAAGGCATTGCCGCGCGAGAGGATATGCCATCCGAAGTGCGACTTGAGGGCTCCTTCGGCGAAAAGCGGCGCAGGCTGCAGCGCGTCATAGACCACCGACTGCGACCGCGAGACATTGTACCAGTAAGGCATCGGGACATCCTCGGCTCCGTCGAAATAGACGAAACGGAAGCCCGCCTCGGCATAAATGTGTCCCAGCCGCTCGGCAATTTCGCGCTGAATGTCCGTATTCTGGTCGACGCGCACGAACAACGGCCAGTCATCGACATCGAGCAGCCGCGCCCGGCTTCCGGCGGCATGCGCCGCAGGCTGCGAATTGTGCAGACCCCGACGGCATCCGGTCAGCAGATAGGGCGGCCGGGTCGTAAAATCCGTATAGGAAATCAGCTCGTCGCCCAGGTGCAGCAGCCGGCGGCCCTCCTCGCGGCGCAGGCCCTGCGTGTTGCCTTCGACGACAAGTACCGTATCGGCGGCTCCGGCCGGTTCGGCAAGCACCAGTTCGCAGACGGCATTCATCCGCGTATCGGGGTGTCCGTTGTTGATGTAGGGATCGTTCACGCCCACTTTCGAATAGTGGAAATGCAGCCCGGGAATCATGCCCGCAGCACGGATCCGATCCGTAATGTAACGCAGATCCTCCATACCGTTGGGATATTCATCGCGCCATCCGTAGTGGCCGCACGAACGGGCGAAATCGACGTAATAGACCACCATCGTGCGGAATCCTCCCCGGCGGGCGTACTCGATATGTGCATCGATATTTTCGGGCGTTACGTTACGCAGCGAATAATACGAACAGCGGTAATTCGGATCGCGACGGCTCTCGACGCCCCGTGGCAGATCGTAATCCTGCTCTATCTGCGCGATGGCCGGTAACAGATCCTCCCGAGAGGAGACAACAAGTGCCGCACCGGGACCGAACAACCCCACCCGGGCATCCAGGCCCGCATAGAGGGTCGTCTCCCCCGCCTTCGGGAAAGCGTCGATGCGCGTTCCGGGATGGGTGCCCAGCAGATTGACGGCCGTCCGTTCATCCCAAACCACATTGAGCCACTCGCCGAAGTGCCCGCGCGGCCGCACGGGGAGTTGCAGCAGTGCAAATTCGTCGATCTCGGTCTGACGCTTCACCCCGTAGGCCTCGATGCGGTAATCGACCCGTTCGAGCGAGAAACCGACATAGGCGTCCCGGATGTCAAGCCGGATAACGGCAATATCATAGGTGTCCTCGAACTCCACATACAGCAGATCTCCGCGCCGCTCGACCCGATTGGCCGGGAAAACACGCGGCTTGGCCGGATAGATCAGAAAGTTCTCGTTGTCGTAGGGGCGGTATTGCGTAATCGCACAGATCGGAGTGCGCACCTCCGTGGCGAGGCACTCCTCGCCCGTAGCCTTGTGCACCAGGCTGCGTGCCGCGCCGTCCGCCCCGATCACAAGCCGCAGGGAGGCATTTTCGATCACGACATCCTCCCCGCCGGCAGCACGGACCAGCAGCGGGAAGAACAAAATCCAAAGGATCCAAACAACTCGTTTCATCGGTCATGCAGAATTCGGGGAATCAATCGCGGAAATCCATCTTGGGAGGCTGCCGCTTGATAATTTCGGGACCCGCAGGTTCGGGATGGTGTCCGGGGTCGCGCGGATCGAAGTAGTAGATACCCATCCGATCGAAAAGCGAGAAGACCGCTTCCATACGCCGCATGAAGTCGTCGTAATCCTTCACACCGGGTTGCGACCAGGCCGCCTCGGAGAGTGCGCAGAGACGGGGGAAGGTCATGAAATCGACACGCTCCGTCGTATGCATCAGCTCGCTCCAGACGTTGGCCTGGATACCGAGAATGTGCGAACTCCGCTCCGGGGTCATACCCCACGTTTCGAACTGCGCATCGGGAAAGGCGTAGACATCCTCCAGCGGGCAGAAGCCGTCCCAGACGCGGCCCCACTTATGGTCGGCATGCTGCACGAAATCGAAATAGAGCGGCTTGCGCGGGCAGAGGATCGTCGTATAGGCACCGTCAAGCGAACGGAGCAGATAGTCGGGCTTGTCGTGGCGCCACCACATGACGAGACTCCGCTGCGGGTCCAGCTCCAGGTCGAGCAGCTCGTCCCATCCTACGAGCGTCTTGCCCAGCATGCGGACCGAATCGGCCATACGCCGCATGAAGTAGCGCTCGGCCTGCTTCACCGTTGCAAGTCCCTCGCGTGCCATCAGCGCCTGCACATGCGGATCCCGCTTCCAGGCATCACTGCCATAGGCAACCTCGTCGCCGCCCAGATGCAGCCACGGAGACGGGAAAAGCGCCGAAACCTCACGCAGCACGTCGGTCAGGAAGGCATAAGTCTCCTCCTTGCCCACGTTGAACGTAAAGTCGGGATGCTGCTCCGTACCGCCACCCGAGTATTCGGGATAGGCTCGGTTGGAGGCCGTGGCGTGCCCCGGCATGTCGATCTCGGGAATGATCTCGATATGGCGTGCCGCGGCATAGGCCACGATATCGCGGATCTCTTCCTGTGTATAATACTGCGCCGGCGTATCGGGGTTGCTGTGGCACCCTACTCCGCCGACCGACGTAAGACGCGGATAGCCCTTGATCTCGATCCGCCAGCCCTGCTCGTCGGTAAGATGCCAATGAAAACGGTTCATCTTGAAGCGAGCCATCAGGTCGAGCAGCTGCTTGACCCGCGCAGCACCCGAGAAGTGTCGGGCCTCATCGAGCATGTACCCGCGCCACGCATAGCGGGGGGCATCCTCGATGCGTCCGCACGGCAGGGCCCCACCCTGCATCTCCTGTAGAAGTGTCTGGATTCCGTAAAAAACACCGGCGGCGGATCCGCCCCGAATTTCGATGCGATTCGCCCGGATATCGAGCACATAACCCTCGGAAGCGAGCTTACGATCGACCGACAGTAATATCCGACGGCATTTCCGGACATCGGAGGCCGAAACCGGCAGCACTGCTTCGCCCAGGCGGGTTCGCAGATAGGACACTTCGTTTTCGAGGCCTGCCGTACTACAGCGAATTTCGGCTCCGGAGTCTACCCGGCAGGTTTCCGACCGCAACTCGACCACAGCGGGACGGGGGATTGTCTCCGACGACCGGGCCTCCGCACCGATCGGCATCAGTCCGGACAGCAATGTGCCGAGGACGAATATAATTTTCATTTTCATATAAGTCATGTATTTTCAAAAACCCGGCACCGACCGCAGTGGATCGATGCCGGGGATCAGAGAAACCGGCCGGGCCGTCTATGAGGACGGTCCGGCATCGGTTCAGGCATCAAATGTCGTAACGGGTAATTTCGTAACCCATGATTCCGTTGTCCGTGGTCAGCATGTAGGCCTGTACGGCATTGCCGTCCTCGCTGGCTCCGAAGGCTACATCGCCCGTACCGTTTCCGTTCTGTCCCAGGACGACATCTCCCGGCACAAACGGATAGGAAGAGGTCATACCCGTCGGTGCATAACCCGTTCCGGGGATATCGGCCGTTCCGGTCGTCAGGTTACCTTCGCGCGAGTCGAAGAGGAAGCCCGAGATGAGGGCACCGGCACTGTGGTCGGCGATGTTGGCCACATAGAGACGGGCCGACTTGATACCGCTGGAGCTGTCCTTGTTACAGTTCTGGATACCGATAAGACGCATGCCGTTGAAGTCGATGCAGTCAATGCCGGCAACCTTGTCGGTCAGCCAGAAATGCGTCGTGGGAACCGTAAACTGAACTGCCGACTCCCCGTTCTCGGGAACATACGTTACAATACGGCGCTCGTTGCCGGATCCATACACATAACCCGGAGAGAGATTGTCATCACCCATCGACAACAATACGGGTTTGGTCGTATAATACATCGAGGGATAGCTGTTGTTACGGAACTCTACGATTGCCTCGGCTGTTGATGCGACTCCATCGGTAAGCGGGATGAAAACCGGACGGATCTTCTGGATGCAGGCCGTGCCGACCATTGCCTTACCAGAGGTTACATCACCGATAACGCTTACCATGCGACCGATGTCGTAGGTCGTCGTACCAGGATTGGCATTGCGCAGCGGAGCAAAATAGGGATCCGTCGGCAGGCTCTTCGAGAAGATCAGGGTCGGAGCACTTTCGATGCCGTTTTTCCATACCCAGATTTCAAAATCGGGGAGCGTCGAGGAATTCGTATAAGCTACGGCAACCAGATGGCCCGCATCGTCGCTTGTAATGGCATGAATCGCCCGCGAGATGCCCGTCGCATTGACGCTCAAACCGGTCGGTTTACCCGTGAAGCGGTTCATCACAACCATCTTCGATGCTTCACCGCTGTTGCCGACGATCAGATAGTCGCCCACTACGGCCAGCGTACGGTTGTTCACTGCTTCGAAACCGTACTCGTTGTCTGCCAGCAACTGGAAGCCGAACAGGCAGGCGATATATCCCGCCTTGCCCGACGGGACGAACGACGGAAGATCGACGGCCGTCTTATAGGTCTTGCGGACAGAGCCGTCCTGCGACACGACCACTACATCGGGGAACTCCGACAGGTCGATCGTGCCGTCCTCGTTCATGGCCGAGCACTCGATCGTCGCCCAGGGCGACACGGTGATCGTAGCGGCTTTCAGAGCACCGTCGATCGACGACGAAGTCTTGTAGACGGTAATCGTACCTGTGCCGTCTTCAGTCTCGGGCTCCTTGATCGAGACTACGGCATTGGGCGTATCAGCCAGCGATACGCGCGTGGCGAAAGCCTGATCCGACTTCACATAGACCGCATTGATCGTATAGTTCTTGCGCGATCCGTCCACATCGGAAACCAGTGTACGCTCGATGCCCGCTGCCAGATCGTGAATTCCCGAAAGGCCCGGTTCGAAACGGGTACCATAGGGAAGCGATGCACGCACTTTCATGGCCGTCAGGTCGCCCTGAATGGCCTCCGTATCGGAGATATAATAGGGAACCTGCACGGTGATGACTCCGGCCGCCTCGTCCACAACGGCATCGTACTCGACATTCTCGTCCGAGACGAGACGACCCTTGACGGTGAGGGTCTGCATATTTTCGCTGCCGGACATGATCAACTCATCCGGATCTTCGCAAGCCCCGAGGGCAAGCGCCGATACGAACAGTCCGGTAATCAAATGTCGCATTTTCATAATTATCGCGTATTGAATGATTTGTCAAATTATTTCCAGATCTCGTTCTGCTCGCACAACGTATTGTTCTGCAGCTCGGTATAGGGGATCGGGAAGATCGTGTACTTCTCGGGGAAGAGGCGGTCCTGCGTATCGCATTCCACGCGCTCATAGCTGAAGCCGTCGCCGGTCTTGGTGATCTTCACACCATGCAGGCGCTTGTTGTTGAGCGTCTCAACGGCAATACCCCAACGGATCAGGTCGAAGTAACGGTGTCCCTCGAGACCCAGCTCGCAAATACGTTCCTTGGCCAGATCCTGCAGGTAGTCCTGCCAGTTGCCCTTCTGCGTCAGGGCGGGAAGGCCGACACGATCACGGATCGTTTTGAGGTCATCGTATGCCATACCGAACTGGTTCTGGCGGGCGTAAGCCTCCGAACGGATCAGATAGATCTCGGCCAGACGCATCTCGGTCCAGTAGGTACCGGAGAGGATATTCGTGAAGTTCACCTTGCCGCTGTCGTCCATGAACTTACGGAAGATATAGCCGGTCGTCGATTTGTGTACGTTGTCCTGACCGGTAATGGCGAAATCCATATAGTTGTCCTTGCCGCCCACATAAAGCTCAAGTTTGCGCTCGATCCAAGTGGCGTCGTTGTAGAGAATCGACGCATAGAAACGCGGCTCACGGTTGTCGAAGGGCTTGTTGCCGTATTTCGAAAGATTGTCCCAGCTGAAAGCCTCATACTTGTCGCCGACCTTGATATCGAACGACGAGGCGTATTCGTCGGTCGGCGTGGCCGATGCACCCACCTTGTCGGCGACACCGTACGGCTGGCCGTCATACGGAGGGCAGAAATAGGTGTTGAAGTTGTGCTGCTTCCTGCTGATTCCCGACTGGAAATAGACCGGAATGATCAATTCCTTATTGTTCGGCGTCGAGAAGATTTTGTAATAGTCGTCTGCGGTCTGTCCCGGGAGCAGGTCATACCCCAGCTTCAGCACCTCGTTGCAGGCCGTAACGGCATCACCCCAACGCTCGGCATAGAGCGATGCGCGGGCAATCATACCCCAGGCGGCACCCTTGGTCAGACGTCCGGCCTCCGCAGCTTCCCAGCTCTGGGGAAGATCGGCCTCGGCTTTCTTGTACTCGTCGATGATGAAGTTCCAGCACTCCTCCTCCGTCGAACGGGCCTTGGCACGTTCATTCGGGCCGTCTACTGCCGTATCGCTGTTGCGGAGGATCACACCGCCATGGCGGATTACCAACTCCTGATAAGCGAATGCACGAAGGAAGCGTACCTCGGCCGTACGGATCTTCACCTGGTCGGGATCGAGTTTGATAAGGCCCTTGTTCAGGTCCTCGAGGTATTCGTTGAGTTTGCTGATCCATGTGTACATGCTCGACCAGTTGGAGCGGAAGTTGCTCTGCTCGGTAACGAAATTGGGCTGATAGAAAAACTTGTTCATCGTACCGGCCGCTACATTGTACCATGAATACTTTACCAGATCGGTAGCGCCGTCATCCATCAGACACGAACTGCCGCAATTGATATCGGCGTTGGCGTAGAGCACACCGTAAAAGGACTTGACATACAAATCCAAATTATCCAGGGACGAATAGGCCGTCGCATCGCTGTAGGTTCCTGTAGGATCCACATCGAGCACATCGCACGACACAGCCGAAAGACAAAGGGCCGCAAGCAGTCCCGCCGTATATTTTTTGATCTTGTTCATATGACGTTCGTAGGTTTAGAATGAGAGATCCACACCGAAGGTGAAGGTACGCTGCTGCGGGTAATAACCCGTCGGGACGTTCACGCTTTCCGGGTCGATCCACTTGAATTCGGTTGCCGTAAGCAGGTTGTTGCCGCTGACATAGATGCGGAGGTTTTCGATGCCGATGCGGTTCACCCAGCGCTTCGGGAAGGTATAACCCAGCACGACATTCTTCAGACGCAGGTAGGCGCCGTTCCGTTTCCAGAAGTCGGACACGTTACCATTGTTTGTCGAAGAGGATTTGGTTACCGTCAGACGCGGATATTCCGCATTTGTGTGATCCGGGCGCCAGGAGCCCTCCACCAGATAGAGCGGTGCATTGTCATATCCGGCGTACCAGGGAATAGTCAGCGGAGTCTGGTCCGCCACGCCGTTGTTCCAGGTGGCCTGAAGCATGCGGTCGCAAAGGGCGGCACCCTGCAACTGCACGGAGAGATCGAAGCCCTTGTAGTCGGCATCGAACGACAGCGAGAACATCATCTCCGGCATACGGTTGCGGGCAATCTGTACATAGTCGTCTGCCGTAATGGCGCCGTCACCGTTGATATCGACATACTTGATATCTCCCAGACGGGGCTGAACGCCGATCGGCTTCGGCGCATTGGCCAGTTCCTCTTCGGTCTGATAGAGACCGTCGGACTTCAGGCCCCACATAGCGCCAAGCGACGAACCGAGCACATTCTTCCAGGGCAGCGTATTGTCGGCCTGCTGTTTGCGCAGAATGCGGTTGCGCGCGAAGGAGAGGTTACCCGTAATGCCGTAGTTGAACTGGCCGATATGGTTCCGGTGGCGAAGTATCAACTCAAAACCGCGGTTATCGAACGCACCGTCGTTGATATAGGCCGGATAGTGGCCGCCCAGCGAAGGAGGATAGATGCCGCCGATCGACTGCAGGATGTTGAACGTATATTTGTAGAAGTAGTCGAACTCAACGCCCAACAGGCCGTTCCAGGCGCTCATCTCGAAACCGATATCGTAAGTACGCGTCCGCTCCCAGGTCAGATCCTCATAGGGATAGGCCACCGAGTTGGAAAGCGTGCCCTGAGAAGTTGGCGTACTTCCGAAGGCCACGTTGCTAGCATTGTAGGCGAACTGCTTGCGGTAAAGGAAAGCGCTTACATTATCGTTACCCAGCGTACCGATCGATCCGCGCAGCTTGAAGTACTCGATTTTCGGAAGCGCCGATTGGAAGAAGTCCTCCTGCGAGAGCACCCAGCCCACGGATACCGAGGGGAAGAAGCCCCAGCGGTGGTCCTTGTGGAAAAGATACGAACCATCGTAGCGGAACGAAGCCTCCACAAGGTATTTGTCGTCATAGGCATAATTCAGACGTCCTACAAAACCTGCGAAGGCCGACTTTCCGGACGAAGATCCGTTCGTCGCCGTTGTCGGATCTCCGAAATTGAGTTCGGGAAGATCAAACACGGGGAAATCGCGGCGCCCGGCATTCATGGTTTCGCTCTTGATCGTCGTCTGCTCATAGAGGAACAGGGCTCCCACATCGTGTTTGCCGAATTTGTTTGCATAGGAGATCTGGGGGCGCAGAACGACACGCTGATCGTTAGAGTGTGCCATGTAGAGATTGCCGTCCGTGGTCAGATTGGCCGCATTTACAAGCGAATACTTGCTCAACGGATCGGTACCGATACCCGAACCGCGCTGGAACGTATAGGCCAGGACCTCGTAGGAGTGAGAGAAGGTACGACCGGTGGAATAATGGTAGTCCCAGCTGGTGAACATGCCCAGTTTCAGACCCTTCACGAAAGGAACCGAATACTCGACATTGGCCGAGGTCTCCAGGCGGAGATTACGCGACTTGCTGAATCCGGAGTGCTCCGAACCGTATTCGGGATTCGCGGCAGTCCAGGAAGCACGATAGCCCGACACGGGATAGACCGTACCGTCTTTCTCCAGCCACTTCGGAATGAAAGGCAGCGAGTACATCATCTGATGGAAGATATTGTATCCCTCCTGGTTAGCATACGAATAGGCTCCCGGCTGGTAGTAGTCTTGCAAGGACGCGGCCATATTAAGCTGTACGCGCAGGTTGTCGTGCGGCATCAGGTCCACATTCGAACGGAGGTTGCCGCGCGAGTCCTCATGACCCTTGATGATACCCTCCTGATTGCGGAAACCGCCGCTGACAAAGTAACGGGCTTTCTCGCTGCCGCCGCTCACCGAAAGATTGTGCTGGTGCATGAGCGTCAGGCGGCGCATCGGCGACATCCAGTCCGTATTCTCGTAACCGTCCGACGGATCGCCGTTGTAGGTCATGGCGATCTCCTCGGGCGTGAACTGGAAGTCGGGCACATCGTCGCCGCTCAGCTTGTCGAGGGCAAGAGCGGCATTGTAGTACTCCATGTATTGCGTACCGTTCATGAATTCGGGCATGGTCGTCATCTGCGAAAGCGTTACGCTACCGCGGTAGTTGATCGACATCTCGCCCTGATGACCGCGCTTGGTCGTGATCAGGATGACACCGGCTGCAGCCTTCATACCATATACGGCGCTCGCCGAAGCATCCTTGAGGATCGTTACAGTCTCCACATCGTTCGGATCGACCGTACCCATCTGACGCTCGACACCGTCCACCAAAACCAGCGGGCTCGAGCCGTTATAGGAGGTGTATCCGCGCACGAGCATCGTTACACCGTCAGCTCCCGGCGCACCCGTCGCCTGCTGTGTAACCAGACCCGGAAGTTTGCCGACCAGAGCCTGCGAAATGGTGCTGACGGTCGTTTTCTTGATTTCATTGTCTGAAACCGCCGCAATGGATCCGGTCAGGTGCACCTTCTTCTGCGTACCGTAACCGACCACCACGACTTCGTCCATGCGGGCTGCATCCTCCTGCATCTTGACGTTGATTTCCGTACGGTTGTTTATCGCCAGTTCCTGGCTCTTCATACCTAAGTACGAGAAAATCAGCACGTCAGCACGGGGGGGGGTCTCCAGGCTGTACGATCCGTTGCTCGTGGTCATCGTGCCCACGGTAGTCCCCTTGACGATCACATTGACACCCACGAGCGGATTGCCCTGGGCATCGGTAACGGTTCCCGAAATGCGCGATTGAGCGAAGGCGGTCGACAGGCCGGCTCCGAACAACATCAACACACATGCGACGAAACGCCGCATTCGGGAAACGTGTTCTCGTTTCGAAAAAATTTCCTTCATAGATTCATAGAATTAGGTTGATAGTTTTGCAATAAATCTTCATTCTGAAATCTGCAGCATTCCGGCTTCGCGACATCGGCCCGAAACCGGGAATCGAGTCCGTCAGTACGAGTCCATAAGGCATGTTTTTAAGGTCCACACATCAGGTTGCTCCGGGTGTCGTATCAAAAAAAACAGACACAACGGATTTTATCTAAACAAAAATAGGCATCCACAACGGTAATTTCGCGCAAAAAAGCGAAAAACAGCATTCAAAAAACGAAAACAACGTCTTTTTTCGTCATTTTTTCAGATCAGGCCGCAGCCACAACTCGAAAAATTCGTATGCCAGGGCATTCGACAGCGAATCGGGATCGTGCGACGGTCGATTCGTCATGGCGACGCGGCCTTCGAACCCGAGCAGGCGGTTCACTGCTGTCGTATGGTTAAGAGCCGTCCAACGCTCGGGGCCGTCCGAATAGCCACCCGACACAAGGAACGGCCGGGGGGCCATCAGGGCATGCAACTCATGCAGGTCATACCCTTCGCGACGCAGTGAGGGATAGAGACCGCGGGCCCGGGCTGCCCCGGTATCATCCCAGGTATGCACCCAGGGCGGCGGGTAGTAACCCAGATACCAGGGTTCCCAGTAATTGACATACCCCCCTTTCGTCTCGTCGAAAACCACGCCGGGGTCGCCCCACACCGCACAGGCGAACTTCTCCCACAGGCACGAGGCGAACATCGCCCACTTGCCTCCGTAGGAGTGCCCCATGACACCGATGCGCGTGGAATCGACCTCCGGGCAGCGGGCCAATGTCTCCCAGGCATTTGCGGCGGCATAGGCCAGCGCCGACAAAGGCTGCATCGCGGCGCTGTCGATCGAAGGATAATAAAGCGAATAAGTCCTTGCGCGGGTGGTTTGCGTCGTTCCGAGCGACAGCGTAACGAAACCCCGTTCGGCAAGGCGAAGTGCAAAATCCCGGCAGGGTTTGCCTCCGAGGCCTACAGCCGTCTCCGGTTCATAGTAGAGGGTGATGACCGCGGCTTTGCGTCCTTTTCCGTGCGGGATCAACAGATAGCCTTCGGTCGTTTCGCCGGGAAGCCAGCGGAAACGTACGCGATAGCGGTTGAAGTCGGCTTCGGGAAGCGTATCGACGAATTCGAAGCGTTGATCCGCAATCAACGGCGGCCATGCGCCGAGCAGGGAATCCCACCGGGAGCGTATCTCCGCCCGGCGGCGCATCCAGTCGGCAGGCGTCCGCACGCTGTCTCCATTATAGAAAAGCAGCGGAGAACGATACGTTCCGTAATCTTCACGATAGGTATCGGGAGGAATGGTATAGGGAAGCAGCTTCCGGGACAGAGCCGCATACTTTCGTTCGGACCCTCCGCATCCTGCAAGCAGCACTCCGATAAACAGAGCGCCGAACCACGGTTTCAGCCAGTGCATAACGATCAGCACGGAGCCATTAGCTCCGTTTTTACAAATATATCAAACGGAACGACGGATCGGATGTTAAAAAACGAAAAGCTATAATCGAAAAACGCATTATTGAGCAGCAGAGCGCCGCTGCCGGTATTCGATCGGAGAGCACCCCATGAATTTCTTGAAGATCCGCGATATGTTGTTATAGTCGCGGAAACCCGCCTCTCCGGCGATCTCGGCCAGCGGGAGGTCGGTCGTCAACAACAGGTTGGCAAAACGGTTCACCCGGCACTTCAGCACATACTGATAGATGGAGGTATTCATGACATGCTTGAACTTCAGTTCGATATTCCGTCGCGACAAGGGTATCTGCGCTACGATCGACTCGATTGTCAGGTCTGTGGTGATATTCTGCTCGATATACTTGACTATCTTCAGGACATAGGGATCCTTGATATTGTGCTTTTCGGTCGATTGCCGCAATTCGATGCGGATCGGATTGATGACCACGTTGAAAGGCCCCACGAGTTCCCTGCGGATCTGCTGGTGGAGCAGTTTCCCGACGGCATAACCACCCTTCTCGACCTCCAGCTCGATCGACGAGATCGGCGGATCGGAGATGTTGCAGATCAACTCGTCATTATCCACTCCCAACAACGAGACATCCTCGGGAATAAGGATATTCTCCATCTTGCAGATCTCCGAGATAGTCAGCGCGTGGGCATCGTCGCAGCAGAACAGCGCCACGGGCTTGGGCAGTTCGCGCAGCCAGCGGCTCAATGCCTCACGGTTCTTCTCGTTGTCCTTCTCGGTCTCGAAGGCGTGGAACGTACCGCCGATGCGCTCCACCTCGCCACGATACCCTTTGCACCGCTCGTCCGACCAGACAACCCCTTTCACCCCGAAGAAGGCGAAGTTGCGGAACAGACGCTCTGCGAAGAAACGGGCTGCCATAAGGCCCGTTCCTTCGTAGTCGCCCGTAAGGTTCGAATAGGTCGTACTGCGGTGGCGGTAGTTCTGCAGGACAACCGGGATATTCAGCTCCTTGAGCAAATCCATCGCATCGTCGTTCCACTGCCCGATGATGGCATCGGCCTTCCAGACCTTGGCCCACTCGAGAATGTTCCGTTCGCCGTTCTCTATACTTTTATAATAGGACGGAAGACGGTAGAAAAGCCACGGGCCGTTTTCACGCGAATAGCGCACGATGCCCCGAAGCAGGTTGCGATCGAAATCATTGGCGCAATCGACGAGCAGCAGGATGCGGATCATGACTTCGATCTATTTTGAGTCCGTATCGGCCTTATCGCCCGGCAGGAAACTGCCGTCGATCGCCACTTCGAAACGATGGAACGGATCGGCTACGGCGTCGATCAGTTGTGCACATTCCAGACGGGTCAGCGGCCGTTCGGCATCATATTCTTCGAAAAGAGCCGCGGCCTGCTCTCCTACCGCAGCCGCCGCATCTCCGCCGAGCGCTTCGGAAAGCATCGCGGCAAGGCTCCGGCCGCAAACGGAAGTCGTATCGGACGACTCGGCAACGTCCGGATAAACCGCTCGCAGGCCCTCGCGAAGCAATGCCTCGGAGACACTCTTTTCGGCATCGAACCAACTCTGGTTCGACCACCCCACGTTCGCACCGCGACCGCGCAGGATTCCCGTGGCGGCAATGCGCTGCATGGCCTTGAAGCGCGGGTCGGTCGAGGGCAGATCGAGATACGGCAGCAGGTAGCCGCCATCATCGAGAATCACCTCCTGCACCTTGCGGACAGAAACCTCCGAAGGCTCGCAATTCTCCTTCACGGCCAAAGCAGCCAGAGCGCCGGCAGCCTGACCGATCTGCAGTACGACGGGCTGCAGGCGCGTGGAGCCGTTTACCAGGTTGGTTACCGAGATGGATTTTTCGGCGACGATCAGCCCCGGCTGCGCGGCAGGCAGCATCACACCCATCGGCACGCCGTACGAAGGTACGGGATGAAAATAGAGGTTCGGCAGCGAGCTCCATTCGGGATAGCGCGTATGGTGCTGGTCGATCGGATAGTCGCCCACGCCGATCGTCGTACGGTAGAGCGTGTTGGCATAGGGATCGGAGATGTCGTTGAGCGTAAAGCGCACCAGACCGTGGATACGACGCGATTCGCGATGGTAGGGATAGAACGGCAGGAGGTCCTCCGTAGGGAATTCGTCGTCGGCGAGGCCCAGCGTACGGAATCCCAGTTCGGTCTGAAGGAAATAGAGGAAGCACAACGTATGGTTCTTCGCCTGCCGCACGGCTTCGGCACGTCCGGGGGCATCCATATCGATCATGTTCACATAGTAGTCGTTGCCCTCGATCGGCCAGTTGATCATGTATTTCTTATTGGGAAGCTCCCCGTAGGTAATCATCATCTCGCGGGGCCACATCCGGTCGGGTTCCTTGGGGGTAACGCAATTGTCGTTGATGCAGCAGCAGGCAAACACGGCAGGATCATACCCCTCGGGCTGCGGAATCGTTACATCGCGTCCGTAATCCTTCAGGACGGCGACATAGGTCAGGTCCTGCACGATATCGTTCGGCGCGTCGAGCGCCTCTTTTTCACCGGTTTCGGCGGCGGCATCCATACCCACGTCATAGGGTACGCCCAACTCCTTCGCCACATCGCCCAGTTCCGTGGCGTCGATCAGTACGCGGGCTGCGATGCGTTCGCGTTTTCCACCGCGGTCGATCTCCAGATGCCATATGCCGTCGCGGCGATCGAACCCGGAAGCCGTCGTACGGTAGCGCACCTCGAGGTTCGGTTCCCGGGCCGCCATGCGTTTGAAGAGGCTGTCGCCGACCGACGGCTCGAACATCGTCTTGCTCACCCATCCCGTACACAGGGCCTTGGGGCCTCCGTAATGGTTCTCGAGTTCGGTCCGGAACTCGTCCCAGATACCGCCGCGCAGCACATGATTGCCGTCCGTGGCACTCACTCCGGCCGAGGTCAGCATGCCGCCCAACCAGTCGAACTCCTCGACGATAAGAGTCCTTGCGCCGAGGCGTGCGGACTGCAACCCTGCCGCCACACCGCTTGTGCCGCCCCCGACAATCACCACATCATACGCTTCACTGACACCGGAACAGGCTGCCGTTCCGCACAACAACAGGAGCCCTGCCCCCGCCGAAAGGATACGTTTCTTCATTCGATTCGGATATTTCGTAGATTTAATGGTCATAAAGGTACAAAAACATTCCGAAAAGCACAAACCGCACCCGTCGGAAAACGTCCCGAAACACGGAGAAAGTGCCGCCGCAGAGTACATCCGATGCCGTTTTTTCGTATTTTTGCCCGTCAAAATCCCTTTCAAGTGAAAAAATACATTACCAAGTACCTGATATTCATTGTCGGGCTCTATTTCCTTGCGGCGGGTATCGTACTGATCCTGCGCTCTTCGCTGGGAACGACACCCATCTCGAGCGTCAATTATGTATTGAGCCGCAACACGCCGATCACGCTCGGCACCTGGACCTTCCTGGTCAATCTGCTGCTGATTATGGGACAGTTCTGGTTCATCCGCGACCGGATGACCCGCCGCGATACGGTGGAGATCCTGCTGCAGGTTCCTTTTTCACTGCTTTTCGGCGCATTCATCGACTTCAACATGGCGCTCACAGAGACGCTTCATCCCACCCATTACGCCATGGCCATCGTGCTGCTGCTTGCCGGCTGCCTGATCCAGTCCGTGGGAGTCGTACTCGAGATCAAACCCCGCGTGGTGATGATGAGCGCCGAAGGATTCGTCAATTACGCCTCACGGCGTTACAACAAGGATTTCGGGAAGCTCAAGGTCGGCTTCGATATTTCACTCGTAACGATCGCCGCCTTGATCTCGGTCCTCTTCTCGCAACGGATAGAAGGAGTGCGCGAGGGAACGCTCATCGCTGCCTGCTCCACCGGTTACATCGTCAGTTTTCTCAACCGGCGAATCATTACGCGTGCCATGCTGCATCGCGTATTTCCGCTGCGGCACGCCTGATTGCATCACATCGAAGAGAAAATCGCAGCCAGAAACTTCGGATTCGGAAGATTTTGACTACCTTTAAAGAGCCTAAAACGTAAAATCTATGAAAAAGGTTCTTCTCCTTCTTCTGACAGCTCTCCTTGCAATGCCGGCACTGGCCGGCGGAGAGGTCCCGCAACTCAAACTCATCTCCTACAACATGCGCAACAGCGGCGGCGGAGACGGTCCCAACAACTGGGAGCACCGACGCCACGCCACGGAACGGATGATCCGCGAGGAGGCTCCCGATCTCTTCGGAGTCCAGGAGGCCCTGGCCGACCAGCTGCAGTTTCTCGACGAACACTGTGCGGAGTATGCCCGCGTGGGCGTCGGCCGCGACGACGGCGACAAGGCCGGAGAGACGATGGCGATCTACTACCGGCGCGACCGTTTCGACCTGGCGGACAGCGGCACACTGTGGTTGAGCGAGACACCCGACACGCCGTCGCGCGGCTGGGACGGAGCCTGCAACCGCACGGTTACCTGGGTCGAACTTCACGACAGGACGTCGGGCAAAACCTTCTTCTACTTCAACACCCACCTCGACCATCAGGGCAAAAAGGCCCGCGAGGAGGGTATCAAACTGCTCGTCGAGGCCATCGGCACAATAGCCGGCAAGGCGCCGGCGATCCTCGGCGGCGATTTCAACTCCCCGACCGACAGCCCGATCTTCCGCCCGCTTACCAAATTCATGAAATCGGCCCGCGAGAAGGCACCCGTCAGCGACAGCGAGGGGACGTTCAACGGTTTCGGATCGGCCCCCGACACGATCGTCATCGACCATATCTATTTCCGGGGCAAACTCCGCTGCCTGCGTTTCGAGACCCTCAAGGGTAATTACGGCGCACCCTATATCTCGGACCACTACCCCATTGCCGCCGTCTTCGCGCTCTGACGCCGCGGACTCACGACAAATATTCCGGCCATGCAGGACTCCGACAGCACACTCCGCTTCATCGACCCCGAAACCTCTTCGGGGGAGGATCTCGCCGGTCCGGGCGGCGACCTGTCGTCGGGGTTCCCCTCGCCGGCCGAGCACTTCACGGACGCTCCGCTCGACCTGAACCGCCGCTTCATCCGCAATCCGGCGGCCACCTTCTTCGCCCGCGTCGAGGGCAACGCCCTGCGCGACGAGGGAATCCGCGACGGCGATCTGCTGCTCATCGACAAGTCGGTCGAAGCCTTCGACGGCTGTCTGGCAGTCTGCTTCCTCGACGGTGAATTCCGTCTCAAACGCGTCGAAATCCGTGCAGGGCAGATTCGGCTGTACCCCTCCGATCCGGGACACGGTTCTGCGGAAAAGTTCCGCAACGAAGAGCTCTCGATCTGGGGCGTAGTCGTCGCCTCGATACGCAAACATCTGTAAACTGCCCATGTACGGACTTTGCGACTGCAACAACTTCTTCGCTTCGTGCGAACGGGTTTTCCGTCCGGAGTTGAACGGACGGCCGGTTATCGTGCTGTCGAACAACGACGGTTGCGTCATCGCCCGGTCGAACGAGGCCAAGGCGCTCGGTATCCGCATGGGACACCCCTTTTTCCAGATCCGCGACCTTGTGGAGCGCTGTGGCGTGGCGGTGTTCTCGAGCAACTTCGCCCTCTACGGCGACATGTCGCGGCGTGTGATCCGCACCCTGCGGACGATGGTTCCCGCCGCCGAGGTTTACTCGATCGACGAGGCGTTTCTCGACTTGCGGGGCATTGCCCTTGGGGAGCTCACACCGTTGGGGCGCACGATCAGCCGTACCGTGCAGCGCAATACGGGCATCCCCGTAAGCATTGGAATCGCTCCGACAAAGACCCTGGCAAAGATCGCCTCGAAGCTCTGCAAGCGCTATTCGCGACTTGAGGGGTGTTGTCTGATGCACCGCGAAGAGGATATCGAAAAGGTGTTGCGGAAATTTCCCATCGGCGACGTCTGGGGTATCGGGCGCAAGCATCGCCGCATGCTTCAGGAGGCGGGAATCGCCACGGCATGGGACTTTACGGATTGCTCCGCGGCGTGGGTCCGCGGCCGCATGGGCGTAACGGGACTGCGCACCTGGAGCGAACTGCGGGGCGAGGCGTGCATCGACTTCGAGAATGCCCCGCAGGGACGGCAGCAGATCACCGTTTCGCGCAGCTTTGCCCACGAACTGACGGACCGCCATTCGCTGCATGCCTCGGTTTCGACCTTCGCGTCGCTCTGCGCCGAGAAGCTGCGGCGGCAGCGGAGCCTTTGCGGGGAACTCACCGTCTTCATCTACACGAACCGCCACCGGGAAGACCTGCCCCAGTATTTCGAGAGCGAAACACTGCGGCCGCCCGTGGCAACGGACGACACGCTGGAACTCGTTTCACTGGCCGTGCAGGCGCTCAAACGCATCTACCGCGAAGGATACGGATACAAAAAAGCCGGGGTGTCGCTCTCGGAGCTCACTCCGAAACAAGGCGCACAGAGCGACCTGTTCGACCCCGTGGACCGCGACCGGCGGGCCCGGCTCATGGCCGCGCTCGATGCCGCCAACCGGCAGTTCGGCCGCGACCGGGTCATCGTCGCTTCGCGCGAACTCGACCCGCCGCAGATGAACCGCCAGCACCTCTCGCGCGGCTACACGACCGACTGGGACGAAATCCTCACGGTCAAGGCCTGAAGCTACGCGACGATCTCCTCGCCACGCAGGAAGACGCGGTCGATGAGCGGCGTCTGATAGGCGTAGGTAAAGAATTCGATCGACGGCATCGGGCGCGTGAGAAAGAAGTTGGCGACCTTGCCCGCGGTAATCGACCCGTAGTCGCGGCTCAATCCCATGGCATAGGCGCCGTTGAGCGTCGCGGCGCAGAGCGCCTCGCGCGGAGTCATCCGCAGACGGATCGAAGCCAGCGCGGCGACCATGCGCATGTTCCCCGAGGGTGAGGAGCCGGGGTTGTAGTCCGAGGCGAGAGCCACGCCCAGTCCTGCACGGATCATCTCCCGGGCCGGCGGATTGCTCATGCCGAGGAAGAAGGCGGCGCCGGGCAGCAGCGTAGGCATCGTCTCCGAACCGCGCAGCACTTCGATCTCCGCGGCACCGCTGCGTTCGAGGTGATCGACCGAAAGGGCCCCGCAGCGGACGCCCACCTGTACGCCGCCCGAAAAGGCCAGTTCGTTGGCATGAATCTTTGCCCGCAGCCCCAGAGCGCGCCCCGCATTCAGGATACGTTCCGTCTCCTCCACCGTGAAGAAGCCTTCGTCGCAGAAGACATCGACGAAATCGGCCAGACCCTCGCGAGCTACGGCAGGCAGCATCTCGCGGCACACCAGATCGACATAGGCCCCCTGACGGCCCCGATAGGCGCGCGCCACGGCATGTGCGCCGAGGAAGGTTGCACGGACCTCCAGCGGTGCCGTCTCGCGGATCCGGCGGATGACACGCAGCATCTTCAGCTCGTCCTCGGTCGAAAGGCCGTAGCCGCTTTTGATCTCCACACATCCCGTACCCATGGCGGCAATCTCCGCAATGCGCTCCATTGCCGTACGGTAGAGCTCCTCCTCCGAAGCGGCATGCAGCCGGTCGGCGGAGTTGAGAATACCTCCGCCCCGACGGGCGATCTCCTCGTACGAAAGGCCGTTGATCTTGTCCAGAAACTCCTGTTCGCGGCTCCCGGCATAGACCAGATGCGTATGCGAGTCGCAGAACGACGGGAAGAGCATTCCGCCGCGGGCGTCGATCCGCCGGTCGGCATCGCCGGGGATGCCGTCATCCCGGCGGCCGAAGGCGGCGATACGCCCCTCTTCGACCAGCAGCCAGGCATCCTCGAGCGTCTCCATGCGGTCCATCTCCGCGCCGCAGAGCCGGAGACGCCCCTGCCGCTCGATGCCCGCAATGCAGCCGATATGATCCACCAGCGTTCTCATCGCTCACGCAGGAATTGCACCGACGCCTCGATATGGGGATACATCACCGTATCGTTATCGATGAAGGGAACCTTCCGGCGGTAGTCGGCGACCATGCGCTCCAACTCGGGCGACGTGCGGGCCGGACGGCGGAATTCAAGGGCCTGCGCGGCGTTGAACAATTCGATGGCCAGCACCCGCTCGGTATTGAGCGCCACACGGCGGAGTTTCGTCGCGGCGTTCGAGCCCATGCTGACGTGGTCCTCCTGTCCCTGCGACGAGGGGATCGAATCGACCGAGGCGGGCATGCAGAGTCCCTTCGACTGACTGACGATCGACGCCGCGGTATACTGCGGGATCATGAAACCGCTGTTCAACCCGGGATTCGCCACCAGGAATTTCGGCAATTCACGCGCCCCGGAGATGAGTTTGTAGATGCGTCGTTCGGAGATATTGCCCAACTCGGCCAGGGCGATGGCCAGAAAGTCCATCGCCAGGGCGATCGGCTGCCCGTGGAAGTTGCCCGCCGAGATGATCATATCCTCCTCGGGAAAGACGGTCGGATTGTCCGTCGGCGAGTTGATCTCCGTCTCGAGCACCCTTTCGACATAGTCGATCGTATCCTTCGTGGCGCCATGCACCTGCGGCATGCAGCGGAAAGAATAGGGGTCCTGCACATGCCGTTTGGGCCGGCCGATCAGTTCGCTGCCCTCGAGCAGGCGCCGCACGGCGCGGGCCGTGGCGAGCTGACCGCTGTGGGCACGGATCAGGTGTACCTCATCGTAGAACGGTTCGATGCGTCCGTCAAAGGCGTCGAGCGACAGGGCGCCGATGCGGTCGGCCCAGTCGCTCAGACGGCGGGCCGCCATGAGCGACCACACGCCATAGGCACTCATGAACTGCGTGCCGTTGAGCAGCGCCAGGCCCTCCTTCGACTGCAGCTCGATAGGCTGCCAGCCGAGCGCGTCGAGCACCTCGGAGGCCGGACACTGCCGTCCTTCGTACTCCACCTCGCCCAATCCGAGCAGCGGCAGGCTCAAATGGGCCAGCGGCGCCAGATCGCCCGAAGCGCCGAGCGACCCCTGTTGATAAACCACCGGGAGAATTCCGTGGTTGTAGAAATCCACCAACCGCTCGACGGTCCGTAGCTGCACGCCCGAATGTCCGTAGGCGAGCGACTGTATCTTGAGCAGGAGGATCAGCCGCACGATCTCCGACGGCACCCGCTCGCCCGTACCGCAGGCATGCGACATGACCAGATTGCGCTGCAGCTGCGCCAGTTCGTTACTGCCGACCGAAATGTCGCACAGCGAGCCGAATCCGGTCGTGATGCCGTAAATCGGCTGTTCGGAGTGTTCGATCCTGCGGTCGAGGTATTCGCGGCAGCGGACGATCCGCCGCCGGGACTCTTCGCTCAAGGCAATCGGCATGCGACGGTCCAGAATCTCCCGCAACCGGGCAATCGTCAGCCGTTCGGGCGAAATATAGTGCTGTTCCATGACTGTATCTCTTTTTTTATTCGTTCTCGGTCAATGCCTCGCGGACAATCCCGTCGTCAGCGTAGTTCGGAAGCGTAACGCACAGGTCGGGTGTCCGCTCCATCTCGCGGCGGATCGCCTCCACGGCCCCGTCGTTGCGGGCCCAGCTGCGGCGGGCGATACCGTTGTTCACATCCCAGAAGAGCATCTCGCGGATGTGGCGTTCGGAAGCCTCCGAACCGTCGATCACCATACCGAAGCCGCCGTTGATGACCTCGCCCCAGCCGACACCGCCGCCGTTGTGGAGCGACACCCAGGTCGCGCCGCGGAAGGCATCGCCGATGACGTTCTGCACGGCCATGTCGGCCGTACGGTTCGAACCGTCGTAGATGTTGGCGGTCTCCCGGTAGGGCGAATCCGTACCCGAGACGTCGTGGTGGTCGCGGCCCAGCACGACGGGAGCCGAGATGCGGCCGTCGGCGATTGCCCGGTTGAAAGCCTCGGCAATCTTCGTGCGGCCCTCGCAGTCGGCGTAGAGGATGCGCGCCTGCGAGCCTACGACAAGATGGTTGCGGCCCGCCTCGCGGATCCAATGGATGTTGTCCTCAAGTTGTCCGCGGATCGATTCGGGCGCCGTGCGGGCGATCTCCTCGAGCGCCTCGGCGGCCAGTCGGTCGGTCATTTCGAGGTCCTCGGCCTTGCCCGAGGTGCAGACCCAGCGGAAGGGCCCGAAACCGTAGTCGAAGAACATCGGACCCATGATATCCTGCACATAGGAGGGATAGCGGAAGCGGCCCCCCTCGCCCATCACCGCGGCACCGGCCCGCGACGCCTCGAGCAGGAAGGCATTGCCGTAGTCGAAGAAGTACATGCCGTCGGCCGTCAGGCGGTTGATCGCGTCGACCTGACGCCGCAGCGACTCCTGCACGCATTCGCGGAAACGCGCAGGCTCCTCGGCCATCATCTTGTTCGAAGCCTCGTAGCTCAATCCCACGGGATAGTAGCCGCCCGACCAGGGATTGTGCAGCGAGGTCTGGTCCGAACCCAGATCGACACGGATCCGTTCCGCAGCCAGCCGCTCCCAGAGGTCCACGACATTGCCCACATAGGCCAGTGAGACGACCTCGCGGTCGGCCACGGCCTTCCGGATGCGCGGGATGAGCTCATCGAGCGAGTCGTGCAGTTCATCGACCCATCCCTGCTCGTAACGTTTCTGCGCTGCCTTGGGATTGATCTCGGCAATGACCGAAACCACGCCCGAAATATTGCCTGCCTTGGCCTGTGCCCCCGACATGCCGCCGAGTCCCGACGAGACGAAGAGCATGCCGCGCGGCGAGGTGCGTCCCTCGGTGAAGCGTTTGCGCGCGGCGTTCATCACCGTAATGGTCGTGCCGTGGACGATGCCCTGCGGCCCGATATACATATAGGAGCCTGCGGTCATCTGCCCGTACTGCGAAACCCCGAGGGCATTCATCCGCTCCCAGTCGTCGGGCTTCGAGTAGTTGGGGATCACCATGCCGTTCGTAACGACGACGCGCGGCGCATCGGGATGCGAAGGGAAGAGCCCCAGCGGATGGCCCGAATACATGACCAGCGTCTGGCGGTCGGTCATCTCGGAAAGGTATTTCATCGTCAGCCGGTACTGCGCCCAGTTCTGGAACACGGCACCGTTGCCGCCGTAGGTGATCAGCTCGTGGGGATGCTGCGCCACGGCCTTGTCCAGATTGTTCTGGATCATCAGCATGATGGCCGCAGCCTGCCGGCAGCGGGCCGGGTATTCGTCGATCGGCCGCGCATACATCTCGTAATCGGGGCGCAGGCGGTACATGTAGATACGGCCGTACTTGCGCAGCTCGGCGGCGAACTCGCGGGCCAGCAGCGCATGGTGTTTCGCCGGGAAGTAACGCAGGGCATTGCGCAGGGCCAGCTCCTTCTCGGCCGGCGTGAGTATATCCTTGCGCTTGGGCGCATGGTTGATCTGCTTGTCGTACGGTTTCGCGGCGGGCAGCCGGTCGGGAATACCCGCGCGGATATCGGCTTGGAATTCGGCTAAAGTCATAGGTCTACACATTTTTTTATTGGATCTTCTGCTCGACGATGCGGAGCACCTCCGCCTCCCGGCGCACGGCTTCGGCTGCCAGCGCCTCGGCCTCGGCGACCAACGCCTCGGCCGTTGCACGGTCCTTGAGACCTGCGGCATTGATTTTCACGTTCAGACAGGCTCCCAGCACGGCACTGCGGGCGGCAAGGGCGCCGACCCCCGCATCCGAAACCGAATTGGGATTGCCCTCCGAGGCCATCGCCCCGACAAGCGGGAAGACCTTCACGGCGGCCTTCATCGTCCGCAACGGCACCTGCGTGGCATAGAGCGTAGCCTCCTGCAGCGCGGCGCTGCGGGCCGCCTTCTCCGCATCGGTGCTCTTGGGCATGGCGAAGACCGCCATGATGCGGTTGAAGGCCTCGGTATCCTCATCGACCAGATGCAGCAGTTCGCGCAGCAGCGCCTGGCCCTGCTCGGCCCAGTCGGAGAACTCCTCCCAACGGTCGTCCCAGCCGGCCTTGTGCGACGAGAGGTTGGCGACCATCGTACCGAGCGCGGCACCCAGTGCTCCCATGTAGGCCGAGATCGAACCGCCGCCCGGAGCCGGGGATTCGCTGGCCGTCTCCTCGGCAAAACCCTTGCAGGTCATGTCGATCAGGCGTTTTTTCTTCTCGTCCGCTTCAAGCAGGTACTCGATCACCTTCTCCTCGGGATGGAACGGCTTCAGATCGTCGAGGCCCATCGACTTGACGGCCAGCCGCACGATCTCCTCTTCGGCAATACCCGTCGAGCGATGCTGCTTGCGCAGGAAATAACGGCCCGCCTCCAGCAGCGCCCGCTTGGGGACAAGTCCTACGATCTCGGTGCCCGTAACGCGCACGCCCCGGGCATCGGCCTTGCGGCACACCTCGTCGAAGGCCACATGCAGCGGCGTGCGGGAGATATCCGTCAGGTTCATCGAAACCTGCGCAATGCCGTACTCCTCGATATACCAGCCGATGGCCTTCGTGGCGGGAAGCGTACCGGGACGCATGACGGGATTCCCGTCGGCGTCCTTCACGATCCGCCCCGTGATCGGATTGCCCTCGCGGACCGGGCGTCCCTTCTCGCGCACGTCGAAGGCAATGGCGTTGGCCCGCCGCGTGGAGGTCGTATTGAGGTTGAAATTGACCGCAATAAGGAAATCGCGCGCCCCGACCGTCGTAGCTCCCGTGCGGGCGACCCCCTCGTCATAGGGCCGGGCCCCGAAGTCGGGGGCCGACTCCTCGCGGGAGAGTTTCTCGGGAAGGGCTTCGTACTCCCCGGCACGGCAGACGGCCAGGTTGCGGCGCTCGGGACGGAGTGCAGCCGCCTCGTAACAATAGGTCGGAACATGCAGTTCGTCGGCGATTCGCCGGGCCAGATCCCGGGCCAGCGCAGCACACTCCTCGAGCGTGATGCCCGAGACGGGAACCAACGGCAGCACGTCCGTGGCACCCATGCGGGGATGGGCCCCCTTATGATGCCGCATGTCGATCCGCTCGGCCGCCGCCTTCACACCGGCAAAGGCCGCCTCGACGACCGCATCGGGTTCTCCGACGAAGGTTACGACCGTACGGTTCGTCGCCTCGCCGGGATCGACATCAAGCACCTTCACGCCTCCGGACGCCTCGATCGCCGCAACGATCTGCCGGATCACCTCCTTGTCGCGTCCCTCGCTGAAATTGGGGACACACTCCACGATTCGTTTTTCCATCTGGTATGAGTTTTCGGTTCTTTGCTTCAAATATACTAAAATACCGGGACAAAAACGATAGACATCTATATACTTGAATGTACAAACAAAAAGCGACCTAAAAATTAGGTCGCTTTCTTTATGTGTCTTAACAAATCAATCCACCCACCAAAAGTTCGTGCAACAAGTTTTCAGCATTTCATTATCTCCATTGTTTATCACAATGATTTTATGCTGCTTGGCTTTTGGCGACAAATCATGTATGAACTCTTTATTGTAACTTGGCTTATGACAAGCAATCAAAATCGACTCCGGGATTTCCAATGACTCATCATAATTGTCAATCTTGCCAATTGACACACTTAAATTGTTTACAAAACTGAAAATCCCGTTCAAATGTGCCCGCATTCTGTTGTCTGCATAGACTGACTTACCAATATACAGCAATGTATCTCTACCATAAATATGGTGGTCTCCATACAATTGGTACAACACATTATGTCTATCATCTGTACATTTTACAAGGTCATCTATGGTTTTGATAGACTGCTTATTTGACCAATTGATTATGATTTCTTGGTATTCTGCTGTTTTCACTGCTCGTCATGATATTGCGTTAATAGCCCAAACGGCCCATATTATAAGAATAACAAAGATTACAGATAATGTGCTATACAGTATTATGTTTTGCTTTCTTTGTTTTTCTGCATATGCTTGCCATTCCTGCTCTTTGTCTGTAAAATAGGATAACATTGGATGTTCTGCATTGACAGCATTAAGCACTGCAAGACCCGTCTTAAACTGTGATTTTGCTGCTCGAACACTCTTTTTCTTATCGGATTGTTTAAGCCACAAATCAATTGATGCTGTTAAAAATGTCAAATTCTTAATGATTCCATCAACGTCTTTTGCCATGAACTCGATATTTAAGATAGTGTTCAGCAATTTCAGATTATTTTCGCATTCCAACGTAGTCTGTTTAGCTCGTTCAATTGCGCCATAGTCGATACTTGGCTGCGTTACTGTAACATTGCTACTGCCACTAAATGCTACGCGCTTTCTAACATCATCCGCATGTTTGCCATACAATTTGTTACCGATAGCCTTGCCCGTCTTCTTACCAAATTCTTTGGTGGCATTGTCCCAAAAATTGCCCATTGCAAAACTGTTTTGCTCTCCCCAGCCTTAAAGAAGATTTACACAAAAAGGAAAGGCGCAAGACTGTTAGCTCATATCATTGATTGGCTCTGGACAAGCCCATGTCGAATATAAGAAAACAGCTCACGCCTTTGGTCGTATCTAATGCGAATGCACCGTATACAAAACCAAAGGAGAACGTCTTCATTATTCCCTCGACATTTGTTGAACTGTCCAGATTCATCAATGAGGAATAAAGCTAAACGCTTCCTATCAAATATGTTCGCCCAACGGGCAACACAAAGATAGAAATAATTTAGGACATTCTACACATGAGCTGTAAAATATGTAACACTTACAAAGTTAAGTCACAATATCGTAATCTGTCATTGGCAATCGTTAGAAATACTCCGAATCTTTGTCCGTCTTCTATATTCCGTGTATTGTATCTGCAAGCAAATTCATCACAGTACAATTCCAAATGCTTTTTGCTTACCAAATGATAGACTCCGATGATGCCTCGCTTTAATTGGCTCCAAAAGCCTTCAATGCTATTCGTATGATAATGGTCTTTGACATATTCTCCTCTATGGTGGTCTACAACTTTATGCTCGTAATTTTCATGCAAACCTTTGTAGCCATGCCAACCGTCAGTAACTACTGTACTGCCTTTGGGTACAAATGTATTGATTGCATGTTGCAATACCCATTTACTGGCTTTTGGAATGACCTCCGTATAAACTCTACCATTTGACAGCATGCCCATTACTGGTGTCTTCAATTTAAGACTACGACCTCTCGTGTTCTTCAATCGTTTGCCTGCATTCCTATTCTTGTTCTTGCCTCCGATATACGTTTCATCGACCTGTGTAACATCGCCGTATATAATGTACTTAATATTTCGCAGGTTATAACGTATCCGGCTCAACATAAACCAAGCAGTTTTTTGGGTAACTGCAATATCCTTATGCAGTTGCATGCTGCTTATGCCTTTCTTATGAGCCAAGAACATATAAATTGCAACAAACCATTTACGCAATGGAATATGTGAACCTTCAAACATGGTTCCCACCGTTACGGTAAATCGCTTGTTGCAATACTTGCATTTATGCAAGCCTCTATAGTGTCCGCCATTGGTCAGCTTATAATGTTCTTTTGACTGACTACCGCAATGCGGACATATCGGAGCACTACCACCATTCCATCTGATAGCTTCAAGGAACTCACGACAATCCTCCTCGGATTGCAGTCTGTCCAATAAATCTATCAGCGAATTTATCATTGTGGGTCATTATTATATGTAAATATATTACTACACTAGACCCCGTTTTTGCACTATTTTCAGAAAAAATATCAAAGAAAATGAAAAATCGCAGTCGATAGTGTCTGCGCTTATCAAAAATAATGTTTTATAAGAAAAAAGAATCAATTCCAAAATAGGCCAAAAATTCCTATT
>JALFNK010000003.1 GCA_022782405.1 Alistipes sp.
ACTCTGTAGAGATGAAGGATTTGTTGTTTTTTGTCCATAGTGATCATGTGTTTGAACTTTGTTTCCACAAAGCTAAAACTCCTATCTCTATGGTCCCTTTTTCAATGATTTTCCTGGGGGAATTTTCAATTGCTATCTACAACTTATAAATACTCACTTAATTTGATATATAATTAAAGAATAAGTGAGTGAATATTTCTCTTAAAAATCAAGTTTCCTATCATAATGGATAAAGGAATGGATTTATTATATTGTAATATAGGTTGTTATATGGGTTATATGTGATTATGAAAATTTTGGTACATTTTCTTCGGACCATATCTCCACACTCAATTTCGGAGCAGTTCCGATATACTTTATGAATTCATCCGTCATTATGGCATACACGTAATCCTGATATTCCGGAGTTGTTATTATGGAATCGTGTATCGTGAATATGGGTACGCTCTGTTTCCGCTCCTCCCAAATCCGCAGGCAACACCTGTGCAATATGATTGTGCTTTCGATGGATTGCAAGGCTCGTGACAATCTGCTGTTGGGTTTCTCCATCTCGCAGTCCGGATAGTTCCGCTTGATGATTCGGAACAACTCCGCCACTTTCGGATATAGCTCGGTTGAAAATACCCGCTTCAACTCGTTTATCATGGGGTTGTCGTGCTGTCCCTGGTTGCTGGAGAATAGCATGTAGAACATCAGTATCTTGGCATCTTTACGTTCTATGGGTGATTGTCCCTCCTGTAAATTCAGGTTCGCTATGTCTCGGATTTGCTCGTAAATGGTCCCCTCCGATACCAGCCGTATGTACTCTGCAATATCTTTGTCTGTAAGTGTTTCAAAGAATTTTCTAATCTTATCTATCAGTATCGGGGATTGAAACAACTCCCGGATATTTTCAGGCAGGTCATACAAAGTCAGCGACAACTCTGCGCCCTCCTGCCAAAATCGTGGATTCAGCAGCAGGCAGGAGAGGTAGGGCTGGCAATTCTTGATGTCTATGCTCACCAATGGCAGACCGTCGTAGGTGATGAAGTTCCGCAGGTCTTTTTGAATATTGGTGAGCACGGAATGAAGCCGATGTACGTTCCCGTCTATACTCGGCCCATATTCCCGCTCCGTAATCAGGTTGATATTCCGCAGGGCAGCCATATATTGCGTGCAGGGATTCTTGGGGCAGTTCTTATCCCGGTTCCAGTCCCACGATTTATGCGAATCGTCCTGCATTTTAAGCCTGCATATCGCTTCTGCATATTCATAAGCCTGCGGATTAATTCGGAGTTTACACTGGTCATACCAATAGAATAGGTAGGGATAATTTTTCCGGTCCTCGGCATTGTCCTGCCTGGAATTTCCATAGTTGCCAATCTCTGATTCTATGGAACGAAACATTTTGCCCGTATACGGGTCTGCCCACCTGTACCATCTCGATTTCTCCCCGATGATATGCTGCCCGTCGCAGACCAATACGCCCGTATTGACCAGATAGTCTACATAGTATTTGCAGTCCTTGACGTGATTGCGAAGCGTCGGAGTATGGATAGGTACAAAGCCGTCCTCACGGATTAAATCCGAGTTCCGGGCGGGAATGTCCGCAAGCAGATTTAAGATGTAGAGAGCCTTGAAATCCCGAAAGGCTATGTGCTGGAATCCATACTCCTGCGGGGGATATTGGGCTTTGTGGCGTTCCAAGTCGAAATTCTCGGGCAGGGATATATGACTTATCTTGATTTTGCCCAGACACAGCAGACATAACGATACGCCCTTTTGCAAGGCTTTATTGGGCCTGCGAAACAGATATTTAACCCAATTTACGAATTTTATCCATAATTTCTTCATACCCATTATGATAGGAAATTTAATTTGTCGTATTACATCAGTTCTAAAATGCGGTTTACCGTCGTAGTGGCTGCGATTCGTTGTAAGGGCTCGAATCCCATATCCCTGACGGCTCCTACCGTTCGAAAATTCGTCTTGTTGTGCGAGCGTTTCTCCTCGAAGAAACAATGATACAGCTTGATGGCTTCACGATTGCTTTTCAGCTCCCGGGCTTGGATATTTATTAGTACGGCATTCATCTTTTCCCGGATTTCATCGCTTGTCATACGACTCTCTTGTGGGAAATAATCTCTCAATAGGATTCTGAACGGATGGTCGTCTGCAAGGCATGCGAAGAATATACTCCTGCGTAAGTTCCGATACCACACTGCGTTCCAATTTATCCCGCCTTTCGTCAGTCGGGGTGTCAGTATATCTATGAGTTTATCCAGCGGAACGTAGGGATATAACTCCTTTACCCGCTTCAAAAACGTGCGGCCATGTCTGTTATCCCGCGGTTTGCGAATCATCCGGTCCAATACATCGTCTGTTATGGGACCCTGCGATTTGGCCTGTAACAGCTCGTCAATCGAGGCTTGCACATATTGTATGATGACATTTTTCCGGTTCTCCCGGTCAGTCTCTTCAATCTGAATCTGCTCGGCATTCTTTTTATGGGAGTGATATGCAGTATTGCAAATCTGGCATGTTTCGCGCAAAGTTGCAAAGAAGCGTTCTTTGGTCGTATAGGTTTCGGTACATAACTGCTGATATTCTCCCAGCGCGTCGATATTCAGATAGGCAGGTACGACCTTGCCATGAATGTTGCGGCGAATGATACTGATCGGCTGGCTTCCGAATACGCTGTGCTTGCTGCGTTCTACGATGGCGTCTTTAACATCCGCAAAGTTTGCGGGCAGGACATTCTCGCAGGATTTCTGTATATCTTCCGAGCTGTTGGCGAATTGGCTTAGTATTTCGGCTTTGTGCTCGTATTCTTCGAGTGTTATTGCTTTCTCCGGGGTCTTGGGCTTGTAAAAGTCGTATATGATGGTTTCACTTAATAACCCCAGTTCATCCCTGCATCTTCCCGAAATCTGATATATCTTTTCCGGGGATAACAGCGTTTGAATGCGTCGCGGGTCGGTAACCGTCAGCAGATGGAACCGCTCCTCAATATCCACTCCTACAAAGTAGGTGCTTGTGATAAAGGTGATCGGAGTTGCCAATTTTCCGGAATGCAGGGACCGATAGTATTCTCCGACCATCGTTTGGCTTTGGGAACTGCACGCTACCGAGCAGTCCGCCCGCAATTCAACGGGCAATAACCGGATTACGGTGTTGATAGAGCGTATGGAGTTATAGGCGACAACGATTTTATCGTTCGGATACTGTTTCCGACAAAAGCCCAGCCTATCCGCGACCTCTCGGTGCATATTATTCGTCCGAATGATATTTACGGGGCGTTTCTTCGGATGCTCGTAGTTGATTTCCAGTAAAGGCTCCTCTTTCAACTGCGGATGGGTGAACGGACGTATCGTCGCAGACACAAGGCATCGTTTGATCGGCGGGAATTCGAGGTAATAGTCGATGACATTCTCCATCGCTTCACGGAACTTACCATCGGACTGGAACGTGTCTATCTCATCGACCATGATATGCCAGTCCATATGCGGTTCATACAGTTTTGTGATAGGAATATTCAATGGTGGAAGCGAGGGATCATGCTTTAACTTTTCGGCGTATTCTTCGAGTTTTTTTCTCACAAATCTTGTGGGCTCTTCTTTGATGTATTTGATCTGCTCCATCACGCGGCCTAAACTGTCTGCTACCACGAGGATTTTCTTGTAAGGGAAAGTACCCGTTCGCTTCTCCGCGATATAGCTGCGGATTTGTTCATCCGTAGGACTTTTGCATTTCTCCTCCGGAATGTCGCTCCCGACGTAGAGGAAGCGGTTCGATGTACGCTCCTTGTTGTAACCCCGCAGGTATTTCTGATAGGCCAGCTTTTTGGTCGGGAGGACGATAATCGTATCGCGCGGTTGATTCAGTGCCAGGGTAGTGGCACCGATACCCGGAACGCTTTTCTTGACGATACCATAGGGCAGGCTGGTGAAAATTCCGCCTAACTTGGCTCTCGGATAAAGTAGCGTCAGACGCATGCACTCTATGCGCTTATGCGTATCGTCGTGATAAATGATTTCATACCGGACCGGATTCTTCTCGTCGTTGAATGTGTCTATGGAAGCTCCGTTGTACATGTAGCACCGGTAATAGCCTATACCATCGCAGTAACCGCTGATATTCGGATAAAAGATTTCATAGCGAGGGTCCTCTATCTTCACGGTATTAGCTGGGATTTTAGATAGAGTAGCCCGTAGTTTGGGATCAATTTTATCGTCATTCATACATGGAACGCCTTTTGAAAAAGACCGCCTATGCTCTCACCATAGGCAGTCATGTAAAGATACAAGATGTTATTGAGATTATCAAGTCCCTATTCACTAATCTATCATTCCCTCAACACCTTTTCCAGCCGCCCGATATGATTGCTGATGTTCTTGTTCAGAACTTGCGCATAGGAGCGCTGGGTAACCGAAATATCGGAGTGTCCGAGCAGTTTGCTCACCACCTCGATAGGCACATCGTTATAGAGCAGGATAGTCGTGGCAAAGGTTTTCCGGGCCGTGTGATGCGTCAATTTCTTGTCGATACCCACCACATCCGCAATTTCCCGCAGATAGGAATTGACCTTTTGATTGGAAATACGCGGCTGGATATAATCGTCCGTACTATTGAGTTCACGGAACCATGCTATCAGCTTCTCTGCCTGCGGGAGCAACGGAACGGAAACCTCCCGGTCCGTCTTTTGACGAACAAGCGTGATCCAATTCCTGCCGTCAAATCCTTTCGTGATATGCTTCGGTTGCAACGCCTGCGCTTCATGGTAGGCAAGCCCCGTATAGACCGAGAAGAGGTAGATGTTCTTCACCGTTTCCAGCCGTTCTTGTGCAAAATGGTGATGCTCCAGCTTATGCAGTTCCTCCTGCGTGAGAAATACCAGCCGTTTACGCTCTTTTAAGGGCCTGTATTCGACGAACGGGTCCTGCTGGATATAGTTGCACTTGAAAGCGTAAGTGACCATCTGACGCACCCGCTGCATGATTTTATTGATGGTGATGGCTTTCAGACCTTGTACTACGAGTGCTTCTTCGAACTGCTTCACAAAGCGATAGTCCACGCTTCGAATGGGAATGTCCTGCGTGTTATACGAGGTACGGATATACCGCTCTACATGGGCGAAAACCTCCCGGAATTTCTGCAACGTCGCAGGTGAATACTCCTTGCCTACGAGTTGCTCCATCTTGTTCAGACGGTCCCGGAAAATCCCGCACAACGTATGTTCTTCCACCGTCTTGTGCTTGTAGATGGAGTAGATTTCAGCCAGCGATACATTCCCGTCCGCTTCGTACAATTTACGCTCGATGCCTTTGAGTTCGATAGTGATATCCTGCAAGCGGCGGTTAATCAGCACGGCATCTTCCGAGCTTCCACGGACACATTGAGCGTCTTTGTCCCACAAGTCAGGTGTTACATAAAGTCCCGTCGAAAATTGCTGGCGTTCTGTACCGTCAGTCGTTAACTTGCAGTAAATCGGGGCTGTACCCCGTCGATTTTTCTTAAATTCGTAGAGATAATAAGTGATTCTCAGTATTTCAACCATAGTCAGCAGATCGTTTTCATAACCCGCTGGAATACTTTTCATTACAAGTCTGGAATACAACTTTTGCCCGAAAGCGAATTGTATTCCAACGAACCCCTAAAATGCCCCGATTTTGAATGATTATTAAAATATCTTAAAATATGACAATTTTTATTATTCGCTGATTATAAGATACTTAACCATTTTACAAGGCATAAAATTAGGGGCCAAACATTGCTGTTTAGCCCCTTTGGTAGCGGGAGGAGGACTCGAACCTCCGACCTTCGGGTTATGAGCCCGACGAGCTGCCAACTGCTCCATCCCGCGATATATCTTCGATGCGTGATCTATCGCTTTTGCAAGTGCAAAGGTAATACAAATATTCGATCTATACAAATAATTTTCACCTCGCAACAACCTCGACAGGAATAAACATCCGGCAATCAGTCCTTTATCCGAAAAACTTTTTTTTCGCGGAGGGCAGATCGGGATCGTACGGCGCATCACACCGCGTTCAGTCGCCGAATCGGTCGAACATCTGCGTCGAGAGGTACTTCTCAGCCCGATCGGGAAACACGACCACGATATTTCCCGATTCGATCCGTTCGGCCGTGCGCAGCGCCGCAAGCATCGCGGCTCCGCTGCTCATTCCGGCGAAGATTCCCTCGCAGGCGATGATCCGACGGGCCATATCAATCGCCTCCTCGCTCTCGATGAGTTCCTGAACATCAATCTTCGAGGGATCGTAGATCTCGGGGACGATCGCCTCTTCCATATTCTTCAGACCCTGGATATAGTGTCCCTGCGTAGGCTGCGCGCAGACCACGCGGATCGAAGGCTTCATCGTCTTCAGAAAGCGCGAAAGCCCCATAAGCGTCCCCGACGTGCCGAGGGCGCAAACCAGATAATCGATTTCGCCACCGGTCTGCTGCCAGATCTCGAGCGCCGTATTCTCATAATGGGCCAGGTAGTTGCAGGCGTTGGTGAACTGATCGGGCATGAAATAGCGCTCGGGATGCTCGGCGACAAGCCGCCGCGCAAGGCGAATGGCTCCGTCCGTTCCCTCCGCAGCGGGTGTCAGACGCACCTTGCCGCCGTAGGCCCGGATGATCTTGCGCCGCTCGATCGACACCGCTTCGCTCATCACGATCTCGACAGGATAGCCCTTGACGATTCCCACGATCGCCAGACCGATGCCCGTGTTGCCCGACGTGGGTTCGATAATCGTCTTTCCGGGAGTGAGCCGCCCCTCCCGTTCGGCGGCTTCGATCATCCTGACCGCAATGCGGTCCTTGATGCTGCCCGTAGGATTGAAGCCCTCCAGTTTTGCGAAAATATGCACACCGGGCTTCGTGCAGAGCCGGTTGATCCGAACCATCGGAGTTGAGCCGATAGTTTCAAGTATGTTTTCAGCGATATTCATCGATTCTCTTTGACTGAAAAATTGATTCTCACCCACGGGGCAGGCTTTCGGCCACAATTTCGGCAAGATCGCGGACCGGCTCCTTCGTGCCGCGCCCGAGGGCCTTCTTGCAGAGCGGACAGGCCGTAACGATCACCTCGGCACCCGTAGCCTCTAGTTCGTCGCACACCGAGCGGGCAATCCGCAGCTGCCCGTCGTCGGAGATGGCCGTATTGGCCACCGAAGAGCCGCAACAAAGCGCATTTTCGCGTGTAGAGGCCGGTTCGAGAAGCTCTCCGATCGCTTCAATGACGGCTCGGGGTTCGTCGTAGATACCGCTGCCGCGCCCCAGTTCGCAAGGATCATGATAGGTGAAACGTGTCGCCGCATGTTCCGGACAAATCCGCCCGGAACGGATCAGACGCAGGATATATTCCGAATGATGGAGAATCTCCACACCCTTCAGATCGTAGTCCTCACGAAAAACCTTCAGACAGATCGGACACGAGGTTACCAACGTTGTGATACCGTGCTTGCGGAAAAGCTCCGTATTGTAGTGCATCATCCGACGCGCCGCATCGGTTTCACCGGAGAGTTTGAGCGGGCGCCCGCAGCAGACGCCTCCTTCACGGTCGGCCCACCAGACCTCCTCGCCCGCCGCCTCGAAAATGCGTTCCATGGCCTGCAACGTACGGGGTGTGAGCAGGGTCATGCAGCCGGCAAAGTAACCTACCTTGCCTTCGCCCGAAGAGCGGTCCAGACCGGTCAGGTAACCGTAGCGGCGTTCGTCGGGAAGATTGCGGATCTTGTCGCGCGAATTGAGGCGCAGCGTATTGAGATCGATGCCTACGGGACACCGCTCGGCGCAGCGCCCGCACATGAGGCAGTCGTCGGCCGTCTCGCGGCGCAGCATGCCGTAACGGCGGTCGCGAAGGAAATAGACCGACTGCACGGTATGGACATTCAAGACACTCTGCAGCTGGCAGGGGTCGATGCAGATACCGCAGCGCGAGCAGGCTTCGATCTGGAAATGATCGAACGAGCTCTCCTTCTCCCCCGAGCGCAGGCCGTAATGACGAAGGAAAATCAGCGGAATCTCCGTAAAGATATGCATGTAACGCGAGAAAGGCAGTGCCACGAAAAAAATCCCGAGGCAGGAGGAGTAGAACCACCAGGCCGCCGATTCGAGATTCATCAGCGGCAGCAGACCCACATGCGCCGAAAGCCATTCGCCGAGGCTTCCGGTCAGGAAGCTTCCGCCCCCATAAAGGGCGCAGGTCGTACTTTCGGCCACCAGACGTGCCGGGAAGATGAACCACAGGGCCGAAAGGGCCAGCCGGTCGCCCCAGACGTGCTTCGTCGTGCGGCGCAGGCCCAGCATCCGCGAACGCAGCCGCTTGAACCACGCCAGCGCCACGCCCGAAAGGACGAAAAGCAGCAAAAGGTCCATCAGGAAGTCGAAGACGGGCTTATGCGCGAGGCCCGTGGAGAAGTATTTGAAGAAGACATGCGCCTGCAGGGGCACATAGCGGAAGCCCAGATAGGCGACCGTTTCGATCCATCCTACGGCAATGAGCAGAAACCAGCCGAAGGCCAGCGACATGTGCATATATCCGAGCAGCGGATTGATACGAAAGATCCGGCGATGCAGCAGCGACTCGCAGATGACCTCCCAGATGGCCGCCAGGGTGTGGCGCGTGGGAAGCCCGCGCAGAATCCGCATCTTGTCGGCATGCGGAAGCTGCCAAAGCCATGTCGCCCACTTCCCCGCAAGGGTGAGGAACATTACGGCGGCACCGATAATGAAGGGTATGCAGAACGGAGCAAAGAAATTCATCGTCAAAGATCTCCCAGTTTACGTTTGATGAGCAGCACCACGCCACGCGTATTGATTCCGCGCGGGCAGACCAGACGGCACTTGCCGCAGAGCATGCACTTGTTCATCTCCTCGTAGGCCCCCTGGTACTCACCGCGGCGGACGAGCGTATGGACCTTGCGGAAATTGAACTCCGTGAGGTTGCCGGCCGTGCAGACCGCCGTGCAGGCCCCGCAGCCGATGCAGGTCTGCAGTTCGGGCATCTCGTGCAGGATTTCGTCGCTGCGGCGCAGGTTGTTGCGGTCGAGGTTGATCGCCCGGGGCTTCGAGATGGTATAACCGAAATTGATCGCCATAGGTTACAATCCCGCATAACGGGCGGCCGCATCGGCGGCGGCAATGCCCTCGTTCAACGTTTCTCCGATGCTCTTCGGCGCGGAGACCGCTCCGGCATAGAAGATTCCTCCGACATTGCTCCGCACATTGTCCAGGAAAAGGTCGCGGGGCTTCATGAAGCCGCTCGGCGCCCGGTCCAGCCCCGCCGAAGCAGCCAGTGCCGCCAGGTCGTCGTTCGATCGCATGCCCACCAGCAGGATCAGCATATCGACGCTCATGCGCAGCGGACGCCCTGTAAGCGTATCCTCGGCCTTGATCTGCACGCGGCCGTCGATCGTGGGACTCGCCTCCGAAATACGTCCGCGCACGAAGTGAATGTTATAACGCTGCTGCGCCTCGCGGTACATCTCCTCGTACCCGGGGCCGAACATGCGGATGTCCATATAGAAATTGAAGACGTCGGCCTCGGGGAAGAGGCGCTTGATCTCCATGGCCTGCTTGACGCCCGTGATGCAGCACACCTTCGAGCAGTGCTGCTGGCACACCTTCTCGTCGCGCGATCCGACGCAGTGCAGGAAGGCAATGCGACGCGGCCGCGTGCCGTCGGCCTTCGCGACACGCCCCTCGCGGAACATCCGCTCAAGATCGACCGACGTGAAGACGTTGTCGTAAATGCCGTAGCCGTACTCCTCCTTGATCGAAGCGTCGAAGAGCGTGAAGCCCGAGCAGAGCACCACCGAGTCGCATGCCAGCTCGCGCCCGTCGCGGAGCGTTACGCTCTTCGGCGCAAGCGCCACCGCCTCGGCGCCCGTAAGCACCTCGATGTCGCTGGCATTGATCCGCCGCCGAAGTTCCGTAAGCACCTCCGAGGCAGGTGTAAAGGAGGGGAAGAGCACATGCCAGTGGCGGAGTTTGCCGCCCAGTTCGCTCTCCTTCTCGACAAGAAGTACCGCAGCACCCTGTTCCGCGAGCCGCAGAGCCGTCTGCATGCCGGCGACACCGCCGCCTATGACGATAATCCGTTTCTTCATTGCAATCCGTTCAATCGTTTCTGAATCATCCGCCTACTCCCGGATGTCGTAAACCGTATCCGCCGAACCGCAGTTCACCACCGCGGAGGCGGGTTTGCCGATATATTTTCCATTGCGGCCCAGATATTTGGCCGCAGGATCATACTCCACGCCCATCTTGTCGAGCAGCGGCTCGACATCGACCTGGTGCATCTGCATACCCAGTTCCCAGGGATCGTAGCCCAATACCAGTCCGGCCATCTCCTCGTACGTCAGCACCGGAATGCCGTGTCCGTTTTCGCCGTAGGTCGTCCCCTCCATCTCGGCAATCGCATATTGCCACTTGTCGAGGAACATCGCACATCCGGGGCAATTGGCCACAATGAAATCGGGCTTGTAAGGGGCCATGCTCTCGAGTTTCTTGTGCGAGTTGGCGATCGAATAGCCCCGGTTGGCCTGCACCAGATAGTTGCGGAAACCGAAACCGCAGCAATGGCGGCGCTCGGGATAATCGACACACTCCCCGCCCCACGACTCAACCATGCCGGCCAGCACATAGGGAAACTCCGAGCCGCCGATGCCCGACTTGGGGAAGATCTTGGCGTAGTGGCAGCCGATATGCTCGACAACCCGCAGCGGCTCGCCCGTCGCGACGTTCACCAGACGGCGCTTGGCCTGCGCGGCAATCCGGTCGCGGAAGTGGAACATCACATCCGAAGTATGGGCCAGGCTCGCCGGCTTGCGGAATTCGCGCCCCGTAGCCTTCAGCAGGTTTTCACGGGTGCGTTCCTCCGTCTCGGGGAACTCCGCCCAGGTGGCCAGCACCTCCGTATAGACGCCGAACGAGGTAATGCACGACGTTACGAAATTCTCGTAACCTGCCTCGTTCATCAGCGAGAACTGGCGCGCCACAACCGTCATGATCGTCTCGAGCGGCACGATGTCCGAATGGTAGCCGATACCCGTGCATGACGAATGCTTGGGATCATCCAGAAGATCGCGGCCCAGATCCCGCTGCAGGATGTCGATAAAGGCTTTTTCGCTCCCCGGGAAAAAATTCTGACGGATGCAGCTGCGGCCGTAATAGTAGCGGTCGTCGGCAATCTGCTTCTGGTAATCCGTCCAGCTTGAGCGTTTCATCATGGTCTAATCTTGTTCGTTGCTGCTTTTCGTGAAGACATCCATCATATACTGCTCGTCGGCACCCTCCTCGTAACCCATCTCGCGGGCCTTGCGGTCCGAATGGCGTTCGATCGTTTCGAACATCTCGCTACCGCCGCTCACGTCGAAGATCCGCCGGATCTCGTCGAGCGACGCTTCGTCGATGCGACGCAGGGCGCCTGCGCCCTCACGCATGTATACGGGAGTAAAGCGGCCGTAAATCTCGCGGTCGTTGTCGTAGATCCACTGCCAGACGGTGCCCTGCTCGGGATGCAGTTCGGGTTTGACGAGCCGCGGTACCAGACAGTAGCCCGTGCGCAGGATGTTGTCGCCGATGATGCGCTTGAGGGCCAGCTGCTGGCGCCCCTTCTCACTCTCGACGAAAAAGCCCAGTTTCTGCGACAGACGCCGCAGCGCCTGGATCACATAACCCGGTGTATTGCCCCGCGGGCAGCGCGGGCGGCACGACATGCACTCGCCGCAGAACCAGATCGTATCGCTCTTGAGCAGTTTCTCGATCGCCTCGTCGTCGCGCGTCTGCACGATGCTGACGATCTGACGGGGATCATAGTTGTAGAACTCGGCCGCCGGGCAGACTCCCGTGCAGACGCCGCAGTTCATGCACGCATGCAGTCCTTCACGCATACGCACATCCTCCATCAACATATCGAAATAACGTCCCATTTCCGCATTTTTCATTCGCAGTCGGAGCAACGCTCCGGAGAGGCAAAGGTCCTTCGTCTCCCGGTTCGGCGGGGAATCTCCGCTTGTCGGATTGGGCTGCCGTGTGGCACAAAAAAACCTTTGCAGAGGCAAAGGTAGGGATTACGGCGCAGCCGTGCAGTGGTATAAATGCGTAATTTACCGCCGCTCGTAGGTTTCGAAGACGAAGGGATAGGGATAGGAAGCCCCCCGTTCGAACGCTTCCGAGGCCACCAGGCGCCACTCCCGGACATTCCACGCCGGGAATCGCGTATCACCCTCGTAAGCGTGTCCGACACGCGTAAGGTAGAACCGACGGGCCCGCGGCAGCGCTTCGGCATAGATCTCGGCACCGCCGATCACGAACAGTTCCTCATCCCCGGGGAAGAGGGCCACGGCCTCGTCGAGCGAGTGCACGACACGGCATCCGGGAAGTTCCAGCGCCTGTCGCGTCAGGACGATATTCTCGCGATTGGGCAGCGGGCGGCCCAGCGACTCGTAAGTCTTGCGGCCCATGATGACCGGATGTCCCGTGGTCAGGGCCTTGAAGTGCTTCAGATCCTCGGAGATATGCCACAACAGCGAATTTTTGTCGCCGATTACGCCGTTCTCCGCCACGGCAACGATCAATGAAAGCATGCGTTCTGCGTTTTTGCGTTTTACAGAGCCCCGGAATCCGGATCAGAAGGACATCGGAGCCTTGATCGCCGGCCAGGGATCATATCCTTCGAGCCGGAAATCCTCATAACGGAAATCGAAGAGCGAGCGCACCTCCGGATTGAGGTGCATGACGGGCAGCGGGCGCGGCGTGCGCGACAACTGCTCGTCGGCCTGCTCGAGGTGGTTCAGATAGAGGTGTGCATCTCCGAGCGTATGGATAAACTCCCCCGCTTCGAGTCCGCACACCTGGGCGACCATCATCGTAAGCAGGGCATAGGAGGCGATATTGAAAGGCACGCCGAGGAAGGTGTCGGCGCTGCGCTGATACAGCTGGCAGGAGAGGCGTCCCTGGGCCACATAGAACTGGAAGAGCACATGACACGGCGGCAAAGCCATCTGGGCGACCTCGGCGACGTTCCACGCCGAAACGAGCAGACGGCGCGACTCGGGATTGCGGCGGATCGTCTCCACTACCTGCGCGATCTGGTCGATCGCACCACCGTCCGGACGGGGCCACGACCGCCACTGGTAACCGTAGACATGGTTCAGATCGCCGTAACGGTATCCTTCGAGCGGAGACTCCGCGCCGGCACGGGCAAGAAATGTCTCACGGTCCGCAGGTGCCAGACCGGCCCGGGCACACAACTCCGTATAATAACGGTAGGCATCGTTGTCCCAGATATGCACGCCGGCCTCGACCAGCGGAGCAATGTTCGTCTCCCCCCGGAGGAACCACAGCAGTTCGTGGATCACTCCCTTCAGAAAGACCTTCTTGGTCGTCAGCAGCGGAAAGCCCTCCCGCAGATCGAAACGCATCTGGTGGCCGAAGACCCCCTGGGTCCCGGTTCCCGTACGGTCGCCCCGCACGACGCCTTCCGTACGGATCCGGCGCAGCAGATCGAGATATTGTTTCATGCCTCCAAAGTTTTCAGTGTCAGCCGTCCCGCGGCATCTAGCACGGCGTAGGCGGGATTCTTCTCCCAACAGCCCAGATGCACCACATGGAGTTTTCCGTCGCGATAGTCGCGGGCAAAATGCATGTGTCCGAAGACGAAATGGTCCACCTCGTGCGTACGGGCGTACTCACGGGCATAGGCAATCAAAGGTTCTGTGAGCGAAGCGTCGAAGCCGCCCCCGCGGCCCGTTCGGACAGCCTGCAGATCGGCGGCGTTGTGCCGCTTGCGCGACTTTCCGCTCCACCAATGGCCGAACTTCATGGCCCAATCGGGATGCACGCCCCACGAGAAGAGGAAGCGCAGCGTACGCGAACGGAACGTGCGGTTGAGCAGCTTGAGCATCGGCTGCGAGTCGATATTCATATTGTCGCCATGTGCCACGAAGACCCGGCAACCGGCCAGTTCGAGCAGCTGCGGCCCGGTGTGGATCTCCATGCCGCATTCGCGCTTCAGGTAGTCGCCGACCCACATGTCGTGGTTGCCCGTAAAGAAAACCACCCGGACGCCACGGTCCGTAAGTTCGGCGATCTTGCCCAACGTGCGGACAAAACCCTGCGGTACGACCCTCCGGTATTCGAACCAGAAATCGAAAATATCGCCCACGAGAAAGATCGCCTCCGCATCACGGGACACGGCATCGAGCCAGGCGACGAAACGCCGCTCGGTCTCCCGGGCGGTCCGGGGATCTCCCGCTCCGAGGTGTATGTCGGAAGCGAAGTAATACATCTAACGGAGCAATTCGTCGAGTTTCGCCTCAAGACTCTTTCCGTAGAGATCCTTGGCGACGATCGAGCCCTCCTTGTCGATCAGGAAATTGGCCGGGATATGCTGCACGTTGTAGAGCATGAGCGACGAAGAAGCCCGTCCCCGAAGATCGGTTACCGATATCCACGGCAGCTGTTGTTCCTGCACTGCATTTATCCACAGAGGTTTCGACACGTCCACTGCTATCTGATAAACTTCAAACCCCCGATCCGCATAACGGGCATAGATCTCCTTCAGATCGGCATTCAACGCATTGCTCGTGCCCAACTCGGCGGACCAGAAATCGAGCAGGATGACCTTGCCCGCAAGCGACGACAGACGGACTTTTTTGCCGAACATGTCGGTCATCTCCAGATCGGGATAACTCGTTTCGGTAATCTTCGAGGCAAGGTCGATCCGCGCATCCATACGCGCCACCTCGGCCAGCAGGGACTGGACATAGGGAGATTCGGGATACTTCTGCTCCACGGCCTCGGCCACCTGACGATAATAGACCACGTCACTGTCGCCGTTGAACAGATAGGCATCGCCCGGAAGCCGCTGGTAAAGGGCATAGACGGCGGCCAGCGAGGCCGGGTTTTCGACGATGAAGCGCAGCTGCTCGCGACGAATGCGGAAATACTCGTCCGTGTACTGCTTCATCAATGTCTGCCGCTGCTCCTCCGAGAGGTCTTCGGCAGCGGCGAACTGCTGGGCGATCTCGTCGAGACGCTGTGCACCGGCAACAAACGCCTGATAGAACTGACGCAACAACTCAGACTCATCGGAGCCCTCGACCGTGTAGTTGCGCACGATACTACCCACGGAGTTGACCGTTACCCGATCGCCGCCGGAGAGCAGCAGCGGAATACGCTCGCCGTTATAGATCAGATTGTAAAGCGAAGGGGTTCCGGAAGCCTCGCGGAGTTGGAAACGATAACTGCCGTCATCGGCCAGCGTCGTCGAATCGACCACCGTCTGCCGGAGCGGCAGCACCTCCTCCAGATAGATATTCTTGACATCCGAGCCGACAAAACGGCCCGAGATCCGGACTTTCGAAGACTGGCAGCCGCAAAGACCCGCCACTGCCGCGCACATCACGAAAAGCGTTTTTTTGCTCATTTATATTCGTTTCCGTTTGTTTAACCGAAGCATAAGTAATACAAACCGTGCGAGTGCCAGCGCCTTCCGGCGCTCATTTCCGCACGTTCTATTGTGTAAAGATAGAAATTTCCCGTGAAAAAACGTGAATTATTTGGAAGAATTGCGAAAAGACCCGCCGTTTTTCGAATAATTCCTGCCATGCTGCTGATTGCGGTTTTTCTGCTGCCGCTGCTGCGCATGGGCCGGACGTCCCTGCTGCTGTCCCTTTTGGGGACGCGCCGAAAAGTGCTGTTTATAATCGTTTCGGAGATTGTTGATCGCCGTTTCGTCGATTTCGATCGTCCCTCCGGACATGCGACGTATATCCTTTACGATCACCTCGTTATTGGGGTGTTCCTGATTGTATTCGTAGCTTTTCGCCCGCATATACCGAGCCAGATTGTCCACCGTCCGTGCCACGGCCTCCCGATCGCTCTCGCCGGCAAGTTTTCCGACAATCCGCTCGACGTACTTCCCGTAATGCTTGTAGGTGATACGCCCCTGCGTATAGGGCATGCGGTGCGGCGATACGGTCAGTTCCTGACGCGTCGGACGCGGATAGGGACTGTCTACATCAAGCTGAAAATCAGACATGATAAACAGATGATCCCAGAGTTTATGGGTGAAATCCGCCGTATCGCGCAACAGCGGATTCAAATTGCCCATGACGGCAATCACGGCACGCGCCTGGCGATTGCGCTCACGCCGGTCTTCGATCTCCAGAAGCGAATCGATCATCTCCTGGATATGGCGCCCGTACTCGGGCAGGTACAACTTGCGTCGTGTGTAGTTATAGTTCTTCTTCATAGGACGGTCCATGAGTCGGGCGGCTGTTCCGTTTCGTCGGACGAAGTCTTCAGACGGGTTTGTCCGATAGCACGTTTCAGGATGGTTAGGCGCTCTTTTTCAGGCCTCTGCCCGGAATCCGCGAATTCGTTACAAACAAAGGAAAGTGCTAACTTTGGGACAAATGTAGATAAAATTTCTCAAATACTAATCATGACGAAAGTTTTAATTCTGGATCGATCAAAAAGCGTGCGAAACATTCTGCGCGAACGCCTCGAATACGAAGGCTTCTCGGCCGAGGTTGCAGAAGATGACGCCCAGGCCTCGGACCTGTGCGGGAGAATACCCTTCGACGTGATCCTTTCGGACACCGGTTGCAAAGTCCCCGACACGGGTATACCGTTCATCGCCCTCTCGAACGACTCGTCGATCGATTCGGCCGTACGCGCCGTACGAAACGGCGCCCATGACTTTCTCACCAAACCCATAGACATGAACCATCTGCTGCATTCGATCCAGAAGGCACTCGAGAGCCCGCCGGAGGCAGCTCCGGCAGCAGCCCCGACTGCCAAACGATGCAAAAGGGCCCACGCGGCACAGGCCGAGCGGATCATCGGCATCTCGCCCGAAATCGAACACGTCCGCCAGCTCATCGACAAGGTCGCACCCTGCGAAGCCCGCGTGCTCATAACGGGCGAGAACGGAACGGGAAAGGAACTCGTGGCACGCTGGCTCCATGCGAAAAGCGCCCGGGCCGCCGCACCGTTCGTCGAGGTGAACTGTGCGGCCATTCCCTCCGAACTGATCGAAAGCGAACTTTTCGGACACGAGCGGGGCGCCTTCACCTCGGCCATCAAGCAGCGCAAGGGTAAATTCGAGCAGGCCGACGGCGGCACGCTCTTCATGGACGAGATCGGCGACATGTCTCTGGCGGCCCAGGCCAAAGTGCTGCGGGCGTTGCAGGAACACCGCATCTGCCGCGTGGGCGGGGACAAGGAGATCGAGGTAAACGTCCGCGTGATCGCCGCCACGAACAAGGACCTGCGCGAGGAGATCCGCAAAGGCAACTTCCGGGAGGACCTCTACCACCGCATCGGCGTCATCATCATCCGCGTTCCGGCCCTGCGCGAACATGCCCGGGACATTCCGACGCTCGTCGAACACTTCATCCGTCTTGTCAGCGAGGAATACGGTGTGCAGCCCAAGGAGATCGACCCGGATGCGATGGAAGCACTGCAGGCCATGCCCTGGACTGGCAATATCCGCGAGCTGCGCAACGTCATCGAACGGCTCATCGTCCTTTCGTCCGAGCGCATCACCCTCGATGACGTGAAGGCCTACTGCAACTGACGGCCGCATCGGGCAGCAGCCGGCCGGATCACAACAACGCGAGAATCTCGTCGGGGCGATCGGCCAAGTGCCGTGCACCGGCAGCCTCGAGCTCCCCGCGATCGCGGAAGCCCCACGTTACGCCTACCGAGCGGACCCCCGCGGCGGCAGCCGTCTCCATGTCCACTCCCGAATCGCCAACATAAAGCGTCCGGTCCCGGGCGACTCCCGTCGTTGCGAGGATCTCCTTCACGACTGCCGGATCGGGCTTCAGGGGAACATCCGGGCGCTGTCCGAAAACCACGGCAAAAGGCGCCGCGGGGAAAAACAGCCGGATGAGCTTCTCGGTGCCTGCCTGAAACTTGTTCGAGGCGACGGCCATGCGGACGCCCCGCCGTGCGAGTTCGGCAACCAGCTCCGGAATGCCCGGATAGGGTTTGGTGTAGACATCGATGTGTTCGGTATAATACTTCACGAAGTCGGCACGCACGAGCGCCACGTTTTCGGGTGTGCGCAGCTGCTCGGGAAGCGCCCGCTCGACAAGCCGCATGATGCCGTTGCCGACGAAATGGCAGTACTCCTCGTAGGAGTGCTGCGGAAGGCCGCGGAGCGCCAGCACGGCATTGCAGGCCACGGCCAGGTCGCCGATCGTGTTGAGCAGCGTGCCGTCAAGATCGAAGATGACAAGTTCCGTATTCATTTTCCGGGTTTGATTTTCCAGCCCACGGCCGCCACCAGAAGCGACATGAGCGGGCTGACGATATTGAAGATACAGTACGGCATATAGACGAAGGTCGAAACGCCGAGTACGGTGGCCTGCGTCATGCCGCACGAATTCCACGGAATGAGCACCGAACAGACCGTGGCCGAATCCTCGACCGAACGGCTCAACAGGCGTTCCTCAAGTCCGCGGCTGGCGTAAAGGTCCCTGAACAGACGGCCCGAGAGGATGATCGAGATGTACTGGTCGGCCGTACAGAGGTTGAAAAAGATGCCGGCGCCGACCGTAGAGGCCACGGCCGAAAAGGCCCTCCGCACGAAACGCAGGAAGATGGCCGTGAGCGAGCGCAGCATGCCGCTGCCGGTCATCACGCCACCGAAGCACATGGCGCAGATAATCAGCCACACGGTATTGAGCATGCCGGCCATGCCGCGCGTGGCGACCAACTCGTCCAACTGGGGCGTGCCCGTCTCCAGCGACGTGGGTCCGAAGCACGACATGAGCACCCCCTTGAATCCGGACAGGAAATCGAGTTCGCCGACACCCGCCACACGGGCCACCAGCTCGGGCTGCGCCGCAAGCATCGCCACGCAGGCGAAGACCACGGCCAGGAAGAGCGTTACGATGGCAGGGAGCTTCCGGGCGATGAGCAGGCCCGTAGCCAACGGCACGAGCAGCAGCCACGGCGTGATGCGGAACGTTTCGCGGAGTGCCTCGGCGTAGAGCCCCGCCTGCGAATCGGCCCCGTGGCGGAGCATCAGCCCGGCGACGGCAAAGACTCCCAGAGCCACGAGCATCGACGGGACGGTCGTATAGAGCATGTAGCGGATATGCGTGAAGACCGGGACGCCGACCGTCGAGGAGGCCAGCACCGTCGTATCGGACAGCAGCGAGATCTTGTCGCCGAAGTAGGCGCCCGAGATGATCGCACCGGCGACCCAACCCTCGGGGAAGCCCATCGCCTCGCCGATGCCCATGAGCGCCACGCCGATGGTGGCGATCGTGGTCCACGAGCTGCCGGTCATCAGCGACACGATGGCGCAGATCAGGCACGAGGCAACCAGAAAGAACGAAGGATGGAGAATCTGCAGACCGTAATAGATAAGCGTCGGCACCACCCCGCTGATCATCCATGTTCCGGCGATGGCGCCGATCAGCAGCAGAATGAGAATCGCCGAGGCCGAGGCCCGGATGTTGTCGATGATGGCCTCCTCCAGTACGCTCCAGCGGCAGCGGTAGAGCCCGATGGCGAGCATCACGCAAACCGATGTCGCCGAAAGCAGCGCGATCTGGCTGCCGCCGTTGATGGCATCGCCGCCGAAGCAGCGGATGACGATATAGAGCAGCCCCGTAAGCACCGCCAGCGGGATGAGCGACACCCACGGCGAAGGAAGCCGTTCGTCCGTTTGTTTTCCGTTCATGCGTATTCCTTTTATAATTCCGCGCGCAAAAGTACGAAAATCTTGCGAAATGCATCCCTTCCCGCGCCGAAACCGCAGGCCGGAAAACAAGGCTCCGGATTTTCGGGCCCGAATCGCGGTTTTTCCGTTTTTTTTTCTACATTTGAACGCGCAGAACCCCGAAAAGGTATGGAGACACTCCGCAAAATAGCCCGTTTCTACATCGACGGTTTCCGGGAGATGACTCTCGGACGGACGCTCTGGACCATCATCCTGTTGAAGCTCTTCATCCTCTTCGCCGTCCTGCGGCTCTTCTTCTTTCCCGATCTGCTGGCCGGGAAAAGCGCCGAGCAACGCGCCGACCATGTACTTGAAAATCTGATCCCCGAAAATTGACGCCATGTTTACCGACTATCTTTCGACCGTCGACTGGTCGCGGGCGCAGTTCGCCCTGACGGCCATCTACCACTGGCTTTTCGTCCCCCTGACTCTCGGTCTGGGGCCGCTGATCGCCATCATGGAGACCCTCTACGTCCGCACCGGCGACGAATTCTGGCGCCGCACGACGAAGTTCTGGATGCGCCTGTTCGGCGTGAACTTCGCCATCGGCGTGGCCACGGGACTCATCCTCGAATTCGAGTTCGGAACCAACTGGTCCAATTACGCGCACTTCGTGGGCGACATCTTCGGCGCCCCGCTGGCCATCGAAGGCATCTTCGCCTTCTTCCTCGAGAGCACCTTCATCGCCGTGATGTTCTTCGGCTGGGGGAAGGTCTCGAAACGCTTTCACCTCACGGCCACCTGGCTTACGGCCATCGGCGCCAACCTTTCGGCCTGGTGGATCCTGGTGGCCAACGCCTGGATGCAGTATCCCGTGGGCTGCACGTTCAACCTCGAGACGGTCCGCAACGAAATGAGCTCCTTCTCCGAAGTGGCCCTCTCGCCCGTAGCCGTGAACAAGTTCCTGCACACGGTAACTTCGTCGTTCACCCTCGCGGCACTCTTCGTCGTCGGGGTCAGCGCCTGGTACCTGCTCCGCGGCCGTGAGAAACGCATGGCGACGAAGAGCATTGCCATAGCCTCCCTCTTCGGTCTGGTATCCGCCGTGGCCACAGCCTGGAGCGGCGACCAATCGGGAGCCATCGCAGCCCGCACGCAGCCCATGAAGCTGGCCGCCATGGAGGCTCTCTACGACGGGGAGCAGGGCGCACCGCTCACGGTCATCGGACTGCTGCGCCCCGAAGCCGAACGCAGTTCGAACGACGACGCCTTCCACTTCAAGGTGGACATCCCGAAGCTGCTCTCCGTGATGAGTTTCCGCAACACGGAAGCCTTCGTGCCGGGCATCAACGACCTGATCGAAGGCAATGCGGAGCACGGAATCCTTTCGGCCGGGGAGAAGATGGCCCGCGGCCGGGCCGTCATCGCCTCGCTCGCCCGCTACCGTCAGGCCCGCGACGAAGGCGACACGGGAACAATGCGTCAGATCGAAGCGCTCTTCGACGCCTCGACACCCCAGGGCGAACACTTCATGCGCGAATACTTCGCCTACTTCGGATACGGATACCTCGAATCGCCGCAGCAGCTCGTACCGAACGTGCCGCTGCTCTTCTACTCGTTCCGCGTGATGGTCGGCGCCGGCTGTCTGTTCATCCTGCTGCTGGCGCTCGTCTGGTGGTTCAATCGCCGCGAGCGGCTCGACACGAAACGCTGGCTGCTCCATGCCGCCGTATGGTGCATTCCGCTGGCGTACATCGCCTCGCAGGCCGGATGGGTCGTCGCCGAAGTCGGACGCCAGCCCTGGGCCATCCAGGGGCTCATGCCCGTGAACATAGCCGCCTCGAAGATTCCGAGCGGCTCCGTCACCACGACCTTTATCCTCTTCCTCGTCCTCTTCACGGCGCTGCTCATCGCCGAGGTGAGCATCCTCTGCCGCCAAATCAAAATCGGCCCCAAAAACGAATAAGCCATGGATACGCTGACACTGCTCCAACACTACTGGTGGTTCCTTATCGCGCTTCTGGGCGCCTTGTTGGTCTTCCTGCTCTTCGTTCAGGGCGGGCAGGCCCTGCTCTGCCGCCTCGGGCACACGGAGGAGGAGCGCAACATGATCGTCAATGCGCTGGGACGCAAGTGGGAACTCACCTTCACGACGCTCGTAACCTTCGGCGGGGCCTTCTTCGCCTCGTTTCCGCTCTTCTACTCCACGTCGTTCGGCGGTGCGGTCTATGTCTGGATGGCCATCCTGCTCTGCTTCGTCCTGCAGGCCGTGGCCTACGAATACCGCCGCAAGCCCGCAAATGTCTTCGGCGAACGCATGTTCGACGTCTTCCTGATGATCAACGGACTGCTCGGCCCGCTGCTTCTCGGCATGGCCGTCGGGACCTTTTTCACGGGAGCGCCGTTCACCGTCGATCGGCTCAACCTGGCCAACGCCGAGGGTGGAGCCGTGGTGATCTCGCAGTGGACGACTCCCTGGCACGGCCTCGATGCCGTGGCGAATCCCCGCAACTGGGCGCTGGGACTCTCCGTTGCACTGCTCTCGATGATTCTGGCCTGCCAGTTCCTCGCACACGATATCGACGACGAAACGATCCGGCTCCGCATCCGGAGCTGCATGCACCGCCTCGCCGGCGGCTTCGTGGCGCTGTTCGTCATCTGGCTGCTCTGCCTGCTCATGGCCGACGGATGGACCGCAGATCCCGCCACGGGCGCGATCTCGGCGGAGCCCCACAAATACCTGCACAACCTGCTCGAAATGCCCGTTGTGGCCGCCATGCTCGTCATCGGTATCGCGGCCGTACTCGGAAGCATCGTCATGGGATGGCTCGGGAAACGCCGGGCCATCTGGTTCGGCGGCACGGGCACGGTACTCACGGTGCTCGCCCTGCTGCTTCTGGCCGGATGGAACGACACGGCCTACTACCCTTCGACCGCAGACATCCAGTCGTCGCTGACGATCCGCAACTCCTCGTCGAGCCTCTTCACGCTGAAGACGATGTTCTGGGTATCGCTCTTCATTCCCGTCGTCGTAGCCTACATCGGGTATGCGTGGCGGGCCTTGAGCCGCCGCCCGATCACCCGCGAGGAGATACGCGGAGATGGACATCAATATTGATCCCGGACACGACAAAAGAGCGGAGACCCGACGGATCTCCGCTCTTTTCATGAAACGGCGGGAATCGACTTCCCGGCAAACTACTTCTCCTCCGGACCGCCGAAGGGATACTGGTGTTCGTGCACGTCGTCGAAACGCATGCCCTTCTCGTAGGTCTTCATCGCACGGCGCGACATGCCCATCGACGAGAAACCGCCGTCGTGGTAGAGATTCTGCATCGTAACCTTGCGCGTCAGATCCGAGAAGAGCGTCAGCACATAATCGGCGCAATCCTCGGCCGTGGCATTGCCCAGCGGCGACATGCTCTCGGCAAAGGACATCAGATCGCCCAGGCCCAGTACGCCGCTGCCGGCCGTGGTCTGCGTCGGCGACTGCGACACGGTATTGATGCGCACATGCTTCTCGCGGCCGTAGATATAGCCGAAGCTGCGGGCGATCGACTCGAGCAGCGCCTTGGCATCGGCCATGTCGTTATAACCGTAGAGCGTGCGCTGCGCGGCGATATAGGAGAGCGCCACGATCGAACCCCACTCGTTGATGGCGTCCTTCTTGCGGGCCACCTGGATGGCCTTGTGGAACGAAATGGCCGAAATATCGAGCGTCTTCGCAAGGTAATCGTAGTCCAGATCGTCGTAGGTGCGTCCCTTGCGGACGTTGGGCGACATGCCGATCGAGTGGAGCATGAAATCGAACTTGCCGCCGAAATGCTCCATCGTCTTGTCGATGAGGTTCTCCAGATCCTCCACGCTCGTGGCGTCGGCCGGAACGACGATCGTATGGCACTTCTCGGCCAGTTTGCCGATCGTACCCATGCGGATCGACACGGCGGTATTCGTGAGGACGATCTCGGCGCCCTCCTCGACGGCACGTTCCGCCACCTTCCAGGCGATGGACTGCTCGTTGAGCGCTCCGAAAATCAGACCCTTCTTTCCTTTCAATAAGTTGTAAGCCATCGTAATTGTTTTTGATTTCGGGGGCAAAGATAGTGCAAGGTCGCCGCAATGCCAAATTTTATGGTCAAAACGTCCGTATCCGACTCCCGGAGCACCGTGGAAGGGCTTTATACCCCGAAAAAAGCGATCCCGGGATTTGGAAGCTGCACTTCGATTCGCTACCTTTGACACCGACGCACCAAAACTCGAAACATGAAAAGACCTCTCTACGGCCGGATACTCTGCGCCGCATTGCTCTTCGGGGCATGCACCCCCGGCCGCCAGACGGCGGACACGCTGGTCCGCTGCGAAAAGGCCGTTGCCTCGGCGCCCGACAGCGTGATGCGGGCGCTGAAAGCCATTGCACCGGAAAATCTCGGAGGCCGCGCAGCACAGGCCCGCTACGCCCTGATCCTGGCCGAGGCCGGCGACCGCACGGGGCATGCCGATGCGAACGATTCGCTGCTCCGCGTGGCCTGGAACTACTACAGGGAACATCCGCAGGAGATCCGCCGCCAGTGCAAGACCCTCTATTACCAGGGACGCGACAAACTCCGTCGGGGCGACAAACCCGGAGCGCTGCGGCTCTTTCTGGAGGTCGAGGAAAAGATCCGGCAGATCGACGAACCCTACTACACGGGATTGCTCTATCTGCGTATCGGAGAGGTCTACCATGCCGAGTTGAATTTCATCCGGGCCTATCGTTACTGCCGCGAGGCCCGGGACCGCTTTTTGCGGGCGGAACGCCCCCGGGAAACCGCCGAAGCTCTGCTGGCAATGACATCGGCCGCCCTGCGCATGCGCGATCTGCAACGGGCCCGACGCGACTGCACGTTGGCCCTCGAGCTGGCCGACGAGCTCCACGATGACACCCTCGTCCGTCGGAGTCTCAGCCTGTTCGCCACACTCTATGTCGTTTCGGAAACGGAGCGAATCCCGGAAGACCTGCTGCACCGCATCGAAACAGCGGCATGCTGCGACTCGACCTCCGCAGGACTTTGTACACGGGCACAGGTCCATCTGTTGCGCGGGAATCCGGACCGGGCACTCCGCGACCTGCAGCAGGCCGAAGAACGGCATCCCGACTGCGAGGAACTCCCGATTCTGTCGTACACCGCATTCCGGGCCGAAACTGCCGCCGGACACTACCCCGAAGCGACCTGCGCCATACACCGTTTCATCTATCTGAACGACTCGCTGACCCGCGCGGCTCTGCATACATCGGCCGGAATGATCGAAAAGGAGTATTTCCGCGAACGTTCGGCCTTCGCCGACTACCGGATGCGCAGCCGCAGGATCACGGAACGGATCGTAGCGGCCGCAATACTGCTTGTTCTGCTGCTGGCCGGGCTTATCGTCCGCCAACGTCTCCGGCTTCAACGCTCACGCACGGAACGGGGACTGCAACTTCTCCGCGAAGCCCGGGACGAGTACCGGAAACTCGCCGAATACATCATGGAGAAACGCCATACCGAATCCCGGTTGAGAAGCATGATCGCCTCACGTTTCGAGGTAATCGACCGGCTCGGAAAGACCTATTACGAACGGGAAAACACCACATCCGGACAACTTGCCATGGCCCGTCAGGTAAAGCAGCTCATCGACGGGTTCGCCGAGAACGGCGAGATGCTCGAAGAACTGGAACAGATCGTCGATGAGGCCCACGACGGTGCCATGCGGAAGCTGCGCAACGACTTCCCCAGGATGAAAGAGGCCGACACGAGGCTGCTGTGCTACATCTTCGGAGGCTTCTCCCCGCAGGTCATCAGCCTCTTCATGGAGGAGAGCGTGGCCAATATCTATGCCCGCAAGTCGCGTCTGAAATCCCGCATCCGCCACTCGGATTCGCCCCATAAAGAGTTCCTCGTCGCCCTTTTGGAGGGGTCGTCAGACAGGTGTTAGAAAACGAGGCCGCACCGAAAGCATAACGCAAAGACAATCAACGCACGACAGAACACGCATGTTAGATTTCAGGACCCGCATCGCAACAGCCGGACGATGCGGATCCGCTATTTTTGCATCCGGAAATCTCCCCGAATGAGGAGCAGCCGGGAAGGCCCTTGTCCGCAGCCGGCATCATGACACCGATAGCAAAAGTACAAAACATGAAGGCAAATCTCATATCCACCGCATTATTCACTTGCGCCGCCGTGCTGCTCGCCGGCTGCAAAAAGGCCGGAGAAGCCCCCGGCCCTCGCAGGGACGCCATTGTGCGACTCTCCGTGCTCGACGAACACGGGCATGCTCTCGGCGGGGTCTCCATCCTGATTTTTGACGAGAAAGGATACGAACAATTCGAAAAGGATCGCAATACACAGCCAGCCGACCGGACAATCACCCGACCCGACGGCCGGGCCGACTACCGTTTTCCATACGCAACCTGGCTGAAAAACGGCAACCGCTTCGTAACCTTCGTAATATACGAGAAGCTGGACGAAAACAGCTACCGCATCTGGTCTTCGGGACGAACAATTGCCCCGGCAAAGGAGGAACGCATCGAATTCACAATAGAGAATCCGGGTATCCCGGACGTACCACAGGGAACTCAACTCGACATGTATGACGAAAACAACGGCAGAACGCTTTTCGGAGGAGCCGTATACCTCGATGCGGAGCATCATTTCGTCGGAGCGAACCGTTATTCGCTCATCGATATGGGAGATATCAAAGGGATGGCGGATTTGGGAGAACTGCGGCTCGACAATTTCACGAACCGCGTCGCCGCCCGCCCCGACCACGGATACTTCGTATGCAAAGACATCTCACTGCAGGAATTTCCGTCGGGAAAATGGGGAATGTCGATTGCAGCCGAATATGCCAAAGTTTATGTCGCCGGACCGTTGTATCACGACGACAAAAACGTCGGAGTCCGGCTCCGATATACGATTCACAAACCGGACAGGCACGGGTTGCCGGAATGGGGACACATATACGAAGCATCGCTTGCAGATGGCGCGGCGGTTACGATTCAACTCCCCGAAGACCCGGCATCCTACGAATTTGCAGCCCTGAAGGACCAGTCGCTCGAATTCCGGAAGGAGTCCGGACAGGTTACGGTCCGCATAACGGACGAACATGCGGAATGGGGAAACATCTATCCGTTCCTGATTCGCTCGGGCGCATATTACACCGAGGTCAGCATCGAAACAACGGATTGAGGCGTCGGCAGGGCCGCCATAGGCCGATGACAACTTCTTTCACCGGAGGGATAAGGGCAATGCTGTCAAGGACAGCGAAAGAAAGGTGAATGGTGAATGGTGAATGGTGATCTGTCATCGACCCGGCGGCCCGGACGCGACGCCGAACGCCAACAATTCTCCGGCGTCCGGATCGGGAAACCGGACGCCATCGAAACAATCAACAGACATGCTGCTTCTGCTTCTCTTCACCCTGCTGCGCTTCGGGACTGCTCTTCGCATGAAAATACGGAAGCGCACCTCTGCGACATAACCCGGGAACATACGGGAAAGGCCCCGAGGGATATCGGGATATCCTGTATCGGGCAAGGGATCCGCAAACCAATAGCCCCACCGGGCACCTCCCGCAACTGCAATTATTTCGGAAACAGATTTTCGGAGAACAGCCCGAAACAGGAAGGGCGATGATCGAACGATGGATCATCGCCCTTTGCTAATTCAGGGAAATGCAGCACACGAAGAAAAAGGGCCCAGGCCGGATTGCATTCAAGAAACAGCCGGAAAGGAAGCTCTGAAATATGGGGGGGGGCTCGAGCAGGAACTCCTGTTTGAGTATTCCGTTTATTCATTCTGCCACGACATTAGTGTACGAATAGGATATTGTCTCAGCAATTTCTAGTATATATCGGAACAGTACTGTATACCACGGTCGGAGTGGTGTATCAATGACACAACCCTATACAGGTGGTTGAGGTTTGCCATCCTCAGCACGTTCAAAGAACCTTGTTTATCCAAGGAATATAAGTGATCATACCCCATAATCTTCTTAGAACAGGCATCTGTAACTAGAGAAAGATATATATGCCAAATTCTGTCGCCCATATAGATATCAGATACTTATATCTCTTCCGGGCGTGTCGCTTCCATACTTCCGACAAAGTTCTCATGTTTCCGGAACCGATGGTGAGAATTAGTTATCAAGTGATATGGACACATAGGCATTATAAGCAAACAGTTAGCACGAAGTATATCAATATCCAAACCTACCTCTTTCTCCTTCAGTGGTTTATGAAGCATATGATATAGAATTTGCGAGTTTCTATACACGACAGTTCCATTCAGATATCCCGTACCATACCCACAACCCAAATAGCTCTTTGCCGGCCTCGGCTGATGTTCCATTGTTGACGGTAAATTTCTGCCCACTTATCCCAAGTAGGCGCAAATCCCGCTGATACTTACAAATTCTTCTTCGTTTTTATTGATTGGTTGAGAAAGGTGTTTTTCGTATTTCGATATTATATTCCTTTTCCGCTATGTCTATCATCATATTGAGAACCTTAGCTTTCATATCATTCAACTCTTACTCCTTTTCTAAACGGACTTGTCTTGTGTTCCAGCAACCCTGTCTTCTGTTATAGTTCTAACGGCTCTTGATCCTTACTCTTTTCCATCGGGTAGTAACATTTGTTTGAGATACCAAAGTTACCATATTTTTTAACCCAACATCTAATCGTAGAATCTCCTTGTATCCCATATTTTCGTTTGAGTGCCCCTAAACTTATTTTGTGGTTTCATATTTTTGTACTACTAATAGTTAAAAGACATACTATAATCTTTCGGGGAGCACGCAACGCGCTCCGTTTCAGTTTTTCCTCACTATCACTTTTTTTGTTGCAACTCTATTTCAAAACTATACATTATCCGGTATCGGAACGAGGATCATCTGTATCCGGAAGATTGGGTGAACGTCGAGCTTACAACCCATCAGATCGTTCCGGAATCCTGGTACCGGGAGTATTTCGAGATTAGTGACGCCGCTATAGAAAGTAAGGTCTATCTGTCTCCGCTGACGGACCGGGAGACCGTAGCGGCTCAGCTTGCCGATCTTGCACTTGGCTATTTGAACAAATACGGAGTTTACGACGACTTTATCCGCATCTGTGCCGAGAAGTCGCTGGAGCACTATCCGCAAAACCCCAAGGCCTGCATTATGTTGGGCAAATTCCTCGATGCCGCCCTTCTGAAACATTTGCAGGGTAACGGATACCGGGAGGATGACTATGTGCGGCAGATAACGGCCCGCTCGAAGGCCCTTTTCGAGCATCTGAAGTTATTGGGCTGGCAGGAGATGGACGAGCAGTTGCAGGAGAAGCTTGAAGCGGGTAATGAGCAGGGCCGGCGCCAGCAGGAGAAGACCGCCACCCCACAGACAATACCTAACCTTTAAAAACATACTATTATGAAACCGAAATTTTTAGCCGCGGCGATTTGCATGATTGCCTTATTTTCAGTAGATTTGGCATACGGGTATCATCCTCTTTCGCCGTATGCCTACTGTATGGGAAATCCCATCAAGTTTGTAGACCCGAACGGCGAGGATGTCTGGGAGATTAACGCTAATGGAGAAGTTGTTTCATACTGTGAGGATGAAACACAGGATGCGTTTTATATGGTTTCTCAAACAGATGGCCAATGGCAGAGGACTGGACAGGAACTAATATTTGATTATGGAACCGTAGCGAAATACGATAGATTCGTGGAGAATACCCGACAATATACGATTTTTAAGATTAATGGAGATGATAACGCTGCCCGTTTTTTTGAGTTTCTGGCGAATCCGGGTACTACAACAGATGTAGAATGGGCTTATGCTAAAATTGACGATGCTGACCACAGTGTTGTTGGAACAAATCATGATAAATCATCAGTGTCGATAGGTAGTTATGTTTATACCCGGATTTCTAAACTCAGAGAACTGACACATAATCATCCATCTGGAATCCCGCTCCCTTCTGTACCTGATAAAGAAAATGCAAAAAAATATAAGGAGAAGTTCCACAATGTGAAATTAACAATTTATGTGTATTCATCGGGTTATTCACCCTATGACGAGAGCGGAACTCTTGACCGTAGAATCGGTATACTGTCAGATGGAACTTACGTTTTGCCGGATGGACGGCGAGTACGACTGAATAAGGGACAATAATATGAAAAAGATCATTTTGGCATTATTATGTTGCTGGGGATTCTGCTCCAGCCTGTTTGCCCAGGAAGAAGAGATTGGCCGGGATTCGCTGCCCGTTTTCGTTATTCGGGACCGTGGATTGGCAGCAGCATTCGATGACTTTATCGATCGGGCAAAAGCGGTCAATCGGCCGGGAACCATATTCGGGATATCTTTCGGGTTACTCGATATCGACTCGAAAGATATCGTAGACATATATATGTATGTAGTACAACCGCCAGAACCTCAGGATTCTTTGGCCTTTTATGAACCTCAGCATTATCATTGGGCTTTTATTCGCCATCGTAACGTATTGTTTCGTGCGCGATTTGCTTCTTATGCTACCTCCTTCAATTATTACCTGTTGACAGATATGCTTGAAAAACTGCCTCGGAAGCAGAAGATTTGTTTGAAGGATCCGCCTCCCGGTTATTATAGTGGTCCGATCTGTGAATACGACGATTCTTGCTTGTTAGAGGATTTTTACGAGTATGACGGCAAGGAGTGGTCCCATGGAATACGGGAGTATCCCGACGACATCGAGGCTGAGTATGAATTTATTGACTAAATCAGATTAGAAAAAGCTGTTGCGTCTAACCCTGTTGGCTGCTCCGGGATGACGTCTGTTCAGGGCAGGTGCTGTCCGATAGATAAATTAGGTCCTCCAATGAAAAAAAATTATCATCCTTTATTTCGCTCTTGTAACAGCAAGCTCCTGTTTCGCTCAATATGGGGGAACTACGAAGTTATCCTATTCGCTGAATGAAAGTCGGGCTAAAGCAGATATTGTATTGTCCGGGTTCGGGACCATTCCAAGAAGAAAAATGGTATACTCACTCAAGAACGAGCATTACTATATTGTCATTCATTCGGACAGTGCTTGCAATGAATATGTCGTATCAATCGACAGTGCCTGCCATATTGTAAGCATGAAAAAAATCGACCATGATTCAATCATCGAGAACCTAAAGGCAAAGAGACACCTGTCTGGAAAACAAAGAAAAGAATTAAAAAGGCTGGAAACAGACCGACAAATGCTGAAAGAAGCATTTAATATGAAACAATACAGAACGGATTCAATAACGGATGTACCCAATGCGACCTATATGGATGGAGTTCCCTCCTATTTCGTTATAAAAGACGAGCATAACAACAGGTATGGGGAATATTGTCTATCTTCGATCACCATTCCGTGCCCCATCAATCCGGATTTGTGGATATATCTGATTCGAGAATTGATGGAAAACATAAAATAATCTGTAACGTTAAGAATTAACATTGGAAAGCCCTTAAATAAGGGCTTTCCTGCATAATGACAGCCTGCAAAATTGTTGCTCGGGCATTACGGACAATATGATATTTATAATCTTGGAATGATTGCATTCGATCTCCGGATTCTGTTTCTAGAGATTACAACTACGACGACAGCGGAAACATGATCCATGGCGGGGTAAATAATCTCTACATCTCGTATAATCGTCTGAATTTGATTGAAAAAGTCGAGCAGAACGGCAGCACTTTGGCAAATTATTCCTATCTTGCAGATGGCACAAAGTTTTCGGCTACCGATGCCGATGAAAACGGCCTCTATTACCTGGGCTCTTTGGTATACGAACGCTCTTCCTCGGGCCAATCGCTGGAACTGGAAAGTCTGGGATTCGACGGCGGGCGATTTATAAAAACCACCAGTGGGCTGGAACCCCGCTATTTCATTACGGATCATCTGGGGAGTGTGCGGGTTGTTGTCAATGGTCAGGGTGAGGTGCTCGAGCAGAACGATTATTATCCTTTCGGGTTGCGGTGGGAGAATGCCGAGTCGCCGATAACAGACAATCGTTACCGATATAACGGCAAGGAGGAGCAGTCATTTGTCTCCGTTCCCTATATCGACTATGGCGCGCGGATGTATGATCCGAAATATAGTATCCGGTGGACCGGAGTCGATCCCTTGTCCGAGAAATACCTCAATCTTTCGCCGTATGCGTTTTGCGCTGGAAATCCCATCAAGTTTGTGGATCCAAATGGCGAGGAGGTCTGGATCCATTATAATAATGATGGTACAGAAGAGAAACTATTGTATACGGGAGGAATGTCATATGAGGGAAGCAACTCTTTTGTATCCCATATTGTTGATAATCTGAATGCGGTATATTCTAATGGAGGTAATAAACTGCTGGATGTGTTGATCGCATCAAACAATGCATACGATATGGTGGATCAGACTCCAACAATAGAAGGTGCGGGAGCTGTATTTCGTCCGTATCAAAATGGAGGAGGAAAAATATTTGCCCAAATGCTTGGTGCTACACATGGTGCTGCGATTGTTGAGGGTATGGCCCATGAGTTGATGCATGGGGTGCAGTATGAATATGGACAAGGCGGCAAAACAATCTTCAATGAGGTCGAGGCATATGTTTTTGGATATGGTGTTTCCCAGAATTATATATCAAACGGAGGAGAAGGTTTTGGTTCGATGACTGGTATGGGTGTTAGCGATTCTGCTGCGGCAGCTGCCTGGGAGAGTTCTTTTAATGATTTGGTTGATAATGGCTATTCGAAAGCAGCCATGCATAATGCTATTTATAATTTTAAAGAAGGGGCACAAGTAAATCAAAGCGGGAAATATAGTAGATATCCTCTGATAAAGAGTAACCCGACTCGCTCGATGTTATCAGGCTTTTGGGCGGGTAAAATTAAATAAAAGCATATGAAACGAATTTTGATATTAGGGGCCATATTGGGATGGACGTTGCAGGTGGCTGGTCAGGAGGTAACACCTCTTCTGGTACCGCTTAGAGAGGATCAGAAGTTGACTCCCATCGAGATCGAAGCAGACTGTATTTGTGATACGATAAATGTTCTTTATAGAGCAGCAATTTACTTCGACAAGAAATTCGGGGAGAACATTCGGATTGACGAAGCCGGCAGGCTTCGCACGTATTCTATAGATTATCGAGATGCGAAAGACGCAGGTAAATGGAAGTATATATCTGATTATAGTAATGAACCCAGATCGGAATTAGAAAACTGTATTTATGAAACCTGCGCCCGAAAATTTCTGGTATGGTTAAAACGGCAGCCGTATAGTGATATGCCTGATGTGAAAAGATTTTATGGTTACAGTGCGTTTGCCTGGACGTATAGAGGCCGCCTAGTACCCAGGGATACGAATCGAAAGGCCAACTGCCTGGATTCCGGGGCGGTTAATGAGAATCCAGTCTCGTCTGTACAGAAAGAGCCCTCTCTTTTGGCACCGCTTTCATCGGGCCACACGTACACACCCGTTGAGATCGAAGCAGATTGTATTCGTGATACGATAAAGGCATATTATATGGCAGCTGTTCTATTCGGAGAGGGCGTTCGGATTGACGAGGCCAGCGTCGTTCGCTCGCAGTCGATATACTATGAGGATGCGGGTGAATGGAAGTCCCTGTTCGAGAATGAGACCGTATCGGAATTGGAAAACCGTATTTATGAAGCCTGCTCCCGGAAATACCGGGAATGGTCAAAACAACTGTCGCGTAGTGATAGGGATGATGTGACAAGATTTGGAGGCTATGGGTTCATTTGGGGGTGTAATGTTTGGTTAGTTCCCAAGAAGACGAACTGAGCGTCCTGCCTATTGAATCGGTATCATTTAATCCAGACTGATGAACATGAGCCCAAAAGAAATGTCTTGCTATATATATAAATATCATAATCAGTATATTAATAATTAACAGAACAATATGAGACGATTTTTATTTTTGGCAGGAATACTGTTTTTTGGTGCTTGTGCGGGATCCGGCGAATCCAATGATTCACTAAAAAAAGCTGTTATATATTATGACCCGAATGAAGTTCCCTGGGGCATTCTGAGAATCTTTGCTATTCAAGGTCGGGAATTCCTAAAACACAGGTCATTAGATAAACTTACGATAACGGATTGCGATAGTTTGAAGTATATTCAAGATCTGGTAGGACATGCCATTCAAGACACTGTTATGCAAGGGGATAAGCAGTATGTTGATACATCCATAGCCGTCATGTTATATTCTGATCAGAAAGCTGATACGTTATTTCTAGACGGGTATTCCCACCTGCAATGCAATGACTGTATTTTTCAAGATAAAACACTTACTCATTATATCATAAAGATCATTCGATTGAATAATACATATTGGGAGGAACTCGCTTCGGAATATTATTACAATGGTGAATATAACGGTGTCTCCCGGCTTCTTTATCCGGATGAAATCCCTGCAGAAGAATACTAAAAGGCATTAGGTTATATTTACCCTCCTTTAATTTATGTTTATGTATAATTGAACCGGATTGAGAAATGTGCGGGTCAATTGTCGAAGGAAACGGAGAGGTGATCGAACGGAACGACTCCCTATCCGTTCGGTATCAGATGGAACAACGATGCGGATTCCATCGCGACAACCGATACCGTTACAACGCCAAGGAGAAGCAGGCGTTTCTCGCGTTGCCATACATCGACTACGGGGCGGGAATGTACGACCGAAAAATGCAGGAGCAGCGGAAAAACAGCATATCCGGGAGCTTGATTTTCAAAAATCGATCATCCATATAGGCAGGCCGAAACTTGTTTGACACCACGATAAAATTTAAAAGCTTATGAAGAGGATTCTTATTTTTGCGCTATGTATGAGCGGCGTATTCTTTATCGAGGAGAGTATGGCCCAGACGCTGACAGAGTCGTTGAAGAAAAAAGTTGCCAAGTATCTGACAGCCATCTATGAAAGTGATTCACCCAATCCCATAAAGGCGGATGACCTCAACACACGATATGAGATCTATGACATCCTGGATCAGAAAGGACTTGACAGGCAAAATATCAAAGCCGAAAACGGGAAAATATATATCTTTAGATTACTTGGAGCCGACCTCTGTGGTACATATGCATTTGTTGAAGGCAATAAGGTTCAGATAGTTAGAATGTATACCCCCGAGGATTATCGAGCCGCCTGCGATTTCATGTGTCGTCATCAATACCGCATTGAGCAGGTCAACACCGTATTGAAATATATCATAGAGAATGATGAATACGAAAGCAATTTTTCTTTACCATACATGGCTTTGCCCGAAGAGTACAGGGCTGAATTAGACTCGATCAGGCATGCCGTAAACGCCTTATGAGTCCGGCAGCATCCCAGTGTGGCTGCAAGACGATGGAACGGAGGGCGAGAGGATATCTCGCCTCCGTTTTTTACGGCTGCTCGCATAAAAATCACCTCCAGAATCCCAATAGCACCGAATTATTCCTATCTTGCAGATGCCCCCAGGATTTCGACTGCTGCGGCGATTTGCATGATTGCCTTATTTTCAGTAGATTTGGCATACGGGTATCATCCTCTTTCGCCGTATGCCTGCTGCATGGGAATCCCATCAGGTTTGTGGATCCGGACGGGAACAAATTAAGAGTTGCAAATAATGCGTCTGGAGTTATGTATAATCAAGGGACTATCGTGAAAATATCAACGTTTCACAATCAACTTATTATCAATATAATACAAAATTCATATCTTAGCTAGAATACCCCCAACCGCCCTAGGAAAGCCGAATTTGGAGGTATCGCAAAAATAAATCTGCTTGGCTAAGGCACAAAATTTCTCTGGAATATCACCCAATCTCCCGTTCACGGAGTTCGATTTTTATGACTTATACAGGCAGACGTTCGAGCACAGCGAGCGGGGAAGAATCAAGAAGAAGTTGCCGCTTGGTGAGATGGCGGAGAACTAGGGACTGAGGAGCAGCATGAGGCCGAAGCGCGGCCGCAAATCGTACTTCACCCCGGAGGGCAAGGTTGCGCTGATATTCCTAAAGATGTACACAAGCCAGAGCAGCCCGAAACTGCTGGAGCAGCTGAACGGCGACATCCACTACCAGCTTTTCTGCGGTGTAAGAATAGACCCAATGTATCCCCTGACGGACTACAAGCTCTGGACGACGTGTTTTCAGAACTTTCCCGCGGACTGAAGATCCAACAGCAGCAGGAGATACTGGCTGACTCCTGGAAGCCGTATATGAAAGACCTTGACAGGGTGTATACAGAACAGATGCGACCTGCTACAAGAGCGAGATGCGCTACCTTCCAGACCCGAAACTTCTGCGGGAAGAATGGAGAAGGTATATGTCATGTGTGCTCTGAGTGCAAAGCTGCATTGTGCTCCGTCCAAGGACAAATTACGTTGACGTTGAGTAGGCCAACCTGTTGTACAGGAAACAGCGCAGACATACGAAGGTCCAGACCAAGAAGCTGACCCGACATCTGCTGAACCTCCTTAGGAAGATCCTGAAGGAGACACGCTGGCTGGAGAGGGAGAACTCGAATATGGAGAACATGCTGACAATCAAGCAGAAGAGCGACATTGAAATCATCACGAGGATATACCGTCAGCAGAAGAACCACTTCGAGAACAACGACCCTCGTGAGAGTGTCAAGAACAGAATAGTGAGCATCAGCATGCCGTACGTAAGGCCGATAGTGAGGGGCAAGGAAGTGAAGAGCGTAGAGTTCGGTGCGACGTGCAACAACATCCTGGTTGACGGACTCTCGCTCATCGAGAAGCTGTCATTCAATGCTTTCAACGAGGAGACCAGGCTGCCGCACTGTCTGAGGATGCACCGGAGACTCTTCGGAGTGGATGCAAAGGAAGTCGGAGGAGATGCAGGCTATGCCGGCAACACCAACAGGGAGCACTGCTGGGAGAGAGGGATACAACATTATTCGTTAAGCGAAGCCGTCCTTCCTTCGTGAAGAAAGATAACGACATCATCCGCAACGAGCTGGCGAGGGTGAGGGCCACGAGGATGGAAGGCTCGTTCGGAACGCAGAAGGAGCCTATGGCCTGAAACGCATCAAGGCGAGGACGAAGCAGACCGAAATCCTGTACATCTTCTTCGGCATCCACACGGCGCATGTAGTCCAGCGGGAAGTCGACGGAACTGCCTAGGCTGCCTGACACTCGAGGTGAGTGAGAGTAAAAACGGCCCTTTCACTGGAGTATTGGCTCCAGTTGTGTCCAAAAATGAAACAATCGGCTCCTAAACGGAGCCGAAGATATAAAAAGATGAGTTCGATCGTAAAACTACAAGGACAGTCCAGCCGGTTGACTCATAATGACAGAATTAAACGACAGTCCCTAATTAATATAATTTACAACCCATAACGGATAATAGACAAACAGAAGCAAAATGAATCTATAAACAGGGCTCCTACTGTCTTCTCTCCAAGCTTTAATCGCATCGAAACGAAATTGCTTACCTTAATAATAGACATAGATTAAATATTATGAATATAAGCAGTTTGCCTTGATATTAAACAGGGATCGATACCGTAAATCGGCATCCTTTCCCGATTCCACTTTCGATTGAAATCGTGCCGCCATGTGCCTCCACGAATTCTTTTGATATAGCCAGTCCCAGTCCGCTTCCCTGAACTTTAGTGCCCGGGACGCGGAAGTAGCGTTCGAAGATACTTTTATGGTATCGCGGATCTATTCCATGACCGAAATCCTGCACATAGATGTCCACATGCCTGTCGTGCTGCGATGCACCGATAATTATACGGGAATTTTCCGGAGAGTGGTGTATTGCATTCGACAGCAGATTGGTAATAACCCAGGCTATCTTTTCGTTGTCTACGAACAGCTTAGAGATCTTTTCGGGATATTCCACCTCAACGAAACACAGGAAACGCTCTGCGAGTACCTGTGTGGCCTTTATGGCATATTCGATCAACTCTATGGGCTTGACGATTTTGGGCTTTATTGTGAGCTTGCCCGATTCTACCTGGGTGAGATTCAGCAATTCGCCTGTGATATTCAACAGTCGGTCGCTGCTTTCACGGATACTGCCCAGTAACTGGGTTTGCTCCTCGTTGAGTGATCCGAGACGTGAGTCACCGAGCAGCTGCAGGCTCATCAATATCGACGAAATGGGGGTTTTCATCTCGTGCGATACGGTGGCTATGAAATTCGTTTTGGCCGAATCCAGTTCCTTATATTTGGTGACATTGTTCAAGATGATCAGGTTCCCGACAAACTGCTGCCGCGTTTCACCTACGGGATTTATATACAGGGGAAAGTTGTCCATCTGGAAATAGCTCTCCTTGTTGTCCGCATAAATTTTTAAGGGCTCATGTTCATGGTCGTCATGCTCTGCGTATACTTCGCGGATGAGCCGCCGCAACAGGTCGTTGTGCAGGGCTATTTCCGCCGCTTTGCGCCCGATGATATTGCCCCGTTTCAGGTTCAGGATCGAGAATGCCTCGTCGTTCATGAAAAGAATATTGCGCTCCGAATCCAGGCCGATAATCGGCTCATGCAGGCTGTTGACGATGGCTTCGATCCGTTTCTTCTCCGTCATGAGCCGGTCGAGCGAACTGCGCCGGTACTCCGACAGCTTGCAGGCCATATCGTTAAATGATGCGGCCACGGCGCTGAACTCCTTGTTGTTGCCGAAATCGAGCCGTTCGTCGTAGTTGTGGTTGGCGATCTGGGTGATTCCCTGTTTCAACTTGTCGATGGGCCGCAAAATAACCGCCGGGAAGCGGAACAGGAAAATCACCGCCAGCAGAATACACAATGCAGACAGTATGGTAAGCCACTGAACCGCACCTTCAGCACGGGATTCCATATCCGAGCTTTTGGCGCGTATTGAGTTCATGTTCAATTCCATGATTCGATAAAGGTCATCGCGGATTGCCTGGATCTGGGCGATGGAGACCGAATCCGTCAGCGCATCGATTTTTCGGGTCAGGGCGGACGTTACCTCCTTTTCATTTACCTCGGTGATGTTTTGCTGCTGAAGAGTCAAACTGTTTATCAAAACATCCCGCGACGAGGAATCCTGCGAGAGGCGGTCCAACGAACGGAGCATCTCTTCTACATAATGCACGGAGTTGTAGTTGTCCGCGAGGATGTCCTTCGATGCGACGGAAAGCTGCCGGACCGAACGGACCGACTGGAATCCCAGCAAAAGAATCAGCACGAACAATACGCCGATACCTAACGTCAGTCTGTTACGAAGATTCATTACGATAAAATAATTAAATCCACATTGAGTTTGGCCAACCAGTTCAACAGGTGCCGGAACCTGAGAGCCGTTACAAACAGCGAATATAGCGAAAATCGGGGACCGCTGATGCAAACCGTATTGATTTTCCGCTCTTGACAGATATCCACGATCGTTTCGATGTAACGGTTCGAATGGACCCGCACGACCTCTCCGCCCAGTTCCGACGCCAGATTGAAATTGTTGATCAGGTAGCGTTGGTTGGCCAACGGGATACGGTCGATGTTCTCTTTGTCGGACTGGACATACAGGACGATGAACGCCGCATTCATGTGTGTGGCCAGGCGGGCAGTTTTCCGAATGACACGGCGTGCCTGTTTTTCGGAGGAGTCGATCACGGCCATCAAGTATTCGTGATAGAGCTTCCCTTCGGCCACGACCTGCGTCTCGACCTTCTTTTCCACCCGCATGGCGACCTCCTTCAGCGCCAGTTCCCTCAATTGAAGCAGGTTGTCATGCGTGAAAAAGTTTCCCAGCGCCGCCGCAATCTTGTCCGGCCTATAGATCTTGCCGGCTTTCAGACGTTCGATCAGGTCATCGGCCGTCAAATCGATGTTGACCACCTCGTCGGCCACGGCCAGCACGTTGTCCGGAATGCGTTCCTGGATTTCGACACCGGTAATCGTTTGGACCTGCTCGTTGATCCCCTCCAGATGCTGGATGTTGACGGCCGAAATCACGCTGATCCCCGCATCGAGGATCTGCATGACATCCTGCCAGCGTTTGGGATTCGCGCTTCCTTCGATATTGGTATGCGCCAGTTCGTCCACGATGACGATCTCCGGATGCTGGTTGATGATCGTCTGCGTATCCATCTCTTCGAGCTCCTTCCCCTTATAGAAAAGCTTCCTCCGGGGAATCAGGGAGAGCCCCTCGACCAGCGCCTCGGTCTCGGCCCGGCCATGCGTCTCCACATATCCGATCCGGACGTCGACCCCGGATTCGGACAGCTGATGCGCCTCCTGCAGCATACGGTAAGTTTTGCCTACACCGGCACTCATGCCGATGTAGACCTTGAACTTACCCCGATGCGATTGTTTGATCAGATCGAGAAAATGCTGTGCGCTTTGTCGCGTGTCGCTATTCATCTTTCCCCGTCACATTCTGAAAGAAATGCCACCTACAAAATTAACATCCTCCAAGGCTGGATTCCAAATCAGATTGGTAAATAATCCGATATTCATACCGTCATTTTCCCCGATATCCCAAATCTTCCCCGCATTGAGGAAAACATTCTGGACATAGAAATCCCTGTCGACCCCGTAAGTCCCATACGCATTCCACGGCACCATACCGACACCGGCCTTCATATCGATCCCTTTCACCTGGAACGGATAGGCGATTTCGAAATAGGAGCCGTACGCCCGTTCGCCCCGGCTGTTGACATCGGCGGCCCCGAAGAGGATCGTGTACCAGGACAGCGTGAATGGAATTTTTTCCGAGACGACCCAACTGGCCCCGACTTCCATGCGATGATGGGAATGATTATCGAATGTAAAGTAGTTCCGGCCGATCAGGTCTCTGTTGCCGGTCCCTCCTTCCCAATACAAATCGGCCAATGACAAGGTAACGGGCCCCAGGGTGTAGGCCAACGTAATATCCATCTCTTTGTAAGACGTCGACGCAAAGTCTACCGATCCCCATGCCGTTGCCGAAAAATTATCGGCGCTCATAGTCAATGCCGGCTGAAGGCTGACGCCGGCTTCGTACACGCCTCGCCAAATATAACTGCTAACCAGGTCGCTCCCGCCGCTGAAAGAGATGCCTTTGTCTTGTGCGGAAACAGGGCCGGCGGTCAATACGGCCTTTACAACCAGTGCACAGACTATTATACGTTTCATAACTTCAAATTTGCTGTTTATTGCTATCATTTGTGAGCTTCATCGAGAGCGACGTTAAGCTTCAAAACATTTACCTTATACGTTCCGAAAAGTCCCAGCCAGGGTTTTTGGACGGTTTTCTCCACAATTTCCCGAACCTGGCCTTCCGACATGCCGCGGGCTTCGGCAACACGACGGATCTGCACCTCGGCTCCGCGCGGCGAAATGTCCGGATCCAGTCCCGACCCGCAGGCCGTAACCATCTCTGCGGGCACATCTTTCCTTTCGAGATAGGGGTGGGCCTCCAAAAAGGTATCAATGCGAGCCTCTACTTCGGCCAGATATTCCGGATTGTTGGTTCCCTTGTTGCTTCCGCCCGAGGCTCCGCCATTGTAATCGACGGCAGAGGGGCGGCCCCAGAAATAGCGGTTGTCGGTGAATTGCTGCCCAACGTTGGCGGCGCCCACGACTTTCCCGTTCAGTTCGACCACCGGGGCCTCTCCGTCATTCGGAGAAGCGACCGCGGCCGTCAGACGCAGGGCCAACACATACCCAATGGTGAGCACAACGCACATCACCAGGGTGAACTTAAATGATATCCATAAATTTTTCATGATTCTCTTTCGATTAAAAAAATACGCTGATTAAAATATCGATCAGTTTGATTCCCGCGAACGGGGCGACGATGCCTCCCAACCCGTAGATGAACAGGTTGCGGCGCAGCAGGGCGGAGGCTCCGATCGGCTTGTAGCTTACGCCGCGAAGAGCCAGCGGAATCAGCAGCGGAATGATGATCGCGTTGAAGATCACAGCCGACAGAATGGCGCTCTCAGGCGAATGAAGGTGCATGATGTTGAGGGCCTGCAACGACGGGATCGAGGTGATAAACAGCGCCGGCACGATGGCGAAGTATTTGGCCACGTCATTGGCGATGGAGAAGGTGGTCAGCGTCCCGCGGGTCATGAGCAGCTGCTTGCCGATCTCCACGATCTCGATCAGTTTCGTCGGGTCGTTGTCCAGGTCGACCATGTTGCCGGCCTCCTTGGCCGCCTGGGTTCCGCTGTTCATGGCCACGCCGACATCGGCCTGGGCCAAGGCCGGGGCGTCGTTCGTGCCGTCACCCATCATAGCGACCAGTTTCCCGGCCTGTTGCTCCCGTTTGATGTATTCCATCTTGTCTTCCGGTTTGGCTTCGGCGATGAAGTCGTCCACACCCGCTTTTTCGGCAATATATTTTGCGGTCAGCGGATTATCTCCGGTTACCATCACGGTTTTGACACCCATCCTGCGGAGCCGCTCGAAACGCTCGCGAATGCCGGTCTTGATAATGTCCTGCAATTCGATTACCCCCTGCACCCGTTCGTCGGAGCAGACCACCAGCGGTGTCCCGCCGTTGGCCGAAATCCTTTGGACGATGCCGTCGATCTCCTGCGGGAAAGCGTGCCCTGCATCGGTAACGATTTTCCGGATCGCTTCGGTGGCCCCTTTGCGGATGCGGGTGCCGTCCGGCATGTTCACGCCCGAACAGCGGGTTTCTGCCGTAAACTGAACCATCCGCATGCCAACCATCTCCCGAGGATCCACTTTGATGCCCTGCTTCGAACCGAGTTCCACGATGGATTTTCCCTCCGGGGTCTGGTCGGCGACGGAAGAAAGGACGCACATCTGGACAAATACCCCGGAATCGCCGCCCTGCACGGGATAGAAGCGGGTTGCTTTCCGGTTGCCGATGGTGATGGTTCCGGTTTTGTCCAGCAACAGCGTGTTGATGTCCCCGGCCGTTTCCACGGCCTTCCCCGATTTGGTGATTACATTGGCCCGCAGGGCCCGATCCATTCCGGCAATGCCGATCGCCGACAGCAAGCCTCCGATGGTCGTCGGAATTAGGCAGACGAACAGCGAGATGAAGGCTGCAATCGTGATGTTGACGCCGATGTAGTCCGCAAAGGGTTTCAGACTGGCGCAGACGATGACGAAAACAAGGGTAAAGCCTGCCAGCAGAATCGTCAGCGCAATCTCGTTGGGGGTCTTCTGGCGTGAAGAGCCCTCCACCAGCGCAATCATCTTGTCAAGAAAACTCTCTCCAGGCTGGGCGGTTACCTTGACCAGAATGTGGTCGGAAAGGACCTTCGTTCCGCCCGTCACCGAACTCTTGTCGCCGCCCGCTTCGCGGATCACCGGAGCCGATTCTCCCGTGATGGCACTTTCGTCGATGGAGGCCAGTCCCTCAATGATCTCGCCGTCGGCCGGGATCGTGTCGCCCGCCACGCACTCGAAAACATCTCCACGTTTTAATTCCGAACTGCTGACGGTTCTGGTTTTCCCATTGTCTGCGACCAGTTTCGCAGGGGTTTCTTCCCGGGTTTTCCGGAGCGAATCCGCCTGTGCCTTGCCGCGGGCCTCAGCAATAGCTTCCGCGAAATTGGCAAAGAGCACCGTCAGCAACAACACCGCAAAGACGACCAGATTATACCAGAACGACCCCTGTGAATCGTCTCCCGAAACCGCAATATAGATCAGCAACAGCAGCATGACGGCCGTTACTACTTCCACCGTGAACATGATCGGATTCTTGATCATCTTCCGGGGATCGAGTTTCCGGAAAGACTCCACGAAACTCGTTTTCAGCAGCTGTTTGTCAAACAGCGCAGTATTGATTTGTTTTTTCATCCTGTTATTCCACAATTAGAAACTTAAATAGTCGGCGATCGGGCCCAGCGCCAGGGCCGGGAAGAACGAGAGCGCCGCAACGATCATGATCACCACGAAGGTCATCAGCGAGAAGGTGAACGTGTCCGTTTTCAAGGTACCGGCACTTTCCGGGACAAACTTCTTCGAGGCAAGCAGCCCGGCGATGGCCACCTGCCCCACGATCGGGAAATAACGCCCCATGATCAGCGCGATGCCGGTCGAAATATTCCAAAACGGCGTATTGTCGGCCAGGCCTTCGAACCCGGAGCCGTTGTTTGCCGCCGCAGAGGTGTATTCGTAAAGCATTTCGCTCAAGCCGTGGAACGAGGGGTTGTTGAGCCACCCGATTTCCGGATGGATTGCGGCGACGGCTGCGGAAATACCGGTTCCGACCAGAATCAGGAACGGGTGCATGAGCACCACCAGCGTCGCGATTTTCATCTCCCGGGCTTCCACCTTCTTGCCGAGGAATTCGGGGGTTCGCCCGACCATCAGACCGCTGATGAATACGGCGATGATCAGGAAGGCAAAGTAGTTCATCCAGCCGACGCCCACTCCGCCGAACCAGCAGTTGATCTGCATGTTGAGCATTTGGAGCATTCCGCTGATCGGGGTTTGGCTGTCATGCATAGAGTTCACGGATCCGTTTGAGGTAACGGTGGTTACCATGCCCCACATGGCCGAAGCCCCCGAGCCGATCCGGATCTCCTTGCCTTCCATCGAACCGAGGTCCTGGGCAATGCCCATTTCGTCGATCCGGGGATTGCCGCCCATCTCCTGGGGGACCGATACGCATACACCGACCGTAAAGGCAAGAAGCATCACGCCGAAGATCCATGCAGCCAGTTTCCGGCGGCGAATATAAAATCCCACGGCCCAGACCATGGCCATCGGCAGGATCAGGATGGACCAGCATTCCAGGATATTCGTGAAGGCATTGGGGTTTTCAAGCGGATGCGAGGAGTTCGTTCCGAAGTATCCGCCGCCGTTCGTTCCGAGCTGCTTGATGGGAACGATCGCAGCCGTCGGCCCCTGGCAGATCACCTGCTCGCCGCCTTCGAGCGTCTCGATCGTCTGCTTGCCGTCGAAAGACATCGGGGTCCCGTTGATCACCAGCAGAATGCCCACCAGCAGAGAAAGCGGCATCAGGATTCGGGTTACACTCTTTGTCATGAACACCCAAAAGTTCCCGATGGTCTTTGTGGTTTTGGCTGCGAGCGCCTTCATGATCCCGGCAAGAACCGCCATGCCGCAGGCTGCGGTAACAAACTGGAAGAGCATGATGACGAACAGCTGCGTAAAATAGGTAAGCCCGGATTCCCCGCTGTAATGCTGGAGGTTGCAGTTCACCATGAAGCTGATCGTCGTATTGAACGCCAGATCGGGAGACTGTCCTCCGTTTCCGTCCGGATTCAGCGGGAGCCAGCCCTGGCAGACCAGCAGGACCATCCCCCAGACAAACCAGAACACATTGACGGTCAATAAGGCTTTCAGGAACTGTTTCCAGTTCATCTCCTCGTCGGGACGTATTCCGCACAGTTTGTAGATCCGCCGCTCGACGGGGGCCATGAAGTCGAGCCAGGTGCGTTCCCCTCTATATACTTTGGCAATGTAACGTCCCAGAGGATAGCTGAAAGCCACCAAAGCGACCCATTGCAGCACAATGCCTAAAATCTCGGTATCCATTTATTCGCGGTTTTGTAAAATATCTTCACATTCAGAATTTTTCGGGTTTGACGAGCACATACATCAGGTAGATGAATAGGAGCAGGCTCAATATCAGAAGACCTATGAACATAATCTTACGCTTTAGATTTTTTCGAACCAATCCACACATTTGTAGTAAAACCAGTAGCACAATACGCCCAAGGCCACCAAGGCCAGGAACATCAGAATTTCATTCATTGTTTTCTGTTTATTAGTTTAGAGTTTCCATTTGATTCTTTCTTTTTTGCCTTTGTTCACGCTTTTTATGAAGCAATTCACCATGCGTGCAAACAGGCACAATACAGATCCGGCTATGATCATGACGATCGCGACATCCCATCCATTCATTGCTTTTGGGTTTCATAGTTTGCACCGGCACGTTACGAAGAGGATGCCAAACAGATTGCATGGCGTCTAATCGGTTGATTGATCGCGCTTTGACAAGACGGCACGGGGAATAAAAAAGAGAGGAGGCTTATCAATATGATAAGCCTCCTCTCTCAAAATGATAGGATGCCGGCTATTTTATGCCGTAACTTTCGAGTTTGCGATATAGCGTTGCGATACCGATTCCCAGCAAACGCGCCGCTTCCGCCTTGTTTCCCCGCGTATACTCCATCACCTTCAGGATATGCCTGCGTTCGATCTCTTCCAGCGCGAGCGAATCCGACAGAGCTTCCGTTTGTTGGGAGATCTTGAAGTCCGGCGTCAAGGCATCGACTGCAACGGCATTGCCGTCGGTCATGATCAGACTGCGCTCAACGATGTTCCGAAGTTCCCGCACGTTCCCGTGCCACACATGCCGTTTCATGGCGGCAATGTATTCCTTGTCGATCCGATCGATCCGTTTCCCCATTTTCCGGGCAAACTGTTCGACGAAGAAACAGACATACTCCTCAATATCTTCCGGTCGTTCGCTCAATGCCGGGAGATGGATGCGGAAAACCGAAAGCCGGAAATAGAGGTCCTCGCGGAAATTCCCCCGGGCGATCTCCTGTTCGAGATCCCGGTTCGTGGCGGCGATCACCCGCAAATCGACCCGTTTAGGACGTGTCTCGCCGATCTTCAGGAATTCGCCGTTTTCGAGCACACGCAGCAGTTTCGCTTGCAGATCCATCGGCATTTCACCGATTTCGTCAAGGAACAATGTACCTCCGTCGGCCTCTTCCAACAACCCCTTTTTATCCTTTGTGGCACCGGTAAAGCTGCCTGCCTTGTGTCCGAAAAGCTCGCCTTCGAGCAACTCCTTGGAGAAGGCCGAGCAGTTTACCGCGACAAAAGCCTCTTTGGCCCGGGACCCGGCGTGATGAATGGCATGGGCAAAGATCTCCTTTCCGGTTCCCGTTTCGCCGGTCAGCAGGACAAAGGCATTGCTTCGGGCCACTTTCCGTGCCAGCTCTACGGCCTGGCGCATGGCGGGCGAGGAGCCGATGATACGGTCAAAAGAATACTCGGCCGAGGATTTCGTCTCGTAACGGGCCAGACGCTTCTGCAACTCGGACTTTTCGACGGCCCGGCTCAACAGCGGCAGGATTTTGTTGTTGTCGTCTCCTTTCGTGATATAGTCGAACGCTCCGTTTTTGATCGCCTGCACGCCATCCGGGATGTTGCCATAGGCCGTGAGCAGGATCACCTCGGTCAATGGAGCCGCCTGTTTGATCTTGCCAACCAGATCGACGCCATTGCCATCGGGCAGCTTGACATCGCACAATACAACTTCGAAGTCATATTGCGAAAACATTTTCATGCCGTGGGCGCAATCGTCGGCCTCGAGAACTTCATAACCTTCAAGACTTATGATGCGAGCTAATAATTTGCGTAGTTGCCTCTCGTCATCTATAATCAGAATCCTTGACATATCCATTATAATCTTCTGTCAAAGGTAATTAATTTTACTGTATCCATTTAATTTTTTGGGAATCATTAGAACTAAATTTTAGCCATACATTTTATCTATAAGTCTGTCAATCATAGATCAACAAAGCAATGTTATTCTCCTCATTTGAATGAGTTGTTATTCGATAATAGCTCAGCAGTACAAGACTTATTGAAAAATATCACAAATGCCTAAAGGCAATTTGATACAGAAACACTGGGAACAATTTTAAAAACAAAAAGAGTCAAATGTTTAACAATTAAACACTTGACTCTGGTACCCGGAGCCGGGGTCGAACCGGCACGACATTGCTGTCATTGGTGTTTGAGACCAACGCGTCTACCGATTCCGCCATCCGGGCTATTGCTGCGAAGCAGCGAATCGGGACGACAAAGATAGGGCAATTTCGTTATTTTTCAAAATTATCGGTTACTTTTCGAAATAGTCCCGGATTTTTTTCGCCCGGGCGGGACCGACAAGTGCTGCCAACTCTTCGATATTGGCCGACCGGACCTTCTCGACCGACCGGAAATGACGCAGCAGGGTCTCGATCGTCTTCGCCCCGATTCCGTCGATGCGTTCCAGCTCGCTGTGGATGAAATCCTTGCTCCGCTTCTGGCGGTGAAACGAAATGGCAAAGCGATGCACCTCATCCTGAATGCTTGTCAGGAAGTGGAACAACGGCGAGGTAGGCCGCAGGCCGACCAGCAGCGGCGGATAGCCGCAATAGAGTTCCGCCGTGCGATGGCGGTCATCCTTGGCCAGTCCGGCGATCGGTATGTCGAGCCCCAAAGCGTCAAGCACCTCATGGATCACCCCCATCTGTCCCTTGCCGCCGTCGGCAATCACCAGATCGGGGAGTTCGGCACCCTCGGCCTGCAAACGGCTGTAGCGGCGATAGACCACCTCGCGCATCGAGGCGTAGTCGTCGGGGCCTTCGACCGTCCTGATGTTGAAGTGGCGGTACTCCTTGCGCGAAGGTTTGCCGTCGCGGAACACCACGCACGAAGCCACAGGATGGCTTCCCTGAAGGTTCGAGTTGTCGAAGCACTCGATATGGCGCGGAGGCCGGTCAAGACGCAGCTCCTGCTGCAGGGCGTTCATCAGCCGCTCGGTATGTCGCTCCGGATTGCGGATTTCGAGATTTTTGAGCTGCTCGGCACGGTAAATCCGGGCACTCTTGCGCGAAAACTCCAGCAAATCGAGCTTTTCGCCTCGCTTGGGAACCGTGAAGGTAACTCCGTTGAAAAGAAGTGTCGTCGAAGGGAGTACCGGAACAATCACCTCGCGGGCCAGCTCGCCACCGGCCACATGCTCGACGATGTGCTGGATCGCCAGCGTGAGCATATCGCGCTCGTCGGCATCGACGCCCGTCGAGAGCTTTACCGTCGAGACGCCCACGATCGAGCCATGGCGGATACGCACGAAATTACACCAGGCCACATCGTCGTCCGGGAGCAGCGAAAAGACATCGACATCGGTAATTTTCGCGCTGACGATCACCGACTTGCCGGCATAGTGATCCAATGCGTCAAGCCGCTGCTTGTAGCGCTGCGCCGCCTCGAAACGCAACTCCGAGGCTGCCCGCTCCATCTCTCCTTCGAGGTAACGGCGCACGGGGCGCAGATCGCCGCGCAATACGGAGACGACCATACCCACCTGCCTGGCGTACTCCTCCTCGCTCTGCGCTCCGACGCAGGGGCCCTTGCAGTTACCCAGATGGTACTGCAGACAGACCGTATAACGTCCCCGGGCGATCTGCTCGGGCGAAAGGTTCAGCTTGCAGGTTCGCAACGGCACCACCTCGCGGATGAAATCCAGCACGCTGTGCTGCATCATCACCGAACCGTAGGGACCGAAGTACTGCGATCCGTCGCGCACGATCTGGCGCGTGGACTGAACACGCGGAAAAGCCTCACGGCGCACGACAATCCACGGATAGGTCTTGTCGTCCTTGAGCAGGATGTTGTAACGCGGCTGCAGGCTCTTGATAAGCGAATTCTCCAGCAGCAGGGCGTCCGTTTCGCTGCCGACGACGATATGGCGGATCTCGACGATCTGCCGCACCATGACCCGCACCTTGGCGCTGTGCTCCTTCGACTGTACGAAATAGGAGGAGACCCGCTTGCGCAGACTCTTCGCCTTGCCGACATAGATGATCGTCCCGTTGCGGTCCACGAACTGGTAGACGCCGGGCGAAAAGGGCAACAGGGCGACCTGCTCTTTCAGGTCGTTTTTTTCGGATGCAGACATAGATGTCGCAAATGTAACAATTATTTCATCGCAGACGTACAATCAAAAACGTCCGTTTTTTTGTTCCGTTTATCTTTTTTGCCTATTTTTGCCGCATCTTAAACCCATCATATGAAATTATTACCTGCCCTGCTCCTCTCCGGAGTTCTTCTGACCGCATGTGTCGACCAGGACTATGACCTGACCAAGGCCGACTTCGGAAACGCCTCCATCGGCGACGAAAATTCCGAATTCAAGATCCCGCTGGCTTCCATACATGTCTCCATGGAGGAGATATCCCAGGACGGGACCGACATCCAGGCTCTCTTCGAAGAGGCCGACATCTGGCTTCCCTCATCCGCAGATCAGGTGGATATCTCGGAACTTTCGAGAAACGCAGAATACCGCCACGATCTCATTCTTGAAACAATCGACGAAATGAAGACGGACGACCGGAAACTCAACGCAATCGTCGATCTCACCTACCGAAGCTATTATGCACAGTTTGCCGAGATACTCGGGCTCGATCCGTGGGGTACCCCCGATCCCTCGGCCTATGCCGCGGCATTCGCCCAGGCCATCGAATCGGAATTCCTTGCCGGACAGATCGAAACCCTGATCGAACAGGTATCTTCGGATTTCCTCGCCTCGATACGGATCGACTCGATCGAATATGCGCTCGACCCGATCGACCTCGATGACACGGTAATCGACATGCTCTGCGAAAACCTCGATCCCGAAGGTACGCCCGATGCCAAGAACACGCTCGCGCTCTACGGCACGATCTCGAGCCGCCTGCCATTGTCGATGCATCTCGAGCCGCTCTTCATGCCGGCCGACATCGCACTTTCCATCGATGTGGAAGCCGGCGATGAACCAAGCCGGATCCCCGAAACCCGACTCTACGGCGACGACCTGCGCAGCATCCTGGACGGCTCAAGCGTCCGTATTCCCATCGAACTCGGAACCTATTACCGCAATTTCGGATTCGACAATGATTCGCAAAACCAACTTGTCATCCAGCTGCATCTGGTCAAGCGAGGCGGACTGAAACTCGAGTTCTGATCTTCAACAACGCATTTACGATGAAACAGCTATACACCGCCATTCTGGCAACGCTGCTCTACACGATCGGCGCCGCCGCCCAAAATCCGACCGCCTATTTCATGGAGGGATCGACGCTCCGCAGCCAGCTCAACCCGGCCCTGGCCCCTCAGCGCGGCTATGTGAACATTCCCGGATTGGGGGCCATCGACATCAGCATCAGCGGCAACATCGCTCTCGACCGGATCTTCTATCCCCGGGACGGAAAACTCGTAACGTTGATCGATCCCGCCGTTTCGGCAAGCGACGCCCTCTCGGGAATCAAGGAGAAGAACCTTCTGGGGAGCGACATCCGCATGAACATCATCGGATTCGGCGCCTACACAAAGAACGGGAAAAATTTCTGGTCGTTCGACCTGAATCTTCGCGGGAATGCAGAGATCAACGTTCCCTATGCACTCTTCGACTTCATCAAAAACGGCGAAGAGGGCAGTGTCAGCAACATCGGACAACAGAACAATGCCTACCTCGAGGCTGCCTTCTCCTATTCTTTTCCCCTGCTCGACGACAGACTCTATATCGGAGTGCGCGGCAAATTCCTCGCAGGCATCGTCCACAGCAATCTGAAATTCGACCGGTTCGACATCACGATGCAGGAGGACCGCTGGGCCGTGGATGCCGACGGGACCCTCGACATCTCGGCAGCCGGACTGGAAGCGACGACCGAACTGAACGACGAAGGGGTGCCCGTCTACAAGTTCGACGACCTCAATTTCACCCCGAAAGGTCCTGCCGGCTACGGATTCGCCGTCGATCTGGGCGCCACATACGACATTCTGCCGGATCTGCAGGCCTCGCTGGCCGTAAACGACCTCGGGTTCATCGGCTGGAGCCGCAGCAGTACCCTCTCGGGACGCTCGGCAAAAAATCTGGAATTCACAGGTGTTACCATCAGCGGCGGAGAGATGGAGGCACAGCCCGATTTCAACCTCGACGTGCTGGAGTTCCAGAAGCAGGAGCCCCAAAGCCATACGAAGATGCTCCATGCCTCGATCAACGCGGGTCTCGAGTACAAACTCTGGCAGAACCGCGCCAGTGTCGGCCTGCTCTATTCGGCCCGTTTCTGGGCCTTCAAGACCCTGCACAACATTACCGGAGCGGTCAATTTCCGTCCTATCGACTGGTTCCACCTCACGGGAAGCTATTCGGTGATCGGGAATCGCGGAGGTGCCTTCGGACTGGCTCTGAACCTCTGTCCCGGATGGATCAACTTCTTCGTCGCCACCGATATACTGACAGCCAAGCATACCCCGCAATGGATTCCCATCAGGCAGAGTTCGATGAACGTTACCCTCGGGCTGGGCGTACCGATCGGGAAACGGGGCAACCGCAACTGCCGCGGATACCTTGACTGCTGCCGCTAACCCATCATACCGATCATATCGGACGGGCGGACCTTCTCATCATAAAGGTCCGCCCGCCCGGTTTTCAGGCACTCCTGCCGGTCAAACAAATGCAGATCAACCGGCCGCCTCGAAACGGTCCAGGGCCGCGGAGGCAGCAAGGCGCCCGGCCTCGACGATCTCCTCCGACCGATAGAACTCGAACATGCTGAAACTGTCGGCAGGCAGACTGATCGACAGATCGGGTTTACATAACCGGCACATCAGTTGCGCGATGTGCTGCTGCATGATCTGCGACGAAGCCGTAAGCAACCGGTAGTAATTCAACGACTCGAGAGCCCCCGTTTTCGGGTCCGCAGCAAAGGGAGCACAGACATCCACGGCAACCAGCAGATCCCCCGGTGTACGGTGCACACGGTTGAGCGGCAGCGGATTGACCGTACCGCCGTCGATCAGCACCCGACCGTCGCGATGCACGGGACGGAAAACCGAAGGGATCGAAATGGAGGCTCGCACCGCATCGTAAAGTCCGCCGCTGTCGAAGACGACCTCCTTTCCGGTGAGCAGGTCGGCGGCAACCGCGGCAAATGGGATCCGCAACTGCCCGATCGGGACATCGGGAACCAGCTTCTTCATCGCCTCGATCACCCGCGTACCCTTGACCAGGCCTTCGGAGCTGAACGCAAAATCGACCAGACCGAAAACCTTGTATCGGTCCAAAGCCCCCATCCACTTTCGGAAAGGCTCCAGAGAACCCGCCGCATACATACCGCCGACCAAAGCGCCCATCGATGTCCCCGCCACGGCCCGTATGTCGTATCCCCGGCGTTCCAACTCCTCGATGGCTCCGATGTGCGCAAGTCCCCGTGCCCCGCCGCCGCTCAATACGAGCGCCACATTTTTCCGTTTCCCTTTCATATCATTTTCTGTTGGTCCGATCCCGGATTCCATTGCATGCATCATGCCGGAACGCAGGTACCGCACTCGGTTACGACCCGATCCATGGCCACGTCGTGCGGCTCAACGGGAAGCTTCCCGACAAGTTGGTGCGCGTAGCAGACCCCGATCTTCGCTCCCCGGAAGTCAGAACGGGAAAGATAGCGGTCATAGTATCCGCGGCCGCGCCCCATGCGTGCTCCCTGCGGCGAAAAGGCCGTACCGGGAACCACCACGAGGTCGATCTCCGCCGGAGGGCAGAGCACGGCGCCGGCTCCCGGCTCGCTGATTCCGAAGGCCCCGGCACACAACGTTTCGGGGGTATACTCGAAGAACTCCATCCGTTCGCCCTCGACACGCGGCACGACGATCCGCTTGCCCAGGCCACTCCACCGCACGAGAGCCGGCAGCGTTTCGGGTTCGTCATTCAGGGCGCAGAAAAAAGCCACGGTTCCGGCGGCCGCGAATTCCGGCAGCTGCTCCACGCGGGAAAAGAGGCTTCGCGAGCGTTCCGCACGCTCCTCCGCCGTCAATGAAAGATTGCGCCGTTTCATCTCCCGGCGCAGTTCGCTTTTCGTCATAAAACCCTCCTTTCGAACGCAAAATTCCCGCTCGTTTCCATTGTTATTATGCAAACAATGGCTATCTTTGCGAAACGGAAACACAAATCATTAACAAAAATAACAAATTTAAACCATTATGAGCTGTTTTCTATCTAATTCCTCGCTTGGCAAGAAGTTAGTAATGAGCGTAACGGGTTGCTTCCTCGTGCTCTTCATCCTCTTCCACATGTCGATGAACGTAACGGCGATCATCTCTCCCGAAGGGTACAACATGATCTGCGAATTCCTGGGTGCCAACTGGTACGCACTGGCCGGTACGGTCGTTCTGGCTCTGGGTGTCGTAATCCACTTCATCTACGCCATCATCCTCACGCTGAACAACTACCGCGCCCGCGGCTCGCAGCGCTACGCCGTAACCGTCCAGGAGCCGGGCGTGGCCTGGGCCTCGAAAAACATGCTCGTACTGGGTGTGATCGTTCTGTTGGGCATGGCGCTCCACCTCTATAATTTCTGGGCCAAGATGCAGCTTGTCGAGATCATGGGCGGACACACCAACTCGCTGGGTCTGGCCGTAACCGACGGCGCAGCCCTGATCGCCTACACCTTCTCGCAGTGGTACTATGTCGTGCTCTACCTCATCTGGTTCGCCGCACTGTGGTTCCACCTCACGCACGGCGTATGGTCGATGTTCCAGACCGTGGGCTGGGCCAACGACACCTGGTATCCCCGTCTGAAGTGCATCGCCAACATCGTGGCAACGATCGTATTCCTCGGATTTGCCGCCGTGGTGCTCGTCTACTTCTTCTGCCCCTGCATCGCAGGCGCCTGCTAATCAATTCGTAGAACAATAAACACACAAACGATATGGCTTTAAAATTAGATGCTAAAATTCCTGCCGGTGCCCTCGCCGAAAAGTGGAGCAACCACAAGGCAGCTATCAAGGTCGTAAGCCCCGCAAACAAGCGCAAGCTCGACATCATCATCGTCGGAACAGGTCTGGGAGGTGCCTCCGCAGCCGCTTCGCTCGGTGAACTGGGTTACAACGTCAAGGTCTTCTGCATCCAGGATTCGCCCCGCCGCGCCCACTCGATCGCAGCACAGGGAGGTATCAACGCAGCAAAGAACTACCAGAACGACAACGACTCGGTATATCGTCTGTTCTACGACACGATCAAGGGCGGCGACTACCGCGCCCGCGAGGCCAACGTATACCGTCTGGCCGAGGTTTCGAACCTCATCATCGATCAGTGCGTCGCCCAGGGCGTTCCCTTCGCCCGCGAATACGGAGGTCTGCTGGCCAACCGTTCGTTCGGCGGTGCGCAGGTATCGCGTACCTTCTATGCCCGCGGCCAGACCGGCCAGCAGCTGCTGCTCGGCGCCTATGCCGCCCTCAACAAGGAGATCGCAGCCGGCTCGGTGAAGAGCTATCCGCGTCATGAGATGCTCGACATCGTCATCGAGGACGGCGAGGCCCGCGGTATCATCGCCCGCAACCTCGTAACGGGTGAGATCGAACGCCACGGCGCGCACGCTGTCGTCATTGCCACCGGCGGTTACGGCAACGTATTCTTCCTCTCGACGAACGCCATGGCATCGAATGGTTCGGCCGCCTTCCAGTGCTACCGCAAGGGCGCCGGATTCGCCAACCCCTGCTTCACGCAGATCCACCCGACCTGTATCCCTGTACACGGCGACCAGCAGTCGAAACTGACCCTCATGTCGGAGTCGCTGCGTAACGACGGCCGCATCTGGGTTCCCAAGAAGCTCGAGGACGTCAAGGCAATCCGCTCGGGTGCCAAGAAGCCGTCGGATATCGCCGAAGAGGACCGCGACTACTATCTGGAGCGCCGCTATCCGGCCTTCGGTAACCTCGTGCCGCGCGACGTGGCTTCGCGTGCCGCCAAGGAGCGCTGCGATGCCGGCTACGGCGTGAACGAGACGGGTCTGGCCGTATTCCTCGACTTCAAGACCGCCATCGAGCGTCTGGGCAAGGACATCATCAAGCAGCGTTACGGCAACCTCTTCGACATGTACGAGGAGATCACCGACGTAAGCCCCTACGAGCAGCCGATGCAGATCTTCCCCGCCGTGCACTACACGATGGGCGGTATCTGGGTGGACTATAACCTGATGACCACGATCCCGGGCCTGTACGCCATCGGCGAGGCCAACTTCTCGGATCACGGCGCAAACCGTCTGGGCGCTTCGGCCCTGATGCAGGGTCTGGCCGACGGCTACTTCGTACTGCCCTACACGATCGGCGACTACCTCTCGCACAAGATCCAGGCTCCGAAGGTGAAGACCGACACCAAGGCTTTCGACGAAGCCGAGAAGGGCGTGCGCGCCAAGATCGCCAAACTGATGGCCATCCAGGGCAAGCAGTCCGTGGACGACATCCACAAGAAGCTCGGACACATCATGTGGGAGAACGTCGGCATGGCCCGTACGAAGGAGTCGCTCGAAAAGGCCATCACCGAAATCCAGGCGCTGCGCAAGGAGTTCTGGAAGGATGTGAAGGTCGTAGGCAAGGAAAACGAGTTTAACGTAGAGCTGGAGAAGGCGATCCGTCTGGCCGACTTCCTCGAACTGGGCGAACTGATGGCCCGCGACGCCCTGAACCGCGAAGAGTCGTGCGGCGGACACTTCCGCACGGAGCATCAGACCGAAGAGGGCGAGGCAAAGCGCGATGACGAGAACTTCACCTATGCGGCCGTCTGGGAGTACAAGGGCGAAGACCAGGTTCCCGAGATGACCAAGGAGCCGCTGAACTTCGAGTTCGTACACCCCGCACAGCGCAACTACAAGGACTAAACCCTATTGACGTTAAACTTTAATATCGAATCAAACTATGAATTTTACATTAAAGATATGGCGTCAAAAGGACGCTAAATCGAAGGGCGCATTCGAAACGTACAAGGTCGAGAACATTTCGGCCGACACCTCGTTCCTCGAAATGCTCGATATCCTGAACAACAACCTCATCCACGAGGGCAAGGAGCCCGTGGCCTTCGACCACGACTGCCGCGAGGGTATCTGCGGCATGTGCTCGCTGCATATCAACGGCCATGCACACGGCCCGAGCCAGGGTGCCACGACCTGCCAGATCTACATGCGCAAGTTCAAGGACGGCGACACGATCACCATCGAACCGTGGCGTTCGGCAGCCTTCCCCGTCATCAAGGACCTCGTGGTGAACCGTTCGGCCTACGACCAGATCCTGCAGGCCGGAGGCTTCATCTCCGTACGCACGAACTCCGTGCCCGACGCAAACGCCATTCCCATCCCGAAGGCCGACGCCGACGAATCGATGGATGCCGCTGCCTGCATCGGTTGCGGTGCCTGCGCCGCCACCTGCAAGAACGGCTCCGCGATGCTCTTCGTCGCAGCCCGCGTATCGTCGCTGGCCAAGCTGCCCCAGGGCCGCGTGGAGGGCGCACGCCGCGCCAAGGCGATGGTGGCCAAGATGGACGAGTTGGGATTCGGCAACTGCACCAACACAGGTGCCTGCCAGGCCGAATGCCCCAAGCAGATCTCCATCGCGCATATCGCCCGTCTGAACCGCGAGTTCCTCTCGGCAAAGTTCGAGGACTAAACTCTCCGAACGATACCTTATGAAAACGGTCCCGACCCAAAAAGGTCGGGACCGTTTTTTTGCGGGGAACCGATCCGGATATGTACGAAACGGCCCTCCCGCCGAAAAAAACCGTATCTAAAAAATCCCGCATGATCTCTCACATGCGGGATATTGTCCTATCGAGATCCTTCAATGTTTCGGCCGGATGGTCGAAAGACGCGCAACCTGCTGCAAGTCGAACGTCCCATAGATATTCACCACCACCGTCTCGCGGGGGCCGGAAGTCAGCATCAACAGTTCCGAACAGAGATATTCGTTCCGCAGATAGAACTGCGTCGTTTGCTTCGCTTCGCCTTCGGACATCACCAGCTGGAATCCGGAATCCGGCTCGGAGACCAGCGCCTTTGCATCCCGGACAAATTGCTCCGCATCGCCGCCATTCAGAGCCACGATCCGAATGTATTGAATGCCGTCCAACAATTCGGCCAGTTTCTCGTCCCCCTTTTCGGCGGCCTGACGGCTCATCATCCGCATCATCTTGCGTTCGAGCTGAACACTGGTAAATCCGTCGGCCTGCGCATACCGGTTGAAAAATTCCCGGGACGTATTTTGCGCACGGGCCAGCACCGGCATTACCAAAAGAATTAGGATCAGAATTCGTTTCATCGCAGTTCCCATATTTATTTACAGACCGAGGCAAAGACCGATCGACAGCGGGCGGACCTTGGGACCGACTCCGTTTCGGAAGAGCGGCGTTACGCTATACCTGATGTAGAGACCGACACGATGGTAGGTAACGGAACCTCCAATTCCAAAACGGAAGGTATTGACCCCTGAAAGTGAGTTTTTAACCTTGGGGCTCTTGTAGATGGAGTTGGCTCCCACCGTAAAATCGAAATATCCGGTCAGCGACAGCGACAGATTGCGGGCGGCCTCATAGGAAAAATGGACCGGAACTCCCAGCGAGGTAATTCGGAGTTTCGATTTGGAGACTTTCTCATCGAGCTGCACCGGGACAATCATCCCGTTCTCCCGGCTCAGGGCTACCGAATGATCCGACAACCGGAAGTTATCGATCGTATATCCCAACCCGGCCGAAAGATCGAACCGGCGGCGTTTTCCCAATTCGCAGTTCAAACCGACAAGCATCGTCGAGAAGTGGAAGGACTTGCCGCCCTGCACATCGAAAAAAGGCTCGGTATCGGCCGGATAGGCGCCGTAACCGGCTTCGACCGGAAGATTGAAGCCCATCTCCGTTCCACACAGTCCGACCAGCGCAAACCGCGACCGGTCGCTTCGCTGGGCCCGGGCGTAAAGCTCCTCCTTCGATAGGGTTCCGAGCGTAATGCCGAAACCCGCAACCTCGAGAACCATGCTGTTGTCGTCGCTGCCGCGCCGAATGGTCATCAGATCGTCTCCCACCGTTTCGATCGACTCCCCGGCCGGAGTCGGCGGAACCTCAACCTCCGTATGCAGCGAATCGGCCGGCTGCGCCGCCGCGGAAAAAAAGGTGCACATTACGAAAAATCCGGCGAATGCAAATCTTTTACACATAGTATCAGTCGTTTTATTGAATTTCCAACAGATCATCCACCATCTGTTCGGACGCCCCGAGCGTTGCAAAAGCATCGAAATAGACCGTGGTCTGCAGGGCGACTTTCCGGTCATATACAGGCTTCCCGTCGATATAACAGTAGGGCTTGCGAAGCAGCCCCGCCCCCAGGAAGATGCCGACAGCAAACAGCACAGCGGCTGCAACGCCCCACCACGGGCTGATGTGCCGCATCAAGGTCCGTACGGGCGCGGGGCACGGGGTCTGCCGTTCGGCAGCCGGTTCAGGCATCCGCTCCGCGGAGAGTGCCTCCAGCCCGCCGAACAGCAGGCGCACTTCTGCAGGAAAGTTCTCTGCGGATTCCGCATCATGGAGCAATCCGCGCAACTCCGATTCTTCGGCCTGCGTGGTCCGCGCCTCAAAATAGCGCTCCAGCAGCTCACCAATCCGCTCTTCTTGTTCCTTTTTCATCGTCGATCATCTCTTTCAATATCGCCCGCAGTCCACCGCGGGCCCGCGAAAGGAGAACACGCACCTGGGCTTCGTCGCAGCCGAGAATTCCGGCGACCTCCCGGGTCGGAAAGCCCTCGATGTCCTTCAGATGAAGTGCCTCGCGCTGCCGCCCTGGAAGCTGCGCCATTGCCTGGCGCACCAGTTCGCGGGCCTCCCAGGCTTCAGCATCCCGCGTCGTTGCGCGTTCTGCCGTCCGTAGGATCGTCTCGCCGCGCTGCCGGACCGCTTCTCGCTGCCGCAGACGGTCGAAGCAACGGTTGCGCACGGAAGTCATCACGAAGGAGACCGCATCGCGCCGCACCGTCAGCCGGTAGCGTTCGCGCCAGAAATGCTCCAGCAAGTCGTGAACAACATCCTCCGCCTCCTCTGTGCTGAGCAACAGGCTCTGCGCATAGCGGAACATACGATCACGAAGCGGCACGATATCCCGGTCGAACTCCAATGTCTCCATTTACCCGTAAGACGAAACAAAAACCCCGAACGCAACAACGGCATTTGTTTTTTTACACAAAAAGCGGGCGGAACGCCCTTTTTTCAGGTCGGTTCCGCCCGTTTTCCCGAATCCGATCAGCCGTTCACGCGCGCATGGTCGGCAAGGAACTGCGCCAGGCCGCTGTCGGTGAGCGGATGCTTGAGCAGGCCCTTGATCGCAGCCAGCGGGCAGGTCGCCACATCGGCTCCGGCATCGAGGCACTGGATGATGTGGCGCGTATGGCGGATCGAAGCGGCCAGCACCTGCGTCTTGAAACCATAGGTCCGATAGACGCGGACGATATGGGCCACCAGCTCCACGCCATCCTCCGAGATGTCGTCCAAACGCCCCACGAACGGCGACACATAGGTCGCCCCCGCCTTGGCTGCCAGCAGGGCCTGCCCCACGGAGAAGACCAGCGTGCAGTTCGTGCGGATTCCCCGGTCGGCAAAATAGCGCACGGCACGGATTCCCTCGGCCGTACACGGCAGCTTCACGACAATATGCGGATCGAGCGCCGCCAGCGACTCCCCTTCACGGACCATCCCCTCGAAATCCGTGGCGATCACTTCGGCACTCACATCGCCCTGCACGATCCGGCAGATCTCCACATAGTGGCGCCGACAGGCCTCCTCGCCCCGGATGTTCTCCCGGGCCATCAATGACGGATTGGTCGTAACACCATCGAGCACACCCATCGCATGGGCTTCGCGAATCTGATCGAGATTCGCCGTATCGACAAAGAATTTCATGATAGCAGGTAAGTTTTAAGGTTTGGTATCTTAAAGATACGAAAAAATCCATTCCACCGCGCCGAAAAACGGCCGAAATCCCGAAAAACTCTTGTGCAGGCAGAAAAAGAAATATTTTTTTCGAAAATTAGTACTTTGTATTGCATAATACTGAAATTAGTTTTATATTTGCATTGTAAAAATAGCCAAACACGCAAGGTTCCAACCGGCGACAACACTTTTATTACTATGAAAGAGACTGTTACCCTGAACATCGGCTCCGAGGCCTTCACACTCGACAAGGATGCCAGCCGGCTCCTCCGCAGTTATCTGAACGATATCCGGAGCCGGCTTCCGGAAGATGAGGCCGAAACGATCGACGACATCGAGGTCCGCATCGCCGAAATATTCCGCGATCGCATCTCCTCTCCGATGCGGGTCATCACGATCGAGACCGTACGCGCCACGATGAAGCAGCTGGGAGCCCCCTCCGATTTCGGCGAACGGCGCGACGGGACACGCTCGGAGGCCCCGGAAACAGAGGACGATGCCGCGGAAGCGCCGAGTCCGGCACCCCGAAAACTCTACCGCTCGCGCAACGAACGCTCGATAGCCGGAATATGCGGCGGTCTGGCCGCCTACTTCGATGCCGACCCGACGATGGTTCGCCTGCTCATGCTGCTGCTGATCCTCTTCGGAGGTCTCTCGATCTGGGCCTATATCATCCTCTGGATCGTCATTCCCGAGGAACCCCGACACCGATTCTCGCTCAACGATAAAAAACGATAAGTATGGCAACGAACGACAACAGGCGGTTATACCGCTCCCGGGACCGCATCATCGCCGGCGTATGCGCCGGACTGGCCGACTTCTTCGGTCTCGACGTATCGCTGGTCCGCATCGCCACCCTCGCATTGATTCTCTTCGGCGGCCTCTCGCTCTGGGCATACATCATCCTCTGGCTGATCGTGCCCAAGGCCCCGAAACCGTTAAAATCCGAATGATATGGCCGAAGACAACGTAAAAGCGCAAATGCGCAAGGGAATTCTGGAGTACTGCATTCTCGCCATCCTCTCGCGCGAAGACTCCTATGCTCCGAAGATCATCGCCGAACTCAAGGCGGCGGAAATGATCGTAGTCGAGGGTACGCTCTACCCGATCCTCACCCGGCAGAAAAATGCCGGACTGCTCACCTACCGCTGGGAGGAATCCCCGCAGGGACCGCCCCGCAAATACTACTCGCTCACGGAGAAGGGCCGCGAATACCTCCACACGCTTGACGAAGCGTGGGACGAGCTCGTCGGACAGATCCGCGTAATCCGCTACGGAAAAGAAGATCAAGCATAACGAAACCCATCAAAACCCCAAAACATGAAAAAGATTCTTGTGATACTGGTCATTCTGGGTGCCACGGCCGCAACAGCAGTCATGGCCGAGTGCATCCGGAACCTGAAAAACAGATTCGCGGACGATTACTCCAGCGACAAGCGGATCGAACGTTCCGTCTCGGGTTCCGACTTTCACGCCATCCACGCCTCCCGCGCCGTGGAGGTGCTCATCGTCAATGCGTCCATGCAGGCCATCCATATCGAGGCACCCGAGAAGCTCATGCCCCATGTCATTGTCCGGGAACAAAACGGCATCCTGCAGATCTCGATCGACAAAAAGGTGAAGCGAATCTCGAATGCGGCAGTCAAGGTATATGTCCCCACCAACGGAAAGATCGATGAACTGCAGGCTTCGAGTGCCGCGAAAATCATCTGCCAGACCTCCGCTCTCGGAGCCGAGAGTTTCACGCTCGACGCGTCGAGTGCCGGACGGATCGAAGCAGCCGTCAATACGGAGCATTGCAGGATCGAAGCCTCGAGTGCCTCGATGATCAAGGCTGCGATACGCACAGGAGACTGCACGATCGACATCTCGAGTGCGGCCAAGGTCGTACTCGCGGGTTCGGCCGACAAATGCACGGCCGACATGAGTTCCGCTGCCAAGCTCAACGCCCCGGAATTCCAGGTCGCCCGGTACGAAATCGGCACATCAAGCGGCGCCGGCGCCTCGATCCAATGCACCGAGGAGCTCCGCGCCGAAGCCTCCAGCGGCTCGTCGATCGAATACACGGGCGACTGCACCACCGATTTGAGCCGTTCGAGCGGCGGCAGCATCCATCAAACCCGTTAATTGAGCAAATACCATGAAAGAGGTCAAGAAATGCAGCATCTCGGGCGTGGCCTTCACGCTGGATGCTGACGCATACGAAGCGCTCGAGGCCTATCTCGAGAGTCTGAAACGCACCTACGGCAATTCGGCCGACGGCACGGAGATCGTCGCCGACATCGAAGCTCGCATCGCCGAGCTGATCCTCTCGACGCAGGACAACACGCGTATTGTTGAGAAACCGCTCATCCTGAACATCATCCAGCAGATGGGATCCGCCGAGGACATCTCCGAGACAACGGATGCCGACCTGCACAACGACACGCCGCGCATTCCGCGCCGCCTCTACCGCGACACGGAAAATGCCAAACTCGGAGGCGTATGCGCCGGTATCGGCAAGTATTTCGACATCGACCCCGTCTGGGTGCGCATGACTCTTTTCCTGCCCCTGCTGCTCACCTGCTTCGGATGGATTCCCTTCCTGCACTGGGCCAGCCCGATGTTCGGCAACCTGTTCGGCGTCTTCCTGATCTGCTACTTCATCATGTGGTTCGCCGTACCGGCCGCACGCACGGCCCGACAGAAACTCGAGATGAACGGCGAGAAAATCACCGCCCAGTCCATCGGCGAAACGACAACGGCTGCCGCCAACAACGATCCCGACGCCATAGCCAAACCGATCGTGGCCGAAGCCGTCTCGATCTTCGGAAAGGTCGTGCTCATTCTGCTCAAGCTCCTTGCCGGGCTGATCGTCTTCGGCCTGATCATGCTCGCCTGCGCCCTGATCATCGGGCTGATCGCCCTTCTGATCGGAGGCCCGGAGACCCTCAACATGGATTGGGAGCTCTCGCTCTGGGTACCCATCCTGGGCGTCTTCATCGCCCTGATACCGACCATTCTGCTGATCTACGTACTGATGTGTCTGATCGCCTCGCGCAAACCCGGAGGAAAGGTCGTACTGGCAATCTTCCTCGTATGGATCGCCACGATCATCGTCTGCGCGACGGTAGCCATCAAGGAAAACGTCGGCGAACGGATCAAAGAGCGGCACAGCGCACTGCAGGATGTCCTGCAACGCAAAATCACGATCGACAACAATACGACAACCCTCGAACAGCTGCTCGAGGAATACGACGACGAAAGCATCGTGAGCGAAGGGCGCAACTCGGTGCACATCGAGGTTCCTTCGCGGGCGCTCGATATCACTGTCGACAAAAACGAGGGGGCCATGCAGATCACATCCGACGGCAAGAAGATCTTCTCGCTCCAGGCACAAGCCAGCGAGCAGGGTGATTCGGCACGCATCACACTCGAAGCGACGGCTCCTGCAACGGACAACGACGCAGAATAACACGCGCAGATGGATCTGCAACGTTTGCGGGCGGCAATCGGATGCCGCCTGCATTTTTTTGAGAAAGCCGAAAAAAATGCGTATCTTTGGGCGGTTTTGTTTTAACAATTGAGAGTATGGCCGGAATCAAATGCATCGGTATCCTGACCTCGGGCGGCGACGCCCCCGGAATGAATGCGGCAATTCGTGCGGTAACGCGCAGCGCAATCTATAACGGGTTCTCCGTAAAGGGAATCATGAGAGGATACAAAGGACTGGTGTTCAATGAAATAGTAGAATTCAAATCCCAAAGTGTCAGCAACATCATCCAATTGGGCGGCACGATCCTCAAAACGGCCCGCTGCAAGGAGTTCACGACTGCGGAAGGCCGGAAGGCCGCCTATGAGAACATGACGGCGGCCGGAATCGACGCCCTGGTGGTCATCGGCGGCGACGGCTCGCTGACCGGCGCCGAACTCTTCGCCCAGGAATACAACGTCCCGATCGTCGGGCTGCCCGGAACGATCGACAACGATCTGGGAGGCACCGATTCGACGATCGGATACGACACGGCCCTCAACACGATCATGGAGGCCGTCGACAAACTCCGCGACACGGCCTCGAGCCACGAACGGCTCTTCTTCGTCGAGGTGATGGGACACACGGCCGGTTATCTGGCGCTCAACAGCGCCATCGCCACCGGCTCCGAGGCGGCCATCATCCCGGAGATGGAGACCGAGGTGGACCAGCTGGCCGAACTCATCAACCACGGATTCCGCAAGAGCAAGAACTCGGCGATCGTGATCGTCGCGGAGAATCCCCAGACGGGAGGTGCCACGGCACTGGCCGAGCGTGTCAAGAAGGAGTTTCCGCAATACGACGCCCGTGTAACGATCCTGGGACACATCCAGCGCGGGGGATCCCCGACGGCCGTAGACCGTATTCTGGCTTCCCGCATGGGCGAAGCGGCCATCGAGGCACTGCTCGACGGACAGCGCAACGTGATGATCGGCATGCGCAACGGGCAGATCGTCTATGTCCCCTTCGCCAAGGCCATTAAGCACAACAAAGGCATTGACCGCGGTGCGCTCGATCTGGTGAAGATACTGTCGATATAACCCCGCCATTCCCGGCCGGGATCGCCCGAACCCCGGCCTGGTCCGCATTGTAACCCTTAAAACCACGAACTCAAGCGAATGAAACGCGTAATTGGCATTGGCAACGCCCTGACGGACATGCTGGTCAATCTGAAGAACGACTCCGTGCTGGAGCGCTTCAATCTGGCCAAAGGCTCGATGAGCCTGGTCGATTCCCTGCTGCAGACCGAAATCTCGAAATCGGTGGCCGGACTGCCCTACTCGCTCTCCCTGGGAGGCTCCGCGGGAAACACGATCCGCGCCATGGCCAAACTGGGATGCAAGGTCGGATTCATCGGAAAGGTCGGGCCCGACACTACGGGAGACTTCTTCATCCAGGCTCTTGAGAACCTCAATATCGAACCGATGGTCTTCCGCGGCACGGAGCGGTCGGGCAAATGCGTATCGCTCATCTCGCCCGACGGCGAGCGGACGATGATCACCCACCTCGGCGCCGCCCTCGAACTATCGGCCGCAGAGATCAGACCCGAGATTTTCGAAGGCTATGACTGCCTCTATGTCGAGGGCTATCTGGTCCAGAGCCACGAACTGATTCTCGAGGCCGTACGCCGGGCCAAGGAGTGCGGACTGGAGGTCGCCATCGACCTGGCCAGCTTCAACATCGTGGCCGAGAATCTGACATTCCTGCGCGATCTGGTCCGCGAATATGTCGATATCGTCTTCGCCAACGAGGACGAAGCCAAGACCTTCACCTGCGAGGCGGAGCCGCTGAATGCCCTGCAGGCGATCTCGGAGATGGCGGGCCTTGCCGTCGTCAAGATCGGCACGAAAGGTGCGCTCATCAAACGCGGCGACGAAGTGGTGCATGTGGGCATCATGGCTGCGGCCAGGCGGGTGGATACCACCGGCGCCGGAGACTTCTACGCCGCGGGATTCCTCTCCGGGCTGTGCGACGACCTGACGCTGCGCCAGTGCGGCACAATCGGAGCCATCACAGCCGGCAAGGTGATCGAAGTCGTGGGTACGACCTTCGGCGAAGACGCCTGGAAGGATATTTACCGGCTGGTCAGCAAGGTCAAGCACGAGAAATACCTCTTCTGACGCCGCTGATTTCCGAACAGGAAAGCGCGACCTTATGCAAGGTCGCGCTTTCTTCGTGATTGCAGACACGCGGCGGTTACCTGTCGCCGTTGCCGATTCCCAACAGCCCGCAGCTGATTCCCCGGCGCAGGCGCAACAGCCAGCGGGAACGTCGCGGTGCCATCGTAAGGATCAGAAGCAGTGTGGCGCCCCATTTGACGATCTCCATCAGACAGGTCTTCAACAGCCGATGGTGGATCCGGGCCCGCAGGCGCTGGCTCACACCGACGTTGTAGCTCAAACGGCGAAAATAGTCCGTCGTAAGTTTCGACGGCGGAATGATATGCCACATGATTGCATCGGGGACATACCAGATCGTCTCGCCGCCCCGCAACAGGCGCTCGAAAAGATCATTCTCCTCGCCGCCGATCAGCCGGCCGTTCACCCGCCCCAACGATGGGTCGAAACCGCCGTAGGGCGCCAGCCCGTCGCGGCGAAAAGCCATGTTGCCTCCGCCCGGAACCCGCCCCGCAGGAAACGGGCGGATCTCATCGCCGAAATCCATCGGATTGGCAATGGGCATCTCCACCCACTTCGACATCCACGAAGGGCGCCCCTCGGGATATTCGGCAATGATGCGGCCGCCGGCGACAAGTGCCCCGGGATGTGTCTCGAAAAAGGCGAGGTAGGATTCCAGGAAGGTCTCGTTCACCCGCTCATCGTCGTCGATGAAGGCGACAACAGAACCTGCTGCTTCGGCAAGGCCCCGGTTGCGCGCACAGGAGACCCCGAACCCCGTCTCACGAACCATCCGGAGGTTCAGACCGGGATGTGCGGCGGCAAACTCCGCGAATCGCTCCGCCGTCGTGTCCGTGGAGTTGTTGTCCACCACGACGCATTCCCACTCTTCGGGCGGCAGCGACTGCCGCACGACGGATCCGAGCGCCGTGAGAAGCGGCTCCGCCCGGTTGTGGGTCGGGATAACGAGACTGATACGAATCATCTTACGAAAGTAGCAATTTATCCGCAAAAAACCGCTATCTTTGCGAAAAATCAAAAACGACATGAACATGTACGGAAGAATACGAACACTGCTCCTGCCGCTGCTCCTGCTCGCAACTACCCTGACGGCTGCGGCACAGAACGTCAAGTGGAGCTCCTCGACCGAACATCTCGAAGGCGACCAGTATCGGATCGTACTCGAAGCGACGATACCCGCAGGATACCACATGTACGACATGGGACCTTATGAAGGGGGTCCGAACGCCACCTCCATCACCTTCACGCCGGGCGAAGGGGTCGCACTCGACGGCGGAATCGAGCAGCTTTCGACACCCCACCGCTACTTCGATCAGATGTTCCAGATGGAGATCGGCACCTTCTCCGGCAAGGCGCAGTTCGCCCAGCGCGTAACGCTCAAGGCCGCACAGGCAACGCTCAAGGCCCAGGTCGAATGGATGATCTGCGACGATACGAGCTGCATGCCGCCCGAGGATACGGAGCTGACGATCACACTGCCCGAAAGTTCGGCCGCAACGGCTTCCATCGAAACCGTCCCGACAACCCCGACATCCGAAGTTGTCGCGCCTGCCGCGAAAGATGCCGCAGGCAGCAAGGGGCTCTGGGCCCTGATCATCGAGGCGATTCTCTGGGGATTCGCCGCCCTCTTGACCCCGTGCGTCTTTCCGATGGTACCGATGACCGTCTCGTACTTCCTCAAGGGTGAGGGCGGGGCAGCCATGGGACGCCTGCGCGCCTCGCTCTACGGTCTGTTCATCGTCCTGCTCTATACGGTGCCCATCGCCGCCATCATCCTCATCACGCGCATCGTCGGAGGCGACGCCGTAACGGCCGACATCTTCAACTGGCTGGCCACGCACTGGCTGCCGAACGTCATCTTCTTCCTCGTCTTCATGGTCTTCGCCGCCTCGTTCTTCGGGGCCTTCGAGATCACCATGCCCTCGTGGATGGTGAACAAGACCGACTCGAAAGCCGACACGAAGGGCCTCGGCGGCATCTTCTTCCTTGCCCTGACGCTCGTACTCGTGTCGTTCTCCTGCACGGGACCCATCGTCGGATCGGTACTTATCAAGTCGACCTCCGGGGAGTTCTGGACGCCGATCATCACCATGCTGGCCTTCTCCGTGGCCTTCGCTCTGCCGTTCACCCTCTTCGCGCTGTTCCCTTCGGTGCTGAAAAAACTTCCGAAGAGCGGCGGATGGCTCAACTCCGTAAAGGTCGTCATCGGATTCATCGAGGTGGCCCTCGGCATGAAATTCCTTTCGGTGGCCGACCAGACCTACCACTGGGGGCTGCTCGACCGCGAGATCTACCTCGCCGTCTGGATCGTCGTCTTCTCGCTGCTGGGCCTCTACCTGCTGGGCAAGATCCGCTTCGCACATGACGATGAGGTGCGGCACCTCGGCGTCGGGCGCCTGGCGCTCGCCATCGTCGTCTTCTCGTTTGTCGTCTATATGATCCCGGGCATGTGGGGTGCTCCGCTGAAGGGCCTTTCGGGATACCTGCCGCCCATTACCTCGCAAGACTTCGTCCTCGGAGCCAACACGGCATCCGCCGCACCGTCGGACAGTATCGCCGGCAAGCCCAAATACAGCGATTTCCTTCATCTTCCGCACGGGCTAGAAGGCTTCTTCGACCTCGAAGAGGCCGAAGTGTATGCGGCCAAAGTCGGAAAGCCCCTCTTCATCGACTTCACGGGCCACGGCTGCGTGAACTGCCGCGAAATGGAGGCCCGCGTGTGGTCCGACCCCGAGGTACTCGAAATCCTGCGCAACGACTACGTCATCTGCGCCCTCTATTCAGACGACAAGAAGGAGCTCCCCGAGGAGGACTGGGTTACGACCGACGCCGGGAAAGTCCTCAAGAGTCTCGGCAAGATCAACTCCTACTATGCCCTGAAGACCTACGGTGTCAATGCACAACCCTACTACGTTCTGCAGGGAGCCGACGGACAGCCGCTGGTCGAGCCGCGCGGATATGATCTCTCGGTCGAAGGATTTGTGGCATTCCTCCGCAGCGGTCTGGAAGCTTACCGGAACGGAAAATAGCTTTCATTCGTACGAATCCGACATGCGGTCCGCAGCCGATCGGCTGCGGACCGCATGTCTTTCGGTATCAACGTCCCGAACGGAACAACAACACGACGGTTCCTTTTATTTTTTGTATACTCCGCACATGGCGCGGCAGCATTTTTGATCTGCATTTGCAGGCCACGATGAAAGAAGAATTCGAGTTGTGTGGGCATCGTGTCTCCGCCGTTCCGCAACGACGATGCAAGGAGGAGAATCCGGCAAGGGATTCGAAGGAAGAGGTTTGAAACCGGTAACGCAACAACTGATTGTCATGCAATCCGACTTCGGGGGAGAGTCCCTTTTGGGCTCTCCCCTTCCGCTTCCGCCGCCGCAGGCAGGTCAAAAAAACGGGATCGGGTACCCGAAGGTCCCGATCCCGCATAAAACCGGTCGGACAACCGGCCTTACTTTCCCAGCTGCATCTTCTCGATCAGCGCCCGCGTCTCGGGTTTATGCCCGCGGAAGCGCACATAGAGTTCCATAGGATCCTCCGTACCACCCTTCGAAAGGATATTGTCGCGGAACGACGTCGAAACCTCCCGATTGAAGATTCCCTTCTCCTTGAAGAGCGAGAAGGCATCGGCCTCGAGTACCTCGGCCCACTTGTAGCCGTAGTACCCTGCGGCATAGCCTCCTGCGAAGATATGGCCGAAAGCCGGCGACATGGCCGTACCCTCAACGGCAGGCAGCACCTGCGTCGGAGCCATCGCCTCCCGCTCGAAACTTTCAACATCACCCTCGAAAGGCTCGGTGAGCGTATGCCAGGCCATGTCGGTCAGTCCGAACGACAACTGCCTTACGTTGGCATAGGCGGCCAGATAGTTCTGCGCGGCGACGATGCGATCGACGATCTCCGCCGGAATCTTCTCTCCGGTCTGATAGTGTGCGGCCCACAGGTCGAGAAACTCCTTTTCCGTAGCCCAGTTCTCCATGATCTGCGAGGGGAGCTCTACGAAATCGCGGTATACGTTCGTACCGGTCAGCGATTCGTACGATCCTTCGCCCAGCATGCCGTGCAGCGAGTGCCCGAACTCATGCAGGAAGGTTTCGACCTCGTCGAAGGTCAGCAGCGACGGCGATGTCTCGGTGGGTTTCGTGAAGTTCATCACCAGCGACACGAGCGGACGCGTCTCCACGCCGTCCACACACTTCGCGCCGCGGAACTCGGTCATCCATGCACCCGAATTCTTCGAGGCACGCGGGAAGAAGTCGAGGTAGAGCACCGCCATGAAGCGTCCCTCCGCGTCGGTTACATCGTAAGCCGTAACATCGGGGTGATAGACCTCGATCTGCTTATTCGGCGTGAAGTTCAGCCCGTAGAGCTTGTTGGCCAGCAGGAATACGCCCTTCTTGACCCGCTCCAGCTCGAAATAGGGCTTCACCATCTCGGCATTGAGCGCATATTTCTCGTGCTTGTATTTCTCGGTGTAGTAAGGCCAGTCCCAGGGCATCAGCGTATCCTTGAATCCCTGCGAGGCGGCATACTCCGAGATCGTACGGTAGTCGGCATCGGCATACTCCTTCGTGGCGCCGAGCAGTTCGTCGAGGAACGCCCGTACGGTCGGCGTATCCTTTGCCATGCGCTCTTCGAGCACATAGTCCGCATAGCAGTCATAGCCGAGCAGACGGGCCAGCTTCAGGCGCGTATTGACGATCTTCTTGACGATCTGCGTATTGTCGAACTCCCCGCCGAGCGCGCAGGAGCTGTTCGCCCGCCAGAGTTTCTCCTTCAGCGCACGGTTCGACGAATAGGTCATGAAGGGCAGGTAGCTCGGGTACTGCAACGTTACGACCCATCCCTTCACACCGCGCGACTTGGCTTCGGAGGCCATGCCCTCACGCACGAAGGCGGGCAGCTCGGCCACGACGGCCGGATCGGTAATGTGGAGCGTAAAGGCGTTGGTCGCAGCCAGCGAATTGCGGTCGAACTCCAGCGAGAGGGCCGACAGCTCGGTCGTATACTGGCGATAGAGCTCCTTGTCGGCATCCGACAGCGCCGCGCCGTTGCGTGCAAAACTCCGGTAGGTCTTCTCCAGCAGGCGTTTGTCCTCGGTCGAAAGACCGCGGCCCGGATGCTCGTAGACCGCCTTCACGCGGGCGAACAGTTCGGGGTTGAGCGAGATGTCGTTCGACAGTTCGGTCAGCTTGGGCTGCACACGCATGGCGATCTGTTGCATTTCGTCCGAGGTGTCGGCACTCAAAAGGTTGAAGAAGACACCCGAGATGCGGTTCAACAGTTCGCCCTGACGCTCCAGGGCCACGATCGTATTCACGAAGGTCGGCTTCTTCGGGTTGCTGACGATCGCCTCGACTTCGGCCCGCGAGCAGGCGATCGCCGCATCGAAGGCCGGCTCGTAATCCTTGAGTTCGATCCGCGAGAAGGGCGGCGTGGCATGGGGCGTATCCCACGCAGCCAGCAGCGGATTCGTAAGATCCAGCTCGGGCAGATCGGCCCGGGGAATCGAATTGTCGGCACATCCGGCCGCAAGTGTCGAAAAGGTCATGATGAGCAATGCTTTTTTCATCGTATTAAATATAGAGGTTCTTCATGCTAAATCGGAATCATTCGCGGCGAAGGGCACCGTCGAGAGCAATCGGTTCGGCCTGGATGCCGTCGGGAACGGGCCGCATCGTAGGAGCCTGCACGGCAGTCGAATCCGCCGGATCGGGGCCGTCCCACAATCCCCGGCCGCGCAGCATCGGGATCCGGTCGGGATCCTTGCCGCGGAAGGCACGGTAAAGATCCATACCCGCCTGCTCGCCGCCGCGGGCCAGCACCTTGCGGCGGAAGTCGTCGGCAATACGCTTGTTGAACAGGTCGCCGCTTTCGCGGAACGCCTCGAAAGCATCCTTGTCGAGCACCTCGGCCCAAATATAGAAATAGTAGCCCGCCGAATAGCCGCCATCGAAGATGTGGCTGAAATAGGGATAGCGGTAGCGCGGCTCGATCTGCGGAATCAGACCCCGCTTCCCGGTGAGCGCCTCCCGCTCGAAGGCCACAGGATCGAACGCCTCATACGTCCCGATGGAATGGATATCCATGTCGGAGAGCGCTGCGGCAACGAGTTCCGTGGTCATGAAGCCCTGGTTGAAAAGTTCGCTGCGACGGATCTTGTCGATCAACGACTGGGGGATGATCTCGCCCGTGCGGTAATGGACGGCATACTGACGCAGCAGCTCGGGAGCGAAGGCCCAGTTCTCCATGATCTGCGAAGGAAGTTCCACGAAGTCGCCCTCGACCTCCGAAAGGCCGCGGTACTTCACATCGCGGAAGAGCGCGTGAAGCGCATGTCCGAACTCATGGAAGAGGGTTTCGGTCTCGTCGAGCGTCAGAAGCGCCGGCGTGTTGCCGACCGGCGGCGTGAAGTTGCAGACGATCGACACCACGGGGGCCTTGCGCACGCCGTCCTCGTAAGTCTGCTCGACATAGTTGCCGCACCAGGCACCCTGGCTCTTGCCCGCCCGCGGGAAGAAATCGAAATAGAGTACACCCAGATGCGTCTCGTCGGCATCCAGCACCTCGTAGGCCGTAACGTCGGGATGATAGACCGGGACGATCAGGGGACGGAACGTGATGCCGTAGAGGCGGTTGGCCAGGAAGAAGATGCCGCTCTGGACATTCTCGAGCGAGAAATAGGGCCGCAGCATCGACTCGTCGAGCGCATATTTCTGCCGCCGGAGCTTCTCGGCATAATACCACCAGTCCCACGAGGCGAACTCCCCGTCGGGATAATCCTTGCGGAAGAGCTCCTCCATTTCGGCCAGTTCCTCCTTCGCCCGCCCGAGGGCCGGAGTCCATATTCCCTCCAGCAGTTCATAGACGGCTTCGGGCGTGCGGGCCATCTCGTCATCGACGACATAGGCCGCATAGGAGGGATAGCCCAGCAGATGCGCCTTTTCCGTCCGCAGGCGGATGAAGTCGTTGATAAGCTGTTTGTTGTCGTATTCGTCGCCGTGGTTGCAACGGTTCAGATAGGCCGTATAGAGGCTGTCGCGCAGCGACCGCTCGGAGGAGTAGGTCAGGAAAGGAATCATGCTGGGCTTGTGGAGCGTGAAGACCACGGCATCCTTGCCCCGCCCGCGGGCCGCCTCGCGGGCCGCTTCCTGCACGTCGGAGGGCAGGCCTCCCAGCTGATCCGTGGAGAGTTCCATTTCGAACCGGTTATTTTCGGCAAGCAGGTTGTTGCCGAAGCGTACCGCGGCAAGAGCCAATTCGCCGTTGATCTCCTTCAGACGCGCCTGTTGCTCCTTGTCGAGCAGCGCCCCGGCCCGCACGAAGCGCCGATAGGTCTTCTCCAGCAGCCGCTGCTGTTCGGCATCGAGCGAAAGGGATTCCCGCCGTTCGTAAAGGTCGCGAATCCGGGCGAAGAGACGCTCATCGAGCAGAATCCGGTCGTAATGGGCGGCCAGCTGCGGCATGAGCTGCTCCTGAAGCGCCTGCAGCTCGGCGTTGTTCTCTGCGGCGCACAGCATGCCGAAAATCAATTCGGTCTGCGCCAGCATCGCCCCGGAGCGGTCGAAGGCCAGGATGACGTTTTCGAAGGTGGGGTCGTCGTTGTTCGTCGCAATGGCGTCGATCTCGGCGTCATGCAGCGACATGCCCCGCTCGATGGCCGGCAGGAAGTGCTCGGGACGGATCTCATCGAAAGGCGGCACACCGTAGGGTGTCGTCCACTCCGTGAAAAAGGGATTCTCTCCGCTCTTTTTCCCGGACTCGCACGATACGCAGTTCATAACCAGAAAAAGTGTCAATAATCCAGCAATGGGTTTCATCTGTCGTCTTATTTGTATAACTTTGCGGCTCGGAATCTCCCGCGCCATCACGGCCCGCAGGGAAGCCGTTGCAAAGTTAGTAAAATATAACAGGTATGCAACTATTTTACGACCCCGACATCGAGGCTCCGTACCATACGCTCGGCGAAGAGGAATCGAAACACTGCATACGGGTGCTCCGCCTCTCGTGCGGCGACGGGATCCACCTGACCGACGGCCGGGGCAACCTCTATCGTGCGGAGATCACGGACGACAACCCCAAACATTGTACCGTACGGATTCTCTCGACGGAAAGCGAATACGGGAAGCTGCCCTACGAACTGACCGTGGCGGTGGCTCCGACGAAAAACGCCGACCGCTTCGAGTGGTTTCTCGAGAAGGCCACGGAGGTGGGCATCTCGGCCGTTCTGCCCCTCGAAACGGAACACAGCGAGCGCCGTACGTTCAAGAGCGAACGGGGCGAGAAGGTCATCACGGCAGCCATGAAGCAGTCGATCAAGGCATATCGGCCGCAGCTGCTCCCCATGACCCCGTTCCGCGAAGCGGTGCTGCGCCCGTTCGGGGGACAACGCTTTCTGGCCCATTGCGCCCCGGCACATGCCCCCGAGGGAAAGCGCTATCTTCCGCAGGCGGTAAAGGCCGGCGGGAAAGTCGAGGTATGGATCGGCCCCGAAGGAGACTTCTCCCCCGAGGAGATCGCATTCGCCTGCTCGCACGGATTCACGGAGATCACCCTCGGCGACCAGCGGCTGCGGACCGAAACGGCGGCCCTGACGTCCGTTGTGATGGTCGCGGTGGCTAATACACTGAAACTATCGGAATGATGTTTTTTCTCTACACGCTCATCGTACTGGCCGCAATGACGGCCCTGTTGTTTGCCGTTCCGCTCCGCGCCAAGGGCCTCACGGCCCTCGTTCTCATCGGAGGCGGTGCGCTCTGGAGCTGTTCGATGGCCGGCGGAACCCTCCTGAAGGGACAGCAGACCCTGCTGTGGCTCGCTTCCGGGCCTCTGTTCGGCGGCGACAGCGGCTCGATGGACACCCTTTCGGCCCTCTTCGTCCTGATCATCGGCATCGGCTCCGTCGCCTCGGCAGCCTATTCGCGGGGATACCTTGCCGGAGAACTCCCGCACAAATCCCCGGCACACGTCTCGCTCCACTACACTTCGCTCGTGGCCATGTATTACGCCATGCTGGGTGTCGTCCTCTCCGACGGAGGCTACTCGTTCCTCTTCTTCTGGGAACTGATGACCGTGGCGTCGTTCCTGCTTATTCTTTTCGAAGCGGAACGCCGCGAGGTGCGCCGCGCCGCCCTGTCGTACCTCATCATGATGCACATCGGATTCATCCTGCTGCTCGTGGGCTTCGTGCGGGTCGAGACGGCAACCGGTTCGGCCTCGTTCACCGCACTGGCCGAATACTTCCGCACACAGCCGGCGCTGCCCCTGTTCCTGGTCTTCCTCGCAGGGTTCGGCATGAAGGCAGGCCTCTTTCCGATGCATGTCTGGCTTCCGGAGGCCCATCCCGCCGCACCGTCGCACGTCTCGGCGCTGATGTCGGGCGTAATGATCAAAACCGGCATCTACGGCATCCTGCGGACCACGGCCGCATTGGGCGAACTTCCCGTCCTGCATACCGCAGGGGTGATCCTGCTCGCGGCAGGCATCGTAACGGGACTCTGGGGCATCATCCTCGCAGCCATGCAGAACGATGTCAAACGACTGCTGGCCTACTCCTCGATCGAAAATATCGGGGTCATCCTCATCGGCATCGGCGTGGCGGCACTGGGCAAGGCCTCCGGGAACCAGTATGTGGCGCTGGCGGGAATTGCCGGAGCGCTGCTCCACACCGTAAACCACTCGTTCTTCAAATCGCTGCTCTTTTTCGGTGCCGGGAATCTGCTTACGGCCGTGCGGACCACCTCGCTCGACAACCTCGGAGGCGTCGCCCGGCACATGCCCATGACCGGAATGCTCTTTCTGGTCGGGACGGCGGCCATCTGTGCCCTGCCGCCCCTGAACGGCTTCGTCTCCGAATTACTGATATACCTCGGCATTTTCGACGGCATCGCCTCGGGCTGCGACACCCTGGCCGCAGCCGCAGGACTCGCGGCGCTGGCCCTGATCGGAGGCATCGCACTCCTTGCCTTCACGAAACTCTACGGCACGGCATTTCTCGGAGCCCCGCGCACCCACGAGGTGGCCGAAGCCCGGGAGGTAGACAACATCCGCATCGCCGCCATGGCCCTGCCTTTGGCAGGCATCCTCTTCGTGGGGCTCTTTCCCGGCCTGGCAACGGCAGCCATCACCCGCGCCGCAAGCTTTTTCCTCCGCACGCCCGCCGACGCCGCCGACTGGCTGCTCTCCCCGACGCTTCAAACCGCAGGACGCACGGCCTGGCTGCTTCTGATCGTCATCTGGGCCCTTTACCGGTTGCGCAGGCGACTGCTCCGCGGACGTCCCGTATCCGAAGGCCCGACATGGGGATGCGGATTCACCGCACCGAACGTCCGGATGCAATATACGGGCGAATCCTTCTCCGAAGGGCTGCAGTCCATCGCTACCTCGCTGACCCAAAACAGCGGTGAAGGGGCCCCGGTTCAGAAGGGCGAGATCTTCCCCCGCACGCACAGCTTCGATATCGGGCACCGCGACCGCATCGGACGTCTTTTTTCCGCCTGGTGGGTGGAACTGCTGCGGCGCATCAATGCCCGCGTCATGCGCCTCCGCACGGGCAAGATCAACCACTACATTCTCTTCGCGCTGGCTTTTCTGGCCCTCGTATTCCTTCTTTCGCTGTTCAATCTGATCTGACGATGGCACTGTTCAATACACTTCTTCTGGGGCTCGTCGCCCTCGCCATTCCGGGCCTCATCAACCGGACGCGTGCCCGACTGGCCGGGCGCAAGGGCATCCGATTTACCCAGCACCTCCACGATCTGAAACTGCTGCTGCACAAAGGCGCCGTCTATTCGACGACCACATCGGCACTCTTCCGCATCGCCCCGTCGGTCTACCTGGCCGCAGCCGCCGTCGCCGCGCTCTGCATTCCCGGCGGCGACCTCCGGCCGCTGCTCTCGTTCGAAGGCGACCTGGTGGCCTTCGCCTACCTGCTCGCGCTGGGCCGCATGGCTCTCATCCTCGCAGCCATGGATACGGGAAGTTCGTTCGAAGGAATGGGAGCCAGCCGGGAAGCACTCTACGGAGCACTCGTGGAACCGGCCCTGATGCTCGTATTCGGGACCTTCGCCCTGTTGTCGGGGTATACCTCCTTCGCACAAATCTTCACCTCCGAAGGCACGGAGGGCGCCCAGACGGCGGTCGTACTGCTGCTCGCGGCCTACATCCTCATGAAGATCACCATCACCGAAAGCGGCCGGATCCCCGTGGACGATCCCCGCACGCACCTCGAACTGACGATGATCCATGAGGTCATGTGCCTCGACTACTGCGGCGTCGATCTGGCCTTCATCAAGATTGCCGGGTGGCTCAAAACCGCCGCATTCTCGCTCCTTGCGGCCGATGCCGTCGCCGCTGCCGCGGCTCCCCGCTGGTGGGTGGCCGCTCCCCTGGCCATGCTGCTCACGGGACTCTCGGTCGGTGTCGTCGAATCGGCGCAGGCCCGCAACAAACTCGCCCGAAACACCACATTCATCCTTACGGTCGTCGCCCTGGCGGCACTGGTCTATTTCACCGCCTTCCTGCTCCAACGCAACATCTCAATCCAATGATACTGCCGCTCGTCATTCTCTACGTCGTAACGCTCATCTACCTCTCGATCACGGAGCGTTTCCGCAACTTCGCATCGCTCATCGGGCTGCAGGGCTGGCTGCTCTTCGGCATCGCCCTGGTGCGCCTGCATACCATCAACCCCGCGGAGTTCGCCTTCATCGCCATCGAAACGCTGCTTTTCAAAGGCATACTCGTACCCTGGCTGCTCTTCGCCGTAATCCGCCGCACGAAGATCAACCGCGTACGCCGCTCGGGCTCCTCCCAGTCGGGAGCCCTCCTGCTCTCGCTCACGGCCCTCGTCGTCAGCGGTTCGATCACCTATTACGTCGCCGACACGACCGTCGATCTGGTCTTCTTCGGCGTCGCCCTCTACGCCCTGCTCAGCGGATTGATCCTCATCACGCTGCGCCAGAGGATCTTCTCCCATATGGTGGGATTCCTCGTGATCGAGAACGGCGTATTTCTCTTCTCGACGGCCATCGGCGTCGAAATGCCCCTGGTCATCAACGTCGCCATTCTGCTCGACATCCTCATCTCGGTGCTCATGCTCGGGATCTTCTTTACCAAGATCGACGGCAAGATCCACGCCGACGACGCCGATTCGCTCACCAATGTAAAGGACTGACCCATGCTCATCTACTTCATAGCCAGCATCCTGACCGCCCTGTCGGCCTTTGCGGCCCGCAACGAGCGGCATCTTTTCGTCGCAGGCGCCGCATTTTACGCCATCCAGGCCGCACTCGCCCTGTGGATCATTGCAGGCGGCGCATACGACACGATATCGCTCGGCGTTTTCCGCTTCGATGCCGCAGGCACCCTGTTCTTCGTCCTGCTCACCGTCGTCTCGGCCTTCGCCTTCGCCCATTCGGAATCCTACCTGCACGGAAGCGACCTGCGCCAGATGCGCACCTACTCGGCACTGCTCCTGCTTCTCACGACGGCCATCACGGGGGCCTACTTCGCCTCGAACCTGGCCGTAACGTGGATCTTCCTCGAAGCCACGACGCTCTGCTCGGCAGGAATCATCTACCACCGACGTACGGCCCAAACGCTCGAAGCGGCCTGGAAATACGTCTTCGTCTGCTCGACAGGTATCGCCATGGCCTATCTGGGTATCCTGCTGCTGGCCGCGGCAACCAAGTGCGAATCGCTCTCCTACGAAGCGGTGGCAGCCGCCGCCCCGGGCAGCAACGCCCTCTACCTGAAGACCGCCTTCCTGCTCATCCTCTGCGGATACAGCTGCAAGGTGGAGCTCTTCCCGCTATATACGGTCGGCGTGGACGCCAACTTCGCCGCACCGGCACCCGCCTCGGCTCTCATCTCCACGGGAGTGGTCAATGCGGGATTCCTCGCCATACTGCGCGTCTACAAGATACTCGCCCAAACCGACATATTCCCCTGGGTGCGGTCCATTTTGATTCTGGTGGGCGTTCTGTCGCTCGCCATCGGAGCCCTCTTCCTCCGACGGACAAACAACTACAAGCGCTTTCTCTCCTACTCGACCGTCGAGAACATGGGCATAGCGGCCATCGGACTCGGAATCGGAGGCATCGGCGTATGGGCCGCCGTATTCCATGTCGTCTGCCATACGCTTATCAAAAGCAGCCTCTATCTGCAGATCGCCATCGTCCGGCAGGTCTATAACGGCTACCGCATCAACCGTATCGGCGATTACATCCACATCAACCGTGTGGGCGCCATCGGCCTGATCATCGGCATGGTCGTGGTCATGGCCTTCCCGCCCTCGCCGCTTTTCATCTCCGAGTTATCTATCCTCCGCGAGGTGATCGCCGCCGGAAAGTGGTGGCTCGTTTGCATCATCCTGCTCCTGCTCTGCATCGTCATCTACTCGTTCTGCATGCGGATGCTCCGCCTCTGCTACCAACCCAACCAGGATGAACTGCATCTCTCGAAAGCCGACCGGAAACGCTCCTGGTCGGCGCTGTCGCTGCTCCTCGCCGCAATGATCGTCGGCGTCTGGCAGCCCGGATTTCTCGCACGTCTGATCGATCAAATCGCTTCGCTATGACCTGGTATATCACAGACAATTGCGCCGGCGCGGTAGCGTTGCGCGACATTCCCGAGGTTCCCTATGCGGAGTTCTACGATGAAATGGCCGCATGCCTCGCCGACCCGCGCTACCATGTCGCCCACTATTTCGCCCTGCCCGACGGCGACTGCATGCGTTTCATCTGCCTGCTGCTCGACGATACGGAGCATCGGATCCTCATCGCCTCGCACTCGATGGAGTATTACGACGAAGGCGTACTCCCCTCGCTCACGGCCCGGCACCCCGCCCTGCATCCCTTCGAACGCGACATCACCGAACGTTACGGCATCCGTTTCGACGGCATGCCGTGGGACAAGCCGCTGCGCTTCCCGGCCGACGGCTACGACCGCCGCAGCTCGATCGACAACTACCCCTTCTATACGATGGAGGGACATTCGCTGCACGAGGTGAATGTCGGTCCGATCCATGCGGGCATCATCGAGCCGGGAGCCTTCCGCTTCATCTGCAACGGCGAGCAGGTTCTCCACCTCGAAATCGCGCTGGGGTACCAGCACCGCGGCGTGGAGGAGGAATTCCCGAGCACGGAAAACCGGCTGCGGCAGGCATGCCTCGCGGAAAGCGTCGCCGGAGACAGCGCCGTCGCCCACGCCGCGGCATTCGCCGCGGCAATCGAAAAGCTCACGGCAGCCCGGCTTCCGGAGGCCCTCGGGATCGAACGCATCCTGGCCCTGGAACTCGAGCGCATGGCCATGCAGATCGCCGACACGGGTGCCCTCTCGATGGATGTGGGGTATCAGTTGGGACAGGTGGCCTGCGAGGCGCTGCGCACGATGACGATCAACACCACGCAGGCATGGTGCGGAAACCGCTTCGGCAAGGGTCTGCTGCGTCCCGGAGGCACGGACCATCCGCTCGATGCCGGGACTGCGGAGATGATCCGCCGCAACGTCCGTGAAATCGCCCGACGCTTCGATGAGGTGCGCCACGACATCAAATCGTCCCCAACGCTGCTCGCCCGGTTCGAGCAGTGCGGCACGGTTCCGCGCGAGGAGATGCTCCGTATCGGCGGTGTGGGCCAGGCGGCCCGTGCAAGCGGTGTGGTGCGCGACCTGCGCGCCTCGCACCCATGGGGGTGCTATGCCACGCTGCTCCGCCACGAGCCGATCGTCAAGCGTCAGGGAGACGTCATGGCCCGCCTGATGGTCCGCTGCCGCGAGGTCCTGCAGTCGGCCGCCTACATCGACACGCTGACGACCCGGCGCGCGGAGATCGGCTTCGACGCCCTGCCGCAACCCGACTATACGACGCCGCTCGCACCTCGCTCGCTGGCATTCGGGCTGGTCGAAGGCTGGCGCGGCGAGACGTGCCACGTCATCGTTACCGATCCCGCGGGGCACCTCGCCGCCTGCCGCGTCAAGGACCCGAGCCTGCACAACTGGATGGCACTGGCCCTTGCCGTGCGCGGCGAGGGAATCTCCGACTTCCCGATCTGCAACAAGAGTTTCAACCTCTCCTACTGCGGGCACGATTTATGACACGCGCCATAGGGAGAAGCCGAAAAACGAATACCGAACGATTATGATTTTTCCGAAAATACGCGTATTGCGAAGCCACGGACAGCAGGCCATCAAGGACCTCGACGCCGTGGAGCTGACGGCACGCTTCCGCGGGCGGCCCGAGCTGACCGAACCCGCAACGGCCGAAGAGCGCACTACGGTGGAACGGGCCGCGGCGATCTGCCCCACAGGAGCCCTTGCGGCGGAGCCCTTCGCACTCGATCTGGGACGCTGCCTTTTCTGCGGCGAGTGTGCCCGGCGCGCCCCGCACAACATCCGTTTCACGAACGACTACCGCATCGGAGCACCCACCCGTGAGGCTCTCGTCGTACGGCCGGGCGACCGACACATCGTCTTCGACACGACACAGGTACGGCCCGAAATCCGCCGCTTCTTCACCGAGGCGCTGCAACTGCGCGAGGTATCGGCCGGCGGAGACGCCTCGGTCGAGATGGAGCTCAACGCCACGGGCAATGTCAATTTCGATTTCGGGCGCTTCGGCGTCGGCTTCACCGCCTCACCCCGCCACGCCGACGGCGTGGTGGTCTCGGGCCCCGTAACGCACAACATGGCCGAGGCGCTCGAGATCTGCTATGACGCCGTAGCCGAGCCCAAAATACTCGTTGCCTGCGGCACGGAGGCGTGCTCCGGAGGCCTTTTCGCCGGAAGCCGTGCCATCGAGCGCAGCTTCTTCGACCGTCATCGGGTCGATCTGTGGCTCCCGGGAGCTCCGACCCACCCGATGGTCTTCATCGACGGCATACGCACCCTGCTGGGAAAGAAAAAAAGAGAATAACAGATGGAACGGACCACGCTTTCCGAACTCTTCGGAAGTTTTTTCAAAATCGGACTCTTCACCTTCGGCGGCGGCTACGCCATGGTGCCGCTCATCGAGGCGGAGGTCATCGAACGGAAGAAATGGCTGCCGCAATCCGAATTCCTGGACCTGCTGACGCTGGCCCAGTCGTCGCCCGGGCCGATCGCCATCAACACGTCGGTATTCATCGGCTACAAGGTCCGCGGCCTGCGCGGGGCCGCCGCGGCCTCCCTGGGCGCCGTGCTTCCATCATTCATCATCATCCTGATCGTGGCGATCTTCTTCGCGGAGATCCGCCACAACGCCATCGTGGAGGCCGCCTTCAAGGGCATGCGTCCGGCCGTCGTGGCCCTGATCGTCGTACCGGTCTTCTCGCTGGCACGGGGCATGCATCCGGCACTCGCCGCTGTCGTCGTGCTCACGGCTTTGGCCGTATGGGGACTCGGCTGGTCGCCCGTCCTGCTGATCATCGCCGGAGCTGCGGCCGGAATCGCCTGGACCCTGACAATCGGTAAAAAAGTACGCTCATGATCTTCCTGCAACTCTTCCTGTCGTACCTCAAGATCGGATTCTTCGGATTCGGCGGCGGATACGCCATGCTGGCGCTGATCCAGAACGAGGTGGTCGTCCGCCATGCCTGGATGACCAATACGGTATTTACCGATATCGTGGCCGTGAGCCAGATGACTCCGGGACCGATCGCCATCAACTCTGCAACCTATGTGGGATATACCGTCGGCATGCAGGCCGGAGACAACCTGCTGTTCGGCATCCTCGGATCGCTGATCGCCACATTCGCCGTCTGCCTGCCGTCGCTCACGGTCATGCTGCTGCTTACGCGCTTCTTCCTGCGGCTGCACGGGAATCCCATACTCGCCGGCGCCATGTCGGGCATGAAGCCCGTCGTCATCGGCATGATCGCTTCGGCGGCCCTGCTGCTCATGTTCCCCGCCTCACACGAAGGCGAGAGCTTCATCGACACCTGGAGCTGGGTGATCTTCGGACTCTGCGTCATCGCCTCCGTCCGCAAGGTGAACCCCATCCTGCTGATCGTCCTCTCGGCCGTGGCAGGCATTCTGATCTACCACGTCTTCTGACGCAGCGGACGGACGCCTTAAAGGGCAAGCACGAATGCCCCGCCCGTAAGCAGCAACAGCAGGAAAATCACCAGGCTGATCGCACCGAGAATCGCCACGAAGGTGCCGATGCAGCCCCAGCGCTTTTCACCGCAGGGCAGCGGATCGGACAGTAGCGTACAGATGAGCCCCACAAAGGGCGTAAAGATCAGGCTGATCAGAAAGGACCAGCCGAAGCCGATCCGGCGGTTGCTGCCGAAAAGGCCCACAAGTACGGAGAGCAGACAGCCGCTCAACGCACCGAACAGGACGGTAAAGACTCCCATATTGCGTAATTTTTCGAATTATCACTCCTGCCACCCGTTATGCCCCGCCGAAAAAGGCTTCTTGCAGCAGAATCCAGAACAGGAAACGGGCAAACGACCCGGCAAGTGCCATCAGGGCGGTCATGCGGGGCCGCACGCGGTAGAATCCCAGCGCGATCATGAAGACCACGCCGATCACCGGTGCCCAAAAGAAGGGCGCCAGCCACACGCCGAAGCGGTCCACGCGGGTCTTCTGTTTCTCCAATGTTTCGGGATGCACCTTGAAGCCCCGCTCGAGCCACTCCCATTTGGCAAACCAACCGAGCCAGTAGGAGGTCATGGCACCGAGCCAGTTGCCGACGGCCGCGAGCAGCAGGCAGGCCACGGGATCGGCGCCGGCGGCGAGCATTCCCACGAGCAGGACGTCGGAGCTCATCGGCAGCACCGTTCCGGCAAGGAACGTGCCGAGAAAAAGTCCCGGATAACCCAGATTCAACAACCACTCCATCACTTCGGGCTTTTATCGGGCAAAACGGTAATAGGTCCCCAGCGGCAGCTGCTTGCCACCGCGGTCCGTGAAGCACAACTCGCCCCACTGCTCCTCACGGGGTACGCCGAAGGCCTGGTGTACGGCCGTGCGTGCGAGCGTCGAGGAGAGCCCCATCGAATAGAGGTTCAGTACCAGAAACGCCCCCGACGCCTCCAAAAGCCGGGCGCAGCACTCGAGCATCTCGCAGATACCCTCCTCGAGGACCCACTTCTCGCCGTTCGCACCCCGTCCGTAGGCCGGAGGATCGAGGATGATGCCGGCATAGCGGTTGCCGCGGCGCACCTCGCGGTGCACGAACTTCAGGGCATCCTCGACGATCCAGCGCACACCGTCCAGACCGCTCGCCTCCATGTTCTCCCGGGCCCAGGTAACCACCTGGCGCACCGAATCGACATGCGTAACCTCGGCGCCTGCGGCCCGCGCGGCCAGCGTCGCACCGCCCGTATAGGCAAAGAGGTTCAGCACGCGCGACGGCTCTGCAGAGGCGGCAGCCAGTGCCCGGCAACGGTCGTAGATAAAGTCCCAGTTGGCGGCCTGCTCGGGAAAGATGCCCACATGTTTGAACGACGTGAGGGCCAGACGCATGCGGAGGGACATCTCCCGCGAACGGTACTCCACCGTCCAGCGGTCGGGCATGCCGCGACGGAGCGTCCACCGGCCACGCTCGTCGCTGTTCGCATCACGCAGAAAGGAGGCGTCGGCCCGCTGCCACTCCGTATCGGGAAGGCTCTTGCGCCAGATGGCCTGCGGCTCGGGACGCCGCGTTACGAAACGCCCGAAACGCTCCAGTTTCTCGAAATCGCCCGTATCGAGCAGTTCATAGTCCCGGAAATCGGGAGTCAGTTGTTCTTGCATACAAGGTAAAAATACAAACCGGCCGAAGGACGCCATTGCCTCCGGCCGGCATTTCACAAATCAGCGGACGACCGGTTCGATCCGGAACCGGAAAGTATAATCGCCGTAAGGGAGGAGGAACCGCTCCAGGGGCAGCTCACCCCACGAATTGATGCAACCGAGGCCCATCTGCCGCAGGTCGAAATTCACATGTGTGCGGCCGTCGGGCTGCAACGTGCCGGAGTGCTGCTGCGGCGGAAAGTTCGAGACGTCGAGCGTCTCGGTCGAATAGGGCAGCGCCGAAGCCGAGAACGGTGCGTCGGAACGAATCTCCACGCCCGAACCCGACGTGTCGAGCACACGCCACCAGCGTACGTCGCTCTTCGTTCCCGACTCCTGGGGACGCACATAGGCGTCGTGGTACTGATCCGAAACCCGCTGGTCGTAAAGACCCAGATCGGCCGACGAAAGGCGGTCGGCATAGTTCTCGTGCGCCCCGCGGCCATAATAGAGGATCCGGTTGTAGCGGGCCGGCATCTCCATCGTCATGCCGAAACGGAAGAGGTCCGGAGCCGCCTCCGCACCGGGCTCCATGGATTCGGTAACCTCCATGCCGCCCGCCCCGTCGATCCGGTAGCAAAGCGTCAGCGTGGCACCTACTTCGGGAAGCGTGTAACGGGCCGTCAGCACGGCCACGCCCTCCTCGACGGACTTGTCGAACGAGTCGAGCCTCATCTCCGGACGTTTCCAGACGGAGAGTTTGCGGTCGAGGCCGGCACCCAGATCGTTTTCGGTCGGCGCACGCCAGAACTGCGGGCGCAGCGACGCCCCTTCGGCAAGCAGGTCGCGACCTTCGAAGCGGTACTGCGTGAGGAATCCGTCGCGCGAGAAGAATGCCTCCCAGCAATCGCCCTCGACACGCGTGCCGCGCTCCCAGGAGGTAATCTCCACGGGGCGTTCCACGGCCGGAGCCTCGAATTGTCCGGCAAAGTCGTAGGTGCGCACGACGAACTGCTGGCGGGCTACGGCAAAGCCGGCCTCCAGCAGCGGCTCGGCATCGCGCAGGCGGTAGGCCACATTGAGAAGCACCTCGCAGGCCTCTCCGGGAATATCGGCCTCCGTGAAGCCCAGATCATACATGCGGCGCTGCTGCGGGGCCACTTCAAGATCAGCCACCGTACCGCGCTTCACGATGCGGCCGTCGGCCACGAGTTCCCAATCCAGCGTGTAGTTCTCCAGTCCGCGGAAGAAGTTTTCGTTATAAACCTCCACGCGGCCCCGCGTCAGATCCACCGGCTCGGTCCATACCGACTGATACTGCCGCTGCACCTCGCAGGCATGCGGATGGTAGCTGCGGTCAGCGGCTATGATACCGTTGTTGTTGAACGAGTTGTCCGTAGCGTCGTAGTTGTTGTAGTCGCCTCCGTAACAGAACGAAACGCGGCCGTCGGCCTCATAGCGGGCCAGTCCCTGATCGACGAAGTCCCAGATGAAACCGCCCTGGTAGACGGGGTATTTGCGCACAAGGTCCCAGTAGAGGTCGAAACCGCCCATCGAGTTGCCCATGGCATGGGCATATTCGCACTGGATCAACGGCTTCTCGGGATTCGATTCACAGTATTCCCGACAGCGGTCGTAGTCCCAATACATCGGACAGACGATGTCGGTAAAGGGAGCGCCCTCCTCTTTTTTGTAAGCGATCGCCTGCTCGTACTGCACCGGACGCGACGGGTCGTACTCCTTGACCCAGCGGTACGAAGCCTCGAAGTTGGGGCCCATGCCGGCCTCGTTGCCCAGCGACCAGATGATGACCGAGGGGTGGTTCTTGTCGCGCTGCGCCATGCGGCTGCTCCGCTCGACATGCGCCTTGGCATAGGCGGGATTTCCGGCCAGCGCCTTCTCGCCGAAGACGCCGTAGCTGATGCCGTGCGACTCGGCGTTGGCCTCATCGACCACATAAATTCCATACCGGTCGCAGAGGTCATACCACTGCGGGTCATTGGGATAGTGGCTCGTACGCACAGCGTTGATGTTCAACTCCTTCATGATCCGGATATCCTCGATCATCCGCTCACGGCTCACCACATATCCCTTCAGCGGGTCCATCTCGTGGCGGTCGGCGCCCTTGATCAGCACCGGCTGTCCGTTTACGAGCAGCTGCGCATCGCGGATCTCCACGGTGCGGAAGCCGACGTTCTGCCGGACGGTCTCGGTCGTCCTGCGGCCGTCCGACACGGCAATCTCGAGCGTATAGAGATTCGGCGACTCGGCCGACCACTTCGCGGGATCCGCCACACGGAAGGTCGTCGAGGCTGCACCCTTGCTGGGCGTGAGCCGCTCCGAGGCCACTTCCTGTCCGGCCGCATCGCGCAGGGTCAGCGTCAGCGCACGCACCTGCGGCGTGGAGGTCGTCTCCACGCGCAACTCCCCGTCGCGGTACGAGGCGTCGAGCGACGGCGTGATGCGCACATCCTCCAGATGCGCCCGGTCGCGGGCCCGGAGCTCCACGCCGCGGGCGATACCCGAAAGGCGCCAGAAATCCTGATCCTCCAGATAAGAGCCGTCCGACCAGCGGAACACCTGCATGGCGATGAGGTTGCGGCCCGGATGAAGGTATTTCGTAACATCGAACTGTGCGGCCAGCTTGCTGTCCTCGCTGTATCCGACGAAGCGGCCGTTCACCCAGACGTAGACGTTCGACGTGGCCGACCCGATCGAAAGGGTGATCTGCTTGCCCGACCACGACCCGGGAATCTCGAATTCACGGCGATAGGAGCCCACATGGTTCTCCGCATCGGGAATCAACGGGGGATCGCTTTGGAAATTCCCGCGCCAGGCATAGCCGACATTGACATAGATAGGGTCGCCGTAGCCGTTCACCTCCCAGATGCCGGGAACGGGCATCGTACCCCAAGCCCGGTCGTCGTAATCCGTACGCCAGATTCCTTCGGGACGGTCCGAGGCGTCGCGCACCCACAGAAAACGCCATACGCCGTCGAGCGACAACCGCTCGCCGGCTTCGAACGAAGAGCGCATCGGCAGCCGATTGACCGCATTGACCTCCGGGTCGCGCCATTCGTTCCAGGTCTGCGCCACAGCGCTCCATACCACGCCCGTCAGGAGCCACGCCGTCAGGGCCAGAATCTTCTTTTTCATATCAACCTATTTTTCGTGTTTCATACTGTTTGCCGCGGAAGCGTCCACGAGGCACATCTCGCACCGGGCACAATCGAACTCCAGCCGATAACGATGGCGTCCCCGCTCGAGCCACAGTTCGCCCCGCAGGCGCGGATGCTCCTTCAGACACTCGCCGATTTCGCGCCGGATGCAGTAGGCGGTCCGCATCACGGTATGCCCCGCGGTCGTCGGCGCGAGATCCAGGCCCCGCTCGATCCGCAGCACCCCGTGGTCGCGGTAGAAGGCTTCGGCCAGGCGGTTCGTAACGTTTTCCTCGGCCGTGAGCTGTTCCGAAGGGTAGCGGGCCGCCGGGTTTTCGGGCAGGATACGGTGTTCGAACCGGCGCGCCATCCGCGCCGCAAGAAGCCGCTCGAGTCCTTCGCGGCGCAACTCGGCCAGCAGCGACGCCGGCACGAAGCGATCCGCACCCCGCACTTCGACCGCACGCACATCGAAAATCGTATCGCCGCTGCGTGCGGCCTGCTGCCGCAGCGATGCGGCGTTGGCCTCGGAATTCCGTGCCGCATCGAGCGCCACACGCCGCTCTGCCGCGGCCGTGAAGCCCTCGCAATCCGTAAAGGCGATCCGCACACCATCTTCCGAAATCTCCACGCAGGCCGTGGCGGGAATCACACGCCGCGTGCGGCTGCGCTCGACACGCAGCGTAAAGAGCCGGTCGTAGTTGCGGTAGACCTCCGCACCTGCGAAGATTCCCTCCATGCGGTTGGGTACGATCCGTGCCCCCTCCACCGCATTGACATTCGTACCGGCAAGCCCCCGCTCCGAGCGGAAGCAGATGCCGTCGCCGGGAGCCAGCCGCACGCCTCGGACAGCCTCCAGGAGGAAAGCATTGCGTTCGACGCGTGCCACCCGGCCGACGCGTTCGCCGACCGCCTTCGGCGTGTCGAACGAAGCCACACCGGGGCACTTCCCCGAAAAAAAGTATTCGGACTCCCCGCGCGTAAAACTCTTCGTAGGGTCCGGATCGAAATCCGGAAGGCTCTCGCCGACCGAAGCACGCTGCAACTGCGGGCGCCCGGCCAACGCCTTATCCACGGCGCGCCGGTAGTAGGCCACCACATTGCGGATGTAGTTCAGATCCTTCAGACGCCCCTCGATCTTGAACGACGAGACTCCGGCATCGATCAGCTCGCCCAGATGCTCCGAGAGGTTCAGATCGCGCACCGACAGCAGGTGCTTTCCCTGCATGTAGGTGCGGCCGCGGCCGTCGGTCAGGTCGTAGGTCAGGCGGCAGGGCTGGCTGCAGGCGCCCCGGTTGCCGCTGCGCGCGGACATCGACCGCGACAGGAAACAGCGGCCGCTGTACCCTACGCAGATGGCTCCGTGCACGAAGCACTCCACCTCGGCCGTCGTGGCGCGGCAGATCGCACGGATCTCATCGAGAGTAAGGTTGCGCTCCAGAATCACCCGGGCAAAACCCGCTTCGGCCAGAAACCGCGCCCCCTCGGGGGTGCGGTTGCACATCTGCGTCGAGGCATGCAACTCGACGGGAAGGTTCATACGCCGCAGGGCCATGTCCTGCACGATCAGGGCATCGACTCCCGCGGCGATGAGCTCCCGGGCCTGCCGTTCGGCCTCCCCGAGTTCGTCGTCCCACAGCAGCGTATTGAGCGTGGCATGGATGCGCACGCCGTAGCGATGCGCATACTCCACGGCCCGGGCGATCTGTTCGGTCGTATTTCCCGCAGCCTGACGCGCCCCGAACCTCGCACCGCCCATATAGACGGCATCGGCGCCGTAGTCCACGGCCGCCATTACCGAGGCGAGGTCCCGGGCAGGAGCGAGCAACTCGATTTTTCTCGAAAGTATCTTCTCCATCCGGAAACAAAGATAAAGTTTTTTCGCGGATTTCACCCCCTTTCCGGACGGAATCGCTATCTTTAGAGTCTCCGAATACGCAAAACACCCGCGCACCATGAACGAAAAGCTGTTTCTGGGCGGACTGCTCCTCGCCGGAACCGCCTCCGCGAAACAGGCTGCGGCACAAACAGCCCCGGCCGACAGCACGAAACGCCCCAATGTGGTCTTCATCCTGGCCGACGACCTCGGCTACGGCGACCTGAGCTGCTACGGACAGCAGCGTTTCCGGACGCCCCATATCGACTCGCTCGCCGCCCGCGGCATGCGCTTCACGCGCTGCTACTCGGGCACGACCGTAAGCGCCCCGTCGCGCTCGTGCCTGCTGACAGGCACCCATTCGGGCCATACGCCCGTCAGGGGCAACATCGAGCTTCCGCCCGAGGGGCAATACCCCCTTCCGGAGGGATCGGCACGCCTGCTGCAACTCTTCGACGAAGCCGGCTACACGGTCGGTGTCTTCGGGAAGTGGGGTCTGGGATTCATCGGCTCGACGGGCGATCCGCAACGGCAGGGCGTGGACCGGTTTTTCGGATACAACTGCCAGTTGCTGGCCCACAGCTACTATCCCGACCATCTTTGGGAAAACGACCGTCGCGTGGAGCTTGCGGACAACACCGGGGCAGTACCCTACGGCGAGGGGACCTATGCCCCCGACCTGATTCACCGCAAGGCGCTGGAGTTCCTCGACGAGGCGGCCGGGGAGAAGGCCCCCTTCCTGCTCTTCTACCCCACGACCCTCCCGCATGCCGAACTGATCGTTCCCGAAGACAGCATCATGCAGCGTTTCCGCGGACGCTGGGAGGAGACCCCTTACCGGGGCACCGACTCAGGTCCGGCATTCCGCCGCGGCGGCTACTGCTCGCAGGAACACCCCCGGGCAGCTTTCGCCGCGATGATCACCCGGCTGGATCACTATGTCGGGGAACTTGTCGCGAAGCTCCGTGAAAAGGGACTGCTCGACAACACGATCCTCCTATTCGCCAGCGACAACGGACCCCATATGGAGGGCGGCGCCGACCCCGACTTCTTCGACAGCAACGGCCCCTACCGGGGTTACAAACGCGACCTTTACGAGGGCGGCATCCGTGTGCCGATGATCGTCTCGTGGCCCGGACATATTGCCGAAGGCGCAACCAGCGACACGGCCGTCGCCTTCTGGGACCTTCCGGCGACCTTCGCCGAGGCGATCGGCTCCGACATACGGCTTCCCGAGGAGGGCATCAGCCTGCTGCCGACACTCGAAGGACGCGGAGAGCAGCTCCGGCACGAAACCCTCTACTTCGGATTCATGGAGCTCGACGGCCGCGAGGCACTCTGTCGCGGCGACTGGAAACTGCTGCACCTCGACATCCGCTCCGAAGATCCCCGTTACGAGCTATACAACATCAGGGAGGATCCCGCCGAGGAGCATAACGTCATCGACCGTTATCCGGGGATCGCCGAGGAGCTCAAGGCCCTGATGCGCGCTTCGTGGCGGCCCGACCCGGCCTGGCCGCTCTTCGGCGAATAACGGAGAGCCGGCCCGGCGTTATGCCGCATCGAAAAATTCCCGGGTGCGGACGTGCAAGATTGCGCCGAATTTACTATTTTTGCACTCCGTAACGCGCATACACGAAAAACTCAAGATACCATGCTTACACTGAAGCAAATCCGCGACGACAAGGAAGCCGCCGTACGCCGCCTGGCCAAGAAGGGTGTGGACGCCGCATCCGCCATCGAAAAGATCATCGCCCTGGACGACCGCCGCAAGGCCATCCAGGTGGAGCTCGACACGACGCTCGCCGCACAGAACAAGGCCGCCAAGGAGATCGGTGCCCTGATGGGTCAGGGACGCCGCGAGGAGGCCGAGGAGCGCAAGCACTTCGTGGCCGACCTCAAGGAGAAATCCTCGCGCCTGCAGGCCGAGTCGAACGACGTACAGCAGGAGCTCCAGGCAACGCTCGTAACGCTCCCCAACTTCCCCGCGGAGATCGTTCCCGAGGGCAAGACTGCCGAGGACAACCTCGTGGTCAAGCTCGTCGAAAGCTACACGCAGCTGCCCGAGAACCCGCTGCCCCACTGGGAGCTGGCCCGTAAATACGACATCATCGACTTCGACCTGGGCGTAAAGCTCACCGGCGCGGGATTCCCCGTATACAAGGGCAAGGGCGCCCGGCTGCAGCGCGCGCTGATCAACTACTTCCTCGACTGCAACACCCGCGCGGGATATCTCGAGGTGGAGCCCCCGATCATGGTGAACGAGGCTTCGGGATTCGGCACCGGACAGCTGCCCGACAAGGAGGGCCAGATGTACCACGCAACGGTCGATAACTTCTACATGATCCCCACGGCCGAAGTTCCCGTAACGAACATCTACCGCGACGTGATCCTCGACGAGAAGGATTTTCCGGTGAAGATGACCGCCTATACGCCCTGCTTCCGCCGCGAGGCCGGCTCCTACGGCAAGGATGTCCGCGGACTGAACCGCCTGCACCAGTTCGACAAGGTGGAGATCGTCCAGCTGTCGCTCCCCGAGGTGTCGTATGACGCCCTGGACGGCATGGTGGCCCATGTCGAGGGAATCGTCCGCTCGCTCGGGCTTCCCTACCGCATTCTGCGACTCTGCGGCGGCGACATGTCCTTCACCTCGGCCCTGACCTACGACTTCGAGGTCTACTCCGAGGCGCAGAAGCGCTGGCTGGAGGTCTCCTCGGTCTCGAATTTCGAGTCGTTCCAGGCCAACCGCCTCAAGCTCCGCTACCGCGACGGCGAAAAGAAAATCCACCTGGCCCACACGCTCAACGGCTCGTCGCTGGCCCTGCCGCGCATCGTGGCCGCCCTGCTCGAAAACTTCCAGACCCCCTCGGGAATCCGGATTCCCGAGGTGCTGATTCCTTACACGGGTTTTGATATTATCAAATAAGTTCACTATATTTGTCGGACACAAATACACTCATAACAATAAATTTTTACTGCAATGGCTTACAAAATCACCGACTCCTGCGTTGCTTGCGGAACCTGCATCGGCGAATGCCCCGTTGAGGCCATCTCGGCCGGCGATATCTATGTGATCGATCCGGACAAGTGCATCGACTGCGGCACCTGCGCAGGCGTTTGCCCGAGCGAGGCAATCGTTTCGGAGTAACGACCAAAGTACATTCCGAAAAGAACGCACTCCGGAACTCCGGAGCGCGTTTTTTTATTTTCAACTTGCGCCACATGAAACGACTGCTTTTCATCGGATGTCTGCTTCTCGCCGGATGCGCGGATACGCACTCCGCACTCGAGCGGAAGCTCGACCGCATTGCCGGGAACCTTCCCGAAGCCCGGATCGGCATCGCCATACTCAGCCCCGACGGAGTTCTATTCTCCCGACAGGACAGCCTGCTGCCCATGTTGAGCACCTTCAAGTTTCCGCTGGCCCTGGCCGTACTGGAAAAAGCCGCAACTACCGGCACTCCGCTCGCGAGCACCCTTGACATCGGACCCGAATGGCTCGAGAGCGGAACATACAGTCCCCTGCGCGACTCGCTCCCGGCAACGGGCGGCCGCGTTACGCTCGCAGCGCTGCTCCATTACAGCACCTCGTTGAGCGACAATATTGCCTGCGACCGATTGCTGGATTTCGTCGGAGGTCCCGAAGCCGTCGATCGATACCTCCGCACACGGGGATTTGACGGATTCCGGATTGCCGCCTCCGAACATACGATGCATCTCGATCCGGAGAACCAGCGGATCAATGTCGCCCGACCCTCCGCATTATGTAAGCTTTTCGCCCGTCTCCTGCAGGGAGGGCTTCTTCCGTCCGAGCAGGAAGCCTTCCTGCGGCATTTGCTGGAAGATGCGACGACCGGAGCGAACAAACTGCGCGCCGGGCTGCCCGAGGGGACGGTTCTCGGACACAAGACCGGATCGTCGGACCGCACGCCGCAAGGAATACGGATTGCGGAAAACGATGCCGGATACGTTCGGCTGCCAGACGGCCGCAGCTACTGCATCGCCGTCATGGTCATCGACTCCCCGGCCGATGATGCGACCAATACGGCCGCAATCGCAGCAATCTCAAAGGCTGTCTATGAACAGTTCCGGACAAACAATTAAGAAAAGATGAATGAACTCGAACGAATGAAGGCCGGCTACTGGCTGCATGCCGTCTGTCCGTCGATCGGTGCGGAACTGCTCCGGGCCGAAGAGCTCTGTTTCCGGCTGAACCAGTTGCCGCCGAGCCGCCGCGAGGAGCGCGAGGCGATTCTGCGCGAACTTTTCGGACACATGGGCGAAGGATGCACGCTCCACAGTCCGTTCCATTGCGACTTCGGGACACAGATCCGCATCGGCGACGGTTTTGTCGGGAACTTCAACCTCACGATCCTCGACGAAGCCCCCGTAACGATCGGCGACCGCGTGCTGATCGGCCCCAATGTGGGCATCTACACCGTAAGCCATGCCCTGCAGCCCGACCAGCGGGCCGAGGGGATCATGCGCTCGCTGCCCGTACGGATCGGCAACGATGTCTGGATCGGCGGGCATGCCGTCATCTTGCAGGGCGTAACGATCGGCGACGGAGCCGTGATCGGTGCCGGAAGCGTCGTAACGCACGACATTCCGCCGCGGGTCGTCGCCGCGGGGAATCCATGCCGGGTGCTGCGGCCGATCACCGAAGAGGACCGCATCCGGGAGGTTTATTGAAGGGTAGCCTACTCTTCGTAAAGGAGGTATTTGGCCCGCAGTGTCCGGAACTGCTCCGCCTCGGGCAGCCAGCGGGCGCGGATTTCGGCATCGGTAGCTCCAGCGCGGATCATCTCGCGCACCCAGCCCGCACCGACCAGTTTCTCGAACATCGGCGTGAAGAAACTGTCGCCCAGCGCCTCGAGGTCGCGGTAGGCGTCGATCACATACCGAAGGGAAAAACCGACCTGCCGCGCCTCATCGAGAGGCATTCCACGCAGATCGACTCCCCGGCACAGCCGGTCTTCGAGCGGCGGATGCTTGGCTCCGGCCGTCGGGCGGGGCGTAAAGGCGTAGTTACGCTCCTTCAGATCGGGATGTCCGTAACATTCGAACGGGCGGTCCGTGCCGCGCCCGAGGCTGACGACCGTCCCTTCGAAGGGACAGAGCGCCGCATAGAGATAGACAGCCCGCTGTGTCGGCAGATTGGGAGAAGGAGCCACGGGCAGCGTGTATTCGGTGGCATGGGTGTAGTTGCGGCAACGCACGACGGTCAGCGCCCCGGACTTCGCCCACCCTTCACCCCGGGCCATGAGTGCAATCTCGCCGAGCGTCATGCCGTGCAGCACGGGAATCGGCAGCGCCCCGACTCCCGAGCGGTATTTCATGTCGAGCAGCGGGCCTTCGACCTTGTCGCCGTTGGGATTGGGACGGTCGAGCAGAATCACCTCACGGCCGGCATCGGCCGCGGCATCCATCAGCCGCAGCATCGTGATGTAATAGGTATAGAACCGCAGGCCGACATCCTGCAGGTCGATGACCAGCACATCGAACGTGCGCATCGTCTCGGCCGAAGGACGGCCCGAACCGCCGTCGTAGAGCGAACGGATCGGGATACCCGTCTTCGCGTCGCGCGAGTTGCCGACATGCTCCCCGGCATCGGCCGTACCGCGGAATCCGTGTTCGGGAGAGAAGATTCCCGTAAGGTCGAAGCCCCGTTCATGCAGCAGATCGACCAGATGGACGTATCCCGAGGCGTCGGCACCCGCCACACCGGGCATCGCGGCCACAGAGGTTTGGTTTGCAAGGACCGCCACGCGGCGCCCTTCGAGCCGCGGGAAATAGGCCGCCGTATCGGTCATGCCGACCAGCACCCCGGCCGACGCGGATGTTGCGGCCGCGCCGAGAAAAATCCAAAGGAAAAAGATACGCCTCAACATCGCCGTCAGGAGAGAGTTTCGCCGAACTCCATGAGATAGGCCTTGATGAATGCATCGATATCTCCGTCCATGACCGACTCGACGGCCGAGGTCTGGACTCCCGTCCGATGGTCCTTCACGCGGCGGTCATCGAAGACATAGGAGCGGATCTGCGAACCCCACTCGATCTTCTTTTTCGAGGCCTCGAGGGCCTGCTGCGTGGCCATCCGCTTGTCCAGCTCGCGCTGGTAGAGTTTCGAGCGCAGGATACGCATGGCATTCTCGCGGTTCATCAGCTGCGAGCGCGTCTCCATGTTCTCGATCAGGAACTCCACCGGTTCGCCCGTATCGGGGTCCTTGCCGTGGTAACGCAGCCGCACGGCCGTCTCGACCTTATTGACATTCTGGCCGCCGGCACCCGATGAACGGAACGTATCCCACTCGATATCGGCCGGATTGATCGTGATCTCGATCGAATCGTCCACGGCGGGCGAGACGAAAACCGATGCGAAGGTCGTCTGCCGCTTGTTGTTGGCATTGAACGGCGAAAGACGCACCATGCGGTGCACGCCGTTCTCGCTCTTGAGGTATCCGTAAGCGTATTCACCCTCGAACTCCAGCGTGCAGGACTTCACGCCCACCTCGTCGCCGGCCTGGTAGTCGAGGACCTTGACCTTGTAGCCGTGGGCCTCGCCCCAGCGGGTATACATGCGCAGAAGCATCGAAGCCCAGTCGAGCGCCTCCGTGCCGCCCGCCCCGGCATTGATGTCCATGATGGCGCCGAGTTTGTCCTCGTCGCGCCGCAGCATGTTGCGCAACTCGAGTTTTTCGATACGGTCGAGTGTCCGGGCATACTGTTCGTCCAGCTCCGCCTCACTCACCACACCCTCCTTTACGAAGTCGGGCATCAGCTGCAGATCCTCGACCTCCTTGCATACGGCATCGTAATCCTCGATCCACGCCTTGATGCCCGCCACCTTGCGCAACTGCTCGCGCGCCTTGTCGGGATTCTCCCAGAAATCGGGTTCCTGCGTCTTCTCCTCCTCGTTCCGGAGGTCGATGCGCTTCTGCTCGATGCCCAGGCACCGTTCCAGCGCCGCACGGCGCTGCTCCATATCCTTGATCTGCTCCGCAAGTACCATAACAGTCAGAATTTCATGTCGAGTTTGTGCGAGGCGAAGTCGAGGATGAAATCCGCCGTTCCCTCGTCGCCGAAAACAGAAGAGTTGATGCACAGGTGGTAGGTCGAAGCCGCGCCCCAGCTCTTCGAGCTGTAATAGTTGTAGTAATCGGCCCGGCGGGCATCCCCGCGCTCCATCTGCGCACGGGCCTCTTCGGCCGTGCATCCCTGCCGGTCGCAGATACGGCGTATGCGGTCCTCGTCGTCGGCCGAGATGAAGACATCGACACGCCGCGGATGCTCGCGCAGGATGTAGTCGGCACAACGCCCGACGAAGATGCACGACTCCTTCTCCGCCAGATCGCGGATCACGTCGCTCTGGATCTGGAACAGGGCGTCGTTCGAAAGTACGTTCGGGACGTTGGCGCAACCTCCGGCAAAGGGCGAACGCAGGTATCCGATCATTGTCGAAAGAACATTGCGCGACTCCTTCTCGTCGGCCTTTTCGAAAAACTCGGCACACAGGCCGCTCTGCTCGGCTGCCAGATTGATCAGCTCCTTGTCGTAGACACGGATGCCCAGACGACGGGCGATGATCGCCGCAATGTCCTTGCCGCCGCTGCCCAGCTGGCGGCCTATGTTGATTACGAAATGCTCTTTCATGATTCGCTCGGTTTATTTGCGACGGAAGCCTCCGCAGCGAGATGGCTCCGGAACTTCCGCAGTTGATGTGTCAGCATGAAGAAGGCCACGACAGTAGCCAGGAAATCCGAAACCGGCATGGCGCACCAGACGCCCCAGCTGCCGTCCCACGGAGTCGATACCTCGAAGAAGTGCGGCAGAAAGAGCAGTCCCGGAAGCAGGAAGAGCAACTGCCGCGTCAGCGACATGAAAATCGCCTTACCGGCCATGCCGATGCTTTGGAAGAAGTTGGTGGCAACCATCTGGAATCCGATGATCGGGAAACAGATGAAGACGATACGCATGCCTTCGACCGCCAGCCGGATCAACTCCTCATCGGTGGTGAACAACGACACGGCCACACGCGGAAAGAACTCGCCGACAATGAAACCCGCCGTGGTGACGGCCACGGCGCAGATGATCGTCAGACGCAGCACCCGCAGCACGCGGTCGTACTGCCGGGCTCCGAAATTGTAGCCCGCAATGGGCTGCATGCCCTGGTTCACGCCCATGACGATCATCACGAAGACGAAGGCCAGCCGGTTCACGATGCCGTAGGCGCCGATCATCAGGTCGCCGCCGTAGGTTTTCAGACCCTTGTTGATCAGGATCACGATGAAGCAGGCCGTGAGGTTCATCAGAAAGGGCGACATGCCGATGGCCAGGATGTCGCGGACGATCTTGCGCCGCAGACGGTAGATGCCGCGGCGGAAGTGGATCAGTTCGCTGCGGTCCGAAAGCAGGCGGAACTGCCAGATGAGCGAGACGATCTGCGCAAGAATCGTGGCGATGGCCGCCCCGCGGATGCCCCAGCCGAATCCGTAGATGAACAGCGGGTCGAGCACGGCATTGATGATCACCGTGTTGATCGTCGCGTACATCGCCTTGCGGGGATGCCCCGAGGCACGCAGGATGGAGTTCAGACCCAGGTACATGTGGGTGACGACATTGCCCGCAAGGATGACGGTCATGTATTCGCGGGCGTAGCCGATCGTCGCGTCGCTGGCCCCGAAGAAGTAGAGGATCGGATCCAGGAAGAGCTGGACCACGAACCCGAAGCCGATACCCAGGATCAGGTTGAGCATCACGACATTGCCCAACACCCGCTGTGCCGTGTCGTAATCACGTTGGCCGAGACGCATCGACACGAGCGTCGCGGCTCCCACGCCGACGAGCGAGCCGAATGCTGCGGCGAGGTTCATCAGCGGGAAGGTAAGCGCCAGTCCCGAGATGGCGAGCGGCCCCACACCGTGGCCGATAAAGATGCTGTCGACCATGTTGTAGAGCGAGGAGGCCGTCATGGCCACCACCGCCGGAACGGCATATTGCATAAGCAGCTTCCGGATGCGCTCCGTGCCGAGCTCCATGGCTGCCGATTTAAGTTGTGTTGCAGGCATAAACGTTTATTTTTTTACCGCGGCACCGCACGGTCGAGCTTGTCGAACCACGTCCGGTAAAGCTCCGGGTCGGTGGATAGTCCCAACTCCTCGGTACTGAACGAGGAGGTATCGTTCGAGTACCACTGGCGCGAGACATAGATGACAAGGTCCACCTCCGAGGTCAGCCCCGCCGGAGCGACCCGGAAACTCATCCGGCGGATCTCACCGGCAACCGGGATCACCGAAGTCATCTCGAGCGGCAGCACCTGCCGGGCCACGACGATTCCCGAAGCCTTGTCCACGCTCTCGATCAGACACCCCTCCGAGAGAAGCAGATCGACGAGCAGGGCATAGCTCTCCTCCGCACCGACCGTCATCGGATGCCGCGTCAGCTCGGCGATCCGCTGCGGATCGGGAGTTCCTTCGACGACCGATGTCCGCTCACGCACCTGCAGGGCCGTCATGGGCGAACACCCCGCCAGCCCCATTGCGGCGCACAATATGCCCAGACAGGCACATCTGCGGAAAAAAGCCGTTCGTTCCATTCCCGTGCGCCGTTATTCCAGTTCCCAGTCCGAACCGTCCTTGCGGTCCTTGACCCGGATACCCGCCGCGGTCAGGCCGTCGCGAATCCGGTCCGAAGTCGTCCAGTCCTTCGCGGCCTTGGCCTGCTGGCGGATATCGAGCAGCATCTCGACCAGCGGCGTAACATAGTCGCGGCCCGCAGCGCTTCCCGCAGCCTTCTCGTCGCGCAGGCCGAGAATCTCGAAGGCATAGCGGTGCACCGTCTGCCGGAGCTGTTCGAGATCGGCGGCCGAGATCCGCTCCTTGCCGTCTGCGATCTGGTTGATCGTACGCACCCAGTCGAAGAGCGCCGAGATGACCATCGGCGAATTCAGATCATCGTCCATCGCCGTGCGGCAACGCTCCTCGAGCTCCGCGGGATGCACCGTCGAGGTCTCCGACGGCTGCAGCCGGTCGAGCGTCTCGATACCCTTCATCAGGCGGTCGAGGCCCTTTTCGGCAGCCTGCAGCGCCTCGTTCGAAAAGTCGAGCGTCGAGCGGTAGTGCGCCTGCAGGACGAAGAAACGGATCGTCATCGGCGAATAGGCCTGTTCGAGCAGCTTGTGGCTGCCCGTGAAGAGCTCCTCGAGGGTGATGAAGTTGCCGAGCGACTTGCCCATCTTCTGGCCGTTGATCGTAATCATGTTGTTGTGCACCCAGAAGCGTGCCGAGTCATGGCCGAGGGCTGCCGTGGACTGCGCGATCTCGCACTCGTGGTGCGGGAACATCAGGTCCATGCCGCCGCCATGGATGTCGAAGCGCTCGCCGAGGTATTTGGTACTCATCGCCGAGCACTCCATGTGCCAGCCGGGGAATCCCTCGCCCCAGGGCGAGGGCCAGTGCATGATATGCTCGGGAGCCGCCTTCTTCCACAATGCGAAATCGTAGGAGTGACGCTTGTCCGACTGTCCGTCCAGTTCGCGCGTATTGGCCACGATATCCTCAAGGTTGCGGCCCGAAAGACGACCGTAGTGGTATTTCCCGTTGTACTTCTCGACGTCGAAATAAACGGATCCGTTCGAAACATAGGCATAACCGTCCTCGAGGATCCGCTTCACGAACTCGATCTGTTCGATGATGTGGCCCGAAGCATGGGGTTCGATCGAAGGCGTCTCGACGTTGAGCGCATCCATCGCACGATGGTAGCGCTCCGTATAATAGTGCGCCACCTCCATCGGTTCGAGCTGCTCGAGGCGCGCCTTCTTGGCGATCTTGTCCTCGCCCTCGTCGGCATCGTGTTCGAGGTGTCCCACGTCGGTGATGTTCCGCACATAACGCACCTTGTAGCCCGAGGCTTTCAGGTAACGGAACAGCAGGTCGAAGGTTACGGCCGGGCGGGCATGGCCCAGATGCGGATCGCCGTAAACGGTGGGTCCGCAGACATACATCCCGACGCGTCCCGGCGTCAGCGGCTCGAACTCCTCCTTGCGGCGGGTGAGCGTATTGTAAAGTACGAGTTTGGAATCCATAATGCAAACAAATATTCGTTTCGAACGGGTAAAGTTACGATTTTTTCGCCACACTCCGGCATGGTAGTCGCGAAAAAATCCCACGGACGGCGCACCGCGGCACAATATGGATAATAGAATTGGAAATCGCACGTTAATTGCGTATCTTTGCCCGAAAACCCGAGTATTTACGGATCATATGACATTTTTCAAACGCTGGAACAACATCACGGGATGGGTGGTTTTCGCCATCGCCGCGGTAGTTTACCTCATGACGATGGAGCCCGTCTCGAGCCTCTGGGACTGCTCGGAATTCATCGCCACCTCCTACAAACTCGAAGTGGGCCACCCGCCCGGAGCCCCGCTGTTCATGATGCTGGCACGTCTGGCTACCCTCTTCGCCTTCGGAAATCCCGACTATGTGGGTATGGCCGTCAATGCGATGAACTCGCTGGCCAGCGCCTTCTGCATCCTCTTCCTCTTCTGGACGATCACCCATCTGGCGCGCCGCATGATGACCCGGCGCGGGGAAGAGCCCACACGCTCCCAGACCTGGGCCGCCCTGGGAGCAGGAGCCGTCGGCGCCCTGGCCTACACCTTCACCGACACATTCTGGTTCTCGGCCATCGAAGGAGAGGTCTACGCCCTCTCGTCGATGTTCACGGCTCTGGTCGTATGGCTCATGCTCAAGTGGGAGGAACAGGCCGACCAGCCCCACGCTTCGCGCTGGATCGTGCTGATCGCCTACCTGATGGGACTCTCGATCGGCGTGCACATCCTCAACCTGCTGACCATTCCCACGCTGGCCTTCATCTACTACTTCCGCACCACGGAAAAGGTTACCTTCAAGGGCGTGGTCTACACGACGCTCATCGCCTGCGCGGCGCTGCTGTTCGTGAACAACATCATCATCCCTTACACAGTATGGATCGGTGCCCAGATCGACACGCTCTTCGTCAATACGTTCGGACTGCCCGTCAATTCGGGCATGGTGGTCTTCGCCCTGGCGCTGATCATCGGCATGGGCTGGGCCGCATGGACCGCACACCGCAAGGGCCATGTCTTACTGAACATCCTACTGCTCTCGACGACGATGATCCTCGTGGGATTCTCCTCCTACGCCTCGATGACCATCCGCGCCGTGGCCAACCCGCCGATGAACTCCAACAACCCGAACAACCCGCACGCCCTGCTGGCCGTGCTCAACCGCGACCAGTACGGCAGCCGTCCACTGCTCTACGGGCCCTACTATTCGGCGCCCCCCGAGTCGCTCGTGGAGAAGGAGGTAACCTATCTCGACGAGGACGGCCGCTACAAGACGATAAAGGTTCCTTCGCACTATACCCACGCGCCGGAATTCATGCACCTGTTTCCCCGCATGTGGGACTACAACAAGGGAGAGCAGGCCTACAAACAGTGGGGCGCCTACCGCACGCGCATCGACGTGGCCCGGGACGAGAAAGGAGAGGTCATCCGCGACGAGCAGGGTCGCCCCGTACGTCAGGAGATCCTCGACTTCGGACGCAAACGCGTCTACACCGATACCTCGGGCGACACGCGCACGGTGGTAGAGCCTACCTTCGCCGAAAACCTCTACTACTTCTTCAACTACCAGCTCTCGTACATGTACTGGCGCTACTTCCTCTGGAATTTCGTGGGACGCCAGAGCGACATACAGCCTTCGCGCACGACGATCACCGACGGCAACTGGCTCTCGGGCATCCGGTGGATCGACGAGAAGTATCTCGGGCCCCAGGACGGACTGCCGCGCGAGGTAGCCGAGAACAAGGGACGCAACACCTACTATTTCCTGCCCTTCCTGCTCGGTCTGGTCGGTCTGCTCTACCAGCTCAACCGCGACCCGCGCAACTTCTCGATCGTCATGTGGCTTTTCGTCATGACGGGTATCGCCCTGGTCTTCTACTTCAACACCTCGCCGGGCGAACCGCGTGAACGCGACTACGTCTACGCCGGATCGTTCTACGCCTTCTCGATCTGGATCGGCTTCGGCGTGCTGGCCCTCCGCGACCTCTTCGCACGCATAGCCCGCCGCGACAATACCGCCGTCGTGGCTGCCGCCACCGTGGTCGGAATGTGCGTTCCGGCAATCCTCGCGGCACAGAACTGGGACGACCACGACCGCTCGGGACGCTACATGGCCCGCGACATCGGCTGGAACTACCTCCAGTCGACGCTGCCCAATTCGATCATCATCAACTACGGCGACAACGACACCTTCCCGCTCTGGAACAACCAGGAGGTCTATGGCGTACGCCCCGATGTGCGGATCATGAACACCTCCTACCTCGGCGGCGAATGGTATATCGACGAGATGAAGACCCGGGCCAATGAGGCCCCCGGCGTACCGTTCTCGCTGCCCAAGAGCAAGTACACCTACACGAACGACTTCGTGCCCATCGTCGAGAAGATCAACTATGCGGCCGACATCCGCGAGGTGATCGACTTCGTCCGCGACGACAGCCCGCGCAGCAAACTTCAGTACTCGGACGGCACGATGACTGACTACATCCCCTGCCGACGCATCGCCCTGCCGGTGAACAAGGAGAACGCCATCGCCTCGGGAATCGTCGCCGAGAAGGATCGCGCACAGATCGTCGATACGGTCTACATCAACCTCAAGGGATCGGCTCTGGCCAAGAACGAGCTGATGCTGCTCGACATGCTGGCCAATTTCGACTGGAAACGGCCCATCTACCTCACGCAGGTCTATATCCTGCAGAACTTCGGGTTGCTCGACTACCTGCAGTTCGACGGCTATGCCTATCGGCTGGTTCCGATCCTCACTCCGGTGCAGAATGCCTACGAAATCGGCCGCGTGGATCCCGATTACGCCGCACCGCTGCTGCGTGATACGTTCCGCTACGGAAATCTCGCCGACCCGGACATCTATTGCGACTATTTCATCCAATACAACCTCGCGGCCTCGCACACCCGGGAATCCTTCGCCCGCGTCGCCAAGGAACTCATGCGCCAGGAGCGCGTCGAGGAGGGAGTCGAATTGCTCGACCTCGGTCTCGAACGGCTCCCGACCTCGCAGGTGCGCTTCACCGAAGCGAATACCTATCCCTTCCTCGAGGCATACTATGCGGCATCGGCCCTGGGTGTTCCGGAAGCCGCGGAGAAGGGCGACGCCCTGCTGCGCGAATATGCCCGGACGCTGATCGAATACATCGAATACTACCTCCGCTTCGAAGGCGCGCAAGGCGACATGGTCTCGGGAGAGCTCGACAACAAACTCGACGAACTGGGCAATGTCTATTACCTGGCCAGCTATGCCGGACGCCGCGATATCGTGGCCGAGCTCAACGACTATTACCGTTCACTGGGCGTCGCGGAAGAGCACCTGCTCGACGCCGGCGCGCCGAGCGACTCGGTGGTGATCGCCCCCATTCAGTAACGGCGGCGCACGCCCCGGAACCCGCAAAAAAAGGATGTCCGATCTCTCGGACATCCTTTTTTTGCGGAACTTATTGCCGGTCGGAAGCGGTCGCCACTCCGGTCCGGGAAGCATCCCCACGGATATCAGCTCTTCGTGCCCGGTTTTGCATCGGAGGCTCCGGTCTCCGCATTCGCAACCGATCCGGACGCCTTGCCGCGTTTGTTGTAAAGGAACCGCTTGATCTTGTGCGTCGGGGTCTTGATGAAGTCCTCCTTCTCCTCGACCACCTCAGAAATACGCGAGAAGCGATTGACCTTGGCATTGACGAAATCCAGAATCTCCTGTTTGAGCTGCTCGGTCTTCGCCTCCCAGGCCTCCTTCTGCGTCGCCCACTCCTCACGCCAGTCGTCGATCATCGCCTCGATCTCCTCGCGGTTGAAATGCACCAGAGCGATCAGACGCCCCTCCTGCTCCGTTACGATCGAGTCGGCAATGCAGACATGCGAGTTAAGTACGCTCTCGATATCTTCGGGATAGATGTTCTCACCCCCCGGGCCTACGATCATGTTTTTCAGACGGCCCTTGATGTAAAGCCAACCGTCCGAATCGAATTCTCCCAAATCACCCGTACGGAACCATCCGTCGGCCGTAAAGGCCTCTTTCGTCGCCTCGGGGTTCTTGTAATAGCCCAGCATGACACTCGGCGTCAATGCCACGATCTCACCCTGGCGCGTCTCGGGATTTATATTCTCCAGACGCAGCTGTACGCCCGGAGCCTGAGGCCCCGTAGATCCGAGCCGCACCTGCGAGGGAGCGGCACCGGCCAGCAGGGGAGCCGTTTCCGTCAGTCCATAGCCGATCGCATAGGGGACGCGCGCTTCGAGCAGGAACTGTTCTGCTCCGCGGTCCAGTTTCGCACCGCCGATTCCGAGGAACCGCAAGCGGCGTCCAAAAAGCTTCATAAGCTTCTTGCCGGCAACGCGGTGCAGGTAACGACGCAGGAATCCCACCCGGTAGACCGCGCGCCACATGCCGTTGGAGTTGAACTTCGCAAGCACCTGATGGCGGTAGATCTTCTCGATGATCAGCGGCACGATGAGCATGACCGTAGGCCGCACGGTCCTTAAAGCGGGCATCAGAGCCGACGCCGTGGGCGGACGGTCCAGATAGACGACCCGGGCACCCATCGAGAAGGGATAGATCATGCCGATCGAACATTCATAGGTGTGCGAAAGAGGCAGAACCGACAAAAACACATCCTGTCCCCCGATCGGGAAGATAGCCGCCGACATATCGACCTGTGCACACAGGGCCTTGTGGGTCAGCATTACGCCTTTGGGCTTCGAGGTCGTTCCCGACGTATAGATGATGACCGCCAGATCGTCCGGCGAAGGGATGCCCGTCGATCCGGCTGCACGGACCCGCTGGGAGATGATTCCCAGATTCTTGGTACGCACCACGACATTCAGCCGTTCGATCGTCTGTTTCGAAAGTTTCGTGAAGAGTTTGTCGGATACGAGCAAAGCCTTGGCCTCCGAATGCTCGATGATCATATCGAGTTCCTCGCCCGAAAAATCGGGAAGAATCGGTACGGCAATCATGCCCGCCGACGTTACGGCAAAATAGCAGACTCCCCAGTTGGGCATGTTGCTGCTCAGGAGGGCCACCTTGTCGCCGGCCTGGAGACCGGCCCCGGTCAGGATCTCCTGCACCCGTTCGATCCGGCGGCCTACTTCGGCGTACGTCAGCTCATCGCCTTCGTACATGGAAAAAGCGATTCTCGATGCGAAGCGCTCCGTGCTGTTACGGACCAGTCCGTACAGAGTGTTGATCGTCATGTCAAAATCGAATTAGCGTCATGTTTCACAACGCAAATTTACGGAGCAAATTTACGAATTTCCGGAGGAAAATCGTTACTTTTGGACTAAAATATCAGCATGCTCGACCATCGGAACATCAAACGGCTCGCTGCGGAGGCGGGATTCGACCTCTGCGGAGTGGCGCCCTGCAGACACCTTGCGGCGAACGAGGCGCGGTTCCGCCGATGGATCGGGTCGGGATACCAGTCGTCGCTGGCCTATCTGGAGCGCCACACGGAAAAGCGCTTCGATCCGACGCAGCTGGTCGAGGGCGCCCGCACGGCAGTCGTCTGCGCCGCAGCCTACAAGAACCGCACAAGCGAAGGGTATCCCGCAACATGCCGTACAAAGATCGCCTCCTATGCCTGTACGACGGACTACCACATCACCATACGCGGGATGCTCCGCGGCATGCTTCAGGCGCTGAAGGCGACCTGCCCGGGGCTCGAAGGCCGCGTCTTCGTCGATACGGCGCCGCTGGCCGAAAAGCAGCTGGCCGTAGAGGCCGGGCTGGGGTGGATCGGGAGACAATCGCTGCTCATCACGCCGCAGTTCGGGAGTTTCGTGCTGCTGGGCGAGTTGATCCTCACCGAAGAGACCGATACATACGACCCGCCCTTCGAAGGGTTCCGGTGCGGCAGCTGCCGCGCTTGTATCGACCACTGCCCTACGGGTGCCATACTCGAAGAGCGCATGATCGATACGGGGCGCTGCATCGCCTGCCATACGATCGAGCGGGAACCCGATACGACGGTCGATCTCGACGGATGGATCTTCGGCTGCGACGCCTGTCAGAGCTGCTGTCCCTACAACCGGCACGCGCCGCAGCACAGCAACCCGGCGTTCGACCCTCTTTTCGACCCGACGGAACTCGACGCGGAGGCTTGGCGCACACTCGACGGCGCTCGATTCGAAGACCGCTTCGGAACCACCCCGCTGACACGGAGCGGACTGGAACGTATCCGCGGAAACATCCGGAACAAACAGCGTCTCGGCCCGAAAGACAACACCCCGGGCCGATAATGACGAAGCGGATCTTCCTTTCGGGAAGATCCGCTTCATGGTTTCATCACGACAAATCGCCTACTTCTTCGTCAGATCGGCAAGAGCGGCCTTGGCATTCTCGGCAGCCTCGCCCTCGGTAACCTTCTGGAAGGCGGCGATGGCCTGGTCGCGCATCTCCTTGGCGTTATAGGCAGCGCCCAGCACATAGTACATCAGGCTCTTGTCGGCAGCATCGGTCTGCGCCTCGGCAGCAGCCTCGCCCAGCTCGATCACCTTGGCGTAGTCCTTCTTGCCGAAGTAAGCCTGCAGGCGCACCTTCTGGAAGAGGGCGCTCGCGGGATTCTTCTCGAGCTGTACGTCGGCCATGGCGATGATTCCGTCGAAATCGCCGGCCTGCTGCATCTCGGCCACCTTGTTGTTCGTATAGAGCGCCATCATCTGCTTGGCCGTCTCGACATCATTGGCATACTTGGGATGCGTCTTGGATGCGATCTCCTCATAGATGTTCATACCCTTCTCGAACTCGCCCAGCTCACAGTAGCTCATGGCCAGGTTGAGCGCCATGCCCGTATTGTCGGGATCGGCCTTGTAACCCTTCTCGAAGATGCTGACTGCCGTAGCGTAATCCTTGCTGTTGAAGGCATCGCCACCACGGATCTGATAGATCTTGGCCACCCATCCGTTCGATTTGCCCATCTGGGTCATATCGCCGTAGAGTTCGGCCAGCTCGGCGGATTTCTGGAAATTCTGCAGAGCGGCATCATAATTCTGCGACTTCAGGGCGCTGCCTCCCAGCATGTAATAGCACAGCGGAAGCGATTTCTTCGCCGTGGCGACCAGCGATGCGGCATCGGCATTGTCGAGACCCAGGTCGATCACCTGCTCGAATTTGGCGGCAGCGCCTGCATAATCCTTGGCTCCGTAGGCAGCGGCCGCCTCGTTGTAGATGGCCGTAACATCCTGCGCCGAGAGCGTTGCAGCCGCAAACAGCGCAATTGCTGAAACAAATAATTTTTTCATGGTTGTGTGTTTTTCTAAATGTGTTTTCTTACCGGAGCGTCCTGCCTGGAGGGACGCATTTCCCGCAAAATTATGTTTTTTTTGCGATTTTTCAAACACTATTTCCGCAAAAAGGCAAAAAACGAAGTCATCAACGCCCCGCACTCCGCCGCAAGAACCCCGTGCGCAAGGGTCGTCCGGGGATGGAAAACCGCCTCGGAATAGCGGCGATAACCCTTCTTCGGATCGTCGGCACCCCATACTACCCGCCCGACCTGCGCCCAGGCGATCGCCCCGGCGCACATGATGCACGGCTCGACGGTAACATAGAGCGTACACTCGGGGAGGTATTTGCCGCCGAGCGTCGAGGCTGCGGCCGTCAGGGCCTGCATCTCGGCATGTGCCGTGGGGTCGGCAAGGGTCTCTACAAGATTGTGTCCCCGGCCGACGACCGCACCACGCGACACGACCACGGCCCCTATGGGCACCTCCCCGGCATCGAGGGCCTTGCGCGCCTCGGCAAGGGCCAGGCGCATGAACCGCTCGTCGGTCTGCTGCTGTCCGTCCGCAACCGCAGCGGCATCAGCAGCCCCGCCGGCATCTTTTGCCGCCGCGGCCGAAGCCCCGACAGCGGATTTTTCATCTTTCGGATACGACATTCCCGTTAAAATGCTTACCTTTGTGGGTTGCAAGGACAAAGATACGAAATCGGAACAAATAATACAACCATCAACATGTACAGGACCCATACTTGCGGCTGTCTGAGAGCCGGCAACGTAAACGAGACCGTAACCCTGGCCGGGTGGGTGCAGAAAGTGCGAAACCTCGGCGCCATGACCTTCATCGACCTGCGCGACCGCTACGGGCTGACGCAGATCACGGTCGAGGAGCATTCGCCCGCCGAGGTGCGCGAGGCAGCCGCCCGCGTGGGCCGCGAATGGGTGCTCCGCGTTACGGGGCGCGTCGTGGAGCGCGAAGCCAAGAACCCCAAGATGCCCACGGGCGACATCGAAGTCGTCGCCGAGCGCATCGAGGTGCTCAACGAGGCGCAGACCCCGCCGTTCACCATCGAAGAGAACTCCGACGGCGGCGACGACCTGCGCATGAAGTACCGCTACCTCGACCTGCGCCGCCCGCCCCTGCAGCGCAACATGATCCTGCGCCACAAGATGGCCCAGGAGATCCGCCGCTTCCTCGACGCCGAGGGATTCCTCGAGATCGAAACCCCCTATCTGATCAAATCGACCCCCGAGGGTGCCCGCGACTTCGTCGTGCCGAGCCGCATGAACCCCAACCAGTTCTACGCCCTGCCGCAGTCGCCGCAGACGCTTAAGCAGCTGCTCATGGTCGCCGGCTACGACCGTTATTTCCAGATCGTGCGCTGCTTCCGCGACGAGGACCTGCGCGCCGACCGCCAGCCCGAATTCACGCAGATCGACTGCGAGATGTCGTTCGTCGAGCAGGAGGACGTGCTGGAGATCTTCGAGCGCTGGGCCAAGCACATGTTCCGCGAGGTGCTCGGCGTGGAATTCCCCGAGCCGCTGCGCCGCATGCCGTGGATCGAGGCGATGGAGAAGTACGGCTCGGACAAGCCCGACCTGCGCTTCGGCATGGAGTTCGCCGACCTGACCGACCTGGCCAAGGGACACGGATTCTCCGTCTTCGACGATGCGGAGTACATCACCGGATTCGCCGCCACGGGATGCGCGACCTACACGCGCAAGCAGATCGACGCCCTGACCGAGTTCGTCAAGCGCCCGCAGGTGGGTGCCAAGGGGCTCATCTGGATCCGTGTCGAGGAGGGTGCCGTCAAGTCGTCGATCGACAAGTTCTTCTCGCCCGAGGAGGTACAGGCCCTGGCCGCACGCTGCGGCGCGAAGGCCGGCGACATGGTCTTCATCCTCTGCGGCAAGAAGTTCAAGGCCCTCACGCAGCTCTGCGCCCTGCGCCTCGAGGTGGCCCAGCAGCTCGGCCTGCGCGACCCGAAGAAGTTCGCTCCGTTGTGGGTCGTCGATTTCCCGATGTTCGAGTGGGACGACGAGACGCAGCGTTTCTACGCCATGCACCATCCCTTCACCTCGCCCAAACCCGAAGACGTGCAGTACCTCAAGAGCGACCCGGGACGCGTGCGCGCCAATGCCTACGACTTCGTCTGCAACGGCACGGAGCTCGGCGGCGGCTCGATCCGTATCCACGACCAGCAGCTCCAGGCGCAGATCTTCGAGTGCCTGGGCTTCACGCCCGAGGCGGCCGAGGAGCAGTTCGGCTTCCTGATGAACGCCTTCAAGTACGGCGCACCCCCTCACGGAGGTCTGGCCTTCGGTTTCGACCGCATGTGCTCGCTCTTCGGCGGCTCGGACTCGATCCGCGACTACATCGCCTTCCCGAAGAACAACGCCGGCCGCGACGTCATGCTCGACGCCCCTTCGGCCATCGCTCCGGCGCAGCTCGACGAGCTCTGCCTCGACCTGCGCAAGCCCGAGGCATAAGGACAAAGCCACCGACAAAGGAATCGGCCCCCCGGAAAGGGAGGCCGATTCTTTTTTGGGGCAGACCGGCGAACCGGAGGTCGGGAGGGAGGGGATCGCAGTCGGATTCGGCGTCCGGAGATCGGATTCGACAGCCCCGGTTCAGCGGTCCGTACCGAGACGCGTCGCCGCATCGGGTTCGAGGTACTCCCACGGAGGCGGGAAGCGGCGGTAGACGAAGGGGATTTCGGCATCCGTAAGCCGGCGCGACAGGCGGAAGTGCAGGGTCAGGCACACCACCAGCCGGGGCACGTCCCGACGGGTACATGCGGCCTGCATGTGGGCAAGATGGCCCGCAAGCGCCTCATCGAGCGAATCGAGCCGGGCGAAGGTCCCGTCGCGGAGGTAGCCTGCATGCAGGGTGCCCAGCAGCGCGGCATCCGCCCCGGCATAGGAGCCGAGCAGGGAGTCGAGCAGCGCCGACTGGCAGGCTGCCGCGTCGTGAAACGCCCGCTCCGCGGCCGCGAAACGGGACCGTCGGGAGCAGCCCGCAAGCAGCAGCGCCGCAGCGAGCACGAAAAACAGAGGGTGCGAGAAACGGGATTGCCGGTTTTCCATAAAAAAGCACGGGTCAGTTACTTACCGGCTAACAAGGTACGGCAATACCCGCAAAAACGATAAATAAAAGCCCGCGCAACCGCGCGAGCATTACACCTATCGTTCCCTTTTTGCTGAAATTTGCCGTTTCTGTTAGCGAGAACAATAACGTAACGCTTACGTTAATAAAAATATGTCTGCGGCGGATGCAGCCGCCACATGGATAAAGGTAGCGAATTTTTCGAAAATTGCGTATCTTTGACCTCGGAAAAGCAACAAAAGCCATGTCGAACATTCCTCTTGCCGAACGCCTCCGCCCGAAGACGATCGACGAATACATCGGTCAGGAGCACCTGGTGGGCCCGAACGGCGTCTTCCGCAAGTTCTTCGAGACGGGCAACGTCCCCTCGTTCATCCTCTGGGGTCCCCCGGGCGTGGGCAAGACGACGCTGGCGAAGATCGTCGCCACGCAGCTCGAACGCCCCTTCTTCACCCTCTCGGCCGTAACGTCCGGCGTCAAGGAGGTGCGCGAGGTGATCGAGTCGGCGCGCAAGAGCCGCTTCTTCGACCAGAGGCCCCCGTTCCTGTTCATCGACGAAATCCACCGTTTCAACAAGTCGCAGCAGGATTCGCTGCTCGGGGCTGTCGAGCAGGGCATCGTAACGCTCATCGGCGCGACGACCGAGAACCCCTCGTTCGAGGTGATCTCGCCGCTGTTGAGCCGCTGCCAGGTCTACATCCTCCGCCCGATGGAGGACGCAGACCTGCAAAAGCTCCTCGACCGTGCGCTGGAGAAGGACCCGGAGCTGCACGGCCGCGACATCGAGGTGCGCGAGACCGGGGCGCTCTTCCGCTTCTCGGGAGGCGACGCCCGCAAGCTGCTCAACATCCTCGACATCGTCATAGGGGCTACCGACGGGAAGGTTACGATCACCGACCAGTACGTTACCGACTGTCTGCAGCAGAATATCGCCCTCTACGACAAGCAGGGCGAGCAGCATTACGACGTCATCTCGGCCTTCATCAAGTCGGTGCGGGGCAGCGACCCCAATGCGGCGATCTACTACCTGGCGCGGATGCTCGCCGGGGGCGAGGAGCCGCGCTTCATCGCCCGGCGGCTGGTGATCCTCGCCTCGGAGGACATCGGGCTGGCGAACCCCAACGCCCTGCTGCTGGCCAACGCCTGCTTCGACACGGTGCACAAGATCGGCATGCCCGAGGCGCGCATCACGCTGGCCGAGACGACCATCTACCTGGCCACCTCGGCCAAGAGCAACTCGGCCTACATGGCCATCAACAAGGCCCTCGCGCTGGTCGAGCACGACACGACGAACCGTCCCGTGCCGCTGCACCTGCGCAACGCCCCGACCAAACTCATGAAACAGGCCGGCTACTCCGACGGCTACAAGTACGCCCACGACTACGAGGGGCACTTCGCCGAGCTGGAGTTCCTGCCCGAGAGCCTCTCGGGAACGAAATTCTACGAACCCGACACGCAGAATGCCGCCGAAGCGAAGATCGCCGAGCGCATCCGCACGTTATGGAAGGAGAAGTACCGATGAAACGCATAGGCATCCTCTCCGACACGCACGGCTGTTTCGACGACGTGCTCCGCAACTTCCTCCGCGATGTGGACGAGATCTGGCACGCCGGCGACATCGGCTCGCTCGACCTGGCCGACCGCATCGCGGCCTTCAAGCCGCTGCGTGCCGTGAGCGGCAACATCGACGACGGCATGACCCGGAGGGTCTATCCCCCCTTCGTCTGCTTCGAGTGCGAGCAGGTGCGCGTGCTGATGACCCACATCGGCGGCTACCCGCGCCGTTACGACCCGCGGGCCGTACAACGCATCCAGAGCCTGCGGCCGCGACTCTTCATCGCGGGCCACTCCCACATCCTGAAGGTGATCTACGACCCGGTGTACGACCTGCTGCACATCAACCCTGGCGCGGCGGGCGAACACGGCTTCCACAAGGTCCGCACGGCCATACGGCTCAAGATCGACGGCGAACGCATGTACGACCTCGAGGTGGGCGAATGGCCCCGGAAGTAGCCGCGGCAGATCGGTCATCCCCGGGACCGGCCTCGGACCGTATGCCATTCGGACGGAAGCATACGCCGTCCGGATTTTTCCGCAGCCGCCACCCTCCGTTCATAAAATAACCCATCGCGCGCATCGTTATCCGATCGGAACCAAAAAGACGATGCACCCATGCAACTGAAGATTTCGAAAACGCTGGAGGGGCTCATCGCCCGCACGGCTTTCAATACCACGAAGGCGGGAATCACCCACTCGCTCAAGGATTTTCTCGCGCTGGAACTGCTCCGGGAGGAGGGTTCGCTCGCCTTTCAGCTTCTCTCGACACGCCTCCGGGACTGGGAACTCCACCAGATCCGGCTGCGTATCGAACACGAGATCCGCAACACCGGAGTCCGGCCCGGAAACCGCTCGCCCGAGGAGTTCTTCCGCGACTTCGCCGACGAACTGCGCACGAAGGCGGAGACGCCGCGGAGCATCACGACCGCGCACGCCCTGCTCGCCATAGTCCGCGACCGCACGACCGCAACGGCCCGCATTCTCGAAATGTACGGAACAACCGCCGACATACTGGCCGGGGAGCTGCAGCGCTTCGCCGCAGGGAACGACTTCCGCACCGAGATCGCCATAAATCCCGACGGTCCGGTTCCTGCCGAAAACACGAAAGAACCGGACATCCCCCGATCGCTCGAAAAATTCGGCACGGACCTCACGCGCCTGGCCCGCGAAGGGGCGATCGATCCGGTGATCGGGCGCGACGGCGAGATCGAGCGCGTCGTGCAGATCCTCTCGCGGCGCAAGAAGAACAACCCGCTGCTGATCGGCGAAGCCGGCGTCGGCAAGAGTGCCGTCGTCGAGGGACTGGCCCTGCGTATCGCGCGCGGCGAGGTGCCCTACACGCTCGCCGACCGCAGCATCTTCTCGCTCGACGTCGGAGCGCTCGTCGCCGGCACGAAATTCCGCGGAGAGTTCGAGGAGCGCCTGCAGCAGCTTCTCGACGACTTGCGGCGCTCACCGCAGACGATCCTCTTCATCGACGAGATACACACCATCGTCGGGGCCGGCGCGACACAGGGGAGCCTCGACACGGCCAACATGCTCAAACCGGCTCTCGCTCGCGGCGAAATCCGGACCATCGGAGCCACGACACCCGACGAATACCGCACATCGATCGAAGCCGACGCGGCGCTCGAACGCCGTTTCCAGCGCGTGGCCGTCGAACCCACATCGCCCGAAACCACGCTGCAGATCCTGCGCAGCATTGCCCCGAACTACGAACGCCACCACAACGTCCGCTACTCGGAGGAGGCTCTGCACGCCTGCGTAACTCTTACGGGCCGCTACATCACCGACCGCCAGTTCCCGGACAAGGCAATCGACCTGCTCGACGAGGCGGGTTCACGGGCCCATCTGCGCTCCGCCCGCGAACCCGAGATGCTGCGATCGATGGAGAGCGAGCTCGAGACCGTGCGGCAGGCGCACCGCGAAGCGGTCCGGGCACTGGCCTACGAGAAGGCCCTGTCGACACGGCACGACGAGGTCGCACTCCGCGACCGGATCGAAGTGCAACGCACCGCATGGCGCCGGCACCTCGAAGAGAACCCTGCGCAGATCACCGAAGAGGAGATCCGGCAGATCATCACCGAGATGACGGGAATCCCCGCCGAGCGGATTTCGGCGGGGGATGCCCGCCGGCTGCGGGAACTCGGCGGGCATCTCGCGCGGCGCGTCGTAGGACAGCCGCAGGCCATCGAGCGCATCGCCCGCACGATCCGCCGCTCCCGGTCGGGACTTCAGGAGGAGCACCGGCCGATCGGAGTCTTCCTCTTCGTGGGGCCCACGGGCGTGGGCAAGACCCTCCTGGCGAAAGAGATCTCGAATTGGCTCTTCGACGAGCGCCGCGGACTAATCCGCATCGACATGTCGGAGTACGGCGAACGCCACAACATCGCCCGGCTGATCGGAGCGCCCCCGGGATATGTCGGCTACGGCGAGGGCGGACAGCTCACCGAAGCCGTACGCCGCCGACCCTACTCGGTGGTGCTGCTCGACGAGATCGAAAAGGCCCATCCCGAGGTTTTCAACACCCTGCTGCAGCTCTTCGACGAAGGACGCCTCACCGACGGTATGGGACGGACCGTGGATTTCCGCAACACGATCCTCATCATGACCTCGAACGTCGGATCGCGCGAAGCCGCACGGCGCCCCGCGCAGGTCGGCTACGGCACTTTCGCGCGACAGCGGCACGATACGGCGCCGCAGGAGAGCTACCGCAAGGCGCTCGAACAGGTCTTCGCGCCGGAATTCCTCAACCGTATCGACGACATTATCGTCTTCCGCTCGCTGGACGAGAAGGATGTAAGACAAATCATCGATCTGGAGATCGAGAGGCTTCTCCGGCGGACCGACCGGCTGGGATACCGTGTGCGCATCACCGACGGAGCCCGGCGCCGTCTGGCCTCGATGGGATACGAGGCCCGCTACGGAGCTCGGGCCCTCAAGCGCACGCTGGCCGACCAAGTCGAGGAACCGCTCGCAAGCCTGATCATCGACGGGAAACTCCGCGCGGGCGGCACGGTCGTCGTCGAATCGGACCGCACGCGGGGCGTACGTCTCCGCGTGGCCTGACAAGCACGGCATCCGCCGGAAAACTCCGGCAGGAACCGGCAGCGCACTTCACGGAAAACCGCAAGGCACTTTTTTCCTTCGGGAAAGAAGATCCTTGCGGTTATTCGCGCCGAAATTCGTACCTTTGCCGTCCGAAACGAAACGACATGTACCGCTTCTCGACATACCGCAGACAATACCGGGCCAACCTGCGGCTGGCCCTGCCGATCGTACTGACACAGGTGGGACAGATCCTCACGCAGGTTGCCGACAACCTCATGGTCGGCCGCTACGGAGGCGACGACCCCACGCCGCTGGCCGCCGTATCGTTCGGCGGCTCGGTCTTCTTCATCCTATTCATCGCCTCGATCGGCATCGCCCTCGGCATGACCCCGCTGGTCGGTGAACACTTCGCCCGCGGCGAACGGACGCAGGCCGCAGGACTGCTGCAGAACGGCATCCTCTTCTACACGCTGCTGGGATTCATCATGGCCGGGCTGCAATACGCCATCACGCCCCTGATGTTCCACCTCCGGCAACCCGTCGAGGTGGTCGAGATGGCCATTCCCTACTACCGGATGCTCGTTTACAGCATGCCCTTCGTGATGCTCTTCTTCGCCTTCAAGCAATTCCTCGAGGGTGTCGGCAACACGAAGGTCGAGATGGTCGTAACGATTCTCGCCAACGCCGCCAACATCGGCTTCAACGCCCTGTTCATCTACGGCAATCTGGGATGTCCCGAGATGGGTGCCGAAGGTGCCGGACTGGGCACGCTGCTTTCGCGCGTGCTGGCGGCCGTGATGATCGTCGGCTACTTCTGCCACCACAGGGAGTATCGCCGCTATCTCGACGGATTCTCGCACCGCGTGCTCTCCGCTGCGGTCGTGCGGCGCCTGACGCACATGGGACTGCCGATCGCCCTGCAGATGTTCCTTGAATCGTCGGCCTTCGTCGGTACGGGCATCATGATGGGCTGGTTCGGATCGGCCGCCATCATCAGCGCCAACCAGATCGCCATCACGCTCGGAAACTGCGCCTTCATGATCGTCATGTCGATCGGTGCGGCGACCACGATCCGCGTATCGCACTGCTACGGCATGCGCGACATCGGGCAGCTGTCCCTCGCAGCCAAAGCCTCCTACCACCTCGTACTGGTATGGAATGCGCTGGCCGCACTGGTTTTCATCTCCATGCGCCACCTCATCCCGACCTTCTTCACCTCGAACGCCGAGGTCATCGCCACGACCTCCACGCTGCTCGTCTTCGCTGCCCTCTACCAGCTTTCGGACGGCATACAGAATGTTTCGATAGGCGTTCTGCGGGGTATTCAGGATGTGAAGATCATCATGCCGATCGCCCTGATCTCCTACTGGCTGCTGAACCTGCCGGTCGGCTATCTGCTGGGATTCACCCTCGGCATGGGTCCCTCGGGGCTCTACCTGGGTTTCGCAGTCGGTCTTTCGACGGCAGCCGTGCTGCTCATCAGACGCATCCGGCGCAGCATCGGGAAGCTCCGCGCGGCGAATTAAAAAATTTTTTCGTATCTTTACGCAAATTATGCCTACGATGGAGAACGAAAAACCCCATAACAACCGATTCAAACCCGAAATAGGCCGCGGCTGCGCCTTCTGCGACTGCGGCGCCGAGGTCGAGGCCCGGCCCTGCGACGGCTGCTTCAAGCTGCACGAGACGGCCTGGCTCGACGAATACCCCGTCAATGTACCCACCGACATCGTCGAGGTGCGCTTCAAGAATACCCGGCGGTCGTTCTACCAGAATGTGAACAATCTGCCGCTCAAGCGCGGCGACATCGTTGCCGTCGAAGCCTCGCCCGGACACGACATCGGCATCGTCTCGCTCACGGGCGACCTGGTGGCCCGGCAGATGCGCCGCACGGGATTCAACCCCTACAACGGCGAATTCAAGAAGATCTACCGCAAGGCCAAACCCTACGATATCGAGCGCTGGCAGGAGGCTATCGCCCTCGAGCATGAGACGATGATCGCCTCGCGGCAGATCGCCGCCGACATGGGCCTCAACATGAAGATCGGCGACGTGGAGTATCAGGGCGACAAGATCAAGGCCATTTTCTATTATATCGCCGACGAGCGCGTGGATTTCCGCGAACTGATCAAGGTCTTCGCCGAGCGGTTCCACATCCGCATCGAGATGAAGCAGATCGGCGCCCGCCAGGAGGCCGGCCGCATCGGCGGGCTCGGAGCCTGCGGACGCGAACTGTGCTGCGCTTCGTGGATGTCGAGCTTCTCGAGTGTTACGACCGGCGCGGCGCGCGTGCAGGACATATCGCTCAATCCCCAGAAGCTGGCCGGACAATGCTCGAAGCTCAAATGCTGCATGATGTACGAGTATGACACCTATGTCGATGCCCGCAAGGAGTTTCCGCGATTGCGCGAGCCGCTGCAGACGATCGACGGCGAGTGGTTCCTCGTCAAGAGCGACGTATTGGCCGGAACGATGACCTTCTCGTCGTCCAAGGAGGCGATGGTCAATGTTACGACACTGCCCGTGGCGCGCGTAAAGGAGATCCTGGCGCTGAACCGCCAGGGCAAGAAGGCTGACCAGCTGCAGCATGCCGAAGCGCTGCGCACAGAGGTCGAGGAACCTACCTACCGTACGGAAGAGGACAGCATCACGCGCTTCGACCAGGCCAAACGCCGCAAACGGGGCGGCCGCAACCGCAATAAGGGCGGAGAGAAGGCAGCACCGAACAACACTCAGAACAAAAGCCGGCAGGAATCGGCCGACAAAGGTTCCGAAACCCCGAAGGAGGAGTCGGCACGCCCGGCACGCGAAGACGTCCGCAACGATCGCCGCGGACGCCGCAACAACGAACGGCAGAACGGAGAGAAAAAAACGAACGACCGTAAGGAGGGGCAACGCCAGAGCACTCCGGCAGAGGCCCGCGACAGAAACCGGTCCGAACGCGAGGCACCGGCAAACGGAGCAGCGCCGCAGGAACATACGGAAAACGGAACGGGCAACCGCAACCGCCGCCGCAACCGCCATCGCAACGGAGGCGGCGACCAGACCGCTCCGGCCGGGAAAAAGGGCGGAGACAACGGTCCGGCACCTCAAAACGCTTAAAGGGACGACGGTGAAACGACTTGCATGCCTGCTTCTTGTCGTTGCGACCGGCGTCGCAGCGGGCAGCTGCACACAATCCGGCCGATCGTATGCCGTGGATGTCGATCCCCGGTGTTGGGAGACGAAGGCCGCTCTCACCCTGCCGAACCACGACACCCTCACGTTGTGCGATGTGGGAATCTTTCTGCGCTGCAACGACCGGTTCACCGAAGATACGCTGACACTGCGCATAGAGACCATCACCCCCGATTCGCTGCGTGTCGAGGAGTATCTCTGCATTCCTTTTCCGCAAATCCGCACTCCGGCTGCCGTTGCCCGGGAAACGAAGGCGGCATATCGCCGTCGCGTACTTTTCGGACAGAGCGGCGACTACCGGTTGATCCTGACACCGACCCGCTCCGTACGGGGTGTCGAAGCGGTCGGAGCCACCATTGAAGCAACAACCCCGTAACAGAAACCCGAATCCGCAAACGGCCGGAGCCTGCCGGACAAGGCGCTCCCAAAGCCCCGAACTGACGCGATTCCGAAAAGAGACCCGCAACCATGGGAAAAGACAAACTCCGCAAATTCCGCGAAAATCTCACCTTCGCCTGCTTTGTTCAGCCCGATTTCGACGAGGTATTCCGCCAGGACCACCCCTTGAAGGGGCATTGGCACGAAGCGTTTTTCCACAACGACCGCCCGATCGTCCTCGAGCTGGGATGCGGCAAGGGCGAATACACCGTGGCACTGGCCGAGCGCGACCCCTCGCGCAACTACCTGGGCATCGACATCAAGGGTGCACGCATGTGGCGGGGTGCAAAAACCGCCACCGAACGCGGCATGAAGAACGTCGGCTTTCTACGAACACGCATCGAATTCATCAACAGCCTCTTCGCCGAAGGAGAGGCCGCCGAAATCTGGATCACCTTCCCCGATCCGCAGCTCAAGACCCGCAGGGCCAAAAAACGGCTCACCTCACCCCTCTTTCTGGAATACTACGCCCGCATGCTGCAACCCGGAGGTCTGATCCATCTGAAAACGGACTCAAAGCATCTCTATGCCTATACGAACGCCGTAATCCGCCACTTCGGACTCCCCTGTACCGTATCGAACGACGACATCTACGGCTCGGGGTATGCCGACGAGGTGCTCTCCGTGAAGACCGCCTACGAGAGCCGCTTCCTCGGCATGGGCCTGCCGATCACCTACACCTGTTTCTCGCTCGGCGGACAGCGCGACTTCCCCTGGTTCGACTGGGAGGAGGACGAGAAGCTCGAAAAGGACAACGAAGAGGTCCGGCATACAGGACACTGATGTACAACCCGATACATCGAAGCGATCCCGACAGCGGTTTCCGTTGCCGGGATCGTTTTTATATAGGTATCTCTTTTTTTTTGCACAATCTACTAATTTTTTAGAAGAAAAATTTGTTCTTCTAAATTTTTAGTAGTAATATTGCGGAGAGAAACCAAAATCGAGCAAACCATGAATACGAAAAACAGCATACCCGAACTGACGCGCGGCGAGGAGGAGATCATGCAGATACTCTGGCAACTGGGCAACGGCGTGGTAAATGAAATCATCGCCCGCACCGAAGAACCGCATCCCAAGTACACCACGGTGGCAACTTTCCTCAAAATTCTCGAGAACAAGGGATTCGTCCGCCACGAGGCCGAAGGAAAGAGCCACCGCTACTACCCCGTCATCAGCCGCGAGGAGTACACGCGCGGCGTAATGTCGTCGATGCTCACGACCTACTTCGACGGTTCGCTGGCCCAGCTTGTCTCCTTCTTCTCGCAGCACGAGCAGATTTCGACAGGCGAGATGGAGGAGATTCTCAAGATCATGCGGCAGGCTAAAAAATAACGTTCCACCACCCGACCACCGACCGAAATGAAAGCGCTTCTCGTCTATATGTTCGAGGCTGCGGTATGCAGCGGAATCCTGCAGGCCGCCTACGCCTGGCTTCTTGAACGCCGTATACCCCACCGCTGGTGCCGCATCTATCTGCTGCTCTCGGTGCCGCTGGCAGCCGTAATTCCGCTGCTGCGCATACCGGTATGGCCCGGCGAGGCGATCACGACCGTCGTGCCGACGGCCGGCCTGCCGACGGCACAAATCGTCGTGGAACCGGTTGCTTCGCCGGGATTCGACCCGACGGGACTGTTTGTCATCCTGCTCGCACTCGGCACGGCATTGCTCGCCGGCGTGATGGTGGCGCAGATCATACGCATCCGACACCTGCGCCGCGGTGCCGAAATAACCCACACGAGACGCTTCACCCTCATCAGAACCCTGCAGAAGATTGCCTCCTTCTCGTTTCTGCGCTCGATCTACGTCTGGCAGCAGACTCCGGCGGAGGAGCTGGAAGCCATCGTGCGCCACGAGATGAGCCACATCGCCCACCGCCATTCGGTCGAACGGCTCGCCATGGAGTCGATGAAGGCGCTGTTGTGGTGGAACCCCTTCGTATGGATCGCCGCACGGCGCCTGACCGAAGCCGAGGAGTTCGAGGCCGACAGCGATGTGCTGAACGAAGGGTACGACAAGGAACTCTACATGCATGTGATATTCAGGCAGCTTTTCGGTTATAGTCCGGAAATAGCCAACGGGCTGCGAAGTTCATTAACCAAAAAACGATTTCAAATGATGCTTTCACAGACCCCGGGCAGGCACGCCCTGCTCCGCCTCGCGGGAACGCTTCCCGCAATCGCAGGCCTCCTGTGCGCCTTCTCGTTCACCACACGCGCCGCCGAGATCCGCACGACAACCGAAACCGTCCGGGCAGCCGGCGACGAAACAAACGTCTCCTTCTTCATCGCGGACAACCAGGACGGGAAACCGCTTTCAGGCACCCTCATCCAAATTGAGGGAACCTCCCGCGGCACGGTTACCGACGATAAGGGATATGCCGAAATCGAGGCTGCCCCGGGCTCGACCATTCAGATATCCCTTGTCGGCTACGACACAAAGGAGGTTTGCGTCTCCGAAGAGAACGAGCCGATACGATACATCCTTATGATGGAGCGTTCCGAGGCTCCGGACAGGAAGCAAGCCGCAACTCCCGACAACGACGAGGATACGGTCCTTGTCGCCGAACAGATGCCCACGTTCCAGGGCGGCGATCTGAACACCTTCCGCAACTGGGTGCAGGAGGGGCTCCGCTACCCCAAAGGGGCGTTTGACGCCGGAATACAGGGTCGCGTGGTCATCACCTTCGTCGTCGGGAAGGAGGGCAGCGTAACGGACGTCGAGATCCTGCAGAGCCCCGACACGCGCCTTTCAGAAGAGGTCATCCGCCGGCTGCGCGAGTCCCCGAAATGGACGCCCGCCAGAGACCGGGGGAAACTCGTACGGATCAAGTATGTGATTCCGATCGATTTCCGCCTTCCCCAAAAGCCGGAGCAGACGGCTGCTGCAGCGACCGGCGACGAACCTTTCCTGATTGCCGAACAGATGCCCACCTTCCAGGGCGGTGATCTGAACACCTTCCGCAACTGGGTCATGACCCACCTGCGCTATCCGCAGGAGGCGGCCAAGCAGGGCATTCAGGGTCGTGTGGTTCTCACCTTCGTCGTCGAAAAGGACGGCTCGATCGGAGAGGTCTGCGTCCTCATGTCGCCCGACGAGCAGCTGGCCGGGGAGGCCGTCCGGGTCGTCCAATCGGCAAGCGGCCTATGGACGCCCGGCGAACAGCGGGGCGAGAAGGTGCGGTTGAAATATACCATCCCGATCGACTTCCGGCTCGATGGCACGAAGGTCCCGGCCCAGGAGCCGCAGCCAGCAACTCCGGCAACGGAAACCAACGGATAGCAGCCAATCGCCGCACCGCCACCCTATCCGCCAATGACGGACGGCGCCTCCCGATCCCGGGAGGCGCCGTCTTGTCGTATCGGAAGGCGATCGCTACTCCGCGTCCAGATCGAGCAGCCGCATGATACGTTGCGCAAGCTCCGTATTGTCCATCATACCGTGAATGGCATCGGTTCCGGCTCCATAGAGATAGACCGGGAGCAGGATCCCCGTATGGCCCTTCGTCGCAAAACGGTAGTCGATACCGCTCTCGGAGAGCGTGAAGTCGGGATTGCCGCTGCAGATCGACAGACCGCCCGTCTCATGGTCGGCCGCCACAATGACCAGCGTCCCCGGCGTGCGGTCGGCGAAATCCATCGCAGCAGCTACCGTCTGTTCGAAATCGCGCATCTCCGCCAACAGCCATGCGGCATCGTTCGCATGTCCGCCGCCGTCGATCATCGAGCCTTCGACCATCAGCAGGAAGCCCTCGTCTTTCCCGGCACTCTTGTCGGCAAGCAGCTCCATGGCCCGTTTGGCGGCTCGCGGCAGGAAATCGCCCCGCGCGGGAGCCTTGATCGGAGTCTCCTTCTCATCGACGGCGCACAGCAGACGCGAAGGGGCACCCTTCTCCGCCTCCCCTAGCGAGGAGACAACCCGGTATCCGCGCCGCGCGAACGCCTCGGCATAATCACCGCCCTCGCCGCACGACTTGCCGAGGTTTCCCCATCCGGCGCCGATCATCACGTCGATGTCCGACACCAGCATGTCGCGCAAAATTTCCTCGGTGTCGCGACGGCTCTTGACGTGCGCATAGAAAGCTGCCGGCGTCGCATCCTGAAGGGCGCCCACCACAACAAGGCCCGTTGCCATGCCGCGGTCCGCAGCCCGGCGCATCATCGACGTGAGCGGTTCGCCCGAAGGGGTCTGCCCCAGCGTGGAGTTATCGGTCTTGGCACCCGTAGCAAGGGCCGTACCGGCCGCTGCCGAGTCGGTAACCCGGTTGTTGGCCGAATAACTCGAGATCAGCGCAATGCCCTCGGCACGGTCGAAAGCCGTCGGCGCATAGCCACCCTCGATCTTGAGCATCGAAACCTGCGCGAGGCCCATGCCGTCGCCGATCAGAAAGATCACGTTACGCACCTCCCCCGCAGGGTTCTGCGCCGCCAGATTGCCTGCTGCCAGCAGCAATCCGGCCATGAAAAGCATCCATTTCTTCATATCGAAGACAAAGTTAGCGATATTGAGCCAACTTTTTACTACATTTACATGAATTAACCGCAAAGAAACCACATGGAGGTAAAGATCGCCGCAGACTGGAAAGAGATTCTGGCTCCCGAATTCGAGAAACCCTATTTCGTCGCACTGACCGACTTCGTACGCCGCGAGTACGCCACGCAGCACATCTATCCCCGGGGCAGCAACATCTTCCGGGCATTCGACAAATGCCCCTTCGAGAAGCTCAAGGTCGTCATCATCGGCCAGGACCCCTACCACGGTCCCGGTCAGGCCAACGGGCTCTGCTTCTCGGTTGCGGACGGCATTCCCTTTCCCCCCTCGCTGCAAAACATCTTCAAGGAGGTCGAAAGCGACACCGGAACCCCCATACCCGCAACAGGCAATCTCGACCGCTGGGCCGAACAGGGGGTACTGCTGCTCAACGCCGTACTGACCGTACGCGCACATGAGGCCGCCTCCCACGCCGGGCATGGCTGGGAAACCTTCACCGACGCCGTGGTCCGCGCCATCGCCGAGCGCAAGGAGGGCATTGTCTACATGCTTTGGGGCAGCTACGCCCAGCGCAAGGGTGCCATCGCCGACCCGCAGCGCAACCTCATACTCAAAGCCGTGCACCCCTCACCGCTCTCGGTATACCGGGGGTTCTTCGGATGCCGCCACTTCTCGCGCGCCAACGAATACCTGCGTTCGATCGGCAAGGAACCCATCGTCTGGTAACCCGCATCAACAAACCGAAATACCTCGATCCATGAAACGCCTTCTTCTGCTGCTCTGCGCCCTGCTGACTGCGCCCTGCGCCCTGCAGGCCGCCGAATACGAAAATGCCGCCGTACGCTTCACCATCCCCGACAGTTTCGACCTTGAGCCCTATAAGGCCAACGGGCACGAAGGGTTCGAAGCCTCGGATAACAACCTGAGACTCGTACTCTTCACACTCTGCTATACGAAATCGATCAACCAGCGCGAAAACCTCAAGGTCGAGGATGCGCAATGGCTCGTCTCGCTGAAAGATGCCCGGCTCATCGAGACCTGGCAGCCCATCGGCCGACGCTACGACCGGGTATCGACCTATCTCAAGGGCGATCGCTCCATTCGGGTCTATCGCTACGTTGCGGCACGCAGCCTCAATTTCCTGGTAGCCGAGAGTTTGGACGGCGACTGGACGCAGGCCGATGCCATAGCCCGCAGCCAGCGCTATCAGAAGAGCCTCGCCTTCTACATGAACAACTTTACCGACGGGCTCATCCGTTTCATCATGTGGTGTGGTGTGCTCTCCGGAATCTGCATGATACTCTTCAACTTCATCGAAAAGTACCACGACGGGAAGTTCCTCCTCATCACGATTCCCGTGATGCTGCTCTGCGTGTCAGGCGTATGGATCTTCGGATGGCCGCTGTCATTGGGAAGCCTGTTGCTCGGCATCTGGCCTTCAGCCCTTGCCGCGGCACTCGCCGGGGACTCGGACGATACCCCGACGGGGGACGATGACGAAAAAGAGGACGAGGATCCGAATACCTACGACGGCACGGGTCCCACAATCCTCGACGAGATCTGATGACGCCCGCCACGGGCCGGAAGGCTACAGGGCAGAGGTCGGCAACCCGCAAAGGTGCACACAACGGCTCCCGCCGCAGCATACGGCAACAAAAGAACGGCTCCGGAAGTTTTCACTCCGGAGCCGTTCCTCTGTTTTTCCGCCGGGAATCAGCCCAGGTAGGATTTCAGCAGTTTCGACCGCGACGAATGGCGCAGCCGACGAATCGCCTTCTCCTTGATCTGACGTACGCGCTCGCGCGTGAGGTCGAACTTCTCGCCGATCTCCTCAAGAGTCATTTCCGAGCAGCCGATGCCGAAGAAATACTTGATGATATCGCGCTCACGCTCCGTAAGGGTCTCCAGTGCACGATCCACCTCGGTTGCAAGCGACTCGTTGATCAGTCCGCGGTCGGCGTTGGGCGAATCGGGATTCACCAGCACGTCGAGCAGCGAGTTGTCCTCACCGTCGGCGAAGGGTGCATCGACCGAAACATGGCGGCCGGCGACACGCAGCGTATCGGTAACCTTCTCCTTCGGAAGTTCGAGTTCCGTAGCCAGCTCCTCGGGGGACGGCGTACGCTCGTGCTCCTGCTCGAAGCGGGCGAAGGCCTTGTTGATCTTGTTGAGCGATCCTACCTGGTTGAGCGGCAGACGCACGATACGCGACTGCTCGGCCAAAGCCTGGAGAATCGACTGGCGAATCCACCACACGGCATAGGAAATGAACTTGAAACCGCGCGTTTCATCGAACTTCTCGGCGGCCTTGATCAGACCCAGATTACCTTCATTGATCAGGTCCGGAAGGCTCAACCCCTGATTCTGATACTGCTTTGCTACGGAAACCACGAAACGAAGGTTCGCTTTGGTGAGTTTCTCGAGTGCCTCCTGATCTCCTTTCTTGATTCGCTGGGCGAGTTCCACCTCCTCTTCCACCGTGATGAGCTCCTCCTTGCCGATCTCCTGGAGATACTTGTCCAGCGAAGCGCTCTCGCGGTTGGTGATGGATTTCGTAATCTTTAACTGACGCATTTCTTATCTCTCTACTCCAAAAAATTAGTCATACGTTACCGACCCGCCCGATCATCGCCGCTACTATTCCACAAGCGTATAGCTTGCCGAGCGGCCGTTGGGATAGACACCGTCGATCGAACGGATCTTCTCGGTCATGCGCTCCATGTCCGAAAGCGAGTAAACCGGAGTATCGTTGATATGCGTAATGACGAATCCTTCCCGGACGCGTGCCCGTGCCAGAATGCCGCCGTTCTTCACCGAAACGACCTGAACGCCGCCCCGGATATCGAGTTCGCGGCAGAGCTTCGCACCTGCATCGGCAAACTTGCCGCCGAGGGCCTCGACCACATCGACATCCTCGCGGGTCATCAACTCCGTTTTACCTGCCTTATTACGCAAAGTAACGTCAAATTGTTTCACATCGCCGCCTCTTTTTACCGACAATTTCACCTTATCGTTGGGTCGGTGGCGGGCAATCTGCTCCTGAAGCGTCGCGGCATCGTTGATCTTCAGGCCGTCGATCTCGAGAATGACATCCCCCTTGCGGATACCGGCCTCCGATGCCGAGCCGCCCTCGACGACACTGGCCACATAGACACCGCCGATCTTGTCGATGCCCAGCTCCTTGCCCTCCGTATCGAGGAAATCCTGATCGACCGGACGGAACATGATGCCCAGCATGGCGCGCTGCACGACGCCGTACTCCTTCAGATCGACCACGACCTTGCGGACGATCGACTCCGGAATGGCGAACGAATAACCGATATAGCTGCCCGTCTGCGACTTGATGAGCGTATTGATGCCTACCAGCTCGCCGTGCGTATTGACCAGCGCACCGCCCGAGTTGCCGGGATTCACCGCAGCGTCGGTCTGGATGAACGACTCGATGCGGAAATCGTTGGGGATGGCACCCAGATTACGCGCCTTGGCGCTCACGATACCTGCCGTGATGGTCGATTGCAGGTCGAAGGGCGAACCGATGGCCAGCACCCACTCACCCAGACGCAGCGCATCGGACGAACCGAAGGCCAGCGTCGGCAGATCCTCGGCGTCGATCTTCAGCAGCGCCACGTCCGTAGCCGAGTCCGTACCCACGAGCTTGGCATCGAAAGTCCGGCCGTCGTTGAGTTTCACGCGCAGTTTCGAAGCACCGTCCACGACATGGTTGTTCGTAACGATATAGCCGTCAGCGGAGATGATGACCCCCGATCCGCCGGCACGCTGCTCGCGATACTGCGGGCGATCGTCGCCATAGCCGTACTGCTGGGGAATGCCGAAGAACTCCAGGAAGGGATCGTAGCTCCGGTTGCGCCGCATCTCCACCTGCTGGATGGCCTCGACATTGACAACAGCCTTCACGGCATTTTCAGCCGCATAGGTCAGGTCGGGATACTTTTCGCTCTGGTACGAGGTAAAATGCGTACCCAGAGCCGGCGTACGCTCCACTTCGCGTTCGATATACTCCACGCTGCGACCGTCGCGGTTCTTTGCAACGGCCCAGGCCGTTGCACCGCCGGCTACGGCCGAAACGGCGACAAGGCCCAAAATCAAAAATGCCTTTTTCATAATAAATCGAGTTTTTGAATTACACTATTTATTCAGAGGCAACTTCACTGCATATTCAAAGGGTTTTCAAGTTCGGTTTGAGGACAAACGCAAGCAAAGGACCGATTAGTATGTATTTTTTCAAAAAAAAGGGACATCCGCAACGGATGTCCCGAAATTTCACGCAATCAGCTCCTTACAAGCCGAACTCCTTGCGGATGGCATCCACGGCATCGAGCTTCTCCCAACCGAAGAACTCGATTTCCCGCTCGACCTGCCGGCCGTTCTCCCATAGCTTCTCGACCTTCCGATAGGGTCGGTTTCCGAAGTGTCCGTAGGAGGCCGTCGCCTCGAAAATCGGGTTCTTCAGGCCGAAGCGCTTCACGATGGCCGCCGGACGCAGGTCGAAGAGTTTTTCGATGCGGCGGGCAATCTCCCCGTCGGTCATTCCGGCAAGAGCGGCCGGACGCTGCGAACGGTAGGTATCGACATAAACCGAGAGCGGCTGCGCGATACCGATGGCATACGACAACTCGACGAGCACCTCGTCGGCGACACCCGCGGCCACGAGATTCTTGGCAATGTGCCGCGCGGCATAGGCGGCCGAACGGTCCACCTTCGAGGAATCCTTGCCCGAGAAGGCACCGCCCCCGTGGGCTCCGCGGCCTCCGTAGGTATCGACGATGATCTTGCGGCCCGTGAGGCCCGTATCTCCGTGAGGGCCGCCGATGACGAACTTGCCCGTGGGGTTCACATGCAGGATGTAGTCGCCCGTAATCAGGTCGGCGAGCTTGTCGCCGGCGCGCTCCAGACGCGCCTTGACACGCGGGATGAGGATCGTACGCACATCCTCGCGAATCTGCTCCTGCATGCGCTGCTCGGCCTGCTTTTCCGTAAGGCCCTCGCCCGGAAGGATGAATTCGTCGTGCTGCGTCGATACGACGATCGTATGGACCCGCAACGGCTTGCGCGTCTGCTCGTCGTACTCGATCGTAACCTGCGACTTCGCGTCGGGGCGCAGGTAACGCATCACCTGACCCTCGCGGCGGATTACGGCCAGTTCCTTGAGGATGACATGCGAGAGGATCAGCGTTGCAGGCATGTACTCGCGCGTCTCGTTGCAGGCGTAACCGAACATGATGCCCTGGTCGCCGGCACCCTGCTCCTCCTCCGTCTCACGCACGACACCCTGGTTGATGTCAGGCGACTGCTCGTGAATAGCCGAGAGAATACCGCATGAATTGCTGTCGAAGCGGTACTCGCCCTTCGTGTAGCCGATACGGTCGATGACGCGGCGCGCCACCTCCTGCACATCCACATACGCCTCCGAACGCACTTCGCCCGCAACGACCACCAGGCCCGTGGTGCAGAGCGTTTCGCACGCTACCTTCGAGTTGGCGTCATGGCGCAGGAATTCATCCAGGATGGCATCTGAAATCTGATCGGAGACCTTGTCGGGGTGCCCTTCGGAGACCGACTCCGATGTAAATAAAAAGCCCATTGTTATCCGTTTTTCAGGGTTAAACGTATAAAATGGGAAAAATTGACTGTTGGAATAAAAAACGTGCTGTTTTAGCGATTTTTTATTGTGGTTGCAAGCAGTCCAAATCTTTCCACATTTCCCCGCTTGACAGACGGGAGGGCAAAGATAAGGAGTTTTTCTCACATTTTACCCATTTTTCATGCTTTTTTTTCGCATTTGCTTTGTTCCTATCTCATAAATAGTTATATTTGAACCGAATGAATCTTCCCTGCGGGCCCGAAAGAACTTTGCCGCAACGATTCCGCCAGAGTTCATTGACGATAAAAAATTTCACACTAACCAACTAATCCCAACTTTATGGACAGATTGCTGAAAAGAGTGCTCGTCGCAGCACTCGTCTTATCGACAACTTGCGCATTTGCGCAACAGGAGGGGAAGGTTCGAGAGAACCGCGATGACAACAACAAGATCGTACGCGGCCCCTACCTCACCAACCGTTTCTTCGACAACATCTTCATCGGTGTGGCCGGAGGTGTAAACATCTATCAGGGTGAAAATGACAGCTACGGTTCGTTCGGGAAACGACTGGCCCCGGCCCTCGACATCAATGTCGGCAAATGGTTCACGCCTTCGGTCGGTGCCCGCATCGGATACTCGGGCATCAACGCCAAAGGCTGGACTACGGGCCAGACCTTGTACGCCAAGGACCTTTTCGAGAAGAACGTCTACAATGAAAAGTTCGGCGTATCGTACCTCCACGCCGACTTCATGTGGAACATCTCCAATGCCATAAGCGGCTATCGGGAAGACCGGACGTGGAACTTCGTACCCTTCGTGGGAACCGGCTGGGCCCGTTCGTACGGAAACGACGCCTACAACAACGAGTTCGCCATGAGCATCGGCCTGCTGAACAACATCCGGCTCTGCAAGGTGGTGGACCTGACGCTCGAAGCACGCCACATGTTCGTCAATCAGAATTTCGACGGCGTGGTCCGCGGCTCCAAGGGCGAAGGCATGACTTCGGTAACTGTCGGCCTCACGTTCAAGCTCAATCGCCGCAACTTCAATCGGGCTCCGAAGGAGGTCGTTCCGGATTACACGCCGTATATCGACCGGATCAACGCCCTCGAGAACACCATCCAGGACAAGGAGGACCAGATCAAGGAGCTCAACAACCAACTGGCAGCTGCCCGCAAGCAAAAACCTGCCCCCGTTACCAAGGTCGAGAGCGCGCCCATGGCCATCTTCTTCCAGATCGGCAAGGCGGATCTGACGGACAAGGAGATGATCAACCTCGGATACATGGCTGAAATCATCAAGAAGTCGCCCGGAAAGACATTCAAGGTTATCGGATCCGCAGACAAATCCACCGGTTCGGCCAAGCGCAACCAGCAGTTGAGCGAGATGCGTGCGGAAGCCGTATGCAACGCGCTGGTAGAGAAATACGGAGTCGACAAGAAGCAACTCCAGATTGTGGCAAACGGCTGCAACAACGAACCGTTCGACAAACCGGCTCTCAACCGTGTAACCATCGTCGAATAGCAGTTCCCGAATCCATGGACAGCAAACCCGGAAGCGATCTTCCGGGTTTGCTTTATTCCGGCAATTGCGACCGATCGTCCGATCGCACGGAAACGGGCCGGTGCAGAATCCTGCACCGGCCCGCATTTCAAGCCGAAGTCCCGGCTAAAGGTGCGCCGGCTTATCGGCCCAGCATCTTCTTCACTTCAGCGGCTACGGTTTCCCCATTGTAGCCGAACTTCTCGTCGAGTACCTTGAAGGGGGCCGAATAGCCAAAATGGTTCAGTCCGTGGATCACCCCCGTATCGCCCACGAGGCCGCGGAGATTCACCTCAAGCCCCGAAGTCATGCCGTAACGCGGCACACCCGCAGGCAGCACGCTCTCCTGATAGGATTTGGGCTGGTCGCGGAAAAGACCCTCGCTCGGAACGCTTACGACACGCACCTGAATACCCTCTGCCGCAAGCAACTCCGCGCCGTCGGCCAGTGTCGATACCTCCGAACCCGAAGCGACCAGTACGGCAGCGGGTTTGGCGGCATCCTTGACTACATAGCCACCCTTGGCAACTTGGGCAGCCTCCTCGCGGCGGCTCGTGGAGAGCGTCTTAAGACTCCGTATATTCTGACGCGAAAAAACGAGCCCTACGGGACGGTGCTCCTCGAGCGCCAGTTTCCAGGCCATAACCGCCTCATCGGCATCGGCCGGACGCAGCACGAGCATCGAACGTTCGCCCTGATGGTTGCGCACATGCTCCATCAGGCGGATTTGCGTCTCCTGCTCGATAGGCTGATGCGTCGGGCCGTCCTCACCCACGCGGAACGAGTCATGCGACCAGACGTAGATGACATGCAGGCGCATGAGGGCCGACATACGGATCGCCGGCTTCATGTAATCCGAGAAGACAAAGAAGGTTCCGCATACGGGAATGACACCTCCATGCAGCGCCATACCGTTCATTACGCAGGCCATGGTCAGCTCCGAAACACCGGCCTGGAAAAAGCGTCCCGTGAAGTCGCCCTTCTCGAAGGCCTTGGTCTTCTTGAGAAAGCCGTCCGTCTTGTCCGAATTCGAAAGGTCGGCCGACGAAACGATCATATTCTCGATCTTGTCGGCATAGACGCCCAGAACGGCGGCCGATGCGACACGCGTGGCTACGTCGGGCTTCACTTCGATTGCCTTATAGTCGATTTCGGGGAGTTCGCCCGAAAGGAAACGGTCGAGTTTGAGGGCCAGATCCTTGTGTTCGGCCCGCCACGACTTCTCGACGGCAGCACGTTCGGCAGCCCAGGCACGCAGCGCCTCCCGACGCTCGGCAAAGACTTCGCGGCTCTCCTCGAAGACGGCAAAAGGATCGTCGGGATTGCCGCCCAGATTGCGGATCGTGGCAGCCACATCGGCACCGGCGGCCGACAGCGGCTGGCCGTGCGTCGAGACCTTGTCCTCGAAACTCTCGCCCGAAGGGCCTTTGGCACCCTTGCCCATCACCGTGCGGCCGATGATAAGCGTCGGACGCTCCATCTCGCTGTCTGCGGCGACAAGCGCCTCACGGATCGCATTGACGTTGTTGCCGTCGATCGTCAGCACGTTCCAGCCCCACGCCTCGTACTTCATGGCGACGTTCTCCGTATCCACCTCATCCACCTTGGTCGAGAGTTGCACGTTGTTGGCGTCGTAGTACATGATGAAGTTCGAGAGGCCGAGATGCCCGGCAATGCGGCCCACGCCCTGCGAAATCTCCTCCTCGATGCTGCCATCCGAAACGTAGGCATACGTCTTGTGAGCCATCCACTCTCCGAAGCGCGCTGCGAGGAAACGTTCGGCAATCGCGGCGCCCAGCGCCATGGCATGGCCCTGTCCCAGCGGTCCCGACGTATTCTCCACACCGCGGAGCACATCCACCTCGGGATGTCCGGGCGTTATGCTGCCCCACTGCCGGAGCGACTGCAGGTCCTCGGTCGTATAGTTCCCGGCAAGCGACAGGGTCGCATAGAGCATCGGCGACATGTGCCCCGGATCGAGAAAGAAGCGGTCGCGGTGCGCATAAGCCATGTTGTCGGGGTCGTAACGCAGAAATTCGGTATAAAGCACCGTGATGAAATCCGCGCCGCCCATGGCGCCACCCGGGTGTCCCGATTTCGCCTTTTCGACCATTGCAGCCGACAGAATACGGATATTGTCGGCGACACGCGCAAGTTTGGAATTTGTAGAAGACATGAAGTTTGTGTTTTATGTTCTGTGTAGCAATCGGTTAGCATGCCCCCGAAACGATCGGTCCGGCAAGCCTCTACAAAGATAACAAAAAAAGCTACCCGACCTGCTTTAATTCCAGAATATTTGCTTTTTCCACCTTCTGGCGGGCATAGGGCAGCGTTACGGTGAAGCGCTGCGTATCGGTAGAGGGGATCTCGAACATCGTGTCCATCATGATCGCCTCGCAGATCGAACGCAGTCCCCGGGCGCCGAGTTTGAACTCCACGGCCTTGTCGACGATGTAGTCGAGCACCTCGTCATCGAAGGTCAGCTCCACACCGTCGAGTGCGAAGAGCTGTTTGTACTGCTTGATAATGGCATTCCGCGGCTCGGTGAGAATCGAGCGCAGGGCCGTACGGTCGAGCGGCTGCATGTAGGTCAGTACCGGAAGACGCCCCACCAGCTCGGGGATCAGTCCGAACGACTTGAGGTCCTGGGGCGTAACGTACTGCATCAGATTGCCCCGGTCGATCGTATCGGCCTGGATGCGTCCGTAACCCATGGCCCGTGTATTGAGCCGCTGGGCAATACGCTTCTCGATACCGTCGAACGCCCCGCCGCAGATGAAGAGGATGTTGCGAGTATCGACCTGGATGAACTTCTGCTCGGGGTGCTTGCGCCCGCCCTGGGGCGGCACGTTCACCACCGTGCCCTCGAGAATCTTCAACAGCGCCTGCTGCACCCCCTCGCCCGAGACGTCGCGCGTAATCGAGGGATTATCCCCCTTGCGGGCGATCTTGTCGATCTCGTCGATGAAGACGATTCCCCGCTCGGCCTGCGCCACATCGTAGTCGGCAACCTGCAGCAGCCGCGAAAGGATGCTCTCGACATCTTCACCGACATAGCCGGCCTCGGTGAGCACCGTGGCATCGACAATCGTGAAGGGAACCTTCAGCAGTTTGGCAATCGTCCGGGCCAGGAGCGTCTTGCCCGTACCGGTGGGTCCCACCAGCACGATGTTCGACTTGTCGAGTTCGACATCCTCCTCCTTCGGCGCATAGACCAGACGCTTGTAATGGTTGTAGACCGCCACGGACATGTAGCGCTTGGCGGCATCCTGCCCGATGACGTACTGATCGAGGAAGGCTTTGATCTCCGCGGGCTTGAGCAACTCCTCCATCTTCAGCGGAGCCGCCGCGGCATGCCCTTTCCCACCGGGGACGAGGTCGTTGTCGCGCATGATCTTGTAACCGTTCTCGATGCATTTGTTGCAGATCGAGGCGCCGTTAGCACCCTGGAAGAGAATCTCCACCTCCGAGCGCCGGGCGCCGCAGAACGAACAGCACTCCCCGTCGCGGGGCGTCGTGCCGTTGCCGTTTTTATGCTGTGCCATTTCTGTTATTTTTCACGTTTGGAGAGTACTTCGTCGATCAGGCCGTACTCCTTGGCCTCCTTGGCCGACATCCAGCAGTCGCGGTCGGCATCCTTCTCGATCTTGCGCAGCGAGGCGCCCGTATGGGCGGCGAGAATCTCATAGAGCTCCCGCTTGGTTTTCAGAATCTCGCGCGCGGTGATCTCGATATCGGAAGCCTGTCCCTGCGCTCCGCCCAGCGGCTGGTGGATCATCACCCGCGAATGAGGCAGCGCGGAACGCTTGCCGCGGGCTCCTGCCGCGAGCAGCACGGCACCCATCGAGGCTGCCAGGCCCGTACAGATGGTCGCCACATCGGGATTGACCAACTGCATCGTGTCATAAATACCCAGACCGGCCGAGACGGAACCGCCCGGGGAGTTGATGTAGATCTGGATGTCCTTGTCGGGATCGGCCGACTCGAGGAAGAGCAGCTGCGCCTGGATGATGTTGGCGGCATCGTCGTAGATCGGAGCTCCCAGGAAGATGATGCGGTCCATCATCAGACGCGAGAATACATCCATCGTCGCCACGTTGAGCTGGCGCTCCTCGATGATCGTCGGCGAAACGTAGGAGGCACTCACTGACTGGAAATCGTGCAGTTTGAGCGAACTGATGCCCCGGTGCAGCCGGGCGTATTTTTCAAATTCGGAAGTCATGTCGCTTGTGCGTTTTCTGTTAAAAAAAGGACTTTGCAAACTTCAAGCCTGCAAAGTCCGAAGTTACGGATTTTTCCGCAAAAACTAAAGCGCCTGGGCCAATTTGGCGAAATCGTCGGCGGATACGGCCTTTTCCGTTACCTTGATCTTCGACTTCACATCCTCGACAACCTTGACCTCGTAGAGCTTCTCGTAGATCTTCTGACCCTGCTCCTTGTCGGCGAGAATCTTCTCGGCATACCCGGCCAGCATGTCATCGGGAGCCGACGGCATGCCGTACTGTGCGAACTGGGCGGCAGCCAGGGCCTTCGCCTCGGCCTGCGCCTCCTCCTTCGTTACGGTGAGGTTGTCGGCCTTGATGAAATGCTTCTGCAGGTAGTTCCAGGTAAACATCTTGAGGAACTGGGCGAAGTCCTTCTCGATATCCTCCATCGTGAACTTGCCCTCGTTGATCGTGTAGAGCCAGCGCTTGAGGAATGCCTCGGGCATCTTCAGGTCGGCCTTCTTGACCAGATAGTCGCGCACCTCGAGCGTGAAGAGATAGTCGCTCTCACGACGCAGCTCGGACTCGATCTGCGCGTCGATGAACTGCTCGAACTCCTCGGCGCTCTTCACGTTGCCGGCAGGGAAAGCCATCTTGAAGAACTCCTCGTTGATCTCCGGTTCGGCGAACTTGCGGATCTTGGTAATCTCCAGCTCGAACTCGGGATTGATACCCTCCAGTTCCGCCTCCTTGACCTGCAGGCAGGCGGCACGCTGCGCCGGATTGCGGTACAGTTCGTTGATATTCACCTTCATCTTGAAGCCCACCTTCTTGCCGATGAAGGGCTTGCGGTCCTCCTCGCTCATGGAGATCAGACCCACATAGGCATCCTCGACCTTCATCTCGCCGTTGTCGAGCGTAACGGTCAGCGCCTCGTCCGAAGCCACCTTCTCGGCATCGACCAGACGGCCGAAACGACGCAGGAAGTTCGACCGGTAGTCATCGTGCATCTTCTTGTCGATCTTGATCTTGTGGTAGGTCAGCTTGTCCTTGTCCGTAAGATCGAGCTTGATCTCCGGAGCTTCGCCGATCTCGAACACGAACTCGAACTCCTTGCCGTTGTCGAAGTCGAAGGCACCCTGCTCCTCCGAAGGAATCACGTCGCCCAGATAATCGATATTCTCCTTCTGGAGGTACTCGAAGACGGCGTTCGACGCCTTGCGGTAGGACTGCTCGGCCAGGACGCCCTTGCCGTACATTTTCTTGATGATACCCATGGGGACCATACCCGGACGGAAGCCCGGAATGTTGGCCTTGCGCTTGTACTCGCGCAGCGCCTTGTCGACCTCCTGCGCATAATCCTGCTCGCCCACGGTAACCTTGATGAGCGAGGTGTTCTGCTCGCGTTGTTCTCTTACGATATTCATATTGAATCGGTTGTTATATTGTTTTCATCTCCCGGAATCGGCCTGCAAAGATACGAAATAAAGAATTAACGACAATGCAAACCGGCAATTATTTTCCGCGAACGGCATACGGCTCCGCCGGAAAGACCGGAACGGCGGCCGCCAGCTCCTCCGCAAGCGAAGCCGGTTACTCCTCGAGCCAGGCGCGCAGCGTCTCGACGGCCTCGCGGCGCATCGAGTCGGGAAGCGTCTGAATGCGCGTGCGGTGGCTGCCTCCGGGTTGGATGAAGGCCTTCATGTTGTGCTTGTCCGCCGTCGCGGCCCATGCGGCCCCGGGAGCCGTCCAGGGATCATCGCCTCCATAGATGAAGATCATCCGCGGGTCGTTGCGCTTCAGATAGCGGGTCATCCGACGGCCCAGACGTTTCGAGAACTTCATATGACGCAGCTCCTCGGGGAGGAAAATGCGGCGCAGGTAGTCCTTCGTATCGACCGACGTATAGGCGCGGAAGGGTTCGGCGTCATAGGGATAGTAGCCCAGTTCGCGGGCCGCCTGCACGAAGAAGGGGGCCTGCGCATTGTCCTTCGAGAAATAGTCCGGCCCGGCGCTGGCGAGCAGGAAATCGAGCAGCTCCTGGTCCGAAGCCTCCGTCGAGGGAAGTTTCGCAGGGTCGAAGCCCCACTGCCAGAGGGCGAAGCCCACCTCCAGCGTGCAGAAGTCGTAGATCTCCTCCACGGGAATGCGGAACGTATAGCCCTTTTCCTCGCAGAAAGCGCAGAAACCGGGCAGCAAGTCGGCCTTGCGGCGGAAAAGTTCGGTCTGCAGCGCCCGCACGGCGGCACGGCTTCCGGGAGTCCCCACCTGTGCGAGATAGGGGCCGAAGCGCTTGTCCTCGACGGCATGGCAGACCGGGCCCACATAGGGAACGTAAATATCCACGTCGTCGGGGAAGAAGGTGGCGTAGAGCATCGTCGTCGTACCGCCCTTGCTGATGCCCGAGGCGATCCACTTGCCCGGGTAGAGCGACGCGAAGAGCGTCCGGATACGGTGCAGGTCATGGGCCGAATTCTCGGCCGTGAGGTACTTCCAGTCGAGCGGATCGGGCGTCGAACGGTCGAAATAGCGGTGCTCGACAAAGACGATATTCGCATCGAAAAGCGCCGAGAGTTCGTCGCGGTAACGCTCGGGAAGGGCGAAGTTGGCGTCGTAGCCCTGCGTGATGAGCACCGTGGGACGGTCCCAGCCGACGTGCATCACCAGCACCCGCTGGCGGAACGTGCCTTTCGAGGGGTGGCGCCAGTCGAGCGGCTGTTCGAGCATGACCTCGTATTTGCCGGCGAATTCGCCCGCGGGGAGCGCCTTCGTCTCCGTAACGCCCTCAAGAGCGGCGATGCGCCGTTCGATCTCGCCGCCGTCGGCTCCGAAGGCGGAAAAGGCCACGGCCAGGACGAATGAACAAAGTAAAGCAAGTCGTTTCAGCATAATGGTTCGGATCGTTGTTTCAACTTACAAAGATACGCTTTTTTCGATGCCCCGCAATACAATTCGGGCGTTCCGTGCGGCAGTATGGCATAAATTAAGTATCTTTGCATGATAATTTCGGATGAAGATGAAACGAATCGCACTCATGCTCGCAACGGCCCTGTCGCTGCTTTCCGCCTGCGGCGGCGCATCCCGCACGGGGAGTTCCGCCACAACGCGCGCAGCCGAAACGACGGAACCGGTCTACTATACCTACCGCATCCGGGCAACCTACCCGCACGCCGCCACCGCCTACACGCAGGGGCTGCAATACGCCGACGGAGCGCTCTGGGAAGGCACCGGCCAATACGGGGCCTCGGTCGTGCAGCGGACAGACCTCGAAACGGGGAAGACGGAGGTGCTTTTCCGCCTGCCGCGCACGGAGTTCGGCGAAGGCATCACCCTGCTCGACGGCAAACTCTACCAGCTGACCTGGCAGTCGAATACGGCACACGTCTACGACCTCGCAACGCGGAAGAAGATCCGAGACCACCGCTATGCCGGCGAAGGCTGGGGACTGACGACCGACGGCAGAAAGCTCTACATGACCGACGGATCGGCCAACCTCTACACGATCGAACCGGAGACCTTCCGCCGTGAGCGGACCACGACCGTAACGTTGCGGGGCGAGCCCGTGGAGTACCTCAACGAACTGGAGTGGATCGACGGAAAGATCTGGGCCAACGTCTACACGACCGACCAAATCGTCATCATCGACCCCGCAACGGGCCGGGTCGAGGGTATCGTCGATCTGACGGGACTGCTTTCGGCGGAGGAGCGTACGCCGCAGACCGACGTGCTGAACGGCATCGCCTACGACACCGCAACGGGACGCATCTTCGTTACGGGCAAGAACTGGAGCAAACTCTTCGAAATAGAAATCGTACGGAGATAAGCTCCGCCGCAACACCGGCGGAACCGCACGGACCGAACATTACAAGACATGACACACACCCAAAATCCATCATACGACCTTTACAGCTGTCTCGAACGGCGCATTCTGCTGCTCGACGGCGGCTTCGGCACCATGGTCCAGGGCTACGGCCTCGACGAGGAGGCCTACCGCGGCGAGCGGTTCCGCGACTGGAAGCTGCAGCTCAAGGGATGCAACGACCTGCTCGTGCTGACCCGCCCCGAAGTCGTCGGGGAGATTCATGAAAAATACCTCCGCGCAGGCGCGGACATCATCGAGACCGACTCGTTCAACGCCAACGCCGTCTCACTGGCCGACTATGCCCTGGAGGACTTCGCCTACGAGATTTCGAAACGGGCGGCCGAGATCGCCCGCCGTGCGGCGGACACCTTTACCGGACGCAATCCGCAGAAGCCGCGCTTCGTCGCCGGATCGATGGGCCCGACGAACCGCACGGCCTCGATGTCGGCCGACGTGGCGAATCCCGCGGCACGCGAAATCACCTTCCGCCAGCTGGCGGAGGCCTACACGGAGCAGGCCCGGGGGCTGCTCGACGGCGGAGTGGACATCCTGCTCGTCGAGACCGTCTTCGACACGCTCAACGCCAAGGCGGCCCTCTACGCCATCGATACGCTCTGCGCCGAACGCGGGCAGGCCATCCCCGTCATGGTCTCCGGGACGCTGGCCGACGCCAGCGGCCGCACCCTCTCGGGACAGACCGTCGAGGCATTCGCCATCTCGGTGTCGCACGCCCGGCTGCTCTCGGTCGGTCTCAACTGCGCCTACGGCGCCCGGCAGCTGCTCCCCTATCTCGAACGGCTGGCCGCCGTGGCCGAAACACGCATCTCGGCGCACCCCAACGCCGGGCTTCCGAACGTCATGGGAGGCTATGACGAGACGCCCGAGATGTTTGCCGAGGAGGTGGGCGAATACATGCGGCGCGGATTGGTCAATATCGTGGGAGGCTGCTGCGGCACAACCCCCGCGCACATTTTCGAGCTGGCGAAACGCGTGGACGGCTACACGCCGCGGCCGCTGCCCGCAGCGTGCCACGAAACCCGTTTGAGCGGGCTGGAGCCGCTGCGCATCGTTTCCGAAGCCAACTTCATCAACATCGGCGAACGGACGAATGTCGCCGGATCGGCCCGCTTCGCACGACTCATCCGCGAAGGCAACTACGAGGAGGCGCTCTCCATAGCCCGCGCCCAGGTCGAAGCCGGCGCGCAGATCGTCGATGTCTGCATGGACGACGGGTTGATCGACGGCGTGGAGGCCATGCGTACGTTCCTCAACCTGATGGCCTCGGAGCCCGAGATCGCCCGTGTTCCGACGATGATCGACTCGTCGAAATGGGAGGTGCTCCGCACCGGTCTGGAGGCGACGCAGGGCAAGGCCGTGGTAAACTCCATCTCGCTCAAGGAGGGGGAGGCGGAGTTCCTGCACCGCGCCCGAGAAATCCACCGGTACGGAGCCGCCGCGGTGGTGATGCTCTTCGACGAGCGGGGACAGGCCGACACCTATGAGCGCAAGATCGAGGTGGCAGAACGGGCCTACCGGCTCCTTACGGAGGGTGGTTTTCCGGCCCGCGACATCATCTTCGACCCCAACATACTGGCCGTGGCCACGGGTATTCCCGAGCACGACGGCTATGCCAAGGCCTTCATCGACGCAACGCGCTGGATCAAGGAGCATCTGCCCGACGCCAAGGTCTCGGGAGGCGTATCGAACCTCTCGTTTGCCTTCCGCGGCAACAACGCCGTGCGCGAGGCGATGCACTCGGTGTTCCTCTATCACGCGATCCGCGCAGGCATGGACATGGGCATCGTCAATCCCCAGATGCTGCGCATCTACGACCAGATCGAACCCGAACTGCTCGAACGCGTCGAGGATGTGATCCTCTGCCGCCGGGCGGATGCCGCCGAGCGGCTCACCGAATACGCCCATGCACTTCGCGAGGAGGCCGCCGCGGCCCCGGCTGCGGCCCCCGACGCCTGGCGCGGCGGAAGCCTCGAGGAGCGTATCGGTCATGCAATGCTCAAGGGCATTGCCGACCATATCGAGGAGGATGCCCTCGAAGGCTACCGGACGCTGGGCAGCCCGATGGAGGTGATCGACCGGCTGCTGATGCCCGCCATGGAGCGGGTCGGCACGCTCTTCGGCGAGGGCAAGATGTTCCTGCCGCAGGTAGTCAAGACGGCCCGCGTGATGAAACGCGCCGTGGCAGCCCTGACCCCCTACATCGAGCAGAGCGCCCCAACCTCGGCCCATACGGCCGGCAAGGTGCTGATCGCCACCGTCAAGGGCGACGTACACGACATCGGCAAGAACATCGTCGCGGTGGTCATGGCCTGCAACGGCTACGAGATCCGCGACCTGGGAGTCATGGTCGCCCCCGAGCGCATCGTGGACGAAGCGGTGGCGTGGGGCGCCCGGTGCATCTGCCTGAGCGGACTGATCACCCCGTCGCTCGAGGAGATGGCGCACGTCTGCGAGGAGCTCGAACGCCGCGCCCTGCGCATCCCGGTCATCATCGGCGGCGCCACTACGTCTGACCTCCACACGGCGGTGAAGATCGCGCCGGTCTATTCGGGTGTCGTCGTACACTCGCCCAATGCCAGCAGCAATACGCAGATCCTCGCCCGGCTGCTGGGAGCCGACAGTGCGGCCTATGTCGAACAGGTAAAGGCCAAACAGCAGGTCCTGCGCGACGAATACCGCCACAAGGAGGCCGCCCGCACGCTCATCCCGATCGTCGAGGTGCGCAAGGCCCGCAAGGGAGCCCCGCACCATACCCCTGTCGTGCCGCTCCACCCCGGGCGGATGGTCTTTCCGGATTTCGACGTCGCCGACGCCGAGCCCTACATCGACTGGAACTTCTTTTTCCCGGCCTGGGGGCTCAAGGGCCGCTATCCCGAAATCCTCGACCACCCCGAGCGGGGCGCCGAGGCCCGCAAGCTCTTCGACGACGCGCAGACGCTGCTCGCGCGCATCCGCGACGAGCGACTGCTGACGCTCCAGGGTGTTGTCGGCATCTTCCCCGCACGCGCGGAGGGAGACGACATCTGGATCACCGACGGCAAGGGCCGAGAACGGCGCTTTGCGATGCTCCGCAACCAGACGCGCGGCGAGGAGAACCGCTCGCTGGCCGACTTCATCGCCCCGAAGGGAGACTGGATCGGCTGCTTCGCCCTGACAGCGGGCATCGGCCTCAAGAAACTGACCGAACAGTTCCGCACGGAGGGCGATGACTACTCAGCCATCATGGCCAAGCTGCTGGCCGACCGGCTGACGGAGGCCTTCGCCGAGGCCGTGCACGGCTTCGTGCGCCGGCAGATGTGGGGTTACGAGCAGGGAAAGCCCCTCACGCCCGAGCAGATGATCCGCGGCGACTACCGCGGACGCCGCATGGCCTTCGGATACCCCGCCTCGCCCGACCACTCGCTCAAACGCGAGGCCTTCGACCTGCTGGCAGCGGAGATCACCACCGGCATGCGTCTGACGGAGAACTGTATGATCGACCCCGGGGAGGCGCTCTGCGGGCTGATGTTCGCCGACGCCGAATACTTCTCCGTGGGGAAGATCGACACCAAACAGCTGCTCGACTACGCCCGGCGCCGCGGCATGACGGTCGAAGAGGTCAGAAAATGGATCCCGAACAACGTGGACTAATCCGAGATCGGCAAGAGAACACGAAACAAACATGAACGTCGTACATATCATCAACGAGGCCCTCGCCTCGAAACGCACGCGCTTCGCCTTCGAACTGCTGCCGCCCCTGAAGGGGGACGGCATGCAGAAGATCTTCGGAGCCATCGACCCGCTGGTTCCCTTCGACCCGGCCTACATCAACATTACGTTCCACCGCGAGGCTATCAAGGAGACCGAACTGCCCGACGGCGGCATCGAATGGCATGTCGTGCGCCGTCGCCCCGGCACGGTGGGCATCTCGGCAGCCATCCGTCAGCGCTACGGCATCGAGGTTGTCCCGCATCTGATCTGCGGAGGGCTTTCGAAATACGACATCGAGGATACGCTCATCGACATGGACTTCCTCGGGCTGCACAACGTCCTGGCACTGCGCGGCGACAAGTCGCAGAACGAACGCCGCTTCATGCCCCATCCGCAGGGACACGCCCATGCCGTGGATCTCGTGCGGCAGATCGCCGCGATGAACCGCGGGGAGTTCGTGGACGGCGAGGTCGAGGAGTGCCACCACTCGAAATTCTCGATCGGCGTGGCCGGCTATCCCGAGGTGCACTTCGAAGCCCGCGACATCACGAGCGACATCCGCCACCTAAAGGCGAAGATCGACGCCGGCGCGGAGTATGTCGTAACGCAGCTCTTCTTCGACAACCGCAAGTACTTCGATTTCGTGCGCCGCTGCCGCGAAGCAGGCATCGAAGTGCCGATCATCCCGGGCATCAAACCCCTCTCGACGCTCCGCCACCTGGAGGTACTGCCCGAGACCTTTGCCGTAGAGCTTCCCGAGGAGCTGGTCCGCGAGGCCAAGGCCCATCCGAACCATGTCCGCGAGGTCGGCATAGAGTGGGCCATCGCCCAAAGCCGCGAACTGATGGCCGCGGGCGTTCCCGTGCTGCACTACTACACGATGAGCCGCACGAACAACATCCAACAGATCGTCAAGGCGGTATTCTGAAACGGATGCCGCAGACCTATAAATATTACAGAAGACAATGACACCCGTCGAATTTCGCCGCCACCTGCACGCCTATCCGGAACTCTCGTTCCGGGAGCATGCCACGGCGGCATTCATCGCCGAACAGCTCGCCGTGCTGGGGATAGAGCACACCCCGGTGGCCGGCACGGGCGTTCTGGCACGCATTCCGGGACACCGGGCCGCCAAAGACCGGCGTGCCGTGGTGCTCCGCGCCGACATCGACGCCCTGCCGATCACCGAGCAGACCGACCTGGCATGGAGCTCCCGCAACCGGGGCGTCATGCATGCCTGCGGGCACGACATGCACGCTGCCGTACTCTACGGCGTTCTGCAGCGTCTGGCCGCCGAGGCCGATTTCTGCGGCACGCTCTTCGGGTTGTTTCAGCCCGGCGAGGAGTGCAACCCGGGAGGAGCCTCGCTCGTGCTGGCCGAAAAGCCTTTCGAAGGGTACGACATTCGGGCCGTTATCGGTGAACATGTCGAGCCGCAGCTCGAGGTAGGCACGCTGGGATTCCGCGCCGGGAAGTACATGGCCGCCAGCGACGAACTTCGTCTCTGCATCCACGGTACGGGAGGCCACGGCGCCCTGCGCAGCCAGCTGAAGGATCCCGTGGCGGCCGGTGCCGAGCTGCTGACACGCCTGATCGCCCTCAACGCCGAGGAGTGCGTGCTCTCGATCGGACGCGTGGAGGCTGCAGGAGCCACGAACGTCGTGCCGGACGAGGTGCGCATGGAGGGGACGCTGCGCACGTTCGATGAACGCGAACGCGAGATCATCCACCGCCGCATCGCCAACATTGCCGCGGATATCGACAAGCGCCACGGCACTTCGACCGAAGTGGGAATCAGCCGGGGCTATCCGTGCGTGGTGAACGACGAAATTCTCGTCAAGCGGGCCACGGCACTCGCCAAGGAGGCGGGATTGAAGGTCGAAATGCTGCCTCTGCGCACCACGGCCGAAGATTTCGGTTTCTACTGCCGTGTCTACCCGTCGCTCTTCTACCGTCTGGGCGTAGGCCCGGAGGCGGGACGCACCCACACCGCCCAATTCATACCCCGGGAAGAGGCCATCGAAACAGGGATCGGCTTCATGAGCCGCCTCGCGTTGCAAATACTCAATCAACAATGAACATGAACAAGAATAACAGCCGGCGCACTTCACGCGCCGCGTCGAACAAGGACCGCCGGTCCGCCATACTCGCCCTGTTCCGGGAGTTCCCGAACAACAAATTCTCGCTCAAGCAGCTCGCCTCGGTCTCGGGCGGAGCCTCGAAGGAGGGACGCCGCGAAACGTTCGAAATTCTCGGACAGCTCTTCGAGGAGGGCGTTGTCGAGGAGTGCGCCCGCGAGAAATACCGCCTTACACGGCAGCACCTGCCCCATTACGAAGGCGTTGCCGACATGACCACGTCCGGTGCGGTCTTTGTCCGTGTCGAGGGGCTCGAGGAGGATATCTTCGTCAATCAGCGCAACACGGCCAACGCCCTCGACGGCGACCGCGTGGAGGTCGCCGTCATCCACCGCGGGAAGGACGGACGCATGGAGGGTGAGATCACCCGCATTGTCGAACGCAACCGCAAGCCCTATGTGGGTATTGCCGAAGTCGGAGCCCACCAGATCTTCGTGCGGGCCGATTCACGGCGCATGCCGATGGACATCTACCTCTCGAAACGCAACTACCCCGACATCCGCGACGGCGAGAAGGTCGTCGTCCGCATCGCCGACTGGCAGCCCGGGAGCAAGAGCCCCGTGGGCGAGCTGGTCGAACGGCTGGGACTGGCCGGAAACAACGACACGGAGATGCATGCCATCCTGGCCGAATACGAACTGCCCTATCGCTTCGAACCCGAGGTCGAGGAAGCCGCCGCGGCGATCGATGCCCGGATCACGGCCGGGGAGATCGCCTCGCGCCGCGACTTCCGCGACACGACGACCTTCACGGTAGACCCGGCCGACGCCAAGGACTTCGACGACGCCCTCTCGGTACGCAAGGTGCGCGACGGCGTCTGGGAGGTGGGCGTGCACATTGCCGACGTTACGCATTACGTCCGCCCGCACTCGGTCATCGACGACGAGGCCGTCGAGCGCGGCACATCGGTCTATCTGGTCGACCGAACGGTGCCGATGCTCCCCGAGCGGCTTTCGAACGAACTCTGCTCGCTGCGGCCCAACGAGACGAGCCTCTGTTTCTCGGCGGTCTTCACGCTCAACGAGCAGCTCGAAATCCTCGACGAGTGGTTCGGACGCACGGTGATCCACTCCGACCGCCGCTTCACCTATGCCGAGGCGCAGGAGGTGATCGAAACCGGAAAAGGCGACTTTGCCGAGGAGATCCTGACCCTCAACCGCCTGGCGCAGGAGCTGCGCCGCCAGCGCTTCCGCAACGGTGCGATCTCGTTCGAACGCGAGGAGGTGAAGTTCCGCCTCGACAAGGACGGCAAACCCCTCGGCGTCTACTTCAAGGAGCAGAAGGAATCGAATCAGATGATCGAGGAGTTCATGCTGCTGGCCAACCGCCGCGTGGCGGAGTTCTGCAGCCATCGCCGCAGCGAAAAGGGCCGCGCCGTGCCCCGCACGATGGTTTACCGCGTGCACGACACGCCAAGCGAGGAGAAGCTCGACCGCTTCCGGCAGTTCATCCTCCGTTTCGGACATGTCTTCAAGGCAACGAAAGGGCGTGCCGTAGCCAAGGAGATGAACAAGCTCTTCAAGCAAATCAAGGGCTCCACCGAGGAGAACGCCGTATCGACCATGGCCGTACGCGCCATGGCCAAGGCCTACTACTCGACGGACAACATCGGCCATTACGGGCTCGCATTCCCCTGTTACACGCACTTCACCTCGCCCATCCGCCGCTATCCGGACATGATGGTGCACCGTCTGCTGGCCCACTATCTTGCGGGCGGGAAGTCGGCGGACAAAGCCGAGATCGACGCTCTGTGCGAACGCGCCTCGGACCGTGAGATCGTGGCCGCCGAAGCCGAACGCGCCTCGATCAAGTACAAGATGGTCGAGTTCATGAAGGAGCACATCGGCGAGGAGTTCGAAGGGCACATCTCGGGCCTTACGGAGTGGGGCGTATACGTCGAGCTGGACGAGACGCACATCGAGGGCATGTCGTTCCTGCGCGACATCGAGGGCGACTACTTCGCCTTCGACGAAACGGCCTACGAGATCGTCGGCCGCAGCACGGGACGCCGCCTGACGCTGGGCGACGCCGTACGCATCCGCGTCAAGCGCGCCGACCTGCAGAAACGGCAGCTCGACTTCGAACTACTGCTTCCGGACGTTCCTTCCGCACGCCGTGGCAAGGGTGTGGAAAATCCAGTGTAAGCTGCCCCCTAAAACCAAGCGATTCTGCCCCCTTGTGCTAAAATAATCCTACCCCCTTGATTCCAATATAAAAATACCCCTGCTTGACAATGCCCGGCAGGGGATTTTTCGTAGATTTGATTCC
>JALFNK010000005.1 GCA_022782405.1 Alistipes sp.
CCGCAAGGGGCACGACATGCGCTATGCCATCGATTCACGGAAGCTGCAGCGTGAACTGGGTTGGGAGCCTTCGCTGCAGTTCGAGGAGGGTATCGAGCGGACCGTCCGCTGGTATCTGGACAACCAGGAGTGGATGGACAACGTTACTTCGGGGAACTACCAGAAGTATTACGAGGAGATGTACGGGAACCGCTGAGTCGGTGTAAATAGTTGAAACAAAACCATAAATTAGATAGATGCAAAAGATTTTCGGATTTTCGGCGCTGCTGCTGTTTCTCTTGGCAGGCAGCGTCCCCGCACGGGCCCAGATGAGCGATGAGGCCGTCGTCAATTACGCCCTCACGGCCAAGCAGGCCGGCAAGAGCGACCAGCAGATCGGCAAAGAGCTGCTGGCCAAAGGCGTTACTGCCGAACAGGCGGAACGGCTGAAGAAGAAGTACGAAGCCAGCCAGGGAAGCGAGACCGCCGTGGCGGACCAGAGCATTGCGGGACAGCGCCGCGGACGGCAGCAGTCTTCGCAGGAGACACGCACGGCCGGGAGCATGGATGTCGTGAGCTCCACGGTCAGCGATCCTACGGGAGGAGCGACGAATCCCCGTACGGTTTTCGGCCGCAATATCTTCCGTGGATCAGCCCTCACCTTCGAGCCCAACGAAAACCAGGCCACTCCCGAAAATTACCGGCTGGGGCCCGGCGATGAGGTGATCATCGACATCTGGGGTGAAAACGAGCGGAGTCTCCGCGAAGAGATCTCGCCCGAGGGCAATATCATGATCGAGCAGGTCGGTCCGGTCTATCTGAACGGACTCACGATCCGCAAGGCGAACGAGAAACTCCGCAGCGTATTCAGCCAGATCTACGCAGGCGTATCGGGCGAGGAACCCTCGTCGGACGTCCGCGTTACGCTGGGACGCCTGCGCACGATCCAGGTCAATGTGCTGGGTGAGGTGACCACGCCGGGAACCTACCGGCTTTCCTCCTTCGCCACGGTATTCCATGCACTCTACCGCGCCGGAGGCGTTACGCCCATCGGCGGTCTGCGTGACATCCGCATCATGCGGGGCGGTCGCGAGGTGGCCCGCGTAGATGTCTACGATCTGCTCATGAAAGGCAAACAGAACGACGACATACGCCTTGAGGAGGGCGATGTCATCATCGTTCCGCCCTACGAACTGCTGGTCGAGATCTCCGGAAACGTGAAACGCCCGATGTACTACGAGATGAAGTCCGGCGAAAGTCTCGGCAAACTGATGGAGTATGCCGGCGGGTTCACGGGCGACGCCTACCGCGACGAGGTGCGCATCATCCGCGAATCGGGCCGCGAATACCAAATCTACAATGTGCGCGAACCGAACTACGCATCCTGGAATCTCGAAGACGGGGACGCAGTTACGGTGGGGTCCGTACTGGATCGCTTCGCCAATCGTGTCGAGGTGCGCGGAGCTGTCTATCGCGAAGGCATGTACGAACTGGGCGACGAGGTGCATACCGTACGGAGGCTGATCGAGCGCGCCGAAGGCCTCAAGGGCGATGCCTTCCCGGGTCGTGCCCTGCTGTTGCGCGAACGGGAGGACCTGACTCTCGAAATGGTCGCCGTAGATTTGGCCGATGTCATGTCCGGAGCGGCACCCGACATTGAGCTGCAGCGTAATGACGTACTGGTCATCCCGAGCATCCAAGAACTCGAAGAGCGCGGCGCTTTGACCATCAACGGCGAAGTGGCCCGTCCGGGAACCTATCCCTACGCTGAAAACATGACGATCGAGGATCTGGTCGTACAGGCCGGCGGCCTTCTCGACGGCGCTTCGACTGCCCGCATCGACGTATCGCGCCGCATCAAGGATCCCAAGAGTCTGACCCCCTCGAGCGAATTGGGCAAAATTTACTCCTTCTCGCTCAAGGACGGACTGATTGTCGACGGAGAGCCTGGCTTCACGCTGATGCCCTACGACATCGTAGAGGTTCGCCGCAGTCCGGCATACCGTCCCCAAGAGCGGGTTACGCTCGACGGCGAAGTGGTCTTCTCGGGCGGCTATACGCTCATCAAGAAAAACGAACGTCTCTCTGATCTCGTGAAGCGGGCCGGAGGCCTTACGTCCGATGCCTATGCTCATGGCGCCCGCCTGATCCGCCGCATGAACGACGAGGAGCGTGCCGTGCGGGAAACGACCCTGCGCATAGCGCTCCAGAATCAGCAGGGCAACGGAGACTCCCTCTCCATGAACAAACTTCAGTTGAATGACTATTATTCGGTCGGCATCGAACTGGACAAGGCGTTGGCCGAGCCCGGGTCCGATTACGACATGGTGCTGCGCGAGGGCGACCGGCTGGTTATTCCGCAGTATGTCTCCACGGTCAGCATCTCGGGCGAAGTGATGTATCCCAATACGGTGCTTTATCTTCAAGGCAAGAATCTGAAATACTATGTAGGACAGGCCGGCGGCTATGGGCTTCGGGCCAAGAAGAGCCGTGCCTATGTCATCTACATGAACGGAACCGTTACACGCGTACGGAGCCTCAGGAAGGCCCGGATCGAACCGGGATGCCAGATCATCATTCCGTCGAAACGCGAGCGTAAGGGTATGAATCTGCCGGCGATCATGAGTCTCGCCACCTCGGCCGCCTCGATCGGAACCATGGCCGCCTCGATCGCCAATCTGTCCAAATAATAGAGAATACACGAGATATGGAAAACAACACGATACAGCCGACTCCGGAGAGCGGCGAACAGGAGATCGACCTGCTGGAACTGCTGCAGAAACTATGGGCCGGACGGCGCCTGATTCTCAAATGGTGTGCCGTAGGAGCCGTCGTCGGCTTGATCATCGCCTTCAGCATTCCCAAGGAGTACACCACGACAGTCAAACTGGCACCGGAGATTCAGGGTAACAAGTCAGGTCTGGGAGGGTTGAGTTCCCTGGCCTCTATGGCCGGCATCAATATGGGAAGCATGAACTCCACGGATGCAGTATATCCGGAACTTTACCCCGATATTGTACAATCTGTACCCTTCATGACAGCTCTGTTCGATGTTCAACTTACGGATGCCAAGGGTGAACAAAAGTGGTCCACATCAGAATATATTTCAGAGGAGTTGCGATCGCCTTGGTGGAGTGCTTTGCTGGGATTTCCGCTCAAAGTACTGGGCTGGGGCAAAGGGTTGTTCTCAAGAGAAGTAGAAACTCCCGAATCTAATACAATAGATCCTTTTAGACTAACAAAAAAGGAAAGTAATGTGGTAAGTGCTCTTCAGGAGAGAATTTCTGTAAATGTAGATAAAAAGACCATGGTCATCTCGCTTTCCATCACGATGCAGGACCCCTTGGTTTCGGCGATGTTGACAGATACAGTCATGCGCAACCTGCAGAACTACATTACGGAATACCGTACCAACAAAGCGCGCAACGATCTGGAGTTCACCCAGCGTCTTTTCGATGAAGCTCAAAGCAAATACTACGAGGCCCAGCAGCGCTATGCCCAATATATGGACCAGAACCAAGGTATCGTACGCCGCAGTTTCCGTACCGAACAGGAACGGTTGCAGAACGAGATGAATCTGGCCTTCAACCTCTACAACCAAACGGCGCAGCAACTTCAGATGGCCAAAGCCAAAGTACAGGAATCCACTCCGGTATATGCTGTAGTACAGCCTGCCACTGTTCCGCTAAGAGCCTCAAAACCATCGAAAATGATGCTTCTCGTTGGCTTCGTCTTATTAGCTGGAGTAGGTGCGGCAGGCTGGGTTCTTTTCGGACAGAATGCAATAGACCTATTCAAAAATACAAATACGCAATTCCTATCCTGATATGAAAGGCATCGTCTTAGCAGGTGGTAGCGGAACCCGTCTTTACCCCATCACCAAGGGTATCAGCAAGCAGTTGCTACCCGTTTACGACAAGCCGATGGTCTATTATCCCATTTCGGTGTTGATGCTCGCAGGTATCCGGGAGATCCTCATCATCTCCACCCCGCAGGATCTGCCGGGATTCAAGCGGCTGTTGGGCGACGGATCGGACTACGGAGTCCGCTTCGAATATGCCGAACAGCCATCACCCGACGGACTGGCGCAGGCATTCCTTATCGGCGAGCAGTTTATCGGCAACGACTCCGTATGCCTGGTACTCGGCGACAACATTTTCCATGGAAACGGGCTGAGCGGAATGCTCAAGGAGGCCGTACGCACTGCCGAGGAGGAGCGGAAAGCCACCGTTTTCGGCTACTGGGTCAGCGATCCGGAGCGTTATGGTGTCGCTGAATTCGACGACGCGGGCAACTGTCTTTCGATCGAGGAAAAACCCGCGCATCCCAAGTCGAACTATGCCGTTGTCGGGCTCTATTTCTATCCCAACAAGGTGGTGGAAGTCGCCAAGAATATCAAGCCCTCGGCACGCGGGGAGTTGGAGATAACCTCGGTAAACCAACGGTTCCTCAATAATCGTGAGCTGAAGGTACAGACGCTTGGCCGCGGTTTCGCATGGCTTGACACCGGCACGCACGACTCGTTGAGCGAAGCCTCGACCTTTATCGAAGTAATCGAGAAACGACAGGGGCTAAAGATCGCCTGTCTGGAAGGAATTGCATTCCGCCAGGGATGGATCGACGCCGAAAAAATGCGGCAACTGGCTCAACCCATGCTGAAAAACCAATACGGACAATATCTGATCCAGGTCATCGAGGAGCTCGAACGCACCGGAAAGGCCAATCTTTAAAAACAGGTACAATGGAAGTCATAAAAACCGCTATCGAAGGTGTGGTGATCATCGAGCCACGCCTGTTCAAGGATGCCCGCGGCTATTTTTTCGAGTCCTTCTCGCAGCGGGAGTTCGAGGAAAAGGTCGTCCCCATACAATTTGTCCAGGACAACGAAAGCATGTCCTCCTATGGTGTGATGCGCGGGCTGCATTTCCAGCGTCCGCCCTTTGCGCAGTCGAAACTCGTGCGCTGCGTCAAGGGCGCGGTACTCGACGTGGCCGTGGACATTCGCAAAGGAAGCCCGACCTACGGACAGCATGTGGCCGTAGAGCTCACCGAGGAGAACCACCGACAGTTCTTCATCCCCCGGGGATTCGCCCACGGATTCGCCGTGTTGAGCGATGTCGCCGTATTCCAGTACAAGTGCGACAACTTCTATCATCCCGAAGCGGACGGAGGCATCAGCATCCTCGACTCCTCATTGGGCATCGACTGGCGGATTCCGACAGACAAGGCGATTTTGAGCGATAAGGACACGAAACATCCCCTGCTGAAGGATTTCGACAGTCCGTTCGACATTCATGTGCCGCTTTATTGATTCCGAAAAAGAGTTTACATCCATGAACATACTGGTTACAGGCGCCAACGGCCAGCTGGGCCGCGAGATGCGCATCATCAGCAAAGAGAACGACAACCGGTTTTTCTTCTCCGACGTCGTCGAAGCCGAAGGGGTGGAAACCATGCTTCTCGACATGACGAACGCCGCAGCCGTCGAATCCGCCGTTCGGGCAAACGACATTCGGTGTATCGTGAACTGTGCGGCATATACCAATGTAGACAAGGCTGAAAGCGACGAAGCCCTGTGCCGCAAGCTCAATGCCGAAGCTCCGAAGATTCTTGCCGAGGCCATGAAGGCGGTCGGCGGATTGCTCATCCATATCTCGACCGACTATGTCTTCGGAGGAGACCCCTACAACACGCCCTGCCGCGAGGATCAGAAGGGAACTCCCACAGGCGTCTACGGTCGGACCAAACTCGAAGGCGAACAGCATATCGAAGCCGTCGGAGGCAAATACGTCATCCTCCGCACGGCCTGGCTCTACAGCGAGTTCGGTCGCAATTTCGTGAAGACGATGCTCAACCTCACCGCCACGAAGCCTTCTTTGCAGGTCGTATTCGATCAGGCCGGAACTCCGACCTATGCGTATGACTTGGCCCGGACCATCGAGACCATTCTCGAAGACTACACCACCGAGTGCCCGACGGAGCGCTACTCCAAAACGGGCATCTACCACTTTTCAAACGAAGGGGTCTGCTCCTGGTACGACTTCACGAAGAAGATCGCCGAGATTGCCGGCCACACGTCGTGCGACATCCAGCCCTGCCACAGCGACGAATTCCCGAGTCCTGTCGTACGCCCGGCCTACTCCGTACTGGACAAAACCAAGATCAAGGAGACATTCGGCATCCGCATTCCCTACTGGACCGATTCGCTGAAAATCTGCATGAACAACCTGAAAAACAACTGAACATGAGTACTTTCAAACGCAATATCGTCATTACCGGCGGCGCCGGATTCATCGGCTCGCACGTCGTGCGCCTCTTCGTGAACAAATACCCCGAGTACCGGATCATCAACCTCGACAAGCTGACCTATGCCGGCAACCTGGCCAACCTGAAGGACATCGAGCAAAGGCCC
>JALFNK010000013.1 GCA_022782405.1 Alistipes sp.
ATAATAGAGCAAAAGAAACGAGGTAACGATTTGGAAACCGAAACCTCGTTTAACATTACCTTATTCTACTTTTTTTCTAAAACAAAGGTACTGAAGAAAAGTGTATAATTATTTGATTATCTTTTGCTTTACACTTTTTTATACCTCTGTTTTTTATCCCCGGAACTTCTCGAAGAGGTCCGGGATTTTCTTCGGATGGAATCCGGTCTCACTACTCCAAACGGCGCGACCCGTCGGAAATCACCACATCGTAGATCTTCGGCTCGTGGCCGTAGCGGGCGTTGAATCGCTCCTTGGCCATTGCGATGAATCCGTCGTAGAGTTCATCCTTGACCAGGTTGATCGTACAGCCGCCGAAGCCGCCGCCCATGATGCGCGATCCCGTAACACCGCACTCCTGGGCCACCGTAGCCAGGAAATCGAGCTCCTCGCAAGAAACCTCGTAATCCTTCGACATACCCCAGTGCGTTTCGTACATACGCTTGCCGACCGTTTCGTAGTCTCCCCTCTCGAGCGCCTCGCAGACATCCAGCACACGGCGCTCCTCTCCGATCACATAGCGTGCACGCTTATAGTCCTCCTCGGAGATCTGTCCCTTGATGGCATCGAGCTGCTCCATCGTCGCACCGCGCAGGAACTCCTGACCGAGCACCTTGGCGACACGCTCGCACGAAGCACGCCGGTCGTTGTAGGGCGAGCCCACCAGTTCATGCTTCACGCGCGAATCGACGAGCACCAGCCGGTAACCCTTCGGATCGAACGGGAAGTAGGCATACTCCATCGAACGGCAATCAAGGCGCATCAGGCACCCTTTCTTGCCGAAGACCGAGGCGAACTGGTCCATGATGCCACAGTTCACGCCGCAATAGTTATGCTCGGTAGCCTGACCGATGCGGGCCAGCTCGAACTTGTCGATCCCGCAATTATACAGGTCGTTCAACGCAAAGGCATAGGTCGATTCGAGAGCCGCCGACGAGGACATACCGGCACCCAGGGGCACATCGCCAGCAAAAGTCGTATCGAAGCCGCCGATCACGCCACCCCGCTTCTGAATTTCGCGGCAGACACCGAAGATGTACCGGGCCCACGATTCGGCCGGTTTGTCCTCTTCCGTGAGTCCGAACTCCGACGACTCGCCCAAATCGCAGGCATAAGCCCGCACGCGGTCCGTACCGTTGAGACGGATCGCCGCCACAATACCCTTGTCCACGGCTCCGGGGAAGACGAATCCGCCGTTGTAGTCGGTATGCTCGCCGATCAGATTGATACGCCCGGGCGAAGTGTAAAGAAGAGCGTCGGCGCCGAACAGCTCCTCGAATTTCTTGATGACTGTCTCTTTCATTTTATCGTTCGTTTGTAAGTTGATAACATAAACAAAACGTACGAAGATATAAAAAATTCCGTTGTTTCCCGAATTTTCCGGCATCAAAAGACAGAAAAGATGCCCGCAGCGGAGATCGTCATTGCACTTTACCCGGAGTATTTCCGTTTTTTTGCTATCTTTGACCGACTGAAAACAACGGACCATGCTACGAAAATCGCTTCTTCTCGCGACCCTGCTGCTCGCAGGCATGTATGCCGCCGCGCAGCCCCGAATCATCGCTCACCGCGGTTACTGGACCGCACCCGGATCGGCCCAGAATTCGATTGCCTCGTTCACCAAGGCCGACTCGATCGGCGTCTACGGTTCGGAAATGGACGTATGGCTGACCGGAGACGACCGTCTGGTGGTCAATCACGACCCAATCATCCGCGGCATCGGCATCGACATGGCTCGCGACAAGGCACGTCTCATCACGCAGGTCGTCCTGCCGAACGGTGAGAGGATCCCGACACTCGACGCCTATCTGAAATGCGTCGCTGCACACCCGGCAACCCGTCTTATTCTCGAACTGAAGACATTGACCTACCCCCGCGAAGATATTGCGGTGCGGAAGGTCGTACAACGGCTGAAGCGATACGGACTGCTCGAACGCACCGATTTCATCTCCTTCTCGCTCAACGCCTGCATCGAATTCCGGAAGCATCTGCCCGAAGCGCGCGTCTACTATCTTGCCGGGGACCTCTCCCCGCAGAGCATCCGGCGGATCGGCCTCACGGGAATCGACTACGCGGCGGAGGTCCTCCACCAGCATCCCGAATGGGTCGCACAGGCCCATGACCTGGGACTCGAGGTCAATGTCTGGACGGTGAATTCGGAAGAGGAGATGCGCCACTTCATCGACCAGGGAGTGGACTACATTACCACCGACTATCCCGAGAAGCTCCGGGCACTGCTTGCCGAGTAGACCCGACGCATCAAAAAAAGAGCGGCGTGCAGTGAAATACCTGCACGCCGTCTCTTTTCAGACAGTCATCTCAAAGATCGACCACCGTCACCTCAATGCCCCGCTCGCGCAGGCGCTCGAGATAGAGCGGCTGGATGTTGCTGTCGGTAATGATCCGGTCCACGGACTCCAGATCGCAGATCTTGCTGAAACCCCGACGGCCGAATTTCGAACTGTCGGCAAGCACCACGACCTTCTGTGCCGCCTCGATCATCGCCCGGTTGAGCGACGCTTCGAGCATGTTGGTCGTCGTCAGTCCGAAATCGGGATCGATGCCGTCCACCCCGATGAAGAGCTTGCTGCAGTTGAAACTGCGCAACATCTGTTCGGCAAAGGGCCCGACGACAGATACCGAACTGGTCCGCGTAATACCGCCCAACTGAATGACGTCGATATCGGGATTCTGCGAAAGAATCTGCGTTACCGGCACCGCGGCCGTGATAACCGTAAGTCGGCCTTCGGGCTCGATCTCCCGGGCCAGGAAGGCCATCGTCGTACCCGAGGCGATGATGATCGAATCGTTCTGTGCTATGAGTGCTGCCGCCGCCGCACCGATCGCCTGCTTCTCGGCGACGTTCTTCTTCTCCTTCTCGTTCACATGGCGGTCGCTGATGTAGGGGCTGATCAGAATGGCACTTCCATGCGTGCGGTAGAGCTTCTTCTGCTGCTCGAGATAAGACAGGTCCTTGCGGATGGTAACCTCCGAAACCCGGAAACGCTCGGAGAGTTGTGCCACGGAGATCGACCCGCTCTGCTGCAACAGCGCAAGGATCCGGCTGTGCCGTTCGGGAAGACTCAAGTTGGGTTCTTCGTCCAATTTATTCATACAAATAGACTGATGTCAAACTTTTCCTGTATGCAATATAGGAAAAATTATCCGAATACGAAAGCATGTTCAAAAGAAAATCACCTTTCCTGCAGCATGCCGGTTTTCTGCGATAGCCTTTTGAAAAACGGGAAAACATTGCTATTTTTACTTGCTGTCCCGAGGGCAACTTTCGCGGAAGTCCTGCGCACGGCGCTGTGCTTCCGCGGAAAAACAGGCTCCTCCCTAAAAACGAGTTCGAATGTGGAATCCGCTCCGACCCCCCGCCCATAAGCCCCAGCTTCCTGCCGACCGGGTAGACCGCCGTTACCGGCAACTCCGGTGGCAGGTATTCGCCGGCATCTTCATCGGATATGCCGGCTATTACCTCGTACGCAAGAACTTCACGCTCGCCATGCCGCATCTGATCGAACAGGGCTTCGACAAGGGCGACCTGGGAATCGCCCTCTCGGCCAACGCCATTGCCTACGGGCTCTCGAAGTTCCTTATGGGCGGCATCTCCGACCGCAGCAATGCCCGGGTCTTCCTGCCTCTGGGACTCGTGCTGTCGGCCGCTGCCACGATGCTGCTCGGCACCCGGGCCGGCATCTCGTCGATCGTCATGATGTTCTGTCTGCAGTTTCTCATCGGCTGGTTCCAGGGAATGGGATGGCCTCCGTGCGGCCGCGTCATGACACACTGGTTTTCCCAGCGGGAACGGGGCACGAAGATGTCCGTATGGAATGTCGCCCACAATGTCGGCGGCGGGCTGATCGGCCCGATGGCCGCATACGGGATCCTCTGGTTCGGAACGTGGCAGGCCGGGACCTTCTGGTTCCCTGCCTGGACGGCCGTGGCCATCGCCGGTGTCGCCTATCTGCTGATCCGCGACACACCGCAGTCCGAAGGGCTTCCTCCGATCGAACGCTGGCGCAACGATTATCCGAAAAACTACGGTGCCCGCTCCGAAGAGGAACTGACGACCCGGGAAATTTTCTTCCGCTATGTGCTCAACAACCGGATTCTCTGGTATGTGGCCGCAGCCAACGCCTTCGTCTATCTGGTCCGCTACGGCGTACTGGACTGGGCGCCCACCTACCTGAAGGATATCAAAGGGTACGACATCCGCGACGTGGGCTGGGCCTACTCGGCCTACGAATGGGCCGCCATTCCGGGCACGATTCTCTGCGGATGGCTGTCGGACCGTATCTTCATGGGACGGCGCGCCCTGACGATCATGATCTACATGGCCCTCGTGGCCCTCTTCGTTTGCATCTACTGGAAAAACATGGGAAGCATGCTGCTCGACAACATTGCGCTGATCGCCATCGGGTTCCTGATCTACGGGCCCGTCATGCTGATCGGCGTGCAGGCCCTCGACCTGGCCCCCAAGAAGGCCGCCGGAACTGCTGCGGGCCTCACCGGATTCTTCGGGTACTTCTTCGGCACGGCCCTGCTGGCCAACATCGCCATGGGCGCCCTTGTCGAACACCTCGGATGGGACTGGGGCTTCGGTCTGCTGCTGGCCGCCTGCGGGCTCTCGATTCTGCTCATCGGATGCACCCTCCGGGCCGAAAAAGCGCTCTTCGAAGAGCGCTGACACCGTCCCTCAACGGATCGCATAGGCCCTCAACTCCCGGTTGAGGGCTTTTTCACGTCCTCCGGTCAGCCGGTCCACCAGCGTATGGAAACGCGGCGAATGGTTATGATGCACCGTGTGGCAGAGTTCATGGATAATCACATAGTCGCGCAGGTGCTCAGGGAGGGTCATCAGAAACAGGCTCAACGAGATATGGTTTTGGCCCGAGCAACTTCCCCACTTCGTGCGCGAAGCACGGATCGAGAGTTTTTCGTAACGCAGTCCTGTTGCGGCCGACAGCCGGGCAATCCGCTCCGGGAGATCGGCCTTCGCGGCCCGGCGCAATACCTCGATGCGCTCACGCTGCTCCTTGTCGGGCAGCGGCGGCGGCAGAGCCGCCCGTTTGCGGGCCATGCGCTCGCGCGCCACCTCGATCCAGCCGCATTTCTCCTCCAGAAAGGCCAGAGCCCGCCGCTGCGATACGCCAACGGGAAAAGTAAGCCGCACCTCGCCCGACACCCGCACCGAGATCGACACGCGCCAGGCCCGCTCGCTTTGCACAAGAAGCACCTCACCCAACACGGGATGCCGCAGGATATTTCGCCTGTTCATCGCAGCCACAGAGTATGCACCCCCGCAGACCTAATGACATTGACCGAATCACGGCGTTCGATCGCCATAAGGCGGAATAGAATCCGGCAGCGAGCATCCCGATAATCAAGCAATTTCATTCTCTGCTCCAGAGTAGGCGCCGCATGCCGAGTCGGGTCAAAGCCGCTTTCGGCAAGCTGTTTTTTCAGCAACTCGGTGCCCGAAATCTCCAGAACGGTGCTTCCCGTTCCGAGAAAGAACCGCAGCGTATCATTCTTTAAAACATAACAGTCTGTATCCCACCCCGCCAAATTGACGTAGCAGCGGGAGTAGCAGTCTCCGACCTCCGCAAAGACCGTCTGCGGCAGTTCGACCCAGCAGACTTCCGGCTCTGCCAACTCGGGGCTCTCCTCCCACCCCCACTTCACATAGTCGCGCATCGCAGCAGGAAGAAGGTCCATCAGATCGTCCGAACTTTGTATGCCGAAGCGGGCAAATGCAGTGCTGTCATTCTCGACATAGTTCAGAGCCCCATAGAGCTCGCGGTAGGTCTTCCGATACACCGTATCGGCCGGCGAGACAGGAACAAGCAAAAGATGCCCGGTCGCAGCGTCGAGCCGCCCAAGTTCACCGGCCAATCGCTCGATGCGGCGGCTCTGCGAGCGCAGGGCGACACGGGCAGGATCCAGCGCCGGAATGAAAACCACGGCAGCGAAGAGCACCATCGCAAAGAGCACCACCCAGAAATAACGTCCGGTCCGGCGCGAAAGGAAGAGCACGACACAGAAGGTCATCACAGCTCCGCAGACCAACAGATAGATGCGCGGTTCGGTCAGACCGTATTCGCCGATACGGCGCGCGACACCGACCCAGAACAGCGCTATGGTCGGAATCGAAAGAAGACTGAAACGATCGAAAAACCAGTTGAAGGCGGTTTTCTCGAGTTGCAGACGGAGGGCCTTGACCATCAGGGCCGTCATCGTGAATCCGAAGACCAGATAGGCAACGCCGCCCTCAGGAAGGCTCCAGGTAAAGAGGATTTTCAGCAGGTAGAGGTAGAGGATGACGGCATAGACAACCACCGCGGGCGAGACGATTCCGTTCAACAGAATCTCCAGCACGCGGGACGGTCTGAAGCGGCTTCCCTCCCAACGATCGCACATCATCAGGAAGAGTACCGGAGCCGCAAAAAACAACATAAGTAAAAGGAGATCCCCCATAAGATGCTTGACCCACAGCATCGCGGCAAATCCGAAGACATAGGCTGTCGACCAGAGCGTCGCACAGAAGAGGCCATAGGCGACAGCGGTAAAGAGGCATGCCAGCACGGCCGCACGCAGATAGACAAGCGCATCGGCGACAAAACGTTCGTTGGAGAGGGCCCGGCGACAGGCCAGCAGGGCCAGCAGCGTAAGAATGGCGAATGTCAGGATTTCCCCGTCCGTATCCACCCAGGCGGAGAGTTTCGACCAGAGGAGGAGCGGCACCAGAGGTATCCATGCCACCCAATAGATGCAACGCCAGCGACTGCGTCCGGTACTCAGATTGACAATCAGCAGGAGCTGCGCCCACCAGCCGCACAACAGCAATCGGGGAAGATCCGGATCACGCTTTAGTTCAAACCAAACGATCATCGCAACGGTCTGCGCCAGCAGAAGCAGCAGTTCCAGCGGGTGGCGGTGCATCACGGAAAGAAGATCACGCTGAAGGAAGGTCATCCGCTCGCGAAAATTCCATTTCATGGCCGTAGGAGTAAAGGGTAAGACTGCGTCAGTCGCCGATACGCTGGCGCACAACCTCGAAGAGCATCACGGCCGCTGCGGCCGAGACGTTGAGCGACTCGATATGGCCGATCATCGGGATGGCCAGCTGCTCGTCGCAAAGCTTGAGCACCTCGCGCGAAATCCCCGTATCCTCGGCACCCATAACAAGGACCGTCGGACGGCGGAAATCGGCATCGTAGAGCAGCTTGCGGCTCTTCTCCGTGGCGGCGACCACCTGAAAGCCCTCCGCCTGCAGCTGCTTGAGCGTGTTGCGGACCGAGCCCACACGGCAAACCGGTATCGTCGTCAGCGCCCCGGCCGACGAACGGATCGCCTCGGCATTGACCGGAGCGGAGTTCTTGAGCGGCGTAATCAGCCCGTGCGCTCCGGCACACTCGGCCGAGCGGGCGATGGCGCCGAAGTTACGCACGTCGGTAACGCCGTCGAAAAGGACGACGAGCGGCGTCTCATCCTCTGGAACACGCTCCAGAATGTCCGACAGCTCGACATAGGCAATGGCCGCCATCTGTGCCACAACCCCCTGGTGGTTGCCGTGCACAAGCCGGTTGAGCTTTTCTACAGGCACCTCCTGCCAATGCAGCCTATGCCGCATGCAGAGGTCCTTCAACTCCTGCATCAACGTACCCTCGGCGCCCTTGCGGATGTAGAGCCGTTCGATCTGCCGGCCGGCCTCGATGGCCTCGGCCACGGGACGAATCCCGAATACAAGGTTATTCTCCATAATTCTGCTTTTTTTGTCGTATCGGTTCGGCAGGTCCGCGGATCGGGCCAGGATCAGGCGTTTTCGGTGATTTCCAGCTCGTAGGAGGCCTTCTCCCACTCGTGCATCTGGTGGTCGTAGCGGGCCTTCAGGTCGTTATAGGCCTTATAGTCGTCCTCGTTGTAGCCGGTCGCGGCTGCGAATTTCGCATCGTATGCGGCGATTTGCCGTTCGATCTCGGCCAGCTCCGTCTCGATCGTCTCCACATTGCGGCGCAGCTTGCGCAGCAGCTTCTCCTGCTCCTTGCGCAGCTCGTAGGAGGCCTTGCCCGACGGGACCGCCTTCGGAGCTTCGGCCGCTGCCGCGCCCTTCGCCGGACTCTTCGCCGCAGCAGCCTTCGGCGACGGATCGCGCCGCTCGATCTCCTGCAGCGACTCCAGCTTGCGCTTCTCGAGGAAGTAGTAGATGCCGCCGAGGTACTCCTTCACTCCGCCGTCGCGGAACTCGTAGACCTTCTCGACCATCCCGTCGAGGAACTCGCGGTCGTGCGAAACGACCACCACCGTGCCGTCGTACTTCAGGATTGCATTCTTGAGGATGTCCTTCGAACGCATGTCCATGTGGTTCGTCGGCTCGTCGAGCACCAGCAGGTTGCGCGGTTCGAGCATCATGCGGGCCATGGCCAGACGGGCCCGTTCACCGCCCGAAAGCACCTTGACCTTCTTGTCGATATCTTCTCCGCGGAAGAGGAACGCCCCGAGGATGTCGCGCAGCCGCGTGCGGATATCGCCCACGGCCACCCGGTCCAGCGTATCGTAGACCGTGAACTCGCCGTCCATCAGATCGTCCTGATTCTGCGCATAGTAGCCGATATTGACATTCGCCCCGAGACGGATCGACCCCTCGGTGGGTGTCAGCTGCCCCACGAGCATCCGCGCCAGCGTCGTCTTGCCCTCGCCGTTGCGCCCCACGAAGGCGATGCGGTCGCCCTTCTCGATCGTGAAATTCGCGCCGCTGAAGACATGCTTCGCGCCGAACGACATGCCGGCGTCCCGAATCTCCGCGACGATCTGCCCCGAGCGGGGTGCCGGCGGGAACTTGATGTTGAGCGTCGCGAGATCCTCCTCCTCGACCTCCAGGCGTTCGAGGCGCTCGAGCTGCTTGATGCGCGACTGCACCTGGTTCGACTTCGTCGGCTTGTAGCGAAACTTCTCGATGAACTCCTCGGTCTTCTCGATCATCCGCTGCTGGTTCTCGTAGGCGGCAAGCTGCTGGGCTCGGCGCTCGGCACGCAGCACGACGTATTTCGAGTAGGAGACCTTGTAGTCGGTGATCTTGCCCAGCGAGAGCTCGATCGTGCGGTTCGTTACATTGTCCAGAAAGGCACGGTCGTGCGAGATGAGCAGCACGGCACCGTTGTAGTTCTTCAGATACTCCTCGAGCCACTGGATCGACTCGATGTCGAGGTGGTTCGTAGGCTCGTCGAGCAGGAAAATCGAAGGACGCCGCAACAGCAGCTTCGCCAACTCGATGCGCATTCGCCAGCCGCCCGAGAACTCGCTCGTCGCACGGCCGAAATCCTCGCGTTTGAAGCCCAGACCGAGCAGTGTCTTCTCGATATCGGCATCGCGCGTCTCGCCGCCGAGGATATGGTAATGGTCCTGGGCGTCGTTCAGACGGTGCAGCAACTGTTCGTATTCGGGACTTTCGTAATCCGTACGCTCGGCGATCTCGCGCGTCAGCCGTTCGATCTCGGCCTCGAGACGCAGCACCTCCTCGAAGGCCTTGGCCGTCTCCTCGACGAGCGTCGTGGTATCGGCCACACGCATCGTCTGCGGCAGGTAGCCGATCGTGCAGTCGCCGTTGAACGTTACGGCACCCGAAGTGGGCTGCTGCTCGCCGGTGATGATGCGCAACAGCGTCGTCTTACCCGCGCCGTTCTTGCCGACAAGACCGATCCGGTCCTTCGGGTTGATCAGAAACGAAATATTGTCGAAGAGGGTCCAGCCCCCGTAGCTTACCGTAAGATTGTCGAGCGAAATCATAGTACCTGTAACTCAATCTCCGCCGCGAGAGAACACCGCATGCGGGCCCACGCGGCGGAATGTGCCGCAAAGGTAACGATTTAATCCGAGAAATCGCGATCAGGCCTCCAGCATCCTGCGGATTTCGGCCTCGGGGTCCGCGGCGCCGAAGACGGCGCTGCCGGCCACCAGGGCATCGGCGCCGGCATCGAACAGCTCGCGGGCATTGCGTGCCGAAATGCCGCCATCGACCTCGATGACCGTCCGGAGCCCCTGCTCGCGGATCATCGCACGCAGTGCGCGGATCTTGTCGAGCGATCCGGGAATGAACGACTGCCCCCCGAATCCGGGTTCGACACTCATGACAAGCACCAGATCGACCTGCGGCAGCACCTCGCGCAGCACTTCGACCGGCGTGGCCGGCTTGATCGAGATACCGACCTGCGCACCGGCGCCACGGATCAGCCCGATGCATCCCGCAACATCTTTCGTGGCTTCATAATGGAAGGTTACGATTCCGGCGCCCGCCTCGACGAAACGGGCGACATACCGCTCCGGTTCGACGATCATCAGATGCACGTCGAGACACTTTTCCGTAGCCTTGCGGATCGCCTTCATCACAGGGAATCCGAAGGAGATGTTCGGCACGAAGACTCCGTCCATGACGTCGATATGTACCCACTCGGCGGCACTGCGGTCCACCATCCGCGTATCGCGGTCCAGATGGCCGAAGTCGGCCGAAAGCATCGAAGGAGATAGAATTCTCATATCCGTTATCGTATAATTTTGAAATTACTCTTTACGCATGCCGAGACGACCTATTCTGCGGCGGATCGCCACGGCATTGAGCGCCGTGAGCAGCAGGGCCAGCACAAGGCCGCAAAGCAGTGTAAGGGCCACGCCGGCCGGACGATAGCCCTCCTGCATCGTTTCGAGCAGGGGCAGGTACTGCGCCCGGATCACCCAGCCCAGCAGCAGGGCTCCGCACCACACCGCCAGATTCAGACCGAGCGTCAGCGACACATACGGCAGGGCGATACGTCCCGGACGATAGCCCAGCAACAGCAGGGTTTCGAGTTTCCGGCTCTCCTTCTGCAACAGCAGGAAGATGCTCAACAGCAGCATATAAAAAGCCATGACACTGAAAACCAGCCCTACGCCGGCCACCCCGGAGGCCGCCAGCCGCACCAAACGCACGGCTCGTCCGTCATCGGGTGCGCCGCCCTCGGCTTCGTAGCCCTTGTCCGCAAGATAGGTCGTCAGGCGCTCGTCGGCCGATCCGTCCGTCTCGACGATCACACGCAGCGGCTCTTTTGCCGCGCTGCCACCTCCAAAGCGCTCGTTCGACCAGCGGATGAAACTTTCGGGAACAAGGATCGTATTAAGGCGGTTCGACAATCCGACGATCCGCCCGCGGAAATGTTCGCTCCGGCCGGCACCCGAGAGCTCCACATCGAGCGTAACCCGCTTGAACAGCCCTTCCGAAATTTGAGGAAGCCCCTGCGAGCGTGCAAAACCGAAATTATAGAGGTTCAAGTAATTGCGTGGTATGATGATCGGTATCTCGCGCTGTGCCGGGTCGAACCGCCACGCCTCGGTCTGCACATCGAGGAACCGGTCGGGAACCGATTCGAAAAAGAGGTAGGTCGAAAAACCCACGCCCCCGGCCCCCACGGAACCTTTCACGCGGTATTCGGCCGGCACGAAGGCTCCGACCTCCCGGACGAAGGGCTGCTCACGCAGATCGCGCAACTCCTCGTCGCTGAAACCTCCGCCTCCGAGACCGAATGTCTGGAGCGTTCCGACCCGCTTCGAGAGAACAAGATAGTCGCCGCGGACGAACGAATCGGGAGCCCGGAAGACCGGCATCACATCGCGGTAGGCCTGCAACGCCGTCAGCACGACGGTCATGCCCACGACCCCGGCCAGGGCGAAGCCCACGGTCTGCGCCACGCTCAAATGGCTGCGCAGGAGTTTCCAAAGCGGTTTCATAGATGCAGCAGATGATCGTAAGACATTTCGAGCCGGCTGCCTACCGACGTTACGAGAACGCCGGCTCCCTGACGGCGCGCCTCATCGGTGAGCAGACGGGCGAGGATACGCCCGTTCGCCGCATCGAGGTGGCTCACGGGTTCGTCGAGCAGCATGAAGTCGAAGGGCTGGCACAGGGCCCGCACGAAGGCCACGCGCTGCTGCTGTCCGAAGGAGAGGCGCCCCACGGGCGTCGTGCGCTTCTCCGCAAGGCCGGCCTCCTCGAGCAGCTCGCCGATCCGCGCCGCCGTCTGAAAATGCGTCAGATCGTTTTTCAAGGCGATGTTCTCCGCGACCGTGAGCTCTTCGAAGAGCCGCAGGTCCTGGAACAGCACGCTCAACGAACGACGACGCACATCGCCCCATGTCGCGCGCGAAAAACGACGGATATCGCATCCGTCGAAGAGCACTTCGCCCGAATAATCGCTCCGCATGCCGTAAAGATAGTTGCACAGCGAGGTCTTGCCTGCTCCGGAGACCGCCTCCACCAGATAAAACGCCCCTTTGCGGAACACGACGTCGCGCAGCCACACGTCGGAATGCCGCACCGAAAGCGGATCGGCGGCAAAGGCCGCCGGCATCACCCCTTTCAACTCGATTGTCTCCATCCTGTCTCAAAAATCGGAAGCGGCCCGCCCGTCGGGCAGGCCGCTTTTCATATTGTCATTCGTTGTCCGCTGCCGAAAGCTCCGCCTCCACCATCGCGTTCACCGTCGTACAGATGGTCTCCAGCGCATTGCGCTCCTTGTCCTGCATGTGCACGACCATTTCGCCGCGATCCTTCGTTCCCCAGGCCTGCATGTCGGCAAAGAGCGACAGCACCGTCTGCATCGTCTGCATCTGCGGTACCATGGTTGCATAGCCTTCCAGCAACGTGTTCAACCGCACGAAATCGAGGTATAAGGAGGAGACATTCCCCTTGAAGAGGGACTCCTTTCCGGACATGGATTCGATCTTCTCACCATCGAGCGCCGCCTTCACGGCATCATCGCTGGTAACGTAGAGCACCTTGTCCTTCACGCCGAAGAAGACCGTAACTCCCCCTGCCGAGAAGGTGTAAGCTCCCGCTCCGCTCTTCACAACGGGTATTCCGGGCAGGGATGCCAGCAGATTGTCCACCACGGCCGGATCGTTCACCTCGCAGAGCAGCGTTGCCTTCGGATAGGCTCCACCGGGCAGCATGCCCGCAAAGTTGATGGCCATGTCTCCTTCGAAAGCATCGAGGACCTGCTTGACCATCGGGTTCGCCAGCATCATGCCGTAGCCGGGCATCTGCGAAAGGGTCGTATAGAGTTCCGAGCCCGTCAGGCCGAATCCGACGGTAGCAACACCCGTCGCAGGCAGATATTTCAGCAATACGCCCCGCTGCTCGCGGGCATACGAATAGAGCACCGCCATCTGCTCCTCGGCCTCCTTCGAGGCGTAGAGCATCTGACCCGAGGCGACGATACGTCCCTTCTCGAAATTCATCGAACCGATCACCCGAATTCCGGACAACAGATCGGCCATGGGCAGCGAGCCGGTCAGCATCCGGCTCTGGAGCTCCATGATTTCTTTATAGGAGAAGTAGATGTCGATATCATTCTTTCCGGCGAAGAATTCCGACACGACGGCATCGCCCAAAAGGCTCTCGGAAGGTTTGGCGGCAAAACGCGCCTTCACATAGGAAAGCAGTGTTTCATAGGAGTCCTGACCGAAGCAGCACAGCACCGCTTCGGAATTGTAGGCACACAATCCCGTAACATTATCTTTTTCACCGATCCGGACAACCGAAAGATCGCCCTCATGCGTGGTTCGCAAGCCCCCTTTGGCATTGATCCGATCGATCAGTGCGGTAAACTTAGCCGCATCGCCGATGGGAGCCAGCACGCCGAATACCGGATTGAACGACTCGCCGGAACCCGGAGCCATGAAGAAATAGCCGGCACGCCCGCCGTCGATTCCCGATTCTTCGGGATGCGCCAGCAGCGAAAGCACATACTCCTTCTCTTCGGCAGAGAAGGCTCCGGAAGCATCCATCTGTCCGACAAGGCGCTGATACAAGGGGTTCCGTTCCAGTGTTTCGGCATTTACACCGCTTTTGGCGGCCATCTGTGCGGGCTGGAACGCCAAGGCGAGCATGGCATCCCCGGGAAGGGCATTGCGATAGTCGGACTTGCTGCCGCCGCAAGCCGTCATCCCTATTGCGACAGCCATCAGGACCGCCGTCCGAAAGAGTACGGAAAGTGTCTTCATACGATTCGTTTTTAGGTTTTCCAACTAAAAAGCAAAGCTATAAAAAATCGGGGGAAATTCCGCCTTTCGGCACATCAAAATTCACTTCCGGGGCAATTCGCAACTTCGGGAGCATCTTTTCCGGGAATAAATCCGTATCTTTGTCCGCATGATCGACAGGGAAACGGTAGACCGCATCTATGCCGCCGCGAATATCGTGGACATCATCGGCGACTATGTTACGCTCAAGCGAAAGGGCGTAAACTACCAGGCGTGCTGTCCGTTCCACAACGAAAAGACCCCGTCGTTCGTCGTCTCGCCCTCGAAGGGTGTCTACAAGTGTTTCGGCTGCGGGAAGGGCGGCAATGCCGTAACGTTCCTCATGGAGCACGAGAACATCACCTACCCCGAGGCGCTGAAGATGGTGGCCAAACGCTACGGCATCGAAGTCAAGGAGCGGGAGCTCTCCGAAGAGGAGGTACGCCGCAACGACGACCGCGAGTCGATGTTCGTGGTGAACGGCTGGGCCGCGGACTACTTCGCCAACTTCCTCCATCACGATCCCGAGGGGATGAGTGTCGGGTTGTCCTATTTCCGGCAGAAACGCGGGCTGACCGATGCCACGATCCGCAAATTCGGCCTCGGATTCTGCCCCGCGAAGGGCGACCGCATGTCGAAGGATGCCCTGGCGGCGGGTTACAAGCGGGAGTTTCTTCTCTCGACGGGTCTTTCGCTCGAACGCGAACGCGACGGATCGCTTTATGACCGTTTCCGCGACCGGGTGATCTTTCCCGTGCACAACATTTCGGGCCGTATCGTGGCCTTCGGCGGCCGTACGCTCCGCACGGACAAGACGGTGGCCAAGTACCAGAATTCGCCCGAAAGCGAGATTTACAGCAAGAAACGCGAGCTCTACGGACTCTACTTCGCCAAGCGGGCCATCCAGCAGCAGGACTATGCCATCCTGGTCGAGGGCTACCTCGACGTCATCTCGATGCACCAGGCGGGCATCGAGAATGTCGTGGCCTCGTCGGGAACGTCGCTCACGACGGATCAGATCCGGCTTCTGGGGCACTTCACGAAGAACATCACGGTGATCTACGACGGCGACCCGGCGGGTATCCACGCCTCGCTGCGCGGCATCGACATGATCCTCAAGGAGGGGATGAACGTGCGCGTGGTGCTGCTTCCCGAACCCGAGGATCCCGATTCGTTCGCCCGCAGCCATACGGCCGCGGAGGTGCAGGAATATATCCGAGACAACGAACGCGACTTTCTCGAATTCAAGGCCAACCTGCTGCTGCACGATGCCCAGGGCGATCCGATCCGCAAGGCGGCGCTCATCGGCGACATGGTGCAGTCGATCGCCCAGATTCCCGATCCGATCCAGCGCTCGGTCTATATCAAGGAGTGCGCGCGGATCATGGAGATCGACGAGCAGATTCTCATCTCGGAGGTGGCCCGGCGGCGTCTGACCTCCTCCGGAGACCGCGAGACGGACGAATTTCTGCGCCGGCAGGCGACCCAGCAGCAGCGTGAGGCCGTACAGTCGGACGGGAAATATGTCCGGCAGGTCGAGGCCGGCAGCGGCATCGAGGCCCTCGAACGCGAGATCGTGAAGTATCTGCTCAAGTACGGCCATTGTTCGTTCGACTTCAAGGAGGGACCGACGATGGTGGCCTGCAACGTTGCGGAGGTGATCTTCGATGAGTTGAGCCGCGATCAGATCGAGTTCCGCAACCCGGTATACGCCAAGATCATGGCAACATACCGTGAGGAGTGGGAGCGTTCGGGTATGGGGGTGGAGGTCCCCGTGCACTGCTTTCTGAACCACATCGATCCCGAGGTGTGCAACGCCTCGGTGGACATCCTTACCTCGGACGACAACTATGTGCCCAGCGAGTTGTGGCGCCGCAAGGAGATCCATGTCGAGAGCGAGGCGGAGATGCTGGCCGTAGGGGTTCCGAAAGCCGTAACGCTTTACAAATCGAAGGTCGTCGAGGGGATGATCAAGGAACTGCAGACGAAGCTGGGCGACGAGACGCTTTCCGAGGAGGAGCAGGATGCCCTGCTGCAGCGCCTTTCGGGACTGAACAAGGTGAAGGTCTCGATCGCCCGCAAGCTCCAGCGGCTCATATTGTGAAAAAGAGGCGGGAACCGGAGGTCGTACACGCATCGCTGCGCATACCGTGTGCAAACAGAAATAAACAGAAAGATGTGTAAACAGATCAGGGATAAAGAATCCGTCATCCGGTCCGATTCCCGCCGCTGGGAAACGTACAATTAACGTACCGTTTTGTTATGAGTGAACAGAAGAAGATAAATGTCCGGAACAAGCGTGCCACGTTCGACTACGAGATACTGGAGGAGTACACGGCAGGCATCGTGCTGGCCGGCACGGAGATCAAGTCGATCCGTGCGGGAAAGGTTTCGATGGTCGATACGTTCTGTTATTTCGACCGGGGCGAACTGTGGGTCCGGGGCATCAACATCGCCGAATATGCCTGGGGAACCTGCAACAACCATGCGCCGCGCCGCGACCGCAAGCTGCTGCTCACGGCCCGCGAACTGGAGAAGCTGCAGCGCGCCTCGCAGGACCGGGGACTGACGATCGTGGGACTGCGGCTCTTTCTCAACGAGCGCGGCCTGGCGAAGGTCGTCATCGGCCTGGCCCGCGGCCGCAAGTCGTACGACAAGCGCGAATACCTCAAGGAGAACGACGCCCGCCGCGAGATGGACAAGGCGATGAAAAACTACAGACGATAACCGTAAAATATTCTCTATATGTCTTTGATTTTGTGCATCGAAACAGGCACGGATGTCTGTTCGGTCGGAATAGCCCGGGACGGTGAACTGCTCTCGCTGCGCGAGAGCGACGAGGGGCGCGACCATGCCCGCAAGGTCGGAGTGTTCGTCGATGAACTCTTCCGCGAGACGGGCATCGCTCCCGACGATCTGGATGCCGTGGCCGTCGGCAAGGGCCCCGGCTCCTATACGGGGCTGCGCATCGGGGTCTCCTTTGCCAAGGGGCTCTGCTACGGATTGCAGAAGCCGTTGCTCTCCGTGGGGTCGCTCGATGCGCTCGTCGAGGTGGCCCGCGAGGATTATGAAGCCGGGATTCTCTCCGTCGAGGAGTGGGACCGGGCGTTGCTCTGCCCGATGGTCGATGCCCGCCGCATGGAGGTCTACGCGCAGATATTCGACACCGAAGGCCGCGCGTTGAACGAGGTGTCGGCCGAGGTGGTCGATGCGCAGAGCTTCGCACCGTACCGCGACCAGGGGCGCCCGTTCGTGATCTTCGGCAGCGGGGCCCGCAAATGTGCCGACGTGCTTTCGGGAGCGACGCTTGTCGAGGTAGCGCCTTCGGCCCGGGGACTGGTCCGCCTGGCCCAGCAGGCCTTCGACGAGGGCCGCACGGAGGATATCGCCTATTTCGAACCCTTCTACCTCAAGGATTTCGTCGTTACGACTTCCAAAAAGAGCCTGTTTTGACCCGAGAGGAGCTGATCGCCCTGCTTGCGGAGCGCTTCGAGGAGGATTTTGCCGCGACGGCGGCCCGGCAGGTCTGTGCGGCGGATGCGGCAGCACGGCTCTATGATCTGGTGGTGCATCCTTCGCCCGAATGGTCCCGGGAGCAACGGCACCGGCTGCTATTCCGGGGCTCCTATGTGCTGGAGCGGATCTATTTCGACGACTGCAGCCGGTGGGTCCCTTTCGAGGAGGCGTTTTGCCGCCGGGATTTTGCCGCTGCAGAGGATGCAAGCCAGCGGCGCCACTTTGCGAAGATCATGGCCGACCTGCTGAAGCGGAAGATGTTGTCGGCCGCCGAACTCGATCCGATTGCCGAGGCGGCGGCACAATGGACGACCGATCCCGCCACGCCGGTGGCGGTGAAAGTGTGGTCGCTCGACATTCTGAAACGCTGTCGCGGACGTGTGGCCTGGGTCGGCGAATCCTGGGACGATCTGATCGGCATGCTGGCACGCGACACCTCGCCCGGCATGGTCTGCCGCCTGCGAAGGATTGCGGCAGAGCAACAGTGATACGACGAGGCCCCGGGGCGTAGATCGCTCCGGGGCCTTGTCTTTGTTTGGCAGTTACGACCGGGAGGTATCGGAAAGCTGCGGTGTTTCTGCCGCCCCGGCGGGTTCGGCAGATGCCGTATCTTCGGTCTCCGGCGATGCTCCGTCTTCATCGCCCGCAAGCTCGAGCGTGCGGGCCGAATGGTGCCGCTTGGTCTGGAGCCGGGCCGTGCGGCGCAACCGTTCGCCGACGCGGACGATGTTGTCATTGCCCGTACAGAGGCGCTTGTAGGCATCGTCGTAGGCATCGTGCGCCTTGTCGAGGGCCGTACCGATCCCTTCGAGCGACGCAGTGAAGGCCACCAGTTGCTCGTAGAGTTTCAGCCCGCAGGTGGCGATCTCCTTCGTATTCTTGTCCTGGTCGTTGTACTTCCAGAGGTCGGCGACGAGTTTCAGCAGGGCAAAGAGGTTCGTCGGCGAGGAGACGATCACCTTGCGGTCATAGGCATCGGACCAGATCGCCGGGTCGCTTTGCAGCGCTGCGAGGAAGGCCGGTTCGTTGGGGATGAACATGATGACGAAGTCGGGCGAGTTGAATCGCCGCTGATACTCCTTGCGGCCCAGCTCGACGACATGCTGGCGCACCGAGGCGACATGTGCCGCGAGGGCGCGGCGCCGCTCCTCGTCGGTTTCGGCCGAGGTGTAGGCCACGAAAGCCGTCAGCGAGACCTTCGAGTCGATGATGATCTGCTTCTTTTCGGGGAGGTGCAGCACCACGTCGGGCCGCAGATTGCGCCCCTCCTCGTCCTTGATATTGTACTGCGTCTCGTAATGGATACCCTTGGTGAGGGCCGAATTGTCGAGAATCGTCTCGAGCAGCATCTCGCCCCAGTCGCCCTGGATTTTCGAGTTGCCTTTCAGCGCTTGCGTGAGGTTCTGCGCCTCGGTCGAGATGTGGCGGTTGAGTTCCATCAGACGGTTCAACTCGGCCTTCAACTCGCCCCGCTGCGAGGTCTGCGTCGTGTAGATCTCCTCGACCCGCTTGCGGAAGTCGGTGATGTTGTCGCGGAAGGGCTTGAGCAGCAAGTCGATCGACTCCCGGCTCGTCTGCCGGAAATGCTGCGACTGCTCGCCGAGTATCTCCGTCGCGAGGTTCTTGAACTGGGCGCGGAAGCGCTCCTCGGTTGCCTCGCGCTCGGCCTTGTACGCTGCTGTCTGCTCGGCGTTCTGCTTGCGCAGGGTCTCGATTTCCGCCTCGGACGAGGCCCGCAGTGCCGCCAGCTCGGTTTCGGTGCGCATCCGCTCCTCGGTGAGCGCCGTCAGCCGCTCCTCCTGCCGTTGCAGGGCCTCGCGCGCTTCGACGGTCTGTCGCTCGGCTGCGGCAAGGCGTGCCGCGGAGGCCGCCAGCTGCGAAACCGCCTCCCGTTCACGCAGTTCCGCATCGCTGCGCTCTGCGGCATGGCGACGGGCATCGCGGCGCCATAAAACGGCGATCAGACATGTTGCCGCCATCAAAAGGCAGCACAGAAGCGTGAGAAGCAGGGTCAAAGTCATGACGGTCGGATTCTTTTTCGCAAAAATAGCGAAAAATTCATCAAGATGGGCATGCGCCGTCTGCCCCCACGCCAATATTGCACAAAAATGGCTACCTTTGCGGCATGGACTTCAAACTCGTATCCGATTATGCCCCCACGGGCGACCAGCCGGAAGCCATCGCCCAGATCGTCGGGGCGATCCGCCACGGCTCGAAGCACAACACGCTGCTGGGTGTAACGGGTTCGGGAAAGACCTTTACGGTGGCCAACGTCATTGCCGACCTGAACCGCCCGACGCTCGTCCTGAGCCACAACAAGACCCTCGCGGCCCAGCTTTACGGCGAATTCCGCAACTTCTTTCCCGAGAACGCCGTCGAGTACTTCGTCTCCTACTACGACTACTACCAGCCGGAAGCCTACCTTCCGGCGACGGACACCTACATCGAGAAGGACCTCTCGATCAATGCCGAAATCGAGAAAATGCGGCTCAACACCGTGGCAACGCTGCTCTCGGGACGGCGCGACGTGGTGGTCGTATCGAGCGTCTCGTGCCTCTTCGGCTGCGGCAACCCCGCGGATTTCCACGCTACGGCCATCACCGTGAAAGTCGGACAGGTGGTCAGCTACAAGCACTTCCTCTACAAACTCGTCGAGGCGCTCTACACGCGCACCGAACGGGAACTCGAACCCGCAACGTTCCGCGTGAACGGCGACACGGTGGACATCATGGCGGCCTTCGGCGAGTTCGGCAACCAGTGCTTCCGCGTGATGTTCTTCGACAACGAGGTGGAGGCCATCCAATCCATAGACCCCGTAACGGGACAGCGCATCCAGTCGCTCGACTCGCTGACGCTCTACCCCACCAACCTCTTCGTTACCACCAAGGAGCGTATCCACGCCGCCGTGCAGCAGATCTACCTCGACCTGGGCAAGCAGATCGAATATTTCGAACGCTCCGGGCGCATGATGGAGGCACAGCGCATCAAGCAGCGTGTGGAGTACGACCTGGAGATGATCAAGGAGCTGGGCTATTGCCCCGGCATCGAGAACTACTCGCGCTACTTCGACGGACGTGCCGCCGGAACGCGCCCCTTCTGCCTGATCGACTACTTCCCGAAGGACTACCTGCTCGTCGTGGACGAGAGCCACGTTACGCTGCCGCAGGTCCACGCCATGTTCGGCGGCGACCGTGCCCGCAAGGAAAACCTCGTGGAGTACGGATTCCGCCTCCCCGCGGCCAAGGACAACCGCCCGGTAACCTTCGCTGAATTCGAACAGCTGCAGGGCACCTCGATCTATGTGAGTGCCACACCTGCCGACTGGGAGCTGATGAAGAGCGAAGGAGTCGTCGTCGAACAGCTCATACGCCCCACCGGGCTTGTGGACCCGCCCCTCGAGGTGCGCGTTACGGCCAACCAGATCGACGACCTGATCGGGGAGATCGACAAGCGCGTGAAAAACGACGACAAGGTGCTCGTTACGACCATCACCAAACGCATGGCTGAGGAGCTCTCCAAATATTTCGACCGCGTGGGGGTGCGCAACCGCTACATCCATTCGGACGTCGATACGCTCGAACGCATCCAGATCCTCGAGGACCTGCGTGCCGGGCTGTTCGACGTGCTGGTAGGCGTGAACCTGCTGCGCGAGGGACTCGACCTTCCGGAGGTGGCGCTCGTGGCGATTCTCGATGCCGACAAGGAGGGATTTTTGCGCAACGTACGCTCGCTCACGCAGATCGCGGGGCGCGCCGCACGCCACGCACAGGGCAACGTAATCCTCTATGCCGACACCTGCACCGAGTCGATGCGCTATGCCATCGAGCAAAGCAACCGACGCCGGGAAAAGCAGGTGCGCTACAACATGGAGCACGGCGTACTGCCGCGCAAGGCCCAGAAAAGCGGCTCGGGACAAAGTGCCCTGCTGTCCGGGCGCGGAGAGGGCGAGAATACGGTTCCCGTAGCCTACCCGCTGGCCGAAGACCACTACGCACCGGCGGCCGCCGCGGACATTCGCGGCACCTACACGGCCGGAGGCGACCTCGACGCCCTCATTGCAAAGGCCCGCGAGGACATGGAACGGGCTGCCAAGTCGCTGGATTTTTTGGCCGCGGCCAAATTCCGCGACCGCATGTACGAACTTCAGAAACTGCGCGAAGAGAACCGCAGATAATCCCGCAGCGGCAAAGCGCACGCAGCAGCACACCGCAAGCCGACGGCGCGAACCGAATCCCCTATCAGTCGAAGACTACTCCGCTGCGGCGTGCCGGAAGGTGAAATATTTGGCAGCCAGGAAGCTGTATACGGTCGTAATGCATGAGGCAAGCATCTGCGAGGGGGTGGCCCAGATCGCGCAGACCTCGACAAAGAATTTCAGACAGACGTAGTTCACCACAACCGATCCTGCTACCGAAAGGGCATAGCGCAACAGCTGCACTCCGTGCGGTACGGGCGAGCGGCGGAAAGCTACCTGTCGGTTGAGCCAGAATCCGAGGAAAAAGGTGATCGGAAAGGTCAGGAGCATCGCCGCAACGTGAGGCGAAAGCACCACAAGCCCCAAATCAAGCAGCTGCTTGTCGATCAGATAGTTGTAAATCAGGAAATAGCAACCCCAACCGAATAGGACGTTCGCACCACCGCACACGGCATAGCGGAACACCTGCCGCGGCAGGATCGACGCTACGGGCGGGAAATAGAAAACGTCGATTGCCCGGATGATCCATGTCGAAAGCCCCATCAGCGAGCGGTATAGGTCCACATGCCGGGGAACCGCCCGGCATGCGCACGGATGAAGAGCGTGCATGCCTCGGGATCATCCGACTCGAAAGGCGACACAAGGTATTTGGCACCGAAACGATAGACGCCGCAGGTGATGGCGACATCGCCCGAAGCGGCATCCCGTGCAGCACGCGCCGCATTTTCGGGCGTGCTGAAGACTCCCAGCACCACATAGGAGCGTTTCGAGGTCATCTTCGCCGGCTCGTCAACCGAAGCTGCAGCCGGCCGGGCCGGTGATTCGGGAGCAGGCTGCACGGCTGCTGCAGAAGCCTGCGCCGACGCTGTCTCCTCGGCGGTCGAAGAGACAGCCTGCATCTTTCCATCCGCCGCAATATCAGCATTTTGAAGAGGTTGCGCCAAAGTTGCGGAATCACTGCCGGCGACGGATTCCGGAGCCGTCGTTTGCGAAAGGGCCACAGCCGGAGCCGGCTGCTGTGCCGGGCGGGTGGTCAGATAGGAATAAATACCGATACCGGCCGCCGCAACGATGGCCACGGCACCGAGCCAGATCACCCAGTCGGGACGCCCGGCAGGCCGCACTTTCACCGGAGCATGTCCCTGCGGATTCAGCCGTCGGTCGAATGCCTCATCGAGAGTAAACTGCTTGAACCGCAATACGCCCACACCCGAAACGGTCAGCGTATCCCCTTCGCGGGAACGCCCCAGCCAGCGGGCATAGACCTCCCGGGCGGTCGACGCTGCCTCGGCGGCCGCCATGCCGCTCGTCTCGAGCACGCGGGCGATCTCCTCGACAAGCGATACCCCCCGCTGCTGCGAAGAGAAAACCACCTCCCGATAGGGAGGACGCACCGTGTTGCGCGTCAGCTGCCGCGCCTTGCGGCGCTCCGCGCAGAGCGATCCCACCTCGGGCAGGTAGATCGCCCCGTCGGCGGCCAGCACGTTTCCCACAATGCGGCCGACCTGTTCTTCCAGAGGATTGCTGCTCATCGTTTCCGTTTTTTAGATTCTTTCGGCTGCGTCCGCGCCGTCTGCTGCGGAGCGGGCACCTCAAGAGCCGGACGCGACATGCCGCGCCAGATCATATAGATGCCGAGCAGGATGAAGGGGATGCTCAACCACTGCCCCATGTCGAGGGCCCAGCCGATTTCGAACGACTCCTGTTCGGTCTTGATGAATTCGATAAAGAAGCGAGTCAAAAAGACGCCGATCAGTCCGATGCCGAAGAGCACGCCAGGTCTACGGCGTGCCATGTCCCGGCGATAGTAGAGCCAGCAGAGAAGGGCAAAGGTCGCCAGATAACACAATGCTTCGTAGATCTGTGTGGGATGCACGGCCGCCGGAGCATATTCATGCACCCACTTGGCCGAACGGACGAACTCGAAGCCCCACGGAAGCGAGGTCGCCGTACCGAAGATCTCCGAGTTGAAGAGGTTGCCCATGCGCACGATGGCGCCGCCGATACCCACGGCGATCATGATGCGGTCGAGCGACCAGACATACGGCAACCTGTTCTTGCGCGAAAAGAGCCACAGGCCGATCAGCAGGCCGATGGCGGCGCCGTGGCTCGCCATGCCGCCGTCGCGGAATCCCGTGATGATCGTCCAGGGTTTCGAGAGGTACTCCACCGGATCGTAGAAGAGGCAGTGCCCGAGGCGGGCGCCGATGATCGTCGCCAGCGTTCCGTAGATGAAGATCGAGCCCGAGACCTCCTGCGAAAGTCCTTCTCGCTTGCAGAAATTGTCGAAGAACCAGGCGCCGATCAGAATCGCAAGCGCCCACATCACCCCGTAATAGCGGATATCGAACGATCCGAGGCTGATGAATACGGGATCGAAGTCCCAGACAATGCTCAAAGGTTGTATCATTTGCTCAAGTTAGTTGTTCCCGGAAACCGTTTATTTCATGTCGTGCGGATCGGCCTTCTTCAGCGTAAAGGAGAAGGTGCTGCCCGCACCGAGCTCGCTGCGTACGGTGATACGCTCGCCGTGCGCCTCGACGATATGCTTGACGATCGCCAGGCCGAGGCCCGTGCCGCCCTGCTCGCGCGAACGGCCCTTGTCCGTCCGGTAGAAGCGTTCGAATACGCGCGGCAGGTCCTCCTTGGCAATACCCTGTCCGTTGTCCTCGACCTCGACAAGAATCCGGTCGAGCAAATCGCGGAAGCGGATACGCGTCGAACCGTTCTCCTTGCCGTAGTGGATCGAGTTGATGATCAGATTGACCAGCACCTGTCCGATGTAGTGCTTGTCGGCCACCACCCAGAAGGGCGAAGGGAGGTTCTCGGCCCCCTTGACCGAGATGCGGATGCCCCGTTTGTCGGCCTCCATCTCGGCCTGCTCGGCGATCTCCTTCGCAAGGGCCACGATGTCGAAGCGCTCCATCTTCAGCTGGTTCATGTTGCTCTCGAGTTTCGAGATCGTGTCAAGATCATTGACGATGTTGATCAGACGGTCGATGCTCTTCTCGGCCCGTTCAAGGTACTTGCGGTTGATGAGCTCGTCCTCCAGACCGCCGTCCAGCAGCGTCGAGATATAGCCCTGGATGTTGAAGATCGGGGTCTTCAGTTCGTGCGCCACATTGCCCAGATACTGCTTGCGGAAGCGCTCGGCCTCCTTCAGCCGTGCGATCTCCTTGTCGTTCGTGTCGGCCCAGGCGGTCAGCTCCTCGCCGATGTTCTCGACCTTCTTGTCCTTGAGTTCGGTGAAGATCTCCTCCGTGTGCACGTTGCGCGAAAGAACGATCGAATAGATCGGCTTGAGCTTGTAGGCCACATACTTGCGGATGATGAACAGAGCGACCAGCATCACCACCGAAAAGGTGCACAGCAGCACGGTGGCCGCCACGATCCAGCGGACATGCACTCCATTCGCATGAATCGCGAAGAGCAGACCGGCCATAATCGCCGTAGCGAGCAAACCGATCCAGCCCGATGCCGCCTCTTTGGTTTTGATCGTAATCATGGCTTTATTTCATATAGTTGCGCATCAGACGGGCGATGTACTTGCCCACGATGTCGAATTCGAGATTCACGACCGACCCCACGTCGATGCGGCAGAAATTCGTATGCTCGAACGTATAGGGGATGATCGCCACACGGAACGACGACTCCTTCGAATCGCAGACCGTGAGGCTCACGCCATTGACCGCGACCGAGCCCTTCTCCACCGTACAGAGACCCTCTCCCTGAGGTTTGTATTCGAAGGTATAGTACCAGCTGCCGTCGGCATCCTCGCGGGCCGTGCAGACAGCCGTCTGGTCGACATGCCCCTGCACGATATGTCCGTCGAGCAGCGCATCGGGCTTCATCGAGCGCTCGAGGTTCACCAGATCGCCCACACGCAGCAGCCCGAGGTTGCTGCGGTCAAGCGTCTCCTTCATGGCCGTTACGGTATAGGTATCTCCCTCGATGGCGACGACCGTCAGGCAGACACCGTTGTGGGAGATGCTCTGGTCGATCTTCAGTTCGGAGCAGAAATCCGCACGAAGCGTGAAATCCTTGTTCTGGCGATCCGTACGGATCGAAACGACCTCGGCCGTACATTCTACGATACCTGAAAACATAAGTTCAACTGTTTACAATCAACTTTCCCTTTACCTTGTATATCGACACGATGTCGCCCGCATCCACCACGATGTCGTCGAAATCGTCCCGGTTCCCGGCTACCAGACGGTACTTGCCCTCCGTCTCGGCGGCCCGGACCACCCGCAAAGTTACAATTTTTCGGCATACTACCACATATTCCTCCCCCGGAATAATCGCTTCGCGCTCCACGGCCTTCAACAACACGACCGTTCCCGGAGGCACAAGCGATCCCATGGCCCGGCCCGTATACACCATGGCCAGGTCGCACTCCCCGACCGGGGCCGCTACCAGATAGCTGTCGGCCGTCAGATGCGCCACCCCGACGATCTGCTGTTCGACATCCACATCGTAGAAAGGGATCTGCGCCCCGCGCGAACGGACATCGGCGAACATCTGCCCCTCGCCGGTCAGCAGCCACAATTTGTCCACCTGCGGGAATTTCGCGACGATTCGGTCTGCCACATCGAGCGAAATACCGTTGTTGCCGCGTTTGATCTGGTAAAGATTCTCGCCGCGGGCAAGACCGATATACCGGGCAAAGTAGTTGGTAGTCATGTTCGCCCACTTGATCACCGCCTCGATTCGCTGCCAATTATTCTGTTTTTCCCGCATTTTTTTCTTTACAATTAAAATTTTTTTTGCATCTTTGCAGTCCCGGTCCCGTAGTTCAATGGATAGAATATAAGATTCCGGTTCTTACGATAAAGGTTCGATTCCTTTCGGGACTACCAGGCACAAGTGCGCAAACCGCATTTGTGCTTTTTTGTTTGCGGTGGAACCGACGACGCCGACACGGTCCCGCCGATCGTGCGGTCGGTTTCCATCAGCAAAAATAATAACAAATTCGGTCCGGACAAGAAAAAACAAGATATTTCATCCCGATTGTAATCCGTTCGGACGCATGAAGCAAGGAGCCTGCATTGTGATGCAGGCTCCTTGCTTGCAACAAACATGCGAGTGAAGGCCCGACGGACTCAGAACGAGAGACGTACGCCCAAACGGAGCGTCAACGTCAGCGGCGAATCGGTCCGAACGGTCCGCAAACGGGTTTCGGTAAGGTAATACGACCCTTCAGGCTCGAAATAGAGACCCACCATCCGGCCGAGCCGGTATTGGGCGCCCGCAGCCGCAAGCAGCGACCACTGCACTCCGGGTTCGGAATAACTGCGCGATCCCAGCTTTGCCGAAACACACTTCTCGACCATACCTCCGGCACCTATATATAAGGAGAACCGGCCCCGTTCGAGGAAGCGCCAGTTCATCCGCACGGGAATTCCCAGGAAATGGAGCGACTGTCCGGCCTCTTCCGAAGCCAGCATCGCCTGCACGTCGGAACGAAGCAGCGTATAGTTGATGCCGCTCTCGAGCGACAACCCGTGCGAGAACTCTTTGGCGAAGGTAAAGGCAACGCTCAACGGCTGATGATGGCGGAACGTGCTCTCACGGTAATCGTAATTCTTCAGCAGCACGATCTCCGTACCGTTGCCGATCATCGAAGTCATACCGCCGGTCGGAGCATCCATCAGCGCGGGATGCGGGGAAGATCCGGCCTCAGCACTGCCGCTGCTTACGCCCCCGCCCGCCGAGACGGAGAACGACAGGGGGCGGCGCGGCCTGTCTACGCGGAATGTGCGGGATTCCGCACCGTCGGTCCGCACATCCGACACGCCGGCTGTCTTCTCCGAACACCGGGTCTCCGAACGGGCGGTACGCGCCGCCTCTGCCGGAGCCGCATCCTGCACGGAAACCCTGTCCGTTGCCGCAGGTGCACTCTTTTCGGTATCGGCAGACGGAGCCGCCGCAGACGGAACGGCCGATCCGGCTGCAGCATCCCGCACCGGCTGCGAAACGGCTCCGCGATCACTCTTCACGGCCGCAACCGCAAGCCGAGGCGCGGAAACCGACGTTCCGGGCCGGAGCTCTGTTCCAGTCCCGGTTTCAACCGGAAGCGACAGCTCCTGCCGGAGCCGCTCCGGTATACCGACCGCGGTATTGCCTTCGTCCGCCCTCGTGATAACAACCCCTTTTTGTTCCAATACCGTATCCGGACGCAGCAGGATATCTCCTACGACCGTCCCGATCAACACGACAGCGGCAGCAGCGGCAATCCGCGGCCAATAGATGCGCCATGCGGGCTTCCGTACGGGCGCTGTCTGCGCCGGCACGGGCTCGGAGGACAACACGCGCTCGAGACGTTCCCAGCCATCCTCCGGCGGGGCGATCTCGGCATCGCGGAGCGCCGTCCGCATGAACTCGATCCAATCCTTATCCTGTTTCATAATTCAGTGTGTCTTCAAATAGTCGCGGATCCTGCGCGCCAACAAAGTCCGGGCGCGGAAGAGCTGCGACGAGGAGCTCTTCTCATTGATACCCAGCATCTGGGCGATCTCCCGGTGGGAATACTCCTCGATGCAATAGAGGTTGAACACGGCGCGGTATCCGTCCGGGAGTTCCGAGATGAAGCGCATCAGCACCTCGCGCGGCACTTCGGCCATCTCCGACGGAGTGGGCTCCGCGATCATTGCTGCGGTACGACCTTCGTCGAGCTCGGTGAATCCCTGTCGGTTGCGGCTTCGCAACCATTCGAGCGCCACATTGACCGTAACGCGCTCCATCCAGGCCCTCAACGATCCGGGACCGCGATAGGAAAACTTGTCGAAAGCCCCGTAGATCTTCAGGAAAGCGTCATGCAGCAGATCTTCGGCCGTGGCCCGATCGCCCGCGTAACGCATACATACAGCCATCAGACGCCCGGAGAAACGATCGTACAGCTCGCGCCGGGCCGCACCCTCTCCGTTCCTGCACCCATCGGCCAGTATCTGTTCCTCCATCTGCATCGTTGAATCCACCTATATAAATTGCATGTCGGGCAAAATACTGCATCGGAACAAAAAATTTTCCGAACCGCGCAGTATTTCCGCCCGCGGGACATTTCAATAACGAAAGTAACAATAAAATATGAAAAAGATGAAAAAAATCGGTTTGCTCTTTCTGACGGCACTGGTGACCTTCACGCTTCCCGCTTGCAACGACGACGAGGGAGACTATCCGTATATTTACGGGATCATCACCACCGTGCATACGCTCGGTGAGGAGGAGTATTATTTCGAGCGAGACAACGGCCAGACGCTCTATCCGAGCGAAAAACCGTCGCATTACGAGGCCACGGAGGGTTCGCGGGCGATCATCTACTTCGATCTGCAGGATGACAACATTTCCGATTACGACTACAACATCCGGCTGTTCCGTGTCGAGGATATCTACACGGGGCCTTCGAAGGTCGTAACGACCCAGGAGGAACTGGATCAGCTGGGCAACGACGGCGCCGGATTCCCCACCGCCTACTGGCAATACTTCAACCTCACGAAGAAGTGGCTGACACTCTATCTGCTCTACCCGGTAACGGACAATGAAAAACACGAATTCGCCGTGGTCGTCAACAAGGTTTCCGAGCCCGAACAGAGTGAGGAGGGCTACCTCAACCTCGAATTGCACCACAGCGCCGGCGGCGACGTAGCAGGCTATACACAGGGCTATTACGTCTCCTTCGACCTGGAAACGATCGCTCCGGAGCTCGATGGCAAGAAGGGAATCATCCTGCGCATCGATACCCGCGAGAACGGTACGAAATACCTCAAACTGGACCTGCCCGAGGAGAAGTAGCCACTCCCGACGCAGGCATGTCCGGTCCGCCGCGGGGGCGGGCCGGATTTTTCATACCCGACAATTCGGCTGCACAGCCCGCGCAGCACGGAACAACCCGTTTTTTTCATGACGCCGGGACGGGTATCGTGAAAATTGCGTATATTTGCCACATGTCTATCGTACGCAATACGGAGAGCGATCTCGAATTCGAAAACAGAATCCGCCCCCAGGAGCTCGAAAGCTTCTCGGGACAGGAGAAGATCGTCGAAAACCTCCGCATCTTCATCAAGGCGGCGCTCATGCGCGGCGACTCGCTCGACCATGTGCTGCTGCACGGTCCTCCGGGCCTGGGCAAAACCACGCTGGCGAACATCATCGCCAACGAGATGGGTGCGCAGCTGCGCGTAACATCGGGTCCCGTGCTGGACAAGCCGGGCGACCTGGCCGGCCTGCTGACGAACCTCAATCCGGGCGACGTACTCTTCATCGACGAAATCCATCGGCTGAGTCCGATCGTCGAGGAGTACCTCTACTCGGCCATGGAGGATTTCAAGATCGACATCGTCCTCGACAAGGGCCCTTCGGCCCGTTCGATCCAGATTGAACTGGCCCCCTTCACGCTCATCGGCGCCACGACGCGCAGCGGACTGCTCACTTCGCCCCTGCGGGCCCGGTTCGGCATCCAATGCCACCTGGAGTACTACGATGCCCCGGTGCTGGCCGGGATCGTGCGCCGCTCGGCGCGGATCCTCGATGTCCCGATCGATGACGATGCCGCCCGGGAGGTCGCCCTGCGCTCGCGCGGCACGCCGCGTATCGCCAATGCCCTGCTGCGCCGTGTCCGCGACTTCGCCCAGGTCAAGGGCGGAGGGCATATCGATCTGGAGATCACGCGTATCGCCCTCGCGGCACTGAACATCGACTCGCGCGGTCTGGACCATATGGACAACAAGATTCTCGGCACGATCATCGAGAAGTTCAAGGGTGGTCCCGTGGGATTGAACACCGTGGCTACGGCTGTCGGCGAGGAGCCCGGAACGATCGAGGAGGTATACGAGCCCTTCCTCATCAAGGAGGGATTCCTCAAACGTACACCCCGGGGCCGCGAAGCGACCGCACTGGCCTACGAACACCTCGGCTACGCCCGGCCCGACAGCGGCGAGGCCTCGCTCTTCTGACGCGGAACACCCGAAGCGTGTGAACGCAACCGGATCGCAGCAACACAATCGCCCGCATGGCTCCCCGTGCGGGCGCAATATTTGCAGCCGTTTTCCGTTAAATTCAAATACCTAATATTAAATCACAAAAAAACGAACCGTCATGAATACCGAAGATAAACTCAAGGAAGCGGCACTGCATTACCACCGGAAGCCGCAGCCCGGCAAGATCGCCGTCGTCCCGACCAAACCACACCGCACGCAGGCGGACCTCTCGCTGGCCTATTCGCCCGGCGTGGCAGCCCCTTCGCGGGCCATTGCCGAAGATCCGGCATCGGTTTACGAATATACGGGCAAAGGAAATCTCGTGGCCGTCATCTCGAACGGCACGGCCGTCCTCGGACTGGGCAACATCGGGCCGCTGGCCGCCAAGCCCGTCATGGAGGGCAAAAGCATGCTCTTCAAGACCTTCGCGGGCATCGATGCCTTCGACATCGAGGTGGCGGAACGCGACCCCGAAGCTTTCGTCCGCACGGTGCGGGCCATCGCCCCCACGTTCGGAGGCATCAACCTCGAGGACATCAAGGCTCCGGAGTGCTTCGAAATCGAGGAGCGGCTGCGCCGCGAGCTGGACATTCCCGTCATGCACGACGACCAGCACGGCACGGCGATCATCACCTCGGCAGCACTGATCAACGGGGCGAAGATCGCCGGAAAGGAGCTTTCAGCGTTGCGCGTCGTGGTGAACGGAGCTGGAGCCGCGGCCATCGCCTGTGCCCGGCTCTTCCTCGCATTGGGCGTACGCCGCGAGCATATGGTGCTGTGCGACAGCCAGGGCGTGGTCGCCGCGCACCGCGAGGACCTCAACCCGATCAAACGCGAGTTCGCCACCACACGGCGCATTGCGAGCCTTGCCGAAGCGCTCCGCGGCGCCGATGTCTTCCTCGGGGTCTCGAAAGCCAATGTGCTGACTCCCGAGATGCTGCGCTCGATGGCCCCGAATCCGATCGTCATGGCGCTGGCGAACCCCGACCCGGAGATCGCCTACGATGTGGCAACGGTCTCGCGCCCAGACCTGATCTTCGCCACGGGCCGCTCGGACTACCCCAACCAGGTGAACAACGTGCTGGGCTTCCCCTACATTTTCCGCGGAGCTCTCGATGTCCGCGCCTCGGAGATCAACGACGCCATGAAACTCGCCGCGGCACAGGCCATTGCCGCCCTGACGCGCGAGCCGGTTCCGGAGTCCGTGCTTCGGGACAACAACCTCGAAAGGCTCGAATTCGGACGAGGCTATCTCATTCCCAAGCCCACCGACCCGCGGCTGCTCACCACCGTGGCCACGGCCGTGGCACGGGCAGCCATCGAATCGGGTGTCGCCCGGCGTCCGATCACCGACTGGAAGGCCTATGCCGAGGAGCTGCACACCCGGGTAGAGTAACCGGATATCCATTAAAAGGGAGAGGCGGGAAACGATCCCGCCTCTCCCTTTTTTATATATCCAGATCCGCCGCCCGCCGCTTATTCCGTCGCAAACAGCGCTGCAAAGGCATCGCACGTCATCGGCCGCACCTCACAGGAGCCGATGCCCGTCGGCAGGACAATGTGCAGCACTCCGGCCTCGCTCTTCTTGTCCTTGCCGACCTCACGCAGCAGACGGGCCACCGGCACCGGCGGCGTCAGGTCGAATCCCAAATGCGCAAGCACCCCGCGGATACGGTCGCGGGCTGCCGGTGCCAGCACGCCGAGCCGCACCGCCGCATCGGCAATAAGCACCGTACCTACGGCCACGGCCTCCCCGTGGTTCATGCGGTCCGAGCACTTCTCGATGGCATGCGCCAGCGTATGCCCGAGGTTGAGCTTGCGCCGCTCCCCCGTCTCGCGCTCGTCGCGCCCGACGATCGCCGCCTTGACACCCACGGCCGCCGAAACCACCCCGGACAGAAGCGCCGCATCGCCGCGCAGCACCTCGAAACGGGCCTCCTCCAGCCGGGCGAAGAGCGCCGCATCGGCAATAACGGCCGCCTTGACCGCCTCCGCCAGTCCGGCACGGAACTCCCTGTCGGGAAGGCTCCGCAGCATCGCGGGATCGCAGATAACGAAGCACGGCTGGGTAAAGCTCCCGGCCATATTCTTGTATCCATCCACATTGACGCCGTTCTTTCCGCCCACCGAAGCGTCGATCTGTCCCAGAAGCGTCGTCGAGACGAATCCGAATCCGATGCCCCGCATGTAGGTTGCCGCGGCAAAGCCCGCCACGTCGGTTACGATGCCGCCGCCGACAGCCAGGACGAAGCTCTTGCGATCGACACCCAGTTCGATAAACCGACGGTAGATCCCCTCCACGGTCTGCAAGGTCTTGGCACTCTCGCCCCGGCCGATCAACACCTTTTCATATGGAGCCAGAAGACCGGGATAAAGACGGTCGATCGTTGCGTCCGAAACGACGACGACGCGCGCGGCGGGCAACACCTCCGGAAGAATCTCCGCAGCAGGGCCGACATAGACATCGCTCCGGTTATGGAGGCTGAAAGCGGGTTTCATTTATTCAATATTTTTAATAATCGAACAAATATACTATATTTTCGGGAGAAATTCTTACCTTTGCACGACAAAACACACACCTATGCAGAAACTGCGTAACATCGCAATCATCGCCCACGTCGATCACGGCAAGACCACGCTGGTCGACAAGATGATCCTGGCGGGCCACATCCTGCGCGACAACGCCAAGACGAGCGGCGAGCTCATTCTGGACAACAATGACCTGGAACGCGAGCGGGGCATCACGATCCTCTCGAAGAACGTTTCGGTCATCTACAAGGACTACAAGATCAACATCATCGACACCCCGGGCCACGCCGATTTCGGCGGCGAGGTCGAGCGCGTGCTGAACATGTGCGACGGCGTGCTGCTGCTCGTCGATGCCTTCGAGGGGACGATGCCCCAGACACGTTTCGTGCTGCAGAAGGCCCTGGCGCTGGGCAAGAAACCTATCGTGGTGATCAACAAGGTCGACAAACCCAACTGCCGGCCCGAGGTGGTGAACGAGCAGGTTTTCGATCTGATGTTCACGCTCAACGCCACCGAGGAGCAGCTCGACTACAAGACCATCTACGGCTCGGCCAAGCAGGGCTGGATGTCGCACAAGTGGAACGAGCGGACCGATTCGATCGTCCCGCTGCTCGACGCCATCATCGACGAGATTCCCGAACCGGCGACGGTCGAGGGCACGCCGCAGATGCTCATCACCTCGCTCGAATACTCCTCCTACACGGGACGTATCGCCGTAGGCAAGGTTACCCGCGGCTCGCTGAAGGCCGGGCAGAACGTTACGCTGGCCAAACGCGACGGCGTAACGATGCAGAAATGCAAGATCAAGGACCTGATGGTCTTCGAGGGTCTGGGCAAGAAGAAGGTCGAAGAGGTTCCCTGCGGCGAGATCTGCGCCATCATGGGCATCGAGGGATTCGAAATCGGAGACACGATCTGCGACTACGAGAATCCCGAGCCGCTGCCTCCGATCGCCATCGACGAGCCGACGATGTCGATGCTCTTCACGATCAACAACTCGCCCTTCTTCGGCAAGGACGGCAAATACGTCACCTCGCGCCACATCAAGGAGCGCCTGGACCGCGAGCTGGAGAAGAACCTCGCACTGCGTGTAACGCCCGGCCCGTCGGCCGACTCGTTCAATGTCTTCGGCCGCGGCGTGCTGCACCTTTCGGTGCTCATCGAGACGATGCGCCGCGAAGGCTACGAGCTGCAGGTGGGTCAGCCCCGCGTGATCGTCAAGGAGATCGACGGCAAGAAGTGCGAGCCGATCGAGGAGATGACGGTCGATTGTCCCGAATCCTATTCGGGTACGGTCATCGAGCTGGCAACCAAGCGAAAGGGCACGCTCCGCAACATGGAGTCGAACGGCGACCGCGTACGGCTGGAGTTCGACATTCCCTCGCGCGGCATCATCGGACTGCGGTCGAACATGCTGACGGCTACGGCCGGCGAGGCGATCATGACGCACCGGCTCAAGGATTTCGAGCCATGGGTCGGCGAGATCGAGATGCGAACCAACGGCTCGATCATCTCGGGTGAGACGGGTACGGCCTACGCCTACTCGATCGACAAGCTGCAGGACCGCGGACGCTTCTTCATCTCCCCGATGGACCAGGTCTACGAGGGCCAGGTCATCGGCGAGCACACGCGGCAGAACGACATCACGGTGAACGTTACCAAGTCGAAGCAGCTCACGAACATGCGTGCCTCGGGCTCGGATGACAAGGCGGTGATCACCCCGCCGAAGGTCTTCACGCTCGAGGAGGCGCTCGAATACATCAAGGAGGACGAATACGTCGAGGTTACGCCCCACGCCATGCGACTGAGAAAGATCCTGCTGCATGAGGTAGACCGCAAGCGTGCCTCGAAATAGGAAGACGGCGGAAACATGGACCACTTCTCCCTCTCGCTCTGCGCAGGTGCCGCTGCCGGTGCCTTGAATGTCATTCCGATGGTATTCCAGGGGGCCACGGCCCGTTCGTGCCTCTCTACCTTCTTCATCTTCCTTTTCACGGGAGTGATCGTCTTCCACAGCGACCTGCCTTACCTTCCGTGGTGGGCCGACGGCATGGCCACGGCGCTGATGCTGACGATTCCCGTACTCTTCACATTCGCGGGCAAGGAGCGCAAGACGCTTCCCGTCGCCGTATTCAACGCCCTGCTGTTCGGTCTGCTGATCAGCTTCGCGGAGCGTTATCTGGCCTGAAGCCGCCGAACGGCATTCCGAAAAAGCCCTCCGGATGGAGGGCTTTTTCTTTTTGCATGCAGTATACACCCCGGATTTCCGTTTATGGTATGACACTATCCGGCCGAAGACCATGAAACGACTCTTTTTCCGACTGCCGCTCCTGCTGCTGATCCTCGCATCGGAAGCCTGCGAGCGCGACGACGCATCGCACACCGAGATATGGACCGTCGCCTCCGAAAAAGGGGTGGCGGGGACAGCCACGGGATTCGGGCACGTTCCGGCCTACATCCTGAAAAAGGGAACTTCGGCGTCCTGGGAGGCCTCGGCCGAACCCATTGCGGGCTTCATCTTCGAACGGGGATACGAAACGATGCTGCGTGTGCGCATCGACCCGATCGCCAATCCTCCCGCCGACGGGCCCAACCGCCGGTGCACGCTGGAAAAGCAACTCTCCCGCACACAGGCGGCTTGCGCCGTCGATCCCATGACGTTCAGCCCCGAATACGAATTGCTCGTCGCCTCAGTGCTGGCCGACGCCGATCCCGAAACCTGCTGGATCCGCGATCTGCGCTACGACGAACCGCAGTGGCAACCCTTTCCGTGGAAGATCGAGGGATTCGTCTTCAAGCCGGGTTACGAGGCTCGCATCCGGGTCCGTCCCGTCGCCCTGTACGATGAAGCGGCAGGCGACTACACGGTACACTACCGCATGACGGAGTTATGTGCCGAGGAGCAGCTGGATTCCGAGGGTGTCCCTACCCTCTGAACAATCATTTGCGGAGCGTGGCGAACGAAAGGATATGCCAGGTAACGCCGGCGGCCACGGCCAGCAGCAGGCATTGCGCCCACCACCAGCGCCCGACGACGGCCACGACGCAATAGAGCATCGAGGTCCACAGAAGCGCCACCGAAAGAATCTTGGCATGCAGGGGGATGGCCCTCCTCTCCCGGAAATCGCGGATATAGGCGCCCAACCGGCCGTGGGAGAGCAGCCAGGCATGGAGCCGCGGCGAGGAGTGCATCCAAAGTGCCGCCGCCAACAGCAGAAAGGGGGTCGTGGGAAGCAGCGGCACGAAAATGCCGACCACACCGAGCCCCAGACACAAAGCCCCGAGAAGAGTACAAAGCGATTTCACGGAACAAAAATAGGGAATTTATCCCAATGAATGCAAACCGGACGCCATTGTCGGGCTGCACGGCGAAAAGCTCCGGGGAAATTTGGCAATGGCAATCGGTTGCATTATATTTGTGGCATCATAAAAAAACGCGAACAGAGCATGAGCAAGATCGGCATCGCCTGCGACCATGCGGGCTACGAAATGAAAGAGTTTCTGGTAGGCTACCTCGGAGCCATGGGCTACGAGGTGCTGGATTTCGGCACCCACTCGCCGGAGAGCGTCGATTACCCCGACTATGCGCATCCGCTGGCCGAGGCGATCGAGTCGGGCGAGCTGACGCAGGGCGTCGCCCTCTGCGGCTCGGGCGAGGGCATGGCCATGACCCTCAACAAGCACCAGGGCATCCGTGCCGGGCTGTGCTGGGAGCCCGAAGTGGCCTCGCTCATCCGACGCCACAACAACGCCAACGTCATCGTCTTCCCGGCGCGCTTCATCACCAATGACGAAGCGGTGAAGATGCTCGAGGTGTTCTTTGCCGCCGAATTCGAAGGGGGACGCCACGAGCGGCGCGTCGCCAAAATCCCCGTCGGAGGGGCCGAATAACCGGAAAATCGCGTAAAAAAACGGCTGTCTTTCCAGGCAGCCGTTTTTTTCGGGTCATCATCGGATCCTTTCCCGGTGGAAAAATTCCCCCTCCCGCAGCGGGATTTGCGGCTCCTCCGCCTCGAAGAGGCCGAAGACCGCCGAGCCGCTCCCGGACATGGAGGCATAGAGGGCTCCGGCCTGCAGCAACCGCTCTTTGAGAGAGCCGATGGCGGGATGCGCGGCAAATACGGAGGTTTCGAAATCATTGGTTACCGTCCCCTGCCACTCCGACACGGGACGCCGCAGACGTTCCGAAAGCGGACGATCCGGGATGCGGGGATACACTCCGGCATAGGCTTCGCGGGTCGATACCCCCTCCGCAGGCTTCACCACGACAAGCGTCAGTCCCTGCAGGTGCAGGTCGAAAGGAGCCATCACCTCCCCGCGGCCCGAGCACAACTGGGGCGTGTTGCGTACGAAGAAAGCCGTGTCGCTGCCCAGTTCGGCGGCACAGGCGATCAGCTCCTCCTCCGGGAGCCGCAGGTCAAAGAGTGTGTCGATCGCCCGCAGCACGGCCGTGCCGTCGGACGATCCGCCGCCCAGTCCGGCCCCGAAAGGGATGCGCTTCACCAGTCGGATCGCGATCCCCTCCACACCGTAACGGCGCTGCATGAGCCGGAAAGCCTTCATGCAGATATTCTCCTCGGGGGTACAGTCCACCGCGATGCCCTCCGCGCGGAACGTCGCGCCGGGCACCGCCGTCCGGAGGACCTCCACCTCGTCGCAGAGCTCCGCGACGGGAAACATCACCGTCTCGAGATCGTGGTAGCCGTCCGCACGCCGGCGCAGAATATCCAGGCCCAGATTTATTTTACAGTTCGCTTGCAGAATCATACAACAAAGATAGGAAATTTCTATTTTTGCCGTATGAAATTCCGCACCGAAATCGAGATCGCACCGCTGGACGTACGTTTCGGCTATGAGAACCGCACGCTCGCCCTCGGCTCCTGCTTTGCCACACATATCGCCGACCGCCTCGCACGCGCCCGGTTCCACGTTACGGCCAATCCCACGGGTATTCTCTTCAATCCGCTGTCGATCGCCGCGGCCGTCCGGTCTTTCGGCACGGAGGTCCGGCGCGAAGAGCTGCAGCACGATGCGGAGCGATGGTTCCATTTCGGTTTTCACGGCGACTTTGCAGCTCCGACGGCCGGGGAGGCACTCCGCCGCATGAACGACGCCCGCAAGGCGGGCGCCGAGGCGCTCCGCACGGCCGACCGGGTGATCCTGACACTCGGCACCGCCTGGGTTTACGAACGCGAAGGAGAGGTGGTCGCCAACTGCCACCGCCGTCCCGCCGCGGAGTTCACCCGCCGGCGGCTCACGGTCGCGGAAATCGTCGAAACGCTTGCGGAACTCATCGAAGGGCCGCTTGCCGACAAGGAGCTGCTCCTTACGGTAAGCCCCGTACGCCATCTGGGCGACGGTCTTGCGGGAAACACCGTCAGCAAGGCGACGCTGCGGCTGGCTGCCGAAGAACTTGCCGGACATTCGCGCCGCATCGCCTACTTTCCCTCCTACGAAATCCTCATGGACGACCTGCGCGACTACCGGTTCTACGCCGACGACCTGGTGCATCCCGCCCCGCAGGCCGTGGAGTATATCTGGGAACGGTTCGTCGCCGCAGCACTTACCGAAGCAGCCGGGAAGCTCCAGCCGGCCGTCGCGGAGATCGTCGCTGCGGCTGCCCACCGGCCCCGCAATCCGCAAAGCCGCGCCCACCTGGATTTCTGCCGCCGCCAGCTCGAACGGATCGCAGCCCTGCAAGGGCCCGATTTTCGGGCCGAGGCGGAATATTTCCGCCGATGTATCGAAATAAATTCGTAAATTTGCGGCCGATTTCCATTCATGCCATGAACAAGAAACTGTTGTTGCTCGCCATAGCCCTCCTGGCCGTTTCCGGAGGTTTCGGAGCCGAGGCTCCCCGTCTGATCGTCCAGATCGTCGTCGGTTCCATGCGCGCCGAAGATCTCGGCCGCTACGCCGCCAACTTCGGCGAAGGAGGATTCCGCCGTCTGATGCAGGGCGGAACGGTCTATACGGACTGCCGCTACGACTTCCAGCAGACCACGACACCCGTATCGCTGGCCACACTCGCTACCGGCGCCCTGCCTTCGACACACGGCGTGATCGGCGAAAGCTGGGTGGACTACACCTCGAACGGCATCGTCCCGCTCACCGACGGACGCAAGGGACCCGGAGCCTACCATCTCGTCGCTCCGACACTTTCGGAAACCCTCCGTCGGCAGGCCCCCGGGAGCCATACGGTTACGGTGGCCGCCGAAGCCGTCTCGGCCGTCATGCTGGCCGGCCGCGGAGGCGAAGTCTTCTGGCTCGACCCCGCACGGTGCGACTGGATCACCTCGCCCTACTATGCCCCCGGAGTTCCCGAATGGATCGACCGCAGCAACGATGAACGCTACAACCTCTCCTATATCGCCACGGAATGGCGTCCGCTGCTCGACCGCGAGCGTTATGTCAATACACGCAACCTGCAAATCGCCTTTCCCGAAAAAAAGGGAAAACGCGGCGAGACGCCTCGTCCCGAAGGGGGAGGTCCCGAACTCGAGGGCGACTACGAACAGATGATCTACTCTCCGGCAGGCAATACCGCTGTGCTGGGGCTCGCCAAGCAGCTCATCGCCCAGTACAGGCTCGGAGCGGACGAAACCCCCGACCTGCTGAATATCTGCCTCGATGCCTCGCGCCATATCAACGAAGCCTACGGGCCCGAATCTGTGGAGGTCGAGGACATGTACTACCGGCTGGACCGCGATCTGGAAGATTTTCTCACTTTCCTCTTCGCCCAGGTCAAAAACGGGAACGTTACGGTCGTCCTCACCTCGGATCACGGCACAAGCCCCTCCTATGATCTGGCATCCGAAGAGCCCGACCGCTTCAATACGCGGCAGTTCGAAGTGATCGTAAACGGCTTCCTCAACGTCCGTTACGGTACGGGCAACTGGGTCGTGGCCTATGGAGACCGGTGCATCTGGCTCAACCACAACCTCATCTACGAGCGGGGGCTGAATCTGGCCGAGGTTCAGAACGAGGTAGCGATCTTCGCCATGCAGTTCCGGGGCGTCTCGCACGCCCTCTCGGCAACATCCATGCGCTCGAGCTACTTCGGAAGCGGATATGCCCGCCGCATGCAGAACAGCTTCTATCCCCGCCGTTCGGGCGACGTGGTGATCAACCTCATGCCCGGATGGATCGAAGAACGCGAAGCGTGCCGTTCGATGTCGGGATCGATGTACGGCTACGACACCGAAGTGCCGCTGATCTTCTACGGCACGGGAGCCGGACAGCAGCATGTGAACCGCCGCGTGGAGATGACCTCCGTGGCGCCGACACTCGCCCGGCTTGCGGAGATCACCGAACCGGCAGCCGCCGAGGGGGACCTGCTGCCCGAAATCGTGGATTTATAAACCAAAGACCATGGATAAGATTCAGGATGAGATCATCGAGGAGTTCTCGGTATTCGACGACTGGCTCGACAAATACGACTATCTGATCGGCTTGAGCGACTCGCTGCCGGCGATCGCACCGGAGCACCGCACCGAAAAATACCTCATCGAAGGGTGCCAGTCCCGCGTATGGGTCGATGCCCGGCTGGACGGGGGTAAAATCTTCTACTCCGCAGACAGCGACGCCATCATCACGCGGGGCATCATCGCCCTGCTCATCCGCGTGCTGAACGGACGCTCGCCGCAGGAGGTGCTCGACACCGACCTCTATTTCATCGACGCCATCGGCTTGAGCGCCAACCTGTCGCCCACACGGGCCAACGGACTGGCGGCAATGGTCAAGCAGATGCGCCTGTACGCCCTGGCCTACGCAAGCAAAAAAGAGTAAACGCATGACACCCGAAGAGATACTTCAAGTCGAAAAGGAGATCGTATTGACCTTGAAAAACATCTACGATCCCGAAATCCCGGTAAACATCTACGACCTGGGACTCATCTACGAGATCGACTATACGCCCGACGGCGTGGCGACGATCCGCATGACGCTCACAGCCCCCAACTGCCCGATGGCCGACATGCTCGTCGAGGATGTCAATCAGCAGATCGCCAAGGTCAAGGGCGTGAAGAAGGTGAACGTCATCCTCACGTTCGATCCCGTATGGGACAAGAGCATGATGTCCGAAGAGGCGCTCATCGAACTCAACATGCTGTAACATGGAGACAACGGCGGCCGAACGGATCCTCGCCCGGCTCGAGGCCGGCGCCGACGCATACGCCTGCGGCGGATACCTCGCCGGGCGGAATGACCTGCAGCGCACCGAACTCTTCACGGCGCTGCTCTTCGACCGCCTGGCCCGCAAGATGCGTCTCGTCGAGGCGCTTCGCAAGGAGGCCGACGACAACTGGAACCAGACCTTCTACCTGCTCTATTTCCGTACGCTCGGAGACCGCCAGAACCAGGAGGCCTATCTTTCGCTCGCCCGCCGCGTGCCCTATCGGACGGTCCTGCGCGAACGCCTCGCACCCCATGCCGTCGAAGCGATGCTGTTCGGCGCCTCGGGACTGCTGGAACTCTACAAACACGACGAATACACGCTCGACCTGCGACGCGAATTCGAGCACCTCTCGGCCAAATACGGCATCGAACCGATGGATGCCTCGGCCTGGGAGCTGGGCAACATCCGTCCGGCGAACCATCCGGTCCTGCGGCTGGCGCAGGCCGCGCAGTTCTTCACGCAGGACGAATTCGTCATGGCCCGCACGATGGCCTGCCGCACCGAAGGCGACATCCGCACGCTTTTCTGCATCGAAGCCGCCCCCTATTGGCGCACGCATCATGTGCCGGGTGCCGCAAGCGACGAGAGCCCCAAACGGCTCGGCGCCTTCAAGGCCCACATCATCGGCATCAATCTGGTCGCCGTCCTGCAGTTCGCCTACGGCAGCAGCACGGGCGACGAGCGGCTGCGCGACAGCGCCCTGTCGCTGCTTGAACGCCTCCCGGCCGAGGACAACCGCTTCATGCGGGCCTGGCGGCAGACGGGTGTCCCGATCCGCAACGCCTTCGAATCGCAGGCACTGCTGCAGCTCGCCACCGAATATTGCGCCGCAAAACGCTGCGCAGAGTGTCCTGTCGGCCGCCGGATCCTCCGCAGCTGCAATAATCCGGAAACCCGGAATTAAGCGTCCACCCTCCCGTTTTTCCATCCTGTTTTCCGGCCCATGGCCCCGGGATGCGCCAAAGAGCGCAATCGACTGCCCGATATTTTGCGTTTCTAAAGAAAATCGTTACTTTTGTAGGATTTACAACCCGTTATCGGAAACAACAATACGAAACAATGGATATTCTTGCAAGCGTAATCAAAGCCGTTTTCGGCTCCAAGGCCGAAAAAGACCGCAAACAGATTCAACCCTACGTCGATAAGATCAAGGCCGTGTACCCCTCGATCGAGGCGCTCTCGAACGACGAACTGCGCGCGCACAGCCGGGCGCTCAAGCAACAGATCGCCGATTATATCGCCGAGGACGAGCAGCGCATCGTCGAACTCAAGGCCCGTCTCGAGCAGTCCGAGACTTCGCTCGAGGAGAAGGAGAAGATCTCGAAGGAGATCGACGAAACGACCAAGCGCATCGACGACCGCATCGAGGACAAGCTCGACGAAATTCTTCCCGAGGCCTTCGCCATCATGAAGGATACGGCCCGGCGTTTCGCACAGAACGACACGGTAGTCGTTACGGCCAACGACTTCGACCGCGAATTGGCCGCCACACACGATTTCGTCGTGATCGAAGGCGACAAGGCCATCTACGCCAACCACTGGGTAGCCGGCGGCAACGACATGAAGTGGGACATGATCCACTACGACTGCCAGCTCTTCGGCGGCGTGGTGCTGACGCGCAGCAAGAAGAACCCGGCCAAGAAGCTCGGCGAGCGCGAGCGCGAAGGCAACATCGCCGAGATGGCTACGGGCGAAGGTAAGACCCTCGTAGCAACCCTCCCGGTCTTCCTCAACGCACTGGCCGGAAAAGGCGTGCATCTGGTTACGGTGAATGACTACCTGGCCAAGCGAGACTCCGAATGGATGGGACCGCTCTACCAGTTCCACGGACTGTCGGTGGACTGCATCGACAAACACCAGCCCAACTCCGAGGCACGGCGCAAGGCCTACATGGCCGACATCACCTTCGGTACGAACAACGAGTTCGGCTTCGACTACCTGCGCGACAACATGGCCTCCTCGCCCAAGGACCTCGTACAGCGCAAGCACCACTACGCCATCGTCGATGAGGCCGACTCGGTGCTGATCGACGATGCCCGTACGCCGCTCATCATCTCGGGTCCCGTGCCCAAAGGCGACGACCAGCTCTTCGAGCAGTACCAGCCCTCGATCGAGCACCTCTACAACCTGCAGCGCAACTTCGTAACGAGCCTGCTGGCCGAGGCCCGGCAGCTCATCTCCGAAGGCAAGACCGAAGAGGGCGGCATCAAGCTCTACCGCGTACACAAGGGCCTGCCGAAATACAAACCGCTGATCAAGTACCTCTCCGAACCGGGTATCAAGGCCCTGATGCAGAAGACCGAAAACGTCTACATGCAGGACAACAACCGCCGCATGCCCGAGATCACCGACCCGCTCTATTTCGTCATCGACGAGAAGCTCAACTCGGTGGAGCTCACGGACAAGGGACATGAGGAGCTCTCCAAATACTTCAAGGAGGACGGCTTCTTCGTACTGCCCGACATCGGCGCCGAGGTCGCCGAACTGGAAAAGAGCGACCTCGACCCCGAGGAGAAGGCCCGCAAGCGCGACGAAGTGATCAACGACTACTCGATCAAGTCGGAGCGCGTGCATACGGTGAACCAGCTGCTGAAAGCCTACGCCATGTTCGAGAAGGATGTGGAGTATGTGGTCATGGACAACAAGGTGAAGATCGTGGACGAGCAGACGGGACGTATTCTCGACGGCCGCCGCTATTCGGACGGTCTGCACCAGGCCATCGAGGCCAAGGAGCATGTGAAGGTCGAGGCAGCGACGCAGACCTTCGCCACGATCACCCTGCAGAACTACTTCCGCATGTACCACAAACTGGCCGGCATGACCGGTACGGCCGAGACGGAGGCATCGGAGTTCTGGAGCATCTACAAACTCGACGTCGTCGTCATCCCGACGAACCGGCCGGTGATCCGCGACGACCGCGAGGACCTCATCTACAAAACCAAGCGCGAGAAGTACAACGCCGTAATCGAGGAGATCGTCCGGCTCGTGGGCGAAGGACGCCCGGTGCTGGTGGGTACTACCTCGGTTGAGATCTCGGAACTGTTGAGCCGTATGCTCAAGTTGCGAGGCATCAAGCACAACGTACTGAATGCCAAGCAGCACGCCTTGGAAGCCCAGGTCGTGGCCGAAGCGGGACGCGCCGGGCAGGTTACCATCGCGACCAACATGGCCGGCCGTGGTACCGACATCAAGCTCACGCCGGAGGTGAAGGCCGCCGGAGGTCTGGCGATCATCGGTACCGAACGCCACGAAAGCCGCCGTGTGGACCGCCAGCTGCGCGGTCGTGCCGGACGTCAGGGCGACCCGGGATCATCGCAGTTCTTCGTCTCGCTCGAAGATGATCTGATGCGTCTGTTCGGTTCTGGACGCATCGCCGCCATGATGGACCGCATGGGTCTGAAGGAGGGCGAAGTGATCCAGGCCGGCATGATGACCAAGGCCATCGAGCGCGCCCAGAAGAAGGTCGAGGAGAACAACTTCGGCATCCGCAAACGGCTGCTCGAATACGACGACGTGATGAACTCGCAGCGCGAGGTGATCTACACGCGCCGCCGCCACGCCCTCTACGGCGAACGTATCGAAATCGACCTGAACAACATCATGTACGACTTCGCCGAGAACTTCGTCGAGGAGACTCGCGGCGTCGAGTACGATGAGTTCCGCATGGAACTCATCCGCCAGGTAGCCGTGGAACTGCCGATGAGCGAGACGGAATATGCCGACGCCAAACCCCAGGAGCTGGCAGAAGCGATCGTCAAGGCCCTCAAGGAGACCTACGCACGCCGTGCGAAGGCCGTGGCCGATACGGTCCGCCCCGTCATGCAGCGCATCTACGAGGACCGCAAGGACCAGCTGGATGCCAACATCTACTTCCCGCTCACGGACGGACACCTCGGATACAATATTCCCGTAAACCTGCAGAAATGCAAGGATACGGACGGCGCCGAGATCTACAAGGTCTTCTCGAAGGTGGTGATGTTCACCACGATCGACGACGCCTGGCGCGAGCATCTGCGCGAGATGGACGACCTGCGCCAAAGCGTACAGAACGCCACCTACGAGCAAAAGGACCCGCTGCTGATCTACAAGTTCGAATCGTTCGGGCTCTTCTCGAAGATGCTCGTCAAGGTGAACCGCGAAGTGCTCTCGATTCTCAACAAGGCCTATGTTCCCGTGCGGGAGCAGAATGCCGAGGAGGCGAAACGCCAGCAGATGGAGCGCGAGCGCCGGGCCAAGATCGACGTGAACAAACTCCAGGCTTCGCGCATGCAGGCCGCGGCACAGGCCGGGCAGCAGGAGAAGTCGAAGCCCATGCCCGTGCATGTCGAGAAGAAGGTCGGCCGCAACGACCCCTGTCCCTGCGGATCGGGCAAGAAATACAAGAACTGCCACGGAAAGGGGTTGTAAACCCGCCTTGCCTCGGACAGGCCGGAACAGTCAGACAATCGGGACTGTCAAGGCCATCAAGGAGTCGGGACAATCGGGTTTCCGGAACCCCGGGAACCACTCAAAAGCGACAACGATGGGTTATCAGGAGGAAAAACAGCATCAGCTGGACCTGCGCTACCTGCGCATGGCGGCCATCTGGGCCGAGAATTCATATTGCGTGCGCCGCAAGGTCGGGGCGCTGATCGTCAAGGACCGGATGATCATCTCGGACGGATACAACGGCACGCCGGCCGGCTTCGAGAACATCTGCGAGGACGAGAGCGGCAAGACCAAGGCCTATGTGCTGCACGCCGAGGCCAACGCCATCACGAAGGTCGCCAAGTCGGCCAACAACTGCGACGGCTCGACGCTCTACATCACCGCCGCCCCCTGCATCGAATGCTCGAAGCTCATCATCCAGGCAGGCATCAAGCGGGTGGTCTATTCGGACGACTACCGTTCGGAGGAGGGGCTGGAGCTGCTGCGCCGCGTCGGCATCGAGTGTGTGCAGTACCGGCTCGCGGAGGAGGCCTGACGGTAACCGGAGGACAAAAGAAGAGCGGCGCGTTAAGTAACGCGCCGCTCTTCTTTACGGATTCTACGCCTTCAGCGGATCGAACTCGCCGTCCGCGACGCTGCAGTCGCAGAAGTGGAACTCCTCGCGCGCCTTCTCCTTCGGAAAGAGAAAATAGAGGCAGGTTGCCTCGGTGCAGAGAGTTCCGGCACCGTCGAAGATCCGCACGCCGATCTCGACCAGGTTGCGCCGCTGCTGACGCACGGCGGCACGCAGGACAATACGCTCGTCGGTGGTATGGATCGGCCGGTGGTAGCGCACCTCCATGCGCGAGGTAACGCCGCTGGTCTGGAACTTGCGGAAGACCACCCAACTGCTGATCTCATCGGCCAGTGTCGCCTGGATACCTCCGTGGAGCGTGTCCACCCACCCCTGAAACTCCGGACGGGGGTGCCAGACACTCACAATCTCCTCGCCGTCCTCATAGAACTCCATACGGAGCCCCTGCTCGCTGTGCGGGTCGCAACCGAAGCAGTGATACCCCTTCATTCCCCGCCAGGGATTTTCGATCTTTTTCATTACGGAAACAATACGAATTCAAACGACAAAACCGCCTTGCGGTCGCCGCGGTACTATATTCTACAAGCAAAAACTCCGAAGGGTCTCTGACGATCCTCCGGAGCATTCAATCGGGGGAACGATCAGAATGGCAAATCGTCGGGATCATCGGCCGGAACAGCCGGCTGCGGCTGCGGCTGCGGAGCAGCGGCCGGACGCGGCTGGGTATAACCACCCGGCTGTCCGTAGGAGGAAGCGCCCTGTGCGCCTCCGTATGCCGGTGCGGAGCCTTCCGATGCGGGATTGTCGCTGCGACGGCCCAGCAGATTCATCGTGTCGGCCAGAATTTCGGTCGTATAACGTTTGTTGTTGTCCTTGTCCATCCATTCGCGCGTACGCAGACGCCCTTCGATATAGAGCTGCGTGCCCTTGCGCACATAGCGGTCCACGACGTCGGCCAGGCCGCGCCAGAGCGTGATCGTATGCCACTCGGTATGCTCTTTTGTTTCGTTCGACGCACGGTCGTAGAGCCGCTCCGTCGTAGCCAGACGGATACGGGCAACCTTCGCACCCCCTTCGAGCGTGCGGACCTCGGGATCGAGGCCTACGTTGCCCACCAGAATTACCTTGTTTACCATATTGCTATTTGAGATTTTCTATCATACGGATAAAGAGCGTCTGCATCTTTGCCCCGGCCTTGCGGCCCTGGCGCTGCACGTCCTCATGGTCGCCGACCTCATCCGAAAGACCGCAGTTGGTGATGACCGAAACGCCGAAGACGGGAATCGACATGTGGCGTGCCACGATCACCTCGGGAACGGTGGACATACCCGCGGCATCGCCACCGATAGCCTTGAAATAGCGGTATTCGGCCTGCGTTTCGAACGTCGGGCCCGTACCGCCGACATAGACACCGTACTGGAGTTTGATACCCTCCTCTTCGGCAATGCGCGTGGCAGCGGCAATGAGCTCCTTGTCGTAGCAGTTGTGCATGTCCGGGAAACGGGGCCCCAGCTCCGCAAGGTTCGGGCCGATGAGCGGATTGGGCATCAGGTTGATATGGTCGGTGATCACCATCAGATCGCCCGTACGGAACGAGGTATTGATTCCGCCCGAGGCGTTCGACACGAACAGGAAACGGATACCCAGCTGCTGCATCACACGGATCGGGAAGGTTACCTGCTGCATCGTGTAGCCCTCGTAATAGTGGAAGCGGCCCTGCATGGCGACGACACGGCGTCCGCCGATCTCGCCGAAAATCAGACGGCCCTTGTGTCCTTCGACCGTCGAAACGGGGAATCCGGGAATCTCCTTATAGTCAATGATCGTGTGTGCCGCAATGCGGTCGCCGAAGTCGCCCAGACCCGTGCCGAGCACAATCCCCACCTCGGGACGGAACTCCCCGATCCGGGTGCGGATGAATGCGGCGGTGTTCTTAATTTCCTCTAACATCTTCTTCGAGTTTTTGCAGAAAATCCGTTGCCGAATCCTCTATGAATGATATATTGATCGGTTGGTAATACAGAACTTTTCGGACCGATGCGGGAATCTTCTCCCGGCGCGTCATTTTCACGGCATCCTTCTCGGTCGTAACAACAACCGCGCCCGGATGCTTGGCAAGCAATGCCTCGAGGGCATGCATGTCCCGCACCTTGTAGACGTGGTGGTCATCGAGCGTCATCTCGGCAACGACCCGATAGCGTTCGGCAAGCGACTGCACGAACGGGCGCGGGTTACCGATGCCCGAAAGGGCTATCACGCTCTGACCCTGCACAAGCGGCTCGCGGAGCGCCTCGTCGGGATAGAGCGGCTGGGGCATGAAACTTTCGAAGCGCGTGAAATAGACCCGCTGGTAAGCGACCTGAATAAGCACTTTGCGCAGGATCCTCTGGTCGATGGGCGCCATGCGTTCGGGACACTTCGTAACGATGAAGTAATGCGCGCGGTGCAACTGCTCCGGAAGGTCGCGCAACGTGCCGAGCGGCAGCATGCGGTCGTGCTGTACGGGGCGCGTGGCATCGATCATCACCACGTTGATCTTCGGCTCCACATACCGGTGCTGGAAGCCGTCGTCCATGACGATGAGGTTCACCTCGGGATGTTCGGCGCGCAGACGCCGGATCCCTTCGGCGCGCTTCTCGCACACGACAACCGTCGTTGCGGGGAACTTGCGCTTGATCTGCAGCGGCTCGTCGCCCACGTCGCGGTAATGGGAATTCTCGCGAACCTCCAGATACCCCTTCGTGCGACGCCCGTATCCGCGCGAAAGCAGCGCCACGCGGTAATGCTGTGCCATATAGTCGATCACCATCTCGGCCATGGGCGTCTTGCCCGTACCGCCGACGGTGATGTTGCCGATACAGATGATCGGAATATCGAACTTTTCGCTTTTGAGAATGCCCCAGTCGAAGAGGCGATGACGGAACATCACCCCCGCTTTATAGAGAACCGCCACCGGCGCAAGCAGGCATTTCAACATTTTTCGTTCGCTGAAGACTATGAATCGTTCAAAGATAGTCGTTTTTTCCGGGAAAACAAAACCCGACCCCCGCAAATTGCCCGGGACCGGCAAAAAGCGGGAAGAAAAGGAACACTAAAATTCGCGATCCTCCGTTTTTTTTCTAATTTTGCACTACTATGAAGATTCTGAAAACCTCGATATGCCTCCTGCTGCTATGGGCCGCAGGGGCCTGCGGCCGGACAGAGACGGCCGAAACCGAAACGGCCGGAGAGGAAGAAGCGCCCCGAAACCTTGTCTACGGCATCGACGCCGACGAATACCGGCTCGAAACGGGCGAAATCGGCGCGGGAGAGACCCTGGGGAAGATCCTCGGCGGATACGGCATATCGGCCCAGACAATAGACCGGCTCGACCGGAGTGCGAAGGAGGTTTTCCCGCTGCGCAACATCCGTGCGGGACATCCCTACACCTGCTTCATTCACGAGGATTCGGTCTACGCCCCGCACCTGGACTACCTGGCCTACGAAATCTCCACAACCGAATATGTCGTCTTCGGGTTCCACGGCAGCGACTCGGTCTCGATCCGCAAGGACACGAAACCCTGCACGCTCCGGCGCACGAAGAAAAGCGCCGTGATCTCCTCCTCGCTCTGGGGGTCGATCATGGAGCACAACCTGCCCTACGCGCTGGCTGCCGAAATGGAGGATATCTACCAGTGGACCGTCGATTTCTTCGGCATCCAGAAGGGCGACTCCTTCACGGTCATCTACGACGAACGTTTCATCGACGACACGGTCTCGGTCGGCATCGGTCGCATCTGGGGCGCTAAATTCACCCAAAACGGCAAGGAGTATTACGCCATTCCGTTCCGCCAGGGCGGCAAGGTCCAGTACTGGGAAGCTGACGGCGGCAGCCTGCGCAAGCAGCTGCTGAAGGCGCCGCTCAAGTATACGCGCATCAGCTCGCGTTTCACCTACGCCCGCAAACACCCGATATACAAGGTCTACCGGCCCCATACGGGAGTCGATTACGCCGCGCCGAAGGGCACGCATGTGCATGCCGTAGCCGATGGTGTCGTCGTCTTCAAAGGCTGGGGCGGAGGCGGCGGCAATACGCTGAAGATCAAGCACCCCGGAAACCTCATGACCGGTTATCTCCATTTGAGCGGTTATGCCAAGGGAATCTCGCAGGGCACGCACGTCTCGCAGGGCCAGCTCATCGGATACGTCGGATCGACGGGCGCCTCCACGGGTCCGCATCTCGACTACCGCATCTGGAAGAACGGCAAGCCGATCGACCCGATGAAGGTGCCGCAGGAGCCTGCCGAACCGATCTCGAAGGAGAACCGCGCTCTGTTCGAATTCGTCCGCGACCGCATCATGGCCGAACTCAACGGCGATGTGAAACCCGAGGAGCGCATCACGCAGCTCGATTCGCTGGTACTGCCGGCCGCCACGCCGGAACAGCCGGCATCGGAGAGCGGCGCCGACAAAAAATAGAGCGATGGAACGTACGGGAATCATCATTGTCGCCGGAGGCAGCGGAACCCGCTGCGGAGGAGCGCTGCCCAAGCAGTTCGCCCTGTTGGACGGCATGCCGGTACTCGCCCGGACGATCAACGTCTGTGCCGAGGCGCTGCCCGGAGCCGAGATCGTAGTCGTCCTGCCGGAGCGTTACACGGCCTTTTGGAAGGATTTTGCAGCCCGCTTCGACGTAGCGGAGCACCGCACGGCAACCGGCGGTGCCGAACGCTTCGATTCAGTCCGCCGCGGCATCGAGGCGCTCCGCAGCGATCCCGAACTGATCGCCGTGCAGGACGGTGTACGTCCACTGGCGAGCGTCGGACTGATCCGCCGCGTGGCGGCGGATGCCGCACACCATGGCGCGGCCATTCCGGTCATCGCGGCAGTCGATTCCCTGCGCGAGGTGGAGTGCGATGCGGAGGAACGGATCAGGGCGTCGCACATCGTGGACCGGCGCCGCTTCCGGATCGTCCAGACCCCGCAGATTTTCCGGGCGGAACTGCTCCGCAAGGCCTACGACAGGCCCTACATGTCCGAATATACGGACGATGCCTCTGTCGTGGAGGCCGCAGGCCACAACATCTTCCTCTCCGAAGGAGAGCGCAGCAACCTGAAGATCACCACTCCCGACGATTTCGTACTCGCCGAAGCGCTGCTCGCAGCGCGGGAAGAGGCGGAAAGCCGGGAATAACACCCAGAAAACAACATCCCCCGAAAATGGAGCCCCACATCTATAAATACAGGTTCAACAGGTCGGCGTATTATGGAGTCGTCGTCTATCTTGCGCTGTTCGGGCTCCTCGGCTGGCTGCTCTACCATCTTTACGAAGGCGGATACCTTTCGGCCTGGTACACCTCATTCATCGTGGCGATCGTAGCCCTCATGGCCCTTTCCATACCACGCAAGATCGTCGTTACGGAAGATCGCGTGGAGATACGCTGTCTGCTGGACATCACCGAAGTGCGCCGCGACGAGATTGCCTCCGTACGCCGGGTGGAGCCCCGGCGCATGAAGTGGTTTATCCCCATCTTCGGCGGCTATGGATTCTTCGGATATTACGGGCACTTTTTCGACCTGAGGCGTTTCGACCGTGTGCGGCTCTACGCCTCGGAATGGAAAAACTTCGTCGAAATCACCGACATCTACGAGGAGCGCCTCTACGTCTCCTGCACGGATGCAGACCGCCTCGTGGCCGAATTGACGCCCCCGGGAGGCAACCGTCCGGATGAAGAGGAGGAAGAAGAGGAAGAGGAGAAAGAAATCGAAGCCGAAGAAGCTGCAGCGCAAACCGATCCGGCATCCGACGGAAAATAACAGATGCATGTCCTCATCGGGCATGATTTTGGAAACGAATTATTCACCCTTAACTAAAAAACGAAAAAAATGAAAAAGTATCGTTGCACGGTATGCGAATGGATTTACGATCCCGAAGTAGGTGATCCGGAAGGCGGCATCGCCCCCGGAACCGCTTTTGAGGATATTCCCGAAGACTGGGTATGCCCCCTTTGCGGCGTCGGCAAGGACCAGTTCGAAGAGGTGGCGGAATAACCTGCCCACACACGCCGCAGACGGAAAGATTCCGCTGCGGCATAATGAAACGGAGCGATACCCGAAAGGTACCGCTCCGTTTGCATTTCGGATTCCGAATGCTCAATTGATGTTCGGCAGGAACGAATAGTTGCGCGAATAGGTAAGCATCTGCTCGACATAGTTCGCCGGATAGGAGATCTTCACATCGACGATGCGGCCGTCCTGCTCGACCAGTTCGTATTCGGGATTCACAAAGCCGCCGTAAGGCTCGATTCCCAGCGCATAGTAGCGGTCGCGAACCTCCTTGTGCAGTTCGGGATCGACCTGCACGGCATAACGCTCGACCAGATCGCGGCCCGCCTCGTAGTCGCCTTCGGACTTGATGCGCTGCATCTCGCGAAGCAGTTCGCCGAAGAGAGCACGCAGCTTCTCGAAGTCGTTCACCACGACATAGGTCTTGCCCTGCTCCTTCACCAGCTCGATGACGTTGTCGGCCTTGCCGCGCTCGTAGCACCACTCCGCGATGAGCTTGCGGTTGCGCATGTGCGACTCCTCGACATTCTTTCCCGGCTCGATGCGCGCCAGTTGGGTCATCATGCCGTTGAGGATATAGTTGGCATAGCCCGCCTTGGCCACGTCGAACGACGGCACAAGGCCCAGTTCGACCATCTTCGGGTCTCCCAGATAGTAGAGGCCGAACAGGTCGGCACGCGCCTCCTCGAGCGTCGAGGCGTAGCTGCCCAATGCCGTGCTGCTGACTCCCGGGGCCAGCTGTCCCGAGCCGTGGCCCAGGCACTCGTGCAGGTCGGTATGCAGGTCGTCGGCCAGCTTGCCGTAGCGGTCCATGCGCTCGCGGTCCTCGGCGCGGAGCACGAACTCCTCATTGAAACCGTTGCCGTGGGCAGCCTGGTCGTAGGCATAGGTAATGTTGTCAATCGTTACCGACTTCGAGCCGTACTCCTTGCGGATCCAGTCGGCATTCGGCAGGTTGATGCCGATGGGCGTTGCGGGGAAGCAGTCTCCGCCGAGCATCGCCACGGTGATGACCTTCGCCGAGACGCCCTTGACCTCCTTCTTGCGGTAGGCAGGATCGACGGGCGAATGATCCTCGAACCACTGGGCGTTTTCGGAGATCACCTCCGTGCGGTGGCAGGCCGTCGAATCCATGAAATTGACGTTGGCCTCCCACGACGCCTTGCGGCCCAGCGGATCGCCGTAGTCCTCGATAAATCCGTTCACGAAATCGACGTTCGAGAGCGTGTCGCGCACCCAGCCGATGTTGTAGCGGTCGAACTCCTTCAGGTCGCCGCTCCTGTAATAGGAGATCAACGCCTCGATGTTCGTCTTCTGCGGCTCCTCAGCTACGCCAGCCGCCTTCTCGAGCCAGTAGACCACGCGCTCGAGCGCCGCGGAGTACATGCCGCCGACCTTCCAGGTCCGCTCGTAGAGGCGCCCCGACGCGGGATCCTTCACCAGCTGCGAGTTCAGTCCGTAGGAGACCGGTTCGGGATCGGAGGCATTGGCTGCGGCCATCTCCGCATAGAAGCGCTCGGCCTCGGCCTGGCTCACGCCGCGGTAGTAGTTGCTCGACGAGGTGAGCAGCAGGTCGTCGCCGGCCCGCTGGTTGAGTTTCGTGGGATAGAGCGCCGGATCGAAGATCGCGCGGCAAACCTCCTCGCGCAGATCGTTCAACTCACCGAAACGCTCTTCGGGAATCGTGGCGAGCGCCTCGCGGAAATAGGCCTCCGAAAATTCGGGCGTAAACTTGTCGTTCGAATAGTGGTGGTGGATGCCGTTGGCGAACCAGACCTTCTTGAGGTACTTCTCCAGCGCCTTCCACTCCGCACAGTCGCGGTCGCCCTGGTAATTTTCGTAGAGGGTCTCCAGCGTCCGGCGCACGGGGAGATTCACGGCGCAGTTCTGGTCGTAGAGAATGTCGCGGCCGCACTTCGCAGCCTCTGCAAGGTAATAGATCAGCTCCTTCTGCGCCAGCGGCAGCTCTTCGAAGCCGGGGACCTCGTAACGGATCACCTTGATGTCGTCGAAACGATCGACGATCCAGGGTTTGTCGGCAGCCTCGGGAGCCTGCCCGCACGAAGCGAGCGTGGAAACAACAAGTGTCATGGATGCGGTTGCAAATAAATTTTTCATAAAACTCGGGGTTTTCGTTTCAATGGGTCTATCGGAGGCGGAAAACGGCCAACGGATTCCGCCATACAAGGATCCTACAGCTCGCGGATCCAGATGTTGCGGAAGCTGATCGGAGCACTCGGATCGCCGTGAGCCTGCAGACGCAGCGGACCGGCTCCGTGGGGCACGACGCGCGGGAAACCGATATACTCCGTGGTGCCGAGAATCGCCGTGTGGTTCTGCAGCACGACGCCGTTGAGGATGACCGTAACATAAGGCGGTACGCGGTAGGTGCCGTCCTTCTTGAAAACAGGAGCCGAATAGATGATGTCAAAAACATTCCACTCGCCCGGACGGCGCATGGCATTGACCAGCGGCGGAGTCTGCTTGTAGACGCTGCCCACCTGCCCGTTCACATAGGTTTCGTTCCGGTAGCCGTCCAAAATCTGGATCTCGTACTTGTCCTGCAGGTAGATGCCGCTGTTGCCGCGGGCCTGGCTCTCGCCCGTGATGTTCTCGGGAACGCACCACTCCAGATGGAGCTGGAAATTCTCGAACGACTGCCGCGTAAGGATGTCGCCCTTGCTCTTGTCCACGGTAAAGATTCCGTTGCGGACCGGCCAGGCGGCCTCGCCGCCGTTGGCGCTCACCCACGCCGAGAGGTCCGTACCGTCGAACAATACGACGGCATCCGACGGGGCGCTGTTGCTCCGGATATCGCCCGGAGCGACAACGGGCGGCTGCGGCGTCCAGTATTCGGACATTCCGGGCGTCATTGCCTCCGGCTGGGGATACTCCTTCTGTTGAGCCTGCACTCCGAGGCAGGCGCCGCAGGCCAGAAGAGCACATGCGGACTTCCATACAAAACGTACTGTCATGGTTCGTAGTTCGTTTTAACGGGTTGATAGTCGGATACGCACAGCAAAGATAGCACAAACACACGGCATTTGCATGCGGAGGCTTTCATTATTTTTCACTTTTCGTTTCCCTTTCTTAATTATCTTTTCTACCTTTGCGCCGCAATCGTTTCACAAAGAGATGAAAATATTTACTAGCGTCAAGGAGCTCCGCGCCGCACTGGCACAGGTGGAGCCGTCGGGAATCGGATTCGTTCCCACGATGGGTGCCCTTCATGCCGGACACCGCTCGCTCGTCGAACGCGCCCGCAAGGAGAACGATACGGTCGTAGTCAGCGTGTTCGTGAATCCCACGCAGTTCAACGACAAGAACGACCTGAAACACTACCCCCGTACCCCGGAAGCCGACGCCCGCACGCTCGAAGAGGCCGGAGCGGACTTCGTACTCATGCCTGCGGTCGAGGAGATCTACCCCGAACCCGATACCCGGGTCTTCGATTTCGGACTGATCGACAAGGTCATGGAGGGTGCCACGCGCCCGGGACACTTCAACGGCGTAGCCCAGGTCGTCAGCCGGCTGTTCGACATCGTCCGTCCGGCACGCGCCTACTTCGGCGAAAAGGATTTCCAGCAGATCGCAGTCATCCGCGCCATGGTCGATCAACTGAACCTTCCGGTCCGGATCGTAGAATGTCCGATCGTCCGCGGTGAGGACGGCCTGGCTCTCTCGTCGCGCAACCAGCTGCTCGACGCCGAGCATCGTGCCGCAGCCCCGCATATCTACGCCACGCTCCGCCAGGCTGTGGAACGCTCGCGCAAAATGAATCCCGCCGCACTCAAGGCGTGGGTTACGGCCGAAGTGGAACGCAACCCGCTGCTGAAGGTGATCTACTACCAGTCGGTGGACGCACTCACGATGCAGGAGGTCACCTCCTGGAACGACGCTCCCCGCATCCAGGGCTGTATCGCCGTGCAGGCCGGAGAGATCCGTCTGATCGATAACATCCGCATCCGATAAACCATGAAATTCCAGATCGAAGTCATCAAATCGAAGATTCACCGCGTAACCGTTACGCAGGCCAATCTGAACTACGTCGGCAGCATCACCATCGACGAGGATCTGCTCGACGCCGCCAACATGATCGAAGGCGAAAAGGTACAGATCATGGACATCAACAACGGAGAGCGTTTCGAAACCTACATCATCAAGGGCGAACGCGGCAGCGGCGCGATATGTCTCAACGGCGCGGCGGCCCGCAAGGTTCAGGTCGGCGACGTCGTGATCATCGCCTCCTATGCCCTGATGGATTTCGAAGACGCCAAGCAGTTCCGCCCCTGGGTCATCTTCCCCGATACCGAAACCAACCGGCTCATCCGGTAAATCGGCCGCCGCAAAACGCCCGAAAGGGCTCGGAAACAACAAAATCTCCCTTTGCAGGGAGATTTTTTCTTTCTATTGCGTATATTTGCGGATGATGCGCTCCGAAAGTCCGGGAAAAACGCATCTTTACATCGAATGGATATCGTACTCTCGCTGCTGGCCCTGCTGTTCACCATCATCGGCATCATCGGATGTATCGTTCCGGCACTGCCCGGTGTGATTCTGAGCTACGCGGGACTGCTCTGCAGCTGGTTCACCTCCTACTCGACAATCGGCACGGCGGCCCTCTGGATCTGGCTGGCGGTAACCGTCGCCGTAAGCATCATCGACTACTACCTCCCGGCCTGGATGACGCGCCGCTTCGGCGGATCGCGCTCGGGAGCCATCGGCGCCACGGTGGGCGTCTTCGCGGGATTCTTCTTTTTTCCACCTCTGGGCATCATTCTCGGGCCCTTCTTCGGCGCCGTCATCGGCGAACTGCTCCACGACAAAAGCGATCCCGCCAAGGCGTTTCTTGTCGGCACAGGCTCCTTCCTCTCGTTCATCGTCGGTACGGGGCTCAAGATCGTCGCAGCCGTCGGCATGCTGCTGCATGTCGTGGCGGACAACTGGGGCCCGTTCCGCGAATGGTTGGCAACATTCTTCTAAAACACAAACGAATATGAAAAGATTACTGACCCTGACAATCGTCGTACTCTCGCTGCTCGCCTCATCGTGCAGCAAGTACAAGTACGAAACCGTGAAGGGAGATCCGATGAAGACCCGGATCTACACGCTTCCGAACGGTCTGAAGGTCTACATGAGCGTCAATAAGGAGACGCCTCGCATCCAGACCTACATCGCCGTACGGGTCGGCGGCAAGAACGACCCCGCCGAAACCACCGGACTGGCCCATTACTTCGAGCACCTGATGTTCAAGGGCACGCCGAACTTCGGCACCTCGGACTATACGGCCGAGAAGCCCCTGCTCGACGAAATCGAGCAGCTCTTCGAAACCTATCGCCAGACCGAAGACGAGACCGAGCGCGCGGCGATCTACCACCGCATCGACTCGATCAGCTACGAAGCTTCGAAGATCTCGATTCCGAACGAGTACGACAAGCTGATGGCCGCCATCGGCGCCAACGGCACGAACGCCTACACGTCGCAGGACATGACCGTCTATGTCGAGGATATCCCCTCGAACGAGGTCGAGAACTGGGCCAAGATCGAGGCCGACCGTTTCCGCAACCCCGTGATCCGCGGCTTCCACACCGAGCTGGAGACCATCTACGAGGAGAAGAACATGTCGCTCACGCGCGACTCGCGCAAGGTATGGGAGGCACTCGACGCAGCACTCTTTCCCCACCACCCCTACGGTACGCAGACCGTACTCGGCACACAGGAGCATCTGAAGAACCCTTCGATCACCAACGTCAAGAACTACCACAAGACCTACTATGTGCCCAACAACATGGCCATTTGCCTCTCGGGTGATCTGAATCCCGACGAGGTGATCGCCACGATCGACAAGTACTTCGGCGACATGGTGCCCAACGAAAATCTCCCGAAGATGGAGTTCCGGCCCGAGGAGCCGATCACCGAGCCCGTCGTGCGCGAGGTCTATGGTCTGGAGGCCGCCAACGTTCTGATCGGCTGGCGCCTTCCGGGCAACTCGACCGATCCGAACGATGTGGCACAGATCGCCGGCGCCATTCTCAACAACGGACAGGCCGGTCTGATCGACCTCGATCTGAACCAGCAGCAGAAGGTGCTCGGCGCCTATGGCGGCTACTCGGGACAGCCCGATTACGGCACGTTCCTCGTGGGCGGCAGCCCCAAGGCCGGGCAGTCGCTCGAAGAGGTTCGCGACCTGCTGCTCGCGGAGGTGGCCAAGCTGCGTGCTGGCGATTTCGACGAAAAGCTCATCGAAGCCTCGTTCAACAACTTCAAGCTCTACCAGATGAAGGCCTACGAGGATAACAGCGCGCGGGCTGACATGTATGTGCAGTCGTTCATCAACGGTACCGACTGGGCCGACGAAGTCGCTCAGCTCGACCGCATGGCGAAGATCACCAAGCAGGATGTGGTGAACTGGGCAAACGAGTACCTCGGTGAGAAGAGCTATGCCATCGTCTACAAACGTGAGGGCGAGGACAAGAACGTACAGAAGATCGCCGCTCCGAAGATCACCCCGATCATTACGAACCGAGACAAGCAGAGCGCGTTCCTCACGGAGATCCAGCAGTCGAAGGTAACCCCGATCGAACCCGTCTTCGTCGATTATCAGAAGGATATGGCTCAATTCGATGTCCGCGACGGCATCCATGTCCTCTACAAGAAGAACGAACTGAACGACATCTTTACGCTCAACTACATCTTCGACACGGGTTCGGAGAACGATCCCGCCCTCTCGCTGGCCTTCGACTATTTGAGCTATCTCGGTACCGGGTCCATGACCGCCGAGCAGATCGCATCGGAGATGTACGACATTGCCTGCTCGTTCTCGATGTATGCCGGCAGCAACCAGTGCGTCATCTCCGTTTCGGGCTTGAGCGAAAACATGCCGCGGGCGATGGAGATCGTCGAGGGGCTGATCTCGGGTGCCGTAGCTGACGAGGCGATTCTCGAAAACCTCAAACAGGACATGATCAAATCACGCGCCGATGCCAAGCTCAACCAGGCCCGCAACTTCGGCGCCCTGCAGCGCTATCTGTATTACGGTGAGGAGTACATCAAGCGGACAACACTCTCGAACGAAGCACTCTCGGCACTCGGGTCGGAGGAGCTGATCGCCGCAGTTCGTGGCCTGATGAACAAACAGCACGAGGTGCTCTACTACGGTCCGAAGAGCGAGGAGGAGGTGAAGCAGCTCATCGCCGATAACCACAAGGCAGCCGACGAGCTCGCCCCGCTGGAGAAGAACTACCCGAAGAAGCAGCTGACGGACCAGAGCAACGTCATCCTGGCCCAGTACGACGCCAACCAGCTCTACTACCTGCAGTTCTCGAACCGCGGTGAGCAGTTCGACGTGAAGAACGATCCCGCCATCACGCTCTACAACGAGTATTTCGGCGGCAGCATGAACTCGATCTGCTTCCAGGAGATGCGTGAGGCCCGCGGCCTGGCCTACACGGCACAGGCATGGATCGGAGAGCCTTCGTTCGCCGACGACAGCTACAGCTACACCGCCTTTATCGCTACGCAGAACGACAAGATGCAGACCGCCATCGAGGCATTCGACGAGATCATCAACCAGATGCCCGAATCGGAAGCAGCATTCCAGATCGCCAAGGAGGCCATCATCTCGCGTCTGCGCACCGACCGCACCACGGGTGTAGACGTACTCAACTCCTACATCCAGCTGCGCCGCCTGGGTCTCTCGGAGGACCGCGACCGCCAGATCTTCGAGCAGGTGCAGACCTTGACGCTCGACGACGTAAAGGCCACGCAACAGCAGTGGGTCAAGGACCGCTCCTACACCTACGGCATTCTGGGCGACATCAAGAACCTCGACCTGAACTACCTCAAGACGCTCGGTCCGATCCGCACCGTCTCGCAGGAGGAGATCTTCGGATATTGATCCCCTATTCGCCGGATATGAAAAATCCCCGGGAGCTGAGCTTCCGGGGATTTTTTCGGATTACTGCGGTCCCATATGGAGGGAGGCTGTCTGCGCAGGCTGCATCTGCGCGAACGCCTTGACCCCGCCGGACACAATCAATAACGGTAGTGTTCGGCCTTGAAGGGGCCCTCTTCGGGAACCCCGATATAGGCGGCCTGCTTCGGGGTCAGGTGTGTAAGCTCCACACCGAGGCTTGCCAGATGCAGACGGGCCACCTCCTCGTCGAGGTGCTTCGGCAGGCGGTAGACGCCCACCTCGAGCTGCTGTTCCCACAACTCCATCTGCGCAAGGCACTGGTTCGTGAAGGAGTTCGACATGACGAACGACGGATGGCCCGTGGCGCATCCGAGATTCACCAGACGTCCTTCGGCCAGGATGAAGATCGAATGGCCGTCGGGGAAGGTGTATTTATCGACCTGCGGCTTGATGTTGGTCTTGACGGCCGCGGATTTCTCCAGACGCGCCATCTGGATCTCGTTGTCGAAGTGCCCGATATTGCAGACAATCGCCTGATCGCGCATCCGCTCCATATGCTCGAGGGTGATGATGTCGCAGTTGCCCGTGCAGGTTACGAAGATGTTGCCCTCGGCCAGCGCGCTCTCGACGGTCTTCACCTCGAAGCCCTCCATGGCGGCCTGCAGGGCGCAGATCGGGTCGATCTCCGTAACGATCACCCGGGCGCCGTACGAACGCATCGAACGGGCGCAACCCTTGCCTACGTCGCCGTAGCCGCAGACGACGACCACCTTGCCGGCGATCATCACGTCCGTAGCACGCTTGATGCCGTCGGCCAGCGACTCGCGGCAGCCGTAGAGGTTGTCGAACTTCGACTTCGTGCAGGAGTCGTTCACATTGATGGCCGGAACGAGCAGTTCACCCGCCTCCTGCATCTGGTAGAGCCGGTGTACGCCCGTCGTCGTCTCTTCGCTCACACCGCGCCACTCCTCTACCGTACGGTGCCACTTTCCGGGGTCTTCGGCCAGCAGCGTACGCAGCGTGCCGAGGATCACCTCCTCCTCGTAGGACGAAGGCTCCACATCGAGCGTCGCGGCGTCGTTCTCGGCCTTGTATCCCTTGTGGATCAGCAGCGTGGCATCGCCGCCGTCATCCACGATGAGCTGCGGGCCCTTGCCGCCGGGGAACGAGAGAGCCATGGCCGTACACCACCAGTACTCGGGCAGCGTCTCGCCCTTCCAGGCGAAGACCGGGACACCGGCAGCGGCAATGGCCGCTGCGGCATGGTCCTGCGTCGAGAAAATGTTGCACGAACACCAGCGCACCTCGGCGCCCAGTTCCACGAGGGTTTCGATCAGGATGGCTGTCTGGATCGTCATGTGCAGCGATCCCATCACACGCACCCCCTTGAGGGGCTTCAGCGGGCCGTACTTGCGGCGTACGGCCATCAGACCCGGCATTTCATGCTCGGAGATCTCGATCTCCTTGCGGCCCCACTCGGCCAGCGACATGTCGGCGACCTTGTAGGGAAGATTCAAATCCAAATACATAGACGTTTTATTGATTGTTTTCGTTGATCCGTTTCAAAATTTCGTCCCGATCCCGCGCGATCTGCGCCCGCAACTCCTCAATCGAGGCAAAGCGGCGCTCTCCGCGGATGCGTTCCAGCAGCTCGACACGCAGCCGCCGCCCGTACAACTCGCCCGAGAAGCCGAAAAGGTGCGTCTCGAGCCGCCGTTCGGTCTCCCCGACCGAAGGATTGCGGCCCAGGTTCGACATGGCATCATACCATCGGCCCGCCACTTCGGCCCGAGAGCGATAGACGCCGTCCTCGAGCAAGAGGCCTGCGCCGACGGCAAGATTGGCCGTCGGGAAACCCAGTTCGCGGCCCAGCCGGCGACCGTGTCCGACCACCCCTTCGACCGCTGCAAGCGACGCCGTATCCGGAGCCGCGCCAGGCATATGATTCCGCGGTCCGGCCATCAGATCTTCTCCGTCAATTTGCGCACCAGCCGGAACTGCGAGAAGAACTCCTTGGCGAAGACGCGGATGACCGTATAGGAGGGAATTGCCAGCAGCATGCCCAGAATTCCGGCCAGCGACCCGGCAATCAGAATCACGAGGAAGATTTCGAGCGGATGGGCCTTCACCCGTTCGGAGTAGAGCGTCGGCTGGAGCACGAAATCATCGAGGCCCTTCAGCACGAGCAGCGACCCGGCGATGACCAGGGCCGTATGCCCTACGCTCATACCCTCTATCGGCGTGATGATACCGACGATGACCGAGAAAATGCCGCCGATGAGCGGCCCGGCATACGGCACGACGTTCATCACGCCCATGACCAGCCCGATGAAGGCCGCATCGGCCATCTTCATGCCGAAAGCCATCATCGTGAACGTCGCGGCAATCGTAAGGAGCAGACTCTCGGAGAGGATTCCCGTAAAGTAACGCGCCAGAAGCACCGTAACGGAATCCAGCGCCCGCGTGATATTCTCCCGATAGCGATCCGGAAAGAGGGTCGTTACCATCGAATAGAAGAGTCCTTCGTCCTTGAGGAAAAAGAAAGTGATGAACGAGATCGAGAAGATGGCGATGACCGACGAGACCACCACACCGACAATCGACGAGAAGAGCGTGTTGAGCGAATCGAGATCGACGATCTGCCGCAGCGTGCTGGTCAGCGCCTCCGTAAGCGAAAAGGTATCTGACGACTGGGCGAAGAGCGACTGCAGGTAGTTCTGCATTCGCGAAAGAGGCTCCTCGACAGAGGCCAGCACAGCCGTGAAATCGACATGGGCGAACTGGTTTATCTTATTGAACACCAGCGGTATGAAAAGCGAGCATAGCGTAGCGATCACCGCCCAGATCACCACGAGGGTAACGAAGGCCGCCAACCAGCGCGGAACCCGCCACCCGCGGACATGCAGCGCCGACAGCCGCCGTACGAGCGGAGAACCCATAACAGCCAGTACGGCCGAAATGAGAATGTAAACGACGATCGACGAGAAATACCAGACCAAAAAGAGCACGGCGGCAACCGCTGCGGCTCCCGCTATGAACTTCAGAAAGGTCTGAGGCGTCGTTTTCATGCTCCGTAAAAGATTATTGCTCCGTTTTGGGAAGGCGTGCGATGGGCGTCTGCGAACCGACCACCGGATCGCCGATTTCGACCAGCACCTCACTGCCGCGGGGAACGAGCACATCGACCCGCGAGCCGAACTTGATGAATCCGCAGACGCTGTTCTGCTCGACGGCATGCCCCACCTTCATGTAGGAGATGATCCGGCGGGCGATCAGCCCGGCGATCTGCCGGAAAAGCACCTGCTGGCCCGAAGGCATGCGGATGACGGTCGTCGTACGCTCGTTCTCGGTCGAGGATTTGGGATGCCACGCCACCAGGAAACGTCCCGGATGGTATTTGAAATACTCCACTTCGCCTCCCACGGGAACCCAGTTCATGTGGATGTTCGTAATGGACATGAAGATCGAAATCTGCATCATCTCACGTCCCAGGTACTCCGTTTCCTGGACGCACTCCGTAACGACGACACGGCCGTCGCAGGGGGCGAAGACCAGATCGGCATCGTGGATGCGCACACGCCGCGGTTCACGGAAGAACGCCACGATGAAGAACCAGAACAGCAGCAGGAATGCCGTGCCGCCCCAAAGGAGCAGTTCGCTCGCATCGCTCTCTAACAGCCGATAAAAGAGCCACCAGATAAGCAGGCAGACAATACCCGAAATACCGATGATTTTGTAACCTTCCTTGTTTATTCTCATATCCGAACAGCGGTTTGCGGTTTTACATTACGATAAGCATATATACGAGCACGAAAGGTGCCGACAGAAGCATGGCGTCGAAACGGTCGAGCACCCCTCCGTGCCCGGGGATCAGACGTCCCGAATCCTTGACACCCGCCGCTCGCTTGAACATCGACTCGGCGAGGTCGCCCAGCACGGCCATGATTGCGGCAACGAGCGCGAGAAGCGCCCAGCGAAGATAATCCGCGTCGAGAAGATGAGCCGCCAGCAACCCCATGGCCACGGCACCGAGAAGCCCCCCGAAAAAGCCCTCCCAGGATTTCTTGGGCGACAAGCGCTCGCAAAGGCGGTGCCGGCCGAGGGTCATGCCCACCAGATAGGCGAAGACGTCGTTGCCCCAGATGATGAACACATAGGCGAGCATCACTCCGGGCTGCCATCCCATGCCGCCGACGACCGGGATGAAACTCATCAGCGAGAAGGGAAGCGCCACATAAACGACCCCCAACAGGGTTACGCCCACATCCGCTCCGGGATGCTCGCGCCGACGGAACAGCTCGCAGACGAGCATCAGCGGCAACAGCAGCAGCAGGAATGCCAGGCCACGCTCCAGCCACGGGCTGTCGCCAAGGACAACCAGCCCCTGCTCATAGGCGATGCAATAGGCGAAGTAGAAGTTGAGCGCCAGAAGCACAAGACCCGTGATCGTCCCGATCAGACGCTGGGGCGCCGACCCCTGCTTCTCCATCAGCGCGTAAAACTCCGACATGCCGACCACGACGAGCAGGGCCAGCAACGCACCGAAACTCCAGATCGACCAATAAATGGCCCCGAGCATCACGATGCCGAGTATCAGACCGCTCGCCGTCCGCACTCCGAGGTTTTTCATCTTTTCACTCATCCGTCTATCGAAGTATTTGGATTCGCAGTTTCACCGCTCAATTTTTCGGATGTTCCGCAGCCGCAGCATCCTCTGCGGCATGCCCGGAGTCGGATGCCTGAACGGCCGGCCCTGAAACAGCCGCCTCGGCAGCATGCCCGGCAGAGGCGGATTGTCCGGCAGAGGCGGATTGTCCGGCCGGCTGCATTTCGGCCTCTTCCGACCCTGTCGTCTTTGCAGCCGCCTCGCGGCGTTCACGCTCGATATCCTTCTTGCGTTTGCCGAAGATCCGCTCGACATCCTCCGTGAAGACCACTTCACGCGAAAGCAGCAGTTCGGCGAGCTCCTTAAGACCGGCGGCATGCTCGTTGAGCACCTTCTCGGCCATGGCATAAGCCTCGGCAATGAGGCGCTTGGCCTCGGCGTCGATCCGCTGGGCTGTCTGCTCGGAATAGGGTTTCGTGAAGGCCATGTCGCTCTGACCCGTAGAGTCGTAATAGGAGAGCGTACCCACGTCGGAACTCATGCCGTAGTAGGCCACCATGGCGTAGGCCTGTTTCGTTACACGCTCCAGGTCGTTCAGCGCCCCCGTGGAGATTTCGCCGAAGGTCAGCTGTTCCGAGACACGTCCGCCGAGCGTCGCGGCCATCTCCTCCATAAGTTGCTCGCGCGTGGTGATCTGGCGTTCCTCGGGGAGGTACCATGCCGCACCGAGCGCCTTGCCGCGCGGGATGATCGTAACCTTGATGAGCGGACTGGCATTCTCCAGAATCCAGCTTACCGTGGCGTGTCCGGCCTCGTGGTAGGCGATCACACGCTTCTCCTCGTCGGTGATGATCTTGTTCTTGCGCTCCAGGCCGCCCACGATGCGGTCGATGGCGGCAAGGAAGTCCTCCTTGGCAATGAATTTCTTGTTGTGGCGGGCGGCAATCAGCGCCGCCTCGTTGCAGACGTTGGCGATGTCGGCACCCGAAAAGCCGGGAGTCTGACGCGCCAGGAACGAACGGTCGAGCGCCGGATCGAGCTTCAGCGGGCGCAGATGCACCTCGAAAATCTCCTCACGCTCCTTGACGTCGGGAAGCCCTACCTCGATCTGCCGGTCGAAACGCCCGGCACGCATGAGCGCCTTGTCCAGAATGTCGGCACGGTTCGTCGCCGCCAGAACGATGACGCCCGTATTGGTCTGGAAGCCGTCCATCTCCGTGAGAAGCTGGTTGAGCGTATTTTCGCGCTCGTCATTACCCGAAAAACCGGCATTCTTGCCGCGGGCGCGTCCGATGGCGTCGATCTCGTCGATGAAGACGATGCAGGGGGCCTTCTGCTTGGCCTGTTCGAAAAGGTCGCGCACGCGCGAAGCGCCCACACCGACGAACATCTCCACGAAATCCGATCCCGAAATCGAGAGGAACGGCACGTTGGCCTCGCCGGCCACGGCCTTCGCCAGCAGCGTCTTGCCCGTTCCCGGGGGGCCTACCAGCAGGGCACCCTTGGGGATCTTGGCGCCCAGTTCCTTGTATTTGTCGGCCTTCTTGAGGAAATCGACGATCTCCATGATCTCGACCTTGGCCTCCTCGAGGCCCGCCACATCCTTGAACGTAACGCGTTTGTTGTTGTCCTTGTCGAAGACCTGCGCCTTGGCCTTGCCCACGTTCATGATGCCTCCGGCGCCGCCGGCACCTCCGCCGCGCGCCATCGAGCGCATGATGAAGAACCACGCGCCGATCAGGACGACCCACGGCAGGAAATTGATCAGCAGCGAAGTCCAGTCGCTCTTCTCGTTCTTGTAGATCACCGGAACATCATGTCCCGAGAGCTCTTCGGCAGCCTTCAGGTCCTCACGGAACGAATCGACCGAACCGATGGTGAAGAAGAACTGCGCTCCGTTTTCGGGAATCCGCCCGAACTGCTTGTTCGCCGTATCCCTGCGGTATTTTTCGATGGCCTCCTCGGTCAGGAAGACCTGAGCCTGGTCGCGGTTCACGACCTGTATGCGGGCGACATCGCCCTGCTCGACCATCTGCGCGACCGACGACCAGTCGCTCGGCTGCGGAGCGTCGCTGCCGCCTCCGATGATTGCCCAGCCGATGATGAAAAGTGCAGCCAGTCCGTAAATCATATAGGCCGGACGCGGCATGTTCACCTTGTTGTTATTGTTGCTTTTACGCTGTTGTGCCATAAATCGTTACTCTTCGTATTCGTACTTCACCATCGGGGCATCGGCCCACAGCTCCTCGAGTTTGTAGAAGCTGCGCAGATCGGTCTGGAAGATGTGCACGACTACGTCCACATAGTCCATGGCGATCCACAGAGCGGTCTGCTGCCCTTCGACGCGCCAGACCTTCTCGCCCAGCGTTTCGAGCACCTTCTCCTCGATACCGTCGGCAATGGCCGCCACCTGCGTGGTGGAGTCGGCATTGCAGACGACGAAATGCGAGCAGATGGCGCCGTCGAACCCCGAAAGGTCCAGCGATACGATATTCTTGCCTTTTTTATCTTCAATCGCGCTGACGATCGTTTCGATCAGTTTGTCCATATCCATTCATTACGGGTCTATAACCTTGCAAAGGTAGGAAAAGAGAACGAGATTTGAAAATAACCGCCCAAAAATCGGCAACGAATCCTGCTTCGCCCGAAATCACGGACTCGGACTAACCCTTTCCAGGGAACCGCGACGGACAAAAGCGCCGTTTGGCAAAAAAGATCGCAAAAAACTTGCAAGACCGGGACAATGTTCGTATATTTGCGAACATTCATGAAACAGACATGAAAACGAAGAGCTATACCGAACGCGAAGAGCAGACAGCCCGCTTTGCCAAGGCAATGGGGCACCCTGCACGGATGGCCATCCTGCATTTTCTTGCCTCCCAGCAGAGCTGCTTTTTCGGAGAGATCCACGAAGTGCTGCCCATCGCCAAGGCCACCGTCTCGCAACACCTCAAGGAGCTCAAGGATGCCGGACTGATCCAGGGTGAAATCGAAGCTCCGAAGGTTCGCTACTGCATCAACCGCGACAACTGGCGCCTGGCCCGCGATCTCTTCGCCGAATTCTTCAACAACATTCCCCGCGACAACTCCTGTTGCGGATAGAGAGTTATTTTTTTACCCTGTATGTTCGTAGTTCGACGAACTACATATATATTATTATAAACTGATTGCAAATGAAAATCAAGGTTTTGGGAACGGGATGCGCCGGATGCAGGGCGCTCTACGAAACGGTCTGCAAGGTAGTTGCCGAGGCGGGCATTGACGCCGAGATCGTCAAGGAGGAGGATATTGCAAAAATCCTGGAATACGGCGTTTATTCACTGCCCGCGCTTGTGGTGGAAGACAAGGTCGTCTCTTCGGGACGCCGGCTTACGGCGGCCGAGATCAAAAAACTGCTCGAGTCATGATCCGCAGCCTTCTCTCCATACTCGCGCTGCTGCTGGTCGCCTGCGGCGGAAACGGGAGCAGCAACCGCAGTCAGGCTTCCACGCCGGAACCGGAACGCGAACAGGCTGCGCCTTCGGAGCAGGTGGAGGTACTCTACTTCCACGGCAAGAAACGCTGCGCGACCTGCAACGCCATCGAACGACTGACGAAAGAGACCGTCGAGGGGCTCGGTCGCAAGGATATCACGGTGCGTATTCTGGAGATCGAACAAAACGAAGAGCTGGCCCGACGCTACGGCGTGGCGTGGTCGTCGCTGCTCGTCATACGCGGCGACTCGGTGAGAAATCTGACCCGCATGGGATTCAGCCTCGCGCGGAACCGCCCCGAGGAGTTCCGGGCCCGCCTGACGGATACCCTGACACAACTCGCCCGATAGCATGGATACACTGCAACAACTGCTCGACGGCAGCACGACACCGCTGTGGAGCGCACTGCTGCTGGGCCTGATGACCGCCGTCAGTCCCTGTCCGCTGGCAACGAATATCGCAGCCATCGGATACCTCGGCCATGATGCAACGAACCGTCATCGGGTTTTCCTGGCCGGTTTGTGCTACACGCTCGGAAGGGTCCTTACCTACACCGCACTCGGCATTATACTGATTCCCCTGCTGCGGCGCGGAGCGGATCTCTTCGATGCGGAGCGGATGCTTGCCCGATACGGCGAGGTGCTGCTGCCCGCAGTCCTGCTGCTTTTCGGCGTGCTGCTGCTTCTCGGCGACCGGCTGAAACTGCCGCGGATCGGCCGCAGCAACCGACCGGCACTCCGCAGCAAAGGATACGGAGGAGCCCTGTTACTGGGCGCCCTCTTCGCACTGGCCTTCTGCCCCACAAGTGCGCTTTTCTATTTCGGCATGCTGCTGCCGATGGCTGCCGCCGAAACGGGCGGGTGGCTGCTGCCTGCACTATACGCCGTAGCGACAGGGCTGCCCGTGGCTGCCGCCGCATGGATTCTGGCATACGGTGCCGCAGGCATCGGAACCTACTACAACGGCATGCAACGCCTGCAGAAGGGGCTCACGCTTCTTGTGGGCGGAGGAATGGTCCTCGCCGGAATCCATTATGCCATTTTACTGATTTCATAAAACACAAACACCTATATCGATGATCGACCGCTTTGCCGCCTGGATCGTATACGGACTTCTGGGGCTCGACCCGGAAAGCCGTCTGGGAAGTTCCGTGCACTTTTTCTTCTACGACACCGTCAAGATCCTGCTGCTGCTCTTCTTTATCAGCATCCTGATGGGAATCATCAACGCCTACTTCCCCATCGGCCGTCTGCGGCGCTTTCTGACCACGCGCCGCCTCTTCGGACTGCAATACCTCTTCGCCTCGCTTTTCGGAGCCATCACTCCGTTCTGCTCCTGCTCGTCGATTCCCCTTTTCATCGGCTTCGTCAAGGGCGGCATCCCGCTCGGCGTAACCTTCGCTTTCCTGATCACATCGCCGCTCGTGAACGAAGTAGCCGTCGCCCTCTTTCTCGGATCGTTCGGGCTGCGGGCCACCCTGCTCTATGTAACAAGCGGCATTTTGCTCGGCACGATCGGAGGGTTCGTTCTGGGTCGCTTCCGTCTCGAAAAATACCTGTCGCCATGGGTCAGAGCCCTTCAGGCAAACTCCGACGAACAGGCCGAAGCCTGGGAGCAGCAACAAACCTCGCTGGCCAATCGCCTACCCGTCATTGCACGCGACGCGCTGGGAATTGTCCGCGGCGTTCTGCTCTATGTCGTGATCGGCATCGGCGTCGGAGCCGCCATACACGGATATGTTCCCGAAGGATTCTTCACCCGCTATCTCGCCTCGTCGAACCTGCTGGCCGTACCGCTGGCCGTGCTCTGCGCCGTGCCGATGTACGCCAACGCCGCGGGGATCGTCCCCGTAATTCAGGTCTTTGTAGCCAAAGGGGTTCCGCTGGGCACGGCCATCGCCTTCATGATGGCCGTGGTAGGGCTGTCGCTACCCGAGGCCACGATGCTCAAAAAGGTCATGACCTGGAAGCTCATCGGTATTTTCTTCGGGACGGTAACCCTCTTCATCATCCTCTCGGGGTACCTGTTCAATCTGATCCTTTAGGCCGGATCATCCTACGCTCCTGCCGTTCCGACGTTGGCCAGAATCGTCTCGGTAAGGGCCCGGATGATCGAATTCTTGACGTAGGTGCGGCGCACGGCCACGGCGATCTTGCGCGAAGTAGCCCCTTTGGCAATGGTCTTCAGCCGGTCGCGATGGTCGGCTGGGATATACTCCACGGCCATCTCGGGGATGATCGTCAGGCATGACGTGCAGTCCACGATGCGCATGAGCGTGTCGAGCGATCCCGACTCGAACGTGTAGTGCGCCGGCATCGTCCGCCGGGCCTGACACAACTCGATGATCTGGTCGCGCATGCAGTTCCCAGGACTCAAAATCACCAGATCCTTCAGGTCGATATCCTCGATGCGGATGTTCGAACGCTCGTAAAGCGGGTTTTCGGGCGAGACATAGGCGTAGAACCGGTCGCTGAAGAGCTCCTGCTCGATGATTCCTTCGCCGCAGGTGCCGCTGGCCACCAGCGCCGCGTCGATGCGGTCGCGCTTGAGTGCCTCGACGATGTCGGCCGTAATCATCTCCGAGATCTCCAGTTCGACCTTCGGATAGTCGTGCACGAAGGCCGGGATGAACTTGTGCAGCAGATAGGGTGCAATGGTCGGGATGACGCCCAGACGCAGTTTGCCGGCCGTCTCGCCCTTCAGTTCCGAAACCGCCTCGCGGATGCTGTTGTAGGCCGTGAGCGTCTCTCGCGCCTTTTCGAGCACCACCTCGCCGGCTTCGGTCGGGATGACGGGTTTCTTCGAGCGGTCGAGCAGCACCACGCCCAGCTCCTCCTCAAGCGACTTGACCTGCATGCTCAACGAAGGCTGCGTTACGAAACAATGCTCCGCCGCAAGGGAAAAACTGCCGCAGTTGGCCACCGCCAGCAGGTATTCGAGTTGGATTATAGTCATAGCACACGATTATTTCGCAAGGCGAATATATAAAAAAAAACTATATTCGCAAACTTTATTAGGTCGCGCGCGCGCTTTTTCGTATGTTTGTACCAATGAACACAGGCCGTTGCCGGCCGTGATTCCGACCGCCGGAGCCGCTCCGCAACGGTCGGTCCGGACTCTGCAACCGGCCACAAGCTATATTTTGAGACTTTCTATGGGAAAAATCATTCTTACCGGCGACCGCCCCACGGGACGCCTCCATCTGGGACATTATGTGGGATCGCTGCGCCGCCGCGTCGAGTTGCAAAACTCGGGAGAATTCGACCGGATATTCATCATGATCGCCGACGCGCAGGCGCTTACCGACAATGCCGACAACCCCGAAAAGGTGCGGCAGAACATCATCGAGGTGGCGCTCGACTACCTCTCGGCAGGCCTCGATCCCGAACGGGCGACACTCTTCATCCAGTCGCAGGTTCCCGAGCTGTGCGAGCTGGCCTTCTACTACATGAACCTCGTTACGGTACAGCGTCTCCAGCGCAACCCGACCGTAAAGGCCGAAATCACGTTGCGCGGATTTGCCGAAGGCTCGGTCGAAGGCGATACGGCGCAACGGCCGGGCATCCCCGTGGGTTTCTTCACCTACCCGATCAGCCAGGCATCGGACATCACCGCCTTCAAGGCCACGACGGTCCCCGCGGGTGAGGACCAGGAGCCGATGATCGAGCAGACGCGCGAGATCGTCCACAAGTTCAACGCCGTATACGGTCCGACGCTCGTCGAGCCGGAAATTCTCCTGCCCGACAACGCCGCCTGCATGCGCCTGCCGGGGACCGACGGCAAAGCCAAGATGTCCAAGTCGCTGGGCAACTGCATCTACCTGTCGGATACGGCCGAGGAGGTCAGGAAGAAGGTCATGGGCATGTACACCGACCCGGACCACCTGCGTGTGGAGGATCCCGGCAAGGTCGAGGGCAACACGGTCTTTACCTACCTGGATGCCTTCTGCCGCGAGGAGCACTTCGCCAAATACCTGCCCGACTACGCCTCGCTCGACGAACTGAAGGCCCACTACCGCCGCGGCGGTCTGGGCGACGTGAAGGTCAAGCGGCTGCTGATCGCCGTGCTCAACGAGACGCTCGAACCGATCCGCGCCCGCCGCAAGGAGTATGAAGGACGCATCGGCGAAGTCTACGAAATCCTGCGCAAGGGATCGGAAGCGGCCCGCGCCACGGCAGCCGAGACGCTCCGCGAGGTACGCCGCGCCATGAAGATCGACTACTTCGAGGATCGCGAACTCATCGAGGAGCAGGCCCGCCACTACGCCCGGAAGGCCGAATAGCGCACAGCTACACAACGGATAAACCAGTCCGGCCATGCAGTTCCGCACCGATCGCATCTACCCGCTCTTCCTCCGGCTGACCCGGAGGCTCTCGAACCGCCAGATGATGATGCTTCTGGCCGTGGTGGTCGGTGCGTTGGCCGGAATCGGCACCTACCTGTTCGAAGTGCTCCTCTATGGCATCAAAACGGGACTGACGAACTGGTTTCCGGTAGACAGCGCCCACTTTCTCTTCCTGATCTATCCCGCCGTAGGTATCATCCTCGCGACGTTATTCGTAAAATATATCGTCCGCGACAACATCTCCGAAGGGGTAACGCGCGTGCTCTACGCCATGTCGAGCCGCAACTCGCGCATCGCCGCACACAACTGCTGGACCTCGGTCGTAGGCGGCGCCACGACGATCGGGTTCGGCGGTTCGGTAGGTCCCGAGGCCCCGATCGTCCTGACGGGAGCAGCCATCGGCTCGAACGTCGGACGCCTCGCGCGCCTGAACTACAAACACACGACGCTGCTGCTCTGCTGCGGTGCCGGAGCTGCCCTTGCTGCCATCTTCAAGGCTCCGATCACCGGCGTGGTCTTCGTCCTGGAGATCCTCATGCTCGACATCACGGCCGGTTCGGTCATCCCCCTGCTGATCGCCTCGATCACCGCTACGACGATGGCCTTCATGCTGCGCGGATTCGACCCCATCCTGGCCGTAACGCTTGCCCCGGAGGATGCCTTCGAGTTGTGGCAGATCCCGCTCTTCATTCTTCTCGGCATCCTCTGCGGACTGATGGCCTGGTACTTCACCTCGATGAACTCCCGCGTCGGAGGCTTCTTCAAACGCATCGACAAGCAGTGGAAACGGTGGCTGCTCGGCGGCAGCATCCTCGGCATCCTGATCTTCATCTTCCCGCCGCTCTACGGCGAAGGTTACGAGGGATTCACCGCCCTGATGCACGGCCAGACCCAGACGCTGTTCGACAACTCGTTCTTCTACCGCTTCCGCGACATCGACTGGGTCGTGATCCTCTTCATCATCGCCACGATGTTCTTCAAGGTCATCGCCATGGCCTCGACCAACGCCGCTGGAGGCGTCGGCGGAACCTTCGCCCCGTCGCTTTTCGTCGGAGCCTTCACGGGAGCCACCCTGGCGCTCCTCTGCAACATGCTCTTCGGCTGGGACGTCTCGGTCGTCTCATTCACGCTTGTCGGCATGGCCGGCGTGATGTCCGGCGTGATGAACGCTCCGCTCACCTCGATCTTCCTCATTGCCGAACTCTCGAACGGCTACGGACTCTTCATTCCCCTGATGATCACGGCCTGCATCTCCTTCGCCGTAGACTATTACCTCGATCCCGACTCGATCTACACCAAGCAGCTGCGCCAAAAGGGCGAACTGCTCACACACGACAAGGACCAGTCGGTCTTCGTCTTCCTGAAACTCGACGAACTGATGGAGACCGACTTCCTGCGCATCAAGGAAAACATGACTCTGGGCGACATCGTGCATATCATCTCCACGGCCCGACGCAACATCTTCCCCGTGATCGACAATTTCGGGCGGCTGCTGGGCGTCGTGCAGCTCGATGACCTGCGCGAGGACATGTTCAAACCCGAAAAGTACGGACGCCCCATCTCGGACTACATGATCGCCCCGCCCGACAAGATTCTCGAACACGAGTCGATCATGAGCGTCATGGAGAAGTTCGAGGACAAGCACACCTGGATGCTGCCGGTCGTCGATACGAAGAACCGCTACCGGGGCTTCATCTCCAAATCGCGCATCCTGAACGCTTACCGCGAACAACTCGTAAGAATCCAGCAATGATCCCGCAAAACGACATTCCGTGGGCCGACGAAATCGACGGCGCCGTAACGGTCTGCGACACGGAAGGCACGGTCCTCTATCAGAACGGGCGCTCGATCGCCGTAAACGGCGACGTGCGCGGCCGTTCGCTCCTTCCCTGCCACAACGAACGCTCACGCACAATCATCCGCCGGCTGTTGGATGAGGGTGGCCGCAACGTCTATACGATCGAAAAACAAGGCGTACGGAAACTTATCTACCAGACCGTCTGGCGCGAAAATGGCGAGGTCCGCGGACTCGTAGAGCTCTCGCTCGAGATTCCGGAAACAATGCCGCATTACATACGGAAATAGATTTTTTGTCGTGTTTACTTGCAAAAATGTAAATTATACTTTACATTTGCAGCAGCAGGCGGGAGCAGTGCGCACCTCCGGCAGCCTGCGCTAACGACAAAAAACAACGACCATGAACAGAACCATTCTGCTGCCCTATCCGTTCAAGCGGATCGGATGGGTGCTTTTCATCCCGGCCGCGCTGCTCGGGATCCTGATGGGAATCGACGGGTTCAACGGCTTTCCGTCGTTCCTGCTGCCCGGAACGGCGGAAACGAGCCAGACACTCGACCGGATCTGCAACAACGCGGCCCTGATCGGTACGCTCATCGGGGCGCTCCTTATCACCTGCTCGTGCGAACGGATCGAAGACGAACTCATCGGCCGCATCCGCCTCAACGCCCTGCTCGCGGCACTCTATGTCCACATCGGGGTTTCTGTCGCCGCCGCCCTGCTGCTCTACGACCTCGCCTACCTCGATTTCATGATCTTCAACCTGTGCCTGCTGCCCGTTCTCTTTCTCGTGATCGAACGGGTACTGCTGTGGCGCCTCGGAAAGGAGGCCGCGCATGAAGAATAGGATCCGGGTCGCACGCGCCGAGGTGCGCATGACCCAGCAACAACTTGCCGAAGCCGTGGGTGTAAGCCGCCAGACGGTAAATGCCATCGAGAGCGGGAAATTCGTCCCCTCGACACTTCTGGCGCTCAAGATCGCCCGGCTCTTCGGAAAAAGCGTCGAGGAGCTCTTCTCGCTCGACGAGGAGGAGTAGATTCCTCGGCACAAGATGAAGGCCCCACCTGCACCGAACATGCAGGCGGGGCCTTTTCGTCATACGTCTCGCCCGTTACAGCGGCAGGAACGAGATGGCCTGACCGCCGCCGGGCGCCAGCACCACATCGATCGCATCGGCCGAGGTAACGTAACGCACCGTAACCTCGCAGGCCGTGGGATTTGTCTCCCAATGGGCATCCGGAGCATCGGCATAGATTGCCGCCTCATAGGTTACCTCGGGTTCGAGGAAGTCCAGATCGAAGTGCAGGCTCCGCGGCTCCTCGTTCGTGGCAGCACCGAAGAAGAACTTTCCGCCGGCACGCCGCACGACGGCCACATATTCGCCCGGCTCGCCGGCCAGCGCCCGCGACCAGTCGCAGTCGGGATCGAAATCGCGGAAAAACTGGAAGGCCGGATGCTCCTCGTAATGCTCGATCAGGTCGGAAGCCATCTGCAACGGCGAATAAAGGATCACCCAGTCGGCGATCTGCTTGGCAAGGGTCGTATTTACCCGCATGTTCACCTCCTCCCCGCAGTTCCAGAGCTTGCGCCGCACGGAATCGCGCGTCCGCTCGTAAAGAATGTCGAACGTCCCCGGCGTATAATCCATCGGACCGGCCAGAAGGCGCGTGAAGGGGAGAATCACCTCGTGCGAGGGCGGATTTCCCGCGCTCCAGGCATCCCACTCCTTGCCGCGAGCCCCTTCGCGGGTCATCATGTTGGGCCAGGTGCGGCGGATGCCGCAATCCTTGATCGGCTCGTGCGCATTGACCGTAATGCGGTATTTGGCCGCCTGCTCGACGACCTTCTGGTAGTGGCGCACCCCATACTGGCTGTGGTGCAGGTAACCGCCCGGGAAACCGCCCGCATAGCCCGTTTTGAGATTGTGGACACCCAGATCGGCATACCACAGAAGGGCCGAATCGAGCTGCCGCTCGTATTCGGGGACATTGCCGCCCGTCTCGTGGTGGCCGATCAGTTCGATGCCCAGATGCCGCGCATAGTCGGCGATCTCCCGAATGTCGAAATCCGCATAGGGCTTGCGGTAGTCGAAATGCTGCTCGCCGCCCCACGTCTCCCAACCTTCGTTCCAGCCCTCGAACAGCACGGCGTCGATATGGTTGTCGGCGGCAAACTCGATGTAGCGCTTGGCCTGCTCGGTAGTCGCACCGTGGCGGTCGTCCATCGCCCAGGTGTCGAGTCCGAGATGCATCGACCACCAGACTCCGATATATTTCATCGGACGTATCCACGAGGTATCCTCGATCTTCGAGGGTTCGTTCAGATTCAGAATCAGCGAGGAGTTGATCAACCCCACGGCCTCGGGGGCCAGCTGTACGGTGCGCCACGGCGTGACGAAACGTCCGGCAACACGGGCCTTCGTACCGTCGGGCAGCGGCGCGAGGTCGGCCTTGAAGGAGAGCGAGTCGCACCGCCGGAGCACCATTTCGGGAAAATCGTAGAGCGCCGCCTCGTGGATGCTGCCGTACAGGCCGCCAGCGGTACGGAACGTCGCCGGCGTATTGGCGTCCTCGAGCTCATGCAGCGGTAGCGTACGGTAGAGCAGCTCGTAGGTCTCGAAGTTGGCCGGAATCGTCCACGACGTACCGTCTTCGGCAAAGCGGAACTCGGTGCATTCGGCCGTAACGACGAGCGAGTCGCGGCCCGGAACCTCGTATTCGTAACGGAAACCCAGGCCGTCGTCGAAGAGCCGGAAACGCAAGACAAGCCGCACATCGTCCTTGCGGCGGAGCGAGACGGCCATCTCGTTGTAGTGGCTGCGGTTGGTCTTGTTCTCGCCCCAGGGCTGGGTCCACGTCTCATCGACCGTCGTCCGCTCGACCTTATCGATACGGAAACTGCACGCCAGTTCCGCATCCTGCGCCACAAAACCCAGCAGCGAGGGTTCGAAAAGCGGCCTGTCATTTACCGTAACGGCATAGCGCATCTCTCCGCTCTTCCTGTCGGTGCGGAAGGTCAGGCGGATCGATTCGTCGGGCGAAGAGACTTCGGCCTTCTGCCTGCAGGCCATCATCGTGCAACCGACGAGCAGGGCAAAAAGTAGTTTCTGCATCATGCGGGATGTTTCGTTTTCTACAAATATAAAAAATGTAACACGAAAACCCCGCACACGGAGGAAAAAATCTTACAGTTTGATGTCGTAGATCTGGATGACGCCCACGAGTTTTCCGGCCTCGTCGGTAACGAGCAGCGAGGTGATCTTGTTGCGCGTCATCACCCGCTCGGCCTCGATGAGCTTCTCGCCCGCACCGATCGTCTTGGGATGCGGCGTGGCGATATCCCGGGCGTGAATATTGAAAAAGTCGCCCTTCAGACGCTCCATCGCGCGGCGGACGTCCCCGTCGGTTACGATGCCCTCGATACGGTCGCCGTCGCAGATAACGATAAGGCCCAATCCCCCCTTCGAGATGGTATGGATCATCTCCACCACCGAGCAGTCGGGTCCGACAACGGGCAAGTCGTGGTCGCGCATGACATTGCCCACGGTCATCAGCAGACGCCGCCCGAGGCTGCCTCCCGGATGCAGTCGCGCAAAATCAACGCTCGTGAAGCCCCGCAGCTGCATGAGCGACACGGCCAGCGCATCACCCATGGCGATCTGTGCGGTGGTCGAGGTGGTCGGGGCCAGATGCAGGATGCAGGCCTCCTCCTCGACGCTTACATTGAGGTGGATGTCGGAGTTGCGTGCCAGCGCCGAATCGTCGTTGCCGGTCATCGAGATGAGTTTGTTGCCGTTGGAATGGATGAACGGTACGATCTTCAGAATTTCGTCCGTTTCCCCCGAATAGGAGAGTGCCAGGATGATGTCCTCTTTCGAGATCATGCCCAGATCGCCGTGAAAAGCCTCCCCGGGATGAAGGAAAAAGCTCGGCGTACCGGTCGAGGCGAGTGTCGCGGCAATCTTGCGCCCGATGAGGCCCGACTTGCCCATACCCGTAACGATACATTTTCCGCGGCTTGCGAGAATCGATTCCACGGCCTCGACGAAGGCGTCGCCGAGGGTCTCTTCCAGATGCTGAAGCGCCAGCATCTCGGTATGTACGGCCCGGCGGGCCACACCGAGAATCTGCGCCTTAGTGCTATCGGTCATTGTATGAGTTTTTTGATGAGGTTCTCCAGATCGTCCAGCTGCAGCATGTTCGGGCCGTCGCTCAACGCATGGTCCGGATCGGGATGCACTTCGAAGAAGAATCCGTTGGCTCCGAATGCCTTTGCCGCAAGTGCCATGGCCGGCACGAACTCACGGTTGCCGCCCGTCTTGCCGCCGGCAGCCCCGGGACGCTGCACCGAATGCGTGCAGTCCATGACTACCGTGGGTGCAATGCCGAGCATGTCGGGAATGTTGCGGAAATCGACCACGAGATTGTTGTAGCCGTACATGTTGCCCCGCTCGGTGAGCCACACCTCACGGGCTCCGGCCTCGCGGGCCTTCTCGTAGGGGTAACGCATGTCCGCACCCGAAAGGAACTGCGCCTTCTTGATGTTCACCGTGCGCCCGGTCTTCGCCGCAGCCAGCAGCAGGTCGGTCTGACGGCACAGAAAAGCCGGAATCTGGATCACATCGACCACCTCGCCGACAGGTGCCGCCTGCCACGATTCGTGAATGTCCGTCAGAAGCTTCAGCCCCCACTTTGCCCGCACGTCGGCGAGCATCTGCAACCCCCGCTCGAGGCCCGGGCCACGGAACGAGGCGATCGACGTACGGTTGGCCTTGTCGAACGACGCCTTGAAGATGATCTGCGTGCCGAGCCGCCGGTTGATGGCGACCAGCCGCTCGGCCACTGCGTCGAGCAGCTCGGCCGATTCGATGACACAGGGTCCTGCGATGAATTGCATCATGGTATGTCCGTTATCCTTTTTTTTCGATTCGTTTGAGGAAGGCTTCGGCCCGCTCCAGATCTTCGGGCGTGTCGATGCCCACGGTCTCCGCATCACTGATGCCCACGCCGATCCGGAAACCGTTTTCGAGCCAGCGCAGCTGCTCGAGCGACTCGGCTTTCTCGAGCGAAGACTGCGGCAGTGCCGTAACGGCCTGCAGCACCTCGGTACGGAAAGCATAAATGCCGATATGTTTGTAGAAGGTGTGGCGTGCAAGCCACTCTTCGCGCGGCACACCGCGCAGGTAGGGAACGACCGAACGCGAGAAGTAGAGCGCCTGCGAACGGGCGTCGAGCACCACCTTCGGCGAATTGGGATTCTCGAGCGCCTCAAGGCCGTCGGCCGCCGTAAAGGGTTTGACGAGGGTGGCGATGTCGGTATGCGGGTCTTCGAAGCACCCCTTCAGCGCCTCCAGCTGCTCGCGTCGGATAAAGGGTTCGTCGCCCTGGACATTCACCACCACATCGTATGCACGCCCCTGCTTGCAGTAGGCCTCCCAGCAACGGTCCGTACCGCTGCGATGCGACGTCGAGGTCATCTCGACCTTCCCGCCGAACGAGCGCACGGCTTCGTAAATCCGCTCGTCGTCCGTGGCGACCACGGCGTCGTCCAGCACGCCGGCCACCCGTTCGTAGACCCGCTCTATGACGGGCCGCCCGCCCAGCAGCGCCAAAGGTTTGCCGGGGAAACGCGTCGAAGCGTAACGTGCCGGGATGATGGCTATGAATTTCATGGATTCGTTTTTTTCGTCATGTAAAAATAAAAGATAAAAGGTGAAAATCAAAATTTCCACCTTTCATCCCGCCGGTTTTACTGCTCCAGCGCCAGTTTCAGCACATCGTCGTTGGTCCGGACGTAATGGAACGTCAGCCCCTCGATATACTCGGGCTTGATCTCGGCGATATCCTTGCGGTTCTCCTCCGAGAGGATCAGTTCCGTAATCCCGGCCCGCTTGGCCGCCAGAATCTTCTCCTTGACGCCGCCCACGGGCATAACGCGTCCGCGCAGGGTCGTCTCGCCCGTCATGGCGATACGCTCCCGGACCTTGCGGCCCGTGTAGGTCGAGACGATCGACGTAACCATCGTGATACCGGCCGACGGACCGTCCTTCGGAATGGCTCCTTCCGGAACATGGATGTTGATATCGTTCTCCTCGAAAAGCTTGGGGTCGATGCCCAGTTCCCTGTAGTGGGCCATCACCCACTCGTGGGCGATCGTCGCCGACTCCTTCATCACATCACCCAGATTACCCGTAAGGCTGATCTTGCCCTTGCCGGGCGTCAGGCACGACTCGATGTAGAGGATGTCCCCGCCGACCTCGGTCCATGCCAGACCCGTTACGACACCCGTCATGCCGCCCACTTCATACTCCTCACGCAGGAACTTCGGCATGCCGAGAATCTTCTCCACGTCGGCCTTCGTCAGCTCCGGAGCGAACACCTCGTCGAAGGCGATCTGCTTGGCCCGCGCCCGGGCGATCTTCGCCAGATGCTTGTCGAGAGACCGCACGCCGGCCTCCCGCGTATAGCAGGCGATGATGTGCTCGACGACCTCTGCAGTCATCGTCAGCTCCTGTTCCTTGATGCCGTGCGCCTCGCGCTGCTTGGGCAGCAGATGATCCAGTGCGATGCGTATCTTCTCCTCGAGCAGATAACCGGGGATGTTGATCATCTCCATACGGTCGCGCAGCGCCGGGGCGATATTGCCCACGTTGTTGGCCGTGGCGATGAAGAGCACCTTCGAAAGGTCGTACTCCATGTCGATATAGTTGTCATGGAAAGTGGTGTTCTGCTCCGGGTCGAGCACCTCGAGCAGAGCGCTCGAAGGGTCCCCGTGGTTCGATACCGTAACCTTGTCCACCTCGTCGAGGATGATCACCGGGTTGGATGATCCGCAACGCTTGATCGTCTGGATGATCCGTCCGGGCATGGCACCGATGTAGGTGCGGCGATGTCCGCGGATCTCCGACTCGTCGTGCAGACCGCCCAGCGAAATGCGGCCGAACTTGCGGCCCAGAGCCGCGGCCACCGACTTGCCCAGCGAAGTCTTGCCCACGCCCGGAGGGCCGTAGAGACAGAGGATCGGCGACTTCAGGTCGCCCTTGAGCTTGATGACGGCCAGATGCTCCAGGATACGCTCCTTGACCTCATCGAGGCCGAAATGGTCGTGGTCCAGCTGCTCGCGGGCGCACTTCAGGTCGAGGTTGTCCTTCGTTACGTCGTTCCACGGCAGTTCCAGCAGCAGCTGCAGGTAGGTCATCTGCACCGAATACTCCGCCACGGCGGGATTCAGCCGCTCGACCTTCTGCAACTCCTTCTCGAAAGTCTCGCCCACCTCCTTGGGCCAGTTCTTCTTCTTCGCCTCCTCGCGCATGCGCTCGATGTCTGCATCGGCGCCGTCGCCCAGCTCATCCTGGATCGTCCGCATCTGCTGCTGGAGGTAGTAGTCGCGCTGCTGCTTGTCGATCTCCTGCTTGACGCGCTCCTGGATCTGGCTCTTCAGCTCGGCAAGCTGCTGCTCGCGGATAAGGATCTCGAGCAGCTTGCGCGCCCGGGCCAGCAGCCCCGGCGCCTCGAGCAGCGACTGACGGTCCTCGTCCGTGAGCTCCATGTTCGAGCAGATGAAGTTGATGATTCCGCGTTTCGAGTCGATGTTCTTGATGGCGAAGGCCGCCTCCTTGGGCATCGAAGGCGAGACGTTGATGATGTTGAGCGCCACGTCGCGGATCGAATCCACAAGGGCCTCGAATTCGATGCTCTTCAGGTCGGGCGTCGAGTCGCGCAGGGCGACGACGCGCGCCTTGAAATAGGGTTCAGTCGTAACGTACTCCGTTATTTCGATCTTCTCCAGACCGTTCAGAATCACCGTCAGGTTACCGTTGGGCATCTCGAGGATCTTGATGATCCGCGCAGCCGTACCGACCTTGTACATGTCGTCCGGCGCGGGGTCCTCGACCTCGCTCTCGCGCTGCAGCACGGCGCCGAGCATGCCGCCTTCGGCATTTACGGCACGCACGAGCGAGATGCTCTTGTCGCGCCCCACCGTAATGGGTGTGATGGCCCCGGGGAAGAGCACCGACGAACGCAGCGTCAGAATGGGAATGATCTCCGGAACCTCGACCTGCTCGACGGTCTCGTCGCCGCCCGTAACGATCGGAATCACGCGATGCTTGCCGTCCAGAAGTTCGGGGACGAGGTTCATGTCGTCCACCTCGACAGTTTCGATTTTATCTTTTTTGCTCATGTTTTCCTCTACAAATATATAATGACGCAAAGGTAACGTTTTTTCAGGTAAATTATTTTAACTTTGACAGATTGTTAATAACTTTGCACTTCCGAAATTTCAAGCAAAACAGTCTGCACTATGCAAATCGCCGACAAATATTCGCCCCGCGAGATCGAGGCGAAATGGTATGAATACTGGACAGAAAAACGGTTGTTCCACTCGGAACCCGATGAGCGTGAGCCATATACAATCGTCATTCCTCCCCCCAACGTAACGGGCATGCTCCACATGGGGCACATGCTCAACAATACGCTGCAGGACGTGCTGGTACGCCGCGCCCGCATGTCGGGCAAGAACGCCTGCTGGGTGCCGGGCATGGACCATGCGTCGATCGCCACCGAGGCCAAGGTCGTGGCGATGCTCCGCGAAAAGGGTATCGAAAAGTCGTCGCTCACGCGCGAGGAGTTTCTCCGTTATGCCTGGGAGTGGAAAGAGAAATACGGAGGCGTGATTCTCAAGCAGCTGCGCAAGCTGGGCGCCTCGTGCGACTGGGAACGCACCTGTTTTACGATGGACGACGCCCGCACGGAAAGCGTGCTGCGCGTTTTCTGCGACCTCTACGACAAGGGAAAGATCTACCGCGGCGTGCGCATGGTGAACTGGGACCCCGCGGCACAGACCGCCCTCTCGGACGAGGAGGTCGTCTTCAAGGAGTCGCACGGCAAGCTCTACTACCTGCGCTACAAGGTCGAGGGCTCCGACCGGGTGATCATCGTCGCCACGACGCGCCCCGAGACCATTCTGGGAGATACGGCGCTCTGCGTCAATCCCAACGACCCGCGTTACCAGGACCTCGCGGCGGATGCCCGCGTCATCGTGCCGCTCGTAGGACGCTCCATACCGGTCATCCGCGACGAATATGTCGATATCGACTTCGGCACGGGCGCCCTGAAGGTTACCCCGGCCCACGACGTGAACGACTACATGCTCGGTGAGAAATACGGGCTGGAGACCATCGACATCTTCAACGACGACGGCACGATCAACGACAAGGTCGGCATGTATGTCGGCGAGGACCGCTTCGACGTCCGCCGCAAGATCGAGGGCGACCTCGCCGCCGCCGGGCTGCTCGAGAAGACCGAGGAGTACACGAACAACGTCGGCTACTCGGAGCGTACGGGCGTGGCCATCGAGCCGAAACTCTCGATGCAGTGGTTCCTCTCGATGAAGGAGCTCGCCGAGCCCGCCACGAAGGCCGTCATGGAGGATGCCATCCGCTTCGTGCCCGAGAAGTACAAGAACACCTACCGCTACTGGATGGAGAACATCAAGGACTGGTGCATCTCGCGCCAGCTCTGGTGGGGCCAGCGCATCCCGGCCTGGTATCTGCCCAAGGGAGGCTTCGTCGTGGCGCCGACACCCGAGGAGGCGCTCGCCAAGGCCCGCGCGAAGGCCGGAGACGAGTCGCTGCAGCTCGCGGACCTGCGTCAGGACGAGGATGTGCTCGACACCTGGTTCTCGTCGTGGCTGTGGCCCATCTCCGTCTTCGACGGCATCCGCAACCCCCACAACCCCGAAATCGAGTACTACTACCCGACCAACGACCTGGTTACGGGTCCCGACATCATCTTCTTCTGGGTGGCCCGCATGATCATGGCCGGATACGAATACCGCAACGACAAACCCTTCCGGAACGTTTACTTCACCGGCATCGTGCGCGACAAGATCGGCCGCAAGATGTCCAAGCAGCTGGGCAACTCGCCCGACCCGCTGGATCTGATCGCCCAGTACGGCGCCGACGGCGTGCGCATGGCGATGCTCATCAGCTCGTCTGCCGGCAACGACGTGATGTTCGACGAGGCACTCTGCGAGCAGGGCCGCAACTTCGGCAACAAGATCTGGAATGCCTACCGCCTCGTAAACGGCTGGGCCGTGGATGAGAAGGCTCCGCAGAGCGAAAACGACCGTCTGGCCGGAGCGTGGTTCGAGCAGGCGCTGGGCCGCTCGCTGCGCCAGATCGGCGAAGAGTTCCGCTCATATCGCATCTCCGAAGCCTTCAAGGAGGCCTACCGCCTCTTCTGGGACGACTTCAGCGGTCTCTACCTCGAGATGGTGAAACCCGCCTACGGTGCCCCGATCGACGGGCGGACGCTCGCGCAGGCTAAGGGCTTCTTCGACGCACTGATGCGTATCCTGCATCCCTTCATGCCCTTCGTTACCGAGGAGATCTGGCAGGCGCTCGCCGAGCGTGCGGAGGGAGCCTCGATCTGCGTGGCTCCGATGCCGGAGCCGTGCGAGGCCGACGAGGCGATGCTGGCGCGTTTCGAACTCGTGAAGGAGATCATCTCCGCGGTCCGCAACGTCCGCAACCAGAAGAACCTGCCGCAGAAGGAGGCACTCGCACTCCACGTCATCAAGGACGAGAACTACCCTGCGGAGTTCGCCCCGGTGATCCGCAAGATGGCCAACCTCACGGCTATCGAAGGCGTCGCCGAGAAGGATCCGGCCGCCGCAGCCTTCCTGGTCAAGACGACCCAGTACTTCGTGCCGCTCCAGGGCAAGATCGACGCCGAGGCCGAGCGCGCGAAGCTGCAGCATGACCTCGAATACTACGAGGGCTTCCTCGCCACGGTGATGAAAAAGCTCTCGAACGAGCGTTTCGTACAGTCGGCGCCCGAGAAGGTCGTCGCCAACGAACGGGCCAAACAGGCCGATGCCGAGGCGAAGATCGCCGCGCTCAAGGAGCAGATCGCCGCACTGAACTGACAGGCACGAACACGACTCGCCGGCATCCTCCCCACGACGGGGAAGGTGCCGGCGAGTCGGTAAAGCAGCGCAAACGGCACCGGATCCATGGCAACGATCACCATATACACCGACGGCTCCGCCCTGGGCAACCCCGGGCCGGGAGGCTACGGCGTCGTACTCCTCTCGGGCCCCTACCGCAAGGAGCTCTCGCAGGGTTACCGGCTGACGACCAACAACCGCATGGAGCTCATGGGAGTCTGCGTGGCGCTCGAGGCGCTGCGCTTCGACGGTTCGGACGTCGTGGTCTACTCCGACTCGAAATACGTCGTGGACGCCGTAACGAAGGGATGGGTCTTCGGCTGGGAGCGCAAGGGTTTCGCCGGGAAGAAGAACCCCGACCTGTGGCAGCGCTTTCTGCGCGTCTACCGTCGCCACCATGTCCGCTTCGTCTGGGTCAAGGGACACGCCGAAACCGTCGAGAACAACCGGTGCGACCAGATGGCCGTCGCCGCGGCCAACGACGCGGCGCACCGGCTGGAGGACACGGGTTACGAACCCGAAAACCGGTAGGCGACCCCTCGCGGGATGCGCAGACGGGCACGTAACGCCCGGCTGCTGTTCATTCCGGCGGCAGGAGCGATCGGAAATTCGTTGAAAATGCGCTCTTTTTTCGCTTTTCAGGTTATTGTATTATCTTTGCACCCGAGTTACCCCACAACCACCAATCGTCGCTCCGAATGTTCAAAACCTACATGCGGCTTCTGGGATTCGCCCGGCCGATCAAACGATACGCCATTCCTTACGGGATCTTCTCGTTGCTGTATGCACTTTTCAACACGCTGACATTCGGACTCATCATCCCGATTCTCAACACGATGTTCGACGACGGGTTCACGCCCGAGTATGTCGAGAAACTCCCCCCGCTGCGCTTCGACGGCGACTATGTGAACGACCTGTTCAACTTCGCCTACTCGCACCTGTTCAACACCTATGACCCGCGCAACGTGCTGATGCTGCTGGCCATCGTCGCCATCGTCATCAGTTTCCTGAGCAACCTGTTCCGCTACCTCGGATCGTGGACCATCGAGACGATGCGCGCCCGCACGCTCCAACGCATGCGCAACGAGATGTTCTCGCGCGTGATGGACATGAACGTCGGCTACTTCAGCGAACAGCGCAAGGGCGACATCATCTCGAAGATCACCTCCGATATCGGCGTGGTGCAGTTCTGCATCACCAACACGCTGCAGGTATCCTTCCGCGAACCGTTCCTCATCGTCGGCTACGTCATCATGATGGTGGCCATCTCGTGGGAGCTGTCGATCTTCTCGATTCTCTTCCTGCCGGTGGTGGCCCTGCTCATCGGCAGCATCGTCAAGCGGCTCCGCCACCCGGCCCGCACCAACCAGCAGCGCATGGGCGAGATGGTCTCGACACTCGAAGAGTCGCTCGCCGGCATCAAGGTCATCAAGAGCTACAACGCCACGCAGTACGTCAAGAAGAAGTATTACGAAATCAGCGCCGACCTGGCCCGTCTGACCCTCTCGATGGCCCGCCGGCAGCAGCTGGCTTCGCCCATGAGCGAATTCCTCGGCATCACGGCCGTGGGCGTGATCCTCGTCTTCGGCGGATCGCTCGTCGCCAAGGGATCGCTCGATCCGGGCGGATTCATCGCCTTCGTGGCCATCTTCTCGCAGATCACGCGCCCGGTGCGTACCTTCATCGACCAGTTCGCCAACATCAACCAGGGTATCGCCGCCGGCGAGCGCATCTTCTCGGTCATCGACTCGCGCCCCGAGATCGAGGACAAGCCCGATGCCCGCACGCTCACCGGGCTGAAACAGAAGATCGAATTCCGCAACGTGCACTTCTCCTACGACGGCACGCGCGAGGTGATCGACGGCATCTCGTTCGAAATCCTGCGGGGACAGACCGTGGCGCTCGTAGGCCCCTCGGGAGGCGGCAAATCGACCCTCAGCGAGCTCATTCCCCGTTTCTACGACCCCACGCAGGGCGAAATCCTCATCGACGGCATCTCGCTGCGCGACTATACGCAGGAGAGCCTGCGCGCCCACATGAGCGTCGTGGCACAGGATACCGTGCTCTTCAACGACACGATCGAAAACAACATCGCCATGGGCAAACCCGGCGCCACGCACGAGGAGGTGGTCGAGGCAGCCCGCATCGCCAACGCCGACTCCTTCATCCGCGAATGCACGGAAGGTTACGACACGAACATCGGCGACCGCGGCGTGAAACTCTCCGGCGGGCAGCGCCAGCGCTTGTCGATCGCCCGCGCCGTACTGAAGAACCCCGACATCCTGATCCTCGACGAGGCGACCTCGGCCCTCGACACCGAGAGCGAGAAGCTCGTGCAGGAGGCGCTGAACAAATTGCTTGTGGGCCGTACGTCGGTGGTGATCGCGCACCGTCTCTCGACGATCCACAACGCCGACCGGATCATCGTCATCGACCACGGCCGCATCGCCGAAGAGGGTACGCACAACGAGCTGATGGAGCGCGGCGGCATCTATGCCAAACTCATCGAAATGCAATCCTTCGACTGATCCGAAGCAGGTAGGAGACGGATGCGCTCATCTCCGGCAGCCGAAACGGCATACGATCCGGAACAGGTATCCTGTTCCGGATTTTTTGCGGACAGATCCGGCCTTCAACAGCTTCCGACTGCCCTATCGGCGGACGGCAAACCGGTTTTACGGGAAGATTGCGGACTTTTCCGATCTTTTTACTATCTTTGCGAGTTGTCAGAAAAATCAGAAAAAACACCATACCGACATGAAGTTCAAGGAGTACAAAGGGCTCGACCTGGCAGGCCTCGCCACCGAGGTGCTGAACGAATGGGACGCCCGCGACACATTCCACAAAAGCATTTCGACGCGTGAAGGCCACCCGACCTTCGTATTCTACGAGGGTCCCCCCTCGGCAAACGGCATGCCGGGTATCCACCACGTCATGGCCCGTACGATCAAGGATGTCTTCTGCCGCTACAAGACGCAGCAGGGGTATCTCGTGCACCGCAAGGCCGGCTGGGACACCCACGGACTTCCCGTAGAGCTGGGCGTCGAGAAGAAACTCGGTATCACGAAGGAGGACATTGGCCGCAAGATCTCCATCGAGGAGTACAACCGCACCTGCCGCGAAGCGGTCATGGAGTTTACGGGCGTCTGGGAGCAGCTCACGCGCAAGATGGGCTACTGGGTCAATATGGACGACCCCTACATCACCTACGACAACAAATACATCGAGACGCTGTGGTGGCTGCTCAAGCAGCTCTTCGACAAGGGCCTTCTCTACAAGGGCTACACGATCCAGCCCTACTCGCCGGCCGCCGGCACGGGACTTTCGACCCACGAGCTGAACCAGCCGGGCTGCTACCGCGACGTGAAGGACACGACCGTCGTGGGACAGTTCCGCATCCGCGACCCGAAATCCGAAATGGAGGGCTGGGGCACACCCTACTTCCTGGCATGGACCACCACGCCGTGGACCCTGCCGTCGAATACGGCGCTCTGCGTGGGCCCGAAGATCGACTACGTCGCCGTGCGCACCTGGAACGGCTACACGGGCGAGAAGATGACCGTCGTGCTGGCCAAGGCGCTGCTTTACGCCCACTTCAACAGGAAGGCCGAAGGAATCGCCCTCGAGGAGTACAAGCCCGGCGACAAGCTCATTCCCTTCCAGGTTGTCGGCGAATACAAGGGTACAGATCTCGTAGGCATGCACTACGAACAGCTGCTGCCGTGGGTGAAGCCCGTCGAGACGGATGCCGACGGCAACTGGCACGACGCCTCCGAGAAGGCCTTCCGGGTCATCCCGGGCGACTACGTTACCGTCGAGGACGGTACGGGTATCGTGCACATCGCTCCGACGTTCGGTGCCGACGATGCCTTCGTGGCCCGCGCCGCAGGCATTCCCTCGCTCTTCATGATCAACCGCAAGGGCGAAACGCGCCCGATGGTGGACCTGCAGGGCAAGTTCTACCTTCTCGATGAACTCGACGAGCGCTTCGTCCGCGAGTGCGTCGATACGCAGGCCTACAAGGAGTACGAAGGCCGCTGGGTGAAGAACGCCTACGACCCGCAGTTCACCGTGGACGGCAAATACGACGAAAAGGCCGCTGCTGCAGCCGAGTCGCTCGATATCTACATCTGTATGAAACTGAAGGCCGCCTCCAAAGCCTTCAAGATCGAGAAGCATGTCCACAACTACCCCCACTGCTGGCGTACGGACAAACCCGTGCTCTACTACCCGCTCGACTCGTGGTTCATCCGCACCACGGCCCTCAAGGAGCGGATGATCGAACTCAACGGCACGATCCGCTGGAAGCCCGAATCGACCGGTACGGGCCGCTTCGGGAAGTGGCTCGAGAACCTCAACGACTGGAACCTTTCGCGTTCGCGCTTCTGGGGCACTCCGCTGCCGATCTGGGCTACGGAAGACCGCTCGGAGCTCAAGTGCATCGGTTCGGTCGGAGAACTCATCGCCGAAATCGAGAAATCGGTGGCCGCAGGCGTCATGAGCGAGAATCCCTACAAGAACTTCAAGGTCGGCGACATGTCGAAGGAGAACTACTCGACCGAACGCATCGACCTGCACCGTCCCTATGTCGATTCGATCGTCCTCGTCTCGTCGAAAGGTGAGCCGATGCGCCGCGAACCCGACCTGATCGACGTCTGGTTCGACTCGGGCGCCATGCCCTATGCCCAGGTGCACTATCCCTTCGAGCACAAGGAGGATTTCAAGGAGGTCTATCCCGCCGACTTCATCGCCGAGGGCGTCGATCAGACCCGCGGCTGGTTCTTCACGCTGCACGCCATCGCCACGATGCTCTTCGACTCGGTGGCCTTCAAGAACATCATCTCGAACGGCCTGGTGCTCGACAAGAACGGCAACAAGATGTCGAAGCGTCTGGGCAACGCCGTCGATCCCTTCGAGGTGCTCGACACCTACGGACCCGACGCCACGCGCTGGTACATGATCTCCAACTCGCAGCCCTGGGACAACCTCAAGTTCGACAAGGACGGCGTGGACGAGGTACGCCGCAAGTTCTTCGGCACACTCTACAACACCTACTCGTTCTTCGCGCTCTACGCCAACGTGGACGGCTTCACCGGCAAGGAACCCGAGGTGCCGCTGGAGCGCCGCCCGGAGATCGACCGCTGGATCATCTCACTGCTCAACACCCTCGTGCGCGACGTTACCGAAAGTCTCGAAAGCTACGATCCGACTCCGGCGGCCCGTGCCATCCAGGAGTTCGTCGGCGAGAACCTCTCGAACTGGTACGTCCGTCTGAACCGCAAGCGCTTCTGGGGCGGCGGCATGTCGGAGGACAAGCTGGCGGCCTACCAGACGCTCTACACCTGCCTGGAGACCGTAGCACTGCTCTCGGCACCCTTCGCACCGTTCATCTCCGACCGCATCTTCACGGACCTGAATGCCGTAAGCGGCCGCCATACGGACGAGTCGGTACACCTGGCCGCCTTCCCGAAGGCCGACGAGGGATGCATCGACACGCGTCTCGAGGAGATGATGTCGATGGCCCAGAAGGTCTCGTCGATGGTACTGGCCCTGCGCCGCAAGGTTTCGATCAAGGTGCGCCAGCCGCTCATGAAGATCCTCATCCCGGTGCTCGACCCCACGACAGCCGAACATATTGCCGCCGTCAAGGGACTCATCATGAATGAAGTGAATGTCAAGCAGGTGGAGCTGATCGAGGATACCACGGGCATCATTACCAAGCGCATCAAGCCCAACTTCAAGACTCTGGGCCCGCGCTACGGAAAATACATGAAGCAGATCGCCGCGATGACCGCAGAGTTCTCGCAGGAGCGTATCGCGCAGATCGAGGCCGCACCCGAAACGGTGCTCGAGATCGGCGGCGAGCAGATCACCGTAACTCCCGCCGACTTCGAGATCACCTCGGAGGACATGCCCGGATGGCTCGTCGCCTCGGAGGGCAAGCTCACCGTTGCGCTCGATATCACCCTCACCGACGAACTGAAAGCCGAGGGTGTGGCACGCGAATTGATCAACCGCATCCAGAATATCCGCAAGGAGTCGGGATTCGAGGTTACGGACAAGATCCGCGTGGAGATCGAAAGCAAACCGGCCGTCGTGGAGAGCATCGCCCGTTTTGCGGACTACATTGCCTCGCAGACCCTCGCCGTGGAGGTCCGGACGTCGGAAACCCCCGCAGGAGCGGTCGTCGTCGCCTCGGATCTCGATGACGAACCGCTGCAAATCGCCGTAACGCGGATTTGAGCCGGAGGAGATTCTCCCTGTAAAATTTGGTGAATTCGGAATATTTGCTTAATTTTACATAAACCCATAAAGCGATACGACTATGGCAGACGAAAGAACACGGTACAGCGACGCTGAACTCGAGGAGTTCAAGCAGCTGATACTGAAGAAGCTCGAAAATGCGCGCGCAGACTACGAGCTGTTGCGCGCTACCATCACGCATACGGCTGACAATGATACGGAAGACACCTCCCCGACCTTCAAGGTCCTCGAGGAGGGTGCGGCAACCCTCTCGAAGGAGGAGAGCGGACGCCTGGCCACACACCAGATGAAGTTCATCCGCAATTTGGAGATGGCCCTTGTACGTATCGAAAACAAGACCTACGGTATCTGCAAAACCACCGGGAAACTCATTCCCAAGGAGCGCCTGATGAAGGTTCCGCACGCCACGGAATGTATCGAAGCCAAGGAACGTCGGAAATAGGATACCGCCCGGCAGAGAGAGATGATACGAAAAGGCCCGATGGAATACCATCGGGCCTTTTCGTATCGCAGCACCCCGGAGGGACCCTGTCTCCGGAGACGGCTCTTCCGAACAGGGATATTTTTCGCACCCGGGACCGCAAGGGCTCGACCCTTCCATACCATTTCGACGAAAAAAAACGTTATCTTTGAAGCGATGTTTGTCCGGTTCTGCATACTCTTTATGCTGCTTACAGCAGCGATGTCCGCCTCTTTCGCACACGATGCGGCTCCCGAGGCGCGCTCTCCGAAAAGAGTCATCTCCGACAGCATCCGCCCCCGGACTCCCGGACGATTCACCCCCGACAGCGCCCGGATCTCCAACCCCGAAGCCCGGGAACGCAACCGACGTCTTTACGACAGCATCCGCTCGAAAACCGACCGACGCCGCGTACCTCGGTTGCTCTATCAGCTGCTGTTTGTCCGTCCCGTTCGCGACACGACGAACAGCGGACGGGTCATCGACGAGAGCCGCATGCTGGCACCTTACGAGGGTCGTACAATCGGAGAGATCGCCATCGACCGCCGCCAGGTATTCGACGCCGACGGGAACTGGCTTGAACGGACCGGAAACAAACTGCATGTCCTGACCCGCGAACGGGTGATCCGCCGCGACCTGCTCTTCCGGACGGGGGACCGCCTCGACCCGCAACTCATCGTCCGCAACAAACAGCTGCTGCGTTCTCGAAGTTATATCGCTGATGTGGATATTGCCGTGGAACCCGATTCACTCGATACGACCCGCGTGAACCTCCGCATCACCACACGCGACAGCTGGACAATCTCGGCCGACGGAGCCCTCCACTCCGAAGGGCGTACGATGGTCGGACTTTCCGATGCCAACATCTTCGGATGGGGCAACAGTCTGAAACTGATGACCAACTTCAGCAGGGAGGATTTCTCCTACGGCGGCAATATGGTCGAATACCAAATTCCGAACCTGCTCGGGACCTTCTATACCGCCGAGATGACCGCCGGGCGCGACTTCTACAACTCGACATTCGAGATAGACATGCGCCGCGAATTCCTCCGACCTACCGACTACGAACTGGGTATCGCCTACAGCAACGACAAAGCCAAACGCTACCTGATCGAAACGGACACCTCGGCTCTCGTCAAACAGCAGGATTTCGATCTATGGGGCGGCTACTCGCATTTTCTGCCCTCACTCCGTTCGAGCATCTACGTTACGGGACGTTACAACTACCGGAGGTTCAGTCTCCGTCCGGAAGTACGCGCCGACTACAACCCGGCGCTGCACGGACAGGATATCCTGCTTATGGGTGCAGGATTCTACCGCGAACGATTCTACACGGCCAACATGATGTACGGATTCGGTACCCGCGAGTACCTCGCCGCAGGCTATAAGGCCGAACTGACCGGCGGCTACTCCTGGGGTGAATTCGAGGACAACATGTACCTCGGGATGACCTATCAGGCAGGAGGGTTCCTCTCCATCGGTTACCTCATGGGAGGTTTCACACTCGGCAGCTACATAAACCTGCCGAACGGCATGTGGCGGCGCAGCGCCGTCGATGTCGATCTGAGGTGGTTCTCCAACCTTTTCATGCTCCGCCGCAGCCGCATCCGTGAGTTCCTGTCGCTGAACTACACGCAGGGATGGAACCGTCTCACGGGAAACGACGAATGCATCCGGTTCACCGATGAAAACGGGCTTCAGGCTCTCAAAGAGCACTTCACTGGAACGAACCGTTTGATTCTCAACACCGAGACTGTACTATTCACCCCCTATCAGCCATTGGGATTCCGCATTGCGCTCTTCGGATTCGCAGACTTCGGACTGATCGGATACTCGCCCAATATCTTCAAAAACGAGTTCTATACATCGTTCGGACTTGGCATCCGGCTGCGCAACGAACGGCTCGTCTTCAACACGATTCAGATCCGGCTGGGAATGGCGCTGGGCAAGTCCGGGCTGGTCGAGAGCGAATACTTCCGGCTATCGAATGCCTCCCGCCTGGAGCAATACCGTTACCGACCGACACGTCCCGAAATCGTGGCATTCGAATAAGCTTACGCAAATGCCCTGCAAAAAAACGGAGACGGAGCCGCTGACCATCGACCCCGCCTCCGAACGTGAACTTTTTATTATTGTTTATGGTCTATTTACGCATCCGAATCTCCACCACGCCTTCGGCAGCCTGCTCACCATAGCGGCGCGCAGCCTTCTTGCCCGTAAGAACCTCTATGCTGCGGATCTTTTCGGGTTCGAGCCGATCGACCTCCTCCGACGAAGCCTCCTCACCGTCGATATAGATCTTCATCCCGGCAAAGGTATCCTTATCGACCGACGCATTCCCGATGATGATACGCGAATTTGAAGAGGGGGCAACCGCAGAATCCATCCGACCCGAGAGTTCATCGGAGAGCTTGCTCAGATTCTCCATCTTGCGCTGAGCCTCCTTCCATTCATCGCTTTTGAAGTACTCTTCGGAAGCCTCCATCTTGCGCTGAGCCTCCTTCCACTCCTCGCTGTCGAAATAATCCCCTACTGCTTCGAGCTTTTTCTGCGCCTCTTTCCATTCGGCACTGTCGAAGTAGGATTTGGCCTTTGCCAACTTCTGCCGTATCTGCTGCCAGTCGACAGTATCGAGTTCTTTCAGAGCCTGCAGTTGCGGCTCGTCGACCTGCTCCAGCGAAATCCGCAGGTCTGCACGGGCGGCACGAATCTCAGCCATTGCCTCGGCATACTCCGCCTCGGGAATCTGATCGCGGACTGATTGCAGTGCCACCTCGGCAAGGTCAACACCCATCTTGCCGGCCCAGCCCCCCAATTCCGCCATACTCCGCGCCAGATCCTCCTGCGACGATGCGGATTCCGAAGACTTTTTCAGCTCGATAAGCACAACACCGTTGGCAGCCTTCGGGCCATATTGCACCATCGAGGCCGAATCCTTGAGCACGGTAACCGAATTCACCTGCTCCACCGCCACCTCATCGAGCGACGCAACCGGACGGCCATCGACTAAAACCAGCGGGTCGCCCGAAAGGCTATCCACCGGGATTTCCGACTCCGATCTACGGATTTCCGGCAATTGTTTCGTATCTTTGCCCCGAGGGCCCACATAATAACGGGTCTCGGCAAAGGCCCCGAGGGCCACCCCCACAAGCGGCAGGAGCAGGAGCGCCCGGGCACCGGCCCACCGCGAAGATCTTTTACGCAACATCATGGTAATACGGTTTTTAAGTTTACTGTGATTGAAGCTGTTGGCGACTGAGTACCACCTCCCGCCGGCAGCTTCTTTTATCAATAGCATCTGATAGGCGCGTGCATCCGTTCCGGCCGCCAGCACGGCCGCATCGGCTTCATATTCATGCACCTCGCGCAGTTCGCGCCGCAACAGCCACACGGCCGGGTTGAACCATTGCAGCAAGCAGACCGCATCCATCCACAGCAGGTCGAACGTATGGCCCAGACGCAGATGAGCCTGTTCGTGGAGCAGGATCGCCGATTCGTCTGCTCCGGCAAACCGTTCGGGAAGCACGATGTAACGACCCCAGCTGAAGGGCGACACGGCCCGCGAAGTGCGCACCAGCACAACACCGTCTGACAGTCGCTCCCTGCGCCCACGGGTGACCAGACGGGCCACGCAGCCCAGCGACCAGAGCGTATGCAACCCCGTGGCGATCGCTCCCGCGACGAAGAGCACGGCACCAACCGCCTGCCATGACCACGCGGGCTCCGGTGTCGCCGGCACGGAAACAGTGGAGACGATTTGCGGAAATTCGGGCATCACCGGAATCGCACGATAGCGGGTGATGACACAGAACGGCAACAGAAAAGCAAGGGCCGTACCTGCGAGCAACACCGACCTGTTGAGCCGGTAGAGTGTCGTACGACTCATCACAACCCGGAAAAAGATCCAGAAAACCGCAAGGCAGGCGGCTGTTTTCAGCAGATAGGGCAGAAGGGTTTGCATGGCTACTTCGCGTTTTTCGTTTCGATACGGGCGATCAGTTCGCGCAACTCCTCGACCGAGATCTTCTCCTCTTCGACCAGTGCGGAGACGGCTCCAAGATAGGAATTCTCGAAATAGCGGCTGATGACGCTGCCGAGCGTCGAACGCGAAAACTCCTCCTCGCTCACAAGCGGATAATACTGATAGGTGCTACCGTAGGCGGTATGCCCCACATAACCTTTGGTCTCGAGTGTCCGCACCATGGTCGAGATCGTATTGAAATGAGGTTTGGGATCGGGGGCCATCGCCACCAACTCCCGCACGAAGAGCGGGCCGCGCTCCCAGAAGCAGCGCATCAACTCCTCTTCACGACGTGTCAGTTTTTCCATATGCTATTTGTATTGTCCGCCGCCGGATGCCGGATGCATCAATTTTTTTTACTTCCGACGGGCTCCTTTCAACAACATTCCGAAACCCGTACACAGCAAAGGTAAGCAAAAAATCCGAACATGCAACTATTTTTTATAGTTTTAGAACGAAAAAATTTAGTTTGCCTGTTTTTTTTATATTCGGGAAATAATGGCTACCTTTGTATTCATGATCATCATAGCAGACAGCGGATCGACCAAATGCACCTGGCTTCTCAACGACGGCGAGAAGACCACCTCGGTACGAACCCGTGGCATCAATGCCATACAACACACCCCGGAACAGATCCGGGAGACCCTCTCCGCAGTACCCGAATGCGGACCTGTGGAGGCCGTATACATCTACAGCGCCGGCTGCAGCCCGGCCTTCCCCGCAGCCAACGAAAAGCTCCGCCGCGAACTCGAGGCGCGTTTCCATGCCCCCGAGATCTCCGTACAGTCAGACCTGCTCGGTGCAGCCCGCGCCCTGTTCGGCCGTGAGGAGGGCATCGCCTGCATCCTCGGCACCGGCGCCAACTCCTGCCACTGCCGCGGCGGCGAGGTGCTGCACAACGTCTCGGCGCTGGGCTACATCCTCGGCGACGAGGGATCGGGCGCCGTACTGGGCCGCAACCTCGTGAACGGCATCTTCAAGGAGCACATTCCCCTGCGCGAGGAGTTTCTCGCGACGACGGGGCTCACCTACGAGGAGATCATACGCCGCGTCTACAACGAGCCGTTCGCCAACCGTTTCCTGGCCTCGTTCGCACCCTTCATCCTCGCACACATCGACATCCCGGAAGTACGCCGCATGGTGCTCCGCTCGTTCGGAGACTTCGCCGAGCGCAACCTGAGCCGCTACCCCAAAGGGTTGCCCGTATCGTTCGTCGGCGGCATCGCAGCCCACTTCGAGACGCCGCTCCGCGAAGCGCTCCGCATGGCCGGATACGAAGTACACGACATTATCGAATCACCCGCAGAGGGATTATTGAAATACCACTATGGAAAATAGAGTAACCGAACAGTCATCGGCATACGACAACCTGCAGGATATGTCGATTCACGACATCCTCACAGGCATCAATCACGAAGACAGCCTCGTACCTGCGGCTGTCGCCAAAGTCATTCCCGTCATGGAACAGCTTGTCGAGCGCATCGTCGAGCGCATGAAGCAGGGAGGACGCATGTTCTACATCGGCGCCGGCACGAGCGGACGCCTCGGAGTAACAGACGCCTCGGAGCTTCCCCCGACCTACGGCGTGCCGTTCGATCTGGTCATCGGCCTGATCGCCGGCGGAGACGGCGCCCTGCGCAAGGCCGTAGAGCGCGCCGAAGACGATCTTGAGGGTGCCTGGCGCGACCTGGCCCCCTACCACCCCACCGCAAAGGACACGCTCATCGGCATCGCCGCATCGGGTACGACCCCCTATGTCGTCGGCGGCCTGCGCGAAGCCCGAAAACAGGGACTGCTGACGGGAGCCATCACCTGCAACCCCGCGTCTCCCGTAGCCCGGGAGGCCGAATATGCACTCGAAGCGGTCGTAGGCCCCGAGTTCGTAACCGGCTCGACACGCATGAAGGCCGGAACGGCCCAGAAGCTCATGCTCAACATGATCTCCACATCGGTGATGATCAAACTCGGGCGCGTCGAAGGCAACCGCATGGTAAACATGCAGATCACCAATAACAAACTCGTCGGACGCGGCACACGCATGATTGCCGAAGCGGCCGGCATCGGCGAAGAGGAGGCCCGCGAGCTGCTGCTCAAGTGGGGCTCGGTGAAGAAGGCCCTCGAGCAGCTCGGCAAATAACATCCGACCTATGGCAAGGCTCTTCACAGAGCGCGAAATCAGGGCTGTGGCAATCTTCCTGCCCCTGGCGGGACTGCTTGTCGCAGCCCTTTTGCTCTTGCGCCCCAAGGCGGATCCCGGGGCGGCACGCGAAGCAGAACGGAGCTTGGAACAACGCCCTGACAGCATCTCGCCGCATCCGTTCGACCCCAATACGGCCGACTTCGAGGAGCTGCGCAGCCTCGGACTCACGAAGTACGAAGCTGTCAGCCTGTTGAAGTACCGCGCCGCCGGCAAGATCTTCCGCATTCCCGAAGACCTCACGCTCTGCTACGGCATCAGCGACTCGCTATACAGGCAACTGGCACCCTGGATCCGCATCGGCCGCAAATACGCCATCGCACCGCGCGAATACCGTACGACTCGTCTTGTAGCCGAGCCGCTTGCACCCGAGCCCTTCCGGGTCGATACGGTAAGCGCCCGTTATCTGCAGGCAATCGGAGCGCTCTCGAAGCGGCAGGCCGAATCGTTCATCCGCTGGCGCGACATGAGCGGAATCTACGATCTGGAGGAGTTCCGTGCCTGTTACGTCATCAGCGACTCGATCGCCGACGCACTCGCACCCTACCTCATCTTCCCCGAACGGCCGCTCAAGCCGACGGCCGGACATCCCGTGGAACTGAATACGGCCGACTCGGCGGCACTGCGCTCCGTTGTAGGAATCGGCGAAAAGACCGTGATGCGCATCCTGGAGTACCGCGAACGCCTCGGAGGATTCTGCCGGGTGGAGCAACTCGCAGAGATTCCGGGCATCACGGAGAGCAATTACGAAAAAATTTTGAAACAAATTTCCTGCGACAGTTGCAAAATTCGGAAAATTGATATTAACTTTGCAGACCCGAAAATCCTGAGGCGTCATCCCTACATTGCGCCGCAGGTTCTTCGGAAACTTTTGAAAACAAGACAGCTGAAAGGAGGTTGGAGTACCGCTGAAGAGTTGATAGACGACCACATACTGACCCGTGAGGAGGCGACGCGTCTGGCGCCCTACCTTGAGTTCGGGTCTTCGGCGGAATAACCGACACCGACTTTCACGACATCCTCGGGACCGCACACCGGAAGGTGGACGCCCGGCAGCCTGCAAGACAAACCGAATTCAAAAACGACAAAAAGAAAATACGATTATGATTATCATGCCGGTAAAGGAGGGCGAAAACATCGAACGCGCCCTGAAAAAGTTTAAGCGTAAATACGAGCGTACGGGTGTTCTGAAGGAACTTCGCCGCCGCCAGTACTTCACGAAGCCCTCGGTGGCAAAGCGTGAGGCCATGCAGCATGCGATCTATGTAGAGCACATGTACCGCGAGGAGGAGTAGTCGGACTGCAACTCCGAACGAAATACGGAACCGGAAATCACGATCATGGTTTCCGGTTTTTCTTTTGCCCGGGCGGAGCGGTCATCCTGCTTCGGGTCGGCACGGCTCCGCGGCAGCCGAACAACCGCCGCCACAGATGCCGCAGGGCTTCCAGCGGATGCACGAAGAACATGCGCGGCCCCGCATAACGCATCACCTCACGAATCCGCATCCGGCAGCCCGGGGCATAACAATGCACCGAACACACCTCGCAGGGCGGTTTGTCCGCACCGAAACGGCAGGCATCGAGACGCCGGCAGGCATATGCGTACAACTGCGCACACGAGGGGCACAGCGGATCCCCGCCGCCGTGGTGCGTACGGCAGTAGAGACCGATCATCTGACCGACCACCCGTTTTTCCCGCGCCGTAGGATTCATCGTCAGTCAAGGTCGGAAGGTGGAACGCACGTCCGACACTGCGGCAAAGATAGCGAAATCTCCAGGACTGACAAACCGCCGCCTCACACATCCGAAAACAGAGGGCGAGGAGTCTTTCCCAACCCCTCGCCCTGCATTTCTCCAGAAGTCTTCGGCCGGTCCTACCGCAGGAAGAGCAACTCCCGGTATTTCGGAAGCGGCCAGATCTGATCGTCCACGATCTCCTCGAGCTTGTCGATATGGTAGCGGATGTCGTCGAAGCATACCGACACGGTGTCGTGATAGGCGATTGCCTTCTCGCGCTGATCCTCGATCCGGTTGGCAACCTTGCGCGCCTCGATCATCTCGCCCGTAAGCTTCTGAATCGCGGCGGTATGGTCCTGAATCTTTTTGATCAGAGCGATGTCGGCCGAAGCGTTCAGCCCCGTGATCTGCGACATCTTGTAGACCTTGTCGAGCAGCAGCGCCTCGTAACGCGAGGCGATCGGCACGATATGGTTCATCGCCAGGTCGCCCAACACACGGCCCTCGATCTGGATCTTCTTCGTATAGGTCTCCCACTTCACCTCCGTACGGGCCTCGAGCTCGATCTTCGAAAGAACTCCCATCTCTCCGAACATGCGGATCGAGGCTTCATCGAGGTAACGGTCGAAGATCAGCGGCGTCGAGGTCTCGCAATCCAGCCCGCGGCGCTTCGCTTCGGCCTTCCATTCATCCGAATAGCCGTTGCCGTCGAAACGGATTGCGCGGCAGTCGTGAATCATCCGCTTGAGCACCTCGTAAATGGCCTTCTCCTTCTTTACACCCGCCTCGATCTTGGCATCTACCGCCTTGCGGAACTCCGTCAGTTCGTGTGCCATCGCCGTATTGAGCACGATCATCGCCTCGGCGCAGTTGTCCGACGAACCTACGGCACGGAACTCGAAACGGTTGCCCGTAAAGGCAAAAGGCGACGTGCGGTTGCGGTCCGTATTATCGAGCAGCAGCGTCGGGATATGGGAGATACCGCTCATGCGGAAGATTCCCTTGGCGTCGAAACGGATGGCGTCGTCGTCTTTCGAGGCTGCCAGCTTGTCCAGCACGGCCGAGACCTGCGATCCGAGGAAGGCCGAGATAATGGCCGGAGGTGCCTCGTTGGCTCCCAGACGATGGGCATTCGTAGCGCTCATGATCGAGGCCTTGAGCAGCCCGTTGTGCTTGTACACGGCCGAAATGGCATTCACCAGGAAGGTGATGAACTGCAGGTTTTCCGAAGCGCTTTTGCCCGTACCGAAAAGATTTACGCCCGTATCCGTGCCGAGCGACCAGTTGTTGTGCTTGCCCGAACCGTTGATGCCCTTGAAGGGTTTTTCGTGCAGCAGCACCCGGAACTGATGCCGCCGTGCGATCTTGTCCATAATGGTCATCAGCAGCTGATTGTGGTCGTTGGCCAGGTTAGCCTCCTCATAAACGGGTGCCAGCTCGAATTGATTGGGGGCCACCTCGTTGTGGCGGGTTTTCACGGGAATGCCCAGTTTCAGACACTCATACTCGAGATCCTTCATGAAGGCCATCACCCGCGCCGGAATAGCGCCGAAATAGTGGTCTTCGAGCTGCTGGTTCTTGGCCGACTCGTGCCCCATCAACGTACGGCCCGTAAGCATCAGATCGGGACGTACGGCCCACAGGCTCTCATCCACGAGAAAATACTCCTGTTCCCAGCCCAGATAGGCAAAGACCTTCTGCACATTCTTGTCGAAGTAGTGGCACACCTCCGTGGCGGCCTTGTCCACGGCCGAGAGGGAACGGAGCAGCGGCACCTTGTAATCGAGCGCCTCGCCCGTATAGGAGATAAAGACAGTCGGAATACAGAGCGTCGTATCGACAATGAAGGCAGGCGAGGCCGGATCCCAGGCCGAATAACCGCGGGCTTCGAACGTGTTGCGAATACCGCCGTTGGGGAACGACGAGGCGTCCGATTCCTGCTGCACAAGCAGCTTGCCCGAAAACTCCTCCAATACGCCTCCCCTGCCGTCCGGGTCGGCAAAGGCGTCGTGTTTCTCGGCCGTGCCGCCCGTCAGGGGCTGGAACCAGTGTGTGTAGTGGTCGGCACCGTGCTCCAGAGCCCACTGCCGCATGCCGGCGGCAATGCTGTCGGCTACTTCACGCGTCAGCGGCGTACGGTGCTCCATCGTATCGAGCAGCGCCGCGTAGGTCTTCTTGTCGAGATACTTGCGCATCGCCTCGCGCCCAAAAACCTTCTCTCCGAAATAGTCCGAGGGACGTCCTTCGGGAGCTTTCACCTCTACGGCCGTGTGGTTGATCGCCGCATCGACCATCTTGAATCGCAATAATGACATCGGTATGATTTTAAAAGCAGGTTCTTTATCCGCTGCAAATGTAATTCTTTTCCTTTTTCGTTGTTTTTACAAAATTGTGTTTTTTTCAACATTCGCCCAAATTTTACTGTCAATTCGGGAAAATCGGCCTGTTTTTTCAGGGTTATCGGCATTTTTCAAGGCTTTTTTCTCGAGAACCAGATAAAAATTCAGCAATTTCTCCGAAAACAGCATTTTTTGGAATCCGGCAATTTTAAGGTTATATAGAACATTTATATCCTTTTTTACCACACGAAAGAGATGGTTGGCAGGCGATGCCATACGACCTCGTTTCCGAACGGCAATCATACCTATGTAAGAAAAGCTGTTATTTTATTAACAATTTCTTGTTACTATTCGTGAATTATTTTGTACCTTTACATGCCATTTGAAATCGGATTCGACTACACTTTATACTAATCTCTAAACAGTTATGGCAAATACCAAACGTGAAAAGCTGTTCACCGAATTCCCGCCGGTCCCGACCGAAAAGTGGGAAGAGGTGATCGCAGTAGACCTGAAAGGTGCTGACTACGAGCGTAAATTGGTGTGGCGTACGGGCGAAGGATTCAACGTCCGCCCCTACTACCGTGCCGAGAACCTCGAGGGCATCCAATTCCTGGGCTCGCAGGCAGGCGAGTTCCCCTACGTTCGCGGTACGCGTGCCCACAACCGTTGGCGCGTGCATCAGACCATCGAGGTCAATTGCCCCAAGGAGGCCAACGCCGAGGCCCTGAAACTGCTCAACTCGGGCGTCGATTCACTCGGATTTGAGATCGCGAAGGAGGGCTTCACGGCCGCCGATCTCGACGAACTGCTCCGCGAGATCTGCATACCCGCCATTTCGCTGGTATTCAGCGGCAAGGGCATGGGCGACATCGCCGAACTCGTGATCGCCAAACTCGAGAAGGAGGGAACGATCGCCGAAGCCGATTTGGCCTTCGTCATCGACCCGCTGGTAAAGGGTCTCTCGACCAAGGGAGATTTCTGCTCGCCCAACGGCGAGAAGTGCTTTGCACGCATTGCCGAGCTTATCAAGAAGACGGCTGCCTACAAGCACATCCGTATCGTAACCGTCTCGGCCGACATCTTCTCGAACGCCGGCTCGACCATCGTCGAGGAGCTGGCATTCGCCCTTGCGGCCGGTAACGACTACATCGCCCGCCTGACCGACGCCGGTCTGACGGTGGACGAGGCTGCCCGCAAGCTGCGCTTCTCGTTCTCGGTAACCTCCAACTACTTCATGGAGATCGCCAAGCTGCGCGCCGCACGCATGCTCTGGGCCAATATCGTCAAGGCCTACAACCCCGAGAAGAACTGCGCCGGCAAGATGATGATCCACGCCACGACCTCGAAGTGGAACCAGACGGTCTACGACCCCTATGTAAACATGCTGCGCGGCACGACCGAAGCCATGTCGGCCGCCATCGGCGGCGTCTACTCGATGGAGGTAACGCCGTTCGACCGTTCGTTCGAGACGCCGACCGAGTTCTCGAAGCGCATTGCCCGTAACGTCGAACTGCTGCTCAAGCATGAGTCGCACTTCGACCAGGTGGTCGATCCCGCCGGAGGCTCCTACTACATCGAGAACCTGACGCAGTCGATCGCTGCCGAGGCCTGGAAGCTCTTCCTCGAGATCGAGGAGAAGGGCGGCTATACGGAGGCCTACAAGGCAGGTGTGATCAAGGAGCGCATCGAGGCATCGGCCGCCGCCAAGGACAAGAACATCGCCACGCGCCGTCAGACGCTGCTCGGCGCCAACCAGTTCCCCAACTTCACGGAGGTCGCTCCGAAGGAGATCACCGAGGCAGTTGTCGAGCGCCGGAAGGCCGAAGGCAACATCCTCGTGCCCTACCGCGGCGCCATGGCCTTCGAGCAGATGCGTCTGCATGTGGACCGCTCGGGCAAGGAGCCCAAGGCCTTCATGCTCACCTGCGGAAGCCTTGCCATGGCCCGTGCACGCGCCCAGTTCTCGTGCAACTTCTTCGCATGTGCCGGTATCCGCGTCATCGACAACACCTTCTTCAAGTCCCTCGAAGAGGGCGTAAAGGCTGCACTCGAGTCGAAGGCCGAGATCGTCGTGGTATGCGCCTCGGATGACGACTACGCAGAGGTGGCGCCCAAGATCAAGGAGCTGCTCGGCGGCAAGGCCATCCTTGTCGTTGCCGGAGCTCCCGCCTGCGCGCCCGAACTCGAGGCACAGGGCATCAAGAACTTCATCAACGTGAAGTCGAATGTCCTCGAGACCCTGAAGTTTTACCTTAAAGAGATGGGAATCTGATCATGAGAGCAAAATTTTCTGAACTGAAATACGAAGCTGGCCAGCAGAAGAGCTGCTGCGCCACGAAGGGCTGCGGCGAAGTCGAACCGTGGCTCACGGCCGAGCGCATTCCCGTCAAGGGCGCCTATACGGCCGAAGATCTCGAGGGCATGGAGCACCTGAACTATGCCGCAGGTATCGCCCCGTTCCTCCGCGGTCCCTACTCGACGATGTATGTGATGCGTCCGTGGACGATCCGTCAGTACGCCGGATTCTCGACCGCCGAGGAGTCCAACGCCTTCTACCGCCGCAACCTCGCAGCCGGCCAGAAGGGTCTTTCGGTGGCCTTTGACCTGGCTACGCACCGCGGCTACGACGCCGATCACCCGCGTGTTGTGGGCGATGTCGGCAAGGCCGGCGTGTCGATCTGCTCGGTCGAGGACATGAAGGTGCTCTTCAACGGCATTCCCCTCGACCGCATGTCCGTATCGATGACCATGAACGGCGCCGTGCTGCCCATCCTCGCCTTCTACATCGTTACGGGTCTGGAGCAGGGCTGCACGCTCGACCAACTCTCGGGTACGATCCAGAACGACATCCTCAAGGAGTTCATGGTGCGTAACACCTATATCTATCCGCCCGAGTTCTCGATGCGCATCATCGCCGACATCTTCGAGTACACTTCGAAGAACATGCCCAAGTTCAACTCGATCTCCATCTCGGGTTACCACATGCAGGAGGCCGGCGCCACGGCCGACATCGAGCTGGCCTACACGCTAGCCGACGGTCTGGAGTACCTCCGCGCAGGTATCAACGCCGGCATGTCGATCGACGCCTTCGCACCGCGTCTGTCGTTCTTCTGGGCCATCGGCATGAACCATTTCATGGAGATCGCCAAGATGCGTGCCGCGCGTATGCTCTGGGCCAAGATCGTCAAGCAGTTCGATCCGAAGAACCCCAAGTCGCTGGCCCTGCGTACCCACTCGCAGACCTCGGGATGGTCGCTCACGGAGCAGGATCCCTTCAACAACGTGGCCCGTACGGCCATCGAGGCCATGGGCGCCGCCCTGGGACACACCCAGTCGCTGCATACCAACGCCCTCGACGAAGCGATCGCCCTGCCGACCGACTTCTCGGCCCGCATCGCCCGCAACACGCAGATCTACATCCAGGAAGAGACCAATATCTGCCGTGAGATCGACCCGTGGGCAGGTTCCTACTATGTAGAGTCGCTCACCAACGAGATCGCACACAAGGCCTGGGAGCACATCCAGGAGATCGAGAAACTCGGCGGTATGGCCAAGGCCATCGAGACGGGTATTCCGAAGATGCGTATCGAGGAGGCTGCAGCCCGCAAGCAGGCCCGCATCGACTCGGGCGCCGAGAAGATCATCGGCGTAAACGAATACCGTCTGGAGAAGGAGGCCCCGATCGACATTCTCGCCGTGGACAACACCGCCGTACGCGAGAGCCAGATCAAGCGTCTGAAGGAGTTGCGTGCTTCGCGCGACGAGGCCGCCGTGAAGAAGGCGCTCGAGGCCATCACCGAGTGCGTGAAGACCAAGAAGGGCAACCTGCTCGAACTGGCCGTCGAGGCTGCGAAGGTCCGCGCCACGCTGGGCGAGATCTCCGATGCCTGCGAGGTGGTCGTAGGTCGCTACAAAGCCGTTATCCGTTCCATTTCAGGAGTATATTCGTCAGAAGTGAAAAACGACAAATCCTTCGAGCGCGCCAAGGAGCTGTGCGCCGAGTTCGCCAAGAAAGAGGGCCGTCAGCCGCGTATCATGATCGCCAAGATGGGTCAGGACGGCCACGACCGCGGTGCCAAGGTCGTAGCTACGGGTTATGCCGACATCGGCTTCGACGTCGATATGGGCCCGCTGTTCCAGACCCCCGAGGAGGCTGCCAAGCAGGCTGTCGAGAATGACGTGCATATCGTCGGTGTTTCGTCGCTGGCTGCCGGGCACCTCACACTCGTGCCGCAGCTGATCGCCGAACTGAAAAAACTCGGCCGTGAGGACATCATCGTCATCGTCGGCGGTGTCATCCCTCACCAGGACTACGACGAGCTCTACCGTGACGGTGCCGCCGCCATCTTCGGCCCCGGTACGCCGATCGCCACGGCTGCCATCAAGATGCTCGAAATCCTCCTCGAGGAGTAATCCTCCCGGAGTCATTCATGCAAAGCGCCCCCGGACCCAAGTCCGAGGGCGCTTTTTCATGCGTTTTTTAAAAGGCTAACGGCAAGCCTCCAATATGCGGCGGGCCATCGCACCGTCCACATTGCCGGCTTCGCCGTAATGCACGCCCTGGGAGTTGAAACGGCGCTCAATCTCGGCGATTGTCTCTTCGCCGATACCCTCCTCCGAAAGGTGCGTCGAAAGACCCAGCGAGCGGAAAAACTCCTCGGTACGGGCCAGCGTCCGCTCGATCCGCTCCTCTTCGCTTCCCTCTGCGATGCCCCAGATACGTTCGCCGTACTGCAGCAGCTTGCCGCGCTTCTGCTCGCGCAACGTCCGCAGCGTACCGTTAATGACGATCGCCAGCGTCGCGCCGTGCGTCAGCCCGTGCAGGGCCGTCAATTCGTGGCCGATCATGTGGGTCGCCCAGTCCTGTGTAACACCCATGGCGATCATGTCGTTCAACCCCAGCGTGGCTCCGAGCATGTATTCCGACATCACGTCGTAATCGCGCGGCTCGGCCAGAGCGCGGGGCGCAATCTCCACGATCGTATGGAGGATACCCTCGGCCCAGCGGTCCATCAGACGCGACTGCCCGGGCGTGGTCATATACTGCTCGAGTACATGGACAAAGGTATCCGACAGGCCGCAGGCGATTTGCCGCGTCGGAAGCGAAAACAGCGTCTCGGGATCAAGGATCGAGAAAACGGGATAATCGCCATAGAAGGCAAACTTCTCCTTCGTCTCATAGCGCGAAATAACAGCTCCGCTGTTCATCTCGGAACCTGTGGCCGACATGGTCAGCACGGTAGCCAATGGCACCGTACGTTCGGCATGTCCCTTCCGCACGATCTCCCAGGCATCTCCGTCATAGAGCAGACCGGCCGCGATGAGCTTCGTGCCGTCGATAACCGATCCACCGCCCACGGCCAGCAGGAAATCGACCTTGCGCTCCTTGCCCAGAGCAATCGCCTTTCGCAGGGTTTCGACCGAAGGATTGGGTTCAATTCCCCAGAATTCGACGAAATCGCGCCCGGCGAGGGCATTCACCACCTGATCATAGACACCGTTGCGCTTGACGCTGCCGCCGCCGAAGGTAATCATGATGCGCCTGTCGGCGGGAATAAGCGTCCCGAGACGAGAGATCTGACCTTTGCCGAAAATCAGTTCGGTCGGATTGTGATAAACAAAGTTTTTCATGGTCATTACATTTATATATAACGGTTTATATGGTCGGTTCGAGCCGAAGGCCTGTTCCGCCGGGAATGCAGGCCTTGCAGGTATAACAAAGATACGAAATCCGCAAAGAAAAAGAAAACCCCGAAAGGCTTTTCAGCCTCCGGGGTTTTCTGTCCATAGCGGGTCCGCCGGGATGCGGCACTTGATCCATTAGAAATATTTGCCGCGCAGATCCTCGATCTTGGCCATCTGCTGGATAGCCGGGAGGAAGAACTGCTGGGCCATACTCTCGTAGGTTGCCTGGGCACGCACCTTTTCACCCTCGGCCGTCTGCTTGTCGGCGGTCTGGATATCCTCGACCTGGAAAACGTAGACACCCGAGAAGCCCTTGACGGGGGCCGACACGACACCCTTGTCCGACGAGGTGATCGCACCGACGAGACGCGGTTCGAAACCGGGGCCTTCGAGATAGAACGAGGCGAAGGTTACGTCCTTGAAATCGGCGACCTCCGAGCCGAAGCTGGCAGCCTGCTCCGCAAGAGTCGAGCCGGAGAGTTCCTTGACAATGTAATCGTACTTCTTGTCGCGAAGCACCTGGGCGCGGAGCTGGGCCTCCACCTTGTCCACCGATGCATACTCGTCATTGTCGATCGAGGTAAGCATGGCGATCACATAATCCTTGCCTACGGTGAAGATCTCCGAGACATCGCCCTGCTCGGCCCCGTAGGCCCAGCGTACGACGTCGCGCGAATCCTCCAGACCGCGCAGCGTACGGTCGCCCTGATTGATCACGGCAACACGGGGCGTTACGGCAGCCTCCGACGCGGCGGCAGCAAAGGCCTCCGAAGAACCTTTGGCATTGACCATGAACGATCCGGCGTTGTTATGCACATTGCGGCGCGTATCGGCCGAAGCCTCCACCGGATAGGTGATCGTCGCCACCTGGAAGTGTTTCGAAGGTTTGTCGGCCCGATATACCTGCATGAGCTGAACCGTCTCGCCCGAGACGATCTTCACGATATCCCCGGCCTTGGCGTTGCCGAGCGTCTCGGCAAATTCGCCGACGAAAGCCGAGAAAGGCATCACGCCGACCTCACCGCCATTGGCTGCCGTAGCATCGTACACCGAGTAACGTGCAGCCGCCTGTGCGAAATCACCGCCGTTGCGCAATGCCGTCAGCAGACTGTCGGCGAGTTTTTCCTCGGTATAGGGAAGCACGATATGGCGCAGACCGAGCGAATCGGGTGCCTCCTTGACCGTCAGCACGCGGGCCATCGTCCACTCGTTGTTCTTCAGCACGGGACCATAGGTCTTGCCGGCCATCAGCGCCTCGGCCTCATCCTCGGGAAGCTGTGCTGCCGACACGAAGTTGTCGGCGATCTTGCCGTTGCGGTTCGTCCGAACGAAGCTCTTGAGCTCCTCTGCGGCTGCGAACTCCTTGCCTACCTCCATGACGGTATTCTCCAGTTTGAGCAGGTCATCGTCCGTAGGAGCCACCTCGAATACGACATAGGAGATCGTACGCGACGGCGTCTGACGGAAGAGATCCTTATGGCTGCTGTAATAGGACTTCAGATCCGCAGAAGTGATCTGGAAGAGCGAATCGGGCACATCCGTATACTTCTTGCCGGCCCACTTGCCCGCATAGCTGTTGTTGGCACTCGCCATACCGCGCTCCACTTCGAGGGCATTCACGAAAAGACCGCCCCGCATCAGACCGTAGTACTTCTGCATCTCACGCTCCATGCAAGCCTGCTCGTTGAGCTGTGCCCAAGCCTGCGCAGCCTGAGGATTGGTCTCGGCCTGCGCGAGAAACTCCGATACGGCCGCTACATTGAACGTTCCGGTCCGGGGATCGGCAAAAGCGCTGTAAAATGCCTGCGAAGGCTGCTTGCCGCTGGCCATGGCCAAACGTTCGGATTCCGTCACGCAGAGACCCAGCTTGGCGAAGCCCGGCGTCAGGACATATTTCGAAACCAGCGACTGCCAGGTGGCATTGGCCAGCATAGCAGCCTGCTGCTCATCGCTCTCCTGCGCGCCGCTCTGGGCCTTGATCTTTTCATACTGATCGTAATACTCCGAATAGTTGATCTTCTCGCCGTCGATCACACCGACCTTGGGATCGTTGCCCGAGAAGCCCATCTCGGTTTTCAAAGAGAGGATGAATGCCAAGAGGGCAAGGGCGATGATGATCGAGAGCACGATGCCGAACTTGGTGCGTAAAGTGTTTAAACTTGCCATATAAATTGTTAATTATTCGTTTTGTTTCGAAAGATCAGCCAAAGGTAGTAAAATTAATTGTAAAAACGACAAGAAGAGAAGAAAAATACGTCCTGAAACTCACCGTACTCCATCCGAAGGGACATGCTTCGCAGGAAAGCTCCCCGCGGGTGAGATCCACGGTCCGGCACCGGCTCGCGTGATGCCGTCCTCCGGGCACGGGAGAAGCGGGAGGTGTATCCCCTGACAGGGAACAACCTCCCGCTTCTCCCCCGGATACGATCGTATCCGACGCGGTACATCAGATCTTTTTCACCCGGGCCAGTTCGATCCGCGAACGCGTCGTTCGCAGGATCCGCAGCTGCAATGACCCGATAACGACCGTCTCACCCGTCGTCGGAATCCCTTCGTAGTTATAGATGATGAACCCGGCAAGGGTATCGTACTCCTTGCTCTCCTCGATTCCCAGATCGTATTTTTCGTTGAGATATTTTACCTCCAGACGACATGAAAGGACATACTCATTCTCACCGACCTGCTTCTCGATAAGTTCCGAAACATCATGCTCGTCCTCGATCTCGCCGAAAATCTGTTCGAGGACATCCTCCAGCGAAATCACACCGGCCGTACCGCCGAACTCGTCGATTACCACGGCAATGTTGGACCGATGCTTGATGAAGTTCTCGAGCATCGCCTGCAGCGTCATCGTCTCGGGGACAAAATTAACCTCCATCATCACTTCGGCAATCGTTGCAGGACGCGTAAAAAGGCTCTTCGAATTGACATATCCGATGATGTTGTCGATGGACTTGCGCCATACGAAGATGCGCGAAAACTTCGATTCGACGAATCGGGCGGTCAGTTGCTCGATCGACGTATCGTCGATATCCACCGCCTCAACATCCACACGAGGAACCATGCAGTCGCGCACGCGCAGATCCGCAAAATCCAACGCATTCTGGAACAGTTTCAGCTCGTTGTCCGGGTCGGCATGCTGCTCCGTATTGTTCGCTTCGAGCAGGGCCGCAAGGTCCTCCCGATTGAAATTGGGCGCCGTATCCTGACTCTTGACCCGCCGTCCCAGCAGACGCAGGATTCCGTGCGAAAGCAGCGTCGTGAAACGAGCCAACGGATAGAGCAGAATATAAAAGAAGTAGATCACCGGAGCCAGAGCCCGGTAATAGAAGTTCGGATTGTTCTTGAAAATCGACTTGGGCAGAAACTCCGCAACGAAGATGATGATGAGCGTCGAAACAATGGTATCGAGCGCTACCGAACCGCTTGCGGCCAGCTCCTCCCAGTGGAGCCATCCGTAGACCTCCCGCAGGAGGATCGACATGGCCAGCGAATAGACGACAAGGGCGATGTTGTTGCCCACAAGGATCGTCGTGATATACTGACCCGGATCACGGGCAAAGACCGCAGCGATCCGATCGAACATCCGGCTCTGTTTGCGGTCGATTTCGAGTTTGAGCCGGTTTTTGCTCGTGAAGGCAATCTCCATCCCCGAAAAGAAGGCGGAGAGCAGCAGCATCGCGGCAATCAGAAGAACGATAGACAACATCTCACTCGCGATTTTCTGGTTTTACATCAGTATCCCGGATTCCACCTTCGGGACCGGCGGCATCGGATACGATCCGCCGCCGCTCCAACGGCCGGGCCTGGGGAGTCTGCAACGGCAGGGGTTTGTCGGGTGCTGCCAAAGAAGCGCCGGTTTCGTTCTGCCGACGATCGACAGGCAAATCCCGGACCTGCGGCACCTCCCGCTGCTCGGGGGCCGATTCGGAGGCTGTCCGAGGAAGCGGTCCGCGCATCTCCCCGTCCGAAGCGCCCTGCGAGGCGGTGGAATCCTGCTGCTGTTTCATCTCGACCTCCATGCGCCCTTTCATACGCCGGAACCGCCACTCCTTGAACGAAGCGTCCGACTCGAATCCTTCGCCGACAAAGACATCGCGGCCGTTGTTCTGGACAATCTTCGAATCGACATTCGAATAGACCTTGTCGGTCCGGGCATTCCAGAAAAGCTGCTGCGTGTAAAGGGTTTTCCCGTCGGATTTCTCCACAACGACGTTGCCCTTGGCCTCCCACAGCTCCCGATCCTCGTAATAGATGGCGTAGTTGGCCGTCAGCACCGCATCCACCGACGAAAGGGAATCATCCTTGTAGGTCGTGATCTTCACTCCTTTGCGAAACTCCCTGTAAGGTTCGCGAGCCAGCGTATACCCTTCGAGCAACGGCGTCGTAAAGTGGTACGAACGACGGCCGTTACGCGACATGATAACCGACAGGCTGTCGCTGTATTCGGTCATCAGCGTCTCCACGGGTGCCGCCGCTTCGGAATCCTTCTCCCCGCAGGAGAATAGCAAGATAGCACTCCCCGCCACGGAGAGTGCTACCCAGACGTATTTCATCAGGCTCCTTGTCATTCAAAGGGGTCGGAAGAGGTCCTTAACGAGGACGTACCGTAGTAGTAACGCCGGCAGCCGTACCGCACGTTACCGTATAACGGGCTCCGGACTGCAGCTCGTTGAAGAAGCACTCTTCGGAGCTGGGGAAGTTGTTCCGGAAGGTCGAAAGAGCGCTCTTGGCATGCTCGAGGTACTCCGAGTCGCTCGGGAGCAGTTCGATGGCCTTGGCCATCGTATCGTATGCGGCCCAGAAGGTTGCCTGACCGGCAAAGCCACCGCAGGCGGCAGCCGAAAGGCCATAGCACTGTGCCAGTACGAAATAGGGAACACCGTCTTCGGGATTCAGATCACGGGCCTGGCGTGCTGCAACAACAGCTTCGGAAACATTGTTGGCGGCAAGACCCACCAAACCGATACGTGCAAGAAGCTTCTGACGCTCGACGTCATCCTTCTCGACAGCCAAAGCCTCGTTCAGGTAGGACATGGCCTTCGGATAGTCGAGCTTGTCCTGGAAGATCTGTGCCAGAGCCAGGGCCGTATTGGCCGACGGCTTCACGGCATAATACTTTTCAGCCGTAGCCAGGAAGAAATCGCTGGTACACTTCGCACGCGACATCAGCGACACGGCCTGCTCGAGCAGCGCCTCGTCATCGGGAGCCGCAGCCAAACGGGCACTGAACAGACGCTCGAGGTTCTCGCAGCTGGCCGCACCGCTCAGTCCGAATGCGGCGTCGAACTGATCCTTGAACTCCTTGGCCTCGGGATGAGTCTCGAAGAAGGGGGTCAGACGCTCATACTCGGCAAGCACCTCGTCGGGCATCACCTCGTCAGTATTGCGGTAATCATCGCAGAGATTCGAGAAATAAGCCACTACGGTCTCGGGGTCGGTGTTGCTGCCACCGGCCTCGATCGCCTCACGGAAAAGTTTGCGGATACCGGCACGGTCGTTGGGACGGAAAGCGAGGAACTCGCGGGCTTTCTGATCGAGAATGAAAGCACGGCCCTGCTTGGCGTTGTCGCCGAAATACTCCGCGCGCAGATCGTAGATCATCATCAGCGAATCAATGTAGGCGTTTTTCTCGGCAACGCTTTTGGCCCGATTGATCTTCTGCTTGTACACGTTGGCGCCGCGCTGGTAGATCGCTACCGAAGCCCCGGGGCAACTTGCGATCAGATCGCGCAGATAACGTGCCGCAGCATCGTAATCCCGATTCTCGTACGACTCCTTGAGAAAATTGCTGTTCAGAATGTTCTTTTCCCGCTCTTCGGGAGTATCGCCCCACTTCGCATACTGAGGGCCACTGAAGTCCTGCTGGGCCATCGCAGCGACAACAAAGAGCATACACGCTGCAGAAAGCAGAAATTTAACGTTTTTCATCGGTCAGATTAATTTTTGTGCGTTTTTATTATTATTTGTTCTTTAATCGTATTTCGGGCGCGAGAACCAGTACTCACCGTTTTCCTGGGCTCCGGCGAAGAGCGAGAAGCCCACGGCAATCTTGAAATATTGCTGACGCACGAGTCCCACGCGTTCGGCGACGTTGTAGCCACGCCGACCATATTCGACACCAACGTCGATTGCAGAGATCGCCCACAGCTTCACCGGAACCCCCACGCCCGCCGTTATGGCATACTGCGCAAGACGGTTGTCGTTGAAGGTCTGGTTGTGGTATCCGTAACGGAATCCCGCCCGGTAGGACCAGCGTTTCAGGAAACTGCGCACGTCATAACGCGAAGGAGTATATTCCAAACCCGCCTTGACGGTACTCGTATTGGTATAGGCCACCTTGTAGGAAGAGTGGTCCGCACCGCTGACGCCCGTCATCTCGAAGCCCGTATTGCTGTCGCCCCAATTCTGATAGACGTAATCCACGCCGAATGCCCATTTGGCCGTCTGATAATAGAAGCCTGCCGTAAGCTGCCGCGGCAAGACCAGTGCCAAATCCGACAGACCGTCCTTGACCGACGTGCTGTACAGATCGCCGATATAGATCCGGTTCGACACCTCGGGGTTCAGATCACCGCCGATATCGAATGCCGCGCCGACGGTCAGAATCCGCTTGCGGTTCAAGATGGGGCTCCATTGCACGCCGACCTGTCCCTTGACGCACGATATGGTGTAGTTGTCTACACCGGTCGACGAAGTGAAGGTTCCTTCGCCGGTAATGGCCGTCGGGGTCATCGTGAAGGTCCGGTCGATACTGCCCCAGTAATACTGTGCAGCCACACCGATCGAGAAATTCTTGAAAACCTCCCATCCGAGGCCGAGCTTCACCTCAGTCAGGTCGCCCTCGCCCTGATAATTGTACTGCACACGGCCGACATTGCCCCATACGGGATCCGACGGATCGTATTCGTGGTAATATTTCGTACGGTACCCCACCGAACTGTAAGGCGTCAGGCTGAAACCCAGGCCGAGTTTCTTGGCAATCGGCATCTGAAAGGCGATGTCGTGGAAATTGAAGGTATTGTAGGCCGTATGCTTCGATACGTCGGCGACGGTCTGCGCATTGTAATAGTTCTGTCCCTCCAGACCGAAGTTGAAAAGGAAGGTCTTCTGCGGGATGGAACTGTATGCCGCGGGATTGAGCAGATTGACCACTCCCGTCGAACGCATGGCAACGCCCACACCACCCATCGAACGCATCGGCAGGGTTCCGGGAGTGTTCAGTTCACCGATGCCGTACATCGTGTAGGGAGAGAATGCGTTGATGCTGCTCGTCTGCGCCCGGACTGCGGCGGGAACGACGACCGCAACCGCCACGAGTAGTCTAATCAAGGTGTTCTTCACTTGCATTGTACTCTAAAATTCTATTCAATCCGCAAAAGACGAGATTACAATTTGCAAATATCGTATTTTTAATTCTTTTCGCAAAGAATTTCGTGTCTCCTCCGGTAAAAATTACACACAAATCCTCAAATTGCGCCTCCATCCGGGCGATATAGCCTTCGATTTCAAAGGCCAGGGAGTTCATCACCCCGAAGCGGATGGCCTCCTCGGTCGTACGCCCGACAAGCCGCGGCTCCACGGCCGACGCATCGCAGAGAGGCAGCGCCGCCGTATATTCATGCAATGCCCTGAAACGCATTGACATACCCGGCGAAATACACCCTCCGAGAAAAACGCCCTCCGCAGAGACGAAATCCAACGTTACGGCCGTGCCGACATCGACGATCAGCGTATTGCGGCCCGGATAGAGCGTGGCGGCTCCCACGGCAGCGGCAAGACGGTCGCGCCCCAGGGTTGCCGGTGTCCCGTATCCATTTCCGATCGGCACGGGCGTTCCGGGTGTGAACTCCAACAAGCGATCGGCATACCTCCGGGCCAGCTCCACAAGAGCCGGCATCTCTCCCCGCGTGGAGGCCACGATGGCCCGCTCGGCCCTTCCGCCTTTGAGCAACTGCTCGAAATGCGCTTCCCGGGGCTCCTCGACAGAGATCTGCCGCATGAGCTCGTCCCGCTCGAAGACAGCCAGCTTGACCAGCGTATTGCCGATATCCACGACGAGGTTCATAGCTCACGCAAGGTTTTGTAAGCGTCCTCGACGTCTTTGATATTCCTAACGGTCATAGCCAGCCGATTATTGTGCTGCTTGAGCACGAAACGGTCGGGATGTTGCGTAACCCGCTGCAAAAGCTGCATGAAGACGTCGCTTTTATAATAGGGAGCGTGTTCCTCGCCCACGAAATGGACGATCATCAGTCCGTTCTTGACCTTCACGCGCTCCATGCCGAGGCGGATCGCCTCCCAGCGCAGGCGCACGACGTTCAGAAGCTCCTTCGCCGCACGCGGGAGCGGTCCGAAACGGTCCGCAAGGCGGCTTTCGAAAGCTACAAGTCCCGCCTCGTCCTTCGTCGAGTCGAGTTCGCGGTAGAGCTTCAGGCGCTCGGCCTGCTGGGCGACATAGTCATCCGGCAACGACGCCTCGACCTCGATCTCGATATGCGCATCGTCGATAAAGGCCATCTGTTCGACGATCTGCTGCTCGCTGCTGCTGAGCCCCGGGACCTGCAGGCCTTCGGCCCGCAGTTCGGCAATCGCCTCGTTCATGATTTTCTGGTAGGTCTCGAAACCGATATCGGCAATAAAACCGCTTTGCTCGGCCCCGAGCAGGTTGCCCGCGCCGCGGATGTCGAGGTCCTGCATGGCAATGTTGAAACCCGACCCGAGGTCCGAGAACTCCTCGATGGCCCGCAACCGCCTCCGGGCGTCGGACGAAAGCAATTCGTCGGGCGGAGAAAGCAGATAACAATAGGCCTTCTGATTCGAACGCCCTACGCGGCCGCGCAGCTGGTGCAGGTCGCTCAAGCCGAAGTTCTGGGCATTATTGACGATAATCGTATTGGCATTGGGAATGTCGATGCCGTTCTCGACGATCGTCGTCGAAAGCAGCACGTCAAACTCCCCGTAGATGAAGTCCATGATGAGCTTCTCGAGTTGCTCGGCGGGCATCTTGCCGTGGCCGACGCCCACGCGAGCCTTCGGGCAGAGGCGTGTAATCAGGCCCTGGAGGGGCAGAAGATCCTCAACCCGGTTGTGGACGAAATAAACCTGGCCGCCGCGCGCCAGCTCGGTTTCGATGGCATCGCGGATGATCTCCTCCGAGAAGACGTGCGACTCGGTGAGGATCGGCTGCCGGTTGGGCGGCGGCGTGGAGATGACCGAAAGATCGCGCGAACCCATGAGCGAGAACTGCAGCGTACGCGGGATAGGCGTTGCCGTGAGGGTCAGCGTATCGACCGAAACACTCATCTCGGTGAGTTTCTCCTTGGCCGCCACGCCGAACTTCTGCTCCTCGTCGATAATCAACAGACCCAGATCGCGGAAACGAACCTGTTTGCCCAGCATCTTGTGCGTGCCGATCAGAATGTCGATCTTGCCGGCGGAGAGCTCCTCGCAGATCTGCCGCACCTCCCTTGCGGATTTCGTCCGGTTGAGATACTCCACACGCACGGGGAAATCGCGCAGCCGCTCGCTGAAGGAGCGGTAATGCTGCAGGGCGAGAATCGTCGTGGGCACGAGCACGGCGACCTGCTTGCCGTCCACCGCGGCCTTGAAGGCGGCGCGGATCGCCACTTCCGTCTTGCCGAAGCCCACATCGCCGCAGACCAGACGGTCCATCGGCTGATCGGACTCCATGTCGCGCTTGATGGCCGCCGTCGCAGCCTGCTGGTCGGGCGTATCCTCCCAGCGGAACGACGCCTCAAGCTCGTGCTGCAGATAGCTGTCCGGCGAGAAGGCGAAGCCCTTCGAGGCCTTGCGCTTGGCGTAAAGCGCAATAAGCTGGCGCGAAATATCCTTGACGGCCTTTTTCGTGGCGCTCTTGAGCTTCTGCCAGGCACCGTTGCCCAGTTTGTAGATCTTCGGCGGCTCGCCGTCCCCGGACTTGTAGCGCGAGATGCGGTGCAGCGAATGGACATTCACGAAAAGCACGTCGCCATCCTTGTAGACCAGTTTGATCGCCTCATGCACCTTGCCGTTCTCGTTGATCTTCACCAGCCCGTCGAAACGGCCCACGCCGTGGTCGATATGGACGACATAGTCGCCCGGGCGCAGCTGGTTCAACTCGGCGACGGTCATCTGCTCGTCGCGCCGGATCTCACCGTTGATGCGGTAGCGCTGGTAGCGGTCGAAGATCTGATGGTCGGTATAGAGGCACAGCTTCAGGTCGTTGTCCACGAACCCCTCGTGCAGCGTGATCGCAAGCGGACGCACGACGGCCTGTCCGCGGCCGATCTGGTGGAAGATGTTTTCCAGACGCTCGATCTGCGCCTTGTTTTCCGAAAGGATATAGGTCTCGTAACCGCGCAGGGCGTTGCGGATCATATCGTCGGCCAGCATCTCGAAGTTCTTGTTGAACTTCGGCTGCGGCGACGTCGAGAAGGGAATCTTCGCCGTGGCGGGACGCTCCGGAAGATTGTCGCGCAGCAGGAAAAGACGCATCGGAGCCATGTCCGCGAGCAGACCGTTGCGGCTTGTAAGCAGGCGGTCGATCTGTTCGGGCTGCTCCATGTCCGAGAGGGTTTTGCGCCGCACGTCGTTCACACGGCGCAACACATAATCGGCATCATAGAACCAGCAGGCCGCCTGTTCACCGGCAAAACGCAGCAACGAGACGCGCTCATCGCTCCGCACCGGAGCATTCATGTCGGGAATGATCTCCACCCGTTCGAGTTTGTCGGCCGAGAGCTGGCTGGAGATATTGAACCGCCGGATCGAATCGACCTCGTCGCCGAAGAAGTCCAGACGGTAGGGCTTGCTCTCCGAGAAGGAGAAGACATCGACAATACCGCCGCGCACGGAGTACTGACCGGGCTCGTAGACGAAATCCACTCGGGTGAAGGAGGCGCTTTCCAACTCCTGCACAAACACCTCGATCGAGATGCGGTCGCCCACCGATACGGAAATGGTATCCCGCCGCAGCGCTTCGGCATCCACGACGCGTTCGGCCAGTGCCTCGGGATAGGTGCACACGACCAGATAACCCTTGCCGTTGCCGTCGAATGCCCGTAGGGCATGCATCGTAGCCGTACGCTGCACGACGCCCTGGGCATCCTCGACCCCGTTGGCCGCAGAGTGCTTGTAGGCCGACGGGAAGAAGCAGATCCGCGATTCGTCGAGCAGGTTGTAAAAGTCGTTCAGCAGGTAAGCCGCGGCGTCGCGATCCTCCGACACAAAGATATGCACGCCTCCCGTACGCGCCACGGCCGCCGCGGCATAAAACGGAAGCGCCCCGCCGACCAGCTCCTCGAGATGGACGGTCGTACGCTCGTTGCGGTATTCACGGCACAGTTTTCCGAGATTCTTCGAATCCGCGACGAACTGCGCCATCTGCTCGCGGGAGGTTGCCATGGGTTATTTTTCGATCAGATCGTTGTCCTTGCGGTCGTGATAGTGCACCTCGATGATACCCGTACTCTGATCCTCGGCGATCTCCAGACGCACCTTGTATTTCCACTCCCAACGGCGGCGCAGCGACCAGATACCCTTACGCAGGAAGGCCGCCACATAGGGGCTTACGACCAGTTTGATGTATTTGTGTCCGCGGTCCTCCGTGAGGAACGAAATCTGGTTCTCGATCTTCTTGTCCAGCAGTACCGTAGGTTCGATCTTGCCCGTGCCGTTGCAGGTCGGACACACGTCCGAGACGCTCTCCACGGCCACGGGGCGCACCCGCTGGCGCGTGATCTGCATCAGACCGAACTTCGTCAGCGGCAGCACCGTATGCTTGGCCTTGTCGGTGGCCATCAGCCTGACCATCTCGTCGTAGAGCGCCTGCTTGTTCTGCGCCTTGTGCAGGTCGATGAAGTCGATGATGACGATCCCCCCCAAATCGCGCAGTCGCAGCTGGCGGGCGATCTCCTTCGCGGCGGCCAGATTCACGTCCATGGCCGTCTGTTCCTGATTGTCCTCGGCCTTCGTACGGTTGCCCGAATTGACGTCGATGACATTCATGGCCTCCGTGCGCTCAATGATCAGATAGGCGCCCCGCTTGAGCGACACATACTTGGCAAACAACGACTTGATCTGCTTCGAGATGTCGAAGTTGTCGAAGATGGGAACCGTACCCTTGTAGAGCTTCACGATCTTCACCATCTCGGGATCGATCACCTTGACGTAGTTGCGGATCTCGTTGTAGAGCGCCTCATCGTCCACGGCGATCTGCGAGAAGGAGCCGTTGAGCGAGTCGCGGATGATCGTATTGGCGCGGTTCATCTCGCTCATGAGCTGTGCCGGGGCCGTACTCTTGCGGATTGCCGCAACGGTCTTGCGCCAACGGTCGATCTGGGTCTGGATGTCATGCTCGATATCCTCGTCCTTGGCCTCCATGGCCGCCGTGCGGATGATGACGCCGAAATTCTTGGGCAGCACCGCTGCGGCGATACGCTTCAGACGCTTCTTCTCCTCGGCCGAACGGATCTTCTGCGAAAGAAAGACCTTCGAGGAGAAGGGAACCAGCACGACGTTGCGGCCGGCAAGCGAAATGTCGGCCGTCAGACGCGGTCCCTTGGTCGAGATGGCCTCCTTGGCCACCTGCACCATGATCTGCTGTCCGACCTGGAGGTAGTCTCCGATCTTGCCATCCTTCTCCACCGCCGGCTCGAGTTTCATGGTCTCGGCACGCAGGCCCCGTTTGCCGGGCAGTTGCGAGGCTGCGAGTTTCTGCATCGACGGGAACTGCGGCCCCAGGTCGAGGTAGTGGATGAAGGCGTCCTTTTCGTGTCCTATATTGACGAATGCCGCATTGAGTCCCGGCATGATCTTGCGCACCTTGCCCAGATAGATGTCTCCCACGGAGAAGCCCGTCTGGCACTGCTCCTTGTTGAGCTCCACGAGCACCTTGTCCTCGCACAGGGCAATGGAGATCTCGGCAGGTGTAACGTTGATGATTAATTCTCTGTTCATGTATCGTGGTCGGCGCCCCGATGCGCGAAACATACGGGAAGCGCGATAAAAAATATTGGGTCGCCTGTTGGTGATGAAGTGGCGGATAACTCCAAAATCTTCCGTAATCCGAGCACCCGGAGTGCTTCCGGCAGGGGCCGGCGGTGCGGATTCACCGCATGATCTTAAAATGGTAAAGCTAAAAGAGCCGGGCTCCTTTAGCTTTACCAAACGTTAGCACTAAAGTGCTACCCTACTTTTTCTTATGACGGTTCTTGCGAAGACGCTTTTTCCGCTTGTGGGTAGCCATCTTGTGCCGCTTATGCTTCTTTCCGTTTGGCATAATCCTAAAATTTTAGAGGTTCTTGTTATAATTATTTCACCTTCTCTGCGAAGCTCTTTGCAGGCTTGAAAGCAGGAATATTGTGTTCGGGGATGGTAATCGTCGTATTCTTCGAGATGTTGCGGGCAACTTTCTGAGCGCGTTTCTTCACGATGAAGCTACCGAAGCCACGAAGATAGACATTATTATTTTGAGTGAGCGACGTCTTGATGCTCTCCATGAAAGCCTCAACGATAGCCTGCACCTGCACTTTCTCTACTCCCGTGCTTTTCGCGATTTCGCTTACGATATCTGCCTTTGTCATAATTATATGGTTTTTATAGAGTTTAAAACTGGAATTCGGAGTGCAAATATACACTTTATTTGCATATCCGCCAATAAACCGTAAATTTTTTCACTTTTTTTTCGAGTTCTACCTTCCACGCTCACAACGCGATAACAAATTTCGGGCAAAAATGTTCCGCTTCCGGAAAATTCCGATCCGGAAACCGGGACAAAGATTCTCCATATCACGCAAAGAGCTACACATCAGACAGTTAGAGACACATTGCGCATAAAAGTCGGCTCCGGCCCAATAAACCGCGCGGTTTTTGCGTTTACAAGGTAAAATCACTATTTTTGCAAATCCTAACTGCACCGACGCTATGGTCAAGATACTCTGGGTGGACGACGAGGTCGAACTGCTGAAGCCCCACGTCCTCTTTCTCCGGCAAAAAGGATACGAGGTCGATACCTGCAACAACGGATACGACGCCATCGACATGGCGTCGGAAGGCTCCTATGACCTGATTATCCTCGACGAAATGATGCCCGGCATGACGGGTCTCGAAACCCTTCCGAAGATCAAGGAGGTGCGTCCGACGACCCCGGTCATCATGGTAACCAAGAGCGAGGAGGAGAATATCATGGACAAGGCCATCGGTTCGAAGATCGCCGATTACCTCATCAAGCCCGTGAACCCCAACCAGGTGCTGCTGTCGATCAAGAAAAACGTCCACCAGCAGCAGCTCGTTACCGAGCAGACGACGGCCGACTACCGTTCGGAGTTCGGGCGCATCAGCGCCTCGCTGCAGATGGCCGAGACGTTCCAGGACTGGTGTTCGATTTATCGCCGGCTCACCGGTTGGGAGATCGAGCTCTCGGAATCCACGGACCAGAGCATCAAGGAGGTGCTCTCCTACCAGAGTGCCGAGGCCAACCAGGAATTCTGCAAGTTCGTGCGCCGCAACTACTACAACTGGATCAACAACCGCTCGGACGACACGCCCGTCATGTCGCATACGCTCATGCGCAACTGGATCTTCCCCGTGGCGGACGAAAATACCAAGACGACGCTGCTGCTGATCGACAACTTCCGCTACGACCAGTGGCGCGCCATCTCGTCGATGCTGCGCGGCTACTACGACGTGGCGCAGGACGACTTCTACTGCGCCATCCTCCCCACGGCCACGCAGTATGCCCGCAACGCGATCTTCGCCGGGCTGATGCCCCTGGCCATCGACAAGCTCATGCCCAACAAGTGGCTCAACGACAACGAGGAGGGCGGCAAAAACCAGTATGAGGAGGAGTTTCTGCGGCGGCTCATGCAGCAAAGCGGCAAGCAGTGGCGCTTCTCGTTCGACAAGCTCGTGCGTCCGGAGCAGGGTCGCAAGCTCGTGGACAACATCCAGAAGGTCTACGACGCCGACTTCTCGGTGATCGTCTACAACTTCCTCGACATCCTCTCGCACGCCCGAACTGAAACGGACATCATCCGCGAACTGACGGAGGACGACGCGGCATTCCGCTCGCTGACCCGTTCGTGGTTCGAGCATTCGGACCTCTACACGATCCTCAAGCTCCTCTCCGAACGGGGGCACACCGTCGTCATCACCTCCGACCACGGAACGATCCGCGTGGACAACCCCGTGAAGGTTACCGGCGACCGCGAGACCTCGTCGAACCTGCGCTACAAGACGGGCCGCAACCTGGCCTACAACTCCCGCGAGGTCTACGAGGTGCTCAACCCGAAGGACATCCAGCTGCCGTCGAGCAACCTCACCTCAAGCTATATCTTCGCCTACAACAGCGACTTCCTGGTCTACAACAACGACGCGAACCGCCATATCCGCTACTACCGCAACACGTTCCAGCACGGCGGCATCTCCATGCAGGAGATGATCGTACCCTACATCGTATTGAAACCCAAAAGATAGCATGAAAACAATCCATATCACATCGCAGGACGAACTGCCCGAAGTGGCCGAGGCCGTCATCCGCGCCCTCGGGCGCCGCACGGTCGTCGCCTTCCGCGGCGGCATGGGCGCCGGCAAGACAACGCTTATCCGCGAGATCGTCGCGGCGCTCGGTTCCGAGGACACCGTAACGAGTCCCACGTTCGCCATCGTCAATCAGTACAAGGCGCCCGGCAACCGCCGCATCTACCACTTCGACTTCTACCGCATCGACGACGTGCGCGAGGCCTACGACTTCGGTTACGAGGAGTATTTCTACTCGGGCGACCTCTGCCTGGTCGAGTGGCCCGAGAAGATCGAACAACTGCTACCCGAGCAGGTCATGACCGTGCGCATCACCGCCGACAGCGAGACGGCCCGCACCTTCGAGATCGAGTAGCCGGGCACACAGGACCTTCAAACGGCCGACACACACAAGACAACGGGGGCTTCCTTTTTGAAAGGAGGCCCCCGTTTGGCGTCAGGACGGAGGGAACTATCCGGTTGCGCATCCGGGAAATTTGCGTATCTTTGCGCGGACCAAAAACACAACGCGACACATGCAGGAATACATCTCCAAACAACATCAGATTCTCCGCCCCGCGGAGCAGATCTATGCGGTCATCAGCCGCTTCGACAACCTCACCCCCGCGCTGGCCGACCGCGTCGAGGAGTGGCAGGCCGACGAGGAGCACTGCTCGTTCAAGGCCAAGGGTTTCACCGTGAAGCTCCGCATGGAGGAGCGCGTAGCCCCGAAGCATGTGAAAATCGTGGGCGACGAGGGGGGCGTGCCGATCGACTTCGCCTTCTGGATCCAGCTCCACAAGGTCGCGGACTACGACACGCGCCTGCGCCTGGTGCTCCACACCGATCTGAACATGATGATGAAGATGATGATCGGCGGCAAGCTCCAGACGGCCGTGGACCAGATCGCCGAAGGCATCGCCCGGGCCCTCAACGGCGCTCCGCAGTACTGACACTCGGCTGCCGCGACCGCCGATAGACTCGGCTGCCGCGACAGAAACTCCGCACGGCCGCAGGCATTCAGATCCGCGGTTTCTGGAACATGCGGATCAGCAGCGAGACGGTATAGATCAGCAATCCATAGAGGATCGGGATGCTGGCGGCCCGAAAACCTCCGGCCAACAATGAAAGAGAAATATCACCGGCCAGCTGTATGGCATGCATTGCCTGGCGAAAGCCGAACAGGGTGTAGATGAATCCGGAAATCAGCGCCAGCAGGCCGATCTCCTTGACCCAGGCCGGGGCCTTCCAGGCGGCAAACAGCAGACCGATCAGTTCGACGGTCAGAATCGACATGCCCGGCCAGCCGCCTTCATAAAAGAATTGAAACATACGCGAAAAAGTTTTTAAGGTTCTGCGGGACCATTCCCACCGGCAAAGATAGTGCAGGCGGCGGCCGGCGGCCAAAAATCCCGCCCGCAGAAACCCGCTCTTCCGCGGTCAAAACCCGCTGTTCTGTTCCACAGGGCCCTGCGAAGCGGATTTCATGGCGTCCCACTCGGGAAATTTACCTATATTTGTACAAACCGAATCCGTGATGAAAGACGCCTTTCCGATCCTCTGGTGGCTTGCCGCAGCCGCCATCATCGCCCTGCTTTTCCTGAGCATGGGCTATGCCGTTTCGCAGGCGGTGCTGCTCGCCGTGCTCTTCCTGCCCGGAATGCTCTGCGCCCGCTACTTCTACCCGCAGCTTACGTTCGAGGATCGGGAGAGGGGTGTGTTCAACGCCGTCTATCTCACGCTGGCCATCCTCTGCACCGAATACCTCGCCATCGCCCTCGGACACCGCGCCTCGCTCCCCGAGATCGACATTCCCGGGCTGCTGCTCAATCCGCTCTTCATCCTGCTCATACTCTCGGCCTGCATCCTCCCGGAGATGCTGATCGAGCGCCGCCTCGAAGCCCGCCGACCCTACGACCGCACGCTCCGCTTCGTCTCCGACCGCCGTCCCGTGGTACTTGACCCCGCGGAGGTGCTCTACATCGAGTCGAACGACAGCGAGGTGTGGCTCCACACCCGCTCGGGCGAGGCCTACCGCACGAAGACGCGCATTTCACAGTGGGAAGCGCTGCTCGACTGTCGGTTCCTGCGCATCCACCGCTCCTATATCGTCAATACGGAGTGCATCGAAGAGTATCGTCCGACCCGGGTCCGGATCGGCAGTATCGAGATCGAAATCTCCCGCAAATACAAGGAAGAGGTGCACCGGCGGCTGGGACGGGAGTAATCGCACATTTGCGCCGCGGATTCCGCCTGCACCCGGAAGGAGAGCTCCCTACCGCAGCATCGCCTCGGCCACGCGGCGGATCGTCGGGAAGGCCTCGCGCACATGCTCCGCAGCCTCGTCGGGCAAGCACCACACGACCTGTTCGATACCCTCCTCGCACTGGGGCGTCGGTGTGCCCTCGCCCGTGCTCCGCAGTTCGAACCAGTGGGTGCACTTGAGCTCCCAGCGCGACGTGGGCGGGAACCAGTAGGCGTGCAGCGTCTCGCACAGCGGACGCACGACGCGCGCCCGGATACCCGTCTCCTCGGCAATCTCGCGCGCGGCGCAGCTCTCGAAATCCTCCCCTGCCTCGACATGCCCCTTGGGCAGGTCCCAGCGGCCGTTGCGGCGCATCATGAGCCATGCCCCTGCGTCGTCCACGACCACCCCGCCGGCCGCCTCCACACGGGTGAACTCCGCGGCAAAGGCCGCAAAGGCCGCCCCGGGGTCGGCCGCCACAACGGCTACGGAGTTGTGCGATTCGAGAATTTTGAGTATCTTGTCGCGGGAAACGCCCTCTCGGGCATCCACCACCGCACAGTCGGCTTCGACGGGAGCCGCCGCAAGGAACCGCAGCGTGCGGTCGGCGAAATAAACGGTAGGATTCGTCATCTTCGGAACGTTTTTTACGAGACACAAAAATAGGGATAAATGGGAAAACCTGTACGCAAATGAAAAAAATCATCCTGATAATGGCTATTGCAGCTGTGGGTCTGGGCGCCTGCGAGAAGCGCCCCCAACCCCTTACGATCGACAATGCGCTGACCGACGCGGAGATCGCCGCCGGCGTGCTGACCCCCGAGGTCATGTGGAAGATGAGCCGCGCGGGCGGCGCCACGCTCTCGCCCGACGGCCGGACGCTCCTCTACCAGCAGACCGACTATTCGATGGCCGAGAACCGCGGCGTTACGACCCTCCACACCGAGGCGCTCGACACGAAACAGGTCGCAGACCTCACGGACGGCTCGTCGAACAACCTCGCGGCCCGCTGGAGCGCCGACGGGAAGACGATCTACTTCCTCTCGGACCGCAGCGGCTCGATGCAGGTCTGGGCGATGGACGCTTCGGGCGGCAACGTGCGCCAGCTCTCGGACTTCGACCGCGATGTCGAGGGCTTCGGCATCAGCCCCCGCGGCGACAAGGCGTGGTATGTGCAGCGCATACCCATTGCCGCCCGCCGCTCGTCCGAGATCCACAAGGATATGTCGAAATCGAAGGCGCGGATCTACGACGATCTGATGGTCCGCCACTGGGACTACTGGGACGAGGGTGAGCACATGCACCTGTTCGTCGGCGACTTCGGCCCCGAAGGGTTGAAGGAAGGCGTGGACATCGTCGGAACGGATGCCGCCTGGGACGTGCCCCTGGCCCCCTATTTCGACATGGCCGAGATCGCCTGGAACCATGCCGGAACGATGCTCGCCTACACCTGCAAGCCGCTTACGGGTACGGCCTACGCCGTATCGACCGACTCGGACATCTTCGTCTACGACGTCGCTTCGGGCAAGACGCAGAACATCTGCAAGCCCACGAACTTCAACACGGGCGAGAAGATCGAACGGCTCTCCGACAACCTCCCGGGCTATGACAAATACCCTGTCTGGTCGCCCGACGACCAAAAGATCGCCTTTCTCTCGCAGCGTCGCGCGGGCAACGAATCGGACAAGAGCCGACTGTTTCTCTACGACTGTGCGACGACCGAGATGTGCGACCTGACGGAGGATTTCGACTACAACGCCATGAACGTCGTCTGGGAGGGCAACGACCGCATCTGGTTCATCGCTCCGATCGAGGCCACGCACCAGATCTGCCGCGTGGAGACGGTCGATGGAGAAGTGGAGGTCGTAACGCGGGGCGACCACGACATCACGGCCTTCACGATGGCTGCGGGCGTGATCGTCGCCGAACTTTCGACGATCAGCACCGACACGGAGTTCTACACGGTCGATCCCTCGGACGGCACGCTGACACAGATCTCGGGCATCAACCGCGCGATCTACGACCACATCCGCATGGGCGAGGTGCAGAAGCGCTGGGTCGAGACTACCGACGGCAAGCAGATGCTCACCTGGGTGATCCTTCCGCCCGACTTCGACCCGGCGAAGAAGTATCCCACGCTGCTCTACTGCCAGGGTGGGCCCCAGAGTGTCGTCTCGAACGGCTGGAGCTACCGCTGGAACTACCAGCTGATGGCCGCGCAGGGCTACATCGTCGTGGCGCCGAACCGCCGCGGCCTGCCCTCGTTCGGGCAGGAATGGCTCGATCAGATCTCGGGCGACTACTCGGGACAGAATATCCGCGACTACCTCTCGGCCATCGATGACGTAGCCCGGGAGCCGTGGGCCGACCGCGACCGCATGGGATGCGTCGGCGCCTCATACGGCGGCTACTCGGTCTACTTCCTCGCCGGATGCCACGACAAACGGTTCAAGGCCTTCATCGCCCACTGCGGCATCTTCGACTTCGACTCGATGTACGGCGAGACCGAGGAGCTGTGGTTCGTGAACAACGACTACGGAGGCTCCTACTGGGACACGCAGAACGCAACGGCGATGCGTTCGTACGCCAACTCGCCGCACAAGTTCGTGGACCGCTGGGACACGCCGATCCTGATCTTCACCGGCGAGCGCGACTACCGCATCCCCTACACGCAGTCGCTCGAAGCCTTCACCGCCGCCCGCGTGCGCGGCATCCCGGCCCGACTGGTCGAATTCCAGGACGAGGCGCACCAGGTCTTCAAGCCCCAGAACTCGATGGTCTGGAACCGCGAATTCTTCGCCTGGCTCGACAAATACGTCAAACAGGCTGACTGACATCCGGTTCACCCGCTACGGAACAGGTCCGCGAACATCCGGTTCGCGGGCCTGTTCCATATTTCGGGCGCACGGACACCGGACAAAACGCGGCGTTCATGGGGAAAAATCCGGGATTCGTTGAATCTTTTTTCAAAATAGATGTCATTTTCCTACTTTTGCCATGAAATATATTCAAGGTAAACGGCTCTCTTTATGAGAAATAAGCTCCGACGACTCCTCCTCGCCGCTTCGATCCTCACGATCGGATGTTCCAAGATGTCCGACAGCGAAGGCCTCTGGGACATGCGCCCCATCCGTGTGGAGATCGGGGCAAAACCGGGCATCGACATCGAGAGCCGCACGGCACTCGACGAGGACGGATACACCGTCCGCTGGGCCCCGGGCGACCGGATTGCCCTCTGGGCCCTCGATGCGGAGGGGACAGCCGTTTTCGAAGCACAACCCTTCGAGTTGCGGCACTACGACGCCTCCTACGACGAAGCCCGCTTCACGGGCAGCATCTCGCCGATGGCCCAGGGCAGCTACACCTATTGCGCCGTGTCGCCGCTGCCCGCAGCACACGAGGGTACGCGCGTGTCGTACGACATCCCCGCGGAGCAGAACGGCTCCTTCGACGGGTCGCTCGACGTGATGGTTGCCGAACCGACCGCCGACGCCCCGGCACTCGCCGAAGGCTACAACGAACACCTCTCGCTGAAGTTCCACCACAAGATCCATCTGCTGCGCATCACCATCCCGGCCGGCGGGAACAACCTTCAGGAACCTATCGCCGCCCTGGAGCTCGAATTTCCCCAACCGGTAGTGGGCCGCCTCACGCTCGATGCGCAAACCCCGGATGCGGCGCCGGAGCTGACCGACGGCGGAAACAAGCTGACCATCCGTCTGGATCATCCGGTGGCTGCCGACGAGGAGGTATGCGTCTATGCCGCCATTGCCCCGATCACGCTGACCGCCGACGATGCAATCCGGATCAAGGCCGTCGGCACCGGCGGCGGAGAGTCCATGGCGAGCACCATGCAGGGCAAAGCATTTGCCGCAGGCCATACGACCCCCATCAAATATTACGTTCCGGACCGCTATCGCATCACCCGCATCTTCTTCTCGCTTGCCGGCCGGGACGCACGGACCGATCTTCCGGAGGATCTCGCCGACGGTTACGGCTGCTCGACGCTCGGAGAGCCCGTAACAGCCTTCACGCTGACAGGTCCCGAAGGCGTCGATCTGGGCAACGGCACCAACACGCGCACGTTCGAGGTAAACAAGGAGAACCTCTACGAAATCTACTACGAAGGCGTGTTCACCGACAACCTTTCGGGACAGCCCTTCACCGTAACCTTCGAATCGGAACACACGATCGGGGTTCCCTACTACGAATCGGTCGAGGCTAAGACGGCCGAAACGCCCTACTCGTTCCTGATGCCGCAACTGACGGCCGATATCCGCAACACGGTCAAAGCCTTTACGGTGCCGTATCTGCTTAAGGAGGATTTCAGCGGAGCCTCGAATCACGACTACACGAATTCGACCGACGAACTCTCGGGTATCGGACTGCCCGGATGGGGAGCCAGCCGCTATGAGTTCCAATCGAACCGTGCTGCCATTTACATGTATGTGGGAACCAGCACATCGAGTATCGACAACAAACGCGGACGTCTGGACACTCCGTTCCTGCCGATCCGGGAGGGTAGTTCCATATCCGTTAATGTCTCATACAATATTGGAGCACCTATTGTCGAAGTTTCAGGTGTTTGGCCGTTCACTTCAGATTCCCGATGGTGCGTAACCTGTGAATTCGGCACACAAAACGATACCGACGGAGGTATCTCCGGTGATGACGCAATAAGCAACGTACTGGAGGAATATACCCCAGCCGATGGAGGCGATTTCACCAGCTTGTTGCCACAGGCAAAAACGAACATATCGGTTCCCGGGGCAACAGGAAATACCCGACTGACCTGGAGGGCCGCCAATTACCAAAAAATATCCGGATCGGCCCCCATTACAGCCAGATATTTCTACATCTATATCGACGATATCCAGGTATCCATTGCAAGAGAATAAGAATTAAAAGCCAACAATATGATGCAACACAGACATTTCTTCCTTATGGCCGCTGCCGCAGTGCTGTTTCTGTCCGGATGCAGCAAGAGCGCGGATGCGGATGCTGGCGTCGCCGGATACGGACGCATCGCACTGACCTGCGAAGCGGATATCTCGCTCGCGACCCGCGCCCAGACGGTTACGGTCCCCGCAACGGAGGATTTCGCCGTCAAGATCACCGGCCCCGACTACGAAAAGAGTTGGAGCTCGATGGAGAAATACGAAGCGGAAAGTCCCCTGCTCAAGGAGGGCAACTATACGATTGCCGTAAGCTACGGCGATCCCGAGACCGAGGGAATCGAGAAGCCCCACTACACGGGATCGACCTCCGTCGAGGTTGTTGCCCGCCAGACGACACAGGCATCCGTTACCGCAAGCATTGCCAACTCGCTTACGACGGTCGAGACCACGGAACAATTCCGAAAGTATTTCCATGACGCCGCATTCACCGTGAAGAGCGCCTCGGGCGGGGAATTCCGTTTTGCCGCAGAGACAACCGACGGCGCCTCGCCGCTCGGAGAACTGATCTACGTCAAGGCCGGAACGAAGCTCACCGTTTCGGGATCGGCCCGCCACCAGAGTCAGACGGGAGTCGACGACGGACCCGTCGTGAACTTCCAGGAGCAGACGCTCGAAACCACCGAGGTAAAAACCTGCCACCGATTCCGTTTCGACGCACCGGATGCGGGAAGCGCCACGCTCGACATTCTCATCGACGACACGGTCGTAGAGACCATTGCCCTGCCGATCGAGCTCAACGACGGAGCCCAGAAATAACCACGCACAAAACAATCTCGTCATATGAAAATCTACGCACGAATTTTCACTCTTCTCTCGTTCGCCGCAGCTTCGATGCTCATGGCCGGCTGCAAGAGCGAAGTTCCGGGATACAAGGATTCGGAGCCTACGGAGAGCAGTTCCGACTACGGCTATCTGGAGACCTCGTCGCTCGTCATGCAGGTCATCGCGGACTCCGACATGGAATCCTACCCCAATTCGTCGAACCGCGCGGCAACAACCCGCGCGGAGGTCGACACCGAAACGTTCCTGGTAAAAATCGCGGGATCGGACGGAAGCATCCAGTTCGAGGGGACCTTCGCCGAGTTGAAGGCCCTTTCGCAAATCGAGCTTCCCGTCGGAGCCTACGAGGTAACCGTACGTTCGGACGACCGGGATACGACACCGGCGGCTGCCTTCGAAAGTCCCTATTACACGGGATCGAAAAGCGTTACGGTCCGCAAGGGCGAAACCTCGCAGATCGGTCAGGTAACCTGTACGCTGGCCAACATCAAAGTAACGGTAATGATCTCCGCAGACCTTGCCGAGGACCTTACCGCCGACACACAGACCACCGTATCGCTCGACGAGCAGAGCCTCGTCTTCGCCAAAGACGAAACCCGTGCGGGATACTTCACGCCCACAGCCGAGAAAAACACCCTCAAGGTACAACTCAAGGGTGCCTTCGCCGACACGCAGGAACCGGTACAATTCAGCAAGGAGATTGCGAATGTCAGCGCCGGACAGTGGCGGAAACTGACGCTGGTGATCGCCCACAGCGATGAGGGCGGCATCTCGTTCGACATCGTAGTCGAAAGTTTTGTCCAGGACGATGAGATCACGATCAACGGAACGCAGGGCATTTGGGAGCCGCTCTACACCGAGGAACCCGCCATCGCTGCTCCGAGCATCGAGTGGACCGACCACGACCTCACACAGCCCTTCCAGCTCAAGGCCTCGATGTTCGACGGATACAACTGCACCGAATCGTTCCAGTTCCACATTCTGGCGCCGGGCAACATCGCCTCATACCAGGTGGAAATCACCTCGACCAACGACGCCTACACGCAGTGGCTCACCTCGTCGCAGGTACCCGTACCGTTCGATCTCTGCCAGATCGACGCCGCACATGCGGCGGCCGCCACACTCCGCGACTTCGGATTCCCGATCGGCGATGCCGTGAAGGGCCAGACCGATCTGACGTTCGACCTGGCAGGCGCCATGACGCCCATCTACAAGATGTACGGCGACGGCACCTACACCTTCCGCATGACGGTTACGGACGAAGAGCAGCAGAGCACCGAAGCCACGCTGACGATCAAGGTGGACCGCAACAACGAAAGCGGAGGCACGACGCCTTCGGCCCTCGGCATCGAATGGGCGGGGTACGACATTGACCAGGAATACACCCTGAGCGCCGACATGCAGATCGACATCAAGTGTACGGCACCGGCCGGTATCCGCTCGCTGAAGGTTTCGATCATCTCCGAAACGCTCGATCTCGACGGCATTCTTCCTTCGACATTCGACCTGGCCGACATCTCCGATCCGGATCTGGCAGGGAAACTCGGAGAAGGCGGTTTCGGCTTCCCGATCAACGACAAGGTCAAGAACCAGACCGAGGTGCCGTTCAGCATCACGCCGTTCGTCGGTCTGCTGATGAACTTCGACGGACTGCACAAGTTCCAACTCGAGATGACCGACAACGAAGGCCAAACCATCACCAAAACCGTTCAACTCCGCGTGACGAAATAACCATGAAAAAAATCATATATGCCCTTTTGCTGCTGACGGCCGGGGCCGTCGCACCCTCCTGCTCGACCGACGAAACCGAAGTGGGCGGAGGCACGGGCTACCTCAAAATGAACATATCCACGACCCGCTCCGGAGCTGCGGACCAAACCTCCGACACATCGGCATCGGAGGCCTACGACCCGATGGAGCACCTCGTCGTCAGGATCTACAACGCAGAGGACGGTCTGATCCGCAAATATGCATCGCGCGACCTCATTCCGAGCGAACTGGAGCTGCTGGCCGGCGAATACCGTGTGGCCGTCGAGGCGGGCGAAGAGGTGGCAGCCTCCTTCACGCAGCGTTTCTACAAAGGCGAAAACCGGTTCAACGTAACGGCTGGAAACATTACACCCGTCGAGGTCCGCTGCACGATCCGCAATACGATCGCTGCCGTGCAGTTCGACGAAACCGTCGGAACGAACTTCGGCGAGAACTTCCATGTCTGGGTCGCTGCCGGCAACGAGGTGGATGAGGCGGCCGCAGAGAACGGCACGCTCGCCGCACTGAAATATACGGCCGACGGCACGGGCTACTTTACATTGCCCGAAGGAACCGACCACATCGCCTGGCGCTTTGTCGGCACCCACACCTCGCGCGGCGAGATCATCCAGAGCGGATCGCTCGAGGCGAAGGCCGCCACGAAGTACACGCTGCAGTTCAGCTATTCGAAGGACCTCCCGGGATATATCGACTGCACGGTCATGACGATCGACGTCGAGGATCCCGACGAATTCGAAGACACGATCGTCTTTACGCCCGATCCCGAACTCGAGGGAGTCGGCTTCGACATCGCGACACCCCAAAACTATATTCCGGGCAAGACAAACGGTATCAGCTACAAGGTTACCACCACCTACCCGATGCAGGCCGTACGGCTCACCGTCGGCGACAAGGCGGTCGATCTGCTCGGCGGCGAGACACCTGCCGAGGGTGTATCTGTTGTCCGGGAGGAGGAGAAGGCCCTGACGGTAACGCTCTCCGACGCCTTCCTTACGGCCTTCGGCGGCGGCGACCGAACGCTGGCCTTCCACATCGAGGATACCGACGGCGGTACGCTCGACGCCACGCCCACGCTGCGTCTCCAGGGGCTCGTGCCGGTACAGGCCTCGGACTATGATCTGTGGAGCAACACCGTTACGCTGCGCGCCCTGGTTCTCGATCCCGAAGTGGGCAGTGTCCGTTTCGGACTGCGCAAGAAAGACGGCACATGGCACGAGATAGAAGGCTCGGCGACCGACAACGGCTATTATACGGCCTCCTTCGCCCCTGAATGGAGCGAGGATACCGACGCGGACCGTCCGGCCGACGGAGGGCCGTTCCCGACCATCTATACGCAGACGGAAGGAACGGGCATCTTCGCCGCCAACGAATACGAGTACCGGGCCGATCTGGGCGGTACGCAGCAAAGCGCTGCCTTCACCACGCCGGACGGCGATACGATCTACAACTCCGGCATGGAGCTTTGGTCCAAATATACGGTTACCGGAAGTTTCATCACCGGCGGTGAAGTTCCTTTCCCGAACGAGAATGCCTCGACGGCATTCTGGGTCAGCGGAAACAACGGACAAACCAATGCACTCTGCACGGGGAGAACCATCGAAGGGAACAATGGCACGTTATGCGCCGCCCTGCAACCGCAGACAGCAGCCGGAGTTTTTGCAGCCGGAAACCTTTTCACGGGAGCTTTTGATTGCGGAACAGGATTCGCCGACACCTTTGGATTTGCCCGCTTCGGCGTCCGGTACACCTTCACGGCCCGGCCCCGCGCGCTGCGGCTGCATATCAATGCCACTGTAACGCAGGTAACCAACGCCAAAGGGCCGCTGACTACCGACGACATCGATCCGGCACGCGTCTATGTCTGCATCACGAACTGGACGGACCGTCATGCGGTAAAATCGGGGCTCTCCTACGACGAAAGTTCGTTCTGGGATCCCGCCAAGGCGTCGAGCCTGGCAGAGGGCGCCATCATCGGTTACGGATCGAAGACCTACACCGAATCGACCGACGGCTGGGTAACGCTGACGCTGCCGATCCACTGGTACGACAAGACGGCCGCTCCCGCAGCCGGCAGCTATTCGCTGGTGATCTCCTGCACGACGAGTGCCTACGGAGACTATACCACCGGAAGTACGAACAACCGGCTCTACGTCGAGGACTTCGAGTGGGTCTACTGATAAGATAATCGGAAAACGAATGAGAAATCGACTTCTCGCAACCCTGCTATTCGCCTCGCTATGCCTCGATGGCATGGCGCAGGCGAACGCCTCTTTGTCCGCATCCGGTGCGGACAAACCCGCAGTCGCAGCTTCAGGCCAGGCCCCGGCGGCGGAAGCCGATACGGCAACGGTACGCAAGCCCCTGACCATAAACCAGAGAAGGCAGCGACGGGGTCTGACCGATACCCATACGCTTTTCGTTCCGAAAGGACAATGGGTTTTCGGAGGCACGGCTTCCTATTCGACCCATACCAACGATTCGTATCAGTTTCTCATCATCGAAGGAATCAACTCCGAAGGCTACAACTTCAAGGTCAGCCCGATGATCGCCTACGCCTTCCACGACAACATGGCTCTCGGCGCCCGCTTCATCTACGGACGCACGCTGCTGCGCGTGGACAAGGCCGATCTGAAGCTGGGCGACGAGGAGACCGGTACGGAGATCCATGTAAACGAATACTACGAACTGGTACACAACTATACGGCAGCGGTAATCTGGAGGCAGTATATCCCGCTCGGACGGAACAAGCGCTTCGCGCTCTTCAATGAGATGTCGCTTTCGGCAGGAGGATCCCAGGGCCGTTTTGCAAACGATGTTCCGGTTAAGGGGACCTACGAAACGGGCTTCAACCTCGCCCTGGGCGTTTCGCCGGGCATCATCGCCTTCGCGACGAACAACATGGCCGTCGAGGTCAATGTCGGCGTAATGGGTATCACCTACAACAGCACCAAACAGGTCCATAACCAGGTCTCCGAAGGGCGTCGCTCCTCGAGCATGATGAACTTCAAGGTCAATATCTTCTCGATCGGCCTCGGTGTAGCCTTCTACCTCTAATACCGCAAGCAGATGAAACGCATCCTCTTCACGATACTTCTCACAGGCATCACGCTCGCGGCAACGGCCGGTACTCCGACCCGGGGCCCCATCCATGAGGAATCCCGACCCGCAGCGGAGCAGACTGCTGCGGCCGCCGACACGACCGCCCGTTCCGACCGGGCCCGGCGCCGCAAGGAGCTCCGCACGGATCTCGAGCGCCAGCGCATGGCCTCCACCCAAGGGGAACAACGCTTTCTGCCCACCAGAAAACGCATAGACCGGGAAATCGACAAAATCAAGTTCGCCTACAAAGGCGAGGTGATGATGGGCCTCACGGCCTCGTACGGGACTCTGTCGAGCGACGACACGGATTTCATGATCATCGTCGACAAAATCGACGCCTCGGGAACCATTGCCACCGTAAAACCCTTCATCGGTTATTTTTACCGCGACAACAAATGTTTCGGCGCCCGTTTCGGTTATACGCATCTCGACGGCAAGCTCAACAGCCTGAACATCGACCTGGGAGCGAACAACGACATCAATATGGCGATTCCCTACCTCGATGCCTCGAGCGACAGCTACTCGTTCGGTATTTTCCACCGCTCCTATGCGGGGCTCGACCCCAAAGGCCGGTTCGGACTCTTCGCCGAATTCGAATTGTCCGCATCGACCGGAAAGACGAAATTCTCCTATGAGTCGGGTGAGACGATCAAACGGGTTTTCAGCGACAATACACAGCTCAAATTGGCGTTTAATCCGGGAGCGGCGGTCTATATCTTTCCGAACGTCTGCGCGACGCTCTCGTTCGGACTGGGCGGCATCCAGTATACGGCCGTTACGCAGAAAGATGCCGAAGGCAATGAAATAGGATCGCGGAAAGCTTCGAAAATGAAATTCAAGCTCAACATCATGGCCATCAATATCGGCATGACGATCCACCTCTGGGACAAGAAAAAAGAATAACCATGAAGTCTCTTCTCAAGCTGTTCTTCGCACTTGCCGCACTCGGGAACATCGGGTGCATCGCCAACGACATTCCCTATCCCGTCGTCGAACTGGCGATCACGAGCATCTCCGGCGAAGGCTTCACGACCAAGGAGATAAATACCGCTCAACGGACCGTAACCCTCACGCTTGACGAAAGCACCGATATCCGTAACGTCCGCATCACGCAGGTCTCCTATACGGAAGGGACAACCCCCTCGACCGACCTGACCTCCGCGAGTCATGACATGCGCGTCCCGATACACGTTACCCTCTCGCTCTACCAGGAATACGAGTGGACGATCGTCGCCGAGCAGCAGATCAACCGCACCTTCACGGTCGCCGGGCAGATCGGCGCCTCGGTCATCGACGCCGACAACCGTACAGCCACCGCCTATGTGGCCAAGGATGCCGACCGCTCGCAGATCACCGTTACGGCCCTGCGGCTCGAGCCCGAAATCTATGAGAACGACGTGAACACGACGACCTATTCGCCGACGCTCGAGCAGCTCTCCGGGAGCAGTTTCGAAACGGTCCGTTTCGTCGATGTTACCTGCCACGGCCGTACCGAGCGGTGGCTGCTCTACGTCCTGCCGACGGAAAAATCGGTTGCGTTGGAGGCTGCCGATGCCTGGACGCGCGTCATCTGGCTCTACGGATCGGGTATCGAAGGGCAGAAGATGGGATTCAGATATCGGCTTCCGGACGGCGAATGGCAGGAGGTTCCGGATGTCAATACCGACGGGGGAAACTTCTCGGCACGCCTTGCGGCAACCCCCGAAACGACCTATGAGGTCATAGCCTACTGCGGCGACGAACAGACCGATGCCGTAAGCGTTACGACCGATCCCGAACAGGCGCTCGAAAACGGAGGGTTCGAAAACTGGTGCACGTCGGAAGGCGTGGTTTACCCCTATGCCGCCGGAGCCTCGCCCTACTGGGGCACCGGGAACAAGGGATCGAAGATCGCCAATGCGACACTTACCGACAAGGGCGACCCGCGTCCCGGATCTTCGGGGCAATATTCCGCCGATCTGAAATCGCAGTTCGCCAACATCTTCGGAATCGGCAAGTTCGCTGCCGGGAACCTCTTTACGGGCGAATACGTCATGAATGCCGGAACGAACGGCATCATCACCTTCGGACGCCCCTTCACACTGCGGCCCACGAAGCTCCGCATCTGGGTACGTTACAACCGGGGAACCATCGACAAGGTGAAGAGCTACCCTGCAGGTACGGAGATCAAGTTGGGGGACAACGACAACGGGCATATCTATATCGCCCTGGGAACCTGGAGTGCCGAAGAGTACGGCAAGGACAGCGAGGGAGTACAGAGAGGTACATCCGAGTCGCCCATCTGCATCGATACGCGCGATGTCTCGACCTTTTTCCGCTCCGACGGCAAGGATGTCGTGGGATACGGCGAACAGGTGTTCGAGGAGAGCGTCAGCGAATGGACCCAGATCACGATTCCGATCGAATACCGGACGACGGGAACCCGTCCGACCCATCTGATGATCGTCTGCTCGGCCTCGCGCTGGGGCGACTATTTCACGGGCAGCACGAAGAGCGAAATGTGGCTCGACGACTTCGAACTGCTCTACGACTGATCCGCCCCGAAGACGGAAGCTTCCCTTCCCGGAAGCCGCAAAAAAGACAAGCCCGGAAAAATCGATGATTTTTCCGGGCTTGAATCTATGCTTTCAACTCCTTAACGGGACGCCATGCGGCAATAGGTGTCGTAGCGCCCCAGAACGTCCTCCACATAAGCGAGCGTCTGGCGGCTTCCCGTAAACCGGCCGCACTTGACGACCTCGTTCTCATAATATTCCGGCTGTGCCTTGAGGGCAAGGTATCGGGCCACGACCTCCCACGAATCGGGATTCTCCCCATGGACGCGGGCCAGACGCCGGGCATCTGCGACATGTCCGATACCTCCGTTGTAACAGGCCAGGACGATGCTCATCCGGTCCTTCTCGGATACCTCTTTCGGGAGTCCGAGCGAAGTTTCGATCTTCGACAGCAGTTTGTTCGCCAGGCGCACGTTGGTCGCCGGATCGGCGACCTTCTCCACCGGAACATCGAACTGACGCGCCACTGAAGGCATGATCTGCATCAGACCCTTCGCGCCGTTGCGCGAGGTGATGTCGGGCGTAAAGCGCGACTCGTGATAGGCAATCGCCGAAAGCAGGCGCCAGTCGTTGCCCTCCTCTTCGCTGATCGACCGGATCAGCGGATCGTAATCCGAGATTACGCAGGCGGTGCGCTCCTTGAGCAGGAGATCCAACGGAGTGATCTCCTTCATGGCTTCGTCGTTCAGGCCGTCATCCGTCGCGGGGGCGCTGAATCGTACGTTGAAGCCGTAAAATGTCGTGAAAATGGTTAAGAACGCAAAAGTTAAAACAGTCTTCTTTAACATGAAAGGTTGTTTTGCGGGCAGCTTACACCGCGCAGAACAGTACGCTAATCATAGAATCCCCACGAAATGCCGATCTTGAACATACCCGGATTGAGCGGATAGCCGGCGGCCGAGAAATACTCCCCGTTGCCGAACAGACCCTTGTTCACATGCTGGTATTTCAAGAAGATACGCATCCGTTTCCACTTGCCCATGACGAAAGCATCCAGATAGGGATAATTCCCCACCTCGGTCTCCCGCTGGTTGTAATACACCGACAGTGCCGGATTGTATCCCGGCGCATAGTACCGCGTATTGTAACGACCGTCGAGGCCGATCTGCAGACGCAGGACGTCGCGGACGACCCAGAATTCGTAGTAATACGAGAGAAATGCGCTCAGAAGCGGAACGGGGATGACTTCCTGATCCGTACTCCACTGCAACAATACCCTGTTGTCCAGATGAAGTCCGCCTAAACGGAAATCCTTGCGAGCATACACACTCGTCAGGCCGACGCTCCCGCCGTGCTGGGCGACACGGGCATCGGGACCGTAGTAGATCTTGTCCGTAATGACGCCCTGCCACGCCCCGACCTCGAAAGCATAGTCGGGGACCGAGAACTTCGCCTCGAAACGAGTTTCATTCTCCTTATTCAAAGGAGTGGACCATATGTAATGGTTCGAGAATAGATTCTCCTGCCAATAGTTCGGCGAGCGGCGTTCCATCGAAAAGCCGCCTTCGAGAATCAGGGGGTGTCCGCGGAGATATCCCGTCAGTGCAAGGTGTGCACCGATCGTGAGGTCTCCGCCTCGATATCCGGAGGGATAGAACTTCAGGTTCGCATCCCATCCGACGTATTTCTTGATTTTGCCGCTGACGGCACCGTAGGCGAAATAGCTCGTCTTCTTCACCTTCGAATAGGAACCCGTGAGATAATCCCCGAGTTCGAACTGCGAATAGGTGTGCAGGTCGATGCCGATCCCCGCATCGATCGTACCCACCACGCCGTTACGGTCCCACGGCTGGGCCTGGATGAACAACCGGTTCGAGATGACCCGTTCGTAGAGCGAGTCGCGCGACTCCTGCGGATTGATGAACCAGTCGTCATAATAGTTGTGCTCCGCAGAAACGAACTCGCCGTTTTCATCGCGATGGTCCCGTTCGTTGGTATAGGGCGCATTCAGGTCCGTATAAACCTTGCTCCACGAGCTGTATTCGAACGAATGGCCGACATAGACCGTCGAGAGATTCGCCACTGAAAAATCGCTCTCCGTTACGCGCTGCAGCGGAATGGCATAAGCCTGCGTAATGAAAAAGGCGTTGTTCCGGTAGACGTTGCGCGCCTGGGCATCGGCCAGTTTCATCGGGATACCCGAGGGCATGTCGAAGACCGTATCGCGCAGTGCCCAGGTCCCGACCACGCCACCGTTCTCCTGCTGGTCGATGAAGTTGTTGTAATAGGCCGCATGCACCGAATAGCGCTTTCCCGTATGGTTGAATGCCACGGCAAGGTTATGGTTCTTGGTCCGCGACCAGATGTACTGTCCGCGCGTTCCCCGGGCCTTGTAGTCGATGTTGAAACCCGTCGACGGCGAGATGTTCTGCGCGTGCATGATGTTGAAGTTCTCCTCACGGAAACGCTTCTGTCCCGACTCCTCGTAGCTCATACGGATCAGCGGTTTCTTCGTATTGTAGAAATCCACGTTCTCCATATTGTAGATATAGGCGTAATAGGGACTTGCGAAGCTGAAATCGAAGGGTTGCGGACGCCGGAAGTAGTTGAGAGGCATGGAGGATTGTCCGAGAGCTCCCTGCGCGATGTCGCCCACATCCTCGCGGAAGAACGGATAGTCGATCCGGTAGTCGGTCAGCGTCGTGTCGAGCGGCATGATCTTCACGCGGTTGAAGTTGCGGTCCACATGCCAGCGGAAGTTGTTGAGCGAACGGATCGAATCGTCGAAGAAATAGGATTCGAGCGGCTTGCGGATCTTGCGCTCCTTCTTGGTCGTATCCTGCTGCTCGCCCTCCCCCTCCTCGTCTGTCTGCTCGAACGGATTGTTGCCGTAAAGGCTGCTCGTCTCGCCGTTGCGTTGGGCGCGCATCAGGGTGCTGGCATCGAAAGCCTGTCCCCGTACGATGGAAGGTGCCGCCAGGAGGAATCCCAGCAACAACATCCAGCCTATACGATACGACAATCGGATCATGCGTCAAGGAGCGAAAACCGCGGCAAAAGTAATTAAAATTCTTATATTGCGCAAATTACCCTTTCAATCAAGCCTTTATGTTGCCTTTGAGTCCCCAGCGGATGGCCGAAACGAGAATATAGAGAAGGATGATCGTCGGAATGGAATAGAGCTGCAGGATGGCGATCAGCGCTACGCACAGAGCCAGGAAGAGGTAGCGGATTTCATTCCCGCGCCATCCGAATCCCTTGAATTTCAAGGAAAACATCCGTACCGGCGAGATCAGCAGCCACGCCATGACAGGCATGATGCAGATGAGCCATTCCCCGCCGAAATCGAATCCCGTACGGGCGGATATCAACCCCAGGGAGGTGAAGAACAATGCGTTGGCCGGGGTCGGAAGGCCGCAGAACTCTTCGTGCTGCGAATCGTCGATGTTGAATTTCGCCAAACGCAGCGCCGAAAAGGCTGCCAGCAGAAAACTGGCAAAGGCACAGGCGTAATGCGGCAGGGTCTCTTCCCCGCCCAGCGACCGGGTGGTCATCGCATAGAGCACCGCAGCGGGGACAAAGCCGAAGGAGATCATGTCGGCCAGCGAATCGAGCTGCACGCCGATGGGTGAACTCTGCCGGAGCAGGCGTGCCGCAAAGCCGTCGAAGAAGTCGAACACGGCAGCCATGATCACAAACCAGAAAGCCCATTCGAGATTATCATAAACCAATGCGGAGAGCGCCGCAAAGGAGCCGCACATCAGATTCGAGAGCGTCAGCAGGTTGGGTATGGTAAAGAATTTGATTTTCATGGCCCGGATGAAATTTAGCTTCCGACAGGCGGCAAAGTTACGAAAATATTTTTATCTTTGTCGAACTTAACGCATATATAACTTATGGCGAGCAACAAATATTGTGTCATCATGGCGGGAGGCGTAGGCACCCGATTCTGGCCCATGAGCCGCCAGTCGCAGCCCAAGCAGTTTCTCGACATTCTCGGCACCGGAAAGTCCTTCATCCGCCAGACGTACGAGCGTTTTGCGAAAATGGTTCCCGCAGAGAACTTTCTCGTGGTAACCAATGACCGATACAAGCAACTGGTCCTGGAGCACATTCCCGAAATCGGCCCGTCGCAGGTATTGTGCGAACCCGTAGGCCGCAACACAGCTCCCTGCATCGCCTATGCGGCCTACTCGCTGCTGAAACGCGACCCGGACGCAGAGATGATCGTTACGCCTTCGGACCACCTGATCCTCAACGAGGATGATTTCCGCGTCATCATCTCCGAATGCCTCGATTTCGCCTCGGAGCACGACGCCCTGATGACCGTCGGCATCAAGCCCACACGCCCAGATACGGGCTACGGATACATCCAGGTTTCGGACAACAGCCCCATCAGCAAGGTCAAGTGCTTCACCGAGAAACCCGACCTCGAACTGGCCCAGATTTTCCTCCAGTCCGGGGAGTTTTTCTGGAATTCGGGCATCTTCATCTGGAAGGTCCGCAACATCATCGAAGCCTTCGAGCGCTACCTTCCCGAGCACCACGCACTCTTCTGCGGAGTCATGCGTGCCGCGGGAACCGACGCCGAGCGCAATGTCGTGGAGATCGCCTTCTCGGAGTGCCGCGCCATCTCGATCGACTACGGCATCATGGAGAAGGCCGACAATGTCTATGTCCGCTGCGGAGAGTTCGGCTGGAGCGACGTGGGAACCTGGGGCTCGGTCTACCAGCATGCCCGCAAGGACCGCTATGCCAATGCCGCCCCGGCCGAAGGCTGCTACCTCTACGATACGCGTTCGTCGATCGTCTCGCTGCCGCGGGAGAAGATCGCCGTCATCAGCGGGTTGAAGGAGTACATCGTCGTCGATACGGACGACGTGCTGATGATCTGCCCGCGCTCCGAGGAGCAGAACATCAAGAAATACATCGACGAAGTGAAATTCCACAATGGAGACAAGCATATCTGATCTCTACGATCTCTACCGCGCCCATCCGCGCATCTCGACCGACACCCGGCACATCGAGCCGGGTTCGATCTTTTTCGCCCTTCGGGGTGCCACCTTCGACGGCAACCGCTTTGCCGCCGAGGCGCTCGAAAAGGGAGCTGCGGCCGCTGTGGCGGACGACCCCACAGCCGCAGCCGCCGACAGCCGCATCCGTCTGGTGGACGATACGCTCCGGGCGCTCCAGGAACTGGCCCGCACCCACCGCCGGGCTCTGGGCATTCCGATCCTCGCCATCTCGGGCAGCAACGGCAAGACCACGACCAAGGAACTCGTCAGCCGCGTGCTTGCCCGCCGTTTCCGGGTCTATGCGACCCGGGGCAACCTCAACAACCACATCGGCGTGCCGCTGACCCTGCTGGCAATGGGAGAGGGGACACAGTTCGGCATCGTGGAGATGGGCGCCAGCGCCTGCGGCGAAATCGCACGGCTGGCCTCGATCGCCGAACCCGACTACGGCTTGCTCACCAACATCGGACGCGCCCATCTCGAGGGATTCGGCGGTCCGGAGGGGGTACGCCGGGGCAAGGGCGAACTGTTCGACTACCTTGCCGCGCACGGCGGCGAAGCCTTCATTCCCGAGGAGGACCCGATCCTCATGGCGATGGCAGCCGAGCGTCCCGCCCTGCATACCGCCACCTACTCGCGGCACGGCGCCGAAACGTTCGAAAACCACCTCGAAGGGGAATACAACCGATTCAACATCGCAGCGGCCGTGGCCGTCGGACGCCGCTTCGGCATCGCCGAGGAGGCGATCCGCGAAGCCATTGCCACCTATATTCCCGACAACAACCGCTCGCAACGCACCGAGACGGCACGCAATACGCTCATCGTCGATTGCTACAACGCCAATCCGTCGAGCATGCGCGCCTCCATCACGCATTTTCTGGCCGAACCGCTCGGCCGCCGTACGCACCGCGTCCTCATCCTGGGCGACATGCTCGAACTGGGCGACTGGTCCGGGGCCGAGCACCGGGAAATCCTGCAACTGGCCGCAGCGGATCCCGAAGCCCGGCTGATGGTCGTCGGCCGGGAGTTTTCCCGCGTAGCGGCCGGCTTCGCTAACGGAAGGATCGAGTGTTTCCCCACACGCGAGGAGCTGCTCGACCGCCTGCGGCTGAAGCCCGTAACGGAGGCGCTCGTCCTGCTCAAGGGTTCGCGCGGCATCGGCCTCGAAAAGGCGCTCGAAGCACTCTGACACATCCTGCCGGCCAAAATACGGGCGGGGTATCCGGATTTCGGATACCCCGCCCATTTTGTCTCCGCACGGTCGGTCAGAAACGGCACATCAGTTCGACAACCACCTTGTCCTGCTCCGAGAGCGGCGGCTGCACGGCCCGGTCGTAAAAGTAAGCCTCGTAGTTGAGCCGGATATCGGCCGTAAAGGGAAGGCCGAGGCTGAAGGTCAGACCGCCCGTAAGCCGGTGGCGCTTCGGATCGCTGACCGCAAGCACCCCGTCCGCATCGGGAAGTCCGTCGCTGTGGTCGCTCATGTAGTCGTAACGCGCCAGCAGGGAAACCTTGCGGAAAAGCCGCCGCAACGGGATGTCGCGGCAGACGAAGGCATCGACGGCATCGACCCCGGGGAAAGCCCCTCCGGCATACTCCTTGCGCAAATATTCGCCCTCGACGTGCCACCCGCCGCAGTCGTAATAGGCCCCGGCATCGTACATCATGATATCGACCGTGCCGGGACGGATCTTCTGTACGCTGGCCGAAAGCAGCACCCGCCCGGCAAAACGGGCCCGGACCTTTGCCGAATAGTTGAACCGGTCGGTCCAGAAATCCTTCTGTCCGGTCAGTCCCGAACCGTTGAAAACCCCGGCTTCGAGCGTTACGGGAACCGCGCGGCCGAAAGTCCAGCCGAGCGTCGCTCCGACGTCTCGGACGTTGCCCACCTGCTTGGCGATGAACGAACGGTTGGCGAAATACTGCTCGTGCGGCGAACGGTGCGCGTCGATGGTAAAGGGCACACGCATCTGCCCGATGGTGAAATTCAGACGGCGGCGCAGCATCGCCAGCCGTACATAGGCGTCGAGCATCTTGATCGACCCCTCATCCGAAAGATCGATCTCGGCCTTGTAGGCAACGACCGGAAGCAGGTTGCCCGAAAGGCTGAAGCGGGCGTTCCGAACCTCGAAACGTCCCTTGTTGATATCGGGCTGATATTCGAACTTGCCGCGTACGGTACCGTGCACCTGTACCGAGAAACCCCGGTCCGGACCTTGTCCGGAAAGCGTATCGGCAGGAACATCAGCCCCTGCACCGGGGACGCCGGCCCAAAGCGATGACGGCAAAAGACAAAAAATCAGCAGAATAACGGCAACGAGCCTTCGCAACGACATATGCGGACAATTTTACGGCAAAAGAAGCACCCGCACGTTACAATTCGATGGCAGCCACATGACAATTCCGTAAAAAGTGTCCCGCAGCGGATATTCGGCATCGAAAATTACGCCCCGGCACGGCCCCGTTGCTCCATTATTCATATTTTTTCGTATTTTTGTTCGTCAGTTAAAGAACCGAAACAAATACCATTGCACATGACACTGAACGAATACCAGCAGCAAGCCCTCGAAACGGCCATCTATCCCGACGAGAGCCGTATCGTCTACCCCACGCTCGGCCTGACGGGCGAGGCGGGCGAAGTGGCTGACAAGGTCAAGAAGGTCATCCGCGACACCCACGGAGAGTTCACCCCCGAAAAGAAACAGGAAATCATGAAGGAGATCGGCGACGTACTGTGGTACTGCGCGACGCTCTCGCACGACCTGGGCTACGACCTTGAGGAGGTCGCACGCACGAATGTCGAGAAACTCCGCTCGCGCATGGAACGCCACCGCATCACGGGCAGCGGCGACAACCGCTGATTCCCCATCCGAATGACACATCGCCGCGGCCCCATCCAAAACGGAGCCGCGCCGAATCCGAACCCGAATCCGAAAGAGCAAGAACCAAGAACATGGAACAGAACAAACCGCAGACCTCGCTGCCCGAGAACGCCTACCGCGAACTCAAGCCCGGCGAGGAGTACACTCCGCTGATGCCCGCCTCGACAACGCCCGTGGAGGTAACGCCCTACTCGGTTACGATGGGCGTCGTGATGGCCGTCATCTTCTCGGCCGCCGCGGCCTTCCTCGGACTGCGCGTCGGACAGGTCTTCGAGGCCGCCATTCCGATCGCCATCATCGCCGTAGGCATGGGCACCCTGCTGGGCAAGAAAAACATGCTCGGGCAGAACGTCATCATCCAGTCGATCGGCGCCTCATCGGGCGTGATCGTCGCCGGCGCGATCTTCACCCTCCCGGCCCTCTACATCCTGGGGCTCGACGCCGCCTTCTGGCAGGTCTTCCTCTCGTCGCTGTTCGGCGGTCTGCTGGGCATCGTACTGCTGATCCCCTTCCGCAAGTATTTCGTCAAGGAGATGCACGGCAAATACCCCTTCCCGGAGGCCACGGCAACCACCGAAGTGCTCGTCTCGGGCGAGAAGGGCGGCAACCAGGCCAAGCTGCTCGCCGTTGCGGGCCTCGTCGGCGGTCTCTACGACTTCCTGGTCGGCACCTTCGGGCTCTGGACCGAATCCGTTTCGACGCGCATCTGCGCCTGGGGACAGGTCGCAGCCGACAAGTTCAAAGTGGTCTTCGGGCTGAACACCACGGCCGCCGTGCTGGGTCTGGGCTACATCATCGGACTGAAATACGCGCTGATCATCACCGCCGGATCGTGCCTCGTCTGGTTCGTCATCGTGCCGGTGGTCGGCTCGCTGGCCGAAGCGATGGATCCTGCGGCGCTGGCCCCGCTGCTCGGTATCACGAGCGAGAAGATCCTCGCCGAACCCTCGAGCCTCTTCACGGCAGAGAACCTTTTCACCTATATCGGCAAGCCGATCGGCATCGGCGGCATCGCCATGGCCGGCATCATCGGCATCGTCCGCCAGTCGAAGATCATCCGCCAGGCCGTGGGCCTCGCCGTCTCGGAGTTCGGCAGCGGCAAAAAGGCCGGCGAGACGTCGGAGCGCACGCAGCGCGACCTGTCGATGAAGCGCATCCTCACGATCCTCGTCGCCACGCTGCTCACGATCTTCATCTTCTTCCACTTCGGGCTGCTCGACGGATGGGTACAGTCGATCACGGCGCTGCTGATCGTCTTCGTCATCTCGTTCCTCTTCACCACGGTGGCAGCCAACGCCATCGCCATCGTCGGCACGAACCCCGTATCGGGCATGACGCTCATGACGCTGATCCTCTCGTCGCTCATCCTGGTGAGTGTCGGATTGAGCGGCTCGACGGGCATGACCGCGGCATTGATCATCGGCGGTGTGGTCTGCACGGCCCTCTCGATGGCCGGAGGCTTCATCACCGACCTGAAGATAGGCTACTGGCTCGGCACGACACCCCGCAAACAGGAGACCTGGAAATTCCTCGGCACGTTCGTCTCGGCCGCCACGGTCGCCGGCGTGATGATCATCCTCAACAAATCCTACGGCTTCGTGGGCGAAGGGGCGCTGGTCGCCCCGCAGGCCAACGCCATGGCCGCCGTACTGCAGCCGCTGATGACCGGAGGCCAGACCCCCTGGATGCTCTACTTCTGCGGCGCAGCCCTGGCCCTGGTGCTCACGGCCATCGGAGTCCCGGCCCTCGCCTTCGCACTGGGTATGTTCATCCCCATGGAACTCAACGCGCCGCTCGTCGTCGGCGGTCTGGTCGCCTGGTTCGTCTCGAACCGCTCGAAGGATGCCGCGCTGAACAAGGCGCGCTTCGATCGCGGTACGCTCATTGCCTCGGGATTCATCGCCGGAGGCGCCCTGATGGGTGTCGTGAGCGCCATCCTGAAGTTCTATGAAGTGGACTGGTTCCTCTCGGAATGGGCCTCGTCGAATGCCGCCGAATGGGTCGGCCTCGTCATGTACCTCGTGCTGATCGGCTACTTCATCGTACATACGCTCCGCGCCAAAAAGGAGGAGTAACGACATAAAAACTCAACTCGATAGATTATGGATCTGAAAGAACGTTTTCTGAAATATGTCTCCTACGACACGCAGTCGTCGGAGGAGAGCGAGACCTTCCCCTCGACCGAAAAGCAGAAAGTGCTGCTCGAGGCGCTGCGCGACGAAATGAAGGATCTCGGCATGACCGAGGTTACGATGGACCGGTACGGTTATGTGATGGGCACGATCCCCGCGACACCCGGGTGCGAAAACGCCCCGGTCATCGGTTTCATCGCCCATGTGGACACCTCGCCCGACATGAGCGGCAAGGATGTCCGTCCCCGCGTCATCGAGGAGTATGACGGAGGCGACATCGTCCTCAACGGACAGCTCACGATGAAGGTCTCGGAGTTCCCCGAGCTGAGCTTCTTCAAGGGGCACACGCTCATCCACACCGACGGCACGACGCTGCTCGGCGCCGACGACAAGGCCGGCGTGGCGGAGATCATGACCGCCGCGGAGTATCTGCTCGCACACCCCGAGCTGCGCCACGGCAAGATCCGCATCGGCTTCACGCCCGACGAGGAGGTCGGACGCGGCGTCGATTATTTCGACGTCCAGGCCTTCGGGGCCGACTTCGCCTACACGGTGGACGGCGGCATGGAGGGCGAGCTGGAGTATGAGAACTTCAACGCCGCAAGCGCCAAGATCGAGATTCAGGGCCGCAACGTCCACCCGGGCTACGCCAAGGCCAAGATGATCAATGCCCTCGACGTGGCCTGCGAGCTGCAGACGCTGCTTCCGGCCGAACAGCGCCCCCAATACACCGAAGGTTACGAAGGATTCTACCACTGCGTGGCCGTGAACGGCACGGTCGAGCGGGCTGCGGTGAGCTATATCATCCGCGACCACGATGCCGAGAAGTTCGAGCAGAAGAAGGTATTCCTGTGGGCATGCGTCGATCTGCTGAAGAAGAAGTACGGCGACGGCGTGCTGAAGCTGACGCTCAAAGACCAGTATTTCAACATGCGCAAGATGGTCGAACCCCATCCCCAGCTCATCGACAAGGCCCTGCAGGCCATGGAGGAGGCCGGAGTCAAGCCGCTCGTGCGGCCCATCCGCGGCGGCACGGACGGTGCACGCCTCTCGTTCATGGGGCTGCCGTGTCCCAATCTCTTCACCGGCGGCATGAACTTCCACGGCAAATTCGAATACTGCTCGCTGACGACCATGCGCAAGGCACAGCAGGTAATTCTGAACCTCGCCCGCCTTTGGGCCGAATAATCCGCACACCGCACCATGGACCGTTTCGGATTTCTGAAGGTCGCCGCAGCCATTCCGCACCTGCGGGTCGGCGACTGCGACTACAACGCCGGGCGCATGACGGCACTCGCGGAGCAGGCCGCGCAGCGGGGCGCCGAGATTGTCGTATTCCCCGAGTTGAGTCTCACGGGCTACAGTTGCGGAGACCTGCTGCTGCAGCCGACACTGCTCGGCGCCGCGGATGATGCGCTTGCAAAGCTCGTCCGCACCACGCGCAAGCTGCCGCTGACGTTGATCGCCGGCATTCCCCTGCGGCACGGGGAGACGCTCTACAACTGCGCCGTGGTCTTCACGCAGGGCCGCATCCTGGGCGCCGTACCCAAGAGCTACATCCCCGGCTATGCCGAGTTTTACGAACCGCGCTGGTTCGCATCGGGCGCCGGAATCTCCGGCGAGCAGACCGTCATCGCCGGTCAGGAGGCCGATTTCGGCACGGACCTTACGTTCGCGGTGAACGGAGCAGAGTTCGGTATTGAAATCTGCGAGGACCTCTGGGCCGCCGTACCGCCTTCGTCGAGGCTGGCGCAGAACGGTGCAAAAGTGATCTTCAACCTCTCGGCATCGCCCGAGGGTGTCGGCAAATACGACTACCTGCGGCAGCTCGTCATCGGACAGTCGGCACGAACCCTCTCGGCCTATGTCTACTGCTCGGCCGGCTTCGGGGAGTCCTCGACCGACCTGGTCTTTGCCGGGAACGCCCTGATCGCCGAAAACGGGCAGCTGCTGCGCGAAGGCCGGCGCTTCTCGACCGACGAGCAGATCGTCATCGCCGACGTGGACCTCGATCGGCTGGCCTTCGAACGATGCCGCAACACCTCATTCCGGATGTGCGACACGGACACGGAGAATACCGTCATCGAAATGGAGATTCCCGAGGGGCTGCGCACGGAGCACCTCGACCGCGAAATCGACCCCGCACCGTTCGTCCCCCACGACGAATCCCGACGTGCGGAGCGTTGCGAGGAGGTCTTCCGGATCCAATCGCACGGTCTGGCCCGAAGGATGGCGCACACCCATGCGACAAAGGCCGTGATCGGCATCTCGGGAGGCCTCGATTCGACGCTGGCCCTGCTGGTTGCCGTGCGCACGTTCGACCTGTTGAAACTCGACCGCAAGGGAATCCTCGGCATCACGATGCCGGGATTCGGCACGACGGACCGCACCTACCGCAATGCCCTGCAACTGATGCAGGGGCTGGGCATCACCGTCCGCGAGATACCGATCCGCGAAGCCTGCCTGCAGCACTTCCGCGACATCGGGCTCGATCCGGCGGACCGTTCGGCTGCCTATGAGAATGCGCAGGCACGAGAACGGACGCAGATCCTGATGGATATCGCCAACATGGAGGGAGGGCTGGTCGTCGGCACGGGCGACCTCTCGGAACTTGCGCTCGGATGGGCTACCTACAACGGCGACCAGATGTCGATGTACGGCGTGAACGCCTCGGTACCCAAGACCCTCGTGCGCCATCTGGTACGCTGGGTCGCCGACACCGAAGGCGACGAGACGACCCGCCGCACGCTGTTCGACATCCTCGACACGCCGGTCAGTCCCGAGCTGCTGCCTGCCGAAGCCGACGGATCGATCGCCCAGAAGACCGAGGACCTCGTAGGGCCCTACGAGTTGCACGACTTTTTCCTCTACCATCTGCTGCGCACGGGTTCCGGCCCTGCGAAGACCCTCTTCCTGGCCGGTGAAGCCTTCGGCGGAGGCTACGATGAGGCAACGATCCGTAAATGGCTCGAGGTCTTCATCCGCCGCTTCTTCGCACAGCAGTTCAAACGCTCGGCCATGCCCGACGGTCCGAAGGTCGGCAGCGTGGCCCTCTCGCCGCGCGGCGACTGGCGCATGCCCTCGGATGCCTCGGCCGCAGCATGGCTTCGGGAACTCGAAGACAGCAAAACAAACGAACGATGAAACGAATTCTTCTACTTGCAGCCGTCCTTCTCTGCATGACGGGCGGCACGCTCCGGGCCCAGAACTGGCAGGAGCTGCTCAAACAAACCGCCACATCGCTCGGCGACCGCGCCACGGACGGCAAGCTGACCCAATACGCCCTGCCCGGGAACTGGACCTACACGGCACCGGGCGTGCGTTTCGAGGGGGAAAGCGCCGCATCGGACCCGGGAGCGGCACTGATCGCCTCCATGGTCCGGGAACAGCTGGTCAAGGTGTATGAAAAGGCCGGCATACGGGCCGGAAGCAGCACGGTGTCCTTCGACAACCGGGGAGGCTTTACGACCGTCATCGGAGAGCAGACAATAGCCGGCAATTACGAATACGATGCTTCGAATCATACGATCTCGGTCCGCTTCACCGATGAAAAGCTGGCCAAACTGGGGACTGTCGCAGGACGCGCCTACCTCTCCGGATCGGAATTGCAGCTGCTCTTCCCCGTAACAGGACTCCTCGAACTGGCCAAAAGCGTCAGCAGCCAGGTCTCCTCGCTGGAGGCAGTATCGACATTGCTCTCCAGTTACAAGGACCTTTACATCGGGTTCGCCTTCGAGCGGGCAAACTAATTTTTTCAAAAAAATTTTTCGATGACGGATTCACTGCGAATCCGTCATTTTTCATTACGATCGCCCGTTGCCCAAGGCCGGGAAGTGCGCGGACCGTAAGAATTCGGGGCTCGTAGGTTCTCCAAAATATTTACGAAATTTTTAAAGAAGTTGCAAAATCGCTCCGGATTCCGTAATTTTAGGGGCAGAAACCGAGATAAACTCAATATCCACGTCCTATGAACGAACAAGCCAAACAGTACGTCGAAGAGTTCATGAACCGGCTCATCGCCCGCAACCCGGGCGAACCGGAGTTCCACCAGGCGGTCCGCGAGGTCGCCGAATCGCTGGCTCCGCACATTGTGGCGAGTCCCATTCTCCAGAAAATGAAGATTCTCGAGCGCATCGCCGAGCCCGAACGCGTAATCATCTTCCGCGTGCCGTGGCTCAACGACAAGGGCGAAATTGAGATCAACCGCGGTTACCGCGTACAGATGAACAGCGCAATCGGCCCCTACAAGGGCGGCATCCGCTTCCACCCCTCGGTAAACCTCTCGATTCTGAAGTTCCTGGCCTTCGAACAGACCTTCAAGAACAGCCTTACGACCCTCCCGATGGGCGGCGGAAAAGGCGGTTCCGACTTCAACCCCAAAGGCAAGTCGGACAACGAAGTGATGAAGTTCTGCCAGTCGTTCATGACCGAACTCCAGCGCCATATAGGGCAGGACACCGACGTCCCGGCCGGCGACATCGGTGTCGGAGGCCGTGAGATCGGCTTCCTCTTCGGGCAGTACAAGCGGCTGCGCGACGAGTTCACCGGAACCCTCACGGGCAAGGGACGCGACTGGGGCGGCAGCCCGCTGCGCCCCGAGGCTACGGGATACGGCGTTTGCTACTTCGCCGAGGAGATGCTCGCCACACGCGGCGACTCGTTCGAGGGCAAGACCGTGGCGATCTCCGGTTCGGGCAATGTCGCCCAATACGCCTGCCAGAAGGCCACGGCACTGGGAGCCAAGGTTGTAACACTCTCCGACTCGTCGGGCTATATCTACGATCCCGAAGGCATCTCGCCCGAAAAGCTCGACTACGTCATGGAGCTCAAGAATATCTTCCGCGGACGCATCCGCGAATATGCCGACCGCTATCCGTCGGCCACCTACTATCCCGGCGAGCGCCCGTGGGGCGTGAAATGCGACATCGCCATGCCGTGCGCCACGCAGAACGAGCTCGACGGCGAGGACGCCCAGAAGCTCGTGACGAATGGATGCCGCTGCGTCGCCGAGGGCGCGAACATGCCCTCGACGCCCGAGGCAATCCGCCTCTTCCAGCAGCATCGCCTGCTCTACGCACCTGGCAAGGCAGCCAACGCCGGAGGTGTGGCGACCTCGGGTCTCGAGATGTGCCAGAACTCCATGCGCCTGGCCTGGACTCCCGAGGAGGTGGATGCCCGCCTGCATGCCATCATGCGCAACATCCACTCGGTCTGCGTGCAGTACGGAACCGAGCCCGACGGATACATCAACTATGTCGTCGGAGCCAATATCGGCGGCTTCATGAAAGTAGCGAACGCCATGCTCGCCCAGGGTTGTGTCTGATGCCGTCCTGCTGCCGAAACGGGCAAAAGCCCCGGTCCGCATTGTGCGGACCGGGGCTTTTGCATCATTCCGCTCTTCGCGGCCTACAGGAAGAGCATGGCCAGCGTCGCAACGAGGAATCCTCCGCCGAATCCGGCCAGCACCTGCATCCCGTTGTGGCAACCGAGGTAGAGGCGCGCCGAAGCCAAAGCCCCGGCCCCCAGGATGGCGACCGACAACGGAATGAGCATATGGCCCACACCGGCAATGTTCATTACGACAAGCAAGGCCACAACGGCCCCCATACCCGTCAGATGAAGGCTGATTTTCCAGCGTAGCGAGACGACGAGACACAACACCTCGCAGCAGGCCGCCGCAACCATAAATTTACGCAGGAAGACCACCGAAGGGATCTTTGCAAGGGTGATGGCGCAGAGCAGATAGCAGATCGCCCCGACAAGCAGCGGCAGGAGCCGCTCGCGCCGGTCATCGACCCGATAGCTGGAGATGCGGCCCAACGAGCGCAGCACGCCGAGCGCCAGTACGGGAATAAGCACGGCATAGAGCAGAATCACCCAGAGCAGGTAAAACTTCACATTCGCAGGGAAGAGGGCGAACGTGGTTGCCGTCAGCAGCAGCGCGATCATATATACGGGCAGCAAAAATGGATGCAACACCCAGGAGATGCCGTGCGCCAGGCGGGTATAGTCGATCTTGTAAGGCATTCGGTCCGATACGGATTGGTAAAAAGTCATATCTGCTTGCGGAGACGCGCCACGGGAATCCCGAGCATTTCGCGGTATTTGGCCACCGTGCGCCGGGCGATGCGGTAACCCTTCGAGTTGAGGATATCCATGAGCGTTTCGTCGGTCAGCGGCCGCCGCTTGTCCTCCTCGTCGATGCACTCCTTGAGGATAGTCTTGATCTCGTAGCTCGATACCTCCTCGCCCGAATCGGTCTGCATCGCCTCCGAGAAGAGCGATTTGAGCAGGATAATCCCGAACTGCGTCTGTACATACTTGCTGTTCACCACGCGAGAGATCGTCGAAACGTCGAGTCCCGTGCGGTCGGCGATATCCTTGAGGATCATCGGCCGCAACTTGGACCGGTCGCCATCCTTGAAATACTCCTGCTGGTAATCCAGAATCGTCTGCATCGTCCGCATCAGGGTATCGTGCCGCTGCTTGATGGCCGAAATGAACCATTTTGCCGAATCGATCTTGCTTTTTACGAACTGCACGGCCTCGCGGTCCTTCTCCTTGACCAGGCCGTCCGCTCCGACCATGTTCCGGACCATCTCCATGTAGCGGCGGTTGATACGCACTTCGGGCACATTGTATGAGTTGAGCGACAACTGGAAATGTCCGTCCTGATAGTCGAGGATGAAGTCCGGGACAATATAGGGCGTCGTATCGGTTCCTCCCTCTGCATAAAGATTGCCGGGCTTGGGCGACAGGCGCCGGATTTCGGCAATTGCCTCGCGGAAATCCTCTTCGGAGATCTGCAACCGCGAAATGAGTTTCTCGTAGTGCTTCTTGACGAATTCGTCGAAATAGTTGGTCAGGATCTTGCGGGCCAGCCGTTTGGGGCGGGTATCCAGCGGCTGCTGCTCCATCTGCAGAAGCAGGCATTCGCGCAGATCGCGGGCTCCGATACCGGCAGGTTCCAGTTCATGGATCACGCCGAGCAGCCGTTCGAGCTCCTCGGCCGAGGTTTCGATTCCCACCGTAAAGGCGATGTCGTCGGCGATGGACTCCAGATCGCGCCGCAGGTAACCGTCCTCGTCGAGGCTTCCGACAAGATAGGTCGCCAACTTCATATCGCGTTCCGAGAGGTTGCGGTAGGCAAGCTGTTCGATCAGGAATTCCGACAGCGAGCGCCCCTCCGTAAGATAGACCGGGCGTTGCTTGTCATCCTTCGAATAGTTGTTTATCCGGCTCTTGTAGGAGGGCGTATCATCCTCGCGCAGATACTCCTCCATGGAGATCTGCTGAGGCTGCTCCTCCTCTTCGGAAGCAGGCTCCTCCTCGAGGACGATGTTCTCCTCGATCTCCTGCTTGATCCGCTGTTCGAGCTGTATGGTAGGCAACTCCAGCAACTTGATCATCTGGATCTGCTGCGGAGAGAGCTTCTGCTGAAGCGAAAGTACCTGTTTCTGATTTATGGCCATATCGAATCCCAATTAAGAATCCACATTCTCAAATTGGTCTCTTCATTTTCGGGTTGTTCAATTCGCACATTCGGGTCAGCTCCCCCGAAAGCCAGGATCCGGACGGAGCGTGCTGCTCCGTCCGCAGGCAGGTCTTCCGACCGTTAGAAGTCGGCGTGCATCGGCGTACGCGGGAAGGGCTGCACGTCGCGGATGTTCGTCAGGCCCGTTACGAAAAGCAGCAGGCGGTCGAATCCCAGGCCGAAGCCCGAATGGGGTGCGGAACCCCAGCGGCGCGTATCGAGATACCACCACAGTTCGCGTTCGTTCATGCCGAGCTCCTTGACACGGGCGTTGAGCTTGTTGTAGTCGGCCTCGCGCTCCGAACCGCCGATGATCTCGCCGATGCCGGGGAAGAGCACATCCATGGCGCGTACCGTCTTGCCGTCGTCGTTCTGCTTCATGTAGAAGGCCTTGATGTCCTTCGGATAGTTGATCAGGATCACCGGACGCTTGAAATGCTCCTCGACGAGGTAACGCTCGTGCTCGGACTGCAGGTCGCAGCCCCAGTCGCAGGGGAATTCGAACTTGCGTCCCGAAGCCTTCAGAATTTCGATGCCCTCGGTATAGTCAAGGCGCTTGAAATCGTTGTGCAGCACGAAGCGCAGCCGCTCAAGCAGCCCCGGATCCCACATCTTGTTCATGAACTCGAGATCCTCCATGCAGTGGTCCAGCGCATACTGGATCAGGTACTTGAGGAAGTCCTCGGCCAGTTCCATATTGTCCTCCAGATCGTAGAAGGCAGCCTCGGGCTCGATCATCCAGAATTCCGAGGCGTGGCGCGGCGTGTTGGAGTTCTCGGCGCGGAAGGTCGGACCGAAGGTGTAGATGCGGCCCAGCGAAAGGGCGCCCAGCTCTCCTTCGAGCTGTCCCGAAACGGTCAGGTTACACGACTTGCCGAAGAAATCCTGCGTGTAGTCCACCTTGCCCGCCTCGTCGCGGGGCACATCGTTCAGATCGAGCGTCGTAACCTGGAACATTGCTCCAGCGCCTTCGCAGTCCGAAGCGGTGATGATCGGCGTATGGAAATAGTAGAATCCGTTCTTGTTGAAATACTCGTGAATGGCATAGGCCATGGCGTGGCGGATGCGCAGCACGGCACCGAACGTATTGGTACGCGGACGCAGATAGGCGATGTCGCGCAGGAACTCCAGCGAGTGGCCCTTCTTCTGCAGGGGATAGGTTTCGGGGTCGGCCGTGCCGTAGATCTCGATGCGGTCGGCCTGCACCTCGACGCCCTGGCCCGAGCCGGGCGAGGCGACCAGACGCCCGTCCACACGGATGCAGGCACCCGTCGTAATGGGTTTGAGGGTCTCTTCGGCGATCTTCTGCAGATCGACCACCACCTGTATGTTCGCAACGCACGACCCGTCGTTCAGGGCGATGAAGGCTACGTTCTTGTTGCCGCGCTTGGTGCGCACCCAGCCTTTGACCACCACGTCGGTGTCCACGGCCCCGGACTTCAGAATTTCTACGATTCTCTGCGTTTTCATATCTTCTTTGTTTCAGACGTTTTTCCGAATTGACAAAGTTAGCTATAATTTGCGATTTGGCAAAAAAAAAGTACCTTTGCGCATACCATTAATCCGAAAGCGCATACGATGAAACGAATCCTGACAGCCGCGCTGCTGACGCTCTGCACCCTTTCGGTCCGGGCGCAGGGCGAGGAGCCCGAAGCGCCGCGCCTCACCGAGGCTGGACGCATCTTCCGCACCGAGGTCATCCCCTATGATACGCGCCGCGACGCCGACGCCCGCAACCGCGAGGCCGGCGGCTACTATCGGGCCTTCACCCCGAAGCTGATCGCCGGAGGAGAGGGCATGTCGGTCGTCGGCCTCACGCTCGAGATCCCCTATGCCTGGAGCGACGGCAACGTCTACCTGCATCTGGAGAATGTCGGTTCGGCCTACTCGCTCTGGATCAATGACCGTGCGGTGGCCGAGGTCGAGGATCCGGCAACTCCCGCGGAGTTCGCCATCGGGCCCTATGTCCGACAGGGCGCAAACGACTTCCGGCTGATCCTGCGCCCGAGCACGACAGAGGCAATCAACGTCGAGCCGCCCCGCCGCCCCGCCTTCGGAAACAGCTACCTCTATTATCAGAACAAACGCTCGATCCGCGACTTCGAGATCGCCCTCGTGCCCGACTCCACGCGCAAGTTCGGCATTCTGGAAGTCGCCCTCATCGCCCAGAACTCGTTCAACTACGACGAGACGGTAACCGTCGGCTACGACATCTACTCCCCGCAGGGCAAGCTGCTCGACTTCAACATGCGCGACGTGGTGATTCCGGGCCGTTCGACCGACACGGTGCGCTTCCACCCCTTCATCTACGACGCCTACAAGAACCGTTGGGAAGCCGGCGCCAAGACGCCGCCCCTCTACCGCGTGATGCTCTTCACGCGCCGCGACGGCGTCTACAAGGAGTACATGCCCCTGAAGGTGGGCTTCGGCAAGACGGAACTCGTGGACGGGCGTCTGATGCGTTTGGACCGGGAGCTGAAACTCATCCGCACGCCCTACAATGCCGCCGCGGACCGCAAGACGACCCTTGCGGAGCTCAAGGCACTCAAGGCGCAGGGCAAGAACACCGTATGCCCCGACTACCCGCAGCCGGCGTGGTTCTACGAGTGCTGCGACGAGGCAGGTCTCTATGTCATCGACTGCGCGGGGATCGACGCTCCGGAACGCCGCGACGACCGCCGCGTGGGCGGAACACCCTCGAACGACCCGTCGCTGGCGGACGAGTACCTCGAGCGCGTAAAGGCAATGTACTACCGCTCGCGGAACTTCACCTGCGTCATTGCCTACGCCCTGGGCAATCCCTCGGGCAACGGATACAACATGTACAAGGCCTACGAATGGCTCAAGTCGGTGGAGACCGCACGGCCGGTGATCTATGCCGATGCCGACGGCGAGTGGAATACCGACCTGTAGACACGCCCCGCAACGCGAGATGACGCTGGAGTTGATCGTCATAGGCAAGACCGACTCGAAGGAGGTCGCCGCGCTGGTCGAGATGTACGCCCGGCGGGTGAACTTCTACTGCCGCTTCGTCATCACTACGCTCCCCGACGTGCGCAATACGCGCAAGCTCACCCCGCGTCAGCAGTCCACGGCCGAGGGCGAAGCGATCCTGCGCCAACTCTCCGAAGGCGATTATGTCGCGCTGCTCGACGAACGAGGCGAGGAGTACCGCTCGGTGGAATTTGCCTGGTGGCTTCAGAAACGCCTCAACAGCGGCATGAAACGCCTCGTACTCGTCATCGGAGGTCCCTATGGATTCTCCGACGAGGTTTACGCCCGCGCCGATGCACGGATCTCGCTCTCGCGCATGACCTTCTCGCACCAGATCGTGCGGGCGATCTTCGCCGAGCAGATCTATCGGGCATTCACGATCCTGCACAACGAACCCTACCATCACGAATGAATCCGCACCCCGCCATCGCCGTCGTCGTCTCCAACACCCTGGCAGGCATCGGGCTGCGGTCGATCCTCGAGAAGGCCGCCCCGACGGCCGACATCGAGCTGTTCGCCTCCTTCCGGGAATTCGAGGCCGCCGATCCGGAACGGTTTTTCCACTTTTTCGTCTCGGTACAGCTCTTCGTGGCCCATGCCCCTTTTTTCCGGGCATACCGGCACAAGACAATCATCCTCTCTTCGGGAGACCCGCGACTTGCCGGCACCGGCATGCACTGCCTCGACGTACACGGCAATGAGGAGCAGATCGTCGCCGCCCTGCTGCGCCTGCAGCACAGCGCCCACCGGCCCGAACATGCCCGCCCGGCAGCAGTCCCCGTACCGCAACTGCTCTCCGAACGGGAAATCGAGGTGCTGACACTCATTGCCGAAGGGCTGATGAACAAACAGATCGCCCAACGGCTCGACATCGGACTTACGACGGTCATCTCCCACCGCCGCAACCTTATGGAGAAGCTCGGCATCCGCTCCGTCGCAGGGCTCGTGGTCTATGCCCTGGCAGCCGGTTACGCCTCGATGGATACGCTGTAAAATACGCCTCCTCATAAATTAGGATTGCAGCATCCAAAATAAAAACGTTACTTTGTACCCTGATTGTTCCATTTGCGGACCATGCGCTACGAACTGCTGTCGATAACCCTGCCGTTGCTCCTGTGGACTCTCCCGACTGCCGCCGCCCCCGACGGCGGAGCTGGGTCGCCGTATACGGCGTACGAGGCGGCAGATACGACCATCACGGTGGACAAGGTGCAGATCACGGCCATCAAGCAGGGTCTCGTGCTGCGTTCCGAGCCCGTCGCCTCGACGATCGTAGGGAGCCGCGACATCTCCCGCCGCCATGTCGATGCCCTCGCGGAACTCTCACAACAGGTGCCCAACCTCCACATACCCGACTACGGGTCGCGCATGACCTCGTCGATCTATGTCCGTGGCCTCGGAGCACGCATCGACCAACCGGTCATCGGGCTCAATATCGACAATGTCCCGGTGATGAACAAGGACAACTTCGACACCGAACTGGCCGAAGTGGAGCGTATCGAGGTGCTGCGGGGGCCGCAATCGACCCTCTACGGCCGCAACACGATGGGCGGAGTGATCAATATCTACACCCTCTCGCCGCTTGCCTGGCAGGGCGTGCGCCTGATGGCCGAATACGGCAACGGCGCGAGCAGCCGCATCCGCGTCTCGCTCTACGAGAAACTCACGCCCGAAGTGGGCATGTCGGTCTCGGGATACTACACCCGCAGCAACGGATTCTTCACGAACGACTTTACGGGCGAACGCTGCGACCGCGAACGGCTCGGCGGCGGACGCTGGCGCACGCTGTGGGATAACGGCCGGGGGTTGCGCCTGGACAACACCTTCTCCTTCTCGGTGCTCGACCAGGGAGGCTACCCCTATGCCTATGCGGGCACCGAACCGCTCGTCTTTGACGGCAAAGAGGTGATCCGCCCCGGACAGATCGCCTACAACGATCCCTGCTCCTACCGGCGCACGCTCGTGAGCGACGGGCTCACGATCCGCTACGACACCGACGCGTTCACCATTTCGTCGATCACGAGCTACCAATACTCGGACGATGCGATGACGCTCGACCAGGACTTCCTGCCGCTCTCCTACTTCACCCTTACGCAGGCCCGCACGGAGCACAGCCTGACCGAAGATGTCGTCCTCCGCTCGCGCGACAACCACGCCTACCGCTGGCTCTTCGGCGCCTTCGGATTCTACCGCCACACCCGGATGGAGGCCCCGGTTCACTTCAAACGTACGGGCATCGAGGAACTCATCCTCCGCAACGCCAACTCGAACCCCGATCTGGTCTACGGGATCGAGGCCGAAGAACTCCCGCTCGAATCCTACTTCCGCATGCCCGTCTACGGGGCAGCCCTCTACCACGAATCGCGCTATGCCCTCGGACGGTGGCTCTTTACGGCCGGCATCCGCGCCGACTTCGAGCACACGCGCCTGCGTTACCGCAGCCGCGCCGAACTGGACTACACGTTGAGCGTTACGGGCGGAACACCTGCAGCGGCCCGCGTCGAGATCGACGAACGGAACGCGATCACCCACTCCTACCTCGAGGTGCTGCCCAAGTTCTCGGTGCTTTACGCCTTCGACGGCACTCGCAACCTCTACCTCTCCGTTGCCCGGGGATACAAGGCCGGAGGCTTCAACACGCAGATGTTTTCGGACATCCTGCAGGAGAAGATCAAGTGGGCCATGGCCTCGGGCCTCGACTATGAGGAACCCGACCTCATGTCCTACAAACCCGAATACAGCTGGAACTTTGAGATCGGCGGACACTTCTCTTGCATGGAGGGGGCCGTGCGCGGCGACTTCGCCCTCTTCTGGATCGACTGCCGCGACCAGCAGCTCACCGTATTTCCCGAGGGGCAGACCACCGGGCGCATGATGGCCAACGCCGGACGCACGCGCAGCCGCGGCGGGGAGCTCTCGCTGCAGGCCACACCGTGGCGCAATCTCGAACTGAACGCCTCCTACGGTTTTACGGACGCCCGCTTCGTACGCTACGACACCGGACAGGCCGACTATGCGGGGAACCGCATTCCCTATGCCCCGCGGCATACGCTCGCTGCCCGGGCAGCATGGACCGTTCCGACCGGCGCGGAATGGCTGGGCGACCTGATCCTGCAGGCCGGACTCCGCAGCACGGGAAGCATCGAATGGAACGAGGCCAACACGCGCCGCCAGCCCTTCCACACGCTGGCCGACGCTTCGCTGCGCCTCGAACACGAACGCTATTCGGTCGATCTCTGGTGCCGGAACCTTGCGGATGCGAAGTACGAGGTTTTCTATTTCAAGTCCATCGAACGGGAGTTCGTCCAGTACGGACTGCCCCGCACGTTCGGCATCACGCTGAACATACTCATACAAAAAAATACCAGACCATGAAAAAACACCTCTTCCTGCTGCTCGGCCTCTGCGCATGCAGCCTGTTCGGGATCTCCTGCGAAGACGACGAAGCACCGAAAGTGCACTACGCCTCGAGCAACGGATCGATCGTCGACGGAGTCTTCAACAGCGACAACATGCACTTCTACGGAACGGCGACCGTAACCGACGAAAACGGAAACAGCTTCTCCGACGAGGAGGCCTGGTTCGAATTCGCCGGCGACCACGAAACCCTGACGATCTACATGCACGCCACGCGTTTTGCAGCGGCGATGCCGGCGCTCGACATGCGCATCCACCGCATGCCCTACACCCCGGGACAGGGAGCATCGCTCTCCTTCACCGCCGCCAGCACCGTACCCCAGGTGCGGCTTCCCAACGCGGAAGGCGGCGGATACAGTTATCAGGACATGCCCTCCTATACGCTTACCCAGGTCGAAGGATCGGTCGAGGACATCAACTGCCGCATCGGCTTCACCTGCGTCGTTCCCAACATGGGCTCTTTCCGCATGGAGTACACCGGACGTCTGATCATCAAGGACTGACACAAAAACATCATATGCTATGAAACCCGAATACAAACCTTTTGTCGATGAGCTCATCGAGCTCTGCATCAAGGAAGATATCGGCGACGGCGACCATACGTCGCTGGCCTGCATCCCCGCCGGCGAACACGGACGCATGCGCCTGCTCTGCAAGCAGGAGGGCGTCATCGCCGGCATCGAAATCGCACAACTCGTGCTCAAGCGGCTCGATCCCGAAATGCACTTCGAACAGGTGCTCCATGACGGCGACCGCGTACGCCCGGGCGACGTAGCCTTCTACGTTTCGGGGCGGCTCCGCTCGCTGCTGCAGGCCGAGCGCATCCTGCTCAACATCATGCAGCGCATGAGCGGCGTAGCGACCCAGACAGCCGTCTATGTCAAGCGCCTCGAAGGACTGCACACCAAGGTGCTCGACACACGCAAGACCACGCCGGGCATGCGCGTGCTGGACAAGATGGCCGTGAAGATCGGCGGCGGAGAAAACCACCGCATGGGACTTTTCGACATGATCCTGCTGAAAGACAACCACATCGACTTTGCCGGCGGCATTCAGAAAGCCATCCGTGGCGTACGGGAATACCTCAAGGCGCGCGGCAAGGAGCTGCCCATCGAATGCGAGGTCCGTTCGCTGGAGGACATTGACGAAGTCTTCGCCGCCGGAGGCGTGGACCGCATCATGTTCGACAACTTCACGCCCGAGATGACGCGCAAGGCCGTCGAGAAGGTCGCCGGACGTTGCGAAACGGAGTCGAGCGGCGGCATCACCCTCGAGACGATGCGCGACTACGCCGAATGCGGCGTCGATTTCATCTCGGTGGGTGCGCTGACACACCAGATCCGCTCGCTCGACATGTCGCTCAAGGCCTGCGAATAACCTGCCGTAAACAAAGACGCCGGGCGCCGTCCGCAACGACGGCATCCGGTTTCGACAACCGAAGCACCACAAAACCGCAACCATCGGCCATGTTCCCGTTTATCAAACGCCTGTTCCGTACGCCCGTAGGTCTGCTCGTACGACGTATCGCCCTGCTTTATGTCGTACTGGCCGTATGCCGCGTGGCCTTCGGCGTATACAATGCCCTGACGTTCGGCGGCATCGCCTGGGAAGACCTCGGCCAGCTGCTGGCGGGGTCCCTGCTCTTCGACACCGCCTCGGTCGTCTATGCCGACGGATTGTTCGTCCTGCTCTCGCTCCTGCCACTGCACCTGCGCGGAAAGGGCTGGTACCGGAATATCGTCTTCGGGTATTATACGGCGGTCAATTCGCTGGTCGTCGCGCTGAACCTTGCCGACGCGGTCTACTTCCGCTATACGCAGAAGCGCTTTACGGCCGACGAGATCTTCTTCGCCGACAACGACAACACGCTGCAGCTCATCGGAACCTTCATGACCGAGAACTGGTATCTCGTGCTGCTGTGGGCGCTGCTCACGGCGCTGCTTGCATGGGGCTACGGGCGCCGCGCCCGCGAAGAGAGCCTGCTGCGGGACGGATGGCCCTACTATGCGGGCGGTACGGTCGCGCTGCTTTTGGCTACCGGGCTCTGCCTCGGCGGTGCCCGCGGCGGTTTCACCCGCATGACGCGGCCGATCACCCTTTCGAACGCCACGCTCTACACCTCGGACAACGCCCGGGCGAACCTCATCCTGAGCAACCCCTTCTGCATCCTGCGGACCATCGGCAGCGGAGGAGGACTCTCCTACCGCAAATACTTCCCCGCGGAGGAGCTCGACACCTGGTTCACACCCGTACATCAGCCCGCAGACTCCGTAGCCGTCGATCTGCAGGGCCGCAACGTGGTGCTCTTCATCATGGAGAGCATGTCGGCCGAGCACTCGGCCCTGCTGCGCCCGGATCTCTATGCCGACCGGCCGGAAAAGGGATTCACCCCCTTCCTCGACTCGCTGATGCAAAACGGACTCTGCTTCAAACGCATGTATGCCAACGGCACCCGCTCGATCCAGGCCATGCCTTCGGTGCTGGGCAGCATCCCGTCGTTCCGCACCCCCTTCGTGCTGATGCCCCAGGCGCTCGGCGCGAGCCGGCAGCTGCCGGCCCTGCTGGCCGACCGGGGCTATGCCACGGCCTTCTTCTGCGGCTCGGAGCGCGGCTCGATGGGCTTCGGAGCCTACGCCCGTTCGGCAGGCATCGACCGGCTCGTAAGCCGCGAGGATTATGAGGAGAAGCATGGACGCGGGGATTTCGACGGATACTGGGGCATCTGGGACGAAGAGTTCCTGCAGTTCCTGGGCGAAGAGCTCGACGGAATGCCCGAGCCCTTCTTCGCCTCGATGTTCACCCTCTCGTCGCACCACCCCTTCGTGGTACCCGAACGTTATGCCGCGACGCTGCCCGAGGGCTACACCCGCATCCACAAGGGCGTGGCCTACGACGATGCGGCCTTCCGCCGCTTCTACCACCGTTTCTCCGGCAGGGAGTGGTTCCGCCGCACGATCTTCGTCTTCGTGGCCGACCACGTCTCCTCGGAGAAGTTCGCACCCGATACGCGCGAATACCCCGGCAACATGCACATCATCGGCTTCCTCCACACACCGGACGGAGCCTTGCAGGGATCGATCGACGAGGTGGCACAACAATTGGACATCATGCCCACGCTGCTCGGACTGCTCGGCAACCGCGAGCCCTACTTCGCCTTCGGGCGCGACGTGCTCAACGAGCCGCAGCGGCCCAGCTGGTCGGTCTCCTACGACGGTAAGTTCCGCGCGCTGACCGACAGCGGGGAGATTCTGACGATCGACGACTCGGGAGCGCCGGAGGCTACCGCCACGCCGGCGGCCGATTCGCTCATGCGTCGCTTCGAGGGCCTTGTCCAGCAGTACTACACGCGCATCGAGGCAAAAAACTATACGGTTCATGATTGAATTCCACCCCATACGTCTTGAGGACCGTGCGACGATCGAACGCTACACGATGCCCTCGGAAATCTGCAACTGCGACCTCGCCTTCGCCAACATGTTCTGCTGGCTGCCGGTCTACCACAGCGCCTGGGCCGAGATCGACGGTTTTCTGGTCATCCGTTTCCACATCGACGGCGGCGAGCGCATCGGCTACATGCAGCCCGTAGGTCCGGGCGACTTCACCCCGGTCATTCCGCAGTTGCGCGACGATGCGCACGCTCACGGGCAGAGGCTGCGGATCATCGGCCTGACGGACGAGGGGCGAGAGATGATCCGGCGGGCGCATCCCGGAGCCTTCGCCTTCGAGTCGGACCGCAATCTGGAGGACTACGTCTACAACGCCGCAGACCTGCGCAACCTCACCGGACAGCACTACCAGCCCAAGCGCAACCACATCAACCGCTTTACGGGCGAATACCCCGACTACCGCTACGAGGAGCTGACTCCCGAGCGATTCGACGAGTGCATGGCCCTCGAGTGCGAATGGCGCAAGGTTCACGAAGGACACACCACGGAGCTCTGCGCCGAACAGCGGGCCATGCACCGTGCCTTCGCGCACTTCGAAGCTTTGGGACTGCAGGGCGGCTGCATCTATGTCGGCGACCGGCTGGTCGCCTTCACCTACGGATCGGCCGTAAACGACCATACGTTCGACACGCATGTCGAGAAGGCCGACACGCGCTACGACGGGGCCTTCACGATCATCAACAAGCTCTTCGCCCAACACCTTCCGGAGCGGTTCACGCTTATCAACCGCGAGGAGGACCTCGGCATCGAGGGGCTGCGCCGCGCCAAACTCTCCTACCGCCCGGCCTTCCTCCAACACAAGTTCACGGCCATCCGCCTGCATCCCGACGAGCTCTTCTGCCGGCAGTTGTGGGTCGAAGCCTTCGGCGACGAGGAGGCCTTCATCGACTCCTTCCTGATGCGTTACTACAGCCGGAGGCGGATGCTGACGGCCTCGTGCGACGGCAAACCCGCGGCAATGCTTCACCTGCTGCCCTTCGAGACGGCATTCGGGCCCGCCGCCTACGTCTACGGCGTCGCAACCGCAGCCGCATACCGCCACCGCGGTCTGGCAACGGGGCTGCTGCAGGAGGCGATCCGCCGTGCCGAAGCGGAAGGCTGCCGCGCCCTCTTTCTGATCCCCACACCCGGAGACGACCATCTGCGGGCCTTCTACGAGCGCCTCGGGTTCTCGGGAGCCGTTCCCGCAACGTTCCATTCGCCCGACGGGTTCGACTTCGGTACAGGAACGGCCGAAAACGACCTGGCAATGCTCCGTCCGTGCGGAGAGCCGCTGTCCCTGCCCGAGCGGATCGAGGCGACGCTCGCCCTGTAAGCCGCCCGAGAAGACAAAAAAAGTCCGGCGATCGGTTGCAGAACCGATCGCCGGATCTTTATACGCGGCTCTACGCCGTCAGAAGCGGCGCTTGAAACATTCGATCGTATTCTCCATCAGGCAGCAGATCGTCATCGGCCCGACACCTCCCGGCACCGGCGTAATGACCGAGGCCTTGGGTTCGATGGCGGCAAAATCGACATCGCCGCACAGCTTGCCCGTCTCGGGATCGCGGTTCACTCCTACGTCGATCACCACCGTACCCTCCGAAACCATGTCGGCCGTGATGAACTTCGGGCGGCCGATCGCCACCACCAGAATCTCCGCTCCGCGCGTTACCTCGGCAAGGTTGCGCGTACGGCTGTGAGCCATCGTTACCGTGGCATTCTCGTCGAGCAGCAGTTTCGAGACGGGAAGCCCAACGATGTTGCTGCGGCCGATCACCACGGCGCGCTTGCCGGCGATCTCCACCCCGGCGGCCTTCAGCATCTTGATGATGCCCTTCGGCGTACAGGGCAGCGTGCAGGGCTGCTTCTGCCACAGCGCGGCGACATTGAGCGGATGGAAGCCGTCCACATCCTTCGACTTGTCGATGGCGGCGATCACCTTGTCCTCGTCGATGTGTTTGGGCAGGGGCAGCTGCACCAGAATGCCGTCCACCTCCGCATCGGCATTCAGCGAAGCGATCAACTCCAGCAATTCGGCCTCCGAGATACTCTCCGGACGGCGGATCGTCGTATTGCGGATTCCCACCTCGGCCGAAGCCTTGGCCTTGCCCGTAACGTAGCTCACGCTCGCCGGATTGTCGCCTACGAGCACCACCACCAGATGCGGCACGCGGCCGTACTTCGCGGGAAAACCCTTCACCTCCTCCGCCATTTCGGCCTTGAGTCGAGCCGACAGCTCTTTACCACTGATTATCATATTTTTCCGTTTTGCATTATACTCTTTTTCCTACTTGTCCAGCGCCCAATGTCCGATATCGGTGCGGTGGAACAGGTTGTCGCATTCGATGCGTGCCACATCGCGCAGGGCGGCTTCGCGCGCCTCGGCGAGCGTTGCGCCGCGTCCCACGACAAACAGCACGCGGCCTCCGGCCGTCAGAATCCGGTCGCCGTCGGCCTTCGTGCCCATGTGGTAGACCGTACCTTCGACGCGGTCCAGCCCGCGGATCTCGAAGCCCTTTTCATAGCTTCCGGGGTAGCCCTTCGAGGCGAGTACGATGCCCAATGCCGGGCGGTCGTCCCACTCGAGCCGCGCATCGCAACCGTCTGCCACGGCGCAGAAGATATCGACAATGTCGCTCTTCAGGCGCGGCAGTACGACCTCCGTCTCGGGATCGCCGAAACGGGCGTTGAACTCGATCACCTTGATGCCGTCCACGGTCTTCATCAGTCCGCCGTAGAGCACCCCTTCGAAGGGACACCCCTCGGCAACCATCGCCTCGGCCATCGGCTGCATGATCCGCTCCACAGCATAGCGTTCGTCCTCTTCGGTAATGAACGACAGCGGCGAATAGGCGCCCATGCCGCCCGTATTGGGACCCTTGTCGCCGTCATAGGCCCGTTTGTGGTCCTGCGAAAGCACCATGGGCCAGACACGGCGTCCCGAAACGAAGCAGAGCAGCGAGAACTCCGGACCCTCGAGGTAATCCTCCACGACAACACGCCCCTCACCGAACTTGTCGTCGAGCAGCATCTCCTTCAGAGCCGCATCAGCCTCCTCCATCGTCTGGGCGATCACCACCCCCTTTCCGGCTGCCAGGCCATCGTACTTGAGCACGGCGGGAAAGGGTCTGCCGCTCACATAGTCGCGGGCCTCCGCATAGTCGGAGAAGGCCCGGTAGGCCGCTGTCGGAATGCCGTAGCGGGCCATCAGGTCCTTGGCAAACTCCTTCGACGACTCGACGCGTGCCGCAGCCTTCGTCGGACCGAAGATCCGCAGTCCGGCGGCCTTGAAGCAATCCACAACCCCCGCAGCCAAAGCAGCTTCGGGGCCTACGACCGTCAGCGCGATGTCGTGTTGCGCGGCAAAGTCGCGCAGACGCTCCACCTCCGTATCGCGGATCGGCAGGCACTCGGCCTGACGGGCGATTCCCGCATTTCCTGGAGCACAATATATTTTCTCGACTTGCGGCGAGCGGCTCAAGGCATCCACAATGGCATGCTCCCTGCCGCCGGAACCGATAACCAAAACCTTCATAGCGTATCCGTTAAATGATGAATCGTATCATGGGCATGCATCGGGAGACACACTCCCCCGGCATACGATACCGGGCGGTGCCATGCGCCGCCCGGACCCTTTGTCAGTGTTTGAAATGGCGCTCGCCCGTGAAGAGCATGGCGATGCCCTTCTCGTTGGCCTTGCGGATCGAGTCCTCGTCGCGGACCGAGCCTCCGGGCTGCACGATGGCCGTAACGCCGTACTCGGCCGCCAGAGCCACACAGTCATCGAAGGGGAAGAAGCCGTCCGACGCCATGACGAGACCCTCCGTAAAGCCGGCGGCATGCGCCTGCTTGAGGGCGATCTCGGCCGAGCCGATGCGGTTCATCTGTCCGGCGCCCACACCCAGCGTGCGGCCGTCGCGCACCACGACGATGGCGTTCGACTTCACATGTTTGACGATATGCCAGCCGAAGTTGAGATCCTCCATCTGCGAGGCGGCGGGCTTGGCCTCCGTAACGCACATCTCCGGCAGGACCTGCTTGGTCGCCACGTCGAGGTCCTGCACCAGCAGGCCGCCGTTCACGCTCACATACTGCTTCGGATCGACGGCGCCGCGCGACATGTCTACCTCCAGCAGCCGCAGGTTCTTCTTCGTGCAAAGCACCTCGAGCGCCCCTTCCGAGAACTTCGGGGCCATGATGATCTCCAGGAAGATCGGCTTCATCAGCTCGGCCGCCTCGCGCGTAACCTCACGGTTCGTGGCCACAATGCCGCCGAAGATCGAGACCTTGTCAGCCTCGTAGGCCTTCGTCCAGGCCTCTACCACATCGCGGCCCGTGGCGGCGCCGCAGGGATTCATGTGCTTCAGGCCCACGCAGAACGGCTCGTCGAACTCACGGACGATGCACAGTGCGGCATTTGCGTCCTGAATATTGTTGTACGACAGCTCCTTGCCGTTCAGCTGGCGGGAGAAGGCCAGCGAATAGGGCACTTCGTGCTCCTCGCGGTAGAACTTCGCACTCTGATGGGGATTCTCACCATAGCGCAGCGACTGCACGAGGTCGAACTCGAGGAAGAGCTTCTCGTTAAGCCCGGCCTGGGCCCGCATGTAGGTGGCGATCATCGCATCGTACTCGGCCGTATGGGTATAGGCCTTCGCGGAGAGTTTCAGACGCGTCGCCTTCTCCGTATTGCCGCCGGCCCGAATCTCCGCAAGGATCTGCCCGTAATCCGCCGGATCGCACACAACCGTAACGTCTGCCCAGTTCTTGGCCGCCGAACGCAGCATCGACGGTCCGCCGATGTCGATATTCTCGATGGCGTCCTCCATCTTCACGTCGGGTTTGGCGATCGTCTGACGGAAGGGATAGAGATTCACGCACACCAGGTCGATGAACTCGATGCCGTTCTCGCGGAGCGCCTTCAGGTGCTCGGGATCGTCGCGGCGTGCCAGCAGTCCGCCGTGCACCTTCGGATGCAGGGTCTTCACGCGACCGTCGCAAATCTCGGGAAATCCCGTAACGTCGCTGATGTTGATTACCTCGACACCGCTCTCGCGCAGCAGCTTCATCGTGCCGCCCGTGGCGATCACCTCCCAGCCCAGAGCCCGCAGTCCTTTTGCGAACTCCACGACGCCGGTCTTGTCGCTTACACTTACCAATGCTCTCATTTTCGGTCTATTTTATCTTTTTTCCAACAATTTACTGTTCACTCTTTGCGGCCGCCGGCTGCATCTCGAGCAGCCTGCGGATTGTTTCGACATAGAGCGGATGCTCCACGGCATGGATCTTCGCCTCCAGCTCCGCCTGATCGCCGCCTTCGTATTCGAAGGCCCGCTGGGCAATGATACGCCCCCCGTCGAGCGTGGCATCGACATAGTGGATCGTAACGCCGAAGACCTTGACGCCGTATGCCAATGCCTGCTCGATGGCATGCGCCCCGCGGAAGGCGGGCAGCAGCGACGGATGGATGTTGATGATCCGTCCCGCATAGGCCCCGAGCAGCGTCTCGCCCACGATACGCATGTATCCGGCCAGGCAGACCAGCTCCACGCCCGCAGCATCGAGACGACGGACGATCTCCTCCTCGTAGTCCGCCTTCGAGGCGTACTCCTTCGGTGTGAAGGCCAACGTCTCAACGCCGTGCGCAGCCGCGCGCTCCACGACCCGGGCTCCGGGACGGTCGCATACGAGCAGCACGACCCGTGCGGGCAGTTCACCCTGCTCCGCAGCCGTTACGATGGCCTCGAAGTTCGTGCCGCTGCCGCTGGCGAATACCGCTATGCGCTTCATGACGCTATCGGATCACAACCCCTTCCCGGTCCGTAACGCGACCGATCACCGCGGCGCGCTCGCCCTGCGCGGTCAGGATGTCGATGGCCTGCTGCGCCTGCGCGGCGTCGAGGGCGATGACCATGCCGATACCCATGTTGAAGATGTTGAACATCTCGCGGTGAGGCACCTTGCCGTACTTCTCCAGGAAGCGGAAGACGGGGAGAATCTCCCACGATCCCTCCTCGATCTCGAGTCCCTGCCCCTCGCGGAGGATGCGGGGGATGTTCTCGTCGAAGCCGCCGCCCGTAATGTGGCTGATGCCGTGTACGTCGCAGTGACGGATCACCTCCAGCACCTGCTTGACATAGATCTTCGTCGGCGTGAGCAGCACCTCGCCCAGCAGCTTGTTCGACAGCTCGGGATACGACCGGTGCAGATCCAGGCAGTTGTCCGCAAGGATCTTGCGCACGAGGCTGAAACCGTTGGAGTGCACGCCGCTCGAGGCAATGCCCACAAGAACGTCACCCACGGCAACCTTCGAGCCGTCGATCAGTTTCGACTTCTCGACGACGCCCACCGTGAAGCCGGCGATGTCGTACTCGCCGTCGGCATACATGCCCGGCATCTCGGCCGTCTCACCGCCCACCAGAGCGCATCCGGCCTGACGGCAGCCCTCGGCAACACCGGCCACGATGGCCTCGATCTTCTGGGGTTCGTTGTGGCCCACCGCCACATAGTCGAGGAAGACGAGCGGTTCGGCTCCCTGCGCCAGCACGTCATTGACGCACATGGCTACGGCGTCGATACCGATCGTATCGTGCTTGTCCATCTCGAAAGCCAGCTTGAGCTTCGTACCCACGCCGTCCGTGCCGCTTACGAGCACCGGCTCCTGCACCTTGAGCGCCGAAAGGTCGAACATGCCTCCGAAGGCGCCGATATTGCCCATCACGCCCAGACGCGAGGTCGAGGCCACATGCTTCTTGATGCGACGCACCACTTCATATCCGGCCTCGAGGTTCACGCCGGCCTTTTCATAACTTTGTGCCATACTCTTCGCTTTGTTTTATCGTCCGTCGGGGCAGCCCGGCCGCCGCAAACGAACTCCATTCATATTTATGATCAAACTTACTTGCCCTGCTTGTTCGCCTTGTCAATCGACTCGTACAGAGCCGTGGGATAGTGTCCTGTGAAGCAGGCCATGCAGAGCTCCTGACGCTTTCCCGCGCGCAACAGCGACTCGGACGACAGGAAGCTGAGCGAGTCGGCTCCGATCTCCTCGCGAACCCCTTCGACATCCTTGCGGGCCGAGATCAGCTCGTCGTAGGTCGAGGTATCGACACCATAGAAACAGGGATTCGTCATCGGGGGCGACGCGATGCGGACATGCACCTCCGTAGCCCCGGCCTCCTTGAGCATCGTAACGATGCGGCGCGACGTCGTGCCGCGTACGATCGAGTCGTCCACCAGCACCACCCGCTTGCCGCGCACGATCGAGCGCACGGCCGAGAGCTTCATCCGCACGCCCTTCTCGCGCAGCTCCTGCGTGGGCTGGATGAACGTACGGCCGATATACTTGTTCTTGATCAGACCCATCTCATAGGGCAGGCCGCTCGCCTCGGCATAACCCATCGCAGCACTCAGGCTCGAATCGGGTACGCCGACGACGATATCCGCCTCGGCCGGCGACTCCTCGAAGAGCAGCCGTCCCGACTCCTTGCGGTAGGCGTGCACGTTGCATCCCTCGATATCGCTGTCCGGACGGGCGAAATAGATATACTCCATCGCACACATCTGGCGGCGCTTGTACATCGAATAGTCGCTGCTGCGCAGCCCCTTGCGGTCGATCGTCACGATCTCTCCGGGCTCGACGTCGCGGACAAATTCGGCCCCCAGCACGTCGAAGGCGCACGTCTCGCTCGAAACGACCCATCCGTCGCCCAGGCGGCCGATCGACAGCGGACGCAGTCCGTACTTGTCGCGGCAGGCGTAGATCCGGTTGGCCGTCATGATCAGGAAAGCAAAGGCTCCTTCGATCATGTTCAGTGCATCGATGATCGAGTAGATGCGCGGGCGGTCATGGGAGCGCGTCTCCTTCTTGATCAGATGCGCGAGGATCTCGCTGTCGGAGGTCGACTGGAAAAGGCTGCCCCGATTCTCGAGGTATTCGCGCAGAAGCGCCGAATTGACGATATTGCCGTTGTGGGCCATGGCGAAATCACCCGAGTTGTGGCGGAACAGGAACGGCTGGATATTCTCCGAACCGCCGCCGCCGGCCGTCGTATAGCGTACATGACCGATGGCCATGTCGCCGCGCAGCGTGGCGAGTTTCTCTTCGTTGAATACCTCCGTTACCAGGCCGTTACCCCTGATCCGGCGAAAATCGCCGTTGTCCACCGACACGATGCCGGCTCCCTCCTGACCACGGTGTTGCAGGGCGTGCAGGCCATAATAGGCCAGCGATGCGGCATTGGGGACTCCGAAAAGCCCGAACACGCCGCACTCCTCGTGCAACTCGCGGTCGCGAACTGTCTCCATCATATCTTATTCCGTAATTTTTTTCAAACGCATCAGAATCTCCTCATAAGCTTCGCGGACCCGGCCCATGTCGCGGCGGAAACGGTCCTTGTCAAGCCGCTCGCCCGTCGTGGCATCCCACAGGCGACAGGAGTCGGGCGACACCTCGTCGGCCAGGACGATCTCTCCTTCGGAAGTCTTGCCGAATTCGATCTTGAAATCCACAAGCCGGACGTTTATCCGGTCGAAAAGACCCTTGAGCACCTCGTTGATCCGGGCCGTCATCCGGTAGATCTCCGCCAGTTCCTCGTAGGTTGCAATTCCCAGAGCTACAGCGTGGTGGTCGTTGATGAGCGGATCGCCCAGTTCGTCCTTCTTGTAGCAGATATCGTAGATGACGTTCGATGGCTGCATACCCTCCTCGATACCGAGGCGCCGGGCCATCGAACCGGCGATCGTATTGCGCACGATCACCTCGAGGGGAATGATCCGCACCCGGCGGCACAGCTGGTCGCGGTCATTGAGCGTCTCGATATAGTGGGTCGGGATACCCGCCTTACGCAGCTCCCGGAAGAGGATCGTCGAAATGGCGTTGTTCAACACGCCCTTCCGCTCGATCGTCGCCTTCTTGACATTGTTGAACGCCGTGGCCGCATCCGTATAGTGGATGATGACCTTGTCGGGATCGTCCGTCGCGAAGAGCTGTTTTGCCTTACCGTCGTAAAGCATTTCGAGTTGTTTCATGTCTGTTTGCTTGCGCTTGTTGGTGTATTTGAATTCCTTTACTTCTTGCGGAAATAGTTAACGGCATTGAGGAAAAGCGACTGCTCCTTGTTGCCGGCTATGTTCTTGAACAGGTTCCGTTCGTAACGCTCCGTATGCCCCATCTTGCCGAGAATCCGGCCGTCAGGCGAAAGGATGCCTTCGATCGCATACGACGATCCGTTGGGGTTGTAGGGAGCTTCGGCCGTCGGATTGCCCTCCGCATCGACATACTGGAAGGCCACCTGTCCGTTGGCGAACAACTCGCGGGCGAGCTCCTCGCTCACGACGAACTTGCCCTCGCCGTGGCTCACGGCGATCGAGTGGATCTCGCCCGGCTTGAAGCCTGCGAGCCACGGCGACGAGGTCGTGGCCACGCGCGTCGAGACGATCTGCGAGATGTGGCGGTTGATGTCGTTGCGGAAAAGCGTCGGCGAATCCTTGGTTACCATGCCCAGACGTCCGTAGGGAAGCAGTCCCGACTTGACCAGCGCCTGGAATCCGTTGCAGATGCCGAGGATGAGGCCGCCACGGTCAAGCAGGGCGTGGATCTCCTCGCGGATATCGGCGTTGTTCAGGACATTGACGATGAACTTGGCGCTGCCGTCGGGTTCGTCGCCGGCGGAGAATCCTCCGCTCAAGACGAAGATGTGCGCCCGGCGGATATGCTGCTTCATCTCGGCGATCGAACGCAGGATGTCATCGCCGGCGATGTTGCACAGCACGCTCATCTCGACCTCGGCGCCCGCCGTACGGAAGGCCTTGGCCGTATCGTAATCGCAGTTCGTGCCGGGGAAGACGGGGATGTAGACCAGCGGGTGCTCCACGGCCTCGCCGGGGTAGGCCACCACGCCCGTGGCGGGCGCCGAGGTCATCACCGTCGCCGTATTGACTCCCTTGTCGGGATAGACCGTCGCGAAACGCTCCGTATTGGCGCGGTAGAGCTCCTCCAGCGGCATGCGCACGCCGTTGATCGTCAGGGCGGCATCAGCCACCGTGGCACCGATCTGCTCGGCATGCGGGTATTCGAGCGTGCCTTCGCACTCGACCAGGATCGAGCCGTAGGCGTATTCGAAAAGCTTCTTTTCGTCGATTGTCGCCTCCACACCGATGCCGTTTCCGAAGGCCATCTTCGCCAGGCCCTCGGCCACGCCGCCGAAGCCGACGGACCACGCCGCGAGGACCTTACCCGACTCGATGGCGTCGCTCACGAAGGTGAAGTTGCGCTTGAGCTGCTCCGTATCGGGCATGCAGCTCTCGAGCGGCGTATGGCGCACGAGGTAGATCCTATGTCCGGCACCCTTCAGGTCGGTCGAGATGACCGTGCGGGCATCGACCGTCGTGATACCGAAGGCCATGAGCATCGGCGGCACGTTGATCTGCTGGAAGGTTCCCGACATGGAATCCTTGCCGCCGATCGAGGGAAGTCCCAGTTCGACCTGCATCTTCAGGGCGCCGAGCAGGGCGCTGAGGGGTTTGCCCCAGCTCCGGGCGTCATGGGTCATGCGCTCGAAATACTCCTGGTAGGAGTAGCGCATGTGTTCGTAGCGCGCACCGGCCGCAACGACCTTCGCCGCCGCCTCGATGACGGCATAGGCGGCACCATGGTAGGGGCTCCAGGTGGCGATATAGGGATTGTAGCCGAAGGCCATGATGCTGGCCGTATCGGTATATCCGTCCGTCGGGAGTTTCTGCACCGAGACCTGCGTCTCGCTGCGCTGCGTACGGCCTCCGAAGGGCATGAGCACCGTCGAACGGCCGATCGTCGAGTCGAACATCTCGATCAGCCCCCGCTGCGAGAGCACGTTGTCGTCGCGCAGGTTGTTGGCAAAGCGTTCGGCAAGCGTCGCTCCCTCGATCTCCCGGGCGAAGGGATCACGGTGCTCCACCTCGCCGATACGGGCCTCGGCATAATGCTTTGCGCCGGCGCTGTCGATGAACTCACGGCTCAGATCGACCACCTTGCGCTCGCCCTTGAACATGCGCATGCGGCCCGTGGAGGTTACGTCGGCGACATGCACCGCCTCGATATTCTCCTCGCGGCAGTAACGCATGAACTCCTCCATGTCGTGCGCCTCGATGACCACGGCCATGCGCTCCTGCGACTCGCTGATGGCCAGTTCCGTGGAGTTCAGGCCGCTGTATTTCGTCTTCACGCGGTCGAGGTAGATGTCCAGGCCGTCGGCCAGCTCGCCGATGGCAACGCTCACACCGCCGGCACCGAAATCGTTGGACTTCTTGATCAGACGCGTAACCTCCGGACGGCGGAACAGCCGCTCGAGCTTGCGCTCCTCGGGAGCGTTGCCCTTCTGCACCTCGCTGCCGCACGTCTCGAGCGACTTGGCGTTGTGCTCTTTCGAGGACCCCGTGGCGCCGCCGATGCCGTCGCGGCCCGTGCGGCCGCCCAGCATGATGATACGGTCCCCGGCTTCGGGACGCTCGCGGCGTACGTTCTCGGCCTTCACGGCACCCACCACGGCGCCCACCTCGAGACGCTTGGCCACATAGTCCGGATGATAGACCTCACGGACATGGGTCGTGGCCAGACCGATCTGGTTGCCGTAGCTCGAATAACCCGCGGCAGCCTTCTTCGAAATGACGCTCTGCGGGAGTTTGCCCGGGAGCGTATCGCTCACCTTCTGGTAGATATTTCCGGCACCCGTAACGCGCATGGCCTGGTAGACGTAGCTGCGGCCCGACAGCGGGTCGCGGATCGCGCCGCCCAGACAGGTCGAAGCCCCTCCGAAGGGCTCGATCTCGGTCGGGTGGTTGTGTGTCTCGTTCTTGAACTGCAGGAGCCACTTCTCGGTCTGCCCGTCCACATCGACATCGACATAGACCGAGCAGGCGTTGTTCTCCTCCGAAACCTCCAGATCGTCCAGCAGACCCTTCTTGCGGAGGTAGCGCGCACCGATCGTCGCAATGTCCATCAGGCAGATGCTCTTGTGCTCACGACCCAGTTCGCGTCGGATCCGCAGGTAGAGGGCCAGCGAATCCTCGATCTCCTGCTTGACGAAGGACTCCTCGACGGTAATGCCCTCCAGTTCGGTCGTAAAGGTCGTATGGCGGCAGTGGTCGCTCCAGTAGGTGTCGAGGATGCGCAGCTCGGTTTCATAGGGATCGCGCCCCTCCTCGCGGAAATAGCGCACCACCTCGCGCAGGTCGTCGGCATTCATCGCCAGCCCCTGCGCGGCGCAGTAGCCTTCCAGCGCATCATCCTCCATCTCGCGGAAGCCCTCGAGCACCGAGACGGGTTTCACCTCGGCCTGCTCCATGTCGTTCAACACCGAGAGATCCTTCTCGCGCGATTCGACGGCATTGATGTAGTAGTGGCGGATCTTCGCCAGCTCCTCGTCGGTTACCCGGTCGTCGAAGAGCAGCAGCTTCGACGAGCGGATGCGCACGTCGGCCGTCGGATCGATCAGCCGTACGCAATCCACGGCCGAAGCGGCCCGTTGGTCGAACTGTCCGGGCAGATACTCCACGGCAATATACTTGCGGCCCTCGAGGTCGCACGCATCGGTTACCGAGTCGGTTACCACCTCGCCGAAGACCGTGTAACGGCTCTTCTCGAGCAGCTCCTCCGTGAAGCCGAACAGATCATAGACGTTCAGCAGGCGCAGGTCGCCCAGCGAGAGGTTCAGATTCGTGTTGAGCTCCCGGCGCAGGCTCTCGGCCTCGACCCGGAAGCGGGGCAGTTTCTCAACGAAAATGCGGTAGTTGGTCGTATTCATCGATAGCGATATGTATTTTTCTTCTTCTGTTTCGTCATACGAAGCGGTCGGCCCACGCACGGGCATACTCCGCGGCGGTCATGCCGACGAAGGTGATATGGCCCATCTTGCGTTTGGGACGGCTCTCGCTCTTTCCGTAGATATGGACGAAGACACCCTCCTGCGGTTCACGGGCAATCCGCTCGGCCGCTTCGAGGTCCTGTCCCAGGATATTCTTCATTACCGTGGGCGCCACCAGCCGGGGCTCCTCGAGCGGCTGCCCCACCAGATAGCGCACCAGCTCGCGGAACTGGTTGGTCGTCGCACCCTCGATCGTATAGTGGCCCGAGTTGTGGGGGCGCGGTGCCATCTCGTTGAAGTAGATCTCGCCCTGACGCACGAAATATTCGATGGCCAGGATTCCTTCATAGCCGCATGCACGCATGAAACGCTCGCTCTGGCTCTTCATGCGCCGCAGCACCTCCGCATCGACCTCGGCGGGTACGAAACAGAGGTCCAGAATGCCGTCGCGGTGGACATTGCGGCCGATCGGGAAGCTGACGATCCGCTCGCGGTCGGCGACCATCACGATGCTCGCCTCGAAATCGAACGGGATGAACTCCTCGAGGATGCAGGGAACCGCGAGCAGCGGCAGCGCCTGCTCGATATCGGCCTCCGAGCGCAGCACCAGCTGTCCGTGGCCGTCGTATCCGAGCGTACGGGTTTTGAGCACGGCCGGGAGGCCCATATCGGCCACGGCGGCACGCAGCGACGCCTCGTCGTCCACGGCTGCGAAACGGGGCGTCTGCAATCCGTGGTCCCGGGCGTTGCTCTTCTCGCGCAGGCGGTCCTGCGAATCGTAGAGAGGCCGGTAGCCCTGGGGAATATGGTATTTCTCGCACAGCGGGATGAGGATCTCTCCCGGAACATTCTCGAACTCGTAGGTTACCACGTCGCTGCGGCGGCACAGCTCCTCGACGGCCTCCGGATCGTCGAAACGTCCGACGATATGGTCGTCGCACACGGCACCCGCCGGGGCATCCGCCGCCGGATCGAGGCACACGGTGCGCACCTCGAGCAGACGGGCCTGCTCGGCAATCATCAGTCCCAGCTGCCCTCCTCCGATAATTCCGATCGTCTTCATCGCTACCTGAGCTCGGCTTTCAGGACATCGGCGGTCTGCTTGGCACGGAAGGCCTCGAGCCGTCCGGCGAGTTCGGCATCCTGCAGTGCCAGGATCGACACGGCGATCAGCGCGGCATTTTTCGCACCGTTGATCGCCGTGGTGGCCACCGGCACGCCGGCGGGCATCTGCACGATCGAGAGCAGCGAATCCAGTCCGTTCAGGGCCCGCGACTTCACGGGAACACCCACTACGGGCAGCGTCGTCATCGAAGCCACCATACCCGGCAGGTGTGCGGCGCCGCCCGCACCCGCAATGATCACGCCCAGACCGCGTTCACGCGCCGACTTGGCGTATTCGCACAGCAGATCGGGCGTACGATGGGCGCTGACCACCCGTTTTTCGTAATCGACACCGAATTGTTCGAGCATGGCGACGGCATCGGCCATCACCTCATAATCGCTCACCGAGCCCATAATCACTCCGACCTTCATAGATCTCCTGTTCCGTTCAATCAAATTATCCGACAAAAAAAGACGGACCGCCACGACATGCCATGTCGCGGCGGCTCCTTATCTATCCGAGTACACTGCGGACGCCGATCGTCCGCCCCGGTACTTCACGCACTGCTTCCGCACACTACGGGACACCGAATGGAAAGCGGCGGCAAAACACTGCTCTCGCTTACGCTCCCTCTGGTCCCCATATTCGGTCCGTTGGTCCTTATGTTCGGCAGAAATCATCGTGCAACCCGGGAAAAATATTCCTTTCGGAATAACGAGACAAAAGTAACGCTTTCCGACAGATTTTCAAAATTCCCGGGCACATTCTATCGACATTTTATCGACATTGGCTGCGGCTCGCCGAATAGGGCAAATCCTCCTCCTGCGTGCCGCGTTCGCGGTTGGGCTCGGCCTGCATCATAAAGCGCAGGTCGGCGCCGTCGGCAAGATCGGCCCACGGCAGGAAGTTGTGCGTCCACGGCTTGCCGTCGAGCGTCAGGGAGCCCACATACCGTTTGTCCGGAGCATTCCCGGGGGCCGAAATCACGATCTCGGCACCGGTATCACGGTGAATCACGGCCTTCTCGAAGAGCGGCGATCCGAGCGCATACTCATCCGAGGCGGGACATACGGGATAGAAGCCCAGAGCCGAGAAGACATACCATGCCGAGGTCTGTCCGTTGTCCTCGTCGCCGCAATAGCCGTCTGGCTGTGCGCGATAGAGACGGTCCATCACCTCGCGGGCCCACCACTGCGCCTTCCAGGGCTGTCCGGCGTAATCGTAGAGGTAGATCATGTGCTGTGCAGGCTGGTTGCCGTGGGCGTAGTTGCCCATGTCGGCCACCTGCATCTCGGTGATCTCATGGATGCGGAATCCGTAGTAGCTGTCGTCGTAGACCGGCGGCACGACGAATACCGAGTCGAGCATCCGCGCAAAGGCCTCGCGGCCACCCATGAGCGTCGCAAGTCCTTCGGGATCGTGGAAGACCGACCAGGTGTAGTGCCACGAGTTGCCCTCGGTGAAGGCATCGCCCCACTTGTAGGGGCTGAAGGGTGTCTGGAACGTTCCGTCGGCGTTGCGGCCGCGCATGAGCCGCGTCTCCGCGTCGAAGAGGTTGCGGTAGTTCATCGCTGCCCGCTCCAGCTTCGCAGCATCCTCCCCGCGGCCCAGTTTGCGTGCCACACGCGCGATACACCAGTCGTCGTAGGCATACTCCAGCGAACGGGCGACGTTCTCGTTGATCCCGACGTTATAGGGGACATAGCCCAGCGTATTGTAATATTCGTGTCCGAGACGTCCCGTGGAACTTACTTCGGGATGCACCTTGTCGCGGCCGCTCATCATCGCCTCGTAGAGCGTTTCGACATCCTCTTCGGGCGTAATGCCCTTCAGAATGGCATCCGCAACCACCGAGGCGGAGTTGTTGCCCACCATGCAGCCGCGGTGCCCGGGCGAGGCCCACTCGGGCAGGAATCCGCTCTCGCGCCAGGCATTCGCCAACCCGGCCTGGATCTCGGCATTGACCGAAGGATAGACCAGATTCAGCAGCGGAAACAGTGCCCGGAAGGTATCCCAGAAGCCCGTATCGGTGTACATGTACCCGGGCAGCACCTCGCCGTTGTAGGGGCTGTAATGGACGATCTCGCCCGACGCGGTAATCTCATAGAACTTGCGCGGGAAAAGCACCGAACGGTAAAGGCACGAATAGAAGGTGCGGTACTCGTCGAGCGAACCGCCCGAGACCTCGATGGCTCCGAGCACCTCGTTCCAGCGCGCCTCGGCCCGATCACGGATCTCCTCGAACGAGGCCTCGCCCACCTCCTTGAGGTTCTGGAGCGCCTGCTCCGCGGAGATGAACGACGAGGCGACACGCGCAATGACCTGCTCGCCGCGCACGGTGGCGAAGTGCACCTTCGCCACGGCATGGTTGCCCTCGACTGCCTTCCCGCCCTCGGGATAGAGCGGCCGGCTGCCGGCCTTGTACCGTGCGGGGCGGTCGGTCAGTTCGACGGCCGTGAAGGGCTTGTCGAAGCGGACGACGAACCAGTTGCGGAAGTTTTCGGGCACACCCCCGCTGTTGCGGGTCGTATAGCCCACGATCGTGCGGTCATCGACCGTCTCGATGCGCGACCCGCGGTCGAAGGCATCGATCACCACCCCGCTCTCGGCCGATTCGGGGAAGGTGAAACGCATGACGGCGGCACGCTCCGTGGGCGCGAGTTCGGCACGGATGTCGTGGTCGGCCAGATAGACCGAATAATAATAGGGCCTGGCCGTTTCCGACTGGTGCGAGAACCAGCTCTGGCGCGACTCCTCGTCGAGTTTGTCCTTACCGCGTACGGGCATCAGGGCAAACTGCCCGTAGTCGTTGATCCACGGCGAGGGTTGGTGCGTCTGCTTGAAGCCGCGGATCGTATGGGCCCCGTAGGTATAAGTCCAGCCGTCGCCCATCTTGCCCGTCTGGGGCGTCCAGAAGTTCATACCCCAAGGCAGGGCAATTGCCGGATAGGTGTTGCCCGCCGAGAAGGCGTAGTCGGACTGCGTGCCCATCAGCGTCGTAACATAGTCCACCGGGGGCAACATCTTCTCCTGAGGCTGCGATGCTGCGCCGCAGGCCGTAAACAGCAGGGCCAGGACGGCCGAAAAAGCGTATCGTTTCATGGTTGTCCGTTGTTTGTCATTCGATGGTTCCGGCATCGGAGCGATCGTACCAGCACGCCGGCTCGGGTCCCATCTCGAACTCGAGCACGCCGCCGCGCATCACCGTCTCATGCGGAATATAGGGTTTGTCGTAAGGTTTTCCGTCGAGCCGGACTCGCTGCACATACCGGTTCTCGGGCGAGAGTCCCTTCGCCTCGACGGTGAACGTACCGCCCGGCACGGCGATCTGCGTCCGTTCGAAGTAGGGTGCACCGAACCAGTAGCGGCCGCCGGCAGGCTCCACCTCGTAGAAGCCCATCGACGAAAGGATGTACCAGGCCGACATCTGGCCGACATCCTCATTGCCCGAGAGACCGTCGGGCCGATCGTGGTAGAGCGTCGAGAGCACCTCGCGCACGCGGTCTGCCGTCTTCCACGGCTCGCCGAGCATCGTATAGAGATAGAGCACATGATGGCTCGGCTCGTTGCCGTGGGCATACTGGCCGATCAGTCCCGAGATGTCGGGTGAGGTCTCGGCACCCTCGACCACCGAGCTGACCGTAAAGAGCGAGTCGAGCTTCGCGATCATCGCCTCGCGCGAGCCGAAGCACGCCTGCAGACCGGCCACGTCATGCAGTACGAGCCAGGTGTATTGCCAGGCATTGCCCTCGCAGTAGTCGTCGGCGCGGTGCGTCGAGGCGAAGGGGTTGAAGGGCGTGCGCCAGCCACCCTTCGCGTCGCGGCCGCGCATGAAGCCCGTCGCGGGATCGAAATAGTTGCGGTACGAATGGCTGCGCTCCGTGAAGTAGCGGGCATCGTCGTCCTTGCCCAGTGCCTCGGCGGCCCGTGCGGCGGCGCCGTCGGCCAGGGCATACTCCATGTCATAGGCCACCGCCTCGTTGAACCGGTCGCACGGGATGTAGCCGTGCTTCATGCGCAGGCCGTTGCCGCGATCGGGATTCATCGCCGTTTTGCGGATCGCCTCGAAGGCCTGTTCGCGGTCGAAGCCGTCGATTCCCTTCACGATGGCGTCGGCCACCACGGGAATGCCCGGATTGCCCACCATGCAGTCCGTCTCGTTGCCCCAGAGGTGCCATACGGGAAGGCGGCCCTGCTCGTCGGCGATCGCCAGCATCGTGCGGATGATGTCGGGCATCCGGTCGGGATGGAGGATCGTCATCAACGGCATCGCCGCGCGGTAGGTATCCCACAGCGAGAAGGTCGTATAGGTCTTGTGGCCGGGGTTCGTGCGCACCTTGCCGTCGGCGCCGCGGTAGTCGCCGTTCACGTCGCAGAACTCCGACGGGGCGACCATCGTGTGGTAGAGCGCCGTATAGAAGATGCGCTTGGCCGCTTCGTCCTGCGTCTCGATCCGCACCTTGCCGAGCTCCGCCTCCCAGGCCGCCGTGGCCGCGGCCGCCGTGGCGTCAAAGTCCCAGCCGGGAAGTTCCGCCTCGAGGTTGGCTGCGGCGCCTTCGGCACTCACGGGCGAGAGAGCCACCTTCACGAGCAGCGGTTCACCCTCGGTCGTGTCGAAATCGACTCTCGCGTAACGGGCCGCGATCCGGGGCATCTTGGAGTCATCCAGCTCACCCGGCTGCAGGTAGGTGATTCCCTTTGCCGGCTTCGAGAACTCGGCCACGAACCATACCTTCTGGTCCTTGGCCCAACCCGACGAGTAACGCCAGCCGCTCAGGCGCGTGCTGTCGTCCGAGAGGAGGAATCCCGTATCGGTAGCCTTGTCCCAGCAGCCGCCGTTTTCCAGATCGAAGACCAGGGCCGCCTCATCCGACGTCGGGAAGGCATAGCGGTGGAATCCCACGCGGGACGTGGCCGTCATCTCGGCCGTAACGCCGTAGCGGGTCAGCGGCACCGAGTAGTACCCCGGGCGCACGACCTCCTTCGTACGGTCGGCGTAGGACCAGAGGCCCGACTGCGGATCCTCCTCCACGCCGCGGGCATAGGTTACCTCCCCCACGACGGGCATCACCGTAACGTCGAACAGATCGCCGATGCCCGTACCGCTCAAATGCGTGTGCGAGAATCCGATGACCGTCGAATCCGACTGATGGTAGCCCGAGCACCAGTCCCACTCCTGGGGAATGCTCGTGGGGCCGAGCTGCACCATGCCGAAGGGGACGTTTGCTCCAACGAAGACATGTCCGTGTCCGCCGGTGCCGATCTTGGGATCGACCCAGCGGGTCAGCGGCTCCTCTCCGGAGGTTGCCGGAGTGCCGCAGGCGCCGGCGAGCACGAGGGCCGCAACCGGCAGAAGGCTGTATAACCGTTTCATAGTCATCTATTTTCTGTTTTCGAGTTCAAAGGTCAGACGGCCGCCTGCAAGCAGCTCATCGTGCGAAATCCGGTACTTGCCGAGCGGCTTGCCGCCGAGCGTCATGCGGCGGATGTATCCGGCGTCGGGCGTCGCCCGGTCGGCCTCGATGACCAGCTCGCCGCGCGGCGTGTCGATCTCCACACGATCGAAGACCGGGGAGGTCAGCGTATAGAAGGGTTCGCCCGGACAGTCGGGATAGAGACCCATCATCGAGAAGACGGCCCAGGCCGACATCGTGCCCGTATCGTCATTGCCGGGAATGCCGTCAGGCTGCGTGGTGAAGTACTTCCCGAGCAGGCGCGCCACCTCGCGCTGTGTGCGCCACTCCTCACCCGGGAAGCGGCTGAAGAGGTAGGCGTAGGCGATGTCGGGCTCGTTGGCCGGGTCATAGAGTCCCTTGTCGAAGACCGTCTGGAGCTTCTCGACGAACTTGCGGCGGCCGCCCATCAGGCGGGCCAGCCCCTCGACATCGTGCGGGACATAGAACGTATAGTTCCAGGCCGAGCCCTCGTGGAAGCCCGGAGCGGCCGTAAAGTTCTCGCCGGCCTTCGGGTCGAACGGCGTAAGGAACGTCCCGTCCATGTTGATCGGGCGCAGCGTCCCGAATTCCTTGTCGTAATAGTGGCGGTATCCCAGCGAGCGCTCGCGGAAGAGCCGCGCGTCGTCGTCATGCCCGAGTGCGGCTGCCAGCAGCGAGAGCGCATGGTCGGCAACGTAGTATTCGAGGGCATGCGACACGGAGGCGTCGCCCGCCAGATCCTTGGCATAGAAGCCCAGCGGCACATAGCCCCGCTCGATGTAGGGGTCGATATCGGGCCGCAGGGGATTCTGTGCCCCGGGAGTTGTCGCCGACTTGAGAAAGGCCTCGTAGGCCGTCTCGATGTCGAAGTCGCGAAGTCCCTTGAGCCAGGTGTCCGTAATGACCGGGATGGCCGGATCGCCCTCCATGGTGAAGGTCTCGCGGCCGTAAAGTTCCCACTTGGGCATCCACCCCCACTCGCGGTACATGCCGATCATCGAGCGCACCATGTCGGTCTGCCGCTCGGGATAGACCAGCGTCAGGAGCTGGTGGACGTTGCGGTAGGTATCCCACAGCGAGAAGACCGTATAGCGGTCGCCCTCCTCCGAAATGCCCACGCCGCCCGGCGTCTCCATGAGCGGATACTCGCCGTTCACGTCGCTTACGAGATTAGGATGGATCAGCGTATGGTAGAGCCCCGTATAGAAGACCCGCCTCTGGGCGTCGGTGCCGCCCTCGACACGGATGCGGCCCAGATCCTCGTTCCAGCGCCGGCGGGCCTCCGCACGAAGCGCATCGAACGAGCTGCCCTCGGGCTGCTCGGCCTCGAGATTCCGCCGGGCATTCTCCACCGAGACAAACGAGATACCCATGCGCACCTCGACCTGTTCGCCCGGAGCGAGGTCGTCGTAGGTGAACCAGTAACCGATATCGTCGCCCGCCAGCTCGCGGCCATAGCGCGTGTAGAGCTTGTACTTGCCGTTGTCGGAGGTCCACTCGGCCTCGACGCCCGTCATCGGGCGCTGCTTTTTCCAGTAACCCGAAGCCGCGGGCGTTTTCGAGACGCGCAGGACAAAGTAGATCGGGAAGACCGCCTGCGGATTGTAGCAGAAGGTGCCCAACAGGCGCATGCCCTCGATCTCGCGGTCGTTCACGCGGCGCACCATCGCACCGGTCTCGTTCGTGAGGCCCTCGCCCAGATTCAGCAGGATATGTCCCTGCCCTCCGGGGAAGGTGTAGCGTTCGGCGGAGCTCCGCGGCGTAGCCGTCGCCTCGATGCGAATGCCGTATTTGGCCAGTGTCGCGGCGTAGTAGCCCGGCGTGGCCACCTCGTCGCCGTACTCCGAGCCGTAGTTATGGTAGTCCACATCCAGCTCGCCGCCCGTGGGCATTGTCAGCAGGGTCCCCATCTCGGGGCATCCCACGCCGCTCAACGCCCCGTGAGCCAGTCCCGTGAAGAACTTGTTGTGGTACTCGTAAGGCGTAGACCACCAGCGGGCGTCCTTGTCATAGAGATTCTTGTCGGAGCCCATGACATTGAACGGCACGACCGACATCATGCCGTTCGGACAGAGGGCCCCGGGATTCGTCGTGCCGAAGTTGGTCGTCCCGATGAAGGGATCGACCCAGTCGGCGGGTTCCTGCGCCCGCACCGGAGCGCAGAAAAGGGCTGCGGCGAGCGCCACAGCAGGAAGCGTTCGTCGCAGGCTCATCACAGGATGCTGTTTTTCTTCGTGAATTCGACGATCTCGGGAATGTATCCGAAGGCAAGCCCCGTTACCGTGTCGGCACATCCGTAGTAGACGGCCACGCGGCCCGTTTCGGAATCGTGCAACGCCGCACAGGGGAACGTTACGTTGGGCACGTCGCCCATACACTCATACGTCTCGCGCGGAGAGATCAGATACGGGCCGCTGCGGGCCAACACCTTCCACGGCTCCTCCAGGTCGAGCAGCGCCGAGCCGAAGGCATAGACATATCCGTTGCACGAACGCAGCACGCCGTGGTAGAAGAGCAGCCACCCCTCGCTCGTCTCGATGGGCACGGGACCCGCGCCGATCTTCATGCACTGCCAGGCACTCTGCTCGAAGGCTGCGGGCGACATGACATGGCGGTGGCGGCCCCAGTAGACCATGTCGGGCGACTCCGAATAGAAGATGTCGCCGAAGGGGGTATGCCCCGTGTCGCTCGGACGCGAGAGCATCGCGAATTTGCCGCCGATCTTGCGCGGGAACATCACGCCGTTGCGGTTGTAGGGCAGGAAAGCGTTTTCCAGCTGATGGAAGGTCTCGAAATCGGTCGTCCAGGCGATGCCGATCGTCGGGCCGTGGTAACCGTTGCACCACGTTACATAGTACCTGTCGTCGATCTTCGCCACACGGGGATCATAGCCGTAAACCCATTCGGCCACCTCCGGGTCGGCACCTTCGAGGTGGAAATCCTCTTCCTGGATCTCCCAGTCGATGCCGTTCACCGAGAAGCCGACATGGATGCGCATGCGGCGGTTCGTGTCGTCGCAGCGGAAGACGCCGGCGTAGTTGTACTTGCCCTTCTTGAAGGGTACGACCGCCGAGTTGAAGATCGAATTCGACGTCGAAAGTGCATAACGGCCGATGATCGGGTTGGCCGAATAGCGCCACATGACCTCTTTGGAGCCTGCGGGACGATCCTCCCACGGCATCTCGGGCAAAGCAGGGCCCGTTATCTTCAGATTTGCCATAACTTCGATGGTTTTATTTAATGGTTTTCAATCAGTTCACGACGATTTCGTCGATGAAGATCCAGCCGCCGGCATTACCGTGGAATGCGGCACGGCAGCGGACATAACGCGCCTGGGCACTACCCTCCCAGCCGAAGGCGCGGCACTGGAGTTTCGGGTCGTCGAACGGGAGATCGTTCTGCTCCTCGCCCAGCACGGTGAAGTGCTCGCCATCCTCCGACACGGCGATTTCAACGCTTTTGGGGAGTCCGATCAACGCGGAATGCCACTGCAGGAAATCGGCCTTCACCTCGCGGATAGCCTTCACGGCACCCAGGTCGATCGTCGCCTCGAAGTCCTTGTTCAGGAAGCCCAGCCAGCGGTAGCCGTAGTTCCACGGGCCGAACCAACCGTCGGTAAGCGACCCCGCACCGTCGGCCGCGTAGCTTTCGTACCACTCCGCGCCGCAGCTCACGGGGCAACCCAGCGCCAGGTGCTTCACCTGCTTGAGGGCTTCGGGACGCTCCGCACGCTCGGAAGCGGCCTGGTCGAAGGTATTGTACCCCTCCGCGCGCGCCGTCTCGATACGGAGCAGTGCCCGGCGGTGGAAATCGTCGTAATCCTTTCGTTCGGGCGCAGTCCACGCCACCTCGGCAAGGGCGAACATGCGCGGATAAAGCATGTACTCGGCATGCTCCGCCGTCGGAACATACTCGGTCCACAAATTGGCCTGCACACCCAGTACGTTCTCGCGGCCCGTCATGTCCTCGGGCGCGGGCTCACACATGTAGACCTTGGGCAGCGGCAGCGAGCCCTCGAGCGCCTTGGGCTCGGTCGAGGGGTTGCCCTGATACTTGTCCAGATAGCAGTAGCTGCCCGGCGTCATCACTACGGGATGACCCGAAGCGGCCGCCTCGCGGCCACCCGACATGCCGTGCCACGACATCACCGCCGCATTGGGTGCCAGGCCGCCCTGCAGGATTTCGTCCCAGCCCAGGAGCTTGCGTCCATGCGCATTGAGAAACTCCTCGACCCGGTGCACGGCATAGCTCTGGAGCTCGTCAAGGTCCTTCAACCCCTCGCGCTGCATCCGTGCATGGCACTTGGCACAGGTCGCCCAGCCCTTCTTCGTGGCCTCATCGCCGCCGATATGGATATACTCCGACGGGAAGAGCTCCATGACCTCCGTCAGCACATTCTCCAGGAATTCGAAGGTCTTGTCGTTGCCGATACACAGATCGTCATAGACATGGGGCTTTCCGGCGCACGACAACTCGGGATAGACCGCAAGGACCTCTTCCGAGTGTCCGGGCATCTCGATCTCGGGAATCACCGTAATATGCAGCGAATCGGCGTAGGCCACCACTTCGCGGATCTCCTCCTTGGTGTAGAAACCTCCGTAGGCATTCGGATCCTCCCTGCGGCAATAGGGACGTCCGGCATCGAGCCACTCCAGCCACGGCTCGACCGGACGCCAGGCAGCGATCTCCGTCAGCTCGGGATAGCGGTCGATCTGGATACGCCAGCCGGCACCGTCGGTCAGATGCCAATGCAGGCGGTTGAGTTTGAGCGAGGCCATCATCCGCAGCTGTTTTTTCACAAACTCCTTGCCGAAGAAGTGGCGCGACTCGTCGAGATGCATGCCCCGGTATTCGAAACGCGGAGCATCGACAATGCGCTGGGCGGGAATCCGGTCGCCGAAACGGCTGCGGAGCTGCAGCAGCGTCTGCAGTCCATAGAAGAGGCCCGCCTCGCCGCGCGCCTTGATGACTGCTCCCTCGGGAAGAACCGAGAGCTCATATCCCTCCTCCGATGCAGGCAGCCCCTCTTCCGAGGCGATGACAAATCGCAAGGCGGCATCCGGAGCCGTCTCCGTTGCGGGCAGGGAGGTCGTTTTCAGATAAGCCTCCAGCGAGGCGGCCACCTCCTGCGGTGTATCGAACGATACGGCAAGGGGCGTCGGAATCTGGAATGTCCCTGCACATTTTTCGATCGCGGCGGGTCGGGGAATGACTACCTCGATACATTCGGAAGAGTTGTTACAGGATACGGCCGAAAGCGACAGGCCGAGGCCGGCAGCTCCGGCGATCAGGAAAGCGAGCAGTGTTTTCTTCATGTTTTGCTTGGTAAACGTTTCTATTGTTGTTTTATTTCTTTTCATCGGGATAGGTAAAGGGAATCAGACGGGTCATGACGAAGGCCGGAATCGTGGCCAGCATCACCACAAGGAAGAAAATCCGATAGCCGAGCCAGTCGCTCAAATAGCCCGAGACGGCGCCCGTGAGCATCACCGAAAGGTTCATGATTCCCGAAGCGAAGGCGTAGTGGGCCATCTGGTGCTTGCCGGGAGCCACCTGCTGCATCATGAAGAGCGTGAGCCCGACGAAGCCGAATCCGTAGCCGAAATATTCCAGGACGATGCCGCCGCCGACAAACCACATCGACGCGGGCTGGAAGAAGGCCAGCAGGGCATAGACCACGAACGGAATGTTGAAGATGCAGCAAAGCGTGAAGAGCGTGCGGCGCAGACCCCGGGCGGCGATGTAATAACCCGCAAGGAGCGATCCGAGCAGGAAGGCTCCGGCGCCGAATGTCCCGTAATAGAGGCCGATCTGCTGGTTCGAAAGGCCGAGGCCCCCGACCGCGGTATCGGCTTTGAGGAAGAGCGGGACGATCTTCATGACGAAACCCTCGCCCAGGCGGTAGAGGATGATGAAGGCGATGTAGTACCAGATATGCTTTTTGGCAAAGAAGGCGACAATCACCTCACGCAGCCCCTGCAGCCCCTCGCGGAGCGTATGTTTCTCAGCGGCGGCACCGCCCGAAGGGAGCATCTTCACATGGTAGAGTCCCATCACCACAAGCAGCACGCAGAGAATGGCCAGCACGACGGTCCACGCATGCACATAGGCGTCGAACGAGGCGACGCCCTCCGCGGAACTCCGCTCGTAGAGCCAACCGGCAAACCACACCAGGCCGCCCGTAGCCACCAGCTTGGCCAGGTTGTAGAAGGCTCCCTGCCAGCCGATATATTTGGCCTGGTCGCGCGTCGAGAGCTCCGACATGTAGACTCCGTCGGCGGCAATGTCGTGCGTCGCACCGCTGAAGGCCACGACGGCAAAGACGGCGATCGTTACGGCAAAGAACGACGGCAGGTGCAGAGCCAGCGCTCCCAGGCCGAACATCACGCCGCTCAACAGCTGCGTGGCGACGACAAAAAACTTTTTCGTGCGGAAAAGTTCCAGGAAGGGGCTCCACAGGAACTTGATCGTCCACGGCCACATGATCAGCGAGGTCCAGAAGGCGATCTGCGCATCCTGAATCCCGAGATCCTTGAACATCACGGCCGAAACCATATTCAGCACCACGAAGGGCAGTCCCATGGCGAAATAGAGACTGGGAACCCAGGCCAACGGGGATACGATACGTCGGGTCTTGTTCATCGAAGAAGGTTCATTACAAGGTTTTGGTGAACAAAGATACGCATTTTCCCGGGACTTCCGAGGCTTTCCGACGTAAAATCGCGCACCGCGACAGCGGGTTATGAAAAAATGCGTCCGAGACCTCACATTGGAGGCTTCGGACGCATTGCTTGTCATCTCCGGCAGCGGATCAGCGGGCCTTGGTCTCGCAGTAGGCACAGCGGCATACACCGTCGGCCGTACGGCGGAAGAGCTGATCGACATCCTCGGTCGCCGAGATGCATCGGGCGTTCGAGCAGGTCAGTTCATTGACGATATACTCCTCGTTGAATACCGGCGTGCGGGCAAACGGACGGTTCTCGTCGGCCCAGCGCAGCAGCGTATAGATCAGCGCCATGCGCACGAACTTGCCATTCTCGACCTGACGGAAGTAGGCCGCACGCGGATCGTTGTCCACCGCCCGCGTGATCTCGTTCACACGCGGCAGCGGATGCAGGATGATCATGTCCTTGCGCGCCGTACGGAGCTTCTCCGTATCGAGCACGAAGCTGTTTTTCACACGGTCGAACTCCTCCTCGTCGAGGAAGCGCTCCTTCTGCACGCGCGTCATGTAGAGGATGTCCAGCTCGGGCATCACCTCCTCCATGGTGCGCACCTCGTGGAACTCGACCTTCGAGGCAGTGCGCATCTCCTGCAGCATGTAGTCCGGCAGGCGCAGTTCCTCGGGCGAAATGAGGTAGACGCGGATACCCTCGTAGCGCGACAGCGCCTTGATGAGCGAGTGGACCGTGCGGCCGAACTTCAGGTCGCCGCAGAAGCCGATCGTCAGATGGTCGAAACGACCCTTCTCGCGCTTGATCGTCAGCAGGTCCGTAAGCGTCTGCGTCGGATGGGCATGGCTGCCGTCGCCGGCGTTGATGACCGGGATGCCGGCATACTGCGAGGCCACGAGCGGCGCTCCCTCCTTGAAGTGGCGCATGGCGATGATGTCGGCAAAGCAGCGGATCACGCGCACCGTGTCGGCAACCGTCTCCCCCTTCGAAACCGACGAGGAGTTGGCGTCCGAGAAGCCGATCACCTGCCCGCCCAGTTCGAGCATCGCCGAGGTAAAGCTCAAGCGCGTACGGGTCGAAGGTTCATAGAAAAGCGTGGCGAGTTTCTTGCCCTTGCAGGCCTCGCTGTATTTGGCGCGGTTGGCTATGATGTCCTCCGCGAGCGCCACGATCTGCTCGGTCTCCTCGACCGTCAGATCCGTAGGATCAATCAGATGTCGCATAGTTCTTCAATATCAAAAAGTTCAGATCCGATCCGGGATGCAGGTCAGTGCATCCAGCTTTCATCCGACGGATTGTCGCGGAACTGCAGCAGGCGCGCCTTGTCCTCGGGCTTGATATAGCCCTCCTCGGCGGCCACCTCGACCAGCGCGTCGAGGTTCGAGAGGCTGTAGTTCACCACCTGCGCTTCGCGCAGCCGGTCGAGCCCCTTCTGCATGCCGTAGGTGAAGATCGAAGCCACGCCGAGCACCTCGGCACCCGCCTCGCGCAATGCCTCGACCACCTCGATGCACGAACCGCCCGTAGAGATCAGGTCCTCGATGACCACCACCTTCTGGCCCTTCTCCAGACGGCCCTCGATGCGGTTGCCGCGGCCGTGGTCCTTGGCACCCGAGCGCACATAGCCCATCGGCAGATCGAGAATCGTCGCCGTGATGGCGGCATGGGCGATACCGGCCGTCGAAGTGCCCATGAGCACCTCCGCCTCGGGATATTTCGTGCGGACGATCTCGGCCAGTCCGGCCTCGACGTGCCCGCGCACTTCGGGAGCCGTCAGCGTCAGACGGTTGTCGCAATAAATCGGGCTTTTGATACCGCTCGCCCAGGTGAACGGCTGCTCGGGGCGCAGGAAGACCGCACCGATCGAAAGCAGATCCTTGGCAATGGATTTTTCCATGTTCGTTTCCATATTATCGTTCATTCGTTTGCTTCATTCGGCCCCCGTTGCCGGGAAGCCGCAGGGTTTCAGTCGAGGGCCCGGCGCAGCACCCGCTCCACCTCCTCGGGATAGATGCCGCCCTCGTGGACCTTCTCTCCGCCGACATAGAAGGTCGGCACATAGTAATAGTCGTAGCGGTCGGCCACTTCGGGCTGCTCCGACTCCTCGATCATTTCGATCCCGACAGCCGCCAGCTCGGGATGGGCCGCACGGGCCTCCTCGATGTAGCGCAGCGCCTTCTTGCAGAAGGGGCAGTTTTTCAGGTAGAAGAGTTTTACGGGTTTCATGGCTGCATGTGTTTTGATTCGCGCGGAGAGCCTCAAAAAGCGGACCGTCTATCCGACGAACTCCTCGACGCACCGGCGATAGGCCGCCACGGGATCCGCAGCCGCCGTAATCGGACGTCCCACGACGATGAAGTCCGAGCCGATCTCGCGGGCCCGGGCCGGAGTCGTAACGCGCACCTGGTCGGCCACGTCGCCGTCGGCGAAACGTACGCCGGGCGTTACGGTCAGGAAGTCAGCGCCGCACGCCTCATGCACCATGCCGGCCTCAAGCGGCGAGCAGACGACACCGTCCAACCCCGCCTCGCGCGTGTTGCGGGCATACTGTACGATCGTCTCGTTGATCGAGGCGCCGATGAGCAGTTCGCGCTGCATGCGCTCCTCGCTCGTCGAGGTGAGCTGCGTTACGGCGATCAGCAGCGGCCGCGTGCCATCCTCGCGCGTAAGTCCCTCGCGGGCCGCACGCATCATCTCGATCGTACCGGCAGCATGGACGTTGCACATGTCCACGTCGAGGCGCGAGAGTACGGCCATCGCCTTGCGCACCGTGTTGGGAATGTCGTGGAGCTTCAGATCGAGGAAGATCTTGTGGCCCAGGCGCTTGATCTCGCGCACGATGGCGGGGCCCTCGGCGTAGAAGAGCTCCATACCGATTTTCAGAAAGGGTTTGCGCGCCTCGTCCCGGAAGAGGTCGAGGAAGCGGAAGGTATCTTCTGCGGACTTGAAGTCGCAGGCAATGATGACGTCGCGTTCCATATGCGGATTCGTTAGCTGTAATTTGTTTTCGTATACGTTTTCGGGGCTACTTCACGCAGCCGATGATGTCGCGCAGGTGCGTGATGCCCAGGCGCCGCATCTCCGCGGGCAGTGCCTCGATGATCTCCTTCGAGGCGTAGGGATTCACCAGATTGGCCGCACCGACCTGCACGGCCGTGGCTCCGGCCATCATCATCTCGATCACGTCGCGGGCCGTGCTCACGCCGCCGCACCCCATGACGGGGATCCGGCAGGCCCGGGCCACCTGATAGACCATGCGCACGGCCACGGGGAAGATCGCCGGGCCCGAGAACCCGCCCATCGTATTGGCAATCACGGCCCGCCGCCGTGCGACGTCGATCCGCATGCCCAGCATCGTGTTGATCAGGCAGATGCCGTCGGCGCCGGCCTCCTCGCACGCCCGGGCGATCGAGACGATGTCCGTTACGTTGGGCGAGAGCTTGATGAAGACGGGCTTCGTCGTAACGGCCTTGACGGCGCGCGTTACCTCGGCCGCCGCCTCAGGCGACGTGCCGAACGACATGCCGCCGTGCCGCACGTTGGGGCACGAGACATTCACCTCGATGATCGCCACCTGCTCCTCGCGGTCGATCCGTCCACAGCAGTAGGCATACTCTTCGACCGAGAAGCCCGAGATGTTGGCGATCACCGGCTTGCGGAAGAAACTCCGCAGGCGCGGCAGCTCCTCGGCGATCACACGGTCGATGCCGGGGTTCTGCAGTCCCACGGCGTTGATCATACCCGCCCCGCACTCGGCGATGCGCGGCGTGGGGTTGCCGAAGCGCGCCTCGCGCGTCGTCCCCTTGAAGGAGAACGACCCGAGGATGTTGATGTCGTAGAACTCCCTGAACTCGTTGCCGTAGCCGAACGTGCCGCTGGCCGGCACGACCGGATTGTCCAGCCGTACGCCGCACAGCTCGACCGAAAGGTCGAGACCGTCCATCGTTGTCGTTTTCGGATCCGTTACCATATGATCTCTCCTTTCTCGAGCACCGGGCCCTCCTTGCAGATGCGCTTGTTGCCGTATTTGGTCTGGCACGAACAGCCCATGCAGGCGCCGAAGCCGCAGCCCATGCGCTCCTCGAAGGAGAGCTGTCCGTCCTGTTCGACCGCCTCGGCCACGGCCCGCAGCATCGGCAGCGGCCCGCAGGCATAGAAGTAGTCGAAATCCGGCCGTCGCTCGGCAAGGGCCGTCGTAACGAAGCCCCGGACACCCCGCGAACCGTCGGCCGTGGCGACCGTAACCGTGCAGCCCAGTGCCCGGAACTCCTCCTCGTAGAAGCACTCCGCGGCCGTGTTGAAGCCGAGGATCACTTCGACGGGATGCCCCGCGGCCAGCAGTCGTTTGGCCAGGTGGTAGAGCGGCGGCACGCCGACGCCTCCGCCGACAAGCAGCGGGCGCCGCACCTCCGCGCGGATCGAGAAGCCGTTGCCAAGGCCGGTCAGCAGGTCCAGCTCCGCACCTGCCGCCATGCGGCTCATCTGTGCCGTGCCGTCGCCCACGACCTTGTAGATCAGCGTAATCGTCCGCTCATCGTAGTCGCACACCGAGATCGGGCGCCGCAGATAGCGCCCTTCGAGGGCGATATTGACGAACTGCCCGGGAGCGGTGATCCACTGCGTGTCGCCCTCGAGGACCATCCGCCAGACGCTCTGCGTCAGCGGCTCGTTCGCAAGGATCCGGTATATGCCTTTTTTATACATGTTCCGTTGATCGCGTTTCTTTATTTCGCGTCGATCGTCGAGACGCGCAGCGTGATCTCCTCCAGCACGTCGAGCAGCACCTTCACCGTCTCGAGGGCCGTGAAGACCGTTACGTTGTTCTCGACGGCCGTACGGCGGATCTCATATCCGTCCAGCCGCGTGTTGTGCTGGTTGATGTCGATCGTATTCATCACATAGCTGATGTGTCCCTGGCGCAGGGCGTCGATGATCTCCGTGCTGCCCTCGCTCAACTTGCGGCGCGTACGGGTGCGGATGCCGTGCTCGCGCAGGAACTCGGCCGTACCGGTCGTCGCCTCGACATTGAAGCCCAGGTCGTAGAAGCGCTTGACCAGCGGCAGAGCCTGCTGCTTGTCCTGGTCGGCGATCGTAACGAAGATCGTTCCGTAGTTCGAAACGTGCATGCCCGTAGCCTGCAGCGCCTTGTAGAGCGCGCGCGTGAGCTTGTCGTCATAGCCGATCGCCTCGCCCGTCGATTTCATCTCGGGCGAGAGGTAGGAATCCACGCCGCGGATCTTGGCGAACGAGAAGGCCGGAGCCTTGACATACCAGCGCGTCTTCTCACGGCCGTAGACCTCCGTGATGCCCTGCTCGCGCAGCGACTTGCCCAGGATGACCTGCGTGGCGATGTGGGCCATCTGCACACCCGTGGATTTCGAGAGGAACGGCACCGTACGCGACGAGCGCGGATTGACCTCGATGACATAGACGTCATCGTCGCCGGCGACGATGAACTGGATATTGTAGAGGCCCACGATACCGATGCGCAGACCCAGCTTCACCGTATAGTCGATGATCTTCTCCTTGGCCTTCTGGCTCACGCTGAAGGTCGGATAGACGCTGATCGAGTCGCCCGAGTGGATACCCGTATGCTCGACATGCTCCATGATGCCCGGGATGAAGACATCCTTGCCGTCGCAGATGGCATCGACCTCGAGCTCCTTGCCCATGATGTAGCGGTCCACCAGCACCGGCGAATCCTCATTGACCTCGACGGCCGTCTGCAGGTAGTGGCGCAACCGCTCCTCGTTCGAGACGATCTGCATGGCGCGGCCGCCCAGTACATAGCTCGGGCGCACCAGCACCGGATAGCCGATACGGGCCGCGGCACGCACGCCCTCCTCGATATCGGTTACGGCCTCGGCCTCCGGCTGCGGGATGCCCAGCTCCTCCATGATCTTCTCGAAGCAGCCGCGGTCCTCGGCGTTGCGGATCGCCTCGCAGTCCGTGCCGATGATGGGCACGCCCAGTTCGGCAAGCGGCTCGGCAAGGTTGATGGCCGTCTGGCCGCCGAGCGAGACGACAATGCCCTTCGGTTTCTCGAGGTGGATGACGTTCATCACATCCTCGACCGTCAGCGGTTCGAAATAGAGCTTGTCGCTGGTCGTATAGTCCGTCGAGACGGTCTCGGGGTTGTTGTTGATGATGATCGCCTCGTAACCCGCCTCGCGGATCGACCAGATGGCATGCACGGTCGAATAGTCGAACTCGACGCCCTGGCCGATGCGGATCGGGCCCGAACCCAGTACGACGATCTTCTCCTTGTCGCTCACCTTCGACTCGTTCTCCTGTTCGTAGGTCGAGTAGAAATAGGGCACATAGGAGGCGAACTCGCTGGCGCAGGTGTCGATCATCTTGTAGACGGGGAAGATGTCGTGCTTCTCGCGCAGGCGGTAGATATCATGCTGCGAGAGTTCCCACAGCTGGCCGATAAACTTGTCGCTGAAGCCCATGCGCTTGGCGTCGCGCAGCGTCTCGGGATCCCCGGGATGCGCACGCACGACATTCTCGAACTCGACGATGTTCTTGAACTTCTCGAGGAAGAACATGTCGATCTTCGTATTGTTGTAGATCAGCGCCAGATCGACGCCGCCGCGGATGAGCTGGGCGATGGCATACAGACGGTCGTCCGTGCCCTCCTTGATGTAGGCCAGCAGATCGTCGTTCGACCACGAATCGAACTTCTTGTGATAGATGTGGCAGACGCCCGTCTCGAGCGAACGCACGGCCTTGAGCAGCGACTCCTCCATCGTGCGGCCGATCGACATCACCTCACCCGTAGCCTTCATCTGGGTGCCGAGCTTGTTCGAGGCGTCGGCGAACTTGTCGAACGGGAAGCGCGCCACCTTCGTTACAACGTAGTCGAGCGTCGGCTCGAACGATGCCGGCGTATTGGCGATGCGGATCTCGTCAAGCGTAAGACCTACGGCAATCTTGGCGCTGACACGCGCGATGGGATATCCCGAAGCCTTCGAAGCCAGGGCCGAGGAGCGCGACACGCGCGGATTGACCTCGATCAGGTAGTATTTGAACGACAGCGGGTCGAGTGCGAACTGCACGTTGCAGCCGCCTTCGATCTTCAGCGCGCGGATGATCTTCAGCGCCGAGTCGCGCAGCATCTGGAACTCCTTGTTGGTGAGCGTCTGGCTCGGGGCCACGACGATCGAGTCTCCCGTATGGATGCCGACCGGGTCGATGTTCTCCATGCAGCAGATGCTGATGGCCGTATCGTTGCGGTCGCGCATCACCTCGTACTCGATCTCCTTGTAGCCCTTGATGCTCTTCTCGACGAGCACCTGGTGCACCGGCGAGAGCGACAGGGCGTGGCGCATCAGTTCGCGCAGCTCCTGTTCATCGTCGGCAAAGCCGCCGCCCGTGCCGCCCAGCGTGAAGGCCGGACGCAGCACCACCGGATAGCCGATCTTCGCAGCCACCTCTACGGCCTCCTCGACCGACGTGGCGATCTCCGAAGGAAGCACCGGCTCACCGAGCGACTCGCACAGCTCCTTGAAGAGCTCGCGGTCCTCGGCCTGCTCGATCGACTCGAACGACGTACCAAGAATCTCGACCTGGCATTCGCGCAAAATACCCTTCTTGGCCAGCTGCACGGCCAGATTCAGACCCGTCTGGCCGCCCAGACCCGGAACGATGGCGTCGGGACGCTCGTAACGGATGATCTTGGCGACGTATTCGAGCGTCAGCGGCTCCATGTAGACCTTGTCGGCAATATGCGTGTCGGTCATGATGGTGGCGGGATTCGAATTGACGAGAATCACCTCGTATCCCTCCTCCTTGAGTGCCAGGCACGCCTGCGTACCCGCATAGTCGAATTCGGCGGCCTGACCGATCACGATCGGGCCCGACCCGATGACCATCACCTTCTTGATATCCTTTCTTTTAGGCATGTCTGTACTCCTCCATGATTTTAGTGAACTTTCCGAACAAATAGGCGCTGTCCTGCGGTCCCGAAGCGCTCTCGGGGTGATACTGCATCGAGAAGACGCCCTCCGCGGCGCACTCCACGCCCTCGGCCGTGCCGTCGAGCAGATTGACGTGCGTCAGCGTGAGCCCCGTACCCTCGAGCGAATCGATATCCACGGCATAGCTGTGGTTCTGGCTCGTGATCTCGAGCTTTCCGGTCTGCAGGTTCTTCACCGGATGGTTGGCTCCGCGGTGTCCGAACTTCATCTTGAAGGTCCGGGCGCCGTAGGCCAGCGAAATGAGCTGATGGCCCATGCAGATGCCGAAGATCGGCAGACGGCCCCGCAGCTGCTTCACCAGTTCGATCACCGGTTTCACGTCCTCCGGATTGCCGGGGCCGTTCGACAGCACCAGACCGTCGGGATGGAAAGCCATCACCTCCTCCGCCGTGGAGTTGTAAGGCATGACGATCACGTTGCAGCCCACGCGGTTGAGCAACCGCACGATGTTGTACTTGATGCCGCAGTCAATGGCCACGACATCCCACTTGTGGTTGGGCACGCGGGACATCCACCGCTTGCGGCAGCTTACGCGCGAAACCATGTCGTGGGGCATCTCGTAGGCACGCAGCCGCGCCAGCGCCTCCTCGCAGGGCGTCGAGGCATCGGTTACGATGACCTTCTGGCTGCCCTCGTCGCGGATGATCCGCGTCAGCGCACGGGTATCGACCCCCGAAATGGCCGGGATGTCGTGCTCCTCGAGCACCTCGTGCAGGGTCTTCGTGTAGCGGAAATTCGAAGGCGTGTCGTTGTACTCGCGCACGATCATGCCGCCGATGGTCGGCGTCTTGGTCTCGTAATCCTCGTCGGTCATACCGTAGTTGCCGATCAGCGGATAGGTCATCACGACCATCTGATCCGTGTACGACGGATCGGACATGATCTCCTGATACCCCACCATCGAGGTATTGAAGACGATCTCGTTGATCGCCTCGCGGTCGGCTCCGAAACCGTAGCCGTAGAACTCGCGGCCGTCCTCCAGGACAATTTTTTTGGTAAATGGCTTCATCCTTATCTGTTTGAATTTGCTATTGTCGTATCCTCACATACATATACTTCGCGGCCGCCGACCACCGTCCGCACGGCACGGCCCCGGACGGGCCAGGCGGCGAAGGGCGTGGCGCGCCCCTTCGAGCGGAACGTCGCCGGATCGAGGCGGTACTCCGCCGCAAGATCCAGCACCGTGAAATCGGCCTCGTCGCCCGGTTCCGTACCGCCTTCGAGACCGAAGATCCGCCGCGGATTGACGGCCATCAGTTCCACAAGCCGTTCGAAGGAGAGCCGCCCCGGAAGCACCAGGTAACGGAACAGCAGCGGGAAGGCGCACTCGAGACCCACGATGCCCATGGCGCTGCGGGCCAGTCCGCGGAGCTTCTCCCCGGCCGCATGCGGCGCATGATCCGTGGCGATCACCTCGATCGTTCCGTCGAGAATTCCCTCGATGAGAGCCTCGCGGTCCTCACGGCTGCGCAGCGGCGGGTTCATTTTGAAACGTCCCTCCTCGCACAAGTCCTCATCCGTGAGCAGCAGGTAGTGCGGAGCCGTCTCGCAGCTCACGCGCAGCCCCCGGGCCTTGGCCCGGCGGACCAGCTCGACGCTCTCCTTCGTGGAGACGTGGCAGACGTGGTACTGGCAGCCCGTGGCGGCCGCCAGCTCGATATCGCGCTCCACCTGACGCCACTCGCTCTCGGAGCAGATCCCCTTGTGGCCATGTTCGCGGCAATAGACACCGTCGTGAATATACCCTCCGCGCAACAGGTCGTCCACTTCGCAATGGGCGACGATCGGCCGCCCGACAGCCGCCGCGCGGCGCATCGCCTCCTCCATGAGTTCGGCCGACTGCACGCCGCGCCCGTCGTCGGAGAATCCCACGACCTCGGGGGCCAGCGCTTCGAAATCCACCAGTTCTCCGCAGCCGCGCTGCCCCACGGTAATCGACCCGTAGGGCTTCACGCGCACCAGCGCGTCGCGGCGGATGAGCTCCGTCTGCCGGGCAAGGTGCTCCAAAGAGTCGGGAGCCGGGTCAAGATTGGGCATCGAACAGACAGTCGTATAGCCGCCGCGGGCTGCCGCGGCCGTTCCCGAAGAGATGGTCTCCTTGTAGGCGAAACCCGGCTCGCGCAGGTGCACATGCACGTCCACAAGCCCCGGGACGACGGTCAGTCCCTGCAGATCGACGATCCGATCACCGGTGCGGGGCGCCGCATCCGCGACAATGCGCCCCTCCTCGACGGCCAGCGTCTCCTCGACGAAACGGCCGCCGCGGAAGATTCGGGCGTTGGTATAGACGGTCTTCATGGTTTCAGGCATACAAAAAAATAGGGCAACCGAAAAACAGTTACCCTAATAAAACAACAAAGCCCGAATCCACCGGAGAATGGAAACCCGACCAATAATCCTGCTGCCGGAAAACCCGTGCGGAAGTTATGTCGCGTTGGCCGTTCATGGGGGAATTCGAACCTGATTCTAATTGGGTGCAAAGTTAGCGTTTTTTCGCCGAGCTTGCAAACCTTTCCCCGGATTTTTTTTCGGCCGGACCCTTCCGAAGCTATTTCTCCTGCGGCGCGGTGTCGTAGCCGTCGGCACGGGCGCCCCACATCAGCAGGAAGACCAGCATGCCTATGAGCGCCATGGCCAGGATGCCCACATAGGCCCAGCTCCAGCCGTAGTGTTGGGCGACATAGCCCAGACCTACACCCGAGATGAGCGTCGAGGCATAGCCGAACAGGCCCGTGAGACCGTTGGCCGTCGCGGCGGCCTTCTTGGTCGCCTGATTGGCAGCGGCAATGCCGATCAGAGCCTGCGGGCCGTAGATGCAGAATCCGGCGGCACACAGCGTTGCAAAGAGCAGCCAGATCGGAGCATCCGAAGGAAGCTGCCAGAAGGCGAAGACGAAGAGCGCGGCGCCTGCCATGCAGAAGACACAGGTGCGGTGAGCACGCCCCTTGAGCCAGCGGTCCGTGGCCCAGCCCGAGAAGAGCATGCCCAAAATGCCGGCAATCTCGAACATCGCCACGAGCCATCCGGCGTGCTCCATGCTGACCCCCTTCGACTGGCTCAACAGCGAGGGGCCCCAGTCGAGCACCGAGAAGCGGACGACATAGACGAAGAAGTTGGCGAAGCCCAGGATCCAGATCAGCGGATTGCGGAAGACATGCTTCATGAGGAAGGCGCGGTGCTCGGCCCGATCCGAAGCATCGGGCTTTTCGCGGCGGCTCTCCGTACCTTCCAGCTCGGGCAGCCCCACCGATGTCGGGGTGTCGCGCAGGAAGACGACCAGACCGATCGCCCCGGCGAACGAAATGGCCGAGGGAATCCAGAAGCACCACTTCCAGGCCCCGACATGATCCGGGCCGCTGCCCATCGACCCCATGATGTACCCGCAGAGAATAACCACGAGCCCCGCGCCGATCGAGTGCGAGGTATTCCACACGGACATCTTCGTGGCCAGCTGCGTGGGCGGAATCCAGTGGGTCAGCAGACGCGCGCAGGGCGGGAAGCCCGTACCCTGAAGCAGACCGTTGAAGACCCACATGATGCCCATGAAGAGGATCATCGTATTGGTGAAGCGGTCGCCCGTATGCTCTCCCGTAATCCAATAGGAGATATCCTCGCCGAAGCCGAAGGCGAAGTTCGACAGGGCGCAGAGCGCCAGTCCGATGGCCATGTACCAGCGGGCGTTCATGCGGTCGGCCAGAATACCGTTTGCAAAACGCGAAAAGCCGTAGATCAGGCCGTTGAGCGTAAGAAAGATGCCGAGGCTGGTCTTCGAAATGCCGAGATCGGCCTCCAGGCCGGGCATGGCCAGCGAAAAGTTCTTGCGGACGAAATAGAAGAGGGCATAACCGACCATCGTCGCAAGGATCGTGCGGGTCTGCCAGTACTTGAAACGTTTGTTCTGCTCCGGGGTCATTTCGGAATGAAAGTTTGCGGTTGCGCGAACAAAGATACAACGTTCGCAACGATATTCGTCATTTTCTTCATGAAAAAACCGTTTCATCCGCACCGAACGGGGCCCGAAACCGCAGGATATGCAAATAATTTATTAACTTCGCCCGACCAAAAAGATCATTGCATGAGCGAATTTCACGAATACCGCTCCGTCTGGGAGCACGATGAACTGATGCGCCGTCTGGGCCGGATCCGCCATGTGGCGCTCGACATGGACGGCACGATCTACATGGGCGGGTCGCTCTTTCCCTATACCAAAGGATTCCTCGCCGGGCTCCGCGAACTGGGCATCGGTTACTCGTTCCTGACGAACAACCCCTCGAAGTCGATCGCCGACTATCTGGGGCGGCTTGCTTCGATGGGCATCGAAGCCACACGCGACGAGATGTACACGACGGTGCTCGCCACGATCGACTACCTGCGCGAGCACCATCCGCAGGCCCGCCGGCTCTTTCTGCTGGGAACGCCCTCGATGATTTCGGAGTTCGAGGCTGCGGGATATGTCTCCACGGCCGACTCGGCCGAGGACCGTCCGGATGCCGTGGTGGTGGCATTCGACATGACGCTCACCTACAGCCGGCTGTGCCGCGCCGCCTGGTGGGTCCGGCAGGGGCTTCCCTACATCGCCACGAACCCCGACCGCGTCTGCCCGACGGACCTTCCGACCGTGCTCGTCGATTGCGGCTCGATCTGTGCCGCCATCGAGCACGCCACGGGGCGCCGTCCCGACATCACGCTCGGCAAACCCGACCCGAACATGCTCACGGGCATCCTCTCGCGCCACAACCTCCGGCCCGAAGAGATCGCCATGGTCGGAGACCGCATCTACACGGACATCGAGATGGCTCACAATGCCGGAGCAACGGGCGTACTGGTGCTCTCGGGCGAGACGACGCTCCCGACGGCGGAAGCCGCCGCACGGCAGCCCCATCTGATCGCCGAACACATCGGCGTGCTGGGACGGCTGCTTCGCGAGGCCCACGGGGCGTAAGGCATCATAACCGGCGCCTATACAAGCATAAGAAATACCGAATTGCGGGGAGCGCTTTATTGCAAAGGATGCACTATCTTTGCCGCAAGGAGCACAAAATACCGCAAACATGGATACGAATCTGTTCATACCGCTGCTGCTGACGCTCGGAGCCGGCCTGGCTACGGGCATCGGCAGCGCGATCGCATTCTTCGCACACCGCACCAACAAACGCCTGCTATCCTTTTCGCTCGGCCTCTCGGGCGGAGTGATGGTCTACGTCTCGTTCGTCGAACTGTTCCACGAAGCGAATCTCGCACTGACGGGCGAATGGGGTCCACATACCGGTGCGGCCGTTACCGTATTGAGTTTCTTCGCCGGAATCCTCTTCATCGGCATCATCGACCGGATCGTCCCCTCGGTCGAGAACCCGCATGAGGCCCACAGCATCGAGGAGATGGAGCACAAGCCACGCAATCCGAAACTGATGCGCATGGGCGTGCTGACGGCACTGGCCATAGCCATCCACAATTTCCCGGAAGGCATCGCCACCTTCACCTCGGCCGTGGACAACCCGACGCTCGGTATCGCCATCGCCGCCGCCATCGCCATCCACAACATCCCCGAAGGCATCGCCGTATCGGTCCCGGTCTACTACGCCACGGGCGACCGCCGCAAGGCCTTCCGCCTCTCGCTGCTCTCGGGCCTCGCCGAACCGGTCGGCGCCCTCATGGCCTGGCTCGTACTCATGCCCTTCATGTCGGCGACGCTCATGGGGTGCATCCTGGCCGGCGTGGCCGGTATCATGGTCTTCATCTCGATCGACGAACTGCTGCCCGCCGCCCGCGAATACGGCGAGGCACACACGGCGATCTACGGCGTCGTTGCCGGCATGGCCGTAATGGCCGGCAGCCTGCTGCTGCTCAACTGACCTTAATTAATAAAGTAACGATACCCTTATGGAAATTCTGCTGCTTCTCGTCGGTCTCGGACTCATTCTCGCCGGCGCAAACTTCCTGACCGACGGATCTGCTGCCCTGGCCAAACGCTTCCGCGTGCCGGAGTTCATCATCGGACTGACGATCGTCGCCGTGGGGACCTCGACGCCCGAACTGGTCGTCTCGGTCCTCTCGGCCATCGGCGGGCAAAGCGATGTAGCAATAGGCAATGTCGTGGGATCCAACATATTCAACGTATTCGCCATCCTCGGCGTATGCGCCCTGATCCGCCCGCTCACCCTGACGGCAAGCAATATTCGGCGCGATATTCCGTTCGGTATGGTAGCTTCCCTGCTGCTCGTGGGGCTTGTATCGGATTCGTTCTTCGCGAGCGGGGCGATCGACCGCATCGGACGCATCGACGGCATCGTCATGCTGCTGCTCTATGTGTTGCTGGTCGGTTACACGATCCGCATCACGGGACGCACGGAGGCTTCGACGACCGACTCCGGCACGGCGGTCCCGAAGATGCACGGAGGGCTTATCGCCCTGTCGATCATCGGGGGACTCGCCGGTCTGATCTTCGGCGGCGAACTGTTCCTTGACAATGCTACGGCACTGGCCCGACGGATGGGTGTCAGCGAATCGGTCATCGCCCTTACGCTTGTGGCCGGGGGCACGTCGCTGCCCGAGCTGGCCTCGTCGGTCGTATCGCTGCTGAAGGGAAAGGCGGATATGGCGTTGGGGAATGTCATCGGCTCAAACATCGCCAACATTCTGCTGATCCTGGGTTTGAGCGCCACAATCCGACCGCTGACTCCGGGTGGCATCACCCTCTTCGACTTCGGCATGGTGCTCCTCAGCGCACTGCTCCTCTTTGTCGCGGCCTTCACCTTCCGGCGCAAGGCCATCGACCGCTGGGAGGGCGCGCTTTTCCTGCTGATTTACATCGGTTACATTTGGCAGACCGTCAGATAGCGGTCCAACAACCGCGGAAGGGCATACTCCCCGACGGCGGCCGTTGGTACGGCCAAATGCCCGGCAAGAGAGGTAAGATGCGGCGTTTCGATTCGGTAGACCGTTGCATGGATCCGCTGATGGGAGAGCTGGTGCTTCGGGAGGGGAATTGTGCGCAGCAGTCGCCATGCCGTACCGCCCAACAGCTCCCCGAACCGCGGCGATGACAGCAAGGTCTCGAAGGCAGCCGCCTCCGGGGTCTCCAGCAACGGAAATTCATAGAGTCCCTGCCAGATATCGCGTCCTTCGCGGCGGCAGAGCAGGGTGCAGTCTCCCGAGGTGATATGCAGGTAATGGAACCAGCGGTCGCGTACGGCCGTACGCCCCTGTTTCACAGGACGCAGAGTTACGGTTCCCGCCTCACGGGAGCGACACCGGTCCCGGAGCGGACACTCTCCGCAGGCGGGGGATGCAGGCGTGCAGACCAGAGCACCGAAATCCATGATCGCCTGATTGTAGCGTCCGGGAGTGCGCTCGTCGAGCAACTGCCGGGCCAGCTCCGCAAAGAGCCGCCGCCCGGCCGTGGTGTCGATCGGATCCGCCAGGTCGTAAAGACGCGACAGCACGCGGTAGACATTGCCGTCGACCACGGCGCAGGGCAGGTCGTAGGCTGCCGAGCAGATCGCAGCCGCCGTATAGTCGCCTACACCCCGCAACGAGCGCACCTCGTCGAACGTCCGGGGGAATTCGCCGCCGAAACGGGCGACGACTTCGCGCGCGGCGGCCAGCAGGTTGCGCGCCCGGCTGTAATAGCCCAGCCCCTGCCAGAGCTTGAGCACCTCATCCTCCGAGGCGGCGGCCAGCGAGGCGACATCGGGGAAACGCTCCGTAAAGCGGAGGTAGTAGCCGAGGCCCTGTGCCACGCGCGTCTGCTGGAGAATTACCTCCGACAGCCAGATCCGATAGGGATCGCACGTACGGCGCCACGGAAGGTCGCGGCCCTGACGGAGGTACCAGTCGAGGAGTATGTCGGCGATAGGAGCGGTCATCGGATGCAAAAATACGATTTCGGAACCATATTTGATGGGGGTTCCACAACTATTGTTCAATTTAACGATTCGATCACTATGGAGAAGGTGAAAAGACGCACATTGGTCGATAACGTCGCACTGCGCCGTTACGAAATGGATCTGGGGGGAGAGAAAGCGATCGTCGATTACATCGTCGGTCCGGGATACCGGATTCTGACCCATACGGAAGTACCCCCGAAATTCGAGGGTCAGGGTGTCGGACGCGAACTGGTCTCAGGCGTTCTGGAGGATATGAAGAGCAAGAATCTGCAGGTCATTCCCCAGTGCAGTTTCATCGCCCGCTACATCGACCGTCATCCCGAATGGGAGCGGATTCTCGTCAGGGAGACCGTTTCCAGATAGAGCACGGCTTCCGTACTCTCCCGCTTTCGTCCCCGCCGTTCCATCATCGGCGGGGACGCTCTTTTTCCTGCTCACGGCCGATCGGCAAACGGACTGCCCGCCTCCGAAACATCGATTTCATCCCGCATCTAACGCCCCCCCCGAACAAATTTTCACGAAATATTTGGTTTATATTATAAACTACTTTATATTTGCAAAAACCAAACAATCCCCATAGGGAGCCAAACCCGAAAAACCATGGAAAGGACCGATTCCAAGACCGACCTCCGGCGCCTGTTCAAGCGCAGTTTTCTGCGCCAGTTCTCCACATTCCTCGTAACATGCCTCTTTCTGACCGCAGTAAACTACTTCACCTCGCCCGGCTGCTGGTGGGTCAGGTGGGTTGCGTTGGGATGGGGCTTGCAACTGCTCCTTCTCATCGTCCGGAGACTGCTCGATTGCGACGAGGAGCACGACTATCGTTGAACCTACCAAAACCGATATGCGATGAAAACACGACTTGTCTGCCTGATTCTGGCTCTCGGCACGGCCGCCATGGCCGCAGCCGCCGAACCGCTGAAAATCACGATCGCGGGGCTGCGCTCCGACAAGGGCCGCATTCTGTGGATGTTCCAGGACGGAAAAGCACAGCAGCACGGGATGACGGAGCCCGCAAACGGCGAAGCCGTCATCGAGATCGGCGGCATCCGCTCCGACTCGATCCGGCTCTACGCCTTCCACGATGAAAACGGGAACTACCGGCTCGACCGCCGCAACGACGGCCGGCCGGCCGAGGGGTGCTGCTCGCCCACGATTCACAGGGAGGAGCTCGCGCGCGGCGCCCGCATCGAACTGCGCTACGACTTCGGCCCGGAATCCGCCGCTCCGGAATCCACCGCACGCACCTCCGCATCCACGGAAACAAAATAAAAACTATCTTTGCATGATGGAAGAAAAACGCCTCGACGCCGCCGAGAGCCTGGAACTCATCGGCCGCATGATCCGCAACACCCGCCAGCGGCTCGAAAGCCATTCGGGACGCCCCTACCTCATCTGGGGCTACACCACCGTCGGCATCTCGCTGCTCAACTATGCACTCAACCTCACGGGGGCCGATCCGCTCTGGAACCTGAGCTGGTTTCTGATCCCCGTACTCGGCTACGCGCTCATGCGCCTCTTCCCCGAGAAGCGGCCCACCGACCCGCGCACGGAGATCGACCGTATCGTCAATGCGCTGTGGCTGGTCTGCACGCTTGCGCTGATCCCTGTTTTCCTGCTCTGCATCTTCCACGGGCTCTCCTACCGCCCGAGTCTCTTCGCGCTCATCAGCCTCACGATGTCGATCGGCGCCGCAGCCACGGGGCTGATCGTCCGCTCGAAGATCTATGCCATTGCCGGATTCACCGGCATGGGCCTCTCAACACTCTTCGCCTTCTACGACTACTGTCTGAAACAACTGGCCGAGACAGTCGGAATCGATGCGGCCCACCTCAACTTCGAGATCCTGATCTTCGCGGCGATCTTCCTCGTCATGATGGTCGTCCCGGGACATATCATCAACTACCGCTCGAAACGAATAAAAAACGCTCGTCATGGAATCTGCTGACAACCGCCTGCCGGAAAAGGAGGCTTTGGAACTTATCGCCCGCGTTTTCGACAGCCAGACGCGGCGCATGAACCGCGTCCGCGGCGGACACTTCATCCTCTGGGGGGCAGTGCTTTCGCTTACGGCGCTGCTCGAATACGGCTTGTGGCGACTGACCGGCACACCGCAGATATTGTGGAGCGCCTTCCTGCCCTTCATCTGCGCCTACATCGGAATAAACTTCCACGATCGGCACCAGGAACGCACCTGCACGGGATTCGACCGCCTGCTGATCCAGATCTGGTGCTACCCGGCCATGCTCTCCTTCGCAGCCATCGTCTATGCCGCCGCCCTGCACGACCATTCGATGAATCCCGTAGGGGCCGTGCAACTGCTTCTGGGAACCGCACTGGCAATCACCTCGGAGTTCTATCGCGGCAAGGGCTCGCAACACTCGGGGTCCTTTGCAGCCCTGACGGGTCTTGCCCTGGCCGAAATGCTGTGGGCTTTCGAGTGGACTTTCCGCGCACCGTTCGATTTCGACAGCGGTACATGGCTGCTCGAGCTGGCCGCACACGGCGTGCTGCTCCTGCTGCTTCCCGGATTCATTCTTCAACACATAACCCGGAAGTCGTGTTCAAGGAACTGAATCCCCTGTTGCATTCGGAGCTGCGGCTGGCCGTAGTCTCGATCCTTATCGGGGTCGAGGAGGCGGACTTCGTCTTTCTCCGGCAGGAGACCGGCGCCACGGCCGGGAATCTATCCGTACAGTTGGACAAACTCGCCAGGGCGGGATATATCGAAATCGAAAAGGGTTTCCGGGGCAAGAAGCCCCGCACCGTATGCCGCATCACCGACACCGGACGCGAGGCTTTCGCCGAATACGTCGAGGCGCTCAAAAGCTATCTCCAACTCTGAACACGGACGGGGCCCGCAACCGACAACCGGCTGCAGGCCCCGTTATTTGATTCGCGGCACGGTTCAGAGCGCACAGAAGAAGGGCACCAGAAACGGTACGCTGAAATCGAGCATGCATCCGTGGAAAATCGAAACGACAGCATAGGGAGCCCCGGCCGCACGGGTAATGACGGGAAGAGTCGTATCGAAGGTTGTGGCACCGCCGATCGATACGGCGGCCAACGGCCCGAACCACCGGGCCACAAGCGGTGCGGCAAGGAGCGTAAAGAGTTCACGCAGGATGTTGCACAACAAGGCGATGGTCGCCAGTTCCGGTCCCCGAAGGTCGGCAATGAAGATACTCGACAACGAATAATAGCCGAATCCGGCACCGACGGCCAGCGTATCGCCGACCGACCAGGGAACGAGCGCTGCGGCACATGCCGATCCGCCGAGAGTCCCGACAGCCGTCGCAAGGGGCAGCAGCGCCAGCCGCGGATCCAGCTGCCGGATACGTCCGACGAGCGTGGCGTCATGGCCGAGGCTCATGCCCACCGAGAACATCAGCACATAGAGCACCCAGGTGCTGACCCGCCAATCCGTCAGGTCGAGTCCCGTCAGTACACCCGCAAGACACCCGATCACAAAAAAGGCCACGATCACAAGACTGCCCCGCAAAGCAGCTGCGGATGAAGCGGCATCCCCGGGATGCTCGCCTTCCGCCTTTTCTGCCGCGGTATGGCCGCGCCGCCGGACCCACCGCCACAGCAGCCACGCCACAGCGACACTTCCGGCTACCGAACACCCGAAGAGCACAAAGGCTGCCACGCCGAGCGAAGCCAGTCCCCCGACAACGGTCGGGTCGGCTCCCACTTCGATACCCAGCAAAAAAAGCAATATCCAGATAATACCCGTAATCAGCCGCGGCAACGAAGCGAGGCGTCTGCCCCGAAGCAGGCGCCCCGCAAAGATACCTCCCAAAAGAACGGCAACAATGACGAACATCGTAAGCTACTCCGTTTTTTCCGTCGAACTAAGTTTTTCGATCTGCTGTTCGGCCTCGGAAACAAGATTCGCGGCCTGTTTTTCGGCCTCCTGAACCAACTTGTCGCCGGCCTTCTGTGCCGCCAGGCGGGCAATCGCACCCTTCTCGGCTGCCGCTTCCACGAGCTTCGTCCGCTGCTCCTCGGCCGCCTTGACCAGCTGCTCGCCGGCCCGCTGCGCCTCGCTGCGGAGCTGTTCCGCGCGTTTCGAGAGCTCTTCGGAGAGGGATTCGCTGCCGGTAAGTTTCTGTACCTGCTCATCGACGGCACTCCGGACCGCCTCCTCTGCAGCCTTCTTTACATCGAGCGACAGGCGCGGATCGGAGAAGGTTCCGCCGATACCCACGTCGAACGTCTGCTCCCGGCCGGCGATGGGCACCTTCACGCACGCCGTATAGTCGATCGTCTGATCGAGTCCTGTCGAACCCGAGAGATCGACCGAGATATTGTCCGTCAGTTTCAGGCCGAAGGGCTGTGTGGCCACGCGCCCGTCGCGGATCGCGAACCGGATCGCCACGTCGCGGGCCTCGATCTTCCGCAGGCGATCGTCCTTGAGCAGAGTGGCCAAACGGTCGAAAGCCTCGATCTGCTGCAGTTCGATATGCTCGGAACGGATCTCTCCCGAAGCGTTGAGTGCCCCGAGGTCGGGCGACAGCTGTTCATCGAGCGGGGTATCGAGATCGAGCGAGAGGGAGTAGTCGCCGCCCGTCTTGGCAAAGATCGGAACCAGCTGACGCACCAGCTCCAGCTCCTCGAATGTCCGCGAGAAGGAGGCGTTCGAGACATTCGCCGCAAGCGACAGCGTCGATGCGCGGTCCGACGCCGTCGCAAGACGCCCCGATGCGGAGGCCCTGCCGCCGAACACACCCATCGAAAGCCGGTCGAGCGACAACACCCCGTCCGAAAGGGAGACAGCACCCGAAACACGTTCGAGCTTCATCGCGGCGAAAAGCACCTGCTGCAATTCGGTCTCGAGCTTCAGGTCGAGATTCGTCGGGATCACCAGGGGCCGCGACTCCACAGATGCCGCCCCGCTTGCCGCCGAAGCGGACTGCTCCGCCTCGTCCGAAGTCGGGGACGACGCCAGCAGTTCGTTCAGGTCGAGCAGATTCGACCGCACATAGAGGCGGCCCGAAAGCCGCTCACCGCGCAACAGATAACCGATATATCCGGTCAGCTGTCCGTTGGCCGACAAATCGCTGCGGCCGACCGTTACGCCGCACTCGCCGAGTGTCATCGCCGTGGGGGACACGGAGGCCGCGGCCCGGCGGATGTGCACCTCGGGAATCGACGGAAGCGTCAGACCCAGCTCCTCGGCAACAATCGACCCGCGGGCGCCGATCCGCTCGTAACGCTGTTTCTCTATGTCGGACATGCGTCCCGACACCTGCACGTCAGCCGTGATCCGGCCACCGAGTTCCGTACCCTTTTCCAGGGGGTATACCTCGCCGATGGCACCCAGGTCGATACGACCCTCGGCCGTCGCGCGGAATTCGGGATCCGATGCGAGATTCGTGGCATGGAAAGTCGCCGACACCGTATTGCCCGCCATCGCAAACCCGAACTTCGAAAGGTCCACGACCGTACGGTCCATTACGCCGCCGGGATTCGAGACCGAAGCCGCAATCTGAATATCCGTTACGGCCTTGGGCAGCGACGAATACTGGAAACTGCCGTCGCGCACCTCTGTCTTCAGTTCGAATGCCGGAAGCACGGCTCCCCGCATCTCCCCTTTGGCCCAGACGGACATGGAGAGTTCTCCGGACGCCGACAGCCGCCGGAAATCCCGCGTATAGAATGCCGGGACGAGCGAGAGCACATCCTTGAACTGCACCTTTTCGCATCCGGCCTTGAGATCCATGGCCAGTGCCTCGCCGCGCTTTTCGACCCATCCGTCAAGAGCCAGCTCGATGGCATTCAGCCGCAGCCTGTTTTCCGAGAACGTGAAACGGCCGTGCTCCAGGTCAGCGTCGATCCGGGCATCGAGGCTCGCTTCGGCATCGCTCAACAGCGGAATGCTCCCCGACAAGAAGTTCATGCGTTCGGCCTGGATCCGCAAATCGAGATCCGTATGTGCCGCTGACATGTCGCCGCGAAGGCGCAGGGCAAGCGGTTCAACCGAGAAACGCATGCCCGAAGAGTCGTCTTCGTAACGGATCACGGCTTTCTCGAGGCGGAAATCGCGCACCGAAAGGCGGAAGGAGGATGTACCGTCCTTCCCGTCGGAAGATTCCTCCCCGGAAACGGGTTCGTCGGAAGGCTTCACGACATCCCAGTTCACCACCCCGTCGGCACATTTGTGCGCATGCACCGAGGGAGCCGCAAGAATCACCTTCGTAACCTCGAAACCGCCGTCGCCGAAGAGCGACAGGGGATTGACGACGACCGAAAGCCGCTCCTCTGCGGCGATCGTGTCGCCCTCGAAACGCTCCACACCGACGAGCGTCATGCCGCGCAACTCCAGCGAAGCTCTCGGGAAATGACGCAGGAAGCTGATGTTCAGCGATCTGAAATCCAATTTTGCCGTAAGCATCTCGTTGGCTTCACGCTTCACGATATCGGCAATCTTACCCCGCAGCAATACAGGTGCCGTGAGCAATAAGAGCAACAGGACGGCTATCGAAATGCCGGCCGTTTTCACGACTTTTTTCATAACATATCCGTTATTCGGGCGAATACTACCGTATCCACCTCTTCGAATCCCATTTTACGGTAAAGCGCATGCGCCGCACGGCGCGCTGCACGGGAGGTGAGCATCACCCGCCCGATGCCCTCCGCGGCGGCACGTTCGAGGGCCGTCTGCACAAGCCGTTCTCCGATACCGAGTCCCCGCGCCGCCGCATCCACGACGACATCTTCGATCCATGCCTTGGATCCCGACGGTACGCGATACCACGCCAAAGCCAGCAGCCCGACGATCGCACCGCGCTGCCAGGCAGCGAACAAAATCGTCCGGGGATCTCCGACAATGGCCCGCAACACCTCCCCGGAAGGAGTCCGAAGCCCGGGTGAAAGCTGCGGCAGGAGCCGATCGAGCGCTTCGGTGAGCGTCGGCGTCAATTCTTCTACTTCTACTTCGCGGATGGATATTTCACACATATACCGATTCTGCAGTCTGCAACCAGAAGACGGATGTCCGTGGCAGGTTCCCCGCCGTTTCCGCATCGAGACCATTTTGTGCAAAGTTAATCTTTTTCCGGCAAAGGCGGCGGCATTCCGGATAAAAAGCGTACTTTTGTCTTTTGCATACGGGATTTTCCGACCGAAATGAACTCTCAGGAAGCCCCCGTATTCGGAAAAGTTTTTGCCGCATGAAAAAAACGCACTCCTTTTCGCACTCCTTTTCGCGGCCTGCAACACGAGCGAAGAGGTCTCGACAGTCGAGATCGAAGAGCCCGTTTCTGGCATCTGCGAATATACGCCCGCTCCGGGTCAATTCATCAACAGTTCCGATGCGGGATTCCCCGACACGCCGATCCGTACGGCGGAGGAGGCCGCCGACTACGCCGAGCAACGGCTCGGACAAAACCTCTACGTTTCGCTCGGCGGCTGGGGCGGATACCTCGTCGCCGAATTCGCCGAACCCGTTCCCAACACGGGCGGATACGATCTCTATGTGATCGGGAATCATTTCAACGGCTCTTCGGAGCCAGGCATTGTCTGGGTGGCACAGAAGGAAGACGGCGCTCCGGGGACATGGTACCAGCTTCGGGGAAGCGAATACGACAACGCCGAGACGCTGCTCGATTACGAGGTAACCTATACCTCCCCGACAGAGGCCGGAGGTGCGGTGGCCTGGAGCGACAACCGGGGTTGCACGGGAACAATCGACTGCATCGGCGTCCATCCGCAGCCGAGTTATGTTCCGGCATGGGTGACTTCGCTTACCTATCGGGGAACACGGTTGCGCGACAACGTATATTACGACGAAGACTCCGGGAAATACATCATGCAACCCTTCTCGTGGGGGTATGCCGACAACTATTCGACGATCGACCGTCTGGGCATGAAAAACCGCTTTCGGATCGCCGATGCCGTCGATGAACGGGGCGAAGCCGCGCATCTGGAGCAGATCGACTACATAAAGGTCCAGACCGGCGTGAACGCCAAGGCTGGGAACAACGTCGGAGAGATCTCGACCGAGGTGTGCGGCATAGGTTGCTACCGCACGGTAACGCGCACCGAATAACGTCTGTGCCCGATGACCCTCCGCGAAGAGCTGCTCGCACTGGCCGACCCCCGTTACCGGGAGTTTTCGGCATCGCTGATCCCTGGAGCCGGCGCCATGCTCGGGGTCCGCATTCCGCAGTTGCGGAAGATCGCCCGCCGAATCGCCCGCAGCGATTGGCGCACCTTTCTCGGGACATGCACTCCACGCTGCTTCGAGGAACGGCTGATCGAAGGTTTCGTGATCGGATATGCCCCGTGTCCGATCGAGGAGAAGCTCGCATGGGTCGCCCGTTTCGTCCCCCGTATCGACAACTGGGCCGTCTGCGACTGCTTCTGCTGGCGGCTCCGGGCCGATGAGCGCGAAGCGATGTGGCATTTCATCCAGCCCTACTTCCGCTCCGACGCGGAATACGACATCCGTTTTGCGGTGGTCATGGCTTTGGACAACTTCATCGACGAAGAGCACATCGACGCCCTGCTGAAACTCCTGGGCCCGATCCGCCACGACGGATATTACGCCCGCATGGGCGTGGCGTGGGCCGTCTCGGTCTGCTTCGTGAAACAGCCCGCGAAGACCCGCCCCTGGCTCGAGAACGACTGCCCGCTCGACGACTGGACCTTCAACCGCTCGCTGCAAAAGATCCGCGAATCGTATCGGGCGGACAGTGCCGACAAGGCCGCACTCCGGCGGCTGAAGCGCCCCGCAAAAAGAGCGGCCGAGAATTCCGGAATAACAAAATAATCGTATATTTGCCCCCGTAACCACAATACGAAGGCCATGCGCAAACTCGTTATCATCCCCACCTACAACGAAAAAGAGAACATCTCGGCCATGATCTCGAAGGTCTTTTCGCTCGAAGAGGCATTCGAGATGCTCGTCATCGACGACGGCTCGCCCGACGGAACGGCGGCGATCGTCCGCGAGCGTCAGAAGGAGTTTCCCGAGACGCTGCATCTGCTGGAACGCTCCGGCAAGCAGGGGCTCGGCACGGCCTACCTGACAGGATTCCGCTGGGGCCTGGAACACGGATTCGATTATATCTGCGAAATGGACTGCGACTTCTCGCACAACCCCGACGACCTGGTGCGTCTCTATCGTACGGCCGCCGAAGGCTACGACGTTGTGGTGGGATCGCGCTATGTGCAGGGCGTGAATGTCATCAACTGGCCCATGTCGCGTCTGCTGATGTCCTACTTCGCCTCGGTTTACGTCCGCGCCGTAACGCGCATGCCCCTGCGTGATGCCACGGCCGGATTCGTCTGCTACTCGCGCCGGGCGCTCGAGACGATGGACCTCGATGCCGTGCGCATGAAGGGCTACGGATTCCAGATCGAGATGAAATATACGGCCTGGAGACTGGGTCTGAAGCTTCGGGAGGTGTCGATCGTCTTCGTCGAGCGCCGCGAAGGGGTGTCGAAAATGTCGGGAGGCATCTTCCGCGAAGCCTTCTTCGGAGTGCTGGGGCTCCCGTTGCGGCGCATCCGCAAACGTACCGCCCGCTGAAAACGACCCGGACACGGAACGAAGGGCCGGATCTCCCCATGCAGGAGATCCGGCCCTTCGTTTTTCCACCGGCGGACCGATCCTTACAGGAACGTGAAAAAGTAGTTCATAAAGAAGTTCCAGAAGGTAACCACACCCGTCGCAAAGAGTTTGGCCAGATAGAAGTTCATCCGGAAACGGTGGTGCAGCAGATAGATCGTAGCGTTGTTGATCGCCAGCCCCACGACCGCGATTCCCAGAAAGCGCAGATACTGTCCGGCGATGTCGGGATTTTCGTTGTGGAATGTCCAGAGACGGTTCAGGATATAGTTTGTCGTCGAAGCGCAAAGGAACCCCAACGAATTGGCCGCATACTTGTTCAGGCGCAGCCACTCCTTGCAGGCATAGGTGATACCGAAGTCCACGAAGACCCCGGAACCTCCCACGACGCAGAATTTCAAGAATTGTTCGATCATACCTTACTCACTGATTCACTGACTCACCGGCAGAGCGAAAGACGCTCTGCCGCTCCATATATCGGATTCATCGGGTGGCGGCTACCCGCGTGGGCAGCGCCGCGCCGTTGTACCAATTCGTATAACCTTCACGATGCAGGGCGAAGCCGACATCGAACGTCTCACCGGCCAGCTGCGGCGGCACGGCAAAGTGCAGATCGCATGCCGTCTCTGCTGCGGCCGGGAGCGTAAGGCGCTCCGGCAGCACAAACTCCTCGACCCGGAAACGCCCGTGTTTCCAGAGCATCGACAGCCGCACGCTGTCGCCGACCTCTATTGCATAGGGATAGGGATTCACCAGGCGCAGCGACAGATGCAGCGTATCGCCCGCGGCAACCTGTCCGGGCAGCCCGTCGATCGCGATCGAGACACGGCGTACGGGATGGAACGAGGGGTCCACGAACCACGAGAAGCTGCGGCCGTTGGCCATCCGCAGGGTACGGATGCGGCCCGTCGTATCGGCCCCGGCCGGCGTCGGGCATTCGACAAGCACCTCGCGCCCCGTGAAGCGGTCGTCGTCATCGCGGAACTGCCACTGATGGGTCCGGTAGCGGATATTGGGCTGGCAATAGGCCTCGCCGCCCGTATAGAAGGCGTATTTGGCCGCCACGGCATATCCGTGCCGGAAGACGACGGGGCGTCCCTGCGCCTCGGCCGCGATGGCGCCGTAACTTTCCCTGTTGTCGAAAACCTCGAAGCGGATGCCCAGCGGATTGAAGATCATCTCCAGACGCACGAGTGCCACCAGCACCAGCGTAACGGCACCCGCCCGCATCACATAACGCCGGGTGCGGGAATGGCGCCGGGCGTAGTCGAACAGCAGCGCGACAAGGCCGAACGCGGCGACGATGACCCACTGGGGCTGCACATACCCGCGCAGCGACGAGAGGAGAAAGAAGCCGATAAAGGCCACGGGAAGGAGTTTCAGCGTCCGCCACAGGGCTCCGCGCGATGCCACCCGCGTTTTCCGCCAGGCCTGGACGTAGAGCGGCACGAAGAAAGGGTTGAAGACCACGAGCATGTTCGCCAGGAACTCGGTAACGTAGTTCACGCGGAAGGTGGCGTTGCGCGACGAGAGGTGGTAGACGAACGAGGCCCAGTCGTGCTCATACTGCCAAACGAGATGCGGGACGAGCAGCAGGGCGGCCACCGCTCCCGAGGCATAAAGCCCGGGGCGCCGCAGCAGACGCGGATTGGCCGCCAGGGCGAAGAGTACGACCAGTGCTCCGTGATACTTGCTGTAGGCCATCAGAGCCATTGCGGCGCCCATCCAGAGCCAGGCTCCGCGGCGGTGTTCGGCGAAATTGCGGAAGCTCCACAGAAAGAGCGCCGACGCGAAAAGCAGCGGTCCGTCGGGTACGGCGATGAAGCCGTAAAGCTGGAGCATGAGTGTCGCCGCGCAGATCATGACGTAGAGCGTCGCATCGCGCCGTTGCGGCGTCTCCGGACGCACCAGACGCCACAGGACCCACAGATAGGCCGGCTGAAGCAGCGTGAAGAAGAGACGTACGCCCAGCTCGCCGCCGAAGAGCCGTTCGCCGAGCCACACGAGCAGAGCCGTTACGGGCGGATGGTCGAAATAGCCCCAGGCAAGCCGCTCGGCGAACAGGTGGTAGTAGGCTTCGTCGTTGGCCAGCTCCGTCCAGCCCGCCTCGAACAGGTTGGCGCACCACCAAAGGCCGAGCCACAGGGCCACGAGCGCATCGGGGCGTAACGAAGCGTATGTTTTTCCGATAGATACCTTCATACGGGAGGCAAAGGTAGGAAAAATTCCGGGGCACGCAAAACTCCGGACCGGGACCCGCCCGGCCGCCGTCGAAAAAACAGACGCCGCATCGCACGGTATCCGAAAAATTTGTCTACCTTTGCACACACAAGGTTTCCGCACCGCCCCAGTCGCATCGGCGGTACGGATGAAAAGGGAATCCGGTGGGAATCCGGAACAGTACTCGCTGCTGTAAGTCCCCTCTCCGCTCGGGAGAGATCGTCCGCAGGCACTCTCTGCCACTGGGTACACCGGGAAGGCGCCTCGGACGGGACAAGTCAGAAGACCTGCCTTGCAATGACGGATTTGCGCCCGCGGGTTTCGGGCAGAAATCGGATTGTCGGAAGAGGTTTCATCCCCGGTTTTTCGGTCATGCCCGCACTCCTCCGGTACGCATCCGTACCGAACCAACTGTTTGTACGAGGCATGAAACGGATTTTGCGTTGCATACTCCCCGCGCTGGGGCTTCTGCTTCTCGGCGGAGGATGCATGAAATGGGACTACGGGTCGATCGAGGAGTTCGAGGCGTCGGGCTCCGGTCTGTTCATCACCAACGAAGGCAATTTCCAATACGGAAACGCCACGCTCTCCTATTACGACCCAGAAACCCGTCGGGTCGAAAACGAGGTTTTCAAACGCGCCAACGGATTCAAGCTGGGAGATGTGGCCCAGTCGATGACCATCCGCGGCGATATCGGCTGGATCGTGGTGAACAATTCGCACGTCATCTTCGCCATCGACATCCACACCTTCAAGGAGGTCGGGCGCATCACCGACCTCACATCCCCGCGCTACATCCATTTTCTCTCGGACGAGAAGGCCTACGTTACCCAAATATGGGACAACCGCATCTTCATCATCAATCCCCGCCGTTTCGAGATCACGGGCTACATCGACTGTCCGGGAATGACGATGGAGACGGGCTCCACGGAACAGATGGTGCAATACGGCAAGTATGTCTATGTGAACTGCTGGTCCTACCAGAACCGAATCCTCAAGATCGACACCGAGACCGACAAGGTGGTCGACGAACTGCAGGTCGGCATCCAGCCCACCTCGCTCGTACTGGACTGCAACAACAAGCTGTGGACGATCACCGACGGGGGATATGAGGGAAGCCCCTACGGATACGAAGCCCCGTCGCTCTACCGCATCGACGCAGAGAGTTTCACCGTCGAGAAGGAGTTCCGCTTCCAGCTCGGCGACTGGCCCTCGGAGGTGCAGCTCAACGGCACGCGCGACACGCTCTACTGGATCAACAACGACATCTGGCGGATGCGGGTCGATGCCGACCGTGCCCCCGTGCGCCCCTTCATCGAATACCGCGACACGAAATACTACGGACTGACCGTCGATCCCCGCAACGGGGACGTCTATGTCGCCGATGCCATCGACTACCAGCAGCAGGGACTCATCTACCGATACACGGCCGACGGCGAAGAGATCGATTCCTTCTATGTGGGGATCATCCCCGGAGCTTTCTGCTGGAAATGACCCGCTGCCGATGAAACGTCTTGTTCCGATACCGATTCTTTTGCTGCTCTGCACGGCATTGCAGGCCCAGGAGCGCACCGCGACGACCTCCGAAGCCGCCGCATGGCACGACGAAAAGACCATCGCCATCCGCGAAGTGCCGATCTGGGGCCGTCAGCCGATGAAGGAGATCGGCGTCCAAAAAACCCGCTTCGATTCGGTGGTTCTCAAGGAGAACATCGCCCTGTCGATCGCCGACATCCTGACCTTCAACTCCTCGCTCTTCGTCAAGCAATACGGACGGGCGACCCTTTCGACCGTATCGTTCCGAGGAACCGGCCCTTCGCACACACAGGTTACCTGGAACGGCATGCGCATCAACAATCCGATGCTCGGCATGACCGATTTCTCGATGATCCCGGCCTACTTCATCGACGACGCCTCGCTGCTGCACGGCTCCTCGTCGGTCAATGAAACGGGCGGAGCCCTGGGCGGCGTGGTCAAACTCGCCACGACACCGGCGCAGGCCGACGGATTCGGGCTGCAGTACATCCAGGGCATCGGCATGTTCAAGACCTTCGACGAATTCCTGCGGCTTACATGGGGCAACCGCAACTGGCAGGTCTCGACCCGCGCCGTCTATCAATCCTCGCGCAACGACTACAAATACCGCAACCACGACAAGAAGGAGAACATCTACAACGACCAGATGCAGATCATCGGATCGTACTATCCCGTCGAACGGAACCGGAGCGGAGCCTTCGACGATGTGCATCTGCTGCAGGAAATCTACTACAATACGGGACGCGGCGACCGCTTCGGCGTCAATGCCTGGTACATCAACTCCCACCGCGAACTGCCGATGCTTACCACGGACTATGCCGACGACAAGAAATTCGAGAACTTCCAGCGCGAGCACACCCTGCGCAGCGTCGTCTCGTGGGACCATCTGCGCAGCGACTGGAAACTCGCCGCAAAAGCCGGATACATCCACACCTGGACGGCCTACGACTACCGCCGGGACCCGGGGAACGGCATCATGACCACGATGACCCGCTCGCGCAGCCGGATCAACACCCTCTACGGGCAGGCCGAAGGAAGCTACTCGATCGGCGAACGGTGGCTGTTCACAGCCGATCTATCCATCCACCAGCACTTTGTCCAGAGTGCCGACAAGAACATCATCACGCAGGAGGGCAACAAGGCCGTCGTTGGTTACGACAAGGCCCGGATCGAAATCGACGGGGCGCTGTCGGCACGGTGGCGTCCCACGGACCGACTCGGGCTGTCGCTCGTCCTGCGCGAACAGCTGTACGGAACACGATGGGCAACCATCCCGGCCTTTTTCGCCGACTGGGTGCTCTCCAAGCGCGGGAACCTCGTTGCAAAGGCTTCCGTATCGCGCAATTTCCGTTTTCCGACCCTCAACGACCTCTACTTCCTTCCGGGAGGCAATCCCGACCTGAGAAACGAAAACGGCATCGCCTACGAAACGGGACTCTCCTTCTCCACGGGAAAGGAGCGGCGCTACACCCTCTCGGGGTCGCTGTCCTGGTACGATCAGTACATCGACGACTGGATTCTGTGGCTCCCGACAACCAAAGGGTTCTTCTCGCCCATGAACATCAAGAAGGTGCACGCCTACGGCATCGAAGCCCGCGCCGACCTCGACGTGGCGCTCTCGGATGCGTGGCGGCTCGGTCTCGACGGCACCTTTTCGTGGTCGCCGTCGATCAACGTCGGCGAACCGATGAGCCCTGCGGACCGCTCCGTCGGCAAACAGCTTCCCTACGAGCCGGAATTCTCGGCCACGGTAACCGGACGCCTTACCTGGCGGACATGGAGCCTGCTCTACCAATGGTGTTACTACAGCGAACGCTACACCATGTCGAGCAACGATGTAACGCTTACCGGGCGGCTCACCCCCTATCTGATGAACAATCTTTCGCTCGAAAAGCGTTTTTCGATCCCGTGGGCCGACCTTTCGCTCAAGGGTGCGATCAACAACCTTTTCGACGAAGAGTACCTCTCGGTGCTCTCCCGCCCGATGCCGGGCATCAACGTCGAATTTTTTATCGGCATCACCCCCAAATGGGGCAAAGGCAAAAAATAAGTCATGAAACTCCTTGCACTCCGTCTGTCCGCCCTGCTGGCGATCCTCTGCGCCGCCGGATGCGGGTCGCGGCCGAAAGCCGCCCTCGAAGATTTCACCGTGCCGGTTTACCGGCCCGCCTACGCCTCGGGCTTCGAGATTCTCGGAGCCGAGGGGCTGCAGAGCACCATTCTCCGCACCCGCACGCCCTGGCAGGGAGCCGAAGGAGAGGGCACGGCGCTCTGCATCCTCCGCAACGGCGAGGAGACACCTGCGGATTTCGACGGCGAGGTGCTCCGCGGCGAGGCACAACGCATCGTCTGCATGTCCTCAACCCATGTGGCACTGCTCGACGCGGTGGGCGCCGTACGGCGGATCGTGGGGATTTCGGGTGTAGACGGGGTTTCGAACCCCTATATCGCCGCCCACCGCAAAGCGATCGGCGAGGTGGGCTACGAGGGCAACATCGACTACGAACGGCTGCTTTCGCTGCAGCCCGATCTGGTGCTGCTTTTCGGCGTGCAGGGAGCGAGCAGCATGGAGCCCAAACTCCGCGAGTTGGGCATTCCGTTCGTCTATATGGGCGAATACCTCGAGGAGTCGCCCCTCGGAAAGGCCGAATGGCTCATCGCCGCAGGCGAGCTGACCGGATGCCGTGCCGAAGCCGAGAAGTGCTTCGACTCGATTCCGCAACGCTACGACGCCCTCCGCAAGCGTGTGGCCGAGGCGGGAAGCAAGGCCCCGAAGGTGATGATCAACACGCCCTACGGCGATTCGTGGTTCATGGCTTCGCGCGGAAGCTATGTCGCACGGCTCATCGCCGATGCCGGCGGAGACTACATCTACCGGAAGAACACCTCGAACCGGTCGCTGCCCATCGACCTCGAAGAGGCCTACCTGCTGGCTGCGGAGGCCGACATCTGGATCAACGTCGGGGATTTCACGACGCTCGGGGAGATGAAGGCGCGCATGCCCCGTTTCGCGGCGGTGAAGAGCATGCAGCACGGCGAAGTCTACAACTGCGACAGACGGGTGAATGCCGCAGGCGGAAACGACTACTGGGAATCGGGTGTCGTACACCCCGACCTGGTGCTGCGCGACCTGACAAAGATCTTCCATCCGGAACTTGTCGCCGACGACTTCGTCTATTACCGTCGGGTCGAATGATCCACAGACCGGAAATCGAAATGAAAAAATATCGGAGCGTTTTCAACTGGAGCGGAGGCAAGGATTCCGCCCACGCCCTTTGGCGGGCCCTGCAATCGGGGCAATACGACATCATCGCCCTGCTGACCACGGTCAATAGAACCACGCAGCGTTCGACGATGCACGGCATTCCGCTCGACCTGCTCGAAGCGCAGGCCGCACGAATCGGCATTCCGCTCCGCGTGCTGGATCTCGCCCCGCAAGGGACGATGATCGACTACGCCTCCGCCATGGAGCAGGCTGCGAAAGACCTCCGCGACGAGGGCGTGAGCCATTTCATCTTCGGGGACATCTTTCTGCACGATGTCCGCAGTTACCGCCAAAAGCAGCTGGAACCCCTCGGCATCACGGTCGTCGAACCGCTTTGGGGCGCTTCATCGGCCCGGGTCATGAACGATTTTCTGGCATCGGGTCTGAAGACGGTGATCGTAACCACGATGGCAGACGGACTCGGAGCCCCGGCCATCGGGCGCATGATCGACGCCGATTTCGTCGCCTCGCTCCCCGCCGGGGTCGATCCGAACGGCGAGAACGGAGAATACCATACGTTCTGTTACGACGGGCCCATTTTCCGCGAACCGGTACCGTTCCGGCTCGGAACCCCTTTTACGGAACATCACGACGTACGCCTCGACGACGGATCCATACATACCTATTCCTACTGGTTCGCCGACCTGCACTCGGTGGAAAAAACAGGAGAATCATGAAACGGTCCATACCCTACCTGGCCGAAGATTTCTCGGTAGCGCTGCCCGTCGCGGAGTATGCGGAACGGTTCCGCGATGCGGAGCGTTTCGCCGCCTGCTGCCGCGCCTGCCCCAACTACGGCCGCAGCTGGGGATGTCCTCCCTTCGCAAAAGACCCTGCCGGAGAGTTCGGCCGCTACCGAACGGCACTTCTCATCGCCACGAAAATCACCCCCGGACCGCAGGGGCTGCCCCTGCGGGAAGCGGGACAGCTGATCCGCCCCGAACGGATCCGACTCGAACGGCGGCTTCTGGAACTCGAACGGCACACGGGCGGACGCGCCTTCTCCTACGTCGGAAGCTGCCTCTACTGTCCCGAAGGCAGCTGCACACGTCCCGAGGGGCTTCCCTGCCGCCATCCCGAGTCGGTAAGGCCCTCGCTCGAGGCCTGCGGATTCGATATCGGCCGCACGACCGAAGAGCTTTTCGGTATCCGCCTGCTTTGGGGCATGGACGGGAAACTCCCCGAGTATCTGACTCTCGTCTGCGCCCTTTTCCACTCCCGCGATGCGCTCCGTTGGGAGCCGTAACGGAATACGATCCCGGTATTCGGTCGAGTAACCGGAGCTTGCATTATTGAAATATCTGCAAAAAACAGACTCTGAAAATTTGTTTTTTCAATTTCTTTCCCCATATTTGCAAAAACTATGATCCGGACGTCGAACATCCATGCATGGTGGTGGCATTCATTGGCTCTCGTAAACAATGAGTGCGGCTCGGCGTATGTATAGGTAGAACGAATTACGAACAAGCACAGCCCGTTGTTTACGAAAGCGTAGACAGCGGGTTTTTTTCATTCCATAAAATCCGACGACGCAATGAACACGAAAAAATTTTGCCTGACCGAGCGTCAGATGCCCACCCAATGGTACAATATCGTAGCCGACATGCCCCACCGGCCGCTGCCGCCGTTGCATCCCGCAACGCGGCAGCCGGTAACCAGGGAGCAAATGACGGCCATCTTCGCCGAGGAGCTCATCGACCAGGAGATGTCCGTCGAGCGCTTCATCGACATTCCCGAGGAGGTGCAGGAGATCTACCGCATCTGGCGTCCGACCCCTCTGGTGCGGGCCACCGGTCTCGAAAAGGCGCTCGGCACTCCGGCGCGGATCTATTTCAAGAACGAGAGCGTCTCGCCCGCCGGATCGCACAAGCCCAATACGGCCGTACCGCAGGCTTACTATAACTACAAGCAGGGCATACGGCGCCTTACCACCGAAACGGGCGCCGGACAGTGGGGATCGGCCATCGCCTTCGCGGGCCGCCACTTCGGTCTCGATGTCGAGGTCTACATGGTCAAGGTAAGCTACGAGCAGAAGCCCTACCGAAGGTTGATGATGCAGACCTGGGGCGCACAGTGTTTCCCCTCGCCTTCGTCGCGCACCGCCTCGGGACGCGCCGCCCTGAAGCGCGACCCCGACTGCCCGGGAAGCCTCGGACTGGCGATTTCCGAAGCGGTGGAGATGGCACTGCAGCACCCCGAAGATACACGCTACTGCCTGGGCAGCGTGCTGAATCATGTACTGCTGCACCAGACGGTGATCGGCGAGGAGGCCGTCGTGCAGATGGAGATGGCCGATGCCGAACCCGACGTGGTGATCGGCTGCTTCGGCGGTGGCAGCAACTTCGCCGGTCTTTCGTTCCCCTTCCTGCGCAAAAAGCTGGTGGAAGGCAAGCAGATGCGCGTCGTAGCCGTCGAGCCCGCCAGCTGCCCGAAGCTCACGCGGGGAACGTTCCAGTACGACTTCGGCGACGTAGCGGGATTCACGCCCCTGATTCCGATGTATACCCTGGGACATGACTTCCAGCCATCGGAGATCCACGCCGGAGGACTCCGCTACCACGGCGCCGGAGCGATTGTCAGTCAGCTGCTGAAGGATTCGCTCGTCGAAGCCTGTGCCATCCCGCAGACCGAGACGCTCGCTGCCGGCATCCTCTTCGCCAAGGCCGAAGGGATCATCCCGGCCCCCGAATCGACACACGCCATCGCCGCCGCCTGCCGCGAAGCGCTGCGCGCCAAAGAGGAGGGCTGTGCGAAGACCATTCTTTTCAATCTTTCGGGCAACGGTGTGATCGACCTCTACGCCTACGAACAATACCTCGCCGGAGCCTTGAAGGACTACACCCCGGGCGACGACGAGATCCGACGGACAGTCGACATGCTCGACCGTATCCTCTGATCCGCCGCTGCGGATCCACACAACCCGGGAACGACAGTCCGCAACCATCCTGCGGACCCCTCTTACCAAACGGCCGATAAAAAGTTCGCATCTTCCGGGTTCCGGGGACTCCGATCGGAGTCCCCGTTTTTTCGCCGCACCGCCCTCCCCTCTTTTGGGGAGCCTGCGGAGGAAAATTACCGAAAAGTGGCGATTGCCGCGTTTTCGGGCGCCCCGTACCTTTGTGCCACGAAAAGATGGGGTGCAAACTGCGACATATTCCGCTGCTGCTCTTCGGAGCGTTGCTCGGCCTTTCCGGCCGGGCACAGGAGCCTGACATGCGGGGATCGATCACGATCGAAGCGACCGACTCGCTGCACGGCATGCTCGCACATGCCGTAGTGGCCGTGCGGAGCATTCCCGAAGAAGGTGCCCCGCGTGCTGCCGCTACCGATGCCGACGGACGATGCAGCTTTCTGTTGCCGGCAGGCAGCTACGAAGCGACGGTGTCCTACGTCGGATATGCCCCGCTACGTTTCCGCTTCGATCTGCCGGCCGGAGCTGCGCTCTTCCGGAGTGTCCGGCTCCATACCCACACGACACAGATCCGCGACGTGGTTATCACCGCATCCGAAGTCCGGGGACCCGTATCGGGCGTACGCATCGGCCGCGAGGCGATGCAGCACCTCCAACCCTCGAGTTTCGAGGATCTGCTCGAACTGCTGCCCGGAGGCCGCGCCTCGGACCCCGCCTTCTCGGGATCGAGCCACATCCGTCTGCGCGAGGCGGCCTCTTCCTCGTCGGATTACAGTACCTCGGCTCTCGGCGTGAGCTTCCTCGTAGATGGCGCGCCGCTGTCGAACGACGCGGCGTTGCAGTATTCCGGAGGATTGACCGGCGGAGGATCCATTCCCATGTCGCTCAATGCCGGCATCGACATGCGGACGCTCGCAACCGACGAGATCGCCTCGGTGGAGATCATCCAGGGCATTCCTTCGGTCGAATACGGCGACCTGACGAGCGGTCTGGTCAAAATCCGGCGCAAGGAGGGCGGGCGGAATCTCGAAGCGCGCTTCAAGGCCGACCTGAAGAGCCAGCTCTTCTATCTGGGCAAGGGCTTCGAGTGGGGTGAACGGTCCGAGCGGCTGACGATGAATCTCGGAGCAAACTTCCTTGACTCGCGGGCCGATCCGCGCAACCCACGGCAGAACTACCGCCGCATGACCGCCTCGTGGCGTATGAAGAAATACTGGGAAGACGGCTCCGGCCATCGCTTTTCGCTCGGCGGGTCGATCGACTATACGGGTTCGTTCGACCGTATCAAGAGCGACCGCGACATCGACATCGGGCAGACCGGACGGCCCATGGAGCGCTACCGCGCCAACTACAGCAGTCTGGCTGCCGCACTGAATTTCACGGCAGAAGCCACCCGCGCCGCCGCACTCTTCCGCCGCGTCGAGTTCACGGCCTCGGCCGATGCCGATTTCGACATCACGGACCGCTGGCGCTATGTGGTGGCAAGCGCCAACGTACCCATCCGCACAGCCCTCGAGGAGGGGGTCTACGACGCGGAGATTCTCCCATCGCGTTATGAAGCGACCCTTCGTACCGAGAGCAAGCCCTTCTACGCCTATGCCAAGGCGGTGGCGCTCTTCGGAAAGCAGTACGGGAAGGCCCGCTATACGCTGCGTCTCGGAACAGACTGGTCGATGGCCAAAAACTACGGCGGCGGCCTGCTCTACGATGTTACACGTCCCCTTTCCGAAGGTATGAGCACCCGCCCGCGCCGTTACGACGCTCTGCCCGCCCTGCACCGTCTCGCGGCCTTCGCCGAGACGACGGGCACACTCCGGCCCGGGCGGTGGCGCATCGACGCCATGGCCGGCGTGCGCGCGACGACCATGGCCAACCTCGGCGAACGCTACGCACTCCAGGGACACATCTACCTCGATCCGCGGTTGAACCTCTCGATCGGGCTCCCGACCTTCGAGGTCGCAGGCCATACGATGCGCATCACCCTGGCGGGCGGTACGGGATGGCATACGAAAACTCCGACACTCGACCAGCTCTTCCCCGATCCCGTCTATTTCGACTACACGCAGCTGAACTACTTCCCGGAAGACCCCGACAAACGGCGTATCCAGATGGTCGTTTACCGCTACGATCCCACGAACTACGACCTGCGCGCAGCCCGGAACTTCAAGTGGGAGGTACGCGGAAGGGCCGAATGGAGCGGTTTCGACCTCTCGCTGGCCTGGTTCCGCGAAGACATGACCTCGGGATTCCGCACCTCGACACAGGTACTCGCCTACAGCTATCTCGACTATGACGAGACGGCGATCGACGATGCGGCACTCACCGGCCCCCCTTCGGTCGAGGGACTTCCCGCCACGGAGCAGACCGTGCTGGCCACGGCAGCCCGCACGACCAACGGCAGCCGCACGCTCAAGAAAGGGGTGGAGTTCACCTTCTCGACCCCGCGCATCCGGCCGCTCGCCACGAAACTCTCCGTTTCGGGGGCCTACTTCCGGACCGAATACGAGAACAGCGAACCGCAGTACATCGCCACGAGCGTGGCCTTGGCCGGCGGAAAGCCCTATCCCTATATCGGGCTCTACGCCCAGGAGGAGCGCTTCTACAACGAGGTTTTCAATACGAATTTCCTGCTTGACACGCAGATTCCGCGGCTGGGACTGATCTTCTCAACCTCATTCCAGTGCCAGTGGTTCACGGGCCGCAAACAGCAGTGGTGCGACCCGCAGCCGGTGAGCTACCTGGATACCGATCTTCAGGAGCACACCTTCACCGCAGAATCGGCCGAAGACGGCATTCTGCAGCACATGATCCGCCAGGTGAGCGATCTGACCTATCTCTACCGGCGGGTCCCCTTCAGCATGTACGTCAATCTGAAGGTTTCGAAGCGTCTCTACCGCGACCGGATCACCGCCGCACTCTTCGTAAACCGGCTGTTCGACTACAGCCCGGCCTACATCAACGAATCGGGAGGTCTCACGCGCCGCTACTCCGATCCCTATTTCGGCATGGAACTCAATCTGAAACTCTGAACCGATGATCCACAATCTCTTCATTCGCACGATATGCACCGCCCTGCTGCTTGCCTCCGCCGGCTGCCGGCAGCTCGACGAGGAGGGACTCCAAACCGAGGTTACGATCCGCCTGGTGATGCCCGACAGCCGCCCGGTTACCTGTCTGGAGATCCGCGACGAAACATCCGGATTCTACAACATCAACACCTACGAGCGCACGGCCTTTCCCACACCCGATGCAAACACCGCCACAGTCCGGCTTCGACGCGGGGTCTACACCTTCACCGTCGAGGCCGAGGCGACCTACGACGACGGCACGACATGCCTGCTGCGCTGTGCCGACTACAACCAGATCACGCAGGCCATCACCTGGGTCAGGGAGCAGGAATCGATCGTCCTGCTGCTCAAAAGCGTAAACTGACGATGAGAAGAATACCGTTTCTGCTGCTCCTTCTTCTGCTGCCCGCAGCGCTCCGCGCCCAACGCGATTCGCTCGGGGCGATGGAGCGCGCCGAACGCACCGATGCGGAAAAGGCTTTCCTTTCGGAACGCTTCTACGGACACACGCCTGCCGGAGAACTCTACCGGCCCACCCCATCGCTTTCACGGCTCGAGGTACACATGCAACTGCGCCGCGAGGAGGAAGCGCGCCTCGAGCCGCTCGGCGACGGAACTCTCGAGGGCGGCATCCGTGCCGAAAGCTACCGCCGGCTCGATCCTCATAGCGTCGTCTGGGCCGATGCCCGTTATCTGCGGGGCCGCCGCAGCAACGTCCGCTGGAACTCTACGGCCGACTACCTGCTGCTGTACCCCTACATCACGGCCGACTCGGTCGGCGGCGACCTCTCGACCGAGGAGTATGCCTTCGGCGGCGGATACGCCCGCCGCCTCGGACGCTTCGCCGTCGCCATCCGGGGCGACTACCGCGCCGGGCAGGAGTACCGCCAGGTCGATCCGCGTCCGCACAACGTCGTCTCGGACTTCACGCTCCGCGTCGGCGGTGGTATCGAATGGCAGCGCCATACGCTCCTTGCCGACTTCGCGTGGCGCCTCTACAAACAAAACCAGCGGATCTCCTTCCAAAACGAGACCAACATCATCCGCGAACTCTTCATGACGGGTCTGGGGAGCTACCTCCCACGCTACTCGGGGAAGTCCTCGAGCACAACGGTCGCCTACGAAGGCCGCGGATACGGTGCGACGCTCCAGTTCATGCCCCGCGTCGGAACAGGCTGGTATGCCCTGATCGCCTGGAACCGGTTCACGACCGGCCGCAACTACCGTCCGAACAACTCGATTCCGGTAAGCAGCCTTGCAACGCAGGAGTTGAAAGCCAATGTCGTCTACCGCGCCGCACGGTGGAGCGCGGGTGTCTGCGGGAACTTCGAACGGCGGCTCGGCACGGAGATGGTCGCCGACCGCAACGGACAAGGGTCCATTGTTGATCGGCAGACGCTCTATGAAAACCGCACGCACGAGGTCGGCGCCGAGGCGACGGTCGTCTGGCACCGCGGCACAGGCCGCTATGTATTGCACCCGTCGATCGTGTGGAGCAGCTCGACGGCCCGCTACCTTGCCCCCCGGCGTGAAATGATCGTCTCACGGCTGGGAGCCTCGCTCCGGGGTGAGGCGTCATGGCTGCTCGACGGCTGGCGCCTTGCCGCCACGGCCGGGGTCGGATACTACGCTCCGCCCCGCAAAGGGTTGCGGCTCGACGCTCTGGCCGACTACCTTGCGGAATATCTGACCCGGACAGCCGCACGGCTGAACTGCTGTCATCTTGCCCCCGAAGCATCGCTGCACGCCGAACGCCGGCTGCGCAACCGCACGGCCTGCTTCGCGGAACTCCGCTACGCCCCCCGCATCTACCAGGGCGGCGACTCCGAACACCATCTTACAGCCGCCTGCGGCCTGCTGTTCTGAAACAGAATCCAGTCAAACCATAAAACAACAACGCCATGAAAAAACATCTTTACATCTGGGCCGTCGCACTGCTTCTTGCCGTCGGGGCCGCCTCCTGCTCGAAAGAAAAGGCCGAGACTCCGGTAGAACCCGTCAATGCCTCCTATGCGGTACGACTGAACGGAGGGAACGTGCTGATCAACCTTCCTGCAGCTGATTTCGATGTTGCAATTCCCGCCGATGCCGCCTCATGGGTCGAGGTCAATCGGACAGAAACGGCCGGCACGGCACTCGTTCTGGAGGTATCCCGCAACGAAACGGGAGCCGAACGACAGACCACGGTAACCGTTACACGCAACGGAAGCGGCGACCTGCTGGCCACGGTCGCAATCAAGCAGAGCAACGTCGCCGTACGCGCCGGCGAGTTCGTCATCGAGGAGATCTACTTCACCGGCACAGCGCTGCCCGAAACCGGGTCGCCCGACAAGTACCTGGGCGACCAGTACCTCAAGATCCGCAACAACACCGACGAAACGCTCTACGCCGACGGCATGATGCTGATTCTCTCGAGCGCCCTCAACTCGGGGATGAATGCCGAGATGGTCGCCGGCGCCGACTTCCGTACGGAATGCTGTGCCGGAACGGCCTTCTACTGCATCCCCGGCAGCGGCCGCGACGTACCCGTGGAGCCCGGGAAGTCGCTCATCATCGTCAACAATGCCCAGAACCACCTCGAAAGCAATCCCGACTCGTGGAACGCCACGACGGCCGACTTCGAATGGTACGACGTCTCGTCGAACGACTATTTCCAGGATACGGACAACCCCGCGGTTCCCAATCTGGACAAATGGTATGCCCAGACGCTGACCGTACACGCCTTGCACAACCGCGGCTTCAACGCCGTAGCCATCGCCATGCCGCCTGTCGGAATGACCGCCGAGCAGTTCCTTGCCGAATATCCGCTCGAAGACGCCTACTATATCTTCCACTCTCCCAACGGTTCGGACTACACGCTCCCGCTGCGCAATGCCTACCGCGTGCCGAACGACTGGGTGCTCGATGCCGTGAATACGGGATGCCGAGACGCCTATTACCTGGCACCGTGGGACGCCTCGCTCGATGCCGGCTACGCCTGGTGCGGAACGACGGACGGTGATCCGGAACGTTTCGACAAGGCCGTGATCCGCCGAAGCGGCTCGGACGGCAAACTCGTCGATACGAACAACTCGTCGAACGACTTCGAATCCAATACTCCGGCTTCGTTGATCGCGAAAAAGTAAGATCGACATACGCTTCGGACAAACGGGCACCTCCTTCGAAAGAGGTGCCCGTTCCGTATTTCCCGGCGGGGTTCCGGCTGCCGATTTATTTCGTATCTTTGCCGGCATGGAAGCCGTAACGCAATTTTTCATCGACTGGGGCTATTGGGGCCTCTTCATCTCGGCGCTCGTTGCCGGAAGCATCCTTCCGTTCAGTTCCGAGGCAGTCATGGTCATACTGGTAGGCATGGGACTCGATCCCGTATGGTGTCTCGTGGCCGCCTCGGCAGGCAACACCCTCGGCGGCATGACCTGCTACTGGATCGGAACGCTCGGCCGCTCGGAGTGGATCACCCGTCTGGGCATCACGACGCGCCAGCTGGCCCGGGCCCGCAAATTCCTCGCGGGACGCGGGGCCATGATGGGTTTCTTCGCCTTCCTGCCGACCATCGGCGAGGCACTGGCCATCGTCCTGGGACTGATGCGCAGCAACCCCTGGATCACGGCGCTGTCGATGCTCGCCGGCAAGACGCTCCGCTACGCCGTCATCCTGGCCACCTTCCAGGGCGCCGTCTCAATCTTCTGACAACGGCACACTCCCTAAAATGAAGGAACCGGCCCCTCATGGAGGCCGGTTCTTTTATCACAACGCGGCACCCTGCCTATTCGGCTGCCGTACCCAGCGGAGCAGCCTGCGTGTAAGTGCGGGCCGCCAGCTCCTTGTCGAGCATGTAGAGCCCGAACTTGTTGCCCTCGACCGCCTCACAGGCCGAGATCATATCGCGGGCCGAAGCCTCCTCCTCGACCTGCTCGTCGATAAACCATACGAGCATGTTCGACGAAGCATAGTCCTTGTCCTCGGCGGCGATCGAAGCCAGATTTGCGATCATCGCCGTAACCTTCTGCTCATGTCCGAGCGTATCGCGGAACATCTCCAGCGGCGAAGCCCACGACGTGCGTACGGCCTCGATCGGCAGCAGCGTTACCGCAGCATCGCGCGACAAAAGGTAATTCATGAAGATCCGCGCGTGGTCCTGCTCTTCGCGGAACTGAACGTAAAACCAGTTGGCCACACCCTTGAGCCCCTTGGCTTCGGCATCCATCGACATCGACAGGTAGAGATATGCCGACCACAGCTCGGCATTGATCTGCGCATTGAGCGCCTCATGCAGTTTTTTGCTCAACATAATCTATTTGGTTTGAAATCCGTATCTTCTTTACAAAGATAACTCCTTTTCCGACATTTCCGCAAAAACATACACAATCTTTCCACCGATACCGCCGACTTTCTTTCCGCCGGATCAGTCATCGAAGTCGATCAACCGCCCGTCGAGGTCGAATTTCAATTCGAAGCCGTTGTCCAGTTCCACCTCATAGTCGCGGCGGTCGCGTTCGATACCGGTAATGCGATGGCCGGCAAACTGCCTGGCCACATAGTCGCGAATGGGTTCGGGCACTATTGCGTCGGGAACCGCATCGTACTTGCACTCGACCTTCTCCCAGGCGCCCTTGCGGCCGAACTCAAGTTTCGTACCGGTAACAAGGACTACCTTGTACTCCTTGTCGAGGAATTCTGTCTCCACCTTGGCAAACGAGACTTCCGTACCGGGGAAGTGCTCCGTAATGAACTGCCGCGACACCTCGGGAAGTTCGGCCTCGGTCAATGCCTTGCGCCGCTCACAGGATCCGAGACCCGAGAGCAGCAGGGCTGCCGACGCCATAAACAGGATTTTTTTCATCGTTTTCGTTTTCATTGTCAAGCCTGGTTTATTTTCGGAACAAAGATATGCCGTGAATTTGAAAAGAACCTGAAACGGGCGGTCATGCCGACGGCGCCCGGGGCGTCGATTCCGGGAAACGGATCCGGAAACGGTGCATGCCCTCCTCGAAAGCATACGCCACATGCAGACCGTAGAGCCGACATACGGCATCGACGATTGCCAGTCCAAGCCCCGTGGATCCCTCCCTGCGCGCATCATGATAGAAGCGGTCAAAGATATGCGCGGCATCGAGAGCTCCCCCAGCCGCGTCGTTCGCCACCTCAAGAAGCCCCGGTGCCACACGCACGATGACACGTCCCGGCTGCCGGCCGTGCACGAAGGCATTTTTCAGCAGGTTGGCAACCAGACTTCCGGCCAGCGAAGCATTCATCCGGACAACGAGCGCCCCTTCGTCGCGAAACGCACACGTCATGCCGCGGTGGGCGTGTATCTCGCCGAGCTCTTCAAGCGTCGTACGGGCCAGGGCATTCATATCGACCGGCTCCATCTCGGGGAACTGTCCGTTTTCGATCTTTGTCAGCAGCAACAGGGATCGGTTCAGCCGCACGAGGTATCCCAATGTCCGCTGCACCTTGGCAATCTCCCCGAGCTGCCGCTCCGTAAGCGACGGGTCGTCCACCAACAGTTCCAGCCGGTTGCGGCAGACAGCCAGCGGCGTCTGCATCTCGTGCGAGGCGTTGCCGATAAACTGCTTCTGCCGTTCGAACAGCGATTCGGCCCGCGCGGCATAATGTTGCGCGGCCTCATTCAGGCGGCGGAACTCCTCGACGGTCGTATCGGCGGCCAGCGGCGGATTCTGTGCCCCCACCGTATAGTCGTCAAGCCACCGCAGCAAGGCATAAAGCGGACGCATCGTACGTCGGAGCACCCAGACCGTAACGACGAGGATCATCAGAAGCAGAATCGCGTAGAGCGCCACGACCCAGCGCAGAAGGGCCTGCGTGAGCGTCCGACGGCCGACCGACGGCGTCATCACCGTCAGTTCATGCCAGCCTCCCTCACCGTCGCGGAAAAGCGTCCGTAACACACGGGCCGGTTCCCGGGCATCGCGCTCGGGAATGTAGATCTTCTCATCGCTGAAAAGCTCCTTGGGCCGCACGGCCGCATAACTCTCGGGAATATCGCGCAACAGATAACCGTTCGTTCCGCGACCCGCATCGGGAAGCGGCTGCCCGGCCAGATAACGCGTCAGAATCGTCTCGGCCCGCAGAACGAGCGAATCGTCCATTTCGGCATTGATCCGATCGTTCATGGCCAGATAGAACAGGATCGCCCACACCGCCAGCAGCAGCGATAGCGACCACACAAGATGCAACAGAATCCGGCTGACGAGTTTCATGGCCGGACAAGTTTGTAACCGAAGCCGTAAACAGCACGGATCTCGATGTCGGCACCGGCCTGCTCCAGCTTGCGCCGCAGGTTTTTCATCTGCGCATAGACGAAATCGAAATTATCGGCCTGGTCGATATGGTCGCCCCAGACCCCCTCGGCCAATGCCGCCTTGTCGATCGTATGGTTCGGCCGGGCCATGAAATAGTGCAGGATATCGTACTCCTTGCGCAGCAGTTCCACGTCGCGGCCCGCTATCTCGACCCGGCGGCTATCGGGCCACAGGCGGACATTTCCCGCCTCGAGGTACTGGCGCCCCTGCTGCCGGTGGCGCCGCATGACGCTCCGGATGCGGGCACTCAGCTCCGCAAGATGGAACGGCTTGGGGAGATAGTCGTCGGCCCCGAGTTCCAGCCCGCCGATCTTGTCGTCGAGCGAATCGCGGGCGGAGATGATGATGACACCGGCCGACGAGGAGCGCCGCTTGAGCTCCTCCAGAAGCCGCAGGCCGCTGCCGTCGGGCAGCATGATATCCAGCAGGATACAGTCGTAATCGTATGCGGCGATCTTGTCGAGCCCCGAAGCATAGTCCGCAGCCAGCTCGACGACATACTGCTCCCGGCGCAGCGTCTGCGCCATGATCTCCCGCAGGGAGGGTTCATCTTCGACAATCAGAATCTTCATAACATCCGCTTTGGGGACAAAAATAGGGGCCGAATCCGAAAGGAAACCGAAATACGCACCTCACAACTGCCCCGTGCATTCGAAATAGCGCCGGAGGACCAGCAGCGAAATCAGCTTTTCGCGCCTTGCGTCGCGGAAGCGGTCTATATAGGCATGGGCATGGGCGATGATCGCCTCGGCCTCCTCGGGATGGGTGTCGTAATAGTGCATGCGCTCCTCCAGATCGGCGTAGTCCGGACGGATCTCGACATAATGGTAATTCGGACGGAGCGTCCCTTCCATGAACCAGGTCTCATAGGTCGGCCGCGGCATGACGGCCAGCGAATTGGTGGACATCACCCACTTGAGATTCGTGGCCACATCGTTGCCCTCGATCGCAAGGATGTAGCGGTAACGCAGATGGTCGTACATCGAAATGTGGGGAACCGTCCATTCGGGCGGCAGCGAAGGATGACGATTCGAAATCCCCGCATCGCAGCAGGTCGAACCGTAATAACGCTCCATGAAACGACGCCGCAGGTGATGGTTCGGATGGTGGCAGTTGATCGCACAGCGGAAGATGGCGCGGTTCTCCTTCTCACGGAAGGGAACGGCATCCTTCAAAAAGACAAAATGGCGGAATTTGTCGAGGTTGAGCAGCACCGAGTTGGCGTTGTTTCCGGCAATCGGACGACTCTTGACGATGGAGGGGACCGACGGTATGTGCGTTACGTCGCCGGGAATCATGTTCCACAGCAGATCGTCATCGAACCAGCGCGTAAATTCGTAGCTGTCGAAGAAATAGGCCGTCCGCACCCCCCGGCCGAAACAATGGTCACCGAGCCGGTGCGCCTCGGAGGGCGGCAGCACCGACCCTTCCGACAGACGGTTGTAATACGCCGCACGCCGGAGAATCTCCTCCCGGTCATCGCGCCGGTCGATCTCGGAGAGCACCTCGCCGAGACGCCGCTGCAGCAGCGCATGCGGTACGGCATAACGCGCGAAATTCCGTATGAAATAGAAGAGCTTGACGGGTTTGTTGTGCAGGATGCGGTTCAGGTCGTTCATGGCGTTCATCTGCGGCATAGGACAAAGTTAGAAATTTTCTGCGGACAATCGCCGGGAAATCCCGCGGAACAGCGCAAAAAAAGACGGGAACCGCATTCATCGGTTCCCGTCCGGATCTTGCAAACAGTCGGATCAGGCCTTCTCGCCGTCGTAAGCCCACTTGACGTAGATGGCGCCCCAGGTATAACCGCCGCCGAAAGCCGACAGAATCAGGTTATCGCCCTTGCGGAGCTCCTTCTCGTAATCATAAAGGCACGAGGGGATCGTCGCAGCCGTCGTGTTGCCGTTGCGGTCGATGTTGATCATGCACTTGTCAGCCGTGATGCCCATACGGCGCGCCGTAGCGTCGATGATGCGCAGGTTTGCCTGATGCGGAACCAGATAACGGATGTCGTCCGACGAAAGGTTGTGACGCTCCATCATCTCGACCGAAACGTCGGCCATCTTCGACACGGCAGCCTTGAAGACCGCATGTCCGTCCCAGGTGATCGTATGCCAGTTGTTCTGTACCGTCTCGATCGATGCCGGATAACGCGATCCGCCGGCCTTCATGTAGAGCTGCAGTTCGCCCGAGCCGTCCGAACGAAGAATCGAGTCGATGACACCCAGGCCCTCCGTATTGGGCTCGAGGAGTACGGCGGCCGCACCGTCGCCGAAAATCGGACAGGTCGAACGGTCCGTATAATCGACGATCGACGACATCTTGTCGGCACCGACGACGATGACCTTCTTGCTCGTACCGGCCTCGATGAACTTGGCTCCGGTCGTCAGCGCAAAGAGGAAGCCGCTGCAGGCGGCCGAAACATCGTATGCAAAGGCGTTCTTGCAACCGGCCTGGTCGGCGATCAGGTTGCCCGTCGAGGGGAAGAACATGTCGGGGGTTACCGTCGCACAGATCACCGCATCGATATCCATCGGATCCACGCCCGTTTTGTCAAGCAGGTTGATCACCGCGCGGGCTCCCATATAGGAGGTACCCACACCCTCACCCTTGAGGATATGGCGCGTTTTCACGCCGATATGCGACATGATCCATTCGTCGCTCGTATCGACCATCCGGCTCAATTCATCGTTGGTCAGGATGTAGTCGGGAAGATACTCCCCCACACCCGTGATCGCTGCTGTTATCTTCTTGCTCATTGACTTCTTGTTTACCTGGTTTCTCTTTAATTTTGGAACGCTTGCCGCAGTTTGGCCGTAAGGCCGGCCTTGACCACCTGCTCGGTCGAGAGGATCATGCTCCGGATCGCCTTGGGCGACGAACATCCATGACCGATGACGACAGGTGCATTGACTCCCAAGACGGGAGTGCCGCCCACGTTCTCGTAATTCATGGCATCCCAGAAAGCGTTTCCGCCTCCCAGCGCCTTGTTGATGCGATAGAGCCCCTCGGCCATCTTCAGCACCGTATTGCCGACGAATCCGTCACAGACGATCACGTCGGCAACCTTGCCCGAAAAGATGTGCGACCCCTCGACGTTGCCGACAAAACGGATCCGCGGCTCGGCCTTCAGCAGTTCATAGGTAGCCTTCGACTGGGCATTGCCCTTGGTCTCCTCTTCGCCGATGTTGAGTATGGCCACGCGGGGACTCTCGATGCCCAGCACGGACTCGGCATAGATCGAGCCGATCACACCGTACTGCGCCAGCACCTCGGGTTTGCAGTCCACGTTGAGCCCGACATCGAGCAACAGCGCCGGACGACCCGAAGCCGTAGGTACGATCGAGGAAATCGTAGGACGGATCACTCCGTCGATCGGTTTGACGGCATACATCGAGCCGACCATCATCGCTCCGGTGGAACCGGCGCTTGCGAATCCGTCGATACCGCCCTTGGCCAGATAGCCGAAGCCCACCGTAATGCTCGAATCGCTCTTGGCCTGAAAAGCCTTGGCCGGATGGTCGCCCATCTCGATGACCTCGGTCGTCGCCACGATGTCGAAGCGTTCGGCAGGACATCCCTCGGACGCCAGGACGGCACGGATCCGCTGCTCGTCGCCGAACAGCACGATACGGCTCTCGGCCCCGATCGCGTCGAGCGCTATGACAGCACCCTTGACGGCTGCCTCGGGAGCAAAATCGCCACCCATGGCATCTACACCTATTTTTAACATTTTCGTGCGATTTGGTTTGTAAACCGGGCTGCATGCCGCACACATACCGGAACGAGGATTCCGGCACGGTCTGCCACACAGTCCTTTCGGAAACCGAAAAAGAGACACTCCTCCGGGGAGCGCTCCCTCGGAAGGAACCGAACTATTCGGCAGCCTTCTTCTCGATGGCGAGCTTGCCGCGGTAGAAACCGCACTCGGGGCATACGCGGTGATACAGCACGGCTGCACCGCAGTTCGAACAGGTTACGACCGTCGGAACGACAGCCTTGTAGTGGGTTCTGCGCTTGTCGCGTCGCGTCGACGAGACTTTGTGTTTAGGATGTGCCATTTTACAATGTAATTATAAGTTTAACGTTTTTCGCGTTCAATCTTTCGTCGTTTCCGTCTCCGCAGGCTTTCCGCCGGCGGCCTCCTCCTCGGTCATGCGATCCCGCAGGGCAGCCAGCTTGGCCCACTCCCCTTCGCGCAACTCCGCATTTCCGGCCTCGGCCTCGGCCTCGATCGAGGCGAATTCCTCGTCCGAGACAATACGGAAACGTTTGAGCATATCCGGATCACACTCCCCGTCGGGATGCACCCGCTGGTAGGGAAGCGAGAGGACGATGCTTTCATAAATGTACTGCGCGAGATCAACCTCCTCCTCGCCGGGAACGAGCCACAGCTCTTCACCGTCGTACTCGTGCTCCTGTTCGGAGAAACGGACCGGCAGCGTACTTTCGAAGTCGATCGGAATACGGCAGTCCTCCAGACAGCGGTCGCATGCCACAACGACATGACCCGTAATCCGGATGTCAAGCATCAGCATCGCCTCGGAGCGCTCCATATCGACCTCGACCCGACAGTCTCCGTCCTTGATTTCCGCGCTTCCGAAGGCGTCGAACAGGTTTTTCCCGACCTCGAAACGGAATTCGTGGTGCCCGTTCTTAAGCCCCGCAAGAGCTATGGAATATTGCCGATCCACCTCCATTTATACGCATTTAGTGCGCAAAGTTACTAAAAATTAGAATAACTGCAAAGAAAACGACGAGTTTTAGCACCTGCGGCACATCCCCGGGGGCAGGGATTTGGCATTGACTGCGGGTTGTATTATCTTTGTGGAATATGACAGCGAACAAAGGATACACGATCGAAGTATCGAGCCGCTACGGGGAGTGGTGGCGCTACAATGTCGAACTGATGTGCGGGTGTTTCGATGCCGCAGAGCAGCGTACGGGTTTCGCCACGGCCTCATCGGAGGTCGCCGACGTAGGTGCGAACCTTACGGAACGGCCCGCAGAGATCGCCCCGGCCCGTACCGTCCGGCTCACGGCCGAACCGTGCGACCACCTCGTGCTCTACATCTACATCATACCCCACACGCTGCCCCGGGGCAACGACATCGACGCCACAACCCCTTTCGAGATCGAAATCCGCATCGCCTGCGACGGGCGGCGCATCCGCACGGAAAAGCGCCGCATCAACCAGTGGTCGGGAGCCTCGATCGAGATGCGCATAGCCCGCGACGCCTGATGCCCGCCGCACCGGCCTAAAGCAAACAGCACCTGCCAACTCCGCAACGGCAACGGCCACAGCCGCGACTACTCCTCCCGCGACAACGGTTCCGCCGCGACAAAACCCGCCGACACCCTCGCAACGACAAAAAAAAGAAAGGATCCTTCGCAGGATCCTTTCTCCGTTATCGTGTGATGGACGATTACTTGTTGTAAGCCTTCATCACCGAGATGAGGTCGAGCACCTTGTTCGAGTAACCCCACTCGTTGTCGTACCAAGCAACAACCTTTACGAAGGTGTCGGTCAGAGCGATACCGGCAGCCTTGTCGAAGATCGACGTACGGGGATCGCCCAGGAAGTCCGACGAAACGACAGCCTCCTCGGTGTAACCCAGCACACCCTTCAGCTCGCCTTCCGAAGCCTCCTTCATGGCAGCGCAGATCTCATCGTACTTCGCAGGCTTTGCGAGGTTTACGGTCAGGTCTACAACCGATACGTCGAGGGTCGGAACACGCATCGACATACCCGTCAGTTTGCCGTTCAGCGAGGGGATCACCTTACCTACGGCCTTGGCAGCACCGGTCGACGAGGGAATGATGTTGCCCGAAGCGGCACGGCCACCGCGCCAGTCCTTCATCGAGGGACCGTCTACGGTCTTCTGCGTAGCGGTGGTCGAGTGAACCGTCGTCATCAGACCGTCCGTGATACCGAACTTGTCGTTCAGCACCTTGGCGATCGGGGCGAGGCAGTTCGTGGTGCACGAAGCGTTCGAAACGATCTTCTGACCTGCATAGGTATCGGTGTTCACACCGCATACGAACATCGGCGTAGCGTCCTTCGAGGGAGCCGACATAACGACATACTTGGCACCGGCTGCCAGGTGAGCCTGAGCCTTCTCCTCGGTGAGGAACAGACCCGTCGATTCAACAACATACTCGGCACCTACCTCGTTCCACTTCAGGTTTGCGGGATCCTTCTCTGCGGTTACGCGGATGGCGTGGCCGTTTACGATCAGCTGGCTCTTCTCAACATCGTAGTTGATCTCGCCCTTGAACTGGCCGTGCATCGTATCGTACTTGAGCATGTATGCCAGATAATCCACCGGGCAGAGGTCGTTGATGCCCACGATCTCGTACTTGTCGGTCTGCGTGCAGGCAGCACGGAAAACCATACGGCCGATACGGCCAAAGCCGTTGATACCAATCTTAATAGTTGCCATAATGTTTTGATTTATTTGTTAATAAAAAAACTCTCTTCGTTTTTTCCAGCGCAAAAGTACACACTTTCTATATTTTACGCAAATAAAAATTCAAATATTTTCAGCCCCGGAAAGCCGTATCCCGACCCGGAGGTCCCGCGTTCCGCAGTTGCAGGACAGGCTGCCCGCCGCCGTGCCGCGCAACAGAACTGCCGAAGTCGCAACCACCGGTATATCCGGATATTACGCTGCTCTACCTCGAAACGGCCTTAGCCCGCTTGGCCATTGCCGAAGCAAAGACGAAGTCGTTGAGTTCGGGGTTGTCGGCATGGAGAATATCCTCCTTGGTGCCCTCCCACCACTTGCGGCCCTCGTGGATGTAGACGATCTTCTCGCCGATCTCCATCACCGAGTTCATGTCGTGCGTATTGACGATCGTCGTGATGCCGTACTCCTGGGTAATCTCGTGGATCAGGTTGTCGATGACGATCGAGGTCTGCGGGTCGAGGCCCGAGTTGGGTTCGTCGCAGAACAGGTAGCGCGGATTCATCACGATGGCCCGGGCAATGGCCACGCGCTTGATCATGCCGCCCGACAGCTCGGCCGGATAGAGATGGTTGGCATTCTCGAGCCGCACGCGGCGGAGGCAGAAATCGACGCGCTCCATCTTCTCCCGCTCGCTCTGTTCGGTAAAGAGATCCAGCGGCAGCTTGACGTTCTCCTCAACGGTCGAGCTGTCGAGCAGCGCCCCGCCCTGGAAGATCATGCCGATGTCGCGGCGGATCGACTTGCGCTCGCGGAAGCCCAGCGCCGTAAAGTTCACGTCGTCATACCAGACGCATCCCGAATCGGGTTCGTGCAGCCCTACGAGCGTCTTCAGCAGCACGGTCTTTCCCGAGCCGCTGCGCCCGATGATCAGATTTGTCTTGCCGGTCTCGAACTCGATGCTGATATCGTCGAGCACGCGGCGTCCGTCGAACGATTTGACAATATGTTCGGTCCGTATCATATGAGCAGCACTTGGGTCAGAATCAGGTCGAAAAGCAGAATCACCACCGAGCAGGCCACCACGGCGCGTGTCGAGGCGGCGCCCACCTCGAGCGAATTGCCCTTGGCGTAGTAGCCGAAGAAGGCCGAGATGGAGGTGATGATGTAGGCGAAGAAAACGGTCTTGATGAGCGTATAGGTGATCGAATAGGGACGGAAATCCATCAGCAGGCCATCCACATAGTCCGCCGGAATCATGATGCCCGTGGCAACGGCGATGAGCCAGCCGCCGATGACGCCGATCAGAATCGAGAGCACCGTCAGGAAGGGGAAGAAGACCATAGCGGCGACGATCTTCGGAAGGATGAGGTACGAAGCGGAATTGACACCCATGATCTCCAGGGCGTCGATCTGCTCGGTAATACGCATCGTACCGATCTCGGAGGCGATGCTCGAGCCGACCTTGCCGGCAAGGATCAGCGCCACGACAGCCGACGAGAACTCGAGGATCATCGTCTCACGCGTGGCGTAGCCGATCAGCGACTTGGGGATGAAGGGCGAATCGAGGTTGATCGACATCTGCAGGGTGATCACCGCACCGATGAAGATCGAGATGATCGCCGTCAGACCGATCGAATTGACACCCAGCGCCTCCATCTCGTAGATGATCCGCCGGCGATAGATGACGGCCTTCTCGGGACGGGAAAAGACCTTTCCCATCAGCATGAAATAGCGGCCTATGAGTCCGAATATGCGCAGCATCTGTTATCGTTCTAATCTTTGGTCTCCTCGAATTCGACATAATCGCCGACATCCTCCGAGACGCGTTTTTCGGGAGTTTCCGAAGTCCGGTGCACATGCACTTCGCCTTCACGGCGCGAAGCCCCGCCCTGCCGTGATCCGAAGCCGCCGCGGAAGCCGCCCTGCGCCCCTCCGCCGAAGTTCTGTCCGAACTGCTCCTCCATCTCGCGGCGCATGCGGGCGATCCGCCAGCGGAAGAAAAGCATGGCTGCGAGGGCCAGTAGAATCAATCCCATAAAGAAATATAGTATGAACAATGCGATGCCTTTCAGCAGGGCCGGAGCTCCCAGAGCCAGGATGAGGATCACAAGCACCGTAAGCGGATTGCGCTGCACGAACCCCGCGAGGGCATCGACGATTTCGGTTAAAAATCTCATTTTCGTTTTTCAGGTTTACGCCCTCACAAAGGTAGCGAAAATTATGCGGATTTCAATAAATGTCGTAAATTTGAGGCCCGAACAAATTCCATAACGACATGCTGACCCCCCTGACCGCCATTTCGCCCATTGACGGGCGTTACCGGAACAAAACGGAAAAACTGGCAAATTATTTTTCGGAGCAGGCGCTGATCCGCTACCGCATCCGCGTCGAAGTCGAATATTTCATCGCCCTGTGCGAGCTGCCGCTGCCGCAGCTTCGGAGCGTCGATTCGGCGAAGTTCGCGGCACTGCGGACGCTCTACACCGATTTCTCCACGGCCGACGCCGAACGCGTCAAGCAGATCGAATCGGTTACGAACCACGACGTGAAGGCCGTGGAGTATATCATCAAGGAGAAGATGGATGCGCTCGGACTGGGCGACTGCAAGGAGTTCGTCCACTTCGGACTCACCTCGCAGGACATCAACAACACGGCCATTCCCCTTTCGATCAAGGAGGCCCTCGACGACGTATACTACCCGGCCGTCGAACAGGTCCGCAACAAGCTGGAGGACTTTGCCCGCGAGTGGAGCGGCGTGGCGATGCTCGCACGCACGCACGGACAGCCCGCCTCGCCCACGGTCCTCGGCAAGGAGTTCATGGTTTTTGTCGAGCGCCTCGACAAGCAGCTCGCACAGCTCCGCGTCATCGCCGTTCCGGCCAAGTTCGGCGGTGCCACGGGCAACTTCAATGCCCACCATGCGGCCTACCCCGCCATCGACTGGGTAGCCTTCGCCAACCGTTTCGTCGGCGAAAAGCTGGGGCTCTGCCGTTCGCAGTACACCACGCAGATCGAGCATTACGATAACCTGGCAGCGCTGTTCGACGCCATGAAGCGCATCGACACCATCCTGATCGACCTCTCGCGCGACATGTGGATGTACATCTCCGAGGAGTATTTCAAGCAGCAGATCAAGGCCGGCGAGGTCGGATCGAGCGCCATGCCCCACAAGGTCAATCCGATCGACTTCGAGAATGCCGAAGGCAACCTGGGCATCGCCAATGCCGTCTTCGAGCACCTCGCATCGAAGCTCCCCGTCTCGCGCCTGCAGCGCGACCTGACCGACTCGACCGTCCTGCGCAACGTCGGCGTGCCGATGGCCCACGCTCTGATCGCCTTCCAGTCGCTCATGAAGGGCCTGGGCAAGGTGATCCTCAACCGCGAGGCGCTGGAGCGCGACCTGGAACAGAACTGGGCCGTCGTGGCCGAAGGTATCCAGACGATCCTGCGCCGCGAGGGGTATCCGAAACCGTATGAAGCCCTGAAGGCCCTCACGCGCACGAACACCCACATCACGCACGAAGCGATTGCCGCCTTCATCGAAACGCTCGATGTGGCCGAAAGTGTCAAGGAGGAGCTGCGCGCCCTCTCACCCTCGACCTACACGGGTGTTTTCCGCCAATAGGCCGGCGCATCGGCACGGGGTGTTCTCCGCAGCCGCAATGATAGACCGAAATGTCGGGGTCCGCGATTTTCCGATCGCGGACCTTTTGTTTGGCATCCCTTTTGCCCCTTGAAGAGTCAGCTGCGGCGCAGCAACCCGCAGTGAGGTTTCTTCATTTATTTAAGTTTGAGGAAGTGAAGTAAGTATCAGTAAACAACGATAACTAATAATAGAAAAATAGGGTGTAGCTCAATGAGTTATGCCCTATTTTCGTTTTAACACTTTCCGATAGATTTGCTTGTTTCTCGGATTTTTATCATATATTTGTACCATATTTGTGCCGCGATAAAAAAGTAGGAAATGTGCGACAAAATACAAATAGGTTAAATATAAACGAATAATTATCAGTATTATGCCAGCAGCTAAGTTTGAAATAAAGCGTAAATGTCAAGTCTGCGGTCAGGAGTTCATCGCCAAGACCATAGAATCGTGGTATTGCTCTAAACGCTGTTCCAATATTGCGTATAAGCGTAGGAAAGACGAGGAGAAACGAAACCAGCGATTGGATGAAATCGTGAAAAGCATCCCGAAGCACCAAGATTACATCAAGGTGTCAGAAGCCTATGCCCTGTTCGGTATCAGTAAAGACACTTTGTACCGTCTGATACATAAAGGTACTATCTCACATATAAATCTTGGCACCAACCAAATTCGTGTTAGCAAAGAAGAACTGTTGAAACTCTATCCGCTACGGAAGAAAGCTTTAGCAAAACCAAAGCCTGTTGCCAAACTGTATAGCCTGGAACCTAAGGACTGTTATACTATTGGCGAAATATCCAAGAAGTTCCATTTGGATGACAGCACGGTTTATCAGCATATCCGCAGATTTTCTATCCCTACCCGTCAGATAGGTAACTTCGTCTATGCCCCCAAGAAAGAAATTGATAATCTATATAAAGGAGCGAAGCAATGAAGAAAGCGTTGGCCAATACACGAGTTTCGGTAAAACTCCGCAAGTCAGAATACCGCGAGGAATGGTATCTGTATGTTGAAGCCTATCCGGTTTTTCAAGCAGACAAATCCTCTCCCCAAAGAGTGCGTGAATACCTGAACCGTACCATCACCACTCCCATTTGGGATAAGTCGCGGAACGCCCGAACTGACAAGGACGGCAAAACCACTTATAAGCCTAAACGTGATTTGAACGGTATCATCCAATGCAAATCACAGTTAGACCAAGAATCGTGCATCTATGCCGATAAGGTGAGAAACCTGCGACAGAAGGAATATGATAATGCTTCTTTATATTCTGAAACAGATGCAGAACAAGCAGAACAGTTAGAGCGTTCCCGTTATAATTTCATTGAATACTTTAACCATGTGCAGCGCACCCGTCATGCGCACAGTTCTGATTCTATTATCGCCAACTGGAACCGTGTATATGAGCTGCTGAAGATTTATTCAAAAGGAAATGCTATTCCTTTTTCACATATAGACTTGAAGTTTGTAGAATCGTTCCGGCAATTTATTCTCAACGCACCACAAGGTGGAACAAAGAATGGTACTCTCTCTCAAAACACGGCATCCACTTATTTCTCAATATTCAAGGCAGCATTGAAGCAGGCTTTTATTGATGGCTATCTGACTGTTGATATTGGGGCAAAGGTCAAGGGTATTCAAGGGCGAGAAAGCCGTAGGGAATATTTGACAGTAGATGAGCTAAACCGTTTGGCGCAAACTCCATGTGACCCATTATTAAAACGAGCCTCGCTGTTTTCAGCTTTGACAGGCCTTCGCCATTGCGACATACAAAAATTGAAGTGGTCAGAGATTGAAGAATTTAATGGCGGTTATCGCTTGAACTTTACCCAACAAAAGACCAAAGGTGTTGAGTATATGCCCATATCCGAACAGGCATACCAACTTTGCGGCGAAAGGAAAGACGGTGAGAAACTTGTTTTTGCAGGACTTCCCGACCCGTCATGGATTAACCGTCCGATTAAGAAATGGGTTGCAGAAGCCGGAATAACGAAGCACATCACCTACCATTGCTTTAGGCACTCGTATGCAACCCTGCAACTCGCCGGAGGAACAGACATTTATACGGTCAGCAAAATGCTTGGTCATACGAATGTCCGTACAACTCAAATTTATGCCAAGGTCGTTGATGCCAAAAAGGAAGAGGCAACCAAGACGATTAAGCTGGATTTGCCAATGACCGAATAACCTCTTATATCATTTCATTTAAGTCATAAGCCATCTGCATCTTCATGTGGGTGGCTTTCTGTTTCTGTGCATTTTTATCTTCACAACCTTATGATTCAATGATGATTCGCTTATGCCGAGAGGCATAAGCGAAAAAATTTAATAATGGAATTTGTCATTATAGATGCTGATAATCAGCGCATATTGTTTATGATTCTTATGACCTGCTGATGTTTCTTTATGTGATATTTGTCACCCATAAATCAGTATTGGGATTTGCCATTACTTTGCGGCAAAATCAACTGATAATGATATGGAAGACAAGAACATTACATTTGAAGATTTGCCCAAGGCAATGTCATGGATGATGGACAAGTTGAATAAACTTGACTCCAAGATTGACGGTCTGAACAATATCCCGCAAATACGGCCTGCCGACCAGTGGATGAACCTGAAAGAACTGTGCGAATACTTGCCCAGCCATCCGGCGGAACAGACCGTTTACGGATGGACAAGTTGCCATCAGATTCCATACCATAAGAGAGGCAAACGTATCATGTTCCTTAAATCGGAGATTGACGCATGGCTTCATGACGGCAAGCGGAAATCACAGAAGGAATTGGCGGAAGAAGCCGCTCAGTTCGTCAACTCCAAACGAAACAGGACATTCTAATGGATTCACTTGACTTGTGCAACAGCATCAGAATGGAGTTCGAGGGTGTTATTGAGAACAAGATACCTTTGGACGTGTTTCCTGCCAAGTTGCAGGACATGGTTTTGGCATTGGCACGGCAAGAGAACTATTCCATTGAATACACGATGGCATCCCTTACTGCGGCAGCGTCAACAGCCATCGGCAATGCTGTCAACATCCGCATCCGTGGTGGCTGGGTTAGTAGTCCTATCCTTTATCTGATACTAGTTGGACGGCCAGGCATGGGTAAAACTCCTCCGCTTGACTTCGCTTTCCGCCCCATCCGCAAGCGTGATGCCAAAGTCATTAAGCAATTCAAGATAGACATGGAAAACTACAATTCCATACTGGAAAGTCAGAAAGGCAGGAAAGACGAAAGGCCGCCATTGCCACCTAAACCGATATTGAAGCGGACAATCATTTCTGACTTCACTCCTGAAGCTCTTATTCGTGCGCTTAATGACAATCCAAGAGGAGTGACCGTGTATGTGGATGAAATAATGGGAATGTTCAACGCCGTGAACCAATACAGCAAGGGGCAACTGATAGAACAACTTTTGACAGCTTTTAGCGGCAAGCCTCTTGATGTGTCAAGGTGCAGTATGCCGATACCTATACATATTGAGCGGCCTTTTATAAATATAGTTGGCACGATGCAGACAACCCGTGTGCATGAACTGGTCGATAAAGGGTACAAGGACAATGGTCTGTTGGATAGGATAATTTTTGTTTATCCCTCATCACAGGAAATATCAGACTGGCAGACTGACGAAGATTCCACATCCTCATCGTTTGAGAAATATTCTATCTTGTGGGAGGATATAATCAACCGTATTTGCGAGATTTGTTTCATAACGGAAGAAAACAACGAATATGCTTTACAAAGCGTACTGAATTTTTCTACGGAGGCTGCTGCCTATTTCACCGACTGGCGCAATGACTTAATCCACAAGGTAAACCAAATCAAAGACGATAGTATGGTTGATAGCCGGGTAATGAAAACACCCATAATTGCAGCACGGTTGGCTTTAGTATTCCAAATACTTCGATGGGCTTGTGGCGAAGTCCATAAAGATTTTGTGGATATTGACTCCACAAAATCGGCCATCAGACTAAGTGCATATTTCGAGGATTGCTATTCCAATGTTCAGAAATTTATGTTGATGGAAAGCATAGACTCACAGAAGAAAGAAATGCTTGATATTGTACCTCATTTGTTTTCTACAGCCGAAGCCGTCCAAGCTGGTAAAGAAGTCGGAATGTCGGAAAGAACTGTGATGTATGTGTTGAACAAACTTGCCGCGAACAAAGTAATCAGGAAAATTAAGAGGGGAGAATATGAAAAACTGCAATAATCCACACTGTTTGCACTTTGCAGTATTTGCAGTTTGCAGTTCAGAGGGCATTGGTAATCTGCAAAACTGCAATAATTGCAAACTGCACGGACTGCATTTATAAATGTAAGGCTATGACTGAATACAGATTTACACTTCAAAAATACAAACGAGGCTCGAAGTTGACTTGTCCAAAATGTGGAAGGAAGCAGTGCTTTGTCAAGTACATTGATACAGAGGGGCAAATCATATTTCCTGATTATGTAGGTCGGTGCGACCACGAACATTCATGTCAATACCATTACAAGCCATCGGACTATTTCAAAGATAATCCTATTATATTGGAGGAAAGGAAGCCGTGGAAACCACAGGCAAAAGTTATACAACCAAAATCCACAGACTACATTGACAGCAACTTCATGCGCCGTTCACTTACCAACTATGAAAAGAATCCCTTATTCTCTTTCTTTACGGGGATGTTTGGCAAAAAAGAAGCCTCTCGGCTGTTCCAATTATACCATGTCGGGACATCCAAGAAATGGGGAGGCTCCACGGTGTTCTGGCAGATTGACCGACAAGGAAGAGTGCGAGCCGGAAAGATTATGCTGTATAATCCGGCGACAGGACATCGAGTGAAAGAGCCAAGAAGTTATGTGAGTTGGGTGCATACGGAATTGGGATTTGAGCACTTCAAAATGAAGCAATGCTTGTTTGGCGAACATCTGTTAACCGACTTTCCGACAAAAGCTGTTGCCATTGTGGAGAGCGAGAAATCTGCTTTGGTGGCCACCCACTTCATGCCTGATTTTGTATGGCTGGCCACCGGAGGAATACACGGCTGTTTTAAGGCTGACACCGTTAGTGTATTGAAAGGCCGTGCAGTTATGCTATGCCCAGACTTGGGTGCAAAAAACGTTTGGCAGGAGAAAGCTCATCTGCTTTCTTCCATTTGTTCAAAAGTTGTTTTCAGTGAAATATTGGAACGGTACGCAACAGACGAACAAAAGGGAAAAGGTTTGGATATAGCCGACTTCCTGCTGATGACCGATACCCCTACAATGGCACTTCAAAAAATGATAAAGAGGTGTCCGAGTTTGCAAATGCTCATTGACCGATTTCAGTTAGAATTAGTTGAACAATAAATAGAGTTGAAGATGAAAAAAGACGTTTATTATTGTATAGTGCTTTCCAGTAGCCAGCTTGATTTTCTGGCAGGAAGTAAATATGGTATCGACCGCATGAAAGTATTGAAATGCCTTATTGACGCTGCTGTTATTACGGAAACGAAATACGAGAAGAAAGGCTTTACCATAACGCTACACATCGGGCAAGCTGCCCTTTCGGAAGTGGAATTGGCCACCCATTTAGGCTATGACAAGAAAACCGTTTCAAGGTTGCTTGACAAGATGGCGTGGTTGGGTATTGTCACATCCGAACAGACCAACCGCACGAGCATACACACCATTCATTGTGTGTCGGCGTGGTATGCGGACAATCAGAAGATACTCAACCCGTATTATATGAGCATGAAAGAGCGGTATAATCATTCCTGTGAGATTGGCAAGGATGATTGTGGCGGGAACGATATTGCTACCGATGTGTCAAATGCTGAAAATATAAAGTCGGACACCTCCGTCTGTTGCGACAGAGGACAACCTCCTTTATCCCTTATTTCGGCCGATAACGTTCAAGGTAAAAATGAATCGTAAAACATGGTGAAATCGATACCATTGCAATATGCCATGTATTGGCTTTCAAAAGACGGTTTCTTGCATTGCGAAACGTGGCCTTTCACGCTTCAATTCATGGCCTTTTGGAAAAGCATTAGTTTGTGTCGGTGGTTGGGCCTATCAGCGATACAGTCTGGAGTCGCCTTTTTACGGATAAAATGTAGCGGAGTACGTTTGTTTTAGACAGTTATAAGGATTCAAGACAAATCGCCCATTCTGTGAGTTGTGGCCTATCCGACGTTCGTGTCTGCTCTGTTACAAGAATTGCCTATGTCGCACAAAAACGCTTCACGTTTCCATGCCACATAAGCTATTACTGCCGCTCGCAAGCTCGCAACGGGCTGACCAATTTTAATCTGTTGTACCACCTTATATATTAGACATGACATTAACAAACGAAGACGAAAAGAAAAACGGGAACAAGAGAAAAGTTATAAGACGTACCCGACGTTTGGAAGCTCGGGTAACGGATAACGAGTATGCAAAGGCTGTAGAACTTGCCGAAACATGCGGTCTGTCATTGAGCGACTACATCCGCAAATGTGCTTTGGGACAGCGTCCGAAACGGCGGCTGACTGAAAAGGAAGTGGAAGCACTTTGTAGTCTGTCCGATGCACGGGGCGATCTCATGCGCATAGCCGCTGCCGTCAAGTCTATACAGGGCAGCAGGCGGGCGCAATACTTTGCAGACACACGTTTCGTAGAACAATGGATGCGTGCTGCCATTCCTCTTATAGCCCGTTGGAATGAAATACAGGAATACATTACCCAATAAATACTCAATCAAATGATAGCAAAAGCGGCCACCATCAGCCACGGAGGAAATGCCGTCCGCTATTCGGTCAATAAGAACAAAGCCGAGATAGTGAAAGTGAACTTTCTGCCAGATGACATATCGGCGGAAGCCATGTATCAACGCATGGTACTCAAACAAAAGGAGTTTGCCAGTACAATTAATAAGGGCAGACCGCTCAAACGTAATGTGATAAGAATGGAAATATCCCCAACCAAAGAGGAATCCGCAGGGTGGACGTTGGACGATTGGGCAAGGTTGGCAAACGAGTACATCCAAGTTTTCGATTCTATTGACCTGTCGAAAAAGGCTAAACGTGCCAGTGCTAAGTCCACTAACGTAAGGAACAGCCAGTACGTGGTTGCGCTCCATCACGATGCGAAAAGTGGCATTCCCCACCTGCACATTGACGTGAACCGTGTGGATATGTACGGCAAAGTTAATGACGACCATTTGATTGCGGAACGGGCAATGTCTGCTGCGTACATTATAAATGAACGGCGTGGATGGGAACAGCCGAAAGACATTTATGAACGCCGCAGGTTGGAGATTGCCGTTACGTGCATGAATGTGCTACGGTCGTTGCCGGAGTTCAGTTGGGCAGGCTATGCAGCCGGACTTAAAGAGTATGGCTATGGCATACACATCCAAGAGGATAACAACGGCAATGTGCGCGGTTATTCTGTCTTGTCAGGCAATTCCGCTTACAAATCGTCCATTCTCGGCAAGGGTCGACATCTAATGCCGTCAAAGATAAAAGCGACATGGGCACGTCTGCATGGAGGCCAGAATATTCAGGCAAATCCAAATGTCGAACAAGAAAAACGGACAGCTACTACATTGCAAGGAAAAACACAAGCAAGTCCTCCGATACCAGTTGTAAAGCATTACGACATTTCAACGGATGAATACCATTATTACCACGTAGCCATTCCAGAAGAAGCGGATGAAATTATCTGCAAGGAATGTTTCGTGCCAGATGATAATCCGTTTGCGACCATAGAAAATGTGCAAAAGACCGCCCTGCTCCTTTTCGCTGAATACCTTGACGGTGCGATGAATATGGCGGCATCCAGCGGCGGTGGAGGTTCTGACATGAGCGGCTGGGGAAAAGATAAAGATGAGGATGAACGCGAATGGGCAAGGCGTTGCGCTCAAATGGCCAACCGTCTATGCAAACGCAGGAAAGGTTTACGCAGATAATTGTTTCACTATAAATCAAATGGATATGGGAATAGGGAGAGGGAAATCAGACAAGATAGACATTGACGGCCTTATAGGTAGCGTTAATAACGAAAACAAGGCTACGCAAGAAGTAAGCAGTCTTTCAGAAAAAGTTGCGGAATTGGAACAAGCGACTAAAGCTCTCAATACGGCTATCGACCGTGCAGACAGCATTATCACTGGTTTCAACAATTCTGTAAAGGAACTACAATCAAAGAAAATCGGAGCGCAAGTGCATCCGCAAACTCTACAATACAATCCTTGAATAACATCTGCACGAACTTTGTCGTGGAAGTAGGCAGGCAACTAATGGCTCATCGGGATAAACAACTCGAACTACAAAAGGAACATGAGAAGCGTATTGCCCGTATGCTTGAAAGTAATGACGGTATTTGGCTTTCCAATCGTTGGGCTACATTTACTGTGATTGTAATTGGAATCTTTTGTTTGGCAGTTATTTTATGGGCTGTCTGTAAATAATGCGGCAAATTACAATATTCCGATACGCCCCATTATGGGAATGTGCCGTTTGAAGTGCCTGAAGGATGGGTGTGGACTACGGTAAGCGATATATCAAAATCCATTTTGTATGGTGTAAGTGAATCTGCAAAGCCAGCAGGTAAATATAAATTGTTGCGTATCACAGACATTCAAAATAATCAAGTAGATTGGGAAACAGTTCCATTTACAGATTTTGATGATAATAAAGTATCTTCATATATTTTATGTAATGGAGATATTTTGTTTGCACGGACAGGGGCAACCGTCGGGAAATCATATCTAATTAAAAATCTTACACAAAAGGCGATCTATGCTTCATACCTGATACGTGTGCAAACATTTAATCTAATTATTCCAGAGTATGTGAAATTATTTTTTGAGTCTGAGTATTATTGGGCACAAATTGAATTAAACTCGGTAGGCATAGGACAACCGAATGTAAATGGTACGATTCTTGGAAGTCTAAACATTCCATTACCTCCTTTGTCTGAGCAAAAAAGAATTGTTATAGAGATAGAGCGATGGCTTTCTTTGATTAATGCGATTGAAAATAATAAAGTGGATTTGCAAACAGCTATCAAGCAAACCAAAAGTAAAATTCTCGACCTCGCTATTCATGGCAAACTCGTACCACAAGACCCGAATGACGAGCCTGCATCGGAACTGCTCAAGCGCATCAATCTGAAAGCCAAAATCACTTGTGATAACGGGCATTATCCGCAGTTGCCAGCAGGATGGGCGATTTGCCGTTTGGAAGATATTGTAAAATATAAACAGCCACAAGCCTATATCGTAAGTTCAACAAATTATGATGATAGCTATACAACCCCTGTTCTTACCGCTGGCAAATCATTCATAATTGGGTATACTGACGATATGGATGGCATTTATACGAAGTTACCCTGCATTATATTTGATGACTTTACCACAGATTCAAGACTTGTTGATTTTCCTTTCAAAGTAAAATCTTCAGCTATGAAAATATTGCAAGTTGTTAAAGGTATAGAAATAGAATATGTGGCTATGTTTATGAGTATTACACGACTTATCAGCGACACCCATAAACGATATTGGATTTCAGAATATTCCAAACTTTATATAGCAATACCACCAATAGAGGAACAAAGACGAATAATTAATACAACGAAATCTATGTTTGAAAAACTTGATGCAATAATGGAGAACTTATAAGCTCTCCATTATTGCATCAATGTATTTAAAGATTGTTTTAACAGCATCAACTATTTTCTTTTGCTCGTTATATGGTGGTATAGGAACTTGTATTGCCCTGAAAAGTTTCTTATTCAAGTGTGGTATGGCGGAGCCTACTTTGTTTTCTCGTAATGCCTTTCGATGCAAGTTTATAACCAGTAACACATAATCAGTAAGCATTTGTTTGTTAATGTATAATTGCTTAAAGGTGCTTCCTTGATAGCCATCAATCGGCGTTCTAAATACTTCGCCGGAGTTCTCGCCATCAACTAAAATCAACAAACTATTGGCTGCTACATATCTGCCATTTGTCAACGTCTTAAAGTCACGCTCACCTCTCAGATATTTTACATCAAGATTTGGCAGCTCTTTCCCGTTTATCTTTTCTCCATCAATAAGAGAACAAACAGTTTGCATTGGAGCAACCATCCAGTTTTTTGGCAACTGCGTATAATGCCCGTTAGGTGATAAATACTGCTAAATTTTAAGACATTAAGTAATTGTTTATTAAGTATTTACAAAGAGGTAACCTTTTTAGGTTGCGAAATAGCACCTTTCAGTAGACAAAAGGTGGCCTTTTAAGAAGTAAAATAGCACCTTTCGCACGTTTGGTTGAATATTATCACTTGCACAATGCGGTATATTGTTATCGTATTCATCAAAAAATAAAATGATATGATAACAAAATTCAAAGACCACCTTGTCAAAACGAACTTGGCAAAGAACACTGTGACATCGTATGTGTGGACGGTGAATTATTTTCTCAGTCATTATGGGGAAGTGAACAAGAAAAACCTGCTAGCATACAAAGGTTATTTGGTGGAGAACTTCAAACCGCAGACGGTAAATCTCCGTTTGCAGGGAATCAACAAGTATTTGGAGTTTACCAAACACGACAGACTGAAAGTAAAGTTTGTCAAAGTACAACAAAAGAATTTCTTGGAGAATGTCATCAGCGATGCTGACTATAAGTTTCTGAAAGCGCAGTTGAAGGCTGACGGCTATGAAGACTGGTATTTCGTGGTATGGTTTATGGCGGCGACAGGCGCACGGGTAAGCGAGTTGTTGCACATAAAGGTTGAACACGTGAAAGTTGGTTATCTCGACCTTTACAGCAAAGGAGGCAAGGTGCGCCGTTTGTACATCCCAAAAAACTTGCGGAACGAGGCTTTGCTTTGGTTGAAAAAGAAAGGCGTTACGAGCGGTTATCTCTTTCTCAACCGTTTCGGGCAACGCATTACAACACGTGGCATAGCCCAACAATTAAAGCATTTTGCCGATAAATATGGGCTGAATCGTGATGTTGTTTACCCGCATTCCTTCCGCCATCGCTTTGCTAAAAACTTCCTTGACCGTTTCAATGACCTTGCCTTATTAGCCGACCTTATGGGGCATGAAAGCATAGAAACCACTCGCATCTATCTGCGTCGTACTGCCAGCGAACAGCAGAAGATAGTTGACAAAGTTGTAAATTGGTAAAAACGTAGCCTTAGAAGCGCGTTTAATCACGCTTCTAAGGATTTTTGAATGTTGTCGAGAATAGAAAATAGTTCTTCTATTTTTGCAACAATGCGTTGTTGCTCAGCAAGGGGAGGTAGAGGAAACAACCAATTATCAATATCTCCTTTATTAATGGATGGAGAATTATCCCCTTTCATAAATTGATTTAATCCATTTACCACATAATCAGAAATCATTAAATAATAACAGAACTCAGAATGAAGCATATCCAATGGACTACAGACATAAAATCCTGTTGATGCTATACAACTATTAATATTAACTTTAGCAATATTTCGCAAATATGGACGAACCATTGAGAAAACTATATCTCCTTTTTGAGTGTAACGACTTGCTCTACTTGGAGCATTGATGCTTTTTATAATTTTAATTCCTTTAATTGTTTGTCTGACATTATCAATAGAATCAATGTCAATATACTGAAAAGTTTCTCCTTTGGGCTTTGTAGATTTCATCGGAGAGAAAATATATTTCCCTTTTGCCCAGCACCAACTTTGAGGAAACTTCTTACTATGCCCGTTATCACAAGTGATTTCGGCCTTAGGATTGATGCGCTTGAGCAGTTCCGATGCAGGCTCGTCATGAGGGTCTTGCGGCACGAGCTTGCCGTGAATAGCGAGGTCGAGGATTTTACTTTTGGTGTGCTTGATAATAGTTTGTAAGTCTGATTGGCTTTGCTCGATTTGTTCTATTAAGGCGAACCAACGTTCTATCTCTGTTACTATCCTTTCTTGTTCTGCGAATGGCGGTAGTGGAATAGCGGTATTGACAATTATTTCTTTTGAAATGTTTGGTTGTGCTCCACCGCCACCTTTTGCTATAAACACATCTCTATGAGATAAAAGAAAATAAAACAAGTAGTATTGAGTTATTGCAAAATATTCAACACATGCGCAACATGCTTGGTTTGTTGTTGCAGGAAATGTAAGAATTCCCAATTTACCTATTGTTGCTCCATACATAGCGATAAGGACACTTCCTGTAGGATTTATTTTAGCTGAAGAATTTGCAACAGCTTCTTCCGTAATACTTTCTGGGATATTTGTAATTAGTCCATCATTCAAATCACCTGTTTTAAGCCAAGGTATATTTCCACCATAGTAAGATTTATTGGAACGGCTTGGTGTTCCTCCAGCTTGCCAAACGCCAATATATCCTAATGTTGTCCATACCCAATTATCAGGCACTTCAAACGGCACATTCCCATAATGGGGCGTATCGGAAGACTTTGCTGACTTCTTTGCTCGTTTAATCCTTCCTTCCTTTATAAGCCGTTCTTTTTCTGCCTTTATTCTTTCAAGCAGGACAGAGGCAGGTTCGTCATTAGGGTCTTGCGGCACGAGTTTACCGTGTATGGCAAGGTCAAGTATATTTTGGCGGAGTTTCTTTGTGTCCATAATTATTCGTTGTTAGAGTTTTCCAACATCTTATCCTCTTTGAAAGCCTTAATCTCACTCTCGATTACTTGTTTAAGTTCTTCTTTGGGGATAATAAGTTGATAATCGGCAACGCCGATGGGCTTGCCCATATCTTCGAGAGCCATTTCAACCTCAACGTGGTCTTTCTCTGCACAGAGTATTATTCCGATTGAACGGTTTTCTCCTTTGAAGCGTTCAAGGCGGTCGAGCAAGGAGAGGTAATAGTTCATCTTTCCGGCATATTCCGGCTTAAATTCACCAATTTTCAAGTCGATGGCAACAAGGGAGCGCAGCCCTCTGTGGAACAGCAACAAATCTACACGACTCGTCTTACCGTTATATTCCAACTCATATTGATTGCCTATAAACGTAAAGCCCTTGCCGAGTTCAAGCAAAAAGAGCTTTACCTTATCAACCAACCTGCGCTCAAGTTCCAATTCCAGTATCGGGGAAGTAACGCCAAGAAATCCTAAATTATAGCTGCTGCGGAACACTTCATTGGCATACAAGGCTTGTGGGGCGGGTAGCGTCTTACTGAAATTATTGTCGCTTTCAGTCCTAAACTCCTTATGCTCGTGCAATTTCATTTTCAAGGCACTTGTCAGCAAATCGCGGTTCCAACCTTTCTTTACAGCTTCTTCAGCATAAAAGAGTGTGTCGGCATCGTTCAAGTTCTTGTTAAGCAACAGCAGATTGTGCCCCCACGGCAAAACTGCTACGGCCTGTAGCAGTTTTGGGTCGCTGTCAGCATATCGTTGATAAAACTTCTTCATGTTCCACATTTGTCGTGTGGAAAGCCCCATGCTTGGGTATTGAGCTTTCAAATCTACAGACAGACGCTTGACAACACCGCTGCCATGCGTACTTTCTATTTTTCTTTCATACAGCAGCTTGCCGATTTTCCAATAGGCGGATGTAACATTGCCGTTAACCTGTTTGGCTACCCGTTGCCGCGTGTCATTGATTACTGCAACAGCCTGTTGCAGTAATTCCTGATATTCACTTTCAGACAATCCCTGTCTTGTGATTTCGTCCATATCAATCCTCCTTAATGTCAGCCAACAACTTTTTCAATTCGGCCACAGCTTTGCTGATGTTCTGGCTTTTCTCCTCAATGTCAGTCATAAGCTCGGCCAGAGTGCGGTTATCTTCCTCGTCGCCTTGCCTAATCCAAGTAATGTCAAGACTGGTCTTGTCGCGAGCCATGATTTCATCTATCGTGTATCTGCGCCAACGACCGGACGGATTTGTTTCAGTGTTGTAAGTTTCGTGCCGTTCAGCTATGTTGTCGGGGTTATAACAAGAAACAAAGTCGTCAAGGTGATGGCGCTCCAGTTTGTTAGTAGCCAAAGTGTGCTTTACACCCGTGCGGTAATCGTAGTACCAAATTTCTTTTGTTGGTTGCCCCTTTACGAAGAACAAAACATTCGCCTTTACCCCCATAGCGTAAAATATACCTGTCGGCAGGCGTAAAATAGTATGCAGGTTAAAGTCTGAAAGCAATCTCTTGCGGATTGTTTCACCGGCATTTCCCTCAAACAGCACATTGTCGGGTAGAACGACAGCCGCACGTCCACCTGTTTTTAACATCAACATGATGTGTTGCAGAAAGTTGAGCTGGTTGTTCTTTGTTTCAACATAAAAGTCAGGACGGTTAATCTCCACCGATCCGGCAGGGCGTGTACCAAACGGAGGATTGGCCAACACTACATCAACCAACGTGGACGGCTCTTTCTCCAAAGAATCTTCACATACGATAGGGCTGCAATCCGTGCCGATACCATGCAGATAAAGGTTCATGGAAGCAAGGGTTACTACCAACGGCGTGTTGTCAACGCCATGTAATGCCTTGTTATTCAGGAAATCCAGTTTCTCCAAATCGGAAGACTGGTTTTTCATATAATCGTATGCCGTCAACAAGAAACCGCCAGTGCCACATGCCGGGTCGCAAACAGTTTCGCCTATCTGAGGACGGATGCAATCCACCATTGCCTTTATAAGTGGACGAGGCGTGAAATACTGTCCGGCACCACTTTTCTTGTCTTGTCCGTTTTTCTCAAGTATGCTTTCATAAATTGCACCTTTTACGTCACCATCCATTACAAGCCAATTCTCTTCATCAATCATGGTGATGACCTTTTTGAGGTACACGGGCTTGTCTATTTTGTTTTGAGCCTTTGTGTAGATGGTACCAATAAGATTGTCTTGCTCGCTAAGCACTTTTAGTATTTGTTCGTATTGGTTCACAAGGTCATAGCCATCAAGTCCAATCAAGTCTTCCCACCTGTAGCCTTGCGGAATAGCCGACTCTTCTCCAAAAAGCTCGACATTCTCTGCGTCCATTTTCAAGAAAAGCAGGTAAGTAAGTTGGGTAATATAATCTGTAAACCCTATACCGGCTCCCGATAAGGTGGTTGCCAAATTCCAAACTTTCTTTGTCAAAGCCTGTTCTGTTAGTTTATTGTCATTATCCATAATGATTATGCTGTTTTCCTTAATACTACAAAATTAAATAAAGAAAGTAATGAAGCGTCAGCTTGCTGCATATTACCGAAAGCACTTATAAGCTGCGCTGCTCCTGTGCGGTCGGTTTTGCGCAAATCCCTCACTGTGCAAGCCCCGTTAGAAGCAATGTAGTCAACGACACGGCTAATCACCTCACGCTGCTTGTCGGTTATGCCACCTTGCTTTTGTCCGCACCAAAGGTTAAAATATTGACGGGCTGTAGGGTAAGCACTTTCCAACCGCTCTGTCTGATGATAAGCAAAACGCACAAGCTGGATGATGTTCGTCAGAGCTTCAGCCTCCTGCTTTTTAGTGGTACGTTTCACCTTGTCAGGGCAAACTATGGCATAAGAGTTCCACAAGCGATTAGGAGAAAAGCGGTTGTTCTCCATCTTCAGTTTATTTTCCAAGTCTTTGAGCATGGAGTATGTTATCGGTTCTCCCTGATTGTTATAAATGATGCGCAAAGCCTCGATGTCATCACTATGGTCAGTGCAATATTGCTCAAAAGCGTCAGTAATGCCTTGGGCTTCTTCAACCGAAAAACCTTTGAATATCAGTTCATCTTCGCCGGGCATTAAGGTATTGACAAACCCTGCTGCAAGAATAAGAATGTATTTTCGGGCATCGGCATGATTTGTGATTGGCGAAACCAAGCCTTTGCGCTCATTATTAGGTTCGTTGACATTATTGAACGGCGGCAACGTTTGGTTTTCCAACGCATCATATATTCTTGTAGCCAATTCTTTCATATCATCGTGCGCTAACTTAGAAAATTGTTCACGCTGTGAATTGTCTGCCTTGTTATATAAGCGTGATAAGGTTGATGCAAGCCTTTTGAGATAACTGTCAGGAAGATTTCCATAAGTGATACGTTCCAATAACTCTTTTAGAGTGATTGTTTCCGTGTCCGGCCCTTCGTATGAAGTCGGAATTATATGCTCATGCTCTGTTACACCCACCGCGTCAACTAAGAAGAAGCAATCCTTGCTTATTGCATTAGGTGTAACGTTGCGCAACTGTTCATCGCCGATAGTCCTTACACCACGTCCTTTCATTTGTGTGTAAAGTGGCAATGAGGCAACATCACGCATGAAAATCAACACTTCGAGCGGTTTTACATCCGTGCCAGTTGCAACCAAAGTGCAGGTAACAGCAATACGGAAGTCTTTATCGTTGCGGAATTGCCGTATCAGTTCATTACTGTCTCCTGCTGAATATGTAATTTTTTGAACAAAACGGTCATCATCACGGCTGAATACTTCTTTGGCTATATTGACGATGTTAGTGGCATGATTTTCATTCAAGGCAAAAATGAGCGTCTTAGGCAAGTAGTCCATATTCGGCTCACGTGGTGGGTCATTGAACATTTCAGTGTAAACTGCATCACGATAGGTGGAAAGTATCAGCTTAATTTGGGCAGGATTGATGATACTACGATTCAATTCCTCTTTTGTGTAAGTCTTTGTTTCCTTGTTGCTGATAGTTTTCACCTCACCCGTGTATCGGGTCTCCACTTTTGTACGTTGCCCTTCCAATATAGCCCCACCTTCTTCTGTTTCTCTTGTCTTGATACGGTAAATGCGGCAATCCACATTTACTCCATCCACAATAGATTGCTCTAATGTATAATTGACCACACGGTTATTGTTGAAAAAGGCCATTGTTTCAGGTATAGGAGTTGCGGTAAGCCCAATTAAGCGTGCCGTGTCAAAATACTCCAATACTTTACGCCAGTTGCCGTAAATGGAACGATGGCACTCATCTATTATAATAAGGTCGAAGAAATCATGTGGCAAATTAGGATTCGGGGGTAAGACAACTTCTTTATCCGGCTCGTTCTCATCATCTTCGTCATTGTCTGCTATGGGTTCGCCTTTCAATAATGAAAATAGTCGTTGGATGGTTGAGATAACCACATTACTATCTGACGGAATCGCGGAGCTTCTCAATCTGTTTACCGAGAATATGGTATTAAAGGCATCGCCTGTTTCTGTCAAACGAAACGTGCCGAACTCTGTTTCTGCCTGTTTGCCGAGATTATTTCGATCAACGAGGAATAAAACACGGCGCATCGGCGTATAAGACAACATTCTGTAAGCGGTCAAACAAGCCGTATAAGTTTTTCCTGCTCCAGTCGCCAATACCATCAAAGCCCTTTTCTGGCCCGACTTAAAACTTTTCTCTAATTCAGTTACAGCTTCATATTGACAATCCCTCAACCCTTTTTTCGGCAATGTCGGAAGTCCGGCAAATGGATCATCTATACCGAATTTCTTAACCAAATCATTCGGAGTATGTATTTTGCTTAGTGTTTCCCAGTTAGCATCAGGATTACGCATATCCTTGAACAGGAGTTCTTTCCCGTTGGACTTATATAAGAAAGGTAATGGACGTTTCCATGCTTGATAATAGCAGGGTACACTTTTGGCGTATGTTTCAACCTGTTCACTGACAACATGACTTGAAACGTCAACCTCTTCACGTTTTGCTTCAAGCACACCGATGGATTTTCCGTTGATAAACAGAAAATAATCAGCTTCAAGATTGCCTTCAAGCAACCCCTCACGAATAGCAACCGCTGAAATGTTAGCTTCGTATTCATCACGGTTTACTACTCGCCACCCCGAATCATTAAACCATCGGTCTATTGTAATCCTCGCCTTTTCTTCTGGTGTCATACTCGTTCCCATATTTTTGCATTATCGGAAGTTACTCCATAAAAAGCAACACTCAATATACGTTCACTAAATATCATTGCCGTTCATCTTTGTCGGTTATTAAATCCTTCAAATCTACTTGAAGAATCTCTGCTATCTGTTGTAATGTCTCCAAATTGGGCTGAATTCTGTTACAAGCATAAGCGTTGACCATGCTGAAACTTTTATCAAGTTTCTTAGCCAACCATGTTTGAGAGATACCTTTTTCCGACAAAACAGCCTTTATTCTATTTAGTTTCATTTTTAGATGCAATTTTATTTTGCAAATATAGTGAATTATATTTGATAGATAGAATTGTTTTTGGTATTTTTGCGCTTAAAACATAAGCATATGGGGCATAAGTGTTATATATCTTTCAAGACGGAAGATTGTTGGTATAAAGAAGAAATACAAAAATGGAGTGACAATGACAAAGTTGATATGATTGACAAGTCGTTAAACACTCCCATTGACTCTGAGGATGAAGACTATATTATGCGAAAAATCAGAGAAGATTATTTGTCTGATTCAACAGTTACAATCTTTCTGATTGGGCAGCACAGTGCTGAAGTCTTAGGGTGGGAAGAACAGCGATTTATAAAGAGGGAGCTACAGGCGTCATTGTATGATGGAAAAGGAAACACTCGGAATGGAATTTTAGGAGTTGTTTTACCTTCAATGTATGATTCCATCTATAAAGGACAATATGTCTGCCAAACCTGTGGCAAAACACACAATCATGTAGCTCTTAATGATATGACTGTTGTCAAAGAATTCTGGAAAAATTACTACCTAAATAATCATGGGAAATGTGCCTATGACAAAGAAGATAGATTTTGTGTATTAGTTAAGTGGGATGATTTTAAAAGGAATCCTAATTTCTATATTGAGGAAGCATTTAATAAACGTACTCAGCCTATAGCTGATGATGTTATCGTTAGACCTAAATAATAAACGTATGGATAATAACATTTGCTTTATAATAATGGGGTTTGGAAAGAAAAAAGATCCAGACACCAACCGCACGATTGATTTGGATACAACATATAAGAAAATAATCCGCCCTGCTGTAGAGTCATCTGGCTGTAAATGTATACGCGCTGATGAAATAGTAGAATCAGGATTAATCGACAGAAGTATGTATGCATTGTTATATTATGCAGACATCGTTATCGCTGATATATCAACTTTTAATCCTAATGCTATTTATGAATTGGGAGTACGACATGCATTGCGTCCATATTCTACAATAATAATAAAAGAAGATGAAGGGAAAATACCTTTTGATATCGGACATGACAGAATAATTAGTTATAAACATCTTGGAAATGAAATTTCTGACTTAGAGGCAAAAAAAAGTATTTCCCAGCTTCATTCTTTAATTCAGAATATAATAAAAGAACCAAAGACTGATAGTCCACTTTATTCATATATTCATCAGATTAAAAAGCCTGAAATCTCAGAAGATGAAATTTCAAGTATAATAGGTGAACTGAAAAGTAATGAAGATTCTATTTATGCATTGACAGAGGCAGCGAAAGAAAAAATGCAAAATGGAGAATTTATTGAGGCAGAAAAATTGTGGAGTAAATTATGTTCTAAAGCTGAAAATGAAAAATATTATATTCAACAGCAAGCTTTGTGTCGATACAAAAGTGAAAAGCCATCTCCACAAAGAGCATTGACTGACGCCTTACAAATAATAACGAAAATTGAAGGTCAAACAGATACTGAAACTCTTGGTATTTTGGGGGCTATATACAAAAGATTGTGGAATATAACGTCAGATAGAAGCTATCTTGATTCCGCTATAGATGCATACAAAAGAGGTTGGTTCCAGTATAAAGATTTTTATACTGGTGAGAATTATGCAACTTGTATGTACATAAAATCAAAGATAGAAACATCTGCTGAGATGAAAACACATTCTATTGTCGAGGCTCAGCTCACATATAAAGAAATTATAAATATAATATTAGAAACTCTTAAAGAACAAGAGCCTGAAGAATTATTGTGGAAATATGCTTCATTATCTAATGCTTATCTAGCATTAAAGGAATATGCAGAAGCAGAAAAGTATGAAAAACTATTCAACGAACAACAACCGCAAAGATGGCAAAAAGATACGTTTGAAGAAACTAAATTGATAATACAATCGTAAATATGTCTAAATTATATAAAATTTTCATTAGTCATTCATGGGCACATGTAAATGACCTGAAATCATTAAAGAATCTCTTGGAAGCAAGAGGGTATTTTAATGTTGAGTTTACAGAATTTCCTCCAACAGATTATATAAATTCAACAAATACATATTATGTAAGACAGAGAATTGCAGAAAGAATATCAGCATCAAATATTGTTATTGGTATTGCTGGAATATATGCCTCATATAGCGACTGGATGAGATGGGAGCTTGATAAAGCAATTGAGAAAGGAATACCTGTTATAGGCGTAATTCCAAGAGGGCATGAACGGATTTCTGCTACCATTAGTGACAGAGCAGATGAAATTGTTCGTTGGAACACGGAAAGTATTGTTGCTGCAATACGAAAGCATGCAAAGGTAATCGGATAATTATTTCTTTCGTTTTAGTTCGAAATACATGAAAGCTCTATCGTATTTGATATTATAGAGCTTTCATTTTGAGCGCCTATTAATAATTTAGTTTAGTTGATTCATACATACGCTATAATATTTACGCGTTTACGCGCCATTAAAAAATGCCCCAATACCATAAGTGTCCTATATAATTATAGCGTTGTTCTTATTTTTAAATTGCTATATATACTACAGTATTAAAATAGTTATACAGACATTCTGATACATTATCTGTGATTCTATTATATTAAATAGAAGCTAATGATATTATCTTTTCATCTATTTTGATTTTATGATTTCCTGTTGTTGTGCGCAAATTCTTCCTGATTGTATCAATCGTAGAATTGGCAAACCATTCATGAAAGGTGTGCATGACAAACTGCGCTGTTACATCTCGACCGATATTATATTGAAAAGCTATGTTCCAAGCAAAGTTTTTAAGTGAGATTTGGGTAACGGCTACACGTCTTTTGATATGGATGTTTGTATTTGTGAGAGCTTGCCGATTTGTGACAAAGTATCGGACACATTCACAGATTTGGAAGATTTCTTCTTCGCTAAAATCAAATTGCCTGAATGTGTTTCGAGTGTATTGCAATACGGCTTGTAGTTTTTTGTCTTCTTCCTTTTCTTTTTGCTGAAGATATTGTCGTTCCTCATGTTGGTACTCGTAATGGAATAACTCCATTCGTTTCATTAGAACATCATTGTTGTCTGTTGCAGACGAGGTGTTGGCAAAGGCATATTCTTCTTTGGTCTGCTTGTTGGACGGCATTGAGTTCTGGCGCAATAGTGCAACTATGGCAATTATATGCGCCGACAGAAAAATGCAAATGTGATAGATGAATTTGAGAGTAACATAACACGCTACCATGACAAAGGGGAGAAGACTTAATTGCACACCAATAGCATCACTCACAGGGAATGATATTGTGGACGCTAGAAGCACCGTTACTATTTCTATCGCCCAGGATTGGAATATATGTTGCTTTTGCTTCATAATTATTTTTGTCTATGATTACTTTGCAAAAGTATAACGTATTTCCATAAAAAACGAAAGTCAAAAATAAGCGAAAAAGATGCAATGTCTTCGTTTTATGCGTTTTGTGAAAAGAAGAGCAAAACAAGTGCAAATATCCAACATCAAATGAAAACATCTGCAAATACAAAATACATAGTTAAATAATCATAAATCTTCCTTTTGCCGTGGAAATATCTCTTTTTACTCTTGCTTTTCAATATATAACCACTAAAATAACTCATATTTGTACCATGAAATTATAAATAGTTGATATTCATAGCGTATTATATTTGGGTTAGTAGTTTAGGAGGGCAACCTCCGGAGGCAGCAGGCAATCGCGAGATTCCCTGCTGTTTTTGTATCATAGGCCGACCTGCGCGGAAATATACGCGTTCGAAAGCACGAAAGCTCGGACACACGGAAACACGGGATCTTGTATTGCCGCTTCCACGACACCGGCCGCCTCAACGGCCTTGCATCAGAACTCCACCGTAATGCCGATCGACGGCAGCAGCGTGCCGCTCACCTGCGAAATGAACTTCATCCGGTAACGCTGTTCGGAAAGAGGGGCATCGGGATTTTCGACAACACCCGTGGACATGGGCACGTCGGGCTGCCGGAGTTTGCTGCCCGTAACGTTCTGCACGTCGATGTAAAAGCCCAGCATGCACCCCTTGAAGTAGAAGATCTTGTCGATACGCAGATCGAGCTGCGCAAAGGCGTCGAGCCGCTCGGCATTGTAGCGCGTGTAGTCGTAGTAGGGACGTCCCTGGGCATCCCATGCCTCGACGAGCGACGATTTGTCCAGATCATAGGGCGTATAGGGGGCTCCGCCCACGGCGCTCAACTTGGCGCCGATGCTCCAGTTACGGGGCAGGTCGTATGTTCCGCTCACGTTGATGACAAAGCGGTTGTCCCAGGCCGAGGCAACCCACGCCGACGAGGCGTCGCCGCGGTACTCGCTGCGGTAGAGCGTTACCGACCCCACGATATTCACCCGTCCGGGAATCTGCCAGCGGGCCATCGCCTCCACGCCGTAGGAGCGGCCCTCGGCTGAGGATACGAGCGCCTCGTTGCCCACCACACCATAGTCGTTGCCCTTGCACGAGAGGGGTATGCCGTCCGCAAGCGACAGCGGCACGTCGTCATACCCCTTGTAGAAGCCTTCGAGCGAGAGGACCAGCCGGTCGCGCAGATGCCAGTTCACCCCGGCACTCACCGCGCCGACACGCAGATAGCGCAGATCGCGGTTCACATACGCCCCGGCATCGAGGTATCCGAGGGCCGTATAGGGCGGCAGCTGGTAGTAGAGCCCGGCGCTGCCGCTCACCTTCCACCCTCCGCCCAACACATACGACAGCGAGGCGCGCGGCGAAAGCTGGTGCCACGGACGGGCCATGTAGGAGGAGTAGTCGCAGCCGTCGGCCCGCACACCGGCCGAGGCCGTAAAGCGCTTGTTCACCGAGGTGTAGTCGGCACCGACGAAGAGTCCCCAGCCGAGTATGCCCAGATCGGTGCGGTAGTCCGCCGTGCGGACCTCATCGGTGTAGAGGCGCTGGAAAGTGCGGTTCGTATAGTTCGAATAGTTCAGTTCGGCACCTTCGCGCAGGATCCACTGCCCGAGATAGCTGCGGTTCTCGGCCCGCAGGGTGCTCTTCTGTTCCACGGAGCGCAGCCGCAGCGTGAGGTTCTCCTCCGACGAATCGTCGTTGCCGCGGTACTTGAGATTGCGGTTGTTCAGGTAGTTGTGGCTTAACGTTACACGCTGCACATGCTGTCCGGCATAGTGCTGCCACACGGCTCCGACCGTGAAGGTCTCCTGCTGGATGCGCGGCAGGTAGCTCAACAGATATTCGGCATCCTCGCCCTTCTCATCGACATTGAGCTTCATGTTGTCGATACCCGCCAGCGCCAGGAAGGTCAGCTCGTCGCGCTCCGAGAAGCGCGTCTTGACCTTCACCTGCCCGTCGATGTAGTTCGGCAGGAAGGGCAGTCCCAGCATCTTGAAAAGCAGCTGCAGGTAGGATTGCCTGAGCGAGAAGAGGTAGGTCGTCTTCTCCCCGATATGGCCGCTGCCGCTGATGCCCGCATCCGAGGCGCCGAGCGTCGCCTTGAAGGTCTGCCGTTCGGCATTGCCGTCGCGGAGCTTGAAGTCGAGCACCGAACTCAAGGCCCCGGCCCGGTCGGCCGGAAAGGCTCCGGTATAGAAGCTGATCTCACGGATCAGATCGGCATTGACGATACTCACCGGACCGCCCGTGGCGCCCTGCGTGGCGAAATGGTTGATGTTGGGGATCTCGATGCCGTCCATGAAAAACTTGTTCTCCGAAGGGCCTCCGCCCCGCACGATCAGGTCGTTGCGGTATCCCACGGGCGAGAAGGCCACACCCGGATAGGAGCGCACGATGCGCGAGATGTCGCGGTTCGAGCCGGGGCTCTTTTCGATCTCGCGGACGCCGATGACATTCAGTCCCACGGGGCTTTCGACCGTCGCCCGGAACGGCGAAGGACGCACCGTTACAGCCTCGACCTGCGTGGCATCCTCCTCGAGTTCGATCTCCACGAAGGGTGTGGCGGCAGAGACAAGGTATTCGGGACTCACATAACCCTTGTAACCGATCGAAGAGGCGACGAAACGATGTATGCCGGGACGCACACGCTCAATGACGAAACGCCCGGTGGAATCCGTCGAGGCGCCGCGCTGCTCCTCGCCCTGCACCACGACCGAGGCATAGGGCACCGCCTGACGCGTCAGGCGGTCGATCACCCGTCCGGCAACCGGATAGGCCTCCTGCGCCCCGACCGGAATCGAGAAAAGGCAGAACAAACCGCACAAACCGAAGAGCAATCTTTTCATGGGTCAAACCTGTTTTTTCGAATTACAAAAACCATGCTCCGCTCCGAATCCACGTCAAACCGAATGCATACATCAGAGCCCGGAGGGCTACCACGCCACTTCGAGCAGCACGGGCAGATGATCCGAAGCCCGGCGCAGGTCGCCCGCCGCGGAGCGGTTCAGCACCCGGGCTTCGACCACCTCGCACGGCACGCCGTCGCGCCATACGAAGATGTAATCGATACACTCGCGGGGAGGATCCGACGGATAGGTGCCGCCATCGGTAGGGGTCATCAGATGCCATCGCTGCCGGAACCGCCGAATCGTCTCGGAATCGGGCGCGGCATTCATGTCGCCCGCCAGGAAGACGGGCTTCCGCACCCCGGCGACGAACCGCGCCACAAGGCTGTCGATCGCACGCACCTGCTCGTGCTGCGCCGCGGCGGAGACATGGTCCAGATGCGTGGCGGCAAAGACGTAGTCTTCGGTTTCGACGATCACGAGCGCCCGTGGCTCCGCGCCCCCGGCCTGCGGCAGTACGGCCGTCTGCGTACGGAGAATCCCGTCGCGCGTCATCACCCCATCGCCGTACGAACCGCCGCCGAAAGGCATCGCCGCCCCGAAGCGGAACGCCCAGCCGCCCATCAGCGAAGCGATGCGCTCCAGTTGGAATACCCCGCCCGTACGGCGCGTACAGCTGTCCAGCTCGTTCAGCGCAACCGCATCGGGCCGCTCGTGCGACAGTACGTCGGCAACCAGCCGGTAATCATCCTCGAGGTATTTGTTGAAAACCCCGACATTGTAAGTTATCAGGCGCAGCGTGCGTTTCGCACTGCTCCGCTCCGCCATGGACCGCGACTCCCCGGTCCGAACGGCCCATACGACACATGCCGCCGCCAAGAGGCATGCCACAAGGATCCATCCTGTTTTCCGTTTCATGATCTCCGATGCTGCGGCGCAGGCTCCCGGAGCGGGATCCGGGATACGACCGGCGCCTTCGATATCACGAAGGTACAAAAAAATCCGCGAAGTCCGGACGACTTCGCGGAAAAACGCCCGGATAATCCGGACAGAGCGGATAACGGCATCAACGTCCGAGGAGCGTTCCATCGGAAGAGATCCGCAGCGTCAGTTCGTGATCGCGGTCATTCTCCAGCTCGAGTGCGTACCAGGCGCCGTCCGGCGTCTCCACAAACTCCGCATCGTCGAGCCGATAACCCTTCGCCTCGGAGTAGTCCGATACCTCCCAGGCCGATACGACCGTCGCCGGGAGTTCCGTACGCCGCAGTTCGGTCCTTGTATACAGCCAGTTTTCGGCTCGGTCGAAGAAGAGTTCGCGCTTCACGCGATCGGCATCGACGAGCTCGACCTCCGTACCTTCGTACTCGGCATCCACATCGATGATACGGGCTCCGGGGTAGCGGCTTGCGATATAGTTTTCGATACTGCCCGAAGGTACCGAAGGGATGAAGTCGCCGTAGTCATCGTCCGAATCGGCCACGCACTTCACCAGTACGCCGTCCGCCGTATAGTAGAGGTCCATCTCCGTACCGTTTTGTTCGACCTCGATGACATAGATTACCTCTACGCCGTTGCGCTCCAGCATATCGATATCATCGACCCGCCAGGAGGCATACTCACCCGACGCAAAAGTCCGACGCACAGCCTCGGGGAGCTCGTCGAAGCGGATATCGCTCTCGGTCATCGTCCACATGCCGTCGGCATTGACAAACCACGCCGCACACCCCGCTTCCGCGGCACGCGTACCGTTCCAGGCGAACTCCGCCACGGCATATTCGCCCTTCACCTCCCAACGGACCTGCGATGCGCCCGGATAGCGCATCTCGAAAGCCGCACGGGCAGCCTCCGATACGGATGCCGAACCGCCCGCAGCGGCATCTTCCTTCTCGCAGCCGACAGCCGTCAATGCAACGGCCGTCAGCATCCACATGTTCCGAAACAGTTGTATACCTTTCATACGATCCAAATTATATTATGAGTTAATCGGATTGGTTTTTATTTCGGAGACAAAGGTCGCTGACAATTCTGAACGGAATCTGAAATTATCCCCGAAAGTCCTCCGTGAAGAAAAAATCCGCGGGGCCCGTACGGAACCCCGCGAAAAAAATAGCCAACGGCAGCCTCATTGCATCCGCGGCCGCACATAATTGTCTCTTGAAGAGGTGAATACAAGTCCCGGGAGATGCCGTCCGGAGAGCGGATAACTCAACGTATCGAGCAATGCAAGGTTATCGGCCGCCACGGCGTAATAACGCTCGGCAGAGGCACCCTCGACGCAGACCGTCCAATGGAGCAGCGTCCCGATGATCGAGATCGATTCCCGCAGCGGATCGTAGGCAACCCCTTCGACACGGCGCACTTCGTAACCGGGCATGCAGACGGCATAGAGCCGATTCCGGTCGTCGGTCAGCAACGCCAGCGTGCGGCGGCTGTGGAACTCCGTAATGAAGAGATGCTCGGGCCGCACCCCTTCGGGAAGCGCTATGGCACGCACATAGGGACGCCCCTGCACCATCTTGAGGTGGAACATCTGCCGGTCGGCATCGAGCAGCACATACCCCTCGTCATACTCCTTGCGGGTTGTCGGGTTTCCCGAAATCTCCGTTACGGGGAAACGCACCCCTTTGCGGCGCATCGTCTCCGTAAAACGGGCGCTCTTCTGCAGCTCGATGCGGTTGGCTGCCATGTCGATAAACTCGATGCCGTCGTCCGTGAGGCGGAAGGCATCCGCGGGCATCTCGAGATCGACGCGCCCGGACATCGACTCCATGAGGAACCGGATGCCCGGTGTCGGGGTATTGATGCCCTGCGGCGTGGCGCGGAAGACGAAGGTCGCCGCCTGCGCCTCGCGGGGCGAGACGGGCCGCCCGCCGATCGAGTCGGGGAAGCGTCCGTCGGCCACCAGCTGCCGGGCGTAGAAGAGCGGCAGCAGCGAGTCGAACTGGTGCTGTTCGTACCGGTTGCCGCGACGGTCCGCATATTCGATTCCACCGTCGTCGCGGCGGATCAGGGCAAAATCATTCAATACCTCACTATACAGGGTGAAGGGAGTCGCATGGCGCTCCACCGTAAGGTAATTGACCGCCCAGGGCACCTGCCACAGCAGGAGGACAACAACAAGGAGCCCGAAAAACAATTTACTGAAACGGGTCATGAACAGTTGGGATTTACGCGTGGGTTCAATCTTGTTTGCCGGCCGTAAAACGCACGACCGAAAGCCAGACGAGCGAGGCTGCGAGCAGCGTCGCCCCGATCAGGAAGGGCAGAAATCCGGCATAGGCCCGGGGCACGGGGGCCAGGAAGAAGATACGCAGCAGCAATACAGACATCAGGATATTCAGCAGACGGCGGCGCCACGTCGGTTCCAGGATCACCCACGCCGCGAAAAGGTAGGCGGCCCATCCGGCCGCATACCACGGCAGGAGCATTCCCGCGATCTGGGCAACCAGCTCCCGTGCAAGGACGGGCGACGCCGAGGCCACGATCACCGCAAGGCTCACGCCGAAGAGCAGCGCAAGAACCGCCAGCCCGAACAAAAGCATCATGCCTGTGGTCCGGAGGGCCGAAAGAGGAAGGTGAAGCGTCAGCTTGAGGCACTTGCGGTGCATCTCGGGAGCGAACTGCACGACGGCCAACAGCAGGCCGGCCAGCAGGGGCAGGTACTCCATCTGTTCGACGAAGACGGCATGGCGCGTAACCATCACCTCCCAGATATGCCCGGCCCCCATCATCGCCAGAGCCCGGTAAAGGCGCACCATGGCGTAGGCCGAGAAGGCGACCAGGACGACCAGCGCCGCGGCCAGATACCAGCGCGACTTGATCCACTCCTTATATAATAAAGCCTTGTACATGGTTCTCAATATTTTCCGGTCAATCCGATAAAGGCATCCTCGAGCGAGATGCACTCCTCGCACAGTCCGTCGGCCGGGATTCCCGCCGCGACCAGGCGTTGCGCCACCTCCTCACGGGGCAGGAAGGAGCAGAATTCGAGCGTCGAGCGCACCACCGAGGGGTGGTAAAATGCCTCGCCGGCGGGCAGCGGGGTGTTCTCCGCAACCCGGCAGGTGAAACGCCGCAGCCGCTCGAGGATATGCGCCACGGGGCGCTGCAGCAGGATGCGTCCGTAGTCCATGATGATGCAGTCGTCTATGAGGCGCTCCATGTCCTGAATGATGTGCGAGGTGAGGAAGACGGTCTTGCCCTCGGCCTTGGCGTATTCGCGCAGGTAATCGACGAAAAGCCTCCGGTAGCCGGGGTCAAGCCCCAGCGAGAAGTCATCCAGCACGAGCAGTTCGGGGTCCTGGGCCAGGATAAGCCCCAGGGCGACCTGCGAGCGCTGGCCGCACGACATGCGCGAGATGCGCTGCCGGGGAGCGACCTGCAACTTGCGCATCAGCTCGTAGTAGGCATCGCGCCGCCAAGCGGGATAGAAGGCCGCATAGAAACGTTCGATCTGCTCGATGGTCATGAACTGATACTGCACATGCCCCTCGATGAGCAAGCCGATGCGCCGCCGCGTCAGGGGCTGCATTCGCCGGATGTTTTCGCCGAAGATGCGGCACTCCCCGCTGCGGGGTTCGAGATACCCGCTCAAGATATTGATCGTCGTGGTCTTGCCCGTTCCGTTCTTGCCCAGCAGGCCGAGGATTCGCCCCCGGGGTACGTCGAACGAAAGGTCTTCGTAAATTTTGCGCCGCCCGTAGTAGTGCGTCAGATGGCGGCATTCGATTACGGCTTCCATGTCCCGGTCAGATAAGGAGGAACAACAGCGGAATGAGGATGCCGGCAGCCAGCTCCACGCCCCCGCGGCCCCAAAGTCCCTTGGGGCCCTTCACCAGCACGAGCCCCGTCAGCGTAATGAGGATCAACCCTCCGCCGAAGATGTCGGCGAAGACGGTCCACCACGATCCGGGATTGTAGTGCAGACGTGTCAGGGCGCTCCATACGGGACGTCGCGTAAGGCGCTCGAGGACAGCCTTGCCGCTGCGCAGGTCCGCGACAAACGACGATCCGCCCTTGAGAAAGATCTTCAGCGTCTGTTCGTCGGGAAAATAGTGCTTGACATAGGTCTCCTCGACCCCTTCACGTTCGAGCAGCGCCTCGGCATCGGCCCGCGTAAAGGCCCCCTTCACGGGCAGCGGCGCGGCAAGCACCAGCTCCGTACGCGAAACCGAGTAGTTGGGATTGAACGTGTCGCGGTGGTTCATCACAATGCCCGAAAGGGCATAGATAAGCACCATGCCGGCGAAGAAGTACGACAGGTCGCGGTGCAACGTGCGGCTCCAGCGCCGCAGCGTGCTACTGCTGAATTTCATACGACTGTGCCGTTACATAGTAGAACGAGAGGTACTCCTTGCCCTCGGCGGCCTTGCGGGCGGCGATCCGGGCGCGGAAGTCGGCGATACGCTCCCCGACCGTGTTGCCCGTCTCCTGACGGGCAGCCTTCTCGGTGCTGCAGCCGGCCTCGGTCGTGCCGTGCTTCTCGGCTGTCCGGGCCTTCGCCTGCGCCTCCCAGTTGGCCAGGTAGGCTTCGTCGATACGCTCCTCGTCCACACGTCCCGTTACGCGCACGATGCGGTTCACGCACTGCGGGTCGAAACTGCCCAGCTCGCCGCTCTCTACACGGATCGTCTGCGTATCGTCGCTGCCCATCAGGAAAATCTTGCGGGCACCGTGCTTGCAGGTATGGGTGCAGATTCCTTCGATCGTTACCGTCTGCCCGACGAGCGAATCGGCGGCAAGAAGCAGATCGTCGATTTCGAGCACATCGGAAGCCGCAGCCGTTGCAGCGGCCGACACCGTACTTTTCCGGCTATTGCCGCGACAGCCAGTCAGCAGGCAGGCGCCGCATGCCACAACGAGGCACAGGGCGCAGAGGAGAACTTTTTTCATGGGTATAAGGTGTTTCAGAATCATTTTCGGGCGCAAAGGTACGCGTTCCGGAGGTTCCGCACCATACCTAAAAATTGGGATTTTCCCGACGGAGACGCCGCACGGCGACGTCGCGGATCCGGATCAGTTCGCCGCCCTGAAGGCATTGGGAGTCTGTCCCGTCAGCTTCTTGAACATGCGGGTGAAGTGCTGCGGATACTGGAACCCCAGTTCGTAGGCCACCTCGCCGATCGTCCGCGACGGGTCGAGCATGAGCTCCTTGGCCACGTCGAGCAGTTTCAACTGGATGTATTCCTGGGCCGTACGGCCCGTCTCCCGCTTCACCAGATCCCCGAAATAGTTGGGCGACAGGCACAGCTCGCCGGCACAGTAGCGCACCGAAGGAAGCCCCTCGCGACGCGCCCGGCCATCGGTGAAGTAGTCGTCCAGAAGGCGTTCGAAGCGCGTCAGGATGTCGCGGTTCGCGGTCGAGCGCGTGATGAACTGCCGCTCGTAGAAGCGCAGGCAGTAGTCGAGCAGCATCTCGATCTGTATGGCCACCAGCCGCCGGCTGTGGCGGTCGATGGCACGCCCCAGTTCGTCGCGGATCCGCTGCAGGCAGTCCACGACCAGACCGCGCTCCCGCTCCGAGAGATGCAGCGCCTCGTTCACCTCATAGGAGAAGAAGCCGTACTCCTTCATGTTGCGGCCCAGCGAGGTGCCGCGGATCAGGTCGGGATGGAAAACCAGCGCCCACCCCTTCGGCTGAAACTTCTCCCCCTTATCCTCGAAACCGATCACCTGGCCGGGAGCCAGACAGACGAGCGTTCCCTCCTGATAGTCGTAGTAGTGGCGGCCGTAGATCATGTCGCCGCAGCGGACCTCCTTGAGGAAGATCGCGTAGAAGCCGAATGTCTGCCGCAGATGGTAAATAGGTTGCACTTCGGAAAAGTCGATGACGCCGACAAGCGGATGCAGCGTCTCGACGCCCAGCATCGCCTGATACTCGGCGATCGTCTCGATATGGCGGATCTTCTGTTCCATGGAGCACTTCGTTTTCCACAAAGATAGGATTTTTCCGGGGGATTCCGCACGCCTCGAAGGCGGAATCCGGAATCGGGGTAGCAAAAACCGGAATCCGTCTACCCGTACTGCCGGACATATCGGACCAAACGCCCCGGCCCGCCGGTCTTCGGAACAGACCGTATCGGATCAGATTTTCCGCGGATAGCGCAGCAGGATGGCCAGCAGCGCCACGACACCCAGCACAATCGGATAATAAAGATAACGGATAATGCCCAGCGGAGAAATCCCCGTAAGCCCCGCGGCCATAAGCAGCTGCGCGCCATAGGGCAAAAGCCCCTGGGTGAAGCAGGAGAAGGTATCGAGCAGGCTGGCGCTGCGCCGCCGGTCCACGCCGAAACGGTCGGCGATCTGCCGGGCGATGGGGCCCACGGTCAGGATGGCGATCGTGTTGTTGGCCGTGCAGAGGTTGGCCAGGCAGACCAACCCCGCGATGGTACCCTCGGCACCGCGACGCCCCGAGATGCGGCGCGTCATCCGCTCGATGATGTAGTCGATGCCGCCGTTGATGCGGATCATCTCCAGAAGTCCGCCAGCCAGCAGCGTAATGATAATCAACTCACCCATACCCGTGATGCCCTGTCCCATACCGCCGCACCACTCCATCAGCGAAAAGCTACCCGTGGCAAGGCCGATCGCACCCGATGCGGCAATGCCGAGCAGCAGCACCTTCATGACATTCATTCCGGCCACAGCCGTTATGAGGACCAGCAGGTAAGGGACGACACGGATCCAGGCGACCGGTTCGGCCGCAGTGGCCACCTCCGCAGCACTTCCCGTTACAAGGTAAATCGCCAGCGTTATGATCGCCGCCGGGGCTACGATCCGCACATTGACCCGAAACTTGTCGCGCAGGTCGCACTCCTGGGTACGCGTAGCGGCGATAGTCGTATCGGAGATGAACGAAAGGTTGTCGCCGAAGAAGGCACCGCCTACGACGATGGCCGTGAGCCAGGCTTCGTTCATACCGGTCTCAGCAGCCAGCCCCGCAGCCACTGGGACCAGCGCCACAACCGTTCCGACCGACGTGCCGACCGAAAAGGAGACGAAACAGGCGGCCAGGAAAAGTCCCGCGGGGAGCAGGCTCCCCGGCAGCAGATGCAGCGTCAGCGCCACGGTGGCATCGACGGCGCCCATGCTCCGGGCCGATTCGGCAAAGGCTCCCGCCAATACGAAGATCCAGATCATCAGCATGACGTTTTGGTCCGAAGCCCCGGCAGAAAAATGCCCGATGCGTTCAGCAAAGGGCATGCGCCGCATCATGGCTACAGCATAGACCGATGCAGCGATAAAGGCCACGGAGATCGGCATGCGGTAGAAGTCGCCGGCCAGCAGCGATACGACAAGATAAATAAGGAGGAATACCAACAAAGGGGTGAGCGCCAGAAATCCGCCGCGTCGTACGGGAGTCGGAGTCATATCTTTTTTTCAATCAATTCGTTTCGGCTTGCAAAAATAGGGTAAAATTTCGTCCGGACAATGCGGCGGGTAATATTTATCCCACATACCGTATCAGACATATGGCTCATAATCGATACTTTACAATTACCCGCAAGGCATTTTGAAAATATTTTTGACCAAAAAGGTTGATCGGTCGAATATTATTGCTACATTTGTGTTATATAAATGTTACAATTTTATTACGAAGCTGTTGAAAAAAAGCTCCACCGAACGACTTACACAGATCAAACAACTGTATATTAAACATATAACACACAAGAGAAGAACCTAAAAACACTTAATCAATCAATCTTAAAATTTTTATTATGAAACGCTTTTTCAGTTTAATGACGCTCTTTCTCGCTGGAGGAGCTCTTCTGATGACTTCCTGTTCGTCCGATGACGATGATGACAACGGCGGCGGCGGTGGCACGACCGGCAATGCCCCCTTCGCATCCGTTACGGCCAAGGACGGTGCCAGCACGATGACAGCAACCATCGACGATACGGAGAAGACTATCAAGTTCGGTGAGTTCCAGAATACCACGGACATGTCGGCAGTCGAGGTTACCTTTAAGATGAACAAGGGACACATCCTCAAGACCCCTGCAAACCTCACGTCGAACGTCAATCTGACGGTTCCCGCCACGGTGGTTGTTCTTCTAAATGGCAAGACGGAGGAGACCTATACGATGACCGCTGTGGTTCCCGAGGCTCCTGATGCCGTACTCGGCGCCAAGGTAAACGGCGTGGACGCTACGGTCGGCGAGGACAACAGCATCACGATCAAGTGGGAAGAGGGCATGGAGATCAACCATATGGTCTTCGAGCTCGACCTGGCCGACGGCGCTACGGTAAAATCTCCCGAGGACTGCACCTTCGACCTGGAATTCGAAGAGGGCAAGCTGGTTGTAAACTACCTCGACGAGGATATCACCTATACCGTAAAGGCAACCGACTACAAGGATCCGATGCTCGACCTGGGGTGGACGGATGTAACGGCCAACTTCGGCACGCTGCCCGCCTACATCAAGGTCTATAAGACGGAAAAGGCCGCCGGTATCGATGGCAACATTGCTTATGTCGCCATGATCGGCAGCAAGGCAGAGATGGGCTGCGTAGGCGAAGGTACCGGCACCAAGAAGACCATTAGCGATCTTGAGGCAGACGGTGCCTACAAGGTATATCTTGTAGGTATTGACTCGTCGACGGTTCAGCTCATGGTCAGCGACGGCAAGCTCGTTCAGGCCAACTCCCGTGTAACCGGTACGCTGGGTCAGAACGAGGACGGCAGCTACCAGATCTCCTACGCTTACACGATCGATAACAAGATCTATACCTTCCCGTTCGTTGCTTCGGGAACCTACGAAAACCCGACTGCCGACAAGGGTGAGGCTTGGGCCCCCAAGACTGCCGTAGCCGGTCTGCACATGATTCTCTATGAAGGGAACATCCTGACATCGGCACACGCCATGACCAATGAGGGTGCAGCCATCTATTACGGAGATGCCGACTACTATGCACGTTCTGCTGTCGGAATCACGAAATACGACAAGATCTTCGCATTCTGCGGTCAGCAGGTTGAAGGAAGCCGCGGTGTTTCGATTCCCGAGTTGGCTCAGATCATGAAGGATTTCGGTTGCGAAGAAGCCATCCAGTTCGAGGCATCTGGTACGCCCAACATGCACATCAACAAGTTGGAGACCGTCGTAAACTCGAAGGTGCCCAACCTCAAGCCCGTGCAGGTTGCCATCGCATTCCGGTAATCAAATAATGAAACGGTAACCCGGAAATAAAGGCCAAACAACCGTTTCATGCAAGCAAATACCCCTTGCCGGATGGCAAGGGGTATTTTTTATTAAACGCCGACAAAACAAATCAGTAAGACAAAAAAGAGGCGTCCCCGGCATGAGGACGCCTCTTCGTGTGCGGAAGGAGAGGGATTCGAACCCCCGGAGCCTTGCAGCTCAACGGTTTTCAAGACCGCCGCGATCGACCACTCCGCCATCCTTCCTAATCAAAGGACAAAAGTAACATGCATTTTCCATTTGGCCAAATCTTCCTGGTGTTTTGTACGAACTCATCGAATTCTGATGCCCCCCAATTTAAATACGACCGTATCGTGCCAGGGCGGTGCGGGCTGCATGCCGAAAAAAAACTCGAAGAGGTACAATGTGATTTCGAAATGACGATTCGTCCGATTGTTACAATACTATTACATTTTATCATAACATATTGCTTGATTAATTTTTTTTACGATTTTTGTTAAACAAACAAAGTTTCCGACCCCGGAACATGATTCGAAACGAAAATAGGAATCTGCCGGATACGAAACAGAAAGAAGCGAAAACCTAAACACAAAAATCTATTCACCTTTCTTAAAATCTTTATCATGAAACGTTTTTTCAGTTTAATGACGCTCTTTCTCGCTGGAGGAGCTCTTCTGATGACCTCCTGTTCGTCCGATGACGACGATGACAACGGCGGCGGTGGCGGCACGACCGGCAATGCCCCCTTCGCATCCGTTACGGCCAAGGATGGCAGCAGTACCTTGACAGCCACCATCGATGATACGGAAAAGACTATCAAGTTCGGCGAATTCCAGAACATGACAAATCTGACCTCGGTCGAGGTTACTTTCAAGATGAACAAGGGACACATCCTCAAGACGCCCGAAAACCTTACATCGAACGTCAATCTGATGTCGCCTGTTTATGTTACTGTCCTTCTTAACGGCACAACCGAGGAAACCTACACGATGACGGCCGAGGTTCCCGAGATGCCCGATCCGGTGCTCAGTGCAAAAGTCAATGGCGTAGCAGCCACGGTAGCCGATGACAAAAGCATCACGATCAAGTGGGAAGAGGGCATGGAGATCAACCACATGGTCTTCGAGCTCGAACTGGCCGAGGGAGCCACGGTAAAAACCCCCGAGGACTGCACCTTCGACCTAGAGTTCGGCGAGGGTACGCTGGTTATCGACTACTACGGCGAAGAGATCGTATACACGGTCCGCGCCACCGACTACAAGGATCCGATGCTCGATATGGGATGGGCTGATGTAACGGCCAACTTCGGCACGCTGCCCGCCTATATCAAGGTTTACAAGACGGAAAAAGCAGGTGGCATCGACAATGCCGCAGCCTATGTGGTAATGCTCGGCAGCCAGGCCGAAATGGGTTGCATCGGCGAGGGCGTAACGAACAAGAAGGCTCTGAAAGACCTCGAAACCGAAGGCGATTACAAGGTATATCTCGTAGGCGTCGATTCGTCGATCACCCAGATCATGGTTCGCGACGGCAAAATTGCCCAGGCCGACACCCGCATCAGCGGCACGCTGGGTCAGAATACCGACGGCAGCTACCAGATCTCCTATGCCCATATTATCGAGAATAAAGTCTATACCTTCCCGTATCGCGCTTCGGGCGCCTTCGAGGCACCGACCGCCGCCAAGGGAACGGTTTGGGAACCCAAGACCGCTGTTGAAGGCCTGCACATGATCCTCTACGACGGAAACGTACTGACCGAGGCTCAGGTCATCACCAACGAAGGACTTGCTCTCTTCTACAAGGATACCGACCTCTATGCACGCGCCGCAATCGGTGTTACGAAGTACGGCAAACTCTTCGTATACTGTGGCGATGAGTCGGGCGACTATATCGGAACCACGGTTCCCCAGGTGGCACAGATCATGAAGGATTTCGGTTGCGTGAATGCCATCCAGCTCGAGGCCTACGACTCGCCCGACCTGCACATCAACAAGCAGGAGACGGTTACCAACCTGCTGGCAGCGGCCGGTACACCCAAGAAGATGCAGTGTGCCATTGCCTTCAAGTAATCCCGACAGAATCGGATCGGAGAAACGACGATCCGCATACGACACGAATCACCCCTGCAGTAGCAGGGGTGATTTTTTTACCGAAGCCGGCACTGCATTCGTTTTCATGAAATCGGTTCCCGGAATTGTCATTTTGATTCCGCAATTTCTATTTTATAAGAAAAATTCCTATCTTTGCCCTATACGCCGAGGTTAGGTTAGATGGTATTTTTCAAGAGGTTATTATGAACAAGACGCAGCTGGTCGAGGCCATTGCGCTCGACGCGAACATCACGAAGATTGATGCCCGCAAGGCAGTCGATGCGCTGATCCGTGCAACCGCTCAAGCCCTCCGCGAAGGAGAGCGTGTAACGCTTACGGGACTCGGAACATTCTGCGTACAACATAAGGCCGCCCGCGTCGGGAGAAATCCCCGTACGGGTGCCGCCGTAAAGATCCCTGCACGCAATACCATCAAATTCAGGCCCTCGGCAGAACTCGAATAAAACCGATTCCCATGCCAGCCATTTCGCAACGCGCGGAGCTGATGCCAGCCTCGCCGATCCGCAAACTCGTACCCCTTGCCGAAGCTGCACGCGCCCGGGGCATCAAGATATACCATCTGAACATCGGACAGCCCGACCTTCCGACCCCTCAGATAGGGCTCGACGCCCTGAAACATATCGACCGCACGGTCCTCGAATACAGCCCCAGCGACGGGTACCGCTCGCTGCGTGAAAAGCTCGTCTCCTACTACGAACAATACCAGATCCGCCTCTCGGCCGATGACATCATCGTTACCACGGGAGGTTCCGAGGCGGTGCTCTTCGCCTTCATGTCATGCCTCAACCCCGGTGACGAGATCATTGTTCCCGAACCGGCCTACGCCAACTACATGGCCTTTGCCATCTCGGCCGGCGCCGTCATCCGTCCGGTGGTTTCATCCATCGAACAGGGCTTTGCTCTGCCCGACGTCGCCCGCTTCGAGGAGCTCATCAACGAGCGCACGCGCGGCATCCTGATCTGCAACCCCAACAACCCTACGGGATACCTCTATACACGCCGCGAGATGAACCGCATCCGCGACCTGGTCCGCAAATACGACCTTTTTCTCTTTTCGGACGAGGTTTACCGCGAATTCATCTATACGGGATCACCCTACATTTCGGCCTGCCATCTCGAAGGAATCGAGCAGAATGTCGTGCTGATCGATTCCGTGTCGAAACGCTACTCCGAGTGCGGTATCCGCATCGGCGCGCTCATCACCAAGAACCGCACGCTGCGCAATGCCGTAATGAAGTTCTGCCAGGCGCGCCTCTCGCCACCGCTGCTGGGACAAATCGTCGCGGAGGCGTCGATCGACGCTCCACGCTCGTACAGCACCGAAATCTACGAGGAGTATATCGAACGCCGCAAATGCCTGATCGACGGATTGAACCGCATTCCGGGCGTCTATTCGCCCATTCCGATGGGCGCCTTCTACACCGTGGCCCGGCTTCCGGTCGAGGACAGCGATGACTTCTGTGCCTGGTGCCTCTCGGAATTCGAATACGAAGGTGAGACCGTGATGCTTGCCCCCGCGTCGGGGTTCTATTCCGACCCCACACGCGGCCGCAACGAAGTCCGTATCGCCTATGTGCTCCGTAAGGAGGACCTCGAACGGGCCCTGGTCGTTTTGGCCAAGGCTCTCGAAGCCTACAACAGCCGCAGACGCTGAACAGCCCGATCGCAATGTCCGGAATCCTGCGGGACCGGACATTGCGGCCAAACCTCTACCATTTATTCCAATTTTATCGACTTTATGACCAAAAAGTTTGGGCCGAGGGGATAGTTTTTATACTTTTGCCCCCGATTTTGCGTATCCATGAGGTACGCCATTTAGAAACCAAACCAACACGTCATGAAAAAAATCCTCCTCCTGCTCGCATCCGCAGGCCTCGCATCCGGAGCCTTCGCCGAAGGCTATCAGGTCAACAACTTCTCGGCCCGCCAGGCCGGTATGGCCAACGTCGGTACGGCAATGAAACTCGGTGCGGAGTCGATCTATTTCAACCCCGCCGCCACGGTATTCCAGGAGTCGAAGTTCAACATCTCGCTTGGTGCCACGGGCATTCTCTCGTCGGTTTCGGCCTCTACGCTTCCCTCGATGGAGAACGGCTATAAGAGCACGCTCACCGAGGATTCGGACAACAAGATGTCCACGCCGCTGCACATGTATATCAACTACAAGCCCTCGGAGCGCTGGGCCGTAGGTCTGGGCTTCTATACGCCGAACGGATCGTCGATGAACTGGGGCGACAACTGGTCGGGATCGCACCTCATCCAGGAGATCAACCTGGCAGCCTATACCTTCCAGCCGACCGTCTCGTTCAAGATCTGCGACCGGCTCTCGATCGGTGCGGGCCTGATGATCACCTGGGGCAACTTCGACCTGTCGCGCGCCATGCTGCCCATCGGTGCCGGAAACCAGACACTCGTTTCGGGATTCAATACCGTCAATGCCCTGCTTCCGGCATTGGGCCCCGGAGCCGGTCTTACGGCCGAGCAGATTGCCCAGTATCAGGCCATGGCCCAGCAGGGCGCTGCCTATTTCGAACAGAATCTCCAGGACCGCGCAATCGTTTCAGCCAAGCTCGAGGGCTCGGCCAATGTCGCCGTCGGCGTGAATGCCGGCATTCTCTGGGATGTTACCGACCAGTGGTCCGTAGCGATGAGCTACCGCTCGCGTATGGACATGAAGGTCGATAAGGGCACAGCCCAGCTGATCTATGCCTCACAGGAGGCCCAGCAGCTGCTCTCGTTCCTCAACACGATCCTCCAGACTGCCGGACAGGCTTCGGCCATTCCGGCTCTCGACCAGGGTACGTTCCATACGCAGCTGGCCCTGCCGACAACCGTAACATGGGGTGTCTCCTACCGTCCGGATGACCGGTGGCAGATGGGTGTCGATCTGCAGTGGATCGGCTGGTCGGCCTACAAGGACCTGAATGTTTCGTTCAACGAGAAAGAGCTCGGCATCAAGGATATCTACTCCGTGAAGAACTATTCCAATACGCTCTCGGCCCGCTTCGGCGCCGAATACCGAGCCCTCGACTGGCTTACGGGCCGCGTAGGTATCTACTACGACGAAAGCCCCGTGGACAGCAATTACCTCAATCCCGAGACGCCGTCGATGACGAAGATCAGCTACACGCTCGGTGCCTCTTTCCAGCTGGCCCGCTGCGCTGCGCTCGACATCGCCTACTGCTATGTTTCCTCCGCCGACCCCGAGCGTACCGGTTCCTACCCCATCTACGACTATACTTCGGGAGAACTTGCCTCGGTCTTCACGCGCAACTACAAGCTCCACGCCCACGTTCTCTCGTTCGGCATGCGTTTCAATTTCTGATAAAGGGAATTTTTCACTATCTTTGCGGTACGCCTTCCGGAAAGGCGTGCCGCAATTTTTTCGGCCCTATAGTTCAAGGGATAGAACGAGGGTTTCCTAAACCCTAAATCCGCGTTCGAGTCGCGGTGGGGCTACCAATTCGGATCTTACACACATCGCACGATGGAATCACTCAAAGAGTTATACAAGATCGGAAACGGACCGTCGAGCAGCCATACGATGGGACCCAAGCGGGCCGCAGAACGCTTTGCCGAGCGCTGCCGCGAAGTGGATGCCTACCGCGTTACGCTCTACGGATCGCTGGCTGCCACCGGGAAAGGACACCTCACGGACGTGGCTATTCTCTCGGTACTCCAACCCCTTGCACCGACCGAGATTGTCTGGAAGCCCGATATCGTTCTCCCCTTCCATCCCAACGGCATGCTGTTCGAAGGACTGAAAGGCGGCGCAGTCGTCGACTCATGGACGATCTACAGCATCGGCGGCGGAGCCCTGGCCAACGAAACCTCGCGGCTGGAGGTGCCGCACAGCATCTATCCGCTGACAACCATTGCCGAAATCAAGCAATGGTGTTACGACGAAGGCAAAACCTACTGGGAATATGTGAATGACTGTGAAGGACCCGAAATCTGGGATTATCTGGACAAGATCTGGACACAGATGTGCGAGACGATCCAGAACGGTCTGAACAACGACGGCGTACTGCCCGGTGGCCTGAAAGTCGCCCGCAAGGCGAGTACCTACTGGGTCAAGTCGAAAAGCTATACCGATTCCCTGAAGTCACGCGCAAAGATCTACGCCTATGCGCTGGCGACCTCCGAGGAGAATGCCGCAGGCGGTGTCGTGGTTACCGCCCCCACCTGCGGCTCGTGCGGCGTCGTTCCCGCGGTACTCTACCACCTGGCGACCTCACGCGATTTTCTGCGCATCCGCATCCTCCGGGCCCTTGCCACGGCGGGCCTTTTCGGCAACATCGCCAAGACGAACTCCTCGATATCGGGTGCCGAGGTCGGCTGTCAGGGTGAGGTCGGCGTGGCCTGCGCCATGGCTGCAGCCGCAGCCTGCCAACTCTTCGGCGGCACCCCCTCGCAGATCGAATACGCCGCCGAAATGGGACTCGAACACCACTTGGGACTGACGTGCGATCCCGTCTGTGGTCTCGTGCAGGTTCCCTGCATCGAACGTAATGCCGTAGCTGCCGCACGGGCCCTCGATGCCAACATCTACGCCACGCTTTCGGACGGTTCGCACCTGGTATCCTACGACAAGGTCGTCGAGGTGATGAACGAGACGGGGCACAACCTTCCGAGCCTCTATCGCGAGACATCCGAAGGCGGACTTGCCAAACGCTACGACCGGAAATAACCCGCAAGCCCGTTCCCGGAACAGCAGTAGTCCCCGCCGACTGTGGCGCTGCCGGAACAAAAAAGTCCCCTGAACCGATCGGTTCGGGGGACTTTTTCATTCGGACGGAGATCCGTCGCTATTGTGCCTGCTGGAGCGACTCCAACTCGGACTTGGCCGTAACGACCAGATCCTCGTACTCGCGAAGACCCGTACCGCCCGGGATCAGATGTCCGCAGATGACGTTCTCCTTCAGATTCTCCAGCGGATCGACCTTGGCCTGGATGGCCGCTTCGTTGAGCACCTTGGTGGTCTCCTGGAACGATGCCGCCGAGATGAAGCTCGAGGTCTGCAGGGCGGCACGGGTGATACCCTGCAGCACCTGCGTCGAGGTTGCCGGAACGATATCGCGAACCTGTACGGGACGCAGATCGCGGCGCTTGAGGCTCGAGTTTTCATCGCGCAGCTTGCGCAGCGAGACAATCTGTCCGGGTTGCAGCACTGTCGAATCGCCGGCGTCGGTAACAACCACCTTGTCGTAGAGTTCGTCGTTCACATCCATGAACTCCCACTTGTCCACGATCTGATCCTCGAAGAAGCGGGTATCTCCCGGATCCTCGATCTTGACTTTCGACATCATCTGGCGCACGATGACCTCGAAGTGCTTGTCGTTGATCTTCACACCCTGCATGCGGTACACCTCCTGCACCTCGTTCACGATGTACTCCTGCACCTTCGTGGGACCGAGGATATTGAGGATGTCGCTCGGAGTGATCGCGCCGTCCGACAGCGGGCTGCCGGCCTTGACGTAGTCGTTCTCCTGTACGATGATCTGACGCGACAGCGGCACGAGGTAGCGTTTCACATCGCCCTGCTTCGAGGTGATGATGATCTCGCGGTTACCGCGCTTGATCTTGCCGAAGGTTACCTCGCCGTCGATCTCCGAAACGATAGCCGGGTTCGACGGGTTGCGGGCCTCGAAGAGCTCCGTAACACGCGGCAGACCTCCCGTGATATCGCCGCCCGACTTGCCGACGGCACGCGGAATCTTGATCAGGATATCGCCGGCCTTGATGCGGGCGTTGTCTTTGACGACGATGTGGGCCGAAACAGGCAGGTTGTACTGCTTGACCTCCTCGCCCTCCTTGTTCTGGATCTTGATGACGGGGTTCTTGGTCTTGTCCTTCGACTCGATGACCACCTTCTCCGACAGACCCGTCTGCTCGTCGCGCTCGTCGCGGTAGGTTACGCCCTCGATGATGTTCTCGTAGGCGACGCGTCCCTCGTACTCCGAAATGATCACGGCATTGTAGGGATCCCACTCGCAGACCAGATCTCCCTTCTTGACCATAGCGCCATCCTCCATGTAAAGCGTGGCGCCGTACGGCAGGTTGTGCGTATAGAGTACAATCTCCGTCTTCGAATCGACAATGCGGAACTCCGATTGGCGCGAGATAACGATATTGATCGCTTCACCGGCAGCATTCTTGCCTTTGACCGTACGCAGCTCGTCGATCTCCAGACGACCTTCGTATTTCGATACGACATTCGTCTCGACAGCCGTGCCACCGGCCACACCGCCGACGTGGAACGTACGGAGCGTCAGCTGCGTACCCGGCTCGCCGATCGACTGTGCGGCGATGACGCCGACCACCTCGCCCTTCTGGACCATGCGGGCCGTGGCAAGGTTGCGGCCATAACACTTGGCGCAGACACCGTGGCGCGACTCGCAGGTCAGCACCGAACGGATCTCCACGGACTCCAGCGGCGACTTCTCGATGGCCTCGGCAATCGACTCGGTGATCTCCTCGCCGGCCTTGCAGAGCACCTCGCCCGTCAGCGGGTGGATCACGTCGTTCAGCGCCACACGACCCAGGATGCGGTCGTAGAGCGTCTGTACGACATCGTCGTTGCGCTTGATGGCCGTAGCCGTCAGGCCGCGCAGCGTGCCGCAATCCTCTTCGTTGATGATGACATCCTGTGCCACATCGACCAGACGACGCGTCAGATAACCGGCGTCGGCCGTCTTCAGGGCGGTATCGGCAAGACCCTTACGGGCACCGTGCGTCGAGATGAAGTACTCGAGCACCGAAAGTCCCTCCTTGAAATTCGAGAGGATCGGGTTTTCGATGACCTGCTGGCCACCCTCGACACCCGACTTCTGCGGCTTGGCCATCAGTCCACGCATACCGCTCAACTGACGGATCTGCTCCTTCGAACCACGGGCTCCCGAGTCGAGCATCATGTATACGGGGTTGAAGCCGTCGTCGTCCTTGACGAGCGTGTCGATCACGGCCTTCGTCAGCTTCGTGTTGATGTTCGTCCAGACGTCGATGATCTGGTTGTATCGCTCGTTGTTGGTGATAAGACCCATGTTGTAGTCGTCCATGATCGCATCGGCGCGCTCATAACCCTCCTGAACGAGCTTTTCCTTCTCGTCGGGGATAATCACGGCATCGAGGTTGAACGACAGACCGCCCTGGAAGGCCATGCGGTAACCCATGTCCTTGATGTCGTCGAGGAAGTTGGCCACCTTGTCGGCACCGGCCTTCTTCATCACCACGGCGATGATGTCACGCAGCGAACGCTTCGTAAGCACCTCGTTGATGTAACCCACCTCCTTCGGAACGACCTGGTTGAAGAGGATGCGGCCGATGGTCGTCTCCTTGAGCACCTGAACCGGATTGCCCTGCTCGTCGAGGTCGTCCACCAGACACTTCACGATCGCATGCAGGTCGGCACGCTTCTCGTTGTAGGCGATGATCGCCTCTTCGGGACCATAGAACGTATGACCCTCGCCCTTTACACCCTTGCGGGGCTTGGTGATATAGTACAGACCGAGGACCATGTCCTGCGACGGCACCGTGATCGGGGCACCGTTGGCCGGATTGAGGACGTTGTGCGATCCGAGCATCAGCAGCTGGGCCTCCAGGATGGCGGCATTGCCCAGCGGAAGGTGCACGGCCATCTGGTCGCCGTCGAAGTCGGCGTTGAATGCCGTACAGGCCAGCGGGTGCAGCTGCATGGCCTTGCCCTCGATCAGTTTGGGCTGGAAGGCCTGGATACCCAGACGGTGCAGCGTCGGGGCTCGGTTCATCAGTACCGGGTGCCCCTTGATGACATTCTCCAGAATACCCCAGATCACGGGATCCTTGCGGTCGATGATCTTCTTCGCGGACTTCACGGTCTTCACGATACCGCGCTCGATGAGCTTGCGGATCACAAACGGCTTGTAAAGCTCCGCAGCCATATCCTTCGGAATACCCATCTCGTGCATCTTCAGTTCGGGACCCACGACGATGACCGAACGGGCCGAGTAATCAACACGCTTACCGAGCAGATTCTGACGGAAGCGACCCTGCTTACCCTTGAGCGAATCGGAGAGCGACTTGAGCGGACGGTTCGACTCGTTCTTCACGGCATTCGACTTGCGCGAGTTGTCGAACAGCGAATCGACGGCCTCCTGCAGCATGCGCTTTTCGTTGCGGAGGATCACCTCCGGCGCCTTGATCTCGATCAGACGCTTCAGACGATTGTTGCGGATGATGACCCGACGGTAGAGATCATTGAGATCCGACGTGGCGAAACGGCCTCCGTCGAGCGGCACCAGCGGGCGCAACTCGGGGGGAATCACCGGAATAACGCTCAACACCATCCATTCGGGCTTGTTCTTGCCATTCGAAGCACGGAACGACTCGATAACGTTCAGGCACTTCAGCGCCTCGGACTTACGCTGCTGCGAGGTCTCGGTCGAAGCCTTGTGGCGCAGCGCATAGGACATCGAATCGAGGTCCACCTGCTTGAGCAGCGTATAGATCGCCTCGGCACCCATCTGGGCGACGAACTTGTTGGGATCCGTATCGTCGAGCGACTGGTTGCCCTTCGGAAGGGCGTTCAGCACATCGAGGTACTCCTTCTCCGAGAGGGTCTGCAGACGCTCGATACCCTGCTCCGAGGCGACACCCGGATTGATGACGACATAACGCTCGTAATAGATGATCGCCTCGAGCTTCTTCGACGGAATTCCCAGCAGATAACCGATTTTCGAAGGCAGCGAACGGAAATACCAGATGTGTACGACGGGCACGACCAGCGAGATGTGGCCCATGCGCTCACGGCGCACCTTCTTCTCGGTAACCTCCACGCCGCAACGGTCGCAGACGATGCCCTTGTAGCGGATGCGCTTGTACTTGCCGCAATGGCACTCGTAGTCCTTCACGGGACCGAAGATGCGCTCGCAGAACAGGCCGTCGCGCTCGGGCTTGTAGGTGCGGTAGTTAATGGTTTCGGGCTTGAGCACCTCGCCGCTCGACTGCGCCAGGATCTCCTCGGGGGAGGCCAGACCGATCGAGATGCGGCTGTAACCATTATTGGGTTTATTGTCCTTGGTAATCGACATATTTATTTTGCGTTTTTCTTATCCACTTAAATACACACCTCTTACTCGAGCTTGACCGAGAGGGCCAGACCGCGCAACTCGTGCAGCAGCACGTTCATGGCCTCCGGAATACCCGGTTTGGGCAGGTTCTCGCCCTTGACGATCGCCTCGTAGGCCTTGGCGCGGCCCATCACGTCGTCGGACTTGATCGTCAGGATCTCCTGCAGGATATTGGCGGCACCGAAGCCCTCGAGGGCCCAGACCTCCATCTCTCCGAATCGCTGACCACCGAACTGCGCCTTACCGCCGAGCGGCTGCTGCGTGATGAGCGAGTAGGGACCGATCGAACGCGCGTGCATCTTGTCGTCGATCATGTGGCCCAGTTTGAGCATGTAGGTAACACCCACGGTCGCCGGCTGGTCAAATCGTTCACCCGTACCGCCGTCGTAGAGGTAGGTGCGGCCGCTGTGCGGAAGACCCGCCTTGGCCGTGTATTCGTTGATCTCGTCGAGCGAAGCACCGTCGAAGATCGGCGTCGCGAACTTCACGCCCAGCTCGCGGCCTGCCCAGCCGAGCACGGCCTCGTAGATCTGTCCGAGGTTCATTCGCGAAGGCACGCCCAGCGGGTTCAGACAGATATCGACGATCGTTCCGTCCTCGAGGAACGGCATGTCCTCGTCGCGTACCACCTTGGCCACGATACCCTTGTTACCGTGGCGTCCGGCCATCTTGTCGCCCACCTTCAGCTTGCGCTTCTTGGCGATGTAGACCTTGGCCATCTGGATGACACCCGTCTGTGGCAGTTCGTCGCCGTTGGTGATGTTGTACTTCTCACGCTTGATGGCGGCGTCGGCCTTCTTCCACTCGATCGTATAGTTGTTGATCGTGGCCTCGATAAGCGCATCGGTATGGGCGTCGCCCGTCCAGTTGCACGAGCCGAGGTTCAGATAACCCATCACCACACCCGTCTTCTCGTCCGCGGACTTGCGGGCGATCTCCTCCAGGAGCTTCTGCGAGAACTTCGTGCCGGCAGGATAGAGTTCCACTCCGAAATAGTCGGTGATACCCGTCGTGGTCTTGCCCTGCAGCAGCGTCCAAAGCTTCTCGACAAGGCGTTTGGTCAGTTCGGCAATCTCTCCGGCGAACTTCTCGTCGAGCTTTTCGAGCTGCACCTTCTCGGCGTTCTTGCCCTTTTTGCCCTCCTTGTTCGCACGGCTGTAGAGCTTCGTGTCGATGACCACACCGTGCAGCGACGGCTGCGCCTTGAGCGAAGCGTCCTTTACGTCGCCGGCCTTGTCGCCGAAGATCGCGCGCAGGAGCTTCTCCTCGGGCGAAGGATCGCTCTCACCCTTCGGGGTGATCTTGCCGATGAGGATGTCTCCCGGGTGGATGTTGGCGCCGACGCGGACGATACCGTTGGCGTCGAGATCCTTCGTGGCATCCTCCGAAACATTCGGAATATCCGACGTGAGTTCCTCGACACCGCGCTTCGTATCGCGCACCTCCATGATATACTCATCGACGTGTACCGACGTGAAGATATCCTCGCGCTGGATACGCTCCGAGATCACGATGGCGTCCTCGAAGTTGTAACCCTTCCAGGGCATGTAGGCCACCTTCAGGTTGCGGCCCAGGGCCAGCTCGCCGTTCTGCGTCGAGTAACCCTCCGTGAGGATCTGTCCCTTGACGACCTTGTCGCCCGTGAGGACCGTGGGACGCAGCGTGATCGAGGTATTCTGGTTCGTGCGGCGGTAACGCGGCAGCATGTAGGTCGTAACCTCCGGATCGAACGACGCGAGAATCTCGTCCTCGGTACGTTCGTAACGGATCTGAATCTTCGTGGCATCGGCGAAGACAACCTCGCCGTCGCCCTCTGCGACGATCTGGATCCGGCTGTCCGAGATCATGTCCTTCTCGATACCCGTGCCGACGATCGGGGCTTCGGTAGTAACCAGGGGCACGGCCTGGCGCATCATGTTCGAGCCCATCAGCGCACGGTTGGCGTCATCGTGCTCGAGGAACGGAATGAGGCTCGCGGCGATCGAGGCGATCTGGTTCGGAGCCACGTCCATGAGGTTCACCTCATCGGCCGTAACGACGGGGAAGTCGGCACCCTGACGCGCCTTGATGCGGTCGGGCTGCAGGAAGTGGCCCTCGTCGTCGATCGGCATGTTCGACTGTGCGACGATCTTGCCCTCCTCCTCTTCGGCCGAGTAGTAACGGATATGCGAGTTGTCCATGTCGATGACACCGTTCTCCACCGTACGGTAGGGCGTCTCGATGAATCCCATGGGCGAAATCTTCGCATAGACGCACAGCGACGAAATAAGACCGATATTCGGGCCTTCAGGCGACTCGATCGGGCAGAGACGTCCGTAGTGCGTATAGTGTACGTCGCGGACCTCGAATCCGGCGCGGTCGCGCGAAAGACCGCCGGGACCGAGGGCCGACAGACGGCGCTTGTGCGTAATCTCGGCCAGCGGGTTGATCTGGTCCATGAACTGCGAGAGCTGCGAGGTGCCGAAGAAGGAGTTGATCACCGACGAGAGCGTCTTGGCGTTGATCAGGTCCACCGGCGTGAAAACCTCGTTGTCGCGTACGTTCATGCGCTCGCGGATCGTACGCGCCATGCGCACGAAACCCACGGAGAACTGGTTCGAAAGCTGCTCGCCCACGGTGCGGACGCGGCGGTTCGACAGGTGGTCGATATCGTCCACATCGGCCTTCGAGTTGATCAGCTGGATCAGATACTTGATAATGGCAATGATGTCCTCGCGCGTCAGCGTACGGATTGCCGGATCGATATTCAGGCCGAGTTTCTTGTTGATGCGGAAACGGCCCACATCTCCCAGGTCGTAACGCTTGTCCGAGAAGAAGAGCTTCTCGATGACATCACGCGCCGTCGCCTCATCGGGCGGCTCCGAAGCGCGCAGCTGTCTGTAGATATAGACCACGGCCTCCTTCTCGGAGTTGCAGGGGTCCTTCTGCAGCGTATTGTAAATGATCGAGAAGTCGATACCCGACTGATTCTCCTTGTGCAGCAGAATCGTCTTGGCGCCGCTCTCGATAATCTGATCGATATGTTCTTCCTCGAGGACCGTTTCGCGGTCCACGATCACATTGTTTCGTTCGATGGATACCACCTCGCCCGTATCCTCGTCCACGAAGTCCTCGACCCAGGTCGAAAGCACGCGTGCAGCCAGCTTGCGGCCCACGGCCTTCTTCAGGGAGGCTTTCGATACCTTCACCTCGTCGGCAAGGTCGAAGATCTCGAGAATCTGCTGGTCCGCTGCGTAACCTATGGCTCGCAGCAGCGTGGTAACGGGCAACTTCTTCTTACGGTCGATGTAGGCATACATCACGTTGTTGATGTCCGTAGCAAACTCTATCCACGAACCCTTGAAGGGGATGATACGCGCCGAATAGAGTTTCGTGCCGTTGGTGTGCATGCTCTGTCCGAAGAACACACCCGGCGAACGGTGCAGCTGGGATACGATGACACGCTCCGCACCGTTGATGACGAACGTACCGCGTTCTGTCATGTAGGGAATCGTCCCGAAATAGACGTCCTGAACGACGACTCCGAAATCCTCGTGTTCGTCGTCCGTGCAATAGAGCTTCAGCTTGGCTTTCAGCGGAACGCTGTACGTCAGACCGCGCTCCAGACACTCCTCGATCGAATAGCGCGGCGGGTCGATATAGTAGTCGATAAACTCCAGAACAAAGTTGTTCCGGGTATCGGTGATGGGGAAATTCTCCTGAAACACCTTGTACAGCCCCTCGTTCTTACGATTCTCGGCCGTGGTGTCCATCTGGAAAAAGTCCCGGAATGATTTAAGCTGTACCTCCAGCAGATCCGGATACGGAACCCGGTTCTTGACTGTCGAAAAGCTGATTCTTTGTTGTGTTTTTGCTGTGGACATCGTAAAATCCGAATTAGTTGAAGTGTAATTGGGGTGGGTTACGCTCCCCAAAAGATGCGGGTCCCTATCCCGCCAATGCCCCCGTATGCAGGCATATTATGCCCCGGGAGCACTCTAACTTCCAAAGAATGGACACAGCTCCTGATCGGCACTTCCAGTCTTTAGACCAAGAAAAGGCATAGAGCTTACACTCCGGTAAGCCCTATACCTGATCGTCTGATGCAGCGTTAAGCAGCAATGCTACTTAAGCTCAACTTCAGCACCTGCCTCCTCGAGCTGGCCCTTGATCTGCTCGGCCTCCTCCTTGGAAACACCCTCCTTGACTGCCTTCGGAGCACCGTCCACGAGTGCCTTGGCATCACCCAGCGAAAGGCCTGCAACCTCCTTGACTACCTTGATGACCTGGAGCTTGGCCTGGCCTGCGCTCTTCAGGATCACGTCGAACGACGTCTTCTCGGCAGCGGCGGCTTCACCTGCGCCTGCAGCGGGAGCTGCTACGGCTACAGCGGCTGCGGCCGGCTCAATGCCATACTCCTCCTTGAGGATCTGTGCGAGTTCGTTAACCTCGGTCACCTTCAGGTTTACCAGTTCTTCAGCAAGTTTCTTTACGTCTGCCATAGTTGTAAGCTTATTAATTTGTTTTTTAATTCTTGTTTGTGATTAGTTATTTCTCGATTCGAGCGTCTTCACGAGGCCCGCAATCTTTTGGCCTGCATTAGCCTGCAATGCAGAGATAACATTCTTGGCCGGGGACTGGAGCAGAGCGATGATATCGCCGATGAGCTCCTCCTTCGACTTGATGTTACACAGAGTGTCCAACTGACCGTCGCCAATATAGACACAGCCCTCGGCGAACGCCGCCTTCAGAACGGGCTTGTCCGACGTCTTGCGGAACTCCTTGATCAATACGGCAGGAGCTTTCGCAACATTGGCGAACATAATCGAGGTAGGACCCTCCAATACTTTTACCAGATCAGCATCCGCCTTCTCCGCCTTCTCAAGCGCCTTCGTAAGCAGGGTGTTCTTTACGACCACCAGCTTCACGTCGCTCTCGAAGCACTTGCGACGCAGGGCAGCAGTCTGCTCGGCGTTCAGCGCCTCGATGTCGGCAACATAGAAGTGAGGATAAGTCTGGAGCTGCTCGGCAAGGTTGTTAATAACAACCAGTTTTTCTTCCTTGGTCATCTCTTTCTATCCTCCTTCTTATTTAGTTTCTACTGATTTGGGATCAATCTGCACACCGGGACTCATGGTCGTCGAGAGATAGATACTCTTCACATAAGAACCTTTGGCAGCAGCCGGTTTCAACTTGATGATCATGTTCAGGACCTCCTTGGCGTTGTCCACGATCTGCTCGGGAGTGAAGGAGATCTTGCCGACGTTCGTGTGGATGATACCGAACTTGTCGACCTTGAAGTCGATCTTTCCGGCCTTCACCTCGCCGACAGCCTTGCCGACTTCCATCGTTACCGTACCCGTCTTGGGGTTTGGCATCAGACCGCGCGGACCCAGGATACGACCCAGAGCACCGACCTTACCCATCACGTTGGGGGTGCAGATGATGACATCCACATCGGTCCATCCGCCCTTGATCTTCTCGACGTACTCGTCAAGACCTACATAGTCGGCACCTGCGGCTTTTGCCTCGGCCTCCTTCTCGGGCGTACACAGTACGAGAACACGTACCGTCTTGCCGGTTCCGTGCGGAAGGGTTACAACGCCGCGAACCATCTGGTTCGCCTTACGGGGATCGACGCCCAGACGGACATCTACATCAACCGAAGCATCGAATTTCGTGAACGTAATCTCCTTCAGAAGAGCGGCAGCCTCCGAAAGCTTGTAAGCCTTACCGGCTTCCACCTTCGCATAGGCGATTTTTTGATTTTTTGTCAGTTTACTCATCTTCTCTGCGATTACATGTTAGGAAATTCACCGACAACGTTGATACCCATACTGCGGGCCGTTCCGGCAACCATGCGCATGGCGGACTCCAGCGTGAAGCAGTTCATATCGGACATCTTGTCCTTGGCGATGTCGCGAATCTGCTCCCACGTTACCTGGCCTACCTTGTCGCGGTTGGGCTGGGCAGAACCCTTCTGAACCTTGGCTGCTTCCTTGAGCTGTACGGCTACAGGCGGCTGTTTGACAACAAAGTCGAACGACTTGTCGCTGTACACCGTAATGATGACCGGAAGAACTTTTCCCGCCTTGTCCTGCGTACGGGCATTGAACTGCTTGCAGAAGTCCATGATATTGACTCCCTTAGAACCCAATGCGGGACCAACCGGGGGCGAAGGATTGGCGGCACCACCTTTGATCTGCAATTTAATAAATGCAGCAACCTCTTTTGCCATAGTTTTCCTTTGGTTAATTATTCTTTTTCAACTTGTGTGAAACCCAACTCCATAGGAGTTTTGCGCCCGAATATCTTCACCGATACCGTGAGTTTCTTGCGCTCGTTATCGACGGCCTCGATGGTACCCTGGAAGCTTGAGAAAGGACCATCGGTAACCTTGACGGTTTCGCCGACGAAGAATGGTATTTCGTTTTCCTCCTCCATGGCGTTCATTTCATCGACGCTACCCAGGATACGCGCCACCTCCTGCGGACGGAGCGGCGTGGCATTCATCTTGCGGCTATCCTCCTTGGTATCGCCCAGGAAACCCAGCACATTGGGAGTATTACGAATAATCATCGGAATCTGGCCTACAAAAGCGGCCTCCACCAACACATATCCCGGATAGGAGACCTTCTCTTTGGAGACCTTCTTTCCGTTGCGGATGGTGTAGACCTTTTCGGTCGGGATCAGGACCTGGGATATGTAATCCTCGAGATGGTTATGACGGACCTCGGCCTCGATGTATTCCTTGACCTTGGCCTCCTTGCCACCGATGGCACGGACCACATACCACTGTTTGTTAATCTCGCTCATTGCCTCTCAAGGAATTAACGGCCGAGATTACCCAGCGTCTTGTAGATAGCTGCCATCAGGTTCTCGAAGCTGATATCCATTGCCAAAACGATCAACGCGAAGATGACCGAAGCCACCATCACGACGATCGTAGAGCTCTGGAGCTGCGGGAACGTAGGCCACGTTACCTTATTGACCAGTTCGTTGTAGGATTCTTTGACGTAGTTGAACATACTCGCGTTCTTTTATCTTGGCAGGAGCAGAGAGATTCGAACTCCCATCAACGGTTTTGGAGACCGCTATTCTACCCTTGAACTATGCTCCTAAAAAGAGGCGGTGCGGAACACCGCCTCGGAAGTATATCGGCTCGGATTACTTCAGAACCTTCAGGATCTGACCGGCACCTACCGTACGGCCACCCTCGCGGATTGCGAAACGCAGACCTTCGTTCAGGGCTACCGGGTAGATCAACTTCACGGTAATCGTAACGTGGTCGCCGGGCATTACCATATCCACGCCTGCGGGCAGGTGAACCTCACCCGTTACGTCCATCGTACGCAGATAGAACTGGGGACGATAGTTGTTGTGGAACGGCGTGTGGCGGCCGCCCTCCTCCTTCTTCAGGATATAAACCTCGGCCTCGAACTCGGTGTGCGGGGTGATCGAACCGGGCTTGGCAACGACCATACCACGCTTAACCTCCTTCTTGTCGATACCGCGGAGCAGCAGACCTACGTTGTCGCCGGCCTCGCCCTCATCGAGCAGCTTGCGGAACATCTCGACACCCGTGCAGGTCGAAGTCAGCGTCTTCTCCTCCAGACCGATGATCTCAACGGGATCGCCGACATGGATGATACCGGTCTCGATACGGCCCGTAACAACGGTACCACGGCCGGTGATCGAGAATACGTCCTCGATAGGCATCAGGAACGGCTTCTCGTTCTCACGCTGGGGCAGCGGAATGTAGCTGTCGACAGCGTCCATCAGCTCCATAACCTTCTCCTCCCACTTCGGCTCGCCGTTCAGAGCACCCAGAGCCGAGCCGCGGATGATCGGAGCGTTGTCGCCGTCATAGTCGTACTTCGAAAGCAGGTCGCGAACCTCCATCTCGACCAGGTCGAGCATCTCGGGGTCGTCCACCATGTCGCACTTGTTCAGGAAAACGACGATCTTCGGCACGTTCACCTGACGGGCGAGCAGCACATGCTCGTTGGTCTGGGGCATCGGACCGTCGGTAGCGGCAACAACCAAAATCGCACCGTCCATCTGGGCAGCACCCGTTACCATGTTCTTCACATAGTCGGCGTGTCCCGGGCAGTCCACATGGGCATAGTGGCGGTTTGCCGTCTGGTACTCAACATGCGACGTGTTGATCGTAATACCACGCTCCTTCTCCTCGGGTGCGTTGTCGATCGAGTCGAACGAACGGAGCTCCGACAGACCTTTCTTTGCCAGAACGGTCGTGATAGCTGCGGTAAGGGTGGTCTTACCGTGGTCAACGTGACCGATGGTACCGATGTTCACATGCGGTTTCGAACGGTCGAATTTTTCTTTTGCCATAGTATTAAGGTATTTAAAGTATTGTTAAAAATTGCTTTAAAGTTTTAAAATTCATTCCGCAGAACAAGCGGGCGACACAAACGCTCCGTCCTTGCGGCCCGGAGACATTCGCATCACACGCTGCTGCGTTTAGAGCGGAAGACGAGGCTCAAACTCGCGACCCTTAGCTTGGAAGGCTAATGCTCTATCAACTGAGCTACTTCCGCAAAATATTACCTTTCAGAGTTCATCCTTTCCACCGTACGCCGGCCCTAATGCGCCATGCTTCGGTTTCTGCAACCCCGACAGGTTTCGTTGTGTGGGAAGTGATGGATTCGAACCACCGAAGGCGTACGCCAGCAGATTTACAGTCTGCCCCATTTGGCCACTCTGGTAACTTCCCGTATATTGCACTCCTCGACCGCGCCGCGATCGGAAGTATTCCGTGTTTCGCCGTGCCGCCCGCGCATCCGCCCCGCCAAGGGCGATCCCGACTCCCGCATCGGCTGCTCCGAGCCGATGGAGGGATTCGAACCCACGACCAGCTGATTACAAATCAGCTGCTCTGGCCAACTGAGCTACATCGGCAAATTCCACCGTTTTGGATTGCAAAAGTAGGCATAAAAAATTTATCAGCCAAATAAAACCCGATAATTTTTTTATTTTTTCACTCTTCTCAAAGAACCCCGCCTCAATCCGCTGCGGACAGAAGCGAAACCGGGTGCAAAGATAGGAAAAGTTTTGAATACCGCAACAGGTTGGGCAAAAAATATCGCATGGAAACGGATCCGGCGGTATCCGTTACGGAATTTCGGCCGTCTCACGACGCGAGACTTTCGCAGCATCTCCTGCGCCATACGAAGAGCGTACGTCTGCAATCAGGCGGGCAGGTGTCGCATGGAGATAGTTTTTGCAGAAACGGCTGAACTGCGTATAATACCGGAATTCATACTTGTTCATCAGCATTTTCGTATTGCTTGCCCCGTCACGGATATCGGCAAGAATCCGCTCCGCCTTGCGTTCCATCATCCAATGATAAACGCTGTCGTTGAACTGCGCGGCAAACCGGCGCTTGAAAGCCGAAAGGCTCATTCCGGCCAGCGAGGCAAGTTCGGCCACGCTGCGCACTTTCTCATAATTGGCGCAGACGAACAGTCGGAAATTATCCCGGGGACCAACCATTGTCTGAAAGAAATAGGCCAGTTCGGGCAAGGTATAAAAGATCCGGAGCAGCATGAAAAGTTCGGCAGCCTTCTGCTCGTGGTAGTATTCACAATCGGCCAACTCTCGCTCCCGAAAAAGAAATTCGATCTGTTCCTCGAGCAACGGATGCAGTGCCAGCGCAGGAAGCGCATCCGCCGAAACAGAGATATCGGAATGGGGCGAGCCGCCAAAAACAGTCCATTCACACGTCTGCGTACGGTGCAGCAGCGACAGAACGACGACGATCCCCTCCTCATCCCGGGCCGTTATACGGAAGCAGGTATTGCATCCCGGACAAACGCACCGCTTCGACGGAATAACGCGAGGATCTTCACCGGGGACTTCGAAACAAAACGATCCGGAAAGAAGGAACAGAAGATAAGACTTGCCGTCGGCAGGGAAACCGACACTTTCACCGGCTTTGAGCAACATTCGGGTGAACCGGCAATAGGCAGCTTCGCCGATACGGCGGAACGAGGCTGGAAAAGTAGGACACCTACTACAATCCGCAGTACAACGCGCACTCCTCGCCGACTCCACAAACTGCGGTTGGGGTTGATAATCCATATAAGGAGATTTTGGCTGGACAAATATAGCAAAAAAACCGAAACGTGCAACTGTTCCGACCATAGAGAAAGCAGCGCGTCTCCGACCGGATATCGGTCGGAGACGCGCGCAAGAAGGCTGCGGCAGCATCTTCGCAGCCTATTTATAACTTATGATCAGCACCTTCGAAGATTCCCAGAAACGGACCGGATCGACAATGCGCAGCATTTCTATTTTCTTGTCGCTTCCCGTTACCAGTTCGTAGCTTTCGTCGGGATGCGTCGAAACGACCGTGACCTTGTGATGTCCGACAGGTATTTCGGTAAGAAGCCGGGAATCGGCCTGCGTAAAACTCTCGAGCGAGCCGTGTTCACCGACGGTCAGCGTACGTCCGATGAACCCCTGTTTGTTGATAATCTGGGCATCGCGCAACTCCTTCTCGGAACCGACGATGTAATAAACCGTATTGAGCCGGTTCTCCAATTCGAGATTCCGGTCTCCGAGATCTTCGATTTCGGCGCTCTGCTCGGTTACGGTCTCCGCAAGTTCTTCGACCCGGGCCTCCTTCAGCGAGAGTTCCTCATGCAGATCGGCGACTTCCGCCGTCTTCTCGGCAAGTTGTCCGTTCAGGTCCGATATCATCTTTTCCAACCCTTCGATCCGCAGATTCGCCTTGCGCAGCAATGTTGCAGAGTGTCGCAGCGAAGCGATCTTCTCTCTATTTTCAAGCAGCAGCCGGTCGATGGCGGCAATATCGCTGTTGATCTCCTCAACGGGACGACGCCCCCCCTCGGAGTCGGTTACGGTAATCAGATTCTCCCGGGATTTGATCCGTGCGAGATTCTCCGTAATGGTGTTGATATCCGCAAATACGACCTGAACGAGCGAATCCTTTGCTTCGATAACACGCATCAGCGAATCTCGCTGCCGGTCGAAGTCCGACACGGCGGCCGGTTTTCGATCATTCACACACGAGACGAACAGGAAGGCCAGCGCGACACCGGACAGAACAACAGATCTCTTCATCATATGTACACCTTATTTATATATCAGTCTCACGCCGCAAATATATGCATAAAAACAATAGCCTGTACAGAAAACGACACGATCACGCCGCAAACGGAATTCCGGCAGTACATTTTTTTATTTTTTTCAGATTCGAACGGCCGAAGGAGAAGTTAATTGTCAAATTCGAATCAAATTGCATCGATATATAAAAATAAGGTTACAATACAAAGCTCATTATTGCGAAATACATATAAAATGCCACCGGTATTAGAAAAATGCAAAACAATAAAAGCCTCGACACGCCACACAAATCAGTCAACAGGTCTTCATATACACAAAAATATTTCATAATTATATATACATTTTACATATACAAAGGTGATTTTTATTATTTTTGCAGAAAACAGCCTCTATTCACCACTTCAATCCCATATGCCCATGAAAAGAATTTTTCTCCTTCTCTCATCACTGCTGCTTCTTGACGGATGCAGCTACGATGACAGCGACCTGCAGAACAGAATCGACGACCTGGACGAAAAGCTCGAGGCGCTCGAGGCACGGGTCGATGACTTGAATTCCGAGCTGACGAGCCTTCAGGAGCTCATCGCCGGGAAACGCTTCATCTCCGATGTTACCGACAACGGAGATGGCAGCCATACACTCACGCTGGTTACGGCAACCGGTGAAATTTCGACCATCCTCATCACCGACGGAGAAGACGGATACTCCCCGCAAATCGGCATCAAGCAGGATTCGGACGGAAAATACTATTGGACCCTGGACGGCGAATACATCCTGGGCAACGACAATGAAAAGCTTCCTGTCGCCGGAGAAGACGGCACGACCCCGGAATTCAAGATCGAACAGGGATATTGGTATGTCTCGTACGACAACGGAACCAGCTGGAAAGAGTGCGGGAAGGCAGCCGCCGACGCCGAGCCGAGCCTGTTCAAGTCCGTGGCCATGAGCGAAGACGGCAAACTGGTCTATATCACGCTGTATGACGACACCGTGCTGACGTTCGAACTTTACGCCCAGTTCGGCATCGCCTTCGAGACGACGACGGGAACCCTTCAGGTGGGAGGCCGGATTTCCATACCTTTCACACTTACGGGAGCCGACGAGCACACGCAGGTCGAGGCCATTGCGAACAACGGCTGGAAGGCCGAAGTCCTGCTCGACACGGAACTGCTCTCGGGAACGGTCGAAGTAACCGCCCCGGCCGACAGTTCGACAGGAAAGGTTATCGTCCTGGCAAACGACGGCGGCGACCGGACACTCATGCGGACGCTGACCTTCATAGCCGGCGTACTCAACGTATCGACCTCCTCGGTCGAGGCTGCTGCCGGCGGGGGCACGGTAACCGTCGATGTGGAGACCGACATGGATTACGAGGTCGTAATTCCCGAAGAGGCCGGCCAATGGCTCTCCGTAGCCGAAACCCGCAGCGAACTGCGCAAGGAGACGCTGACCTTCCGCGTCGGGGCAAACACGACGGCCGCACCCCGACAGGCCCGGGTCGAGCTGCAGTCGAACGGAGCCGTCATCGAGACGATTCTGATCTTCCAGGGCGGCGATTACGGTGTCGAGACGATGGTTCTTCAGGTCGAAGCCAAGAACTACACCGGAACGAACGCCAAATATTCGAACATGGTTTACCTGCCGCTTTTCGGTGCCGTGAACGTTACGGTAAACTGGGGCGACGGCAGCAGCGAACAGGTGGAAAAGAGCATATCGACAGCCGCCAACATGGTATCGCATGCCTATGAGGCCGAAGGCACCTATTTCGTTACCGTCAAGGGAACGGCCGCACAGATCAGCGGGCGCCTGACGCCCAAAGCCGTACAGCCCGCCATCACGCAGCTCATCCAGTGGGGCGATCTGAAACCGACCTCACTGCAGTCGGCCTTCAGCGGCAACACCTCGCTGACGGGAGTGCCGCTTCCGGGCGACGGCGTATTCGCCGCCGTAACGACCGTCGAGGATATGTTCACGGACTGCTCGGCACTGACATCGGTACCCGAGATGCTGTTGGCCCAGGCTACCGAACTGACCGACATCACCTCGATGTTCGAAGGATGCTCCTCCCTGGAGAACATCCCCGAAAACTTCTTCGAAAAGAACACCAAGGTTACGGATGCCGCGAGCCTCTTCATGGAGTGTGCGCGCTTCACATCCGTCCCCGAGGGAATTTTCGCCTCGATGCCTCTTCTGAAGGATATATCGAGCATGTTCAAGGGTTGCACGGCCCTGACCTCCGTACCGGCCGGACTCTTCGGCAACCAACCGGCCATCACCACCCTGGCCTCACTCTTCAACGGCTGTACGGCTCTGACCTCCGTACCGGCCGGGCTCTTCGACAAACAGACCGAAGTAACCACGGTCTCTTCGTGCTTCTTCGGATGTTCGGCCCTCAAGGAGCTTCCGGAAGGACTTTTCGCCAACCAGACAAAGGCCACCAACATCTCATCGCTCTTCAAGGGCTGCAGCTCGCTCGCATCCGTACCCGCCGGATTCCTCGACAGTTTCACGGCGGCGACCAACATGTCCAACCTCTTCAGCGGCTGCTCGTCGTTGGGCAATCTGCCGTCGGACCTCTTCGGAAAACTGACGGCCGTTACGCAGGCAGGATACCTCTACGAAGGCTGCACGAGCATGACCGAGTTCCCGTCGCTCAAGAACTGCACGGCGCTCAAGACGGTCAATGCCCTGTGGAAAGACTGTTCGACGCTCGTGAGCGCACCCGACGACTACTTCCCCGAAAGCGTGAAGAGCGGCACGACGGTAGCCTACATGTTCCAGAACTGCACGGCCCTGCAGCATGTTCCCGCAGGTCTGTTCCGCAACTTCGAAAGCGTTACGATCATCACGCAGATGTTCGAGAACTGCACCTCGCTCCAGTCGATTCCGGTCGAACTGTTCGACAACATGCGCAAGATCACCACGGCGACAAGCGCCTTCAACGGCTGCTCGGCATTTACGGGCGAATCGCCCTACACGATGGTCAACGAGGAGAAGGTGCACCTCTACGAACGAAGCACGGCAAACGGGTTCTCCGCAATCACGAAATATACCGATTGCTTCGAAGGGTGTTCCCAAATGGCCGATATCGCCGAGATCCCCCAGGCATGGGGCGGCCTGAGCGACGGCACGAAGGCCAAACCGACACTCACCCTGGCGCTGGCGCCCCAGACAGGTGCCGAATACTACCGTTTTGACATCTCGATCCGCGGTACGGAGGTCAAGCAAAGCAAGTATGTTCTCGGAAAGAAGGAGACCGTCGAGGAGCGCCTCGCGGAATTCGACGGTGATTACGAGAAACTCTGCAACCGCTACGGCTCCTCCTTCAGCAGTTCGGTGATCGAAAAGATCAACTCCGAGGCCGGATACTCCGTATCCTCGGGCGATCTCGAATCCGATGCCGACTATACCCTGGTCGTCATGGCCGGAAACGCCCATGGCACGACCATCGAGACCTGCGAAGGAAAGACGGCCGCAGTACCGGCCGGAGAGGCGAATTACGACCGCTATATCGGAACGTGGACCGTAACCTCCGCCTCGGCGGAAAAGAGCCAGGCGCCGCAGAGCTTCACCATCGAGATCAAACCCTACCGGGTCAATGAAAGTTTCCTCGTCTCGGGATGGGGAATCACCACGATGGGCAATGCCGACACGGCACCCTTCATCATGGACTATGCCGACGGAGCGGTCTCGATCTCGACGAAAGAGCCCTACGGCATGATCGGTCTCTACTACGTCTACCTGAAATACCGGTTCTTCGATCCCGAATCGAATTCCTACATGCTTTGGACAACGGACAGCACCCTGGCAACGGGTCAGTATGCATCCGACGGATCGATCACCATCGAAGGCGGCACCTTCACCAACCCCTCGAACGGCAAGGAATACACCGTCAGCGGACTGGAATACTTCCTCTATTCGAGCGGTGCCTTTTATGAAAACGCCACGCTCTTCAAACCGGAATACACCGTCAGCGACTACAGCATCGCGCCTTACAAGCTGACCCGCGCTCCGGAAACCCGGTCCGTGCAGCAGCCGCGTAAGACGGAGGTATTCCACACCATCGGGCCGGAGAAGACAGAGCTCCGGGCAAATGCGACGATACGGCCGGGAGCAAGCCGCGTAATCCGGAAGTAGACACCGACGGCATATCCGAAAGATTCCTCCGTACAGTCTTCGGATACAGCGAAGGGAGGCCGCCCCGTCGGGGCGGCCTCCCTGTTTTGTCCGACACTCCTTTTCGGGTCCCGCGCCCGCACAGTCTCCCGCAACAACGGTCCTGCGGTGCCGGTGCTGAGCCGCCGCCTTCGGGTCCGTCGCATCACCGCCTGCGCTCCGGAATCAAAAACAAACGGGCCGCACCTTCGGTGCAGCCCGTTCAGTCATGCTCGCGCGGAAGCCTCTTACTTCGCAGCGTTCTTCTTATCGTAGCGCTTTGCGTATCGGCTCATAAACTTATCGACGCGACCAGCGGTATCAACCAACTTCATCTTACCGGTGTAGAACGGATGCGACGTGTTGGAAATTTCCATCTTATACACGGGATAGGTTTCGCCGTTCACCTCGATGGTCTCTTTTGTCGAAACGGCGGACCGACACAAAAACACATGGTCGTTGGACATGTCCTTGAACGCCACCAAACGATAATTTTCCGGATGAATACCCTTTTTCATTTTCGCTGTTTTTGTTGTGAATAATTGCTTAAGCGGGACAAAGGTACGAATTTATTTGCAACAAACAAGTATGCAGGGTATTTTTTTCATTCTTCGCAGGTTCCGGGAGGCATCACGGATATCAAGGCCAGCCTCTTTCGACCCGCAAAAAAGCGGATCCCGATTGCGAAATCGAAATAGTTTTTCTATCTTTGCGCCACGTCCGGATTCTCGTCCGCGACGCATTCGGGGACCCATAGCTCAGTTGGTCAGAGCAGCGGACTCATAATCCGAAGGTCGTGGGATCATGCCCCTCTGGGTCCACCTTTCAAACGGCGGTTGCGGAGATGCGACCGCCGTTTTTTCCGTTTCGGGAAAAGTTTTCGAGCCCGGCGCCGGGCATTCCGTAAAAAACGCTATCTTTGTATACATTTTAAAATACAGAAACATTATGGAATTCGAAGGAACCGTTTACAGAATAATGCCCGTAACGAAGGGCACCTCGGCTCGCGGCGATTGGCAGCGTCAGGATGTCGTTTTCGACATGAACGACGGATCGTTTACGCGTAAAATCTGCGTAACGTTCTTCAACAAGCCCGACGAGGTGGCCCGCCTGCACGAAGGGGCGACCTACCAGGTGTCGGTCAATATCGAGTCGCGGGAGTACAACGGACGCTGGTACACCGACATCCGCGCCTGGCGCATCCAGCCCAAGCAGGAAGCACCGGCAGCCGCACCGATGCCCGATATGCCGCCCATCGGCGAAGAGCCGTCCTACGCCGCCGCACCTGCCGCCGAGGCGGATGACCTCCCCTTCTGAAAAGGAGGCGGAAATCGGAAAAGAATCCGGACCGCTTGACCGTCGGTCCGGATTTTTCATGCAGGTCCATGCGGACGGTACCGCAAAAAAAATCCGGATGCGCTCATTGCACATCCGGATTTTTTCTCGTTGCGACAGAGGCCTACTTCGTAGCAGGTGCTGCGGCGGGAGCCTCAGCCGTAGCCGTCGAATCGGCAGGTGCCGGCTCCTCATAGGGCGTTACGTCGAGCAGCTCGACCTCAAACTCGAGAGCCTCGTTGGGACCGATGGCAGCACCGCTGCCCGTGGGGCCATAAGCCAGTTTGGCGGGAATCCACAGCATGATCTTGCCGCCCTTGCCCACAAGCTGCAGACCTTCGGTCCAGCCGGAGATCACGCCATTGAGCGGGAACTCGGCGGGTTCATCCTTGTCATAATCCTCGGGGAACTGCTTTTTGAGCATCTCCTGCTGTGCCTTCGGGCGGTCGGCGAAGTGCGTGGCATCAAAGACCTTGCCCGTACGGGTGCGGCCCGTGTAGTGCACCTTCACCTTATCGCGCTTGTCGGTAGCCTTCACCGACATGTCGCCGGCATCGATCACCTTGTAGAGCAGACCCGACTCGGTCTTCTGAACACCCGACTTCTTCTCGATCTTGCTCAGCCACTCCGTCGAAGCCTTCTCGTTCTGCATGGGCAGCGTTACCATAAAGTAGTTCTGGAGGTAACGTCCGGCCTCCTCCTGCGTCATGCGGGCCTGGTTCTCAAAGACGTTCTGAATACCCTCGCCGATCCATACGATCTGAAGCGGCAGGTTGTTGTTGGCCATGGCGAAGCCGATGTCATTGCCGAGCGCATAGGAGATGCTGTCGCGCTCCTCCTCGGAAGAGAACATGGCAGGATCGGCCGCGGGATACTCCACTTTGGTCGTATCGCCCGAGGCCAGACGGATGCTGTCGGCTTCGGCACGCTGCTTCATGATGGCCTGCATCCGCTCTCCGCGCTTGGACATGAAATAGTCGCGCAGCAGATCGAGTGCCTTGTCGTGCGTCATCGGGGATTTGCCCATGGCGGTCTCTTCGAGGCCTTCGCGGATCCGGCTCGGATCGAGGGGAATATCCTTCATCTGGAAATTGAGGCCATAGCCGATGTTGGCACCCACGGCGTATGACAGCGAATCGAATTTCGACAGGCTGCCCATCTGGACGCCATCCTGGTTACCGCCTCCGCAGGAGACGAACGCTGCGGCACCTGCAAGCACCGCTGCAAAAAAGATTTTTTTCATGGTTTTGAGTTTATGCATTTAAATCTGTGTTCGGGTTGAAATCTTCCGAAAGCTAAATTTATGCAAAGATAAGAAATATTCGCAATAATGCACTTTTTATCGGCGTAATTTATTACGCCGCGACCAGTCGGCATATTTGGCGACATCGACCAGCTCGATTTCATAGCGGAGCGTCGCATTGGGACCGATTCCCAGCGCCTTGTCGCCTTCGGCCCCGTAAGCCGCAGCAGCAGGAATCCAGGCTTCGATGCGCCCGCCTTCGCCGATGAGTTTCACGCTTTCGCGAACCCCCCGGCGCAGATGGCCGAGCAGATCGCGCACCGTATCGCCGCGCTCATAGGAGGAGTAAAGCAACGTACCGTCCGTCGAACGGATCACATAGCGCAGGGCCACGCTGTCGCGTTCGGAAACGGGAATCCGCTCCTGATCGCCGATCTCGGTAACCGTATAGGTAACGCCGGATCCCGTCCGGGCATACGAACGGTTCGACTTGGCGATATCGGCAAGGAACTGCTCCTCATAGGCCCGGGCCTTCTCGGGAAGCAGGTAATTGACATAGGTAAGGTAGAACGTACGCGCCTCCTCATCCGTAAAGCGGGTTTTGCCCCGGAAGACATCGCGGATTCCTTCGCAGAGGACTTCGACCCGGATCGTCGAGTCCATCCGCAACAGATTGCGGCCGACATTCATACCGATCACATAAGCCAGCGAATCGGTATCGCGGACGAGTTTCGCATTTCCGCCCGACTTTTTCGAGCAGGCTCCGACCGACAGCAACACCAGCAGCACCGGAGCAATCAGGATTTTCTTCATTACTATCTTATCGAGTTCTTTTTCTTTCCGAACAGGAGGATGAGCAGCGATCCGAGGAGCGCCGCGGCTGTCGAGCCCATCAGGATGGCGATCTTTCCGCGGTCGATGAGCGCCGCATCGGTAAAGGCCAGCGAATCGACGAACAGCGCCATCGTGAATCCGATACCGCCCAGGCAGGCCACGGCCAGAAGCATCCGCCACGAGGCACCCTCGGGCATCACGGCCAGTCCCGAACGTACGGCGATCCAACTGGCAAGGAATATTCCCAGAGGCTTTCCGACGAGCAGGCCGAAGCATACGCCCATTCCGACGGCACCCGTCTCGGCCGAAGGATGGAAAATATCGAAATAGGCGGCCGATTCGATCCCTACGCCGGCATTGGCCAGGGCGAAGATCGGCATAATGAGGAACGTAACATAGGGAGCCAGGGCGTGTTCCAGCCGATCGCTCATGCCGACCGATTCGGTGGCCAGCGCCCGGATTCTCCGCAGGCAGGCCCGCTGCTCCTCATCGGGAAAATCGGCACCCGCCGTAGCGATACCGTCGAAACACCCCTTGAGCGCACGCATTTTCTGCACGAAATACTCCCGGCTATAGCGGGGTTCCATGGGGATGAGCATGGCCATCGCCACGCCGGAGATCGTCGAATGCACTCCCGAATAATAGAATAGGCTCCACACCACGACAGCCGGCACCAGATAGAAAATCATCCGTTTTTCTCCGAGGCTTTTCATCGCATAGATGCCGACCATGATCAGCAGGGCGAGCATCAGGCATCCCAGATTCACCTCCCCGCCGTAGAACAGGGCGATCACCAGAATGGCCCCCAGGTCGTCGGCTACGGCCAGCGCCATCAGGAATATCTTGAGAGACACCGGGATGCGGTTTTCAAGCATCGACAGGATTCCGACTGCAAAGGCAATGTCCGTGGCCGTCGGGATTCCCCATCCCGCAGCAGCCGGCGTACCATGGTTGAAAAGCGTGAAGATCAGAGCCGGCGCGATCATTCCGCCCGCAGCGGCCACGACGGGCAGAATCGCCTGCCGCCAGGTGGAGAGGGCTCCGCGCACCACCTCGCGTTTGATTTCGAGCCCCACCGAGAAGAAAAAAACGACCATCAGACCGTCGTTGATGAACTTCTCGACGGTCATGCCGCGCGGGAAAACCCAGTCGATCGCCCCTCCCGGCGTATGGACCAGCAGCGAGAGATCCGTACCGAGCAGATAGTGGTAGTAGTGGGCCGTCGCGGGAAGATTGGCCAGGAACATGGCGATGACCACGCATGTGAGCAAGACCACGCCGCCGGCCCACGGGGCCCGCATGAAGGCTTCCATGCGCAACAGGGTTCTGTGCGTCAGGTTGATCCAACTATATTTCGATACCGAAAGCATCTGTTATTCCGGATTGTTTGAATGCGACGCGAGGGTCTGACCGCACAACTTCCACAACATCCGTGCCCCGGCGATGGCGTCGATCCGCTCCTCGGAAACGGGAGCGACCTCCACCAGGTCGAAGCCGATGATGCGGCGGCCCGAACGGGCGAGCACGACGAGCAGCCACACGGCCTCGTTGAAGGAGAGTCCTCCCGAAACGGGCGTTCCGGTGTGCGGGCAGTTTTCATACGTCAGCCCGTCGATATCGAAACTCACATAAACCTCTTCGGGGAGTTCATCGACGATCTTCCGGCAAAGGGCATCCCAGATCTCGCCGCGAAAACGCGCCTCGGCGAGTGCGAAGTCGTCGAACGAGGCGACGCGTTCCGAAGCATCGGCCAGCGCAGCCTCCCCTTCGCTGAAGTCGCGTACGCCGACCTGGACGATCCGCCCGACCTGCGGCACGTCGCGCAGGACGTTGTACATGATCGAGGCGTGCGAGAACTCGAAGCCTTCGTAAGCCTCGCGCAGGTCGCGGTGGGCGTCGATATGCAGGACGCCGAAACGTTCGTGGCGTGTACCGAGAGCCCGGATCAGCCCGTAGGGCGTCGAATGGTCCCCGCCGACGAGCCCCACCGTCTTCCCGGCGTCGAGCCAACGGGCCGCCTGCCGTTCGATGTTGGCGTTCATCGCCGCACACCCCTCGTTCACGCGGCGGAGCTTGCGCACGACATAGTCATCGTCGGGCGAACCGCCTCCTTCGAGATGGTCGATTACCCGCGCGGCATCGGCCCGCAGGCGCTGCGACTCCTCCTGGAGCGTATAGTCCACATCGGCCGTGGCGATTCCCCGGCGCCAAAGGCCGGGAGCCAGCGGATCGTGGAAATCGAGTTGCGTCGAGGCCTCGATGATCGCATCGGGGGCGTAGGCCGCACCGGCACCATAGGAGACCGTTACGTCCCACGGAGCCGAGATGAGGACCAGTTCGGCCGTCTCGGGGTCGAACGGCATACCGAAATAGGCGCCGTTGGCCACGCCGACGCCGTCGGGATCGAAGGTTTTGTTTTCCATATCGCTCATTCAGGAGCAAAGATACAAAAAATATGCAAAAACGCCCGCACCCGAACGGAAACCTCTCCCCGCCGGGGAGATGCATCCGGCCGAGCGGGTCCGCCCAGGGCATGCGGACGCGGTGCTGGGCCGAAAGAGGGCCCGCGGATGCGGAGCGGAAAGACGGGACCGTCTCCGGCTGTCTTTTTCACCGGGGACTATCCGTTTCGAAACGGTGTACTCCATTTCCCATTTTTGCGTATCTTTGTCCCCCGGAGACAAAAAAGACACGAACGCATGAAAATCATCGCCGACAGCGCCATTCCCTTTCTGGAGGGCGTATTGGAGCCCTACGCCGAGGTGCGGTATCTCCCCGGCAGATCTATTGCGGCAGACGACGTACGCGACGCCGACGCGCTCGTCATCCGCACCCGCACGCGGTGCGACGCCTCGCTGCTCGAAGGCTCCCGCGTACGGCTCATCGCCACGGCGACGATCGGGTTCGACCATATCGACCTCGGCTGGTGCGCCGCCCGCGGCATCCGCGTCGCAACGGCAGCCGGCTGCAACGCCCGCGGCGTGCTGCAATGGATCGGTGCCGTACTCGTCCACCTCGCGCACACGCAGGGCTGGAGCCCCGCGGAACGGACGCTGGGCGTCGTGGGTGTCGGACATGTCGGATCGCTCGTGCGCCAATATGCCGAAGCGTGGGGTTTCCGCGTCCTGGCATGCGACCCCCCGCGCGAGGAGCGCGAACACTGCGGATTTCTGCCGCTCGAGCAGGTCGCCCGCGAAGCCGACCTGCTGACTTTCCATACGCCGCTCGACGCCTCGACCCGCCACATGGCCGACGCCGCGCTTTTCCGCACGATGAAACCCGGCGCCGTGGTGATCAACTCCTCACGCGGCGAGGTGGTCGATGGCGAGGCCCTTGCGGCAAGCGGCCTGCAATGGGTACTCGACGTGTGGGAACACGAACCGCAGCCGGACGCCCGTCTGCTCGACCGCGCGCTGCTCGCGACACCCCACATCGCCGGATACTCCCTGCAGGGCAAGGCCAACGCCACGGCCATGACGGTGGCGACATTGGGCCGCTTCTTCGCCCTGCCGCTCACGGGATGGTATCCGCCGCAGGTCGTCCCCGGCACGCCGCGCCCCATCTCGTGGGAAGAGCTCTGCCGGACGATCGGCGAAGCCTATGATATCGAGGCCGAAAGCCGCCGTCTGAAGGAGCACCCCGAAGATTTCGAGGTTCTGCGCGACCGATATGCCTATCGAAAGGAATATTTTTAGCACAAATCCGTACTTTTTTCGTACTTTTGCCCGATCTCTCACAAGAAAATGTACCGGAAGTTCATAGAGCCCCTTCTGTTCTCGCTCCCCATCGAGCGGGCCCATCGTGTCGTACTGCTGCTGCTGCGCGGCATTGGGCTGATTCCCGGAGGCCGCTGGCTGCTGCGCCGCTGCTACACCGTGCGCCATCCGGCTCTCGAACGCGAGGTTTTCGGCATCCGTTTCGCCAATCCCATAGGGCTGGCGGCGGGATTCGACCGCAACGGCGAGGCGCTTCCCGAATTCGGCGCCCTGGGATTCGGCTTCGTGGAGATCGGCACCGTAACGCCGCGTCCCCAGGAGGGCAATCCGCGGCCGCGGGTGTTCCGTCTGACGAAAGACCGCGCCGTGGTCAATCGCATCGGCATCGCCAACCGGGGTCTCGATGCCACGGTACACTATCTGCACCGCGGCCACAAGGGGGTCGTCCTCGGATGCAACATCGGCAAAAACACCGACACGCCCGCCGTACAGGCTCCTTCGGATTACCTCAAGCTTTTCCGCAGCCTGTACCAATATGCGGATTACTTCACCGTCAATGTAAGCTGCGACAACGCCTGCCACGACGCCAAAACCTATACGAAAGAGCACCTGCTCGAAATTCTCAATCCGCTGTTCGACTTCCGCCGCGGACAAAGCGACTACCGCCCCGTCATGCTCAAGATATCGCCGGACCTCTCCGACCGCGAAATCGACATCGTAACGGAGGTGCTGACCTCGTCGCCGCTCGACGGCATCGTCGCCACGAACGGCAGCCATGCCTGCCGCCGGGGTCTCCGGACCAGCCGCGAAAGCCTCGACAAGATCGGCAGCGGCCGTTTGAGCGGAGCTCCCCTGACACAACGCGCCATCGAGATCGTGCGGCGCATCCACACCCTCTCGGGCGGGACCTACCCCATCATCGGATCGGGCGGCATCATGACCCCCGAAGATGCGCTGGCGATGCTCGAGGCCGGCGCAGACCTCGTACAGGTCTATACGGGATACATCTACAACGGCCCGGAATTCGTACGGTCGATCTGCAACGCCCTGATCGACGCCGAAAGCCGGAAAGCAAAACCGGCCGTACCTGCCGAAGAGGGCACCCGGGGAGAGAACGCTCCCGGAGCCGCTCCGGCATCCGCGGGGAGTGCACGGAACGAGGACCCGACACAAACCGCAGATACGACGCAGGCCGCATCCTCCGAGAAGGATCCCGCATCGACGAAATGATCCGCGGGCCTTGCGCCCGTCATCATATCCACGAACATGAAAGCAACCATTCTTACGATCGGCGACGAGATCCTGATCGGCCAGATCGTGGATACGAACTCCGTATCCATCGCCAAACACCTCAACTCGGCGGGCATCGTCGTCCGCGAAAAGATCTCCATCGGCGACGACCGCACGCAGATCCTCGACACCGTTGCGCGGGCGCTCCGCGACTCGGAAGTTACCGTCATTACCGGGGGGCTCGGTCCCACGAAGGACGACATCACGAAGAAGACGCTCGCGGAGCTCTTCCACAGCGGCATGCACTGCGACGAACGCGTCGCCGCCCATGTCGAGCGGATGCTCACGGCACGCGGCATCGACTACAACGAGCTGAACCGCTCACAGGCCCTCGTTCCCGACGCCTGCACGGTGCTCTTCAATGCCCACGGCACGGCCCCCGGCATGTGGTTCGAGCGCGACGGGCACGTCGTCGTCTCGCTGCCGGGCGTTCCCTACGAAATGGAACACCTGATGCAGGACGAGGTGATGCCGCGGCTGAAGGCCCGCTTCGCCCTGCGGCAGATCGTCCACCGGACGCTGATTACGGCCGGACTTCCCGAGTCGATGCTCGCCAAGCGGATCGAGGCGTGGGAGAATGCCCTGCCGCCCTACCTGAAGCTGGCCTACCTGCCCAATCCGGGCGCCGTACGGCTGCGCCTGTCGGCCTATGAGGTCGAGGGCGAGAGCGTCGCCCGCGAGATCGAGCGGCAGTTCGAGGCGCTGCGCCGCCTGATCCCCCACAACGTCATCGGATACGAGACGGCTTCGATGCAGGAGCTCGTGCACCGCATCCTCACCGAACGCGGCAAGACCCTCGCCACAGCCGAAAGCTGCACGGGCGGTACGATCGCCGCACGTTTCACGGCCATGCCCGGGGCATCGGTCTATTTCCGCTGCGGCGTGGTCTCGTACAGCAACGAGTCGAAGGCGGCCCTGCTGGGTGTCGATCCTGCGACGATCGCCCGCGTGGGCGCCGTCAGCGAGGAGGTGGCCCGCCAGATGGCCGAAGGCGCACGGCGCGTGGCCGGAGCCGACTATGCCATTGCCACGACCGGCATCGCCGGCCCCACGGGAGGCTCGGCCGAAAAGCCCGTCGGCACGGTATGGATCGCCGTGGCGACGCCCGAAGGAACCACGGCCGTATGCAAACAGTGCGGTACGGACCGGGGTCAGATCATCGACCGCGCCTCGGCCTTTGCCATCGCCCTGCTCCGCGACGCGCTGGAGCAGGAGCGGTAATCCGTCGGGGCCGCCGCACCCGGGCAGTCCGACAGAGGGTGCGGCATGAAGCGGCCCCGGGTAAAAAAAGAACGGCAGTTTTTGCTATTTGCCGAAAAGGTTGTATATTTGCACTCCCTTAAAAGGGTTTACACCAAAACAATTACACGAAAATGAAAATTTGCGAAATCACAGGCAAGGTGGCGATCGTGGGAAACAACGTTTCGCACTCGCACCACAAGACCAAGCGCAAATTCAGTCCCAATCTGAAAACCAAGCGTTTCTGGTCTGAACAGGAGGGTCGCTGGATTACCCTGAAGGTATCGGCCTCCGGCATGAAAACTATCAACAAGAAGGGTCTCGCAGTCGCTCTGCGCGAAGCTGCCGCGCCCAAAAGCGTGTACTAAAAACAAGTAACAAATGGCAAAGAAAGGCAACAGAGTTCAGGTCATCCTCGAGTGCACCGAACAGAAAGAGAGCGGCGTTGCGGGAATGTCCCGTTACATCACGACCAAGAACAAGAAGAACACGCCCGACCGTCTGGAGCGCAAGAAGTACAATCCCTTCCTCAAGCGGGTTACCGTTCACCGTGAAATCAAATAGTTAGAGAAGCACTATGGCAAAGAAAGTAGTCGCAACACTGAAAACCGGCACGGGTAAGCAGTTTACCAAGTGCATCAAGATGGTCAAGTCGGAGAAGACCGGAGCCTACATGTTCAAGGAAGGCATCGTTCCCAACGACCAGATCAAGGACTTCTTCGAAGAGAAGAAATAACGTATTTTAAGAGATCTCTCTTAAATACAAAGGGCATTCCCGCGCGGAGTGCCCTTTGTATTTGACCGGAACGGTTCGGTTTGCCGATTTTTTCGTACTTTTATCCGGAATTTTCCGACCGCAACCCGCATATCTCTCATGAAAAAGAAGATTGCCTTCATCATCATTCGCTACGGAGCCGGGGTGAACGGCGGTGCAGAGGTTCATTGCCGCATGCTCGCCGAACGACTCGTACCCTATTACGACGTCGAGGTGCTGACAACAACCACGCGTATTTTCAACAAGCCCGAGGCGGATTTTTCCGAAGGGACAAGCATCGAAAACGGTGTAACGGTTCGCCGGTTCCGCCCTCATCCGATCGACGGTGAGCAGCACCGACAGCTGGGCCGGAAATGCCGCACGGCCCGGAGAGTCCGCCGTCACCTGGACAAGATCCGCCTGCTGGGGGCACTCTCCTCCCTCCATCCCGAATGGCGGATGAGCACCGCCGCCGAAAGACGGTTTTTCGAGTCGCAACCCGACCATACACCCGAGATGCTGCACTTCATCGGGCAACATCAGGAGGAGTATGCCGCACTGCTCTTCATGAACTTCTACTTCAGCCAGACGGTACTGGGCAGCGTGATAGCACCGCAGAAAACGATCCTCATCCCGCTGGTCCATCCCGACAAATGCCTCTATTGGGCGCTCAATGCCCCGATGTTCACCCGCGTGCGGCATATCGCCTTCAACACCGAAGCGGAACGGCGCACCGCACGCCGGATTTTCGGCTCCTCGCTGGCTCCGAACAGCCTCGTGGGCTGCGGCATCGAGCAGGCTCCGGCAGCCGACTGGACGGAGGTGAAGGCCCGATACGGTCTTCCGGAACGTTATGTGCTCTATCTGGGACGCGTTACCCATTCGAAACTCAACGACCTCATACCCTATTTTCTCGACTACTGCCGCCGCTACGGCAGCGATACGAAACTGGTGCTCACGGGAGGCATCGACCCGCAAATGAGCGGCGAAAGCCATCCGGAAGTTCTCTGCACGGGCTTTGTCAGCGACGCCGAAAAGGCGGCGATCATCCGCCACGCCGCAGTCATGGTAAACCCCTCGCACCTGGAGAGCCTCTCGCTGCTGATGCTCGAGGCGATGGACAACCGGATACCGGCCCTCGTAAACGGCCGCAGCCGCGTGATGAAGGATCACTGCATGCAGAGCGGCGCCGCGCTGTGGTACGACACCGAAAAGGAGTTCCGACAGCGGCTTCACCGGCTGCTGACCGACGAACGATTCCGCACGGAGATCGGGAACCGGGGTCCCGCCTACGTCCGGGCACACTACGCCTGGGAGATCGTCATTCCGGCCCTGCGCCGCCTGATCGAGGAGATATGACTCGCCGGCGGCGACATCGCCCGCAAAAACAGGCGCGGGGTCCGCATGGACTCCGCGCCGCTGTTTTCAGGATCGGGGAAACCCGTCAGAAGGCATATACGGCCCGCACGAGGAACTTGTTGTATTTCTGAATCTCGACGACATACGGGGGTTCGATATTCATGTGCGAAGTATAGGCATTCCGATCGTCGGCCTCCGTCGAGGAGAAATAATAGACCAGCCGATCCATGCGCTCGCCGCCGGCCGCCTTGAGGCGGTCGTTGAAGAACTTGTGTGCCTTGCGGTTGTTCGATGCCCGGGAACCGCCGTTATAGTTATGGCCGATGTTGAGCAGCTCGTCAATCGCCGGCAGGTACCAGCCTTCGCCCTTCTCGCGGCACCATTTGAAAGCGGGGAAATCATCCCACGAAAGGCCGTTGGCCGCGATGTACTCCTCGACAATACGCATGTTCACGCGCCCGTCGCTGCGATCCGTCGTACCGACCGTCCGCAGGTCGGGTTTGCGGAAAACGCTCCACGGAAGATAGATCTCATCGAGCGAGATAGCCAGCCCGTGCGTGCCGTCTTCGGAGAGTTGACAGACGATGCCGCGGACACCGTTCGCATCATAAAGGTCGCCGATTTCGTACTGCTTCGCTCCGGGAGCCGTCTCCTGACGCGGCGTGGCGGGAGTCAACGGCGTCGCAGGGACCGAAACGGCATACCGTTCGGTTTCACCGTTGGCATAACGGATATAGGCGAGCTCCTTGACCGGTACGACGTAGGTCGGTCCCCCGGGATAGGAGTATTTCTTGTACCGGACGACATCGGTCGAAATTTCGAGCACATTGGCCTCGACCTTCGTGGAATCCCTCTTGACGATCAGGTCCTGGGCCGAAGCCGCCATCGCGCCGCACAACGCGGCAAAGAGCAGGAAAAGTGTTTTTCTCATCATCGCAAAATCTTAATAATCGAGGTTCGGCATGCGGCTCCCGCGGCTCCGAATGTCCGGGAACCGATTTATAATAGGGCAAATGTAACGTTTTTTTTGAAACTTTCTTGCTATCTTTGCCCTATAAAAACCGAGAAAAATGGGATTTTTCGATCTATTCAGGAAGAAACAGGATGCGTCTGCCGACAAGGAGCAGGCTCCCGGACGTCAGGAGGAGCTTGACGCCGGGCTCGAAAAGACCAAGACGGGGCTCTTCTCGAAGCTGGCCCGCGCCGTTGCCGGACGATCGACAATCGACGCATCGGTGCTCGACGACCTCGAGGAGGTGCTCATCTCCTCGGATGTGGGCGTGGAGACGACCGTGAAGATCATCCGCCGCATCGAGGAGCGCGTGGCCCGCGACAAATACATGAATGCCTCGGAGCTTCAGTCGATCCTCCGCGAGGAGGTATCGGCCCTCATGGAGGAGGCTCACGGTTCGTCGGAGCACTTCGGCCTCGACGCCACCGAAGGCGAGCCCTATGTCGTCATGGTCGTGGGCGTGAACGGTGCCGGCAAGACCACGACGATCGGCAAACTCGCAGCCCAGCTCACGAAGGCAGGCCGCAAGGTGTGGATCGGCGCCGCCGACACCTTCCGCGCCGCAGCCATCGACCAGCTCCAGGTGTGGGCCGATCGCGCCGGGGCGACGATGATCCGCCAGCAGATGGGCTCGGACCCTGCATCGGTAGCCTTCGACACGCTCACCTCGGCCAAGGCCAACGGCGCCGACGTGGTACTCATCGACACTGCCGGACGCCTGCATAACAAGGTAAATCTGATGAACGAGCTGACGAAGATCCGCAACGTCATGTCGAAGGTGATCCCCGGAGCGCCGCACGAGGTAATGCTCGTCCTGGACGGTTCGACGGGACAAAACGCCTTCGAGCAGGCCCGGCAGTTCACGCAGGCCACGCAGGTAACCTCGCTGGCGATCACCAAACTCGACGGCACGGCCAAGGGAGGCGTGGTGATCGGCATCAGCGACCAGTTCCACATTCCGGTGCGTTACATAGGCATCGGCGAGGGAATCGACCAGCTGCGCATCTTCGACCGCCACGAATTCGTCCATGCACTCTTCGGCGATGCGAAAAATTAACGTCATAACCCTCGGCTGTTCGAAGAACACCGTGGATTCCGAGCACCTGATGGCCCGCCTGGCCGCCGCGGGCTACACCGTGGTCTTCGACAGCGACCGTACGGACGCCAAAACCGTGGTCATCAACACCTGCGGATTCATCGGCGACGCCAAGCAGGAGTCCATCGACATGATCCTGCGCGCCGCAGCTGCCAAACGGGCCGGAAAGATCGAACATCTGTTCGTCATCGGCTGCCTCTCGGAGCGCTACGCCGACGAACTGCGCACCGAAATTCCCGAGGTGGACGACTATTTCGGCGCCCGCACCTGGGAGGGCATCATCCGCGCCCTGGGGGCCTCGGAGGATCCCGCACTGGAGACCGAGCGACTGCTGACCACCCCGCGCCACTACGCCTACCTGAAGATCTCCGAAGGCTGCAACTGGAAGTGCGGCTACTGCGCCATCCCGCTCATACGCGGTCCGCACGTCTCGGTTCCGATGGAAGAGCTCGAGGAGGAGGCCCGCAAGCTGGCGGCCGGAGGCGTGCGTGAGCTGATCGTCATCGCCCAGGACACGACCTACTACGGTATCGACCTCTACGGGCGCCGCATGCTCGGCGAGCTGCTGCGACGCCTCTGCCGCATCGAGGGGATCGCGTGGATCCGCCTCCACTACGCCTACCCGGCAGCCTTCCCCGACGACGTGATCGAGGTGATGGCTTCCGAACCCAAGATCTGCAAATACCTCGACATACCCTTCCAACACATCGCCGACGCCCAGCTCGCGGCCATGCACCGCCGCCACACGAAGGCCGAAGCAATGGAACTGATCCGCCGCCTGCGCGGGGCAATCCCCGACCTGGCGCTGCGCACGACTCTGCTCGTGGGGTATCCGGGAGAGACGGAGGCCGACTTTACGGAACTGCTCGACTTCGTCCGCGAGGTGCGTTTCGACCGTCTCGGGGTCTTCGCCTACTCCGAGGAGGAGGGAACCTATTCGGCCTGCGAGCTGCACGACGACGTACCCGAAGCCGTCAAGCAGGAGCGTGTCGAGCGGATCATGGCCCTGCAGAACGGCATCTCGCTCGAGAACAACCGCCGCCGTGTGGGACGCACCGAACGGGTGCTGATCGACTCGCGGCAAGGCGACTTCTACATCGGACGCACGCAGTACGACTCGCCCGAAGTCGATCAGGAGATTCTCATCCCTGCCGAGGAGCGGAGGCTGCTGCGCGGGCATTTCTACGACGTACGGATCACCTCGGCCGCCGACTACGACCTCTATGGGTCGGTCGTGGCGAACCCCCGTACGGCACATCGGTAGGAGCGCCGTGCGGCATCGTCCCGAAATGAGGCAAAAGCAACTCTTTGCCTCATTTTTTTGTTTTTTACCGATCCTTTTCGTACCTTTGAGTGGTTAATAGGAACTTCCCCCGAGGAGCATGGCCGACAAAAGCGTGATAACGAACCTCGAAGCCCGTGTAGGGCGATTGATCGAAGAGCATCGGCGGCTCTCCGGACTCTGCTCCGAGCTGACCCGGGAGCGGGATTCGCTGCGGGCCGAGAAACGCTCGCTGGAGGAGCGCGTCCGCGAACTGGATGCCCAGGTGGGACGCATGCAGCTGGCCGAAGGCCTTGCGGGGGGAGGCGTGAACCGGGAGAAGGCGCGGGCACGCGTAAACCGTCTTATGCGGGAGGTGGACAAGTGTATCGCGCTCATAGGACAGCCGCAGGTCGGGCCTGCGGACCCGAAGAGGCAGAAGGTCGAATGACGGCCTGAAGAGGAAGGGAGAATAAACGAACGACAAAATGGCCAAACAGGCGATAACACTCAAGATAGCAGGCAAAAGCTACCCGTTCCAGATCGAGAGCGGCAAAGAGGAGGTATACCGTTTGGCCGAGCGCGAGGTGAACAACTACCTCACATTGCTCAAACAACAGAATATCCGCAACTGGACCGATCTGGACTACCTGTCGATGACTGCGCTGAAATTTGCCATCGCCAATGTCGGGATGCGCCAGAGCCGCGAACTCGACAGCGAGGATCTCCGCAGGATCGAGGCAATCGGAGCGGAAATAGACGCTTACCTCAACGATCCGACCCGCTGACGCCGGACGAAGATCTGAAGATACAGCCGGGAAGAGGGCATCCGGCCGGGAAGCCCGGTACTGCCCGCAGAAGAGAAGGTTCTTTTACATACGAAGGAAAAATCTACCCGCATAGATTCCTTAAAGCTTTGCGAAACTGAACACTTATTACATTGGGGCAACTCACGATGCTTCAAAATCAGGCCTTACTACCCTCCGGGGGAGTGCGCTCCGGCGCACCGTTGGAAGATTGCGATTGTCGGAGCCCCCACACCTGACAATCTTGCAGATTCGTCAAACAAAAGTAAGGAATCCTATGCGGTTTTTTTGTGATACCATTAAAAACCCTATAATAAAAACAAAAAGCAACGAACGATGAATACCATCATTTTGACTGCCTGCATCTCCGCAGTGGTCGCCGTTGCGGTCTATGCGGTCGTTACGAACCTCATAGCCAAGACGTCGATCCGCAAGCGCCGCGAAGCCGCCCTCAAGGAGGCCGAGGCCGAAGGCGAGATGATCAAGAAGGAGCGGATCCTTCAGGCAAAGGAGAAGTTCATACAGCTCAAGAGCGAATACGACCGTCAGGTCAATGAACGGAACCAGAAAATCGCACAGAGCGAACAGCGCGCCAAGCAGATCGAGCAGAACCTCCAGAACAAGGAGCGCGACCTGGACGGCCGCATCCGCGAAAACGACCGGCTCAAGGATCAGTTGCAGAACCAGCTCCAGATTCTCGAGCACAAAAAGGAGGAGGTCGATCAGATGCAGCGCGAGCAGAACCTCCGTCTCGAACAGATCTCGGGTATGAGCTCCGAGGAGGCGAAGAACATTCTGGTCGAGAACATGAAGGCCGAGGCGAAGACCGAGGCCGCCGCCTACATCAACGAAACGATCGAAGAGGCGAAGATGACGGCCACGAAGGAGGCCAAGCGAATCATCGTGGCCTCGATCCAGCGTGTAGCGACCGAGACAGCCATCGAAAACGCCGTAACGGTCTTCAACATCGAAAGCGACGAGGTTAAGGGCCGCATCATCGGCCGCGAGGGCCGCAACATCCGCGCCCTGGAAGCCGCCACGGGCATCGAGATCATCGTCGATGACACCCCCGAGGCAATCATCCTCTCGGGCTTCGATCCCGTGCGCCGCGAAATCGCCCGCCTGGCCCTGCACCAGCTCGTTACCGACGGCCGCATCCATCCGGCACGCATCGAGGAGGTCGTAGCCAAGGTGCAGAAGCAGATCGAGGAGGAGATCGTCGAGGTCGGCAAACGCACGGCCATCGACCTGGGAATCCACGGACTGCACCCCGAACTGATCCGCCTGATCGGCAAGATGAAATACCGCTCCTCCTACGGCCAGAATCTGCTGCAGCACGCCCGTGAGACGGCGAACCTCGCCGGAATCATGGCCGCCGAGCTGGGTCTGAATCCCAAGGTGGCACGCCGCGCAGGCCTGCTGCACGACATCGGCAAGGTGCCCGATGACGAGCCCGAACTGCCGCATGCCATCATCGGCATGAAGATCGCCGAGAAATACAAGGAGAAGGCCGAGGTCTGCAACGCCATCGGCGCCCACCACGACGAGGTGGAGATGAGTTCGCTCATCGCACCGATCATCCAGGTCTGCGATGCCATCTCGGGCGCACGTCCGGGAGCCCGCCGTGAGGTGGTCGAGAGCTACATCAAGCGTCTGAAGGAGATGGAGGACATCGCCCTCTCGTATCCGGGCGTCGTGAAGACCTATGCCATTCAGGCCGGCCGCGAGTTGCGCGTGATCGTCGGTGCGGACAAGCTCTCGGACCAGGAATCGGAGAGCCTCTCGCACGATATCGCCAAGAAGATCCAGGACGAGATGACCTATCCCGGCCAGGTGAAGATCACGGTCATCCGCGAAACCCGTGCCGTGGCCTACGCCAAGTAGCCGATTGCGGCTCCGCACGACAAAGCCCGTTCCTGCAACTGCAGGAACGGGCTTTTACCTATATTATAGATCTACACCCGAAGGCTTTTTGTAATCGAAACATGTACGCTTTGTAACAGCCGGAAACCGCTTCGTCATACGGACGAAACAGGAATGGGGCACCTTTGCGGCGTGAAAACAAGTGTTGTTACGATGCAAAAAGCCTCACTGCTTCTTCTGATGCTGCTCTTCGGCGCCCGCACCGCCTTCGCCGCAGACCTCAAGGGCCGAATCCTCGACCGATCGACGCGCGAACCGCTGATCGGCGCCACGATCCTCCTCTCGGGCACGACCCGGGGTACGACAACCGACGCCTCGGGGGCCTTCGAAATGGAGCTTCCCGAAGGTACGCACACGCTCACCGTCTCCTATATCTCCTACCTCACCCGCCAGGTCGAAGTACGGATTCCGGCAACGGAAGAGCTGCTTACGATCGAGCTTGAGCCCGATACGCAGACGCTCCAGTCGGTAACGGTCAAGGGGCGCCGGAACCTCGAATCGGAACGCAGCCTCCAGACCGACCGCATCGCCTCGAACGTGGCGATCGAGAACATGGGAGCCCGAGAAATGTCGCTCAAGGGAATCTCGAACGTCGAGGAGGGTGTCAAGAAAATCACCGGCATCTCGATCGCTTCGGCCGGGCAGCTTATCGTCCGCGGTCTGGGCGACCGCTACAGCATTACGACCCTCAACGGCCAGCCCATCGCCTCGCCCAACCCCGACAACAAGCTCATCCCGCTCGACATCTTCCCCTCGTCCGTCGTCCGCAACATCACCGTGAGCAAGGTCTACGAGGTAAGCTCCTATGCCGACTATTCGGGGGCGCACATCGACATCGACACCAAGGAGAATATCGGTGAGGAGTTCTTCACGGCCGACTTCCATGTCGGCGGACGCCTCAACACCCTCGGGCAGACATTCTACCGCATGGACCACCGCTCGCTCTTCACGCAGCCGGGCGTCGATGCGCGCGCCATGAACGGATCGCTCGCGGAGTTCCGCCAGCGGGTTGTCCAAAAGGATATCTTCGATACGGATTTCTCGGTCCGCAAACAGACCGCACTTCCCACGCTCGGAGGCAACCTGGCCTGGAGCCGCAACCTGCGCGTCGGCAACCAGACGTTGAGCCTGCTGGCCTCGGGCGGCATGAGCAATGACCTGCAGACGATGCGCAACGCCGAATTCCGGCTGCTCGAAGCCACGGGCACCGTAACGGACGATTACTCCTACGACAGTTATGCAAGTGAACTGAAAATTGCGGCTCTGGCGAGCCTGGGCATCACCCTGCGCGAGGCCGACCGCATCAGTTACACTTTTTTCTACGCACGCAACGCCATCGATACCTACATGCGTCGCGAGGGCTATGACCAGGAGGATCACCACCTGATCGGCAGCAACGACGTGCTGCATGTCTACAAGCTGATGACCCACCAGATCAACGGTACGCACGTCTTCGGTCCGCAGTGGAAGCTGCGCTGGAGCGGCTCCTACTCGGGCACCTCGTCCGATGAACCCGACCGCCGACAGGTAATGTTCCGCAAAATGGACGACGGATCGCTCACGCTGTTCAAACTCAACCGTCAGGAGACGATGCGCTATTTCGGTGTGCTGGACGAGCGGGAGTGGAACGCCCATGCCGCGACGGACTTCCGGTTCGGACGCGAACACCTGCTCACGATCGGCCTCTCCTACAAGGACAAGAGTCGCGACTACGCGGGCACCCGCTTCTACTACGACCTGACGGCCCTTACGCCGCAGATCGACGACATCTACGACACGGACGGCTACCTCAACTTCGAAAACGTCGCCAACGGACAGATCGTCATCGACCGTCAGAACCAGCCCAAGGACCGCTATGACGCCGGCAACCGCATTCTCGCCGGATACGTCTCGATAGACCTCCACCCCACCGACGCGCTGCTCATCAATGCCGGCCTGCGCTACGAACAGTCCGAACAGTGGGTGGACTATTCCAACGACCAGAGCCTCCGCGAACGGCGCACAATCGACAAGGGCGACCTCTTCCCGGCGCTGAACATCCGCTACACGCTCCGCGAAGGACAGCAGCTGCGTCTGGCCGCTTCCCGCACCATCACGCGCCCCTCGTTCATCGAAATGGCCCCGTTCCTCTACCAGGAGTCCTACGGCTCGCTGCAGCTGCGCGGTAACGAGGAGCTGCTCAACAGCTACAACTACAACCTCGACCTGCGCTACGAACTGCTCAACCGCCGGGGCGACCTCTTCTCCGTAACGGCCTACTACAAATTCCTCGACGAACCGATCGAACGGGTACAGATGCTCTCGGGCGGCGCCGCCGTGCACACCTTCCGCAATGCCGACAACGGCATGGCCGCCGGCGTGGAGATCGAGTTCCGCAAAGCCCTCACCGAGGAGCTGCGCCTCGGAGTGAACGGCTCCTACATGTACACGAACGTCAAGCTGCCCGACGGCGGCGCCTACACCAACAAGGAGCGGGCCCTGCAGGGCGCGTCGCCCTACCTGGCCAATGCCGACATCACCTGGTCGCCGCGCCTGGGCGGAGAGCGGCAGCTCAATCTGGCGCTGCTCTACAACCTCCAGGGACCGCGCATCCACGCCGTAGGTATCTCGGGACTGGGCGATGTGAAACAGCTCCCCGTACACACGCTCAACTTCACGGCCGCCTACCGTTTCAGCCGCCGCGCCGAGATCAAGGCACAGTTCACCGACCTGCTGAACCGGGCGATCGTCTTCGAGCAGGAGGTGCCGCAAAAGAACCGCACCGTCGAGGTCGAACGCTACCGCACGGGCATCGGGTTCGAGATCGGCATGAACCTCAAATTCTGACACACGCACACATTCAATCACTCAATTTTCACGCTACATGAAAACGTATTGGAAACTTCTGGCAGTCCTGACTGCCGCCGGAGCACTCTTCTGCACGGCCTGCAACAACGACGACGAAAACGGAGGTGCCCCTTCCCTCGAAGGCGAGATCGCCTCGGGAACGACCCTCGAAGGCAACATCACGAAAGACGCCTACCTGCTCCAGAACGGAACCTATCGGTTGAGCGGCGGCGTACACGTCAAGGCAGGCGCCACGCTCCACATTGCACCTGGTGTGAATATCGTAGCAGTCGATGACGACAAGGTGGACTATATCCTCATCGAGCAGGGTGCCCGAATCGACGCACAGGGTACGGCCGCCTCGCCGATCGTCATGACCAGCGAAAAGAAATCGGCCGGAGCCTGGGGAGGCCTGCACATCTGCGGCTATGCCCACACCAACGCCGGCACGGGCGTTCTCTCGGAGATCGGCAACGCCCCCTACGGCGGCAGCAACGATGCCGACAACTCGGGCACGCTGCGTTACGTCCGGCTCGAATATACGGGTTACGCCTTCGACGAGGAGCACGAAGCCAACGGCATCTCATTCTACGGCGTAGGCAACGGCACGACGGTCGAGTACCTGCAGGCCTACAAGGGTTCGGACGACGGTTTCGAGTTCTTCGGCGGCTCGGTCAATATCAAGCACATGGTCGTAACGAGCTGCTCGGACGACTCCTACGACTGGACCGAGGGATGGAACGGCCGCGGACAGTTCCTCGTAGCCTGGCAGGATGCCGGCGCAGGTTATGACTGCGACTGCCTGATGGAGTGCGACAACAACGGCAACAACTTCGCCGCCACGCCCGTCGCCCATCCGGTACTGACGAACCTGACGCTCGTCGGCAACGGCTCCGACTCGCAGGGTGTACGTCTGCGCGCCGGCACGCAGGTCGAGATTTCGAATGCCATCGTAACGGGCAAGACGAAATGCATCACCGTGGAGACCTCGGAGACGGAGACTGCTCTGAAAGAAGGTGTCTCCAAACTCGAATACGTCTCGATGAGCTCGGAGCTCAACTCGAAGGAGGGTATCTACACGAATGCCATGTTCCTCGATGGCAGCTACAACAGCACCGACTACACGAATACGCTCACGGGCAACTACATCGGCACGATCGACGGCGGCAAGACGCTCTCCGACAGCTTCTTCACCGCAGCACCCTATCGGGGCGCCGTACCTGCGGACGATGACTGGACCCGCGGCTGGACGCTTTGACGGCGGCTGTGGAAATAGACCGATCCAACGGCCTGCACATCCGATGTGCGGGCCGTTTTCGTCAGACAAGGATGGCGATCTGCCGCCAGATGGTTGCCAGGAAGAAGATCCCGAGCGCCGCGCACATCACCGCAAGCAGCAGCCGCATCACGCGCCGGTCGGGTTTCGTGTCGCTGCGGAAATTCAGGTCGATATACTCCTTGAAGAAAAGATAGAGGGCCGGGACCAGCGCCCCGGCCAGCAGCAGGTCTTCGGGAATGCCAAAGAAATAGACCTTCGAAAGGCCGATCAATGACCAGTGGCACAGGAACAGGATGACGAAAAGATTGACCCGCTTCGAGAAGGCGAGCAGCAGGCCGATCGTATAGAGTGCCACCGAGCAAGGCATCACGGGTGAGGTCATCATCGGAAAATGCAGTCCCCGAAGTACCGAAAAAAGCGGATAGACGAAAGGCATGAGACAAAGGATGACGGCAAACAGGTCGTGCCGCCGCGTCCGCTCGAAGGTCGTATAGCCCACCACATCGTCGTAGACCCACACGGCGGCCATCACGCCCCAGAAGAGGGCCATCACCTCATTATAGGGACGGGCGTCGCATGCCACGAGATAGTATCCCACAGCGATCCATCCGTTGAGCAGCGCCAGATAGTACTTCATCGCGCGCTTCACACCGGGCGTAGGACGCCGATAGAGCCGCCAGGTCAGAAAAAACCCCGCAAGGACCAGCACCGCCTGCACGGGCCAGGTCATCCGGTTGTAGTCGGCAATCGTCTGCCAGAAAACCGTGTTCGTCATTGCCGAAGGTATTTTTTATCGCGCGTGAGCGAATGTGCCCGCTTGTTGAACAGGAAGATCGGCGCCGCGGCTCCCGCCGCCAGCATGAAGATCACGCTGAAGGTGATGAATCCGTTGCGGACGATCGCCTGCAGGTACTCCGCGCCGAGCGCCGGATCGTCGAGCGTCTTCATGAACATGATCATCGAGAAGACCGTCCTGTAGGCATACATGCCCGGGATCATCGGCAGCAGCGCCGGGATGAAGAGCACGGTCATCGGACAGCGGATGCGGCCTCCGAGCAGCAGACTGCCCACACCGATCGTAACCGACGCGCACAACGAGGCCGAGGCGATGTCCATACCCCAGTGCATGAGCACGAAACGCAGCGCATGGCCGATGGCTGCCAGCAGCGCGATACTCGGGAAGGCCCGCATCGGAGGATCGGAGATGGCTCCGAAGCCGATGGCGGCCACGGCGGCGAAGAAGCCGTCGGAAAGGATCTCGAGCCACATCATAGAAGTCCGGATTTTACGATCATCAGTGTCGCCGACAGCCCGATGGCGATGCAGACGATCAGCATCAGCGCCGACGTGAGGCGCGCAATGCCGTTGAGCACATGCCCCTCGACGATGTCGATCACGCCGTTGATGAGCGGCACGCCCGGGATCAGGAAGAGCACGCTCGTGGCGATGGCGATGTCGGAGGTCGTGTCGAAGGTCAGCGCCACGGAGGCGTACATCGATGCGACGAAGGAGGAGGCGATGAATACGACGTAATGGTTGAAACCCCTGCTCTGCATTCCCTGCTTGAGGAAGAAACCGAGCAGCGTCGCGGTGAAGACGATGCTCATGGCAAACCAATCTCCGCCGAACAGGCGGCAGAAGGAGGCGTTGGCCAACCCCACGACGATGAGCGTGAAGATGGGGTCGATGCGCGGGCGGGCGATAATCTCCCGGTAGCGGGCCACGATTTCATCGAGGGACAGATGTCGGTCATAGGCCTCCCAGCTCAAGGCGCTCAATTCGGCGTTGAGTTCGAAGCTGATCGGAAGAGGCGGAATATCGACCACCTCGCTACAGACCTCGCCGCTCTCGTCATCGAAGACCGAGAAGTTCACGACCCGCTGGAAGGCTGAGACGATCACCCGCACTCCGAGAGCCTCGCCCAGACGCTTCGTGTTGCGCACCACGCGCGAGGTATGAACACCCGAGCCCATGAGGCGGGTGGCGTATTCGGCGACAAACTGCGCGATCGCCTTCAATTCGGCCTGCGTCTTCATATCGGGATACTGATTCGGCGGCAAAAATAGCAAAAAATTGATATATTCGCAGCATGAATATGAAAGAGATAGACCCTGCGCTCCTCGCCCACATCGAGACGCAGATACTTCCCCGCTACCGCAGTTTCGACCGGGCCCACTCCACGGACCACGTCAGCCAGGTCATCGAGCGGAGCCTCGCGCTCGCCGCACCCTACGGGCTCTCCCCGGCAATGGTCTACACGATCGCCGCCTACCATGATACGGGACTTGCCGAAGGCCGCGAGGAGCACCACCTCGCCGGCGGCCGTATCCTCGCCGCGGATCCCGCCCTGCGCCGCTGGTTTTCCGAGGAGCAGATCGCCACGATGCGCGAAGCCGTCGAGGACCACCGTGCCTCGTCGGACCACGAACCCCGCTCGATCTACGGACGCATCGTCGCCGAGGCGGATCGTTGCATCGACCCCACGACGATCATCCGCCGCACGGTGCAGTACGGCCTGGCCCATTACCCTGCGCTCACGCGCGAAGAGCATTATGCCCGCTGTCTCGACCATCTGCGACGCAAGTACGGCGAGGGCGGCTATCTGAAGCTCTGGATTCCGGAGTCGGACAACGCCCGGCGTCTGGAGGAGCTGCGGGCAGCGATCCGCGACACGGCGACGCTGCGGCGGCTTTTCGACCCCCTTTTCGACGAGGAACAACGCCGGGACTGACGTCCTGTTCCGCAGAAGCCCCGCACGGCAGGTTCGACAGCTTGCCGTGCGGGGCTTCTCTTTTCATTCGGTTCGGAATCACTCCTTCGGCGCCTCATCCGCGTCGGTGCGCGGCGTCGTGCAGGCATCGACCAGATAGACGATCGAGACATATGGGATGCCCGAATGGGTCGTAAGGCCGATCTCGCAGGTCCGGCTGTTCGAGTAGCCGATCCGCGCCCCGGAGCGTTCGATCGCAGGCCGCAGCTTGCGCAACGCATAGGCATTCACCTCAGGATGGGTAAAGCCCCGGTCGCCGGCAAATCCGCAGCACCCCACCTCCTCGGGGATCACCACCTCGCGGGCGCAGAGCCGCGCCAGCGCCACAATCGTATCGGAGAGTCCCATGCGCCGCATCGAGCAGGTGATGTGCAGGGCCACGGGACCCTCCTGCGGATGGAACTCGAGCCGGTCGCGCAGGAAGGTCCAGATGAACTCCGCGGGTTCGTAGAGTTTCATGCGGCGGATCTTCTCCCGCATGCGGTGCAGACAGGGGCTTTGGTCGCACAACACCGGATAGCGGCCCCCGCAGCTCGCCTTCCACAGGGCCTCCTCCAGTTCGGCCGTCTTGCGGTCGGCGATGTCGGCTATACCCTTGCTCTCCCAGATCGTACCGCAGCAGAGATGCTCCATTCCCTCGGGAAAGATCACCTCCCAGCCCGCCTTGCGGAGCAGGGAGACCATCTTTTCGGCCAACGGTTCACGGACCGGCGTTTCGCGCGCGAGGCCCATCGTCTGGTTGATGCAGCTCGGGAAGTAGACCACACGGTCGGGTTCGCGTTTCGGAGATTCGGCCGCAGCCGGCTTTCTCAATGCCGCCGGAATCCGGTAGGCACGGGGCATGGCGGGTTGCCAGAGCGGAAGTCCCGCACGGTGCAGGCCGCGGGCGAGGCCCGACATGGCCCGCACGCCGAGCATGCGCCGCGCCGTATCGGCCAGCGTCAGCACCGGCCGCAGCGAGGCCTTGACCCCTTCGAAATGACGGGCGGCAAACTCCCCGGCGGCATGTCCCGCACTTCCCGGGCGGAGCGATGCGGCCCGCACGGCGTGCGTCAGCTCCCCGGTATTGATGCCCAGCGGGCAGGAGAGCGAGCAGAGCCCGTCGCCGGCACAGGTGGCCTCCCCGGCATAGCGGTACTGGCGGCGCAATGCCCGCAGCCGTTCGGGATCCTCACCGCTGCGCTCCAGGCGGGCGATCTCGCGCCTTGCCACAATGCGCTGCCGCGAGGAGAGCGTCAGTCCGTACGAAAGGCAGTTCACCTCGCAGAATCCGCATTCGATGCAGCGGTCGATGAGCGGATCGGTCAGCGGCAGGGGCTTGAAGTGCGAGAGATGACACTGTGGATCGTCGTTGAAGATCACTCCGGGATTGAGCAGTCCCTCGGGATCGAACAGCCGCTTGAGTTCGCACATCGCGTCGAAGGCTTCGTCGCCCCACTCGCGCCGCACGAAGGGAGCCATGTTGCGGCCCGTGCCGTGCTCGGCCTTGAGCGAGCCGCCGTACTTGTCCACGACGAGCGCCACGACATCCTCCATGAGTGCGGCATAGCGGCGCGTCTCCTCCTCCGAAGAGAACGACTGGTTGATGATGAAGTGATAGTTTCCTTCGAGGGCATGCCCGTAGATGCAGGCATCGTCGTAGCCGTGGCGGGCGATGAGAGCCTGCAGGTCGGCCGTCGCCTCCGGCAAGTCGTCGATATGGAAGGCGACATCCTCGATCAGGCAGGTCGTGCCCGGACGGCGCATGCTGCCCACCGAGGGGAAGATGCCCGCGCGGATCGCCCAGAACTTCGCATACTCCTCCGCCCGGTCGGTGAAGTGCACCGGCGTAAAGGTATCGAAGCCGCGCAGCAGCTCCTCGATGCGCGCGATACGCGCCGCGAGCTCTTCGGCATTCGAAGCCTTCGTCTCGGTGAGCACGGCCGTAAGGCCCGTGCCCGTGGGATCGTTCACCGCCTCGAGCGACTTGCGGTCGAGCATCTCGGCGCTGAAGACGATCCGCTCGCCGGTCTGCTCCTCGAGGCGCTTCATCGCCACGACGGCCCGGCACGCCTCGCGCATGTCGCGGAAGTAAACCATCGCGCTGGCCTTGCACGGATAGTCGTACTCCGTGCGCATGACCACCTGCGCGAGGAAGGCCAGCGTACCCTCCGACCCCACCATCAGATGGGCGATCATCTCGAACGGATCGTCGAAGCGCAGCAGCGGCAGCAGGTTCAGTCCCGTAACGTTCTTGATCGAATATTTGTAGCGGATACGCTCCGCGAGGGCCTCATTGCCGCGCACGCGGTCGCGCAGCGCCTCAAGGCCCCGCAGCAGGTCTCCATGTGTTTCGGCAAAGGCCCGGCGGCTCTCCGCCGAAGCCGTGTCGAGCAGCGTGCCGTCGGCCAGCACGATCCGTACCGAGAGCAGCATGCGGTCGCTGTTGGCGTGCGTGCCGCAGTTCATGCCCGAGGCGTTGTTCATCACGATGCCGCCGACCATGGCGCTGGCCACCGAAGCCGGATCGGGCGAAAAACGCCTCCCGTAGGGCTTCAGGATCGCATTGACCCGGGCACCGACGATCCCCGGCTGGAGGCGGATGGACTCACCGCCGTCGAGCACCTCATAATGCTCCCAGTGCTTGCCCGCGACGATGAGGATCGAGTCGCTGACGGTCTGTCCCGAGAGGCTGGTGCCGGCGGCCCGGAACGTTACGGGCAGATGCAGCCCTCCGGCCAGGCGCAGCAGGCGCGAGATCTCCCGCTCATCGACGCTACGGACGACCACCTGCGGTATGAGACGGTAAAAACCGGCATCGGTGCCCCATGCCAGGCGGCGCAGGGCATCGGTATAGATCCGGTCGCGAGGAATGAAGCGGCTCGCGATCCGCACAAACTTTCGGTATTGTTCTGTCATATCCCCCTATACTTCGAATCAGGGGAGACCCGAAGGTTTCCCCTGATTCCATACATTCGCAAAGCCCGCGCGGAAACGCGCCGCGCAGTCCCCGTGTCTCTTATTCAACCCCGTGCGGGAAATACTTCATGTACTGCACGCGCTGGTAAACATCGCCTTCGGCCGAGCCGTAGTCCATGCGGCCGCGGAAGGCGTCAAGCGTATCGAATCCGTGACGAGCGGCCCAGTCGTCGATGAAGCGTGCAATCGTGCCGATCGCCTCGTAGCCGTGGCGGTGGATTGCCGTGCAGACCTGCACGGCCGCAGCGCCGCACAGCAGCGCCTTGACGGCAGCCTCGCCGTCATGCACGCCCGTCGATACGGCAACGTCCAGCTGCGGCAGAGCATGGGCGCAGAGCGCCGTGCTGCGCAGGACGTTGCGCAACTCCGAAGGCTCGCTGAAGGGGTCGCCCGCCACGAAGCACATCTTCTCGATGTCGATGTCGGGCTCGAAGAAGCGGTTGTAGAGCACCACGCCGCGGGCGCCGCGCGCCAGCAGCGCATCGCCGACCGCAAGGACATTCGTCAGACGCATCGGCAGCTTGACCGACACGGGAATCGTAACCTCCGCAGCGACCTTGCGCACGATGTCGGCATAGGCCTGCTCGAGCTGCTGTGCCGAGGCATGACGGTCCGTAGGCAGCAGGAAGATGTTGAGCTCCAGCGCAGCGGCTCCGGCCTGCTGCATCGAACGGGCATACTCGACCCACGCATCGCCCGCACCCACGCAGTTGATGCTCGCAATCACGGGCACGCCCGTGGCCACGGCACCGGCAACGAGCTGCAGGAATTCGTTTTTATAGGCATCGCCGAGGTAACGCTCGAGGTACTCGCCGGCATCGCCGTAACCCTGCATGCGTTCGAGCGAGGCCGCCTCGCGGAGAATCTGCTCCTCGAAGATCGACTTCAGCACCACGGCACCCGCTCCCTGACGCACGCACTGCTCGACGTGCTGCACGGTGGAGGTATAGGGCGAACTGCTGACAATGACGGGACTCGAAAGTTCGAGTCCGAGGTATTTCGCTTTCATTTTTTGCTGTGTTTGTCTTTTATCGGTTAAACGAACGGGATCTTCACCACCTCGGCCTTCACGGGTTTCTCGCGGATCACGACGGCGATCTGCGTCCCCGGCTTGGCGTACTCCGTACGGACATAACCCAGGGCCACGCCCACCTTCAGGCAGGGCGACATCGTACCCGAGGTAACATGCCCGATCTCTTCGCCCTCGGGCGAGGCGAGCGCATAGCCGTGGCGCGGGATGCCGCGCTCGACCATCCGAAGGCCCACGAGCTTGCGCGCAACTCCCTCGGTCTTCTGACGCTCCAGGAGCGGGCGGTCGATGAACTCCTTGCCCTCGGCGAACTTGGTGATCCACCCCAGGCCGGCCTCGATGGGCGAGGTCGTATCGTCGATGTCGTTGCCGTAAAGGCAGAAGCCCTTTTCGAGCCGCAGCGTGTCGCGGGCGCCCAGACCGATATTCTTCAGTCCGTATTCGGCTCCGGCCTCCCAGAGAGCCTTCCACAGACGGTCGCCGTCCTCATTGGCCACATAGATCTCGCAGCCGCCCGCACCGGTGTAACCCGTGATCGAAAGGATGGCGTCGCAGCCGGCGACGGGCATCTTCCTGAAGGTGTAGTACTCCATCTGTTCGACGGGCTCGGCACACATCTTCTGCACGATCTTCATCGCCAGAGGACCCTGCACGGCCAGCTGGCAGATCTCGTCCGAAGCGTTGTAGAGCTCCTTGCCCTTGCCGGCCTCCATACCGAAGGCGCGTCCCTGCTCGCAGATATGCGCCCAGTCCTTGTCGATGTTGGCGGCGTTCACGCAGAGCATGTAGGTCTCGGCGTCGATACGGTAGACGAGGATGTCATCGACAATGCCGCCGCGGCCGTTCGGCATGCAGGAATACTGCACCTTGCCGTCGTATAACTTCGCGACGTCGTTGGTCGTGATGTGCTGCAGCAGCGCCTCGGCCTTCGGACCCTTGACCCAGATCTCGCCCATGTGGCTCACGTCGAAGACACCGGCACCCTGACGCACGGTCATGTGCTCGTCGTTGATGCCCGTAAACTCGATTGGCATGTTGTAACCCGCGAATTCGGCCATCCTGGCCCCCGCGGCGATGTGGTACTTGGTAAATACGGTAGTTTTCATCGGTTGTATGTGGTATGCTTTCGTTCGTTACTCGCGGCGCTTCACACCCAGGCGCGGACAGCGCTTGAACTCCTTCTCGCGGTCGAAGAGGTAGCGGTAGGTGGTGTGCATCTTGTGCTTCGTGGCGCAGACGTAGGTCTCGATCATGCGGTTCATCACCGGGTTGAAGTCGCCGATCCATGCCAGCTCCATCGACTTGTATTCGTTCTTGGTCATCTCCAGGAACTCGTAGTACTTGACCATGATGGCTGACTCGACGCCCCGGCCGTGGAACTCCGGCGCAATGCCGAAGATGATGCCGAAGATGCGGTCGCACGAACGGCGCACCTTCAGGTCCCACATCAGGCGCAGCTTCTGCCACAACCCGAACTTGCCGTTGAACTTGCCGATCAGGCGGTTCAGATCCGGAACGGTGATGAAGAAGCCGATCGGCTCGTCGTTGAAGTAGGCGAAGAAGATGATCCGCGGGTCGATGATCGGCTTCATCTCGTGCACCATTTCGAGCGCCTCCTCGTGCGTCATGGGCTTCACACCCGAAAAGAGGGCCCAGGCCTTGTTGTAGATCACGCGGAAGTTCTCGGCGGCCTCCTCCAGGTTGTTCATGTCGATATTCTCGACATGGTAGCTCGCATCCAGTCGTCCGGCACGGGCGAAGATCGCCTGATTGGTCTCCGAAGCGTTCACCCGCCAGATGTAGCTGTTCTGGTTGAAATAATTTTTGAAGCCGTAGTTTTCGAACAGTTCCTTGTAGTAGGGCGGGTTGTAGGGGTTCTTGTAGAGGGGCTGGAACTCATAGCCCTCGACCAGCAGACCCCACCAGTCGCGGCGCTGTCCGAAGTTCACCGGACCGTCCATCGCCTCCATGCCGCGGCTGGCGAGCCACATGCGTGCGGCATCGAACATTATGTCGGCGACCTGCTGGTCGTCGATCGCCTCGAAGAATCCGCAACCGCCCGTAGGCTGCTCCTCGAGGGCCGCCTTCTCGCGGTTGTAGAAGGCCGCGATACGTCCCACGACCTTGCCGCCGCCGTCGCGCACCACCCAGCGGATCGCTTCGCCGTCGGCGAAAAGCTCGTTTTTCCGAGGGTCGAAGACCTCCTCGATATCCTGGTCCAGCGGGCAGACCCAGTTGCGGTTGCCCTTGTATATCTTTTTGGGGAAGTCGAGCCATTCGCGCACCTGCGCCGGAGTCGAGACCTCCTGCAACTTGTATTTTTCCTTACTCATCGCTTTCGGTTGTTTTTGTCTTTTCCGATTTCAAAGGTAACAATTTTTTCCTTATTTTTGTTCATGGATCAAAATTAGCCACACGATGAATCAACGCCTCGAAGCCTATATGCCCGGCAGCGACCGGGAACCCTACCGTTTCATGAAATACCGGATCCACAAGATCCTGCTCGTCTGCTGCAGTTACGACGGGTATATCCTCGAGGAGGACGGGCACATCGAGTCGCAGATCAACAGCGAATATCTCGAGCTCAACATGTCGAATCCACCTTCGTTCACGCGGGTCAGTTCGACGGCCGAAGCACTCGAAACACTCCGCGAAGACGACTCCTACGACTTCATCCTCACGATGTACAATGTCGGCGAGCCGGACGTCTTCGCCTTTGCGAAGATCGTCAAGGAGCGTCATCCGCAGATTCCCGTGGCGCTGCTCACCTCCTTCTCGAAGGACATCTACCGCCGCATCGAAGAGCAGGACCGCTCGGGGCTCGACTACATCTTCTGCTGGCACGGCAACACGGAGCTCATCATCGCCATCATCAAGCTCGTCGAGGACAAGATGAACGCCGCCGAAGACATCGGCGAAGGGGGTGTGCAGGCGATCCTGCTCGTCGAGGACTCGATCCGCTTCTACTCGACCTACCTGCCCGAGCTCTACAAGCTCATCCTGCTGCAGAATACCGAATTCCTGAAGGATGCCCTCAACGAGCAGCAGCAGGTGCTCCGCAAACGCGCCCGACCCAAGATTCTCCTGGCCCGCTGCTACGAGGAGGCCGTAGGACTCTACGACCGCTACAAGAAAAACCTGCTTGGCGTAATCTCCGACGTGGGCTTCGTCCTCCATCCCGACGATCCGCCCCAAAGCGAGAAACGGGACGCGGGCATCGACCTCTGCCGCCGCATCCGCGAAGACAATCCCCTGATGCCCGTGCTGCTGCAATCCTCGCAGACGGAGTTCGAGGCGCAGGCCGCAGCACTCGGCGCAGGATTCATCGCCAAAAACTCCAAGACGCTGCTCACGCAGCTCGCCGAATTCATCGGCCGCGAGTTCGCCTTCGGGGACTTCGTCTTCGAAGACCCCGAGACGGGCGCCGAGATCGGCCGCGCGAAGGACCTGGCGCAGATGCAGGAGATGATCGCCACGATCCCCGACGAGGCCTTCGAATACCACACCTCGCAGAACCATCTCTCGAAATGGCTCTACTCGCGGGGCCTTTTTCCGCTGGCCGCCTCGATCCGCCAGTACAACAAGAGCCACTTCGCAACGGTCGCCGAGCACCGCCGCGTGCTGGTCAATCTGATCAGCGACTACCGCCGCCTGCTGGGGCAGGGCGTCGTGGCGCGCTTCGACCCCGAGACCTACAGCGACGCCGTGGCCTTCGCCCGCATCGGCGAGGGCTCGCTCGGCGGCAAGGCCCGCGGTCTGGCCTTCATGAACTCGATGCTCATCAAACACCGCCAGTACGACATCCACGAGGGGGTGCGCATCATGATCCCCCGCTCGGTGGTCATCGCCACGGAGTATTTCGACGAGTTCATCCGCATCAACGGACTGCAGTACATCATCTCGCAGGAGTTCTCCGACGAGGAGATCCTCTCGGAGTTCGTCGCCTCGTCGATTCCCGCGCGGCTGCAGGAGGAGCTGAAAGCCTACATCCGCACCGTCCGCACGCCGCTGGCCATCCGCTCCTCCTCAAAGCTCGAGGATTCGCACTACCAGCCCTTCGCCGGCATCTACTCGACCTACATGATCCCCTACACGGACAACGAGGACCAGATGCTGCGCCTCGTGCTGCGGGCCGTCAAGAGCGTCTACGCCTCAGTCTATTTCGCCGCCTCGAGGGCATACATCCAGACCTCGCAGAACCTCATCTCGGAAGAGAAGATGGCGGTCATCATCCAAGAGGTGTGCGGCACGGAGCAGAACGGGCTCTTCATGCCCACCTGCTCGGGCGTCGCCCGCTCGATCAACTACTACCCGATCGGCGACGAGCGCCCCGAGGACGGCATCTGCAACGTGGCGATGGGCCTCGGCAAGCTCGTCGTGGACGGCGGCCGCACGCTGCGCTTCTCGCCCCGCTACCCGCAGAAGGTGCTCCAGACCTCGACCCCCGAGCTGGCCCTGCGCGACACGCAGAGCGAGGTGCTGGCCCTGAGCCTGCGTCCCGAGGAGTTCCGCACTTCGATCGACGACGCGGTGAACCTGCGGCGTCTCTCGCTCCAGGAGATCGGCGACCTGCGCAACGCCCGCTACGTCTGCTCGGTCTGGGACCGCGAAAACGAGCGCATCTCCGACAGTCCCTTCGACCGGGGGCGCAAGGTCATCACCTTCAACAATATTCTCAAGTACAACACCTTCCCGCTGGCCGAGATCGTCGCCGACATCCTCCGCATGGGCGCCGAGGAGATGCGCTGCCCGGTCGAGGTGGAGTTCGCCGTGAACATGGACGTCGCCCCGGGGCAGCAGCGGATCTTCAATCTGCTGCAGATCCGCCCGATCATCGACAATCAGGACAACCGCCCGATCGACTGGAGCCGCGAGGACCCCTCGCAGGCACTCATCTACGCCGAGCAGGCCCTCGGCATCGGCCGCATGGCCGACATCGCCGACATCATCTATGTGAAAACCGCCGCCTTCAACTCGCTCTCGACCGAAAAGATCGCCGAGGAGCTGCTCCAGCTCAACATCCGCATGCGCGACGAAGGCCGCTCCTATATCCTTGTGGGCCCCGGGCGCTGGGGCTCCTCGGACCCCTTCCTCGGCGTGCCGGTCAAATGGACGCACATTTCGGAAGCGAAGGTGATCGTCGAGTGCGGCATCGAGCGTTTCGATGTCGAACCCTCGCAGGGCACGCACTTCTTCCAGAATGTTACTTCGCTCGGCGTGGGCTATCTGACGATCAATCCCTTCCGCGGCGAAGGCATCTTCCGCGAGGAGCTGCTCGATGCCCGCGAGGCATATTACGAAGGCAAATATCTGCGGCAGGTGCGCTTCGACCGGCCCCTGTGGGTCTGCGTGGACGGACGTTCGAACCGCGGCATGGTCCGCGAAGCCGCGGACGGCGAAAAGTGATCCGCACCGGAACCGTCCGGTCCGCCGCCACGGACGGCTTGCAGGAAAACTGCCGATTCCGAATAAATTTTGCGCAGCAGATTACAATTTATAAGAAATAGTGTTATATTTGTAACAGACAAAACAACCTTCAAAACTTCAAACTCTATGAACGTAAACAAACTCATGGCGGAGCTCGAGCGCCGTCATCCCGGCGAAAGCGAATACCTGCAAGCCGTACGCGAGGTCCTCATGACCGTGGAGGAGACCTACAACCAGCATCCCGAATTCGAGGCCAACCGCATTGCGGAGCGCATCGTGGAGCCCGACCGCAGCTTCACCTTCAAGGTGGTCTGGGTGGACGACAAGGGCGAGGTGCAGGTCAATACCGGCTACCGCTTCCAGTTCAACAACGCCATCGGCCCCTATAAGGGCGGTCTGCGTTTCCACCCCTCGGTGAACCCCTCGATCCTGAAGTTCCTCGGCTTCGAGCAGATCTTCAAGAACGCGTTGACGACGCTCCCGATGGGCGGTGCGAAGGGCGGTTCGGACTTCAACCCCAAGGGCAAGTCGGATCGTGAGGTGATGCGCTTCTGCCAGGCCTTCATGACCGAGCTGTGGCGCCACATCGGTCCCGAGACGGACGTTCCGGCGGGCGACATCGGCGTCGGCGGCCGTGAGATCGGCTACCTCTACGGCATGTACCGCAAGCTGGCACGCGAGAACACGGGCGTGCTGACGGGCAAGGGCATGACCTACGGCGGTTCGCTCATCCGCCCCGAGGCCACGGGATTCGGCGCCGTCTACTTCCTGCGCCAGATGCTCGAGAAGGCCGGCATGGACATCAAGGGCCAGACGATCGCCATTTCGGGCTTCGGCAACGTCGCCTGGGGTGCCGCCACGAAGGCCACGGAGCTGGGTGCCAAGGTCGTAACGATATCGGGACCCGACGGATACATCTACGATCCCGCCGGTCTGGACAAGGAGAAGATCGCCTACATGCTCGAACTGCGTGCCTCGAACAACGACGTCGTGGCTCCCTATGCCGACAAGTTCCCCGGCGCACAGTTCTTCCCGGGCCGCAAGCCGTGGGAGGTCAAGGTCGATATCGCCATGCCGTGCGCCACGCAGAACGAGCTCGACGGCGAGGATGCCAAGAAGCTGCTGGCCAACGGCGTAAAGATCGTGGCCGAGGTTTCGAACATGGGCTGCCGCCCGGAAGCCATCGACGCCTTCATCGCGGCGAAGATCCCCTATGGACCGGGCAAGGCCGTGAACGCCGGAGGCGTCGCCACGTCGGGTCTCGAAATGACACAGAACGCCCAGAAGCTCAACTGGACGGCCGAGGAGGTCGATGCCAAGCTGCACCAGATCATGTCGTCGATCCACCACGCCTGCCTCGAGTACGGCACCGAGAAGGACGGCTACATCAACTACATGAAGGGCGCCAACATCGCCGGATTCATGAAGGTGGCCAAGTCGATGGTCGAGCAGGGTATCCTGTAGGCCGCGACCGCTTTCTGCAAGCATACACCCCTCCCCGCCACCGGCGGGGGGGGGTATTCGTAATATTCCAAAACCATTAAAAATCAGCCCTATGAAGAAACTGAACGCCACTCTTGCCGTGCTCGCGAGCGCCCTGCTCTGCGTCGGATGCGGCCCCGACAACACCTGGCAGCGACACACCGAGTGCCTCATCACCGGAACGATCACCGACTCGCTGCCTGTCCAGGAGGTCCTCCTGCTCCCTTCCACGGACCGGCTCGAAAGCGGAATCCGGATCCCCGTACACAACGGACGGTTCGAATACCTGCTGCAGACCGACACGCTCCAGCTCTACGAACTGAACATTCCATGCGATCACGGCAGTTTCTATTTCATCCAGTTTCTTCCCGAAGCAAAGGGCGTAAGGTTCGAGTATTCGGAAGCCTTCGAGGGTGAACCGATCCGCATGATCGCGCAGGGTCCCCTCAACCGCAAGAGACTCGAACGGCAGGCCGAAGAGCGGGCACGCTTCAAACCCCGCATGGATTCGATTCTGGATGCAGAGAAGCGTCTGGATCAGGACAACCTTCTCTTCAGCGAGCCGTATAACGAACTGATCCGCCAGATCCAGTCCTGCACGGATCGAATCCGGCTGCAGGATCTTTACCGGCAGATGGAACGCATGCACACCACGGGAAGCCGTTATACGGAGCGGGGGCGGCAACTCGACGACGAGTACCAGGCGCTCTATCGCGAACAGCAGCGATGGCTGCAGGAGGAGGCCGCGCGGCATGCGGATCTGCCCTCCTTCTGCCGGATGATGGAGGAACTGCTCCACGGACAGCGGATGATCACCAAACAGGACCCGGCGGAATGGATCGCCTGCTACGACAGGGTCTTTGCCGACCGCTTTCCCGGCCATCCCTACCACAAGCGGATCGAAAGCATCCGCCAGAGCATGAAGGCCGGGGTCGGCAACCGCTACATCGACTTCACGCTGCCCGACACGGAGGGGACCCCCACGACCCTCTCGGAGGTCATCGACGGGAAGGTCGCCGTGCTCGACCTGTGGGCCTCGTGGTGCGGTTCGTGCCGCAATTTCTCGCTGGGGCTCATTCCCCTCTACGAAAAGTACCGGGACCGCGGGCTGGTCATCGTAGGCGTGGCCCGTGAGTTCAAGGATACGAAGGACTGGCATCTGGCCCTCGAGCGCGATGCCTACCCGTGGCTCAATCTGCTGGAGATGGACGACGCCACGCAGCTCTGGGAGCAGTACGGTGCAGGCAACGCCGGCGGCAAGGTGCTGCTGATCGACCGCGACGGGAAGATCCTCGCCGTCAATCCCACCCATGCCGAGCTGGAGGCCTCTCTTGAGGAGCTGCTTTAACGGGAGCATCCGCCACTGCATGAAACGCCCCTTCGGAAGCAGTTTCCGAAGGGGCGTTTCGTAGGGACGTCCCGCGCCATCAGAACATGGCGCAGACGCTGATGCCGAGAGTCAGGAGGTGCAGCCGTTCTTGCGAAGCGCGCACAAGAGGCGGCGCACAGGTGTAATCGGTCGTAAAACGCACACCGAGATTCTGGGTGGCGAAATAGGTGGAGGAGAAACCCGCACCGAATGAGACACCGCCCCGGTCGCCCAAAGGCCGCAGGTCGGTTGCGCATGATTTATATCCCTCGTAGCCGCCCATAAGACGACCGCCAAGGAGCCATCGCAACGAGATGGGATAGGAAACCTGAGGTCCCACGAGGAGTGTACCGACCTCCAGATTGTCGTGCTGCGAAACCCCGTTCACGGCCACCCGGAGGTTCGTAACGGCCACGCGGCCGCCAATGCCCCAGTAGGGCGAGGCGAACCAGGCACCTTCGGCTCCGACCGAGGGGCCGGAGAACAGCTCCGTACGCATATCCGCCCACGGCGTATAACGTCCGGGGACGACGGTCATACCGATGTTGAAGGCCACGAACGACGGATGCCGGTAACGGTCGTGGATCGTCATCATCTCGGTAACGCGCAAACCCCGATCCTTGAAAATCAGGTCCGCGAGATAGTAACCCAACTCGGTGGCAAGGATGCCGATACCGGCCCCGACCATCACGTCGCTCATCCAGTGGCGGTTGTTCAGCTGACGCGTAACGCCCGTAACGGTCGCCAGCGTATAGCCGCCGATACTGTACCACGGACTGCGATGCCCGTACTCCTTGTGGAGCATCGTCGCGGTCATGAAGGCCGTAGCGGTATGGCCCGAAGGGAAGGAGTTGCGCGACGATCCGTCGGGACGCATCACGCGGCAGGAGTACTTGAGCGAATTGACCGCAATGGCCATCAATCCGGCCGAAAAGGCATCCGAGGTGAGCATGCGGCCCCAGGAGCTGCGTCCCTGTACACCGAAGGCCTTCATGCCGAGCATCACCGCTGCGGGAGCATATTGCAGGTAGTCGTCATAGTCGTGGTGGAACGACGAGACATAGCCGTTGCGCAGCCGGCGGAAGTCGGCATCGTAGGACTGCATGATGACGCCGCCGACGATCAGCGGCACGGCGACATAGGTCATCCGATAGGCCTTCGTGGAGGTATGCAGGTCGATATGCCGCGCAAAACGGCCCTCTTCGGCCAACGGCACAAGGTACTCCTTGCCGAGCGAATCGCGCACCTGCGCCCCGGCAAGGAGCGGCAGCAGAAGGGCCGCCAAGAAAAGAATCCGAATGAAACGAAGCATGGACTACCGTATTTTACGTCGTCTCAAGGCCCGAACTGCCTCGCCGCCGAAGGCCAGCAACGAGGTCAGCAGGATCACTACGGCCCACTCCTGCCTCGGCAGCGGCGTCGTGCGGAAGACCTCGCCGCCGAACTCCACGATGAGCACCTGACCCACGGCGATGGCCAACAGGATGAGGAAGAACTCGCGGCATCCCTTCAGACAGGCAAAGACCGAATGACGCGTCTCGAAACCCTTGGCGTTGAACATATTCCAGAACTGGAAGAAGACGAATGTCGAGAAGAAGAGCGTCAGCCGATGTACGGTCATGCCCTCTGCGGAGAAGGTCCAGCCAAAGAGCAGCCCGAGCAGCACGGCCACCATGACGATACCGCAGGCGAAGATCGTGCGGGCCATGGCCGGCGAGATGATGAACTCGTCGCGCCGGCGCGGCCGGTCCTCCATCACCTCGGCGCTCGGCGGCAGCGAGGCCATGGCCATCGCCGCAAAGGTATCCATGATGATATTGACCCAAAGGATCTGCACGACCGTCAGCGGCATGTCGGTGCCGAAGACCGCGCCGACAAAGCAGATGAGGATCGCCACGAAGTTGATCGTCAGCTGGAAGAGCACGAAGCGCTGGATATTGCGGTAGAGCGAGCGGCCCCACATCACGGCCGTGGCGATCGAAGAGAACGAATCGTCGAGCAGCGTGATGTCCGAGGCATCCTTCGCCACGGAGGTTCCCGAACCCATCGAGAGGCCCACGTTCGCGAAGTTCAGCGCCGGGGCGTCGTTCGTACCGTCGCCCGTTACGGCCACCACCTCACCCCGCTGCTGGAGCAGGCGCACCAGACGCTGCTTGTCCAGCGGACGCGCCCGCGACATGATCTTCAGTTCCTGCACCCGTTCGAGCAACTCCTCATCGCTCGCCGCGGCGAAGTCGGCTCCCGTGATGTGGTTGCGCTCCGTATCGCAGGCATCGTCCCAGAGTCCGATCTGACGGGCGATCTCACGCGCCGTGGCGGGCGTGTCGCCCGTAACGATCTTGACGCCGATACCCGCCCGCAGGCACTGCCCGACAGCCGCCGGAACATCCTCGCGCACGGGGTCCTGGATCGCCGCCACGGCCGCAAAGTGCAGGTCTCCGGCCGCCACCGCCTCGAGGCAGTCCGAGGCTTCGGTCTCGGCCCACGCCACGGCCAGGGTCCGCATGGCGTGGTTCTGGAAGTCCAGCAGACGGGCGGCGATCTCCTCGTCGTTCCCGTCCGGAGCGCACATCGCACGCACGATTTCCGGAGCACCCTTCACACAGAGAATCCGCCGTCCGGAAATGCCGCTGCGGATGATCGTCGCCATGTACTTGCGCTCGGTCGAGAAGGTCAGCCGGTCGATGATCTGCGCCCCGGCACGCAGCCGTCCGTAATCCTCGCCGCGACCGCGCAGCCACTCGAGCAGCGCCCCTTCGGTCGGATTGCCGATGATGTGGCCCTCCGCATCGAGGAAAGCCGTGGAGTTGAGCGCCACGACCTCGGCAAACTCCCGCTCGGGCAGCACATCATAGCGCACGAGCTCCTGGACATGCATCTTGTTCTGCGTAAGCGTTCCGGTCTTGTCGGTGCAGATGACCGTTACGGCGCCCATCGTCTCGCAGGCATGCATCCTGCGCACGAGGTTGTTCGTCTTGAGCATCCGCCGCATGGACATCGCCAGCGAGAGCGTGATGCTCATCGGAAGGCCCTCGGGCACGGCCATCACGATCAGGGCCACCGATACCATAAATATATGGAGTACCTGCTGCGAGATGGTCAGCCAATCCTTTTCGAGCAGGTCGCCCAGAAAGAGAGCCTTTCCGAGCATGACGCAGAAGATCAGCGCCGAGAGAGCGATGCCGACGCGCCCGATCAGCTGCGAGAGGCGCGTAAGCTGCCGGTCGAGCGGTGTCGGCTCGTCGGTCTGCACCGTAGACTGCTCGGTAACACGACCCGCCTCCGTATGGTCGCCCACGGCCGTTACAACCAGTATGCCGTAGCCGTCGGCAACGGTCGTGCCGCGCAGCACGACATTCGACGGATAGGTCGCCTCCGCATCGAAATGGGCCTCATCGGCCGTCTTGTCCACCTCGGGTTCACCCGTAAGGGTCGATTCGTTGATCTTCAGCGACACGGCCTCGACCAGCTCGCCGTCAGCCGGGACCGTCTCGCCGCTCTCGACATAGACCACATCGCCGACAACCACCTCGCGGCGCGGAATTTCGCGGATCGAGCCGTCGCGCATCACCTTCACCGCCACGTCATCATTGACGCGGTTCAGCCGCCGGAAGCGCCGTTGGGCATCCCATTCGAACCAGAAGCCCACGCAGGTGGCGAGGATGATGGCGCAGATGATGCCGATCGACTCGGTAAAATCGCGGTGCACGAAGCCGATGGCGAGCGACAGCACGGCAGCCAGCAGCAGGATGCGGATGATCGGATCGCGGAACTTTTCGAGCAGCAGCAGCCAGGCCGAAGCATCCTTCGGCGGGGTGATGATGTTGTCGCCGTGTGTGCGGCGGCTTTCCGCAACGTCCTGCTGAGAGAGGCCCCGAGGGTTGTAATGGATCATTTTTCAGAATTTATTAAACGTGAACTGCCGCGTCGAGGCATCGAGCCGCACGGCAATGAAAAGAAGGATCGTAAAGGCGATGAGCGACGAGCCGCCGTAGCTCATGAACGGCAACGGAATGCCCATGACCGGCATCAGGCCGATGGTCATGCCGACATTGACCAGCACATGGAACAGCAGAATGGCGGCCACACAGTAACAGTAAATGCGCCCGAAAGGCTCCTCCTGCCGCTCGCCCATGCGCATCAGGCGCAGGATGAGCAGACACAGCAGCGCAAGGATCACCGTGGCGCCCACAAAGCCCCACTCCTCACCCACCGTACAGAAGATGAAATCGGTATGCCGCTCGGGCACGAAGCCGTACTTGATCTGCGTACCCTGCAGGAACCCCTTGCCCCAGAAGCCGCCCGAGCCGATGGCGATCTTCGACTGATTGACATTGTAGTCGATACCCTGCGGGTCGTTGATGACACCCAGGAAGCTCAGGATCCGGTTCTGCTGGTGTTCCTTGAGAATCGAATTGAAGATGTAGTCGGTCGTAGGCAGGAAAACAAGCGAACCGATAAACAGCCCGAGCGAGATGAACGTTCCCGAAAGGTTGGCCCGGAAGGCATGGACCACGACGACGAGCAGCGAAAGCAGCGTAACGATCAGCAGACTGTGGTAGAGGTCCAGGGATCCGGGAGCCACGACCTGCACGACGAGACACAGAAGGATGCTTCCGAGTGCGAGCGACGCCAGATAGACGATACGCGAACGCCAGCGGCCGCTCATCATCGCTTCGGAGAGCGTACAGACGAGGATCATCGAGACGAGCAGCGTCATCGGAGAGAGCAGGAACGAAAAGATGAAGAGTGCAGCGATGATAAGCACCGGAATGCAGAGCCACTTGTTGAGACCTTCGCGATAGAGCACGAAGAGAAACGAGCCGAGGACGATGCCCGAACCGGTATCGTTCTGCAGAACGATGATCAGCAGCGGCAGACAGATCACCATGCCCACCTTGAAAAGATCTCCGGAGCGGTCGATCGAGAAATTGTAGTTGCTCATCACGCGGGCCACGGCAAGAGCCGTGGCGATCTTCGCGAACTCCACGGGCTGCACGCGGACCGAGCCGAACTCGAACCAGGCCTTGGCTCCGTTCACCTCGCGGCCGAAGAGCAACGCCGCGACAAGAGCCGCAAGGCCCAGGAAATAGGCCGGATAGGCGAACATGTGGTAATACCGCACATCGAGCAGCAGAACGACCAGTGCAACGACCCAGGCGGCACCGATCCACACGAGCTGCTTCATATAGAAGTGCGAGAAGGAGAAGAGATCGCCGACGCTCTCGTCGTAGGAGGCCGAGGTGATCGACAGCCATCCCGCGATGACGATCAGCACATAGAGGAGCACGGTGCCGAAATCCACGCCCTCGAAAATCGTATTGTGCCGGTTACTTGTCATAGGCCGGATAGTAGATTTGCATGTTCTTGACCCGTTCGAGCAGCTCCGGGCGGCGGATCGTGTCCGTCAGGTAATACTCTTCGAGCAGGCTGGCGATGGGCAGGGCTGCCGAAGCGCCGAAACCGCCGTTTTCGACATAGACCGAAATGGCGATCTTCGGGTTGTCCTTCGGTGCGAACGACAGAAAGGTCGAGTGGTCGCGGCCGCGGGGATTCTGAGCCGTACCGGTCTTGCCGCAGACATCCCAGCCGTCGAGACGCGCCATGCGCGAGGTGCCGTCCACGTTCACGCTCCGCCACATGCCCTCGACGATCGGCTCGAAATGTTTGGGATCGACCATCGTATAGTGGCGCTCGTAAAACCGGGCATCGAGCGAATCCCGCCCCTCGATCCGCTTGACGATATGCGGGATATAGTAATAACCGCGGTTGGCGACGATTGCCGCGAGGTTGGCCAGCTGCAGGGGAGTGCACCCCAGGGCATCCTGGCCGATCGAGAGCGAAAGCACCGTCAGGGCGTTCCACGACTTGCGGTAGCGCCGATCGTAATACTCCCGATCGGGGACGTAGCCGTTGCCCTCATCGAGGAAGTCCGAACCCAGCTTGCGGCCGAAACCGAAACTCTCGACATACTTCCGCCACACGTCGAATCCCTCCTTGACGTTTTCGTACCTGGGATTCTCCAGAATATCGCGGAAGACATAGCAGAAATAGGCATTGCACGAAGTCGAGACGGCAAACCGCAGGTCGAGAGGCGACGGGTGCGCATGGCATCCCATCTTCAGACGTCCGGCCTGGTAGCCCATGTTGCAGGTATGGCGGTCCGAAGGGCGCAGCACCCCCTCCTGCAGACCGATGAGGCCCTGCACCAGCTTGAAGGTCGAGCCCGGCGGATACTTCGCCTTCACGGCCCGGTTGAAGAGCGGCTGCCGCTTGTTGTAGAGCATCTGCATGTAGTGGTTGCCGCGTTCGCGCCCCACCAGCTCGTCGGGATCGTACGACGGCGAGGAGACCATCATCAGGATCTCCCCGGTCGAGGGCTCGATGGCCACGGCGGCGCCGACCTTGCCGCGCATGAGCTCCTCGCCGAGCAGCTGCAGACGGGCGTCGATCGTGCTGACGAGCGTACTGCCCGGCACGGGCAGCGAATCGTAATGGCCGTTCATGTAGGAGCCCTTGATCGCCCCGTGCGTGTCGCGCTCGAGGACACGAACCCCCTTCTTGCCGCGCAGCTCGGGTTCGTAAGCCGACTCCACGCCGCTGATTCCCACATAGTCGCCGGCCTTGTAGGAAGTATAGCGCTTGAGCATGTCCTGCGTAACCTCGCCGACATAACCCAACAGGTTGCCGCCGATCTGCCGCGGATAGTGGCGCACGGTCCGGTAAACGGTATAGAACCCGCGGAAGTTGCACTCGTCGAAACGAAGCTTCTCCTCCTTGGAGACGTAGTTGGCGACCAGACGCGGCGCCCGGGGATAGGCCCGGGCGTTGGCCAGCTCGCGGTCGAGTTTCTGACGCGAGATGCCGGCAATCGCACACAACCGTGCCGTGTCGAACCCGTTGCGGTCCATGTCGTGGTAGATGACCATCAGGTCGTAGCATTCGCGGCTCTGAACGAGATATTCGCCGTTTCGGTCGTAGACTTCGCCGCGCGGCGGATACTGCACCTCGAAGCGCAGCACATTGCCGCGGGCCATCTCGGCATAGCGCGTATCGATAAGCTGCAGATAGGCCAGACGCCCCAGGATAAGGGTGAAGATCAGCAGCACGACGACCTGAAGCGTCCGCATCCGGATGAATCCTTCGGAACGGTTCATATGCGCACGGGAAGTTTGGCGGTGAAGATCCGAACGATGATCCAGACGAAGGCCATAGTAACGAGCGAGCTCAGGAGAATCCGGATCACCGTGTGCAGCAGATGGCTCCACGAGAGGGCTTCCAGCAGGAAGAAAACCGTATGGTGCACCAGGATCATCAGCAACAGGTAGTCGATGAAATTGCGGCGCCCGAGCCGCTCGGGCGAGGGTATGCCCCCCTCACGGAGGTTCTCCCTGCCGCAGATCAGATGCAGGAACATCGGGCGCAGGAAGGCGATCGGCAGCGTCGCGACGGTATTGATGCCGGCCGTGCCCATCGCGGCGTCCATCACCACGCCCGTGAACAGCCCCGCTCCGAGCAGGACCGCCGGAGGCGTGTCGAGCGGCAGCAGCACGATGAAGGCGACGTATATGAGCGGATTGAGATAGACGCTGATCGACAGGTTGTCGAACAGGAAAACCTGAAGCAGCGCGGTCGCCGCGAAGAGTGCGAGATAGGGAAGCGTCCGGTACATCGGTTACAATCGTGTATGTTGCTCGATCTGCTCGCTCTGCTGCAGACCGCGGATTTCATTCATATCCCGGTTGCCGACCAGGATGACATCGGTCAGGCGGGAAATCTCGGCAGCCAGACGCACCCGGACCGTATAGGAGGTCAGCGTCGGGTCCAGTTCGGCGCTCTCGACCCAGCCGATGAGCACGTCCGCGGGGAAATACTGTGAGAAGCCCGTCGTTACGACTTCGTCGCCCGGGTGCGGCTCGGCATACTTGGACAACTCGCCCAGGATCACGACGTGCGGATCGAGACCGTCCCAGTAAATCGAGCCGAAATAGTCCGAATCGGCAAGTTTGCCGCTGGCGCGGAACGACGTGTTGAGCATCGACATCGCCACGGCATAACGCTCCGTGCAATCGACCACATAGCCAACCATCGCCCCGTCGGGCGAAAGAACGGCCATCTCCGCCTCGACATTGTCGCGGCGCCCCCGGTTGAGCGTAATGAGGTTCTGCTGCCGGTTGGTCGAATTGGAGACCACCGAAGCCACCGAGAAGCGGTACTTCGCCTCGCCGACACCTGCCAGACAGCTGTCCAGATGCGACATGGCCACCACCTCCTCGTAACGGGCCAGACGCTCCTCGAGATCCGTAACACGGTCGAGCAGCACCCGATTCTCGGACCCCAGCGAAAAATAGTGGCGGACTCCCGTAAAGAGGCCGCGCAGACCGCCGATCACCTGATTCGAGCGCGACAGCAGCCGGGCTTCCGTATAGCAGGTCGAATGGGCGTAGTAGCTGACGGCCAAAGCCTCCAGCACCACGAACAACACCACGACATGGATGCTGCGGATGAACTCGATGAGTTTGCGCACGGTATCTTCCCTTAATTCAGATTGCGGACCGAAGCCCGCAATCCGCAATCGTCCGATTAACGATATGGCCTGCCCGAAGTCCAAAAACCTCCTGCGGCACCGCCATTATTTCATGAGGAACGAGAAGCGGTTGATATTCTTCAGGGCAATTCCCGTACCGCGCGCGATGGCCCGCAGGGGATCCTCGGCGATATGGAAGGGAATGCCGGTCTTCTCGTTCAGACGCCGGTCGAGGCCCCGGATCAGGGCACCGCCACCCGCCAGATAGATACCGTTCTTGACAATATCGGCATACAACTCGGGGGGCATCGACTCGAGCACCTTCATCAATGCCGCGTCGATCTTGGCCAGGGATTTTTCGAGGGCGTAGGCGATCTCGCTGTACGACAGCGAGACGGTCTGCGGCAGCGCCGTAAGCATGTTGGGACCCGTTACGACAAAATCCTCGGGCTCCTCCTCGAGCGAGGAGCTCGCCGCACCGATCGAGCACTTGATCGCCTCGGCCGTCCGCTCGCCGATGCGGATATTATGCTGCTGACGCACATAACTCTGGATATCGCTGGTGAAGACGTCGCCGGCGATGTTGATCGACTCCGAGCAGACGATGCCGCCGAGCGAGATGCAGGCGATCTCCGACGTACCGCCGCCAATGTCGATGACCATGTTGCCCTCCGGAGCCTCGACATCGAGACCGGCACCGAGAGCTGCCGCCATCGGTTCGTAGATCATGTAGACCTCGCGGCCGCCGGCATGCTCGGCCGAGTCGCGCACGGCACGGATCTCGACGTTCGTGGAGCCCGACGGGATGCAGATCACCATCCGCAGCGACGGGGCGAAAAGGCTGCCCGAAGTCTTGACCTTCTTGATCATGCCGCGCAGCATGAGCTCCGTGGCATTGAAATCGGCGATCACACCGTCCTTGAGCGGGCGTATCGTCTTGATATTCGGATTGGTCTTCTCGTGCATCTGACGCGCCTGATGGCCGATGGCAACGAGTTTTCCGGTATGTACGTCGAGCGCCACGATCGACGGCTCATCGACGACGACCTTGCCGTTGTATATGATCAGCGTGTTGGCCGTTCCGAGGTCGATCGCCAGTTCCTGTGTCAAAGAAAAAATCCCCATAATTTACTCCCCAACAATAGTATCTCTTAAACTCCTTTCTGTCAATAACATAGCCCGCAAACTGCCACCCATACGCATCGTTGCGGGGCACAATGGCGGAATATCCGGACAAAGATACGAAAAAGGCCCGGATAATTTCCATATTTTTTAATCATTTTTTTAATTACATTTGTATCGCGAAACTTAACGTCTGCGCATGGAATACAAAATCGGTTCGGAAGCCCGTTGCGCCGTCATCGGCCACGGCAGCTGGGCGACGGCTCTCGTCAAACAGCTCACGCTCGGGGGACAGCGCGTCGGCTGGTACGTCCGCAACGAAGAGGTGCTCGAAAGCCTCCGCACGGCGGGCCGCAACCCCCGATACCTCAACGACACGGAGTTCGACCGCGACCGCATCGCACCGTCCGACGACCTCGATGCCGTGGTGCGCGATGCCGAGGTCATCATCCTGGCTACCCCGTCGGCCTACCTCAAGGAGTTCCTCGCGCCGCTCCGCACCCCGCTGCACGACAAATTCATCGTCTCGGCCATCAAGGGCATCGTCCCGGGGGACTACCAGACCGTCGTAGAGTACATCCACGACCGCTACGACCTGTCTTACAAGCAGATCGGATTGATTTCCGGGCCCTCGCACGCTGAGGAGGTTTCGCGCGGAAAGCTCTCCTACCTGACCGTCGTCTGCACCGACGAGGAGAACGCCCGGATGCTCGGGAAGCGACTGATGTCCGAATCGCTCGCACTCTCCTACTCGACAGACCTCTATGGCATCGAATATGCAGCGATCCTGAAGAACATCTACGCCATCTCGGTGGGCATGGCCGTCGGCCTGGGCTACGGGGACAACTTCCTCGCGGTACTCATCGCCAACTGCGCCCGCGAGCTGACGCGCTTCCTGGAGGAGAGCTACCCCGCGCCGCGCGACACGCAGGTTTCGGCCTACCTGGGCGACCTGCTCGTAACCTGCTACTCGACCTACAGCCGCAACCGCCGCCTGGGGCTGCTTATCGGCCACGGCTGCACGGTACGCAGTGCGCTGAACGAGATGACGATGGTCGCCGAAGGCTACTTCGCCGCCGACTGCATCCGCCACATCAACTTCCGCCACCGGATCGAGATGCCCATCGCGGAGACGGTTTACCGAGTCCTCTATGAAGGCGCTTCGGCACGCCGGAGCATGAAGGAACTGACAACCAAATTAATCTGACAAGATATGAAAAACGTAAAAATCGACATTGCCAAAACCGGCATCGAAATTCCGGCCGACATGAAGGCCAAGACGCAGGAGGCCAACGCCCTGCTCCACTCGGGCAAGGGCGCGGGCAACGACTTTCTGGGATGGGTGAACCTTCCCTCGTCGATCTCCGACAGCGAGCTGGCCGCCATCGAGGAGGTCGCCGCAAAACTGCGTGCAAAGGCCGATCTGGTGATCTGCATCGGCATCGGCGGCTCCTACCTCGGCGCCCGCGCCGTGCTGGAGGCCATGAGCGATCCCTTCAAGCTGCTGCACAAGGAGCAGGCGCAGCCCACGGTCGTCTTCGCCGGACAGAACATCTCGGAAGACTACACCTGGGAGCTGCTCGACGCCGCCCGCGAGCACTCGATTGCCGCCATCGTCATCTCCAAGTCGGGCACGACGACCGAGCCGGCCATCGCCTTCCGTCTGATCAAGGCCGAAATCGAACGCCGCTACGGCAAGCAGGAGGCCGCAGAGCGCATCGTCGCCATTACGGACAAGGCCCGCGGTGCCCTGAAGACCCTCGCCACACAGGAAGGATACCCCACCTTCGTCATCCCCGACGACGTGGGCGGACGTTTCTCGGTGCTGACCCCTGTCGGACTGCTGCCGCTGGCCGTCGCCGGTGTGGATATCCGCGCCCTTGTGGCCGGAGCACAGGAGATGGAGCGTGCGACCGACGAGCATGTCGCCTTCGACGAGAACCCCGCAGCCATCTACGCCGCCACGCGCAACCTGCTCTATGCCGCCGGCAAGAAGATCGAGATTCTCGGCTCCTATGAACCCCGCCTGCAGTACATCAACGAATGGTGGAAACAGCTCTACGGCGAGAGCGAAGGCAAGGAAGGCAAGGGCATCTTCCCGGCCAGCGTAACGCTGACGGCCGACCTGCACTCGATGGGCCAATACATCCAGCAGGGCGAGCGTACGCTCTTCGAGACGATCATCTCGGTCGTAAAACCCGCCCATGAAGTGAAGATCCAGTCCGAAGAGGAGAACCTCGACGGCTTGAACTTCCTCGCCGGCAAACGCATCTCGGAGGTGAACCGCATGGCCGAGCTGGGCGTGCAGCTGGCCCACATGGACGGCGGAGTGCCCAACATCCGCATCGAGATTCCGGAGGTTTCGGCCCATGTCATCGGCGGCCTGCTCTACTTCTTCGAGAAGGCCTGCGGCATGAGCGGCTACCTGCTCGGCGTCAATCCCTTCGACCAGCCCGGTGTCGAGGCCTACAAGAAAAACATGTTCGCCCTGCTCGACAAGCCCGGCTACGAAGAGGCGTCGAAAGCCATCAAGGCTCGGCTCTGACAGAGCGGCAGGACGAGGTACCGAAACGGCAGTTTGCCCGAAGAGACCGTCATTTGTCCGTGCGGACCGGAAATTCCTGGTCCGCACGTTTTTCATTCATGTATGAGATACGGAAGAAAAAAGCAGGTTTCTGTCCCCGGAATCCCCCATTGCTGAAAAAATTTGTACCTTTGTAACTACGCCGCCCTGCGGACCCGAACCGCCGGCCCTACGGGAACCACCGAGCGGAAGACGGACCGTCGTTCGGCGTGCGGATACAACCTGAAAATGAAGTTTCCGAAACCGGCATACCGCATCGGCAGAATCCTCGTCCTGCTGTTCTGTCTGACCGGCTCCTTTGCCTGCGGACGCAACGAAACGCGTTCACTGGAGGAGGAGCTCGATACCGATATCCGCAACCGGAAAATCTATGAACGACAGAAAGAGGCGCGCATCGACAAGCTGCGCAGCCTGCTCCGCGTAACGGGGCTCTCGCCCCGCCAGGAGTTTGAGATCAATGCCCGTCTCTGCCAGGAGTTCTGGAAATACAAACTCGATTCGGCGATCCGCTATGCGGAGCGCAACCTTGCGATCGCCCGGGAGCTGCACGACCGCGGTGCCGGCATCGCCACAAGCCTGCATCTCGCCCAACTCTACTCCTTCTCGGGCAAGAGCCTCGAAACAAAGGAGATTCTCGACACCATGAACCGGGCATCTCTTCCCGATTCGCTGCGGGCTACCTATTATCAGACCTACAGCCTGCTATACGGCCACTATGCCGCCATCAGCAACCAGACCCGGTACAACCGGCTGATCCGCCTCTACGAAGACTCCACCGACCTCGTTCTGGACACCGCTTCGTTCGAATACCGGAGCCGCGCAGTCGGGCCGCTCGTCGAACGGGGCGAACTCGAAGAGGCCCGGACGCAGCTTTTCCGACTGCTGGAGGAGGCCGGTGAGGAGACCCCGCGCTATGCCCAGATCGCCTGCGGGCTGGGAAGCCTCTACCAAAAACTCGGAGACGAGCGCCGTGCCCGGCAGTACTACATGCTCTCGGCCAAGGCCGACGTACGCAACGCCACCAAGGAGAATGCCTCCTTTCAGGAGCTGGCACGGATGAGTTATGCTGCGGGCAACCTGTCGGACGCCTTCAAATATGCCCAGGCGGCCATCGAAGATGCACAGTTCAGCAACGTACAGTTCCGTACGGCCCAGATGGCCGAACTTTACTCGATCATCAATGCCGCCTACCAGGCCAAGGAGGCCCGCGCAAAATCGAAACTCCAGCACTACATACTGCTTATCAGCCTGCTTTCGGCTGTGCTTGCCGTACTGTTCGTCTACCTCTACCAACAGTTGCGCAAACTTTCGCGCACACAGATCGAGCTATCTCGCGCCAATGCCAGTCTGCGACAGCTTAACGACGAACTGGCCGACAAGAACCGGGAGCTCTCGGAGTCGAACGACCTGAAGGAACAATACATCGCACGGTTCTTCGACCTTTGTTCGCTCTATATCGACAAGATGGACGGCTACCGGAAAAGTCTCTACCGCCTGGCCCAGAACCGACAGTTCGACGAGCTGTACAAACGATTGAAGTCCACGTCGATGATGGAAAACGAGGTGGATGAACTCTACAAAAATTTCGACGCAGTCTTTCTGAATCTCTATCCGACCTTCGTCGCGGACTTCAACGCGCTGCTTGCCGACGAGGAGCGCATCCGCCTGCGCCCGGGCGAACTGCTCAACAAGGAGCTGCGCATCTATGCCCTGCTGCGGCTCGGCATCACCGACAGTTCGAAAATCGCCGCATTCCTGCGCTGCTCGCTCAGTACGGTCTACAATTACCGGACGCGCATGCGCAATCGGGCCTCCGTATCGAAAGAAGAGTTCGAAAGAAGAATCTCGGAGATCGGGAATAGCATGGAAAAAGAGGGGTCATAGGTTCCAATTCATCTACATTTTACGACTGAAAAATAAATATAAAAATCTGACAAACAAATAATAATAAATTATACAATCCTACATTTTTCGATTCAAAATTCGGATTTTCCTCCAAATCGGATTAATTTTGTAAAAAATGTAATCAGGAGGTTATTCATTCTCCGGAGAACATTGCCGACAAACCGAAACTACCTTTTTTGAACCACGAAATGAATCCTATCAAGATCGGACTGATCGGGTTCGGCCGCATGGGAGGTTTCTACCTCGACGAGCTGCTGAAAAGCGACCGCTGGGAGGTCGCCGGAATCTGTGATCTCTCCCCCGAAGCCCGGGCCGCAGCCCGCAGGCTCGTCCCGGGAGCAAAAGTCGTTGCCGACGAACGGGAGCTGCTCGACGATCCCGCGATCGAAGCCGTCGCCCTGTGCGCCTTGGCAGACTCGCGGCCGGAGCAGATCGCCCGGGCCTTCGCCGCCGGGAAGCACATCATCTCCGAGAAGCCCATCGCCGATACCATCGAGCATGAGTGGCAGGCAGTGGAACTTGCCGAAAAAGCTCCGCTCTTCTCGACGGTCAATCTCTATCTGCGCAACTCCTGGTACCATCAGACGATCCGCCAGTTCATCGACCGCGGCGAGATCGGCGAGCTGGCTATCATCCGCGTCTGCCACATGACCCCGGGACTGGCTCCGGGCGAGGGACACGAATACGAAGGACCAGCCTTCCACGACTGCGGCATGCATTATGTCGATATCGCCCGCTGGTATGCCCGCTCGGAATTCAAGACCTGGAATGCCCAGGCTGTCCGCATGTGGAGCTACAAGGATCCCTGGTGGCTCCAGTGCCACGGGACCTTCGAGAACGGCGTCGTCTTCGATATCACACAGGGACATGTCTACGGACAGCTGGCCAAGGACCAGACCCACAACTCCTATATAGATATCATCGGAACGAAGGGAATCGCCCGCATGACGCACGACTTCAAGACGGCGGTCGTCGAGCTGCGCGGCACGACACAGACCCACCGCATCGAACGCCCCTTCGGCGGCAAGAACATCGGCACGATGTGCGAGAAGTTCGCCCGCTCGATCGAAAGCGGCGTACGCGACGAGACGTTGCCTACGTTCCGTGATGCCGCCATCGCCTCGGAATACGCCTGGCGTTTCCTGCAGGACGCCCGGATGCACGACATGCCGGCCATCGGCACGGCCGAGGAACTCGAGGAGATCCGCGACCGGCGGCGGACAATGAAAAACGGGTACGGGCTGCTGCGCAAGCGGGCCTGAACTCCGGAAAACGGAGGGGCAACAATATACGGACCTTCAAATAACAAAATATCCATTAAAAAAATCGCGCTATGAATCATTTACTGTTCCTCGGAAACCTCGGTGCCGGAGAGATTATCATCATCGCACTGATCGTTCTGCTGCTCTTCGGCGGCAAAAAAATTCCTGAACTGATGAAGGGTCTCGGCAAGGGTGTCCGCAGCTTCAAGGAGGGTATGAACAATATCGAGAAGGATATCGAAAACACGCCCACGGACGAAAAGAAATAACAGGCAACATAAACTACCAACCTAAAAACAAGAACCATGGCAAAGGAAATGTCAAGACGCAACTTCCTCAAGACGGGAGCTGCCGCGGCACTCGGGCTGGCCGTAGTGCCAAGTACGGTATTGGGCAAGAAGTTCGGATATACGGCTCCGAGCGACAAACTGAATATCCTGGGTGTCGGCATCGGCGGACGCGGTGCCGCCGACCTGCAGGAGATGGAGAGCCAGAACATCATCGGCCTCTGCGACGTGGACTGGAAATACGCCGACCACGTTTTCAAGCGCTATCCTGCTGCCAAGAAATACAACGACTACCGCCGCATGTACGACGAGATGCTCAAGTCGGCCGACGCCGTCATGGTGGCTACGGCCGACCATACGCACGCCATCATCGCAGCAGAGGCAATGACTGCCGGCAAGCACGTCTACGTCGAGAAGCCGCTGACGCACTCGGTTTATGAGTCGCGCCTGCTCACCAAGCTCGCGGCCAAGTACCGCGTAGCCACACAGATGGGTAACCAGGGAGCTTCGGGCGAGGGCGTCCGCAAGGTTTGCGAGTGGATCTGGAACGGTGAGATCGGCGAGGTAACCCGCGTGGAGACCTTCACCGACCGCCCGATCTGGCCGCAGGGCCTCACTCGTCCCGAAAACGACGAACGCGTTCCCAAGACGATGAACTGGGAAGCCTTCATCGGCCCGGCACCCTATCGTCCCTACAACTCGGCCTACACGCCGTGGAACTTCCGCGGCTGGTGGGATTTCGGAACGGGCGCCCTGGGCGACATGGCCTGCCACATTCTCCATCCGGTCTTCAAGGCCCTCAAGCTGGGCTATCCGACGAAGGTCGAGGGAAGCTCGACGCTGCTGCTCTCCGAATCGGCTCCGTCGGCACAGCGCATCAAGTTCGTTTTCCCGGCCCGCGACAACATGCCGAAGGTCGCCATGCCCGAAGTGGAGGTTTACTGGTACGACGGCGGCCTGATGCCGACGCGGCCCGCAGGACTTCCCGCCGGCAAGAGCCTCAACGACGCCGGCGGCGGCGTGATCTTCTACGGCACGAAGGATACGCTCATCTGCGGTTGCTACGGTGTGAACCCGTACCTGCTCTCGGGACGCGTGCCCGAAGCGCCGAAGGTGCTGCGCGAGGTCAAGGAGTCGCACCAGATGGACTGGGTGCGCGCCTGCAAGGAGGATCCCGACGATCGTATCCCGACCGCTTCGGACTTCAGCGAAGCCGGACCGTTCAACGAAATGGTTGCCATGGGCGTACTGGCCGTGCGTCTGCAGGGACTTAACCAGGAGCTGCATTGGGACGGCGAGAACATGCGCTTCACGAATATCCCGGCCGGCGCCACGATCCAGTCGGTCATCAAGGACGGATTCCACATCAAGGACGGACACCCGACCTTCGACAAGACCTGGACCGACCCCGTCGATGCCAACCAGTTTGCCGAGGAGCTCATCAAGCACACCTACCAGAACGGCTACAAACTCCCCGACATGCCGCTGTAACAACTCCAACGGAAAACAACACATTAACTGACAAAAAACTACGGAATATGAAAAAGATGCTCACCTGCACGGCGTGCGCAGCCCTGGCGCTGACGCTCGCATCCTGCGGCGGCAATGCCGGCAAGGCCAAGACCGCAGAGGGAGACGCAGCCGAAACGAAGGCCGCCGTTCCCGAATACACCGTCGTAAACAACGCAACGGTCGATCTCTCGACGTTCCCCCAGGACAAGGACGGATACTATGTGATCTTCGACGGCAAGACATTCAACGGCTGGCGCGGCTACGGCAAGGAGAACGTTCCCTCGCGCTGGACGATCGACAACGGCGCCATCAAGTTCAACGGTACGGGATCCGGCGAAGCCCAGACGGGCGACGGCGGCGACCTGATCTTCGCCCACAAGTTCAAGAATTTCGAGCTGGAGCTCGAGTGGAAGGTTTCGAAGGGCGGCAACTCGGGTATCTTCTACCTGGCCCAGGAGGTAGCCACGACCAAGGACGGCAAGCAGCAGTTCGAGCCGATCTATATCTCCTGCCCGGAGTACCAGGTTCTCGACAATGAGAACCATCCCGACGCCAAACTCGGCGTAGACGGCAACCGCAAGTCGGCGTCGCTCTACGACATGATCCCCGCCGCTCCCCAGAACGCCAAACCTTACGGCGAGTGGAACAAGGCCAAGATCATGGTCTACAAGGGCACGGTCGTACACGGACAGAACGATGCCAATGTGCTGGAGTATCACCTCTGGACGCCCCAGTGGACCGAGATGCTCGAGAAGAGCAAGTTCTCCTCCGAAAAGTGGCCGCTGGCCTTCGAGCTGCTGAACAACTGCGGCGGCGAGAACCATGAGGGATACATCGGATTCCAGGACCACGGCGACGACGTCTGGTTCCGCAACATCCGTGTGAAGGTCCTCGACTAAACGGCAACATCTTCCGACCGGTGCCGGCATCCGTTCTCCGGAATGCCGGCATCGGTCGGATTTCAAAAACCGACCCGAACATGAAGATACAACTGCTAACCCTCGGACTGCTCATGTGTGCCGCCACGTTTGCGCCCGACACCGCCGCCGCGAAAAAGGCGTCCAAGAAACAGATCGCCATCCAACTCTACTCGGTCCGCGACCTGATCGGCAGTTTCGGACAGAACCAGCACGATTACACCGACGTGCTGCAGGCGCTCGGCAAGATGGGATACACGGCCGTAGAGGCCGCCAGCTATAACGACGGCAAGTTCTACGGCAAAACGCCCGAAGCATTCAAGGCCGACGTCGAGGCCGCCGGCATGGAGGTCCTCTCGTCGCATACCACACGCAATCTTTCGGAGGAGGAGCTCGCCAGCGGCGACTTCTCGCAGGCCATGAAGTGGTGGGACGAGTGCATTGCCGCCCACAAGGCAGCCGGCATGAAGTACCTCGTAACCCCTTCGATGCCGATGCTCAAGACGCTCGGCGAACTGCAGCGCTATTGCGACTACTTCAACGAAATCGGCAAACGCTGCCGTGAAAACGGCATTCTGTACGGCTATCACAACCACGCCTTCGAATTCCAGAAAATCGAGGACCGCGTGATGCTCGAGTACATGATCGAACACACCGATCCGGCCAATGTCTTCTTCCAGATGGACGTCTATTGGACGGTTATCGGCAAGGCGAGCCCCGTGGACCTGTTCCACAAATATCCGGGCCGCTTCAGAATGCTTCATATCAAGGACCTCCGGGAGATCGGGCAAAGCGGCATGGTCGGCTTCGACGCCATCTTCCGCAACACCGACGTGGCCGGAGTCGAACAGATCGTCGTCGAGGTAGAACAATACAGCTACGACGTCGAGAAGAGCGTTCGCATGAGTCTGGAGTACCTGCTCGAAGCCCCCTTTGTGAAGGCCTCCTACAGCAAGTAACCCGCAACTCCGGGAGCCAGAGCCCGAAGGGTTCTCTCCCGGAGCTTTTATCCGGGACATGCCGGAAATACGGGGCGCAGCTCCGTCATATGAATCAATACCCGGGCAGGATGGAATGCCGCCCGGAGCCAAGACCTGAAGAGAAAGAATGGAAGAGAAGGAAATGACATTTTGGGGACACCTGGAAGCACTCCGTTGGGTGCTCGTCCGCGTGGTTGCCGTACTGTTCCTGTTCATGATTGCCAGTTTCTGCTTCATGCCCTACCTGTTCGAGCATGTCATACTGGCCCCCACCTCGTCGGACTTCCCGCTATACCAATGGCTGTCGAAACTCGGGAGTCTCGGCCCCTTCTTCCCCGACTTCAGCGACGACAATTTCCATGTGGAGATCATCAATATCAACGTCGCTTCCCAGTTCATGACCCATATCAGCACCTCCTTCTGGTTTGCGGTGGTGCTCATCTTCCCCTACCTTGTATTCGAAATCTGGCGGTTTATCCAACCCGCACTCTTCGAGAACGAGCGGAAGAATGTCGGGTGGGCCTTCTGCTTCGGTACGGGGATGTTCTTCCTGGGATGCTTCGTAGGATACGGTCTGGTCTTCCCCTTCACATTCCGATTTCTGACCGAATACCAGCTCAGCCCCACGATCGTCAACCAGATCTCGCTCGACTCCTATATGAGCAACTTTCTGATGCTCATTCTGATCATGGGTCTCGTCTTCGAACTGCCGCTGCTGGCCTGGCTGCTTTCACGTCTGGGACTCGTAACCAAATCATTCTTTCGCAAATACCGACGGCATGCTGTTGTCATCCTGCTCATACTGGCAGCGGTAATCACCCCTACAAGCGATCCGTTCACGCTGATGATCGTCTTCCTGCCCCTCTTCCTGCTCTACGAACTGGGTATCCGATTCTCGAAGGATTAATGCTGAAAACAGCACGACAACCCGATAAAAAAGCCCCGGCAACTCCGTGCCGGGGCTTTTTATTTCACCGTTCAGACCGGGTCAATATGGAATCGTCATACCGGCCTTGAGACATCACCCTGCAAGATTGCTCCGTACCCATCTCCGCGACGCCAACCTCGCGGAACCGCGGCAAAGTGGTTACATCGCCTTGTATTGCGAGGGCGACATTCCCGTATTGCGCTTGAAATAGCTTCCGAAAAAAGACTGATTCGGGAAATGGAGGTAATAGGAGATCTCCTGCACGCTGAGGTTCGAATACTTGAGCAAAGTCTTGGCCTCGAGAACCACATAGCTGTCAATCCACTCCGAAACGGATTTGCCGCTGATCTGCCGGATGAGCGTCGTAAGGTACTTGGGTGTGATGCAGAGCTGCCGGGCATAGAAGCCCACACTGCGCTCCTGGCGGTAATGTTCTCCCAGAAGAGTCATGAACTGACGGAAATACTCTTCGGCACGGGTGTGTACGGGATTTTCAACCTCGGGATGCAGTTCGAGATAGCGGTTCAACACATCTCCGACCTTATAGATGGTTGCGGAAACCAGGCCCCCGACCACATCCGCAGAGAACCTGCTCTTCGGGGCCGCCGCCTCCCGCTCGATCAACGCAATGAATTCCCGCAAACAGATACTCTCCTCCGGGGAGAGTTCAAGACAGGGATGTGTCGAAATCTTCAGGAACAACGGCATCATGTGTTTCGTGTCGATATGGATGCTTTGGAAAAACTCAGGCGAGATGATAACCATCCGACAACTGAAATGCTCGTTTGCCCGCAGTTGGATAATATTCTTGGGGGCGAATACGAAGAGTGAATCCTTCTGAAGACGGTATTCGTTCAGATTGAACGAAACGGCGGCCTCACCTTCGACCCCGACACCGATTAGAAAGGCATCGATCCGACAGGGATAACGGAACAGTTCGAGGTCCGACGTACTGTTGGCAGCCAAGCTGGTACTCAACAGTCCGAATTCCCCGGACTTACCGGACATGGCCATCAGATCGTTCAACGTGAAACTCGTAATCGGAGTCTCCTCATGCTTTCCGTTCATCTTATGCATTCAATTTTAACAAAGATACGGAATATTCCCTCCCGAAGATTTTCGGCCAAAGGATATTCGGACTATATGAACAATATAAAATCATTTTTGATAATCCGGTCGGGCTCAAAAAAGTCCGACCCCGCCGTGCGGAATCGGACTGACATACCGGCGCCTTATTGGCGCGGATTATTTCGTTCCGCTGGCCGGAGCGGCGGCGGGAGTTGCTGCGGCAGCAGCGGCAGCGCTTTCCGTAATACCCAGCTCCTTGCGTACCTCGGGGGCGATATCCGTCAGAGCCGTCTCATCGAAATAGGCCAGCGAGCCGGCCGAGATATCGAATACGGCAAGATATCCGCCGGCGGCAGCCACCTTGTCGATTGCAGCACGAGCCTTCTCGATAATGGGCTGGAGCAGCTCCTGCTGCTTCTGGGCATAATCCTGCTGGGCACGCTGCTGGAACTCCTGGCTGCGACGCTGCAGGTCCTCGAGCTCCTTGGCCTTCATCTCCCGAACAGACTCCGAGAGCGTATTTGCCGACTTCTGGTACTCCTGGAACTTGTTGTTGAACTCGACGTTGATCGTCTCGATATTCTCTTCGAGCTCCTTGCCGAAGGCTTCGAGATTCGTACGCATCTCCTCGGTCTCGGGCATGGACATGATGATCTCCTGGGAGTTTACCCGTCCGAATTTCTGTGCATAGATCGACGTGGCGCCCATCACCAGTGCGATGGATAGAGCCACTTTAAGAACTTTTTTCATAGATGTATTAGGTTAATTGTTCGATGTCGGATTATTGTTTCAGCGCGTCGATCACCTGCTGGGTATGCTCGACGGCCGGGTTGTTGTACAACAACGTGGGATTGTTCGACGAATCGAGAACCACATCGGCGCCTATTTGTTTGGCATATGCCTCAATCGCAGCGAAGACCTGCTTCTGGATCGGCTGGATCCGCTCGATACGCGTTTTCATCAGGCTGCCTTCCTTGCCGAACAGGCTCTCCTGATACTCCTGTGCCTCTTTCTCCTTCGTAAGGATCGCCTCCTCCACGGATTCGCGCACGGAGGCAGCCAACGAACTGCGCTGCGCCATATAGCCGTTATAGAGTTTCTCCACCTCGGCGAAACGCTCATCCACCTGCGTCTGGTATGTTTTGGCCAGCGAATCCAGATCGGAGATGGCCTGGTTATACGCATCGAGGGACTTGAATATCTTTTCGCTGTTCACGATGATGTAGTTCTGCGCCGACAGCGTACCGACGGAGAGGAGGATGGCGGCGATCAAAAACAGTCGTTTCATAGTTTCCGGTTTTTAAGTGTCATATATGGCAGCAGTTTCGGAGAACCGCTTTGTAAATATAACTGTTTTCTTCCAAATTTATTGCCATTACGCAGATTTTAGAACTGCTGGCCCATGACGAAGTGGAACTGGCTGCCGCTCTTCGTGGTCGAGTTGGCGGGGGGATCGAATCCGTAACCCCAGTCGATACCGAGCATACCCACCACGGGAAGGTAGAGACGCACGCCGAAACCGGCGGCACGTTTGATCTTGAAGGGCGAAAAAGTTTTCCACGAATCGAAAGCGTTACCGCCCTCGAGGAATCCCAGCACATAGATCTGCGACGAGGGCTTCAGGATCACCGGGTATCGCAACTCGGCCGTATATTTGTTGTATCCGCGCGAATAATAGCTCGAAGGATCGAGCGCTCCGTCCTCATAACCGCGCATTGCAATGATGTCGATACCGTAGATGTTGTATCCCGACATGCCGTCGCCACCGACCTCATAGCGGTTGAAGGGCGAAACCTTGTTCTTGTTATAGCTTCCGAGGTAACCCATCTCGGCCTTGAGCATCAGCACGAGATTCGAGTTGCTCGAAAGAGCCTGGAACCACTGGGCCTTGAACTGCCACTTGTGGAACTCGATCCAACGGTAGCGGTCCTGATCGCTCATGTTCGGATCGCTGTAATCCTTGCCGTCCCAAAGCGAATAGGGAAGCGTCGCCTGCACCGAAGCGGTAAACTCCGATCCGCGGCGCGGATAGATCGGCTGATCGACCGAATTGCGCGAAAAGACCAGTTTGAGCGACAGCAGGTTCGAATTTCCGTTTTCGACGACGAAACCCGTCCAGTTGTTGAGCGAATAACGTTCGTAACTTGCCTCGGCATAGAACGTGAAATAGGGATCGGGCCAGTTCAGACGCTTGCCCAGACCGGCGGCGACGCCGTAAGTCCGGAAGTAGCGTGTGGCGTCCTGCCAGATGTAGTAGGCGTCGTTCTGCTCGGAGATGTGTGCCGAGATGGTGAACGAGTTAGGCTTGCGGCCGCCCATCCAGGGATCCGTAAAACTCATGGCCAGCGCCTTGTAATAGGTACCGTTGGTCTGCGCCGAGATCGAGAGGCGCTGGTTCTGACCCATCGGGTAGGGACGCCAGGCGCCCTTCTTGAAGAAATTGCGCACCGAGAGGTTGTTGAGCGTGATACCCACCGATCCCACGAAGGTTCCGGAGCCCCAGCCGCCGGCGATGTTGAACTGGTCGGAAGCCTGTTCCTCAAGAGGCCAGTTCACATTTACCAGCTCGTTCGACACGGGCTTGATATCGGGCATGATGGCTTCGGGGTTGAAGTGGCCCATCGAACCGAGCGTACGGATCGTCTGCATGAGCAGCGAGCGGTCGTACAGCTCACCCGGACGGACATACAGTTCGCGACGGATCACCTCGTCATCGACACGCTGGTTACCCGTGATACCCACCTCGTTGATGGTGAACTGCTTGCCTTCGAAGATCTTGACCTGGATATCGATCGAGTCGGCTCCGATAATGGTCTCGGCCGGTTCGATCTGCGACATGAGGTATCCGTTGTTCTGATAGAGCGACTTGATCTGGTTCATGTCCTCGGGGTTCTCCTCCTTGCCGATACCCAGACGCTTGTGCATCGTCTTCTTGTCGTAGATGTCGCCCTTCTTGACACCGAAAAGCGACTGCAGCTGATCGGTCGGATAGACCGAGTTGCCTACCCAGGAGACATCCCGGATGTAGTATTTGTTACCCTCCGACACCTCGATGTCGATACCCATGCGCTTCTCGTTGATCGTATAGATCGAGTCGCGGACGATCGTGGCGTTGCGGTAGCCCTTCGAGTTATAGAAGTCGATGAGCAGGCCCTTGTCCTCGCCGTAGTCGGCCTCCTTGAATTTGGCGCTCTTGAAGAAGTTGATCGACTTCTGGTGCGTCTTCTTCAGCGTACGGCGCAGGCGCTTGTCCGTAAACTCCTTGTTGCCGATAAAGTCGATCTTGCCGATTTTCACGCGCTCCTTCTTGTCGATCACGAACGTTACCGACACGGCCTGCCCTGCGGGACGCAGCGTATCGTTGTCGATGCGCACATCCACCGTGGCATTGCGGAAACCCTTGTCGGCCCAATATTTCTTGATGAGCTTCTGGTTCTTGTCGATGACATAGTCCGAAAGCTCGCTGTTGGGGCGCAGCTTGAGTTTCTCCTCGAGATCCTTCTTCTTGCCCTTGGTGATACCCTCGAAATACCAGTGGTAGACACGGGGTCGCTCCTTGAGGAAGACTTCGAGGTCGATGCTGTCGCCCTCGATATCGGCGCCGATCTTCACGTCGGAGAAATGGCGCTGACTCCACAGACGGGAAATGGCGTTTCCGATGAAGTTGCTCGGCAGATAGATCGAATCTCCGGCAACCAGTCCCGCCGACGACTTGAGGACCTCCTCGTTCAGATACTTCACACCGTGGATGCGGATATCACGGATGTAGTAGCGCTGCGGGGCGCCTTTGGTTTGCAGCATGGGAGCATTCTCGGGGAAGAGCTCCTCCGCGGCGGCCGTGGAATCCTGCTGCGGCAGTTCCTGGGCCCATATATTCGGGCAGTACAGCGCCAGCAGGGCCGCAACCGCCATGAATATCTTACCGGAATAATTCATCTGTATGCGTCTAATCTTACTTCATTTATTTAACCAATCCGAAACGCCGGTCGCGACGGGCGTACTCTTCGATCGCACGGTCGAAGTCCGTCTCCGTAAAATCGGGCCACAGCACCTCGGGAAACCACAGTTCGGCATAGGAAGACTGCCAGAGCAGGAAGTTGCTCAGACGTTGCTCTCCGCTCGTGCGCACGACCAGGTCCGGGTCGGGATAGGGGGCCGTGTCGAGCGCCTGCGAGATCATCCTCTCGTCGATCGACTCCGGAGCAATCTCTCCGGCTGCCGCACGCGAGGCCAAAAGCCGCACGGCACGGGTGATCTCGCTGCGCGACGAATAGTTGAGTGCCAGAATCAGCGTCAGCCGCTCACCGCCGGCGGTCTCCCGCTCGGCCTCGGCAAGATAGCGCTGCACCTTCTCCGAAAAACGGCTGCGGTCGCCGATCATGGCAATCCGCACCCCCTGGCGCTTGAGTTCGGGCGTCTCACTGACGACACTCCGGCAGAAGAGCTCCATGAGCGCCGCAACCTCCTCGGCGGGCCGGCCCCAGTTCTCGGTCGAAAAGGCATACAGCGTCAGATACTTCACGCCCCAGCGCGCGGCGGCACGCAACGATGCCCGCACGGGCTCGACGCCCGCGATATGGCCTTCGTAGCGCTCCTTGCCGTGCAGACCGGCCCAACGGCCGTTGCCGTCCATGATGATGGCGACGTGCTGCGGTATGCGTTTCGGTTCGCTCATATTAGGGCACAAATATAGAAATATAAATTGAAAAATTCGTCAAAACCCGTCAAATTCAGTTGCTCGTCCGACGCAGTGCTCCGATGCCGGAGCGAACGGGCACAACGGGGAATCGACCGGGGCGACGACGGAGCATGGAAACCGACGGCATCAGCTGCGGATATCGACGCCCCACATCATCTTATTGCGTAACGTGTCGTAGAAGGAGATATTGTGCGGAACGGCCAAAAAAATCCGCTCTTCGGCCCTGCGGACGGTGAACTCAGCCTCGGGAGCAATCGGACAGGTACGGTTGTCGAGCGTGGCGAACGCCTCCGAATGGCGGACGTGGACATGCAGCGTGATGATGCTCTCATCGGGAATCACCACCGGCCGCATGGTCAGGTTGTGCGGGGCCAACGGCGAGAGCACCAGGCAGCGGCACGTCGGCGCGATGACCGGCCCCCCGGCACTGAGCGAATAGGCCGTCGATCCCGTCGGCGTCGAGACGATCAGTCCGTCGCCGTGGTAGGTGGCCACCATCTGCCGATCGACGTAGGTCTCGACCGAGATCATCCCTGCGCCATGGCGCTGCACGGTAAACTCATTGAGTGCCAGATGCAGATCGGGCTGCTCGAGGAAGTCGCCCCGGACCGAGAGCATCGAGCGCGGCTCGGTGGTGAACTCGCCCCGGGCAATCTGGCCGAAGATCTGGTCCAGGCCGTTGCGGGGGGCACTGGTCAGAAACCCCAGGTGCCCGGCATTGATGCCCATGACCGGAACCGGCGCTCCGCAAAGGCGGTGCACACCTTCAAGCAGCGTGCCGTCGCCGCCGTAACAGATCATGACCGTACCTTCGGGCTGCGGTCCCACACAACGGCCGTATATCCGCGTTTCGGGAATTTCGATCCCCGTCAGCTGCCGGACAATCGGAGCGAACTCCTCATTGAGGGCATAGTCGAATCCGAAGGCGTGCATCGTCCCGAACAGCCGGCGGAGTTCTTCGGCGGCATGGGAGACCAGCGGGCGGGAAAAAAGTATGATTTTCATCTGCGGAGTTTCGAAAAAAGTAAGTACCTTTACCACGCCGGAATGCCCTCCGCGGCGGATTCGGCCGCCGCACGACGGAGCGCCGGCGTGCATTCGATGCAAATATACGTTTTTTATGACAAAGTTGAGTGTAAACATCAACAAGATCGCCGTCATCCGCAATTCACGCGGCGGCAACCTTCCGGATGTGATCCGCGCGGCACGGGAGATCGAACGCTTCGGGGCCGACGGCATCACCGTCCATCCGCGGCCCGATGCGCGCCACATCCGCTACGACGACGTGCGCAATCTCAAGCGCGTGCTCACGACCGAGCTCAATATCGAGGGCAACCCCATCCCCTCCTTCGTTGATCTGGTGCTCGAGGTACAGCCGGCTCAGGTTACGCTCGTTCCCGACGCCGCGGACGCCATCACCTCCAATGCCGGATGGGACACGGTGGCACACCGCGATCTGCTGACCGGCATCACGGCCCGTTTCCACGAGCGGGGCATCCGCGTCTCGATCTTCGTGGATCCCCGACCCGACATGGTCGCCGGGGCCCGGGCCTGCGGCGCCGACCGCGTGGAGCTCTACACCGAAGCCTATGCCCGCGAATACGCCGCCAACCCCGACCGGGCCGTCGCACCCTATGTCGCAGCGGCCGAGGAGGCCCGCCGCCAGGGGCTGGGGCTCAACGCCGGGCACGACCTCTCGCTCGAAAACCTCGCCTGCTACATCCGGCACATTCCCTGGACCGACGAGGTCTCGATCGGCCACGCGCTGATCTGCGACGCCCTCTGGTACGGACTCGAAAACACCGTGGCACTCTACAAACGGGAAATAAAGAAAGGAACCCTATGAAACGGATCGCAATTCTCGCCCTCGCTCTCTTCATCGCCGGTACGGCCTGCGCCCAGGCAGTATACCGCGAACAGCGGCGCACGCTCTTCGAGCTGCTGCCCGTCCGCTCGAGCGACATCGTCTTTCTGGGCAACAGCATCACCGACGGATGCGAATGGGACGAACTCTTCGACAACCGCCACATCAAGAACCGCGGCATCTGCTCCGACCGCACGACCGACGTGCTGGGTCGGCTGGATCCCATCATCGAGGGGCATCCCAAGCGGCTGTTCCTGATGATCGGCATCAACGACTTGGCGGGCGGCGCCACGCCCGAAGAGGTCGTTGCGAACATCGCACGGATCATCGACCGTTTCCGGGCCGAATCACGCTGGACACGGATTTTCATCCAGAGCATCCTTCCGGTGAACGGCCGCGACTTCGACGCCTACAAGAGCCACTATGCGCATGCTGACCGCATCGTCCCGACGAACGAACTGCTGCAGGCGCTGTGTGCGGAGCGGGGCATCACCTACATCGATGTCTGGAGCGCCATGGCTGACGAGGAGGGATTGCTCGACAAACGCTATACGAACGACGGGCTGCACCTGCTGGGCGAAGGCTATCTGGTGTGGCGCGATGTCCTGAAGCCCTATGTCAAGTAGCCCCGCGCCGCTCTCGGACCCCATCTTCCGCCGTATATCGCGGCTGGCCGACGCACAGGGCGTGCGGGCTTTCGTCGTCGGCGGCTATGTCCGCGACTACTACCTGCGGCGGCCCTCGACCGACATCGACGTGGTGGTCGTCGGGAGCGGCATTGCCCTGGCCGAGGCTCTCGGACACGAGCTGAAGGCCCGCGTCTCGGTCTTCAAGACCTTCGGCACGGCCATGGTGCGTGCCGGACGCGTCGAGGTGGAGTTCGTCGGAGCCCGCAAGGAGTCCTACACGCACGATTCGCGCAAGCCGCAGGTCGAGGCCGGCACGCTCGAGGACGACCAGCGGCGCCGCGACTTCACGATCAACGCCATGGCCTGGTCGCTCAACGGCGACACCTACGGCGAGCTGGTCGATCCCTTCGACGGAATGTCCGATCTGGAGGAGTGCACGATCCGCACGCCGTGCGATCCCGACATCACCTTCTCGGACGACCCGCTGCGCATGATGCGCGCCGTGCGCTTCGCCGCGCAGCTGGGTTTCACGATCGAGGAAGAGACCTTCGAGGCGATCCGCCGCAACGCCGCGCGCATCGGCATCGTCTCACGCGAGCGCATCATCACCGAACTCAACAAGATCGTCCTCTCGCCCGTCCCCTCGATGGGCTTCGAGCTGCTTGAAATGACCGGCCTGCTGGAACTCATCTTCCCCGAGCTGCATCGCCTGAAGGGGGTCGAACGCCGCGGCAAGCATGCCCACAAGGACAACTTCATCCACACGCTCAAGGTCCTCGACAACGTCGCCCGCCGATCGGACGACCTCTGGCTCCGCTGGGCTGCCGTGCTGCACGACATCGCCAAGCCGCTGACGAAGGCCTATGATCCGCGCGTCGGCTGGACCTTCCACGGCCATGAGGTGCTCGGATCGAAGATGGTCCCGGCGATCTTCCGCCAACTGAAACTCCCGCTCAACGAGCACATGAAATTCGTCCAGAAGCTGGTTTTCCTCCACCTGCGGCCCATTATCCTCTCGGAAGACCTGGTTACCGACTCGGCGGTGCGCCGCCTGCTCTTCGAGGCGGGCGACGACATCGAAGCGCTCATGACGCTCTGCGAGGCGGATATCACCTCGGGCATCGACGCCAAGGTCCAGCGCTATATGGCCAATTTCGAGCTGGTGCGCTGCAAGATGAAGGATTTGGAGGAGCGCGACCGCATCCGCAACTTCCAGCCTCCGATTACCGGAGAGATCATCATGCAGACCTACGGCATCGGCCCCTGCCGCGTGATCGGCGAGATCAAGGAGCGTATCAAGAATGCCATCCTCGACGGCGAAATACCCAACGAATACGAGGCTGCCCACGCCCTTATGGAGCGTCTGGCAGCCGAACAGGGACTCACGCCCAGCAAGTAGGACTGTGCCGGAGCGGTTCGACAAAAAAACGGAGCTTTCCACCGGGAAAGCTCCGTTTCGTGTATGAATTGCGGATCAGTCGGCCAGCAGCCGCTCCCGCCAGGCATCGGGGACAGGTTCGCTCTGCTGCCGCACAAAGTCGAAGACGACGAGTACCGTGCGGCTCTCGCTGCGCACCTCGTCGCCGACGAGCAGCTGCTGAAAGAGGGTCATGCTCTTCGTGCCCACACGCTCGCAGGTCGTCGTAACGCGCAGGTCGTCGTGCATGCGGATCTGTCCCATGTAGGAGGTCGAGGTCGAGACGGTTACCACACGCAGGTCGCCCAGGAGCACCTCCTCACCGAGCACGCGACGGTAAAAGTCCGTCTTCCCCACATCGAAATAGCACTGTTGCGAGACGTTGTTCACATGCTGGAACGCATCGACGTCCGAAAAGCGCTTCTGAATCGGTACCGACAACGTGCGTGCCATCTTACTCGCGGATGATTTTCACCTCGCCGCCCTCGCCGAACGCAATGATCGAGGAGGCCTTGCGGGTGGGTTTGCCTTCGAAACGGGGATTGACCACGAAATCCACGCCGTCGATGATCTCACGGGCGACCTCCTCGAGCCCCGCGGGGGTCGCGCAGCCGGATATGTTGGCCGAGGTCGAGACGATCGGGCGCTTCAGTCCGCGCAGCATCAGCTGGCAGAAGGCGTGGTCGGGAACCCGCACGCCGAGCGTCCCTTCGTCGGGAATGAGGTTCTCGGCGACACCCGCAGCCCCGGGAAGAATCAGCGTCAGCGGTTTGGTCGCCAGCTCCATCACCTCGAAGGCGATGCCGGGAGCCTTGTTCACATAGCGCACGGTCATGTCGGCCGAGGCGCACAGCACGAGCATCGACTTCTTGTTCTCGCTGCGCTTGAGGCGGTAGATCCGCTCCACGGCCGCAGCATTCGTCGCATCGCAGCCCAACCCCCAAACCGTATCGGTGGGATAGAGGATGATGCCCCCCTCGCGCAGGATGCGGACCGCCTCGGCGGCCTCCTGCTGCATTTCTGTCGAAACGGATGTCTTCATGGCCATCATTTCAAAGGAAGCACTTCGATCCAGTAGTCGTCCGGGTCGTTGATGAAATAGAGCCCCATCTCGTGGTTCTCGAAGCATACCCAGCCGCGTGAACGGTGGAAAGCGCGCACGGCGTCGTAGTCGCCCGCCACACGGATGCACAGATGACTCTCGTTCTCGCCCAGCTCGTAGGGAGTGGCGGCATGGTCGCGCAGCCAGGTCAGCTCGAGCTTGAAGGACGATACGCCATCACCCACGAAGACCAGCTCGTAGGAACCGTCAGCGGCCTTCTGGCGGCTGATCTCCTTGAGGCCCAGCGCCTCGTCGTAGAAGCGGAGGCTCCGCTCGAGATCGGTAACATTGATGTTGAAATGGTCGAATCTGCCTTTGATTTCCATAATTGTCGTCGGTTAATCGCGCACAAAGTTACGCAAACTTTGTGAATTTTTCCGGAATTGTGTACCTTTGCACATCAAAAGAAAAAACAGATAAAAAGATAATCGTATGGGAAGAGCCTTTGAGTATCGCAAAGCGAGAAAACTGAAGCGCTGGGGACACATGGCCCGCACGTTCACCAAACTGGGTAAGGAGATCGAAATCGCCGTCAAGGCCGGAGGTTCCGACCCCTCGGGCAACACCCGCCTGCGCATTCTGATCCAGAACGCCAAGGCCGAGAACATGCCCAAGGAGAACATCGAGCGTGCCATCAAGCGTGCCACCGAGAAGGACGCCGCCGATTACAAGGAGGTCATCTACGAAGGATACGGCCCCCACGGCATCGCCTTCCTCGTGGAGACGGCCACCGACAACACGAACCGTACGGTAGCCAACATCCGCATGCACTTCAACAAGTGCGGCGGTACGCTGGGCAACAGCGGCTCGGTAGGCTTCCTCTTCGAGCACAAGTGTGTCTTCAAGTTCCACGCCGCCGCAGGCGCCGATCCCGAGGAGCTGGAGCTCGAGATGATCGACCTGGGCGTCGATGAGTTCTACGCCGAAGAGGACGGCATTACGGTATATGCTCCCTACGAGTCGTTCGGCGCCATTCAGAAGTGGCTCGACGACAAGGGATTCGAGATCGTGTCGGGTGAATCGGTACGCATCCCGACCGACACGAAGGAACTCGATGCCGAAGGCCGCGAGTCGGTCGAGAAACTCGTCGAGAAACTCGAGGAGGACGACGACGTGGTCAATGTCTACCACACGATGAAGGAGCCCGACGAGGAGTAATTCCCCAAGGGGCGGAACAACAAAAAAGGACATGCTTCGGCATGTCCTTTTTGCATATACGGCACCTATCGGAAAGGGTCAGAAGGGATAACCCACACCGAAGTTGAGCGCCGTATTCTTCCACTTGAAATTGTGAATCCACCGCTCGCCCGCGGGATTGTTCGGATTATGCAGCTGAATACCCCAGTCGAGGCGCAGCACGGCGAACTTGATGTCGAAACGCAGACCCAGACCAGTATTGAATCCCAGCTGGTTGTAAAAACGGTCGAAACGGAAAACCGCGTCGTCGGAATACTCCGTGGGATTCTGACGGATGTACCACACATTGCCCAGATCGAAGAACGTCGCGCCGTGCACGATGCCCCAGATCGGGAAACGCAGTTCGAGGTTCGCCTCGAGTTTCACATCGCCCGTCTGCACCGGGAACGAACTGTGCGGATCGGGTACGGATCCCTGGCCGAGTGTCCGGGGTGCCCATCCGCGCATGCCGTTGCTGCCGCCGCAGTAGAACTGCCGGTCGAAAGGTACGGAGGAGGAGTTCCCGTAGGCCATCGCCACGCCGCCGTAAATGTGCCCGACCAGCGCGGTTACCTCCCCCAGCATGATTTTCCGGCTGACGCTCAAGTCCGTACGGAAATACTGCGCATAGGGAATTCCGAAGATCGTATAGTGACCTTCGGAACGGGACGGGGCAAAGAAGAGGTGCTCTACCCCGTCGATCAGGTTGCCGGCGGTTTCGAGATTGAAGCGGATACTCGTGGCATTGCCGCTGAGGTTCTTGCGCTGGTTGTTGTAGCTGTATCCGAACGAAAGTCCTCCGATGAACTGCGTATTGAAACTCTCGAGCAGATAGCGGTTCGGCGTAAGTTCCTCACCCTCCGAATCGGGATTGTCCACCATGAGGAACGAAACGTCGAGGTTCGTTACATCGACCACATTGATGTCGATGGGACGCAGCGAGAAGGAGGAGTAGCGGTTGTTTGACCACAGGTAGGTGATGCCCGCACTCGACAGTGTCCGACGGTAGTAGGGCCGATCCTGGAAATTGACCGACAATTCGACCTTTGTCCGGGGCTGATTCACCGAACGCAGCCGTCCGACATGCCACGGCAGCAGGAAGCGCGGAAACGTCAGCGCCGTCGTAACACCGAACTCCGTAGCCCGCTTCTTCTTTGCATCGGGCGCCTTCATGAACTCATAACCCGTTGTAAAGGAGATGTCGAAAGCCTCGGCACCGCGGAAGATGTTGCGGTTCTGGTAACCCACGGTAGCCTTCAGCCCGTAAAAGCTCGAGGTCGTGCTCCCCTCGAGATCGACCTTGAAACTCTGACGCAGAGTCGGCGTACAGAGAATATTGCAGGTCAGATACCCTTCACGGGCGTAGTTCGTCGCCGAGCTGTCGGCCTGGGGCCCTACATAGGAGATGACTCCGAGCGTATCGGCAGCCTGCTCTTCGAAGGAGATTTTCGCGCTTTTGAAATAGCCCAGAGCCATCAACTCGGAGTAGGTACGGCTCACCTGCGAGGCATTGTAAATATAGTTCGGATAGAGCGGAATGGTCTGGCGCAGTACCGAGGGACGGATGTTGGGCCGCTTTTCATAGATGACATCGAGCCCCCGGTAATGGAGCGTATCGAGTCGCGCAAGGAAAGTCGTATCGTTGCGTATCGCCGTAGGATCGAAATCCGGGAAGACGTTGATGCGGTCGATGCGGTAGACCGTATTGTCATCCATGCGGGCGCGTCCCCGTTCGTCGTACCCCGCAAGATTGCGCCGCACGATCATGCGCAGCTTCACCCGCCGGTCGCCCGAAAGCGTATCGGCCCGGAAGACGATGTTGTTCACCGAAAAATTGTAGTAGCTCCGGTCGCGCAGGTAGGCCGTGATGCGCTCCCGCTCGTCATCGAGCACCGAGACATCGAAAATATCCCCCCGGTGCAGCAGCGTCCGGGCCGTGTCCGGCAGGATGATCTGTCCGAGAAAGGCGTCGCGGAACTCATAGACCACCGTGTCGATACGATAGGGCTCCCCCTGGAAGGTCCGGAACGTTACCTTCGCCCGCTGGCGTCGCGAAACCGTATCCACCTCGCAGAGGACCCGCGACGAAAAGAACCCCTTGGAATCCATATAGACCTTGAGGTTCTGCACGCTCCGTTCGGTCTGCGAGAGGTCGAAAAGCACGGGGGCCTCACCGACACGACGCTTCCAGTTGTTCCAGCCGTTTTCCTTCCCGGGATTCGCCTGCCCGTAGAGCCAGACGTAGAAGTTGGTTCCCAGCAACCGTTTGTTGGGGGTCTGCCGGACATATTTTTCCAGTTCCGGGGCAGTGATCCGCTCGCGGCGCGGAATCGAACGGTCCTCCTCGATACGGACCTTCTGCAGGAAGTAACTCCCTTCGGGAAGCTGTCGCGTAACGCTGCAGGCGGAGCCGGCAAGGCCCAGCATGACGGCTGCAACGATACGACAGATCTTCCGCACGGGAGTTCAGCGGTTTCAGTTGTTGTTAAAAAAACCCTTCTCCTTGAGCAGGGCGAAGTAGGACTGCGAAATAGCCAGGTTGTCGCGACGCACATACCGCCTTTCGGTGAAAATCCGGGCCAGATTCGGCAGACCGTTCTCCTCGAGCAGCCGTTTCGTCTCGGCCGACTCCTCACGCTCGGCCCACAGCTCGTCGATCTCGGCAGCCGTATAATCGGTGTATTTCTCATAGTGGACCACCGCTTCGAGCGGCAGCCGATCGGTCAGCGCCGGCGACTCGTCGGGATATCCCACGACGATCGTCGTCAGGGGGATCACCCCTTTCGGGAGTTCGAGGATATGAGCAATCTCGGCGGCCGTATAGATCGTCGTGCCGAGGATACAGATGCCCAGTCCGTGCAGTTCGGCCTCGATGCAGAAATTCTGTGCAGCCAGCAGGGCATCCGTCGAGGCATTCAGGAACCAGGCGAAATTATCGTAGGCCGGGTCCGCTTCACGCTGCTCGCACCACATCGAGAAGCGGTGCACATCGGCGCAGACCGTAACCAGGCACGGAGCCTCGCGCACCATCGGCTGGTTGAAGTGGCACGGAGCAAGACGCTCACGCAGGGCCGCCTCGCGCGTTACAACGAGTGAATAGAGCTGCATGTTGCCGCACGTCGAAGCTCGTGTCGCCGCTTCGAGACAATCCCGGAGCGTCTCTGCGGGAATCGGGGTAGGACGGAACTTACGAATCGAACGATGCTTGAAAAGCGCACTTTTCATGGAGCGGAAAGCTTTAAAATCAATGTTGAACGGGCCGCCGGACCACCATGGAAGGTGGAAGCGGATATTTTTCGCAAAAATAAGAAAACTTTTAGAAGTTTTACTATTTTTGTCCTTACATAACCACACTGCCGAAGTGCTGACACTGTTTGCCAAATACGAAGGAGCCGGCAACGACTTCATCCTGATCGACAACCGCGAGGGAGGCTTCACACCCGACCCGCAGCGGATTGCCCGGCTCTGCGACCGCCACTTCGGCATCGGGGCCGACGGTCTGATGACTCTTGCGCGGAGCACCGAGGAGGACTGCACGATGCGCTATTTCAACGCCGACGGTTCGGAAGGCGAGATGTGCGGCAACGGAGCCCGTTGCTTCGCCCTCTTCGCCGAACATCTGGGAATCGGAGGCGAGCACAAATATTTCCGCGCGGTCGACGGCCTGCACACGGCAACAATCCGCTGCACGAAGGGATTGGGCGGCTCCGTTGAGTTGAGCATGGGCGATGTGCGGACGATCCGCAGCGGCGCGGGATGGTGGTTCCTCAATACGGGCGTCCCCCACTACGTCGAATTTGTCGAGGAGCTCGATCCGATCGATGTCTGCGGCCGCGGACGCACGATCCGCTACGACACGGAACGGTTCCCGCAGGGCACAAACGTCAATTTCGTCCGCATCACGGACAAGGGGCGCATTTCCGTGCGCACCTACGAACGGGGCGTGGAGGCCGAAACGCTCGCCTGCGGAACGGGAGCGACGGCCGCAGCCATCATCACGAACTTCGTCGTCCAACCCGACACGAATCATTATGAAATCACCGTTCCCGGAGGAGTGCTCTCGGTACGCTTTTCGCGGGAGCCCCATACGGAACACTACACGGACATCCGCCTCACGGGCCCGGCGCGGCGCGTTTTCGAGGGGAGGTTCGAAACCGAAAATTTCTAACCACTACCATCAATCCTTTTTGTTCATCCATGAAAACACAGAAGGGAGTTCGCGACCCGCATTCGGACGAACTCCGCAAGGCCAAACGCCTTGAGCCCATGCGCAAAAGCGGCAAGGAACGTCATGCGCTCTACAGCAGCCTCCACGACGAGGACGACGAGGAATACACCTACACCCGGCGGGAATCTGCGCTCGACTACCTCGACGACGAAGAAGAACAATAGCATATGACCGAAAAATTCATCATGGCGGGGCCCACAGCCCTACATGTCTGCGACTCGGAACAGGGCGAGCGGTGCATCGTGCTGCTCCACGGCTACCTCGAGTCGCTGCTTGTCTGGGACGACTTCATCCCGCTGCTTTACAAACAGGTACGCGTCGTAACCCTCGATCTTCCGGGCCATGGTATCTCGGTCGTTACGGGCGAGTGCCACACGATGGAGTTCCTTGCGGACACGGTGGCCGAGGGGCTCAAGGCACTGGGTATCGAACACTGTACGCTCGTCGGCCATTCGATGGGCGGCTATGTCGCGCTGGCCTTCTGCGAACGCCACCCCGAAATGCTTGACGGCGTGGTGTTGTTAAGTTCGACACCCAATCCCGACACGGAGGAGAAAGCCGAGAACCGCCGCCGCGAGATCGCTCTCGTGCAGGCCGGCAAGAAGGAAATGCTCGCCCGCGTGGCTCCGGCGGCAGGATTTGCCGAAGAAAACCGCCCCCGGATGGCAGATGCGATCGAGGATCTCACCGAACAGGTCTTCGTAACGGAGGAGGAGGGTATCGTCGCCCTGCTCAATGGCATGATCGCCCGCAAGGATCAGAACGAGATGCTGCGCCAAACAAAGGTTCCCATACTCTTTATCCTCGGACGCAAGGACAGCTACATCCCCGTAGAGGTGGCCGAGAAGATGGTGGCCAACCATCCCGAGGCACGCGTGGTCTGGCTCGAACACTCGGGGCACATGGGGTTCCTCGAGGAGCCGGAGGCAACAGCCAAGGCGCTGCTCGACTTTGTCGCTGAGAACGGGCACAAGGCCTGATTGCGTCAGCAGTCGGAATCAAGTACATGTAGATTCTGCCTCAAATTTAACACGATAATCTGACAAGGAACCCCGAAGCAGTCATTGCTTCGGGGTTTGTTTATAGGCTACAAGCAAGAGCATCCGCATCGTTTCTCCCCACTTGCGCGTTAAGCGGGATGCGGGCAGAGAATGTGCGCACTGTGTCTGTGTTCGGAGACCGGATCGTGAAGAGGTCGGAGGGGGCAGAAAAGAGACTGCCGTCGGTCGGGTCCGGCGGAGAGGTAATCGGTAGCGGA
>JALFNK010000016.1 GCA_022782405.1 Alistipes sp.
TCCGCTACCGATTACCTCTCCGCCGGACCCGACCGACGGCAGTCTCTTTTCTGCCCCCTCCGACCTCTTCACGATCCGGTCTCCGAACACAGACACAGTGCGCACATTCTCTGCCCGCATCCCGCTTAACGCGCAAGTGGGACGAAAAGATGCGGATAATACGGCCTCTGTTTCTTGCTGCGATGTATGAAAAATTTCCTCAATGCCGGTTCTGTACCAGTATGAAGCCGGTCTTGAAGCTGATCGTTGTTTGCAGCTTTTCTCCCTGTTTCGAAAATATTGTTTATCTTTACCGCAAGCGGATAAGTATACGTTTTTTAAGATGAAATTCGAGCGGATCAGAAGCGATAAAAAGCGCTATATGGATTTGCTGTTGCTCGCCGACGAACAGGAATCCATGATCGACCGTTATCTGGAGCGGGGCGAGATGTTCGTCTTGCAGGCCGATGACGGTGAATCCGTATGTGTTGCTGTTGTAACCGATGAGGGAGGCGGCATCTGTGAACTCAAGAATATTGCCGTGGTTCCGACATTTCAAGGAAGAGGCTACGGTTGTATGATGGTTGAGTATTTGTGTCGACGCTATGGCGATAATTTTGTTTCCATGACGGTCGGTACCGGTGAGAGTACGAAAACAGTATCCTTTTATAAGAAATGCGGCTTTGTTTATTCGCATTCGGTGCCGGATTTCTTCACGCTTCATTACGACCATCCGATTGTGGAGGATGGGCGTATTTTGAGCGATATGCTCTATTTTCGCAAAAGGATCGCTCGTCCAACCGTTTTCCGCGAAGTCAAGCGGACCGATGAGTGTATAACGGAGCTTCTGCAATTGTGGAATGAATCCGTACGGGTAAGCCACCATTTCCTTACCGAAGCGGATATTGAGCGTTTGACGCCGTTTGTATGTCAAGCGCTCCGTACAGTCGCCGCTCTTGTTATTGCCTGTCATGGAAGCCGCATCATCGGATTTATCGGCATGGAGCATCGGAAGATCGAGATGCTGTTTGTGTCGCCCGATTATTTGGGTTGTGGTTTCGGACGGATGTTGGTCGATGTAGCTGTCCGGGAGTATGGATGCCGTTATGTTGACGTAAATGCGCAGAATCCTCAGGCTGCGGGCTTTTACCGGCATCTTGGATTCCGCATATTCGAGCGTTCGGAAACAGACGGCCAGGGGAATCCCTTCCCTTTGCTTCGAATGAAGTTGGTGGAGCGCAATGATCTTTAGGCTGCGCTGGCTGCAAACGTATTTATGAAAAAGACACGGCCTGAAGCCGTGTCTTTCTGTTTGTTTTTTCGAAAATCTATTCCAGTGCCGGCCGTTCCTCCAGGGTGATCGTTTCACCCGTCAGACGGCTTCGTTCGGCTTCGTAACAGATGCGGTGGCTTTCGACGGAGTGTTCGATCGAGGTGCGGAACCGATGCTCGCGTCGGCTCAACGTATCGACGAAATCCTCGATCAGATTGAGGTCCGAACCGGCATGAAACGGAGTTCCGAGAATGTCCGAAAAGTCATATATTTTCTCTTCCGCCCCGCGGAACTTGCAGACGCGCAACGTACGCTCGTCTCCGTCGATCTCGCCCTTCGTCAGCCGTATGTGCGTTTCGCGCTGGTCGCCCAGGGTGAAGGTATCCATCGAGAAGGAGATCGTAACTTCGTTGTCCATCTCCATCGAGACAATCTGATGGTCCACAACGTCGTTGTCGCAACGGAAGACGCATCGGCCGTAATTTCCGGTCCGCAGCTCGCGCAGGAGCACCTCGTCGAGCGTGGAGCCCTTCGGTACGTCGAAGTTCGAGATCCAGTCGCGCCGGTTGTAATAGAGATCCACGGCCGAATAGGGGCATTCTGCCTCATGCGGGCAGTCGATACACCGTTCGGTACTCCCTTCGGGGGCATTTTCGGGACGGTACCAGCGCAGCGATCCGAACGAAGAGAGTTTCCTGCAGCGTGCCTTGGTCAACCACAGCAGGAAGTCGATGTCGTGGCAGCACTTCGAGATGAGCATCGGATTGGTAACCTCCTCCTTGCGCCACATGCCGCGTACGAATCCGTGCGTCGTGCGGTCGAGACCTACGGAGGCGATGTGGCTGATGGAGATGATTTCGCCCAGTTCTCCAGAGTCGACGATCTCCTTGATCTTAATAAAATAGGGATGGTAGCGCAGCACATGGCATACTCCGACGATAACCCCTTTGCGTCGGGCGGCTTCTGCGATCTTACAGCATTCCGGCAGGGTCTGTGCTATTGGTTTTTCGAGCAGGATGTTGTATCCCGCCTCGATGGCCTTCATGCAGGGCTCGTAGTGCATGTTCTCCGGTGTGGCGATCAGTACGGCATCCGCCGGAATCGGTTTTTGGAAAAAGAGATCGTAATTTTCGAAGCATTGCGATGCCCCGAGCCCGAATTTTTCGGCAACAGCCTTGCGGCGGATCGGATTCAGTTCTACGACGCCGACGAGTTTGAGTCGTTCGGGATGCCTGACGGCATATTCCAGATACTTGTTGGTGCGGTTCCCGGCTCCGATAGCTACGATCGTAACAGGTCCCGCACCCGAGGATGCGGAAGTAGTCATTGTTTGTTTGCGCTGGTGTGTCAAAGGGATTCTGCGGGATTGTCCCGCACAATCCGTTTTTCGCACACAAATATACGATTTTATTTCGAAACCTTTGCCTTTGCGGCATACAAAAAGCCCGCTCCGAAGAGCGGGCTTTGAATCATAGCATCCGAAGGGGTCAGAGCTCCTTGATACGGATGTTGCGGAACTGAATGCCGGCGCCGTGTCCCAGAAGTCCAATGTGTCCCTTTTTGTTGAAGAGACCCGGATGGTTGCGGCCGTCGATCATGTAGGGATTCTTCGTCGATCCGTCGGGAGCCACGTTATGACCCTGGCATGCCTCGCGGATGTTTCCGTCGAGAATCACTTCGCCGTTCACCGTTACGGTGATGTGGTCGCCGACGGCGCGGATTTCCTCGACGTTCCAGCTTCCCAGTTCACCGAACTTCACGCGCTTGGCGGGAATGACGCCGTAAACAGAGCCGTGCTGCTGATAGACCTCGATGTTCTTGTAGATCGGGTCGTCATGGTCGAGCACCTGAATCTCCATGCCGTGGAAGGCGGCATCGACGCCCATCGGGGTGCGGATTCCGATACCGTTGTTCACACCCGGGCGGATGAACGAGAACTCGAAACGGAGGATGAAGTCGCTGTATTCCTTCTTCGTGTAGAGGTTGCCGCTGCCGCCGTACTGGGCCGTTACGTCGATCGTACCGTTCAGCGGAACATAGTTGGTCGTATTGCCGGTCCACTTCTCCATCGAGCGTCCGTCGAAGAGTACTTCGAACCCTTCTGCGGCTTCATCGGCCGGGAGCTCGAAACGGGGAGCCTCGGCATACTTGGCCAGCAGGCCCTTGATCTCATCCACGGCATAACCTGCATCGGCATCCGTCTTGGAGAGCCCGGCGTAGATCTCCTGCGCCTTTTCCAACGCTGCTACGACATCCTCACCGCCCTTTCCGGGATGCTTGGCCGCAATGGTCTTCACGGCAAAAGCCGCAGCTTCGGCCGTTTCGGGCGTATCGAGGTAGTTTGCGGCGACAACGATCGAGGGGAACGAGTAGGTCGAGGCGAGGGCGCGCAGCAGCTTGTTCTGCACGGCGGCCGACGGCTTGGCCTCAAGTCCTTTCCGGTAGAGGTCGGGGCGCAACTCGGGCGCTGCATGGGTGGCAACGAAATCCGTATAGCACGAAATGGCATCATCAGTCCAGACGGGGTTTGTCGTCGCCAGTTCGTAGAGTACGTCGATCATCGCGGGGTTGTCCACCTCAAGCAGGGCTGCAAATGCCTTTTCGCGATTTTCGGCGGCCAGCAGGGCATCGATTGCCTCACGGCTTCCGGATTGTGCGAGGAGCGTGTAGTAGCGCGTCTGTTCCGGAGCCGTCTTCATGCGTTCCGAAACCTTGGCATACTGTGTGGCGGGATCCTGCGAGGCAAGTGCGTTTTTCAGTGCAGCCTGGTATTTGGCGACATCCTCTCCGGATGCCTTATCCATCAGGTCGCAGAGCCGATCGAAATCGCCGATCGTGCTGACGCCCGCCAATGCTTCGATGGCAGCGGCACTCACGGCCTTGTCATCCGATGCGAGCAGGGCGAACACCTTGTCCGAAGCCTTTGAGATGCGGCGGGCTGCAACCAGTTCCAGTGCCTGAACCTGCGTTTCGGGCGCCGCGTCGAGGGCTGCGATCAGACCTTCGTTCACCGAGCCGTTGAAGGCTCGGAGTGCAGCATTTGCCTCTGCGGCATGTGCACCGCCCAGCTGGGCAATCAGCGCTTCGAGAGCAGCATTGCCGCCGATCTTTCCGGCAGCACGGATGGCTGCAGTCGCCAGCTCCTCATCGCTCGATCCGATCATGGCGACAATTACATCGATCTGCGAGGTGGCATGACGTGCTCCCAACCAGTTTACGATGTCCGTGCGGGCTGTTTCCGGCAGCGACGGCATCTTCTTGACCACGGCGGCATAGAGCGCCTCATCGGCAAAGTCGTTCGCATAGTCGAGAGCAGCACCGCGGTATTCGCGGTTCGCGTCGTTCAACGCTGCGAGCAGATTCTGCGTGCGCTTCTTGGCGTCGTATTTGAGCAGTACCTCCAGCGAGGCGGCGCGTACGTTCGTGCGTGCCGTGGCCTTTGCCAGCGACTTGGCTGCGGCGAGCGCGCTCTTTACATCGCCCTGTTCTGCCAAGCGGTTCACAAGACGGATGTAGGCACTCGTGGCGTCGCTCGGCGTAAAGTCATAGTCCGAGGCCGCCGCTGCGTCTGCCAGTACCTTGAGCGAAGCCTTGCTGCCGCAGGCTGCCAATGCGTTGTAGATCGCCTCTTTGGTCATGGTGTCGGTCTGGTAATCCGTGAGCCAGGAGAGGAGAATATCCTCGGCCCCTTCGCTCGGTCGCTTCGAGGCGGCGTATGCCAGCAGAGCTGTCGGCTTTTCGGTCTCCTGCATCAGCTGAAGGATCGTCCCTTCCGATGCCGGGGTCGAGATGAGTCCGCGGATTGCGGCGTCGGCAAGATATTCATCGTTGGCATATTTCACGAATACGTCGACATCTTCCGCTGTCGAGCAGAGCTGCAGCAGCGAAAGCAGGAAGGCTTGGTTGGGTTTGTCCGTGCAGGCGGCAATGCCTTCGGCAAGGCCCTTGCGAACCTCGGCGCGGGCAGCTTCGCGGCCTTCGGCCGTTACATAACTGGCGACGCCGTTCAGCGCATATTCGACGATAGCATTCTGTCCCTGGTCTGCGGGGACGAGCATGCCGGCCAGCTCGCTGATGCCCTGGGCACCGGTCGATGCCAGCTCCTGCATGAGTGTGTTGTATACGTCCGATGTCTCGGCCGGAAGTTGGGCCAGAGCATCGGCAATGATCGTCGTGGCGGTTCGTTGCCGGGCATCCTGCGCTTCGGTCGTGAAAGGCACGAGGATGCAGGCCAGCAATATGATGAGTAATTTCTTCATGGTGTACATGTTTTGAGCGTTACGGATCAGATTTTCCACGGTGCACGCATCGGCTGATCGATCAGTCGGTTGGCAGCATCGTCATTGACGAAGAGTTGCTTTTGGGGATCGAAGTGCAGCGTACGGTTCAGCCGCAGGGCGCAGAGAGCCATGTTCACGAGCGTGGCGCTGTGGTACCCCTTGACCTCGTCCAGTGCGAAGCGTTCGCGGTTGCGGACGCACTGGATGAAATCGGTGTTCTGAGGTTCCGGATCAGGCAGCTCGGCGAGTTTGTTCATGACATCCGGAATCGTGCATTCGAATCCTTTGTACACCTTGCCTTTCGGACCTTCGATGTAGGGCACCTTGCCCAGGCTCTCGTAACCTTCACCTTCGAGTACGATCTGGCAGCCGTCCTCATAGGTATAGACGATCTTGCGCCAGATGCCGATGGCATCGGGATGCTGCTGCGGAGCATCCACTTCGACCTTTACGGGCGAGGTGTTGTCTTTGCCGAGCAGGTACTGTACGGGGTCCATGTAATGCTGGCCCATATCGCCCAAGCCGCCGCCGTCGTAGTCCCAGTATCCGCGGAAGGTCTGGTGTGTACGGTGTACGTTGTAGGGCTTGTAGGGGGCCGGACCGAGCCAGAGGTCGTAGTCCAGTGCCGCAGGTACGGGCTGCGGGGTGAGGTTTTCCTTGCCCACCCAGAAGAATTTCCAGGTGAATCCCGTGGCACCCGAAATGGTAACCTTCAGGGGCCATCCGAGCATGCCGCTGTCCACGAGTTTCTTCAGCGGCTCGACGGTCGTGCCGAGTCCGTAGAAGGTGTCGGTGAAGCGGAACCAGGTGTTCAGACGGAAGATGCGTCCGTTCTGCTTGACGGCCTCCATGACACGTTTGCCCTCGCCGATGGTTCGGGTCATGGGTTTCTCGCACCAGATATCCTTTCCTGCGCGTGCGGCCTCTACGGCCATGATGCCGTGCCAGTGGGGCGGGGTGGCGATGTGGACGATATCGACGTTCGGGTCGTTGATCAGATCGCGGTAGAAATGATAGGTTTTGAGCGTCTGGCCGAATTTCTGCTTGCCCAGCTCCAGGGCGCTTGCCAGATGGTCCTTGTCGACGTCGCAGATGGCTACCAGACGGCAACGCTCATCGCTGGTGAAGTGGTAGCTCGTGCGGCCGATGCCGCCGACGCCGATGATACCTTTCGTTAGCTGGTCGCTCGGAGCGACGTGCTTCGGCCCTCCCAATACCCGGCTCGGGACAATCGTCAGCAGAGCCAGACCGCCGGCCGTCTTGAGGAAGTTTCTTCTATTGATTCCCATTGGTAATTCTTGTTTTCCAGGTTTTCAGATTTGTTACAGTTCGATGAGCTTGAGGTTGCGCCACTGTACCTTGATGCCACCTCCGTCGTGGATCTGGAGGGCGATACGGCCCTGTGCGGCGCCGATTTTCGCATCGTGGAAGTCCACCATTTCTTCGCCGTTGAGCCAGGTCTGGATGTGGTCGCCTTCGACGCGCAGGCGCAGCGTGTTCCAGTCGCCTTCCTTGAGGATCGACTCCTTCTCCTCGGGAATCTGCACGAGCCAGCCGCGGCCGTAGGACTCATAGATACCTGCCGTGTCGCAATTTTTGGGTGCCACCTCGCACTGCCATCCGTGTACCTTTGCATCGGGTTCTACGAACGAGCGGAAGAATACGCCCGAGTTACCGTTGGCAAGCTGCTTGAACTCCACCGTCAGGTCGAAATCATTATAATATTCGCGCGTAGCGAGGTATCCGTACTGCTTGTCGGGACCGCTCTCGCAAACGAGCAGGCCATCCTTGTCTACGTACCACTTCTCGGTTCCGTAAGCCTCCCAGCCGGTGAGGTCCTTACCGTTGAAGAGCGTAACCTCCTTGCCGGCCTTGCGGGGCAGCTCCTTGATCTTGATGTTGCGGAACGAAGCGGGGTATCCGTGGTCCTGGAGGCAGATCACGCCCTTGCGAGCCAGACCGTATTCGGGAGCGGTCTCCCACTTGCCGCTGTGCTTGCGGGCGAACCAGTCATCGGTCCAGGCCTCGAACTCGAGGATCTTCTTGCCGTTGAGCCAGTGCTCTACGTGTCCGTTGTCGAATACGATGCGCGAGGAGTTCCACTCACCCTGCGGATTGACCTGCATGGCGGCCTTGTCGGGCAGGTGCATGGCATAGTCGACGCCCAGACGCTGCCACTCTTCGAGTTTCGTGGGTGCGTTGTCCTCTTCCCAACCCTCCTCATCGATGAGCTGGTATTCCGGACCGGTAACGTAAGGCACCTTGAAATAGGGATCCTCGACGACATGGTAGAGCATGCCGCTGTTTCCGCCATGGGAGAGTTTCCAGTCCCAGTCGAGGATGAAGTTTTCGTACTGTTTCTTGGTAACGATGTAACCCGAAAGGTCGCTGCCGTCGCCGTTCGCCTGAATGCATCCGTCTACGACATGCCAGGGCTGCGTGAGCGAATCCCCGTTAAAGTCTTTCCACTGATCGAGGCTTTTGCCGTCGAAGAGGAGTTCCCATCCGTCAGCAATTTCCGCTTCCGTCAGCGTGTTCTGCTTCGGGGCGCAGGAGGTCAGTCCGGCGGAGAGCATGGCGGCTCCGCACAACGAACCGATGAGGTTTTTGGTCGTTAAAAGTTTCATAGCAGATTTTGATTTTGGTTGAAACATTCGGAATTTTCTTGTTGTTCGCAAGGTTGAAAATAATCTTTTGCCTGTATGAGGACAAAATTAAAATCTTTTTTTATCGTAACCAAATGAAACATGTTAAAAAACGTTTCGATACATGAAAAAAGACGCGGGATTCCGGATTGTTCCCGAAATTCCGCGTCTGGATATGAATTCGTAATCTTCAGCGATTACTTTTCGCTCATGTACTGCTTGATGTAGTGGTGGTGCGAACCCCAGCGTTCGAAGGCGGCGCGGTCGAGCTCCTCCTGGGCCGAGGGGTGCGCGATCGAGATGAGCAGACGGGCACGCTCCTGCATCGACTTGCCGTAGAGATCCACGGCGCCGAACTCCGTAACGACCCAATGCACATGGAAACGCGACGTTACGACGCCGGCACCGTCGAGCAGCGTGGGGCAGATCTTCGAAACACCCTTGTTCGTGATGGCGGGCATGGCGATGATGGCCTTTCCGCCCTTCGAGAGCGAAGCGCCGTAGACGAAGTCGATCTGACCGCCGGCTCCCGACCAGAATTTCGTGCCGAGCGAGTCGGCGCAAACCTGGCCCGTAAGGTCGATCTGCAGGGCCGAGTTGATGGCCACGAAGTTGTCGTTCTGCGAGATGACGTAGGGGTCGTTCGTGTAACCCACGTCCATCATCAGCACGCCGGGGTTGTCGTCGATGAAGTCGTAAACGGCCTGCGAACCCATCAGGAAGGTCGAAACCATCTTGCCCGGATCGGTCTTTTTGGCTTCGCCGTTGATGACGCCCTTCTCGACGAGCGGCAGAACGCCGTCGGCGAACATTTCGGTGTGGATACCGAGGTTTTTGTGGCCTCCGAGCTGGCTCAACACGGCATTCGGAATGGCTCCGATGCCCATCTGGAGCGTGGCGCCGTCGCTGATCAGTTCGGCGCAGTGTTTTCCGATGGCTGTTTCGATCTCATTGGGCTCCGAGAATTTCGCCTCCACGAGCGGCGTGTCGTCCTCGACGAACAGGTCGATCTTCGACATGGGGATCATGGCCTGTCCGAAAGCGCGGGGAACGTGCTTGTTCACCACGGCGATGACATAGTCGGCGCATTCCACGGCGGCAAGCGTCGCATCGACCGACGTGCCGAGCGATACATAGCCGTGTTTGTCGGGCGGGCATACCTGGATCATGGCGACGTTGCAGGGAACGGCTCCGCTGCGGTAGAGCTTCTGCGTCTCGCTTAGGAATACCGGGATGTAGTCGGCATAGCCGCTCTGCGTAACCTTGCGGACGTTCGAGCCTACGAAGAAGGAGTCGAGCTGGAAGACACCCTCGAACTTCGGGTCGGCATAGGGTGCCGGGCCCTCGGTGTGGAGGTGGTGTACATGGACGTTCTTCAGCTCTCCGGCTTCGCCGCGTTTGCACATGGCGTTGATCAGGCACTGCGGAGCCGATGCTACGGAGCTCAGGTGCACATGATCTCCCGACTTGATGACCTTGACGGCCTCTTCGGGCGTGGTGAATTTGATCTGCGTATTCATTAGTGTGTGTTTGGGGTATGGTTTAAAAAATCAATCCTGTTTCCCTTTTCATGTTGTTTTTCGCGGGATGGCGGCTTCTTGCTATTTGCGTTTCACCTCGACCTGTTCGTATCCCTCGACGATATCGCCTACGCGGATGTCGTTGAACGATTCGATGTTCAGACCGCAGTCCTGGCCCGAAGCTACCTCCTTGACATCGTCCTTGAAGCGCTTGAGCGATCCGAGTTTTCCGGTATAGATCACGATACCGTCGCGGATGACGCGGATGGGGGTCGTACGTTGCAGCTTGCCTTCGCGGACGATACATCCGGCCACGGTTCCGACCTTCGAGATCTTGAAGATCTCCATGACCTCGACCGATGCGACGATCTCCTCCTTCATGACCGGCTCGAGCATGCCCTCGATGGCATCCTTGATGTCGTTGATCGCATCGTAGATGATCGAGTAGAGGCGGATTTCGATCTCCTCCTTCTCGGCGAGCTTGCGCGCTGCGGCCGAAGGACGCACCTGGAATCCCACGATGATGGCATTCGAGGCGGCGGCCAGCAGGACGTCGGACTCGGAGATCTGTCCCACGGCAGCGTGGATGACATTGACCTGAACGCTCTCCTTCGAGAGTTTGATGAGCGATCCGGACATGGCCTCCACCGAACCGTCCACATCACCCTTGACGATGATGTTGAGCTCCTTGAACGAGCCGATGGCGATACGGCGTCCGATCTCGTCGAGCGTAACGTGCTTCTGGGTCATGATGCCCTGCATGCGCTGGAGCTGTTCGCGCTTGTTGGCGATCTCGCGCGCCGAACGGTCGTCGTCCATGACGTTGAACAGATCGCCGGCCTGCGGAGCGCCGTTCAGACCGAGCACCTGTACGGGAGTCGAGGGCCCTGCTTCGGTAACCTTCTTGCCGTTCTCGTTGAACATGGCCTTGACGCGGCCCGTGAAGGTTCCCGAGAGGATGACGTCGCCGATATGGAGCGTTCCGGCCTGTACGAGAACCGTCGAAACGTATCCGCGGCCCTTGTCGAGCGTCGATTCGATCACCGTACCCACGGCCTTCTTGTTGGGGTTGGCCTTCAGTTCGAGCATTTCGGCTTCGAGCAGCACCTTTTCGAGCAGCTTGTCGAGATTGATGCCCTTCTTGGCCGATATTTCCTGATCCTGATACTTGCCGCCCCACGACTCGACGAGGTAGTTCATCTGCGAGAGCTGCTCCTTGATGTGGTCGGGGTTGGCGTTGGGCTTGTCGATCTTGTTGATGGCGAATACCATCGGAACACCGGCCGCCTGGGCGTGGTTGATTGCCTCGATCGTCTGGGGCATGACGTTGTCGTCGGCCGCCACGATGATGATCGCCACGTCGGTGATCTTCGCACCGCGGGCGCGCATGGCGGTGAAGGCCTCGTGTCCCGGGGTGTCGAGGAAGGTGATTTTCTGTCCGTTGAGCTCGACGCTGTAGGCACCGATGTGCTGCGTGATACCTCCGGCCTCGCCTTCGATGACGTTCGTCTTGCGGATGTTGTCCAGCAGCGAGGTCTTACCGTGGTCGACGTGTCCCATGACCGTTACGATCGGCGGACGCGGCACGAGATCCTCTTCCTTGTCCTCATGGTCGTCGGCAATGGCTTCCTGAATCTCCACCGATACGAACTCGACCTTGTATCCGAACTCCTCGGCGACGACGACCAGGGCCTCGGCGTCGAGACGCTGGTTGATCGAAACCATCAGTCCGAGGTTCATGCAGGCGGTGATGACCTCCGTCGGCGAGACGTTCATCATCGTAGCCAGCTCGCTCACGGTTACGAACTCCGTAACCTTGAGAATCGAGCGCTCCTGCTCCTCGCGTTCGAACTCTTCGTTCATACGCTCGGCGACGGCTTCGCGCTTCTCCTTGCGGTATTTCGCCGCCTTGGTCTTGGCGCCCTTGGCCGTCAGACGTGCCAGCGTGTCTTTTACCTGCTTCGACACCTCCTCGTCGCTCACTTCGGGGCGTACGATGGGTTTGGGCGTATTCTTGTTCTTGTTGCGGCGACCTTCGCCCGGACGGGGCTGGTTCGACGGCTGTCCGCCGCGGTTGCGGTCCTGATTGTTGCCGCCCGGACGGTTGTTGTTGCCGCCACCCGGCGTGTTGTTCTGTTTGCCGCCGCCCTGCTGTCCGTTTTTCTGGGCTTTCGAGACATCGACCTTCTCCTTCTGAAGCCGTTTGCGCTTGTGCTTTCCGCCGGGAACGAATCCCGAAACGTCCATCGTACCGAGAACCTGGGGACCCGTGAGGGTTACGGTGGCCGGCCGGAAGATGTTGTCCTTCGGAGCCTCCTCATGAGCCGGCGTCTCCTTTTCGGCATCCTGCTTCGATACGGCGGGTGCCGGCGTTTCGGGTTGGGCCTTTTGCTCCTTTGCGGGCTCCTTTGCGGGTTCCGGCTCGGAAACCGCCTGCGGAGCCTTTGCCTCGGCAGAGACTGCCGGAGCCTCCTTGGCTGCAGGGGTCTCTGCGGGTTCGGGCTGCGGCGTCCGAACCTCCCGGACAGAAGCCGGTACCGGTTCCTGTGCATGTGCGGAAGCTTCCTCCTGTTTCGGGGCCGGGGCGGGCTGCGGAGCCGCTTTGGGTTTGGGCGAAAGGTCGATCTTGCCGAGAATCTTCGGCTGGGGCAACTCGTCCTTCACGCTGATCATGTTGCTTTTGATGACGACCTCCTTTTCCTCCTCGCGCTCCTGCTTTTTCGCCTCTTCGAGTGTGATGGTCGTCTGCTTCAGGGAGATTCGTTCCCGGATCGAATTCCGGGCGCTTGCGGCGCTGCGGTTCGATCCGAACTCCTTCTCCAGAACGGCATAGGTCTCCGCATCGACCAGCGTGTTGGGCGATCCGTCGCTCTTGATGCCCTTCTTGTGCAGGAAGTCCGTGATGGTATTGATTCCCACGTTGAACTCCTTGGCAACCTGAATGAGCCTTATTTTTCTTTCATTACCCATATCTTGTTTTTCCTTTCTTGCGGTTTAGACTATTCGAACTCGGCTTTGAGAATCTCGACGACCTTCTGGGCCTGCTCCAGCTCGAGGTCGGCGCGCGCGGCGATCTCCTCGACAGGCAGCTCGAGTACGCTCTTCGCCGTATCGCATCCGGCGCTCTTCAGCGCGTCGATAATCCAGCCGTCGATCTCGTCGGCGAACTCCGAGAGGGCGACGTCCTCCTCTTCGATCTCCCGGTAGACGTCGATGTCGTATCCGGTAAGCATTTTCGAGAGACGGATGTTCAGGCCGCCCTTGCCGATGGCCAGCGACACCTGGTCGGGCTTGAGGTAGACCGAAGCGGTCTTCTTCTCCTCGTCGATGGTGATCGAGGAGATCTTCGCGGGGTTGAGTGCGCGCTGGATCATCAGCTGCGTGTTGGCCGTGTAGTTCACCACGTCGATGTTCTCGTTGCGCAGCTCCTTGACGATCGAGTAGATACGCGATCCCTTCATGCCGACGCAGGCTCCCACGGGGTCGATGCGTTCGTCGTAGGACTCTACGGCTACCTTGGCACGCTCTCCGGGAATACGGACGATCTTCTTGATGGTGATCAGACCGTCGAAGATCTCGGGAACCTCCTGTTCGAACAACCGCTCGAGGAACTGGTTGGCCGTGCGTGAAAGGATGATGCGCGGCTGGTTGTTGTTCATCTCGACCGACTTGACGATGGCCTTGATCGTATCGCCCTTGCGGTAGAAGTCATTGGGAATCTGCTCGGCCTTGGGAAGGATGAGTTCGTTCTCCTCGTCGTCGAGGATGAGCACCTCCTTCTTCCATACCTGATAGACCTCGCCGGTAACGATCTCGCCGACCTTTTCTGAGTACTTCTCGTACAGGCTGGCCTTTTCGAGATCGAGGATGCGCGAGGCGAGGTTCTGGCGCAGCGAGAGCACCGTGCGGCGGCCGAACGACGAGAGCTTGATCTCATCGGCGTATTCGTCTCCGACCTCGTAAGTGGGATCGATGGCCTTGACCTCCGAAACGGCGATCTGCATGTTGGGATTTTCGACGGCGCCGTCCTCGACGACGGTGCGGTTGCGCCAGATTTCGAGGTCGCCCTTCTCGGGGTTGATGATGACATCGAAATTCTCGTCCGTTTCATACTGCTTCTGAAGCGCGTGGCGGAATACATCCTCCAATACGCCGATCATCGTCGATTTGTCGATGTTCTTCAGCTCTTTGAACTCGGCAAAGTTGCTGATCAAATTCAGGTTGTCCATTTGAATGTGTTATCTTGTTTTGTTGTTCGTTGTTTGCGGTGTTTCATCGGCGTGCAGGGCTTTCTTCTCCGGAAAGCCTGCGTTCAGACACCGACGGCCGCACGGTGCGGCGGCTTTATTTGAAGTCGAGCCACTCGCGGGTGTACTTGACCTCGGAGAAGGGATAGGTGTGCGTAACCTGCACGAGCTGCTTGCGCTTCTTGCCTTCGACAGCCTGTTTTTCTTCGTAGGAGAGGGTGATGCCCTCCTCGTCGGCGGCCTCGAGCCTTGCGAGGATCTTCATGCCGTTTGTCAGCAGCACCTCCACCGGGCGTCCCGTGATCTTGCGGTACTGCCGCAGCGTACGGAGGTCGGATCCGATACCTGCCGAGGCTACCGTAAGCGAGAAATCCTCTGCCTCGCGATCCATGTCGGCCTCGATGGCGCGGCTCAATTCCACGCAGGCGTCGATTCCGACAGCCGTGTCGCTGTCGATTGTCAGTTCGATTTCGTTGCCGGGGGTGCAGGTGCATTCCACAACGAACCGGTCGGTTCCCTCAAGGTGGCGTTCTGCCGCTTCAATGATTTTTTTCGTGTCGATCATGTGGCTGTCGTTCAGCTGTGTATAACTATAAAAGAAGGGGACTCACCGTCCCCTTTCCTCATTCGCTTGGTCTTTCGACAACGCAAATATAGTAAAAAATTCCGATATACCAATATATAATCGAAAAAATATACAGCGGGGCCGTTTTCGAGCAACGACTCCCGCTGTCTGTTTCCGTCCGATCTTGTCCGGATCGGTTCCTGCGGTTTATTCGGCCCGGCTGCGCGACTCGTAGGGCTTGATGACTCCGCGCTTCGATTCGCGGATGAATCCGACGAGGGCATTCCGTTCGGGGCTTTCGGGAACGGCATGTTCCACTTCGTCGCAGGCGGCCATGTAGTTCATGCCGCTCTGGAAGAGAATGCGGCAGGCATCATGGATCTCTCCGATACGCTCGGGCGTGAACCCGCGGCGCGAGAGGCCGACCTTGTTGACGCCGGCGAAGCGGAGCGTGTCGTTGCGGACGATGACGAACGGCGGCAGGTCCTGGCTCAGCAGGGCTCCGCCCTGGATCATCGAATGCTCGCCGATATGTACCCATTGGTGGACGGCGGCATGACCGCCGATGACGGCCCAATCTCCGACATGCACCTCTCCGGCGAGCGATACGCGGTTGGCGATGACGCAGTGGCTTCCGATGACACAGTCGTGTCCGACATGCGTGTAGGCCATCAGCAGGTTGTGCGAGCCGATGCGGGTCGTGCCCGTCGAGGCCGTGCCGCGACTGATGGTAACGTATTCGCGGATATCGTTCGAATCTCCGATTTCGCAGGTGGTTTTCTCGCCGGCGAATTTCAGATCCTGCGGCAGGCACGATACCGAGGCGGCAGTGTGGATCTTGCATGCCCGACCGATGCGGGCGCCGTCGTGGATCACGGCTCCGGGGCCGATCCAGCAGTCGTCGCCGATGACGACGTCCGCGGCGATATAGGCGAAGGGTTCCACCGTAACGTTCTTGCCGAGCTTTGCGTCGGGGTGGATGTAGGCGAGTTTGCTGATCATTACTGGCGGTTTTTAACGATTTGAGCCATGAGTTCCGCCTCGCAGGCGAGCGACTCGCCGACGAAGGCTTTGGCCTCGACGAGTGCGACGCCGCGGCGGATGGGCTCGAGCAGGTGGATTTCGAACTGGAGCGTATCTCCCGGCACGACCTTGCGCTTGAACTTGGCGTTGTCGATCTTCATGAAGTAGGTCGAGTAGTTCTCGGGGTCGGGTACCGTGTTGAGGACCATGATGCCGCTGCACTGGGCCATGGCCTCGATGATGAGTACACCCGGCATGACCGGCTCCTCGGGGAAATGCCCGACGAAGAAGGGCTCGTTCATCGTAACGTTCTTGATGCCGGCAACCGACGTGGCGTCGCAGTGGAAGATGCGGTCGACGAGCAGGAACGGCGGACGGTGGGGCAGCATGTGCCGGATGGCGTTGATGTCGTAGAGGGGCGGCTTGCGGCAGTCGTAGGTGAAGCGGGGCTTCTCGCCGGCCTTGCGGATAGTGCGCTTGAGCTGCTTCATGAACTCCGTGTTGGCGAAATGTCCGGGGCGGGTGGCCCATACGCGGCCCTTGATGCGTACGCCGAGCAGGGCGAAGTCTCCGAGCAGGTCGAGAAGCTTGTGCCGCGCGAGCTCGTTGTTGCAGCGCAGCTCGAGGTTGTTGAGGTATCCGGCCTTGATCTCGATGTCGGGTTTGTTGAAGACCTTTTTGAGGTGTTCGAGCTGCTCTTCGGGCACGGGATTCTCGACGACGACGATGGCGTTGTCCAGGTCTCCGCCCTTGATGAGATTCATCTTGATGAGCGGTTCGATCTCATGCAGGAATACGAATGTCCGGCAGGGTGCGATCTTGTCGGCATAGTCGTCGCCGGGATCGAGCGTGGCGTACTGGTTGCCGATGACCTTCGAATTGTAGTCCACATGGACCGATACGGAGAATTCGTCGTCGGGGTAGAGGATGATGGCCACACCCTTTTCGGGGATCGTGTAGACCATCTTTTCGGTAACGTGGTAAAACGTGCGTTCGGCCTCCTGCTCGACGAGCCCGGTTTCGGAAATTGCCTTGGCGTATGCGCAGGCGGAACCGTCCATGATGGGCGTCTCGGGGCCGTCGATGTCGATCAGGGCGTTATCCACGCCCAGGGTCCAGAGCGCCGACATGATATGTTCGATGGTGCTGACGCGATGGCCTCCGGCCTCGATCGTCGTACCGCGGGAGGTGTCGACGACGTAGTCGCAAAGAGCGGGAATGAGGGGCTGCCCCTCGATATCGGTGCGGCGGAATACGATTCCCGTGCCGGCTTCGGCGGGATTCACCGTCATGGTTACTTGGACGCCCGTATGAAGCCCTTTCCCCGAAAAGGAGATCGGAGCCTTGAGCGTTTGCTGTTTGGTTGTCATAAGCGGGTTCATGGTAAATTGCACGCAAAGATAATGCAACTCGGGCGCAAAACCAAATTTTGATCCGACGCTCCGGGCCGTGGTTAATTTTCTGTAAAGATAATAAAAAAAACGGTAAAAAAACACTACTTTTGCCCGGAAAACCCCAAAAACATCTATGGCAGAGAGAGCCCAGCAACAGAGTCCTGATACTTCCGTTCATCGGGAACAAACTTCCGCCCCGGAACCACGACCCAGATCGGCCGTGGCGGACCCGGCTGCGGGAAAGGGCTCCTCGCGACCGTCCGAAGACGGCGGGCCGCAGGTATTGCGACCCGCACGGCGTCCGCGTTTGCATCTGCCGTTCGAAAACCGCCGCGAGGATGCCGGCGTATGGGCCTACGATCATCGGGCAGGGCTCTGTGTTACGCTGATCGTCTATCTGGTGCTGATGATCGCTTTTGTTTCGTCAAAGATCGTCATCGGAAGGCAACCCCACCAGCAGGGCATGTATATCGACCTGCAGACCCTTGCGGAACTCGAGCAGGAGCGAGACCGCCTGCAGTCCGAGGTGGAGCGCCGCCAGCAGGGAGAGGCGATCGACTGGGGCAGCGTCCGTAACGAGATTTCGAATGAAAACGCCCTCAACGAGCAGCTCAAGGATGACCGGGGAACGAATACCGCGGCGCTGAACGATGCTGCAAAAGATGCTGCGGCGCGCATGCAGGCCAACCGCGATGCCTATGAACAGGGTCTTGCCGAGGCCGAGGCCATCGGCGGGGAGCGCGGCCGTGCGTCGGAGGGGAAACACGAGGACCGCAAGGTCAAGGGGAGTGTTACGGTTTCGTTTTCGCTGACCGATCCGTTGCGGCAGTCGGTCCATCTGAACGTTCCGGCCTACCGTTGCGAGTCGGGCGGGCAGGTTGTCGTGGCTATTGTCGTCAATCGGGCCGGAGAGGTTGTCTCGGCCCGTGTTGTCGAAGGGGGCGACGACTGCATGCGCGAAGCTGCCCTGCGTGCGGCGAACGTATCGACTTTCAATATCGATCCCGCGGCTCCGGCACGTCATCAGGGCACCATCACCTATACATTCATTCCGCAGTACTGAACCGTTTTGCCGCTTTGCGGCTTGCCCGGCCGCCTGTACCGTGCGCTTTGTCCGAATCGGACGTGATGATCCGTTTTTTCGCCGGGAAGAGCAGGATAAGCGCGCTTTTTTCCGTATTTTTGTCCCGGGTATGACGTTCTGTCTTGCGTTGCGACGGACAAGTTTCCGCTTGGACGCTGACGGACCCGAATTCTGAATGCATATGATTTCGATCAGTGGTGAAAATATCGTTTTGGTAGGGGCCCTGCTGTTGTTCGTAGCGGTGTTGGCCGGTAAGGTGGCCTATCGTTTCGGGGCTCCGGCATTGCTGTTGTTTCTCGGTGTGGGCATGCTGTTCGGCTGGGATTTCATCTCCTACCGCTCGGAGGAGATCACGCAGTTCATCGGCATGATCTCGTTGTGCATCATCCTCTTCACGGGCGGTATGGATACGTCGTTCCGTGAGATACGTCCGGTCATCGGTCCGGGAGTGGTGCTGGCTACGGTAGGCGTGGCCATGACTGCGGTGATCCTTGCCGGGTTCGTCTGGCTCATTGCACCGTGGCTGGGTCTGGAGATGCCCTTTGCCGTGGCATTGCTGCTGGCCTCGACGATGTCCTCGACCGATTCGGCCTCCGTATTTTCCATCCTGCGAAGCAAAAAGCAGGGCCTGAAGGAACATTTGCGGCCGCTGCTCGAACTGGAGAGCGGTTCGAACGATCCGATGGCCTATATGATGACGGTCCTGCTGGTCGGAGTGCTGACGGGAACCACGCAGGAGCATCCCGGCCTGGGACTGTCGGCTCTTTATTTCGTGATGCAGATGGGCATCGGAGCCTTGGCCGGTTATCTGATCGGACGTCTGGCCGTCTGGACGATCAACAAGATCAACCTGGTGAACCACTCGTTATATGCCGTTTTGCTGTTGGCATTCGTCTTCTTGTCGTTCGCCTTCACCGATCTCTTGGGCGGAAACGGCTATTTGGCGGTATATCTGTCGGGCTTGGTCATCGGCAACCGCAAGTTGGTGCAGAAGCGGCCGCTGACGGTCTTTTTCGACGGATTCACCTGGCTCATGCAGATCGTAATGTTTCTTGCGCTCGGACTTTTCGTCAATAGCCGCGAGTTGTTGCAGCCCGAGGTGCTGATTCTGGGCTGCGCCGTCGGGGCATTCCTGATCTTTGTGGCGCGGCCCCTGTCGGTTTTCGCCTGTCTGTTGCCGTTTCGCCGATTTTCGACGCGGGCGCGGTTTTACATTTCATGGGTCGGTTTGCGCGGGGCAGTGCCTATTCTTTTTGCCATCTACCCGATGATGGGCGATGTGGCGCATGCCGATCTGCTGTTCAACGTGGTTTTCCTCTCGACGATTCTGTCGCTTGTCGTGCAGGGCACGACTGTCAGCGGCATGGCCAACCTGCTGGGGCTGGCCTATGAAGAGCGCGAGTCGGCCTTCGATGTCAATATGCACGAGGACATGAAGTCAGCCCTGACAGAGGTCGAGGTCAATGAGAGCATGTTGGAGAGCGGGCCGACACTCAAGGACATCGTGCTCCCGGAGAACACACTGGTAATGATGGTATGTCGCGACGGGGAGTATTTTGTGCCGCGGGGCAAGACGGAGTTGAAGCTGGGCGACAAGCTGCTGGTCATAACCGACCGCAGCGAGGAGCTGGAATCAACCTACCGGGAGATGGGTATCGACGATGTGATGAAACTCGGGTAGCCATCGGGCCGTCCCCCACCGATTTGGGTTGCCGAGTATTTTTCGCCATCAGCAGGACGAACATTTTGCCAAAAAGGAACCCGCCATTGATATCAGTTTTATCAATGGCGGGCCGCCTCAAAAGAGTTTCGGAACCGGGCTACCGTCCGAGCCCGAACGGTCAGATCCAATGGTCTCCGCTTAAATAATAGCATTTATAATAGATTGCCTCCCGGTCTTTTCGGGAGAACAAGGGGAATATGGCGAGCATATAATCATTGGAATACTCTACCCCATAGATAACATCTCCCAGAGTATCTTCATACACTTCCGTCGCGATGAGGGACAGAAGAAAGTTCTGCGGCTCGCGATCAAAACGATAGACAGCTACCCCCTGCACACTGTCGAGCAGTTTAAGGTTCCTTTCAAAATAAAGAAAATCATTTTGATACCAGAGATTACTCAATGACTTATTAAAAAATCGGGGTTCTTCATATGCGGCGATATAGCCCCATGATCTATAATCATTAAGCATTGGTGTAAAGTATCTTGCCACACCATGAGTCTTTGGCAGGGTCGTTTTGTCCGCGACCCGGTTGAATACCTCCTCTGAGGTTATGTACGGCTCCGAATCGATATAAACAACCAGCGGCTTGTGAATCTGAAACGTATCCAGATAATAGATCGGTGAGATCATTTCGGGATAGGTAACCTCCGCCCTGATTCGGGGTTGTCCGGAGCATCCCGTCAGAACTGCTCCAACGATCAGAAGAATGAGACTGATGACTTTTTTCATACCTGCAACTTTTTAATGGACTTATAGCCACTCTATAGAGTCTAATATAGGTAGAATCTCCCGGGAGTATAATGGGAGCATGGCCAGTATATAATCATTGGAATATTCCTCCCCGAAAATAAACCGTCCTCTCGAATCTTTGTACTCCTCCGCAGAAATGAGGGTCAGAAGAAAGTTCCGAGGCTTGTATTTAAAACGATACACCGCCACTCCCTGCACACTATCGAGAAATTGAAAGTGTTTCTCAATATTACAAAAACTTACATTACAGAGATAACTGTAAGATGTTTTTTTATGGAACAGTTTCCTCTTCGGTTCTTTATGGATAAAGGAATAATTCTCCGCTCTGTCAAGAGCCAGATCTCGTGTAAGATACCTTACAACACCCCGCGTTTCGCGCAGGGTCGTTTTATCCGCAACGCTGTCGAACACCGCTTCGGAGGTTATGTACGGCTCCGAAGCGATATAAACGATCAACGGCTTCTGAATCTGAAACGTATCCAGATAATAGATCGGTGAGATCATTTCGGGATAGTTGAAGCCCTCCCTGATTTGGGGCCTTCCGGAGCATCCTGTCAGGACGGCCCCGACAATGAGAATGGATAGATTAACGAACTTTTTCATCATACGCTTTATTTTTTTACTCCAATCAATTTGGTAAGCCATTCCCAAAAAGCGGGCTTTTTCGTCCCCTCTACAATCATATTATCCTTTCCCACCTGGACGATTTCATTGATGCTTTTTTGGTCCAACCAGAACCCCTTGTTCGGGTGATCGACGCTACAAAAAACATCTCATCACTCCTTGAGGTAACCATACCAGCTTGAGCCGTTTTTACGCATCTCGATTGCTTTTGTGTGATCGCCATCCACATAGTGGACAAAAATATCCGGAGAGATTACTGTACGGATATCGATCTTTCCGATTCCGTCTTCATCAAGAGGGTTGAACTCTGTCTTCAGATCATCGATAATCTCCTGCACATATTTGATCGCATCGGAGTTCATCCACTCCGTGTCTCCGTCGTTTTGCCATGTAACAGCCATCGTTTTCAAGATTTTGTCCGGCTTAAACAGGTCGTTGCCTTCATAATATAAATGCATCTGAATGGACCGGTTCGGCAACAATCGGTATAATGATGCATGATTGGAATACAACCCGACCGTATCTTTTTTATTATATACCAGTTCAAATCGGCCGTATTTGCGGTCTTCGGGGGCGAAACGATGCCAGTACGAGCCTATTGACACCTCATGGTCCGTATTGTTGCATATATTTATATCGACATACATGACAATAGGCTGGAGATGCAGTGTATCCCGGGAGATTTGCGGAAGATGACACTCAAATCCGATTCCATGTATGGTAACAGTCAGAGAGTCCCGGCTCCCGGCCCGGCAGATGCAGGGTGCCAGCAGAATAAGAAACAGGATTCCGGCAATATGCCTTGATCCCCGAAGCGATTTACTTTCTTCTGTCATATATCCTTAATATCACATGGCTCTTTCGATACAGATATCTTTGAAGACAGTCCGATATTTCCGTAACTATGAGTAATTATTGTGATTGAGTTCCCTATTGTTAAAATGGCTTCGTCGGGCCTGATGGATATATTCTGTTTGATTTATCGGGGTTGCGGCTTTCCCTTCCTATGCCAATCTTGATGGGATTGCCCCTCCCTCGAAATGTATCGGGCGAGTGCGGATAATATTTTTTTCGCCGGTGAATCTGCGACCGTCCATCGTATGCCGCGGGGATACCAATGTCGGCTTCCAAACAAAGATAGTTTTTATTTTGGAAATTCCAGCGGATGTGCCGCAAATTTGTTTCATTCGGATCTGTCCTTCTGTTCGGAAAAGGGCCTGCGGAGTTGCACGATGCAACCCGAAAAGGATCCTAATGCATACTAATGCGCTTTGAAGGTCGTTATCTATATGATATGTTATGTTTGGTGTCAGAATTGCAGGAAGTGAAGAATGAAAATTTTAGTGTGGATGTTGGCCTCCGTTCTGACGGTTTCCGGAACGGGCCCTCAACAGCGAACCATGAAACCTTTGAATGATCAGGAAAAACGTGTGATCCTCGGGAAGGGAACCGAGGCTCCCTTCTCGGGACGGTTCTACAACCACCAGGAATCCGGAACCTACGTTTGCCGGCAATGCGGTACGGCGTTGTACCGTTCCGCCGATAAATTCGATTCCGGATGCGGATGGCCCAGTTTCGATGACGAGATCCCCGGAGCAGTGAAGCGGTTGCCCGATCCCGACGGTCGGCGTACCGAAATTGTCTGCGCCCGGTGTGGCGGGCATCTCGGGCATGTTTTTGTCGGAGAACGCTTGACACCCCGCAATGTCCGCCATTGCGTCAATTCCCTCTCGTTGGATTTCATTCCGGCTGCGGATCCGGATTCCGGGAGAACCGATGTGGCGAATAATACCGCGCACGGGGTTTCTCAGGGTGCCGCATCGGACCGGCAGCCCGCACCGGTGGCCAAGAGCGATACGGCGATCTTTGCCGGCGGCTGTTTCTGGGGCGTGGAGTACATGCTCGGGAAGCAGTCCGGCGTATGTCGCGTCGAATCCGGATACACCGGAGGCCGCATTCCGAATCCGACCTATGAGGAGGTCTGCACCCGTCGTACGGGGCACGCCGAAGCCGTACGCGTCGTGTTCGATCCCCGGCAGGTCTCCTACGAGGAGCTGGCCCGACTTTTCTTTGAGATTCATGATCCTACACAGGTCGATCGGCAGGGCCCGGATATCGGCAATCAGTACCGTTCCGAGATTTTTTACCTCTCGCCCGAGCAGCGCCGTATTGCCGAGCGGCTGATCGGCGAACTCCGTGCAAAAGGATACGACGTGGCGACCCGGGTTACGCCGGCATCGGCCTTCTGGCCCGCCGAAGGGTACCACCAGCGATATTACGAGCGGAAGGGCACGTTGCCCTATTGCCATGTCTATACGAAGCGGTTCTGAAACGGCGGCATGAGGCCCGGTTTTATAAAAACCGGGCCTCGAAGCGTGAAGTGCCGGCAAAATCGCTATTTTTGTCGTCGCTGAACTCCGTGATTCATGAACCGTTTGAAAGGCATTCTCTGGGCCGCCCTCTCCTCATCGACCTTCGGCCTGGCTCCACTTTTCACCTTGCTGCTGCTCGGCATCGGATACTCTTCGTTCGAGGTGCTGACCTATCGCTGGGGAGTGGCTTCGATCTGTCTGGTGGCCTTCGGCCTGTTGTCCCGCCGCAATTTCAGACTCGCCCGTCCGGAGCTGAAGAGCGTGCTGGTATTGAGCCTTTTCCGAGCCGTTACCTCCTTCAGCCTTGTGATAGCCTATCAGCATATTGCAAGCGGCGTAGCTTCGACCATTCATTTCATGTACCCGTTGGCCGTCGCTCTCGCGATGATCTGTTTTTTCGGGGAGCGCGGTTCGGTACGGATTTTTCTGGCAATCGCCCTCTCGGTTGCAGGCGCCGTATTTCTGTCGCTCGGGAATGATGGATTCGTCCGCGGCAATACCGCATTGGGGCTTCTCGCAGCGGCCGTATCGGTCGTCTCCTATGGCGGTTATATCGTCGGTGTACGACGTAGCCGGGCTGTGCGGATCGATTCCATCGTCCTGACCTGTTACGTCATGGGAATCGGGGCCCTGCTGTTTTTCATCGGAGGCTGTCTTTCCGGCGGAGTGCGGTTGGAGACCGATCCCCGTGCCTGGCTGTATATTCTCGGCATAGCGCTTCCGGCAACGGCCGTCTCGAACATGGCCCTTGTCAAGGCGATCAAGTGCATCGGGCCCACGATGACCTCGATTCTCGGGGCCATGGAGCCCTTTACGGCCGTGGTGATCGGAATCCTCGTATTCGGCGAGTCCTTCACCTGGCAGGGCGCTTCAGGCATCCTGCTGATCGTGGCGGCCGTAACAACCGTTGTATGGAAGGGACGACGGGCCGAAGCGTGATTGTTCCTCCGTGTATAACGGCTCGTTGAAGCCCCCTATTTGCTGGACCGGTAGGCCGATGGCGACATGCCCGTGTGCTGTTTGAAGTAGCGCCCGAAAAACGACTGGTTCGGAAAATTCAGGTAATAGGCGATCTCCTGAATGTTCATCGCCGAATATTTCAACAGGTTCTTCGCTTCGAGGATCACATATTCGTCGATCCATTCCGAGGCGGTGCGTCCCGTCGTAACGCGCAGCAGCGTCGTTAGGTATTTCGGCGTCAGATGCAATTGTTCGGCGTAAAAGCCCACCGAGCGCTCCTGCATGTAGTGCTTCGACAGCTCCTCCAGAAACGTGTTGAAATATACGGTACTGCGGTTTCGGGTGTCGCATGCCGGATTCATCTGTTGTTTTTCGATTCGATCGTCGATGGTCCGGCAGATCCGGTAACACAGTGTCCGGAACAGGGAGTGCATGATTTCGACCGAAAGTGTATCCGTCCGATGTTTGCGCCCTTCCGCGAAAACCACTTCGATCGAATTGGTGATTTCCAGCCATTCCGCGTCATTCATTTTCAAAGTGGGAATTTCCCGTACGGTCAGGAAGAGACGCATAAGCTGTTTCAGATCGATATTTATCCGGTTGATGAAGTCCTCTTCGCACAGAATGAAGTAGACTTCGGCTCCTTTTTCCGATTCTACTTGTACGATTGTTCCCGGCGGGCACATGAACATCGTTTGGGGACCGATGACACAATGGCGCAGGTTGGAGGTTACGACAATCGAACCTTTGGAACAAAACACATTCCCGAAGGCGTTGATGCGGGTTGGAAACCGGAATAGGTTCATTGCTGTTTCCGCCGTGACTTTGTATCTGTGGCCCAAAATGCAGCCGTCATAATAGAGATCATCCGGTTGAGGCGGGTACATCTTGACAAGCGAAGCCAATGAAACGCTCAAAATATCCTTTTCTTCCATAACGATGCGTTTTTTTTGTGCAAATATAGGTATTTGGGCTTTCTGTTTTTGCCTAAAAGTACGAAATCGAACTTTTAGACGAATTCATCCAACGCTATGGCCTTTTCTGACGCTCTTGAAAGATTTTCCTTTGCATCGGAAACCAAGTGATTTTTGATGAATATGAAACGACTGTTTTTTTGTGCTGCGCTGCTGTCGGCTGTCGGCTGCTCATCATCCGGGAATAGCCCGGCTGTAGAGCCGCTGCGGGTCGGAACGCTTGTTGTCGAACCCCGTGCGGATATCAATGCCGGAATTTATGTAGGTGTTGTCGAGGAGGATAACTCCGCGGCACTCAGTTTTCCCGTTGGCGGAACCGTTGCCCGGATTTCGGTCGATGAGGGTGATCGTGTACAGAAAGGCGACCTGATCGCGGAACTCGATCCGACATCTGCCCAGCAGGCTTTCGAGGCTGCAAAAGCCGCTCTCGGACAGGCCCGGGATGCCTGCTCGAGACTGCAGCAGCTTCACGATGCGAATAGCCTGCCCGAAATCCAGTGGATCGAGGTCCAGACCAAACTCCGCCAGGCAGAAGCCGCATATGGAATCGCCGAGAAGAATCTCAACGACTGCACCCTCCGTGCACCTTTCTCCGGTGTCGTCGGAAAGCGGCAGATGGCTGCCGGGGAAACCGCACTGCCGGGGATGCCCGTACTGACGCTGCTCGAAATCGGACGGGTGAAGGTCCGTTTTTCGGTTCCCGAACTGGAAATTGCCGCCATGGCGGCTGACGCCCGGGTGCAGGTCCGTGTGCCTGCGCTGGGTGATTCGCTCCGGATGGCCGGCCGCATCGAAAAGGGTGCCGTAGCCAATCCGGCAGCCCATACATACGATGTGCGGGCGCTGCTTGACAATCGTGGCGGCGAGCTCCTCCCGGGCATGGTTTGCCGGGTGAGCGTCGTGCCCGCCGAGGCTGTCGAGGAGATCGCCGTACCGGTTCGAGCCGTGCAGCAGTCCGGAGACGGCGGCGGTTTCGTCTGGCTGGTTCAGGGCGATTCGGTAATCCGAAGAGCGGTCGGCACCGGACGTTTTGTCGATAACGGCATCGTGATCTCCTCGGGACTTCGTGCCGGGGACAGGATCGTCGTGGACGGCATGCAGAAAATCGGTCAGGGTTCCAAAGTCGTGCTGCAATGAAAGCCTCGAACAACATCATAGCATGGGCCATGCGGAATTTCCGCATCACCTTCCTTATTGTCGGATGCCTCTTTGTCTTCGGCATCTATGCGTTGGTGCATATTCCCAAACAGGAGTTCCCCGAATACACCATCCGGCAGGGGGTGGTCGTAGGTCTCTATCCCGGAGCCACGACCGAGGAGGTCGAAGAGCAGCTGGCCAAACCGCTCGAGCAGTTTCTGATGACCTACAAGGAGGTAAAGCGTCGCAAGACCACCTCCACCTCCCAGAACGGGATGTGTTATGTCATGGTCGAGCTCAATGACGATGTCGATAACAAGGACGAGGTCTGGTCGAAAATCAAGCATGGACTTGCCTCCTTCAAGGCTCAACTGCCGGCCGGCGTCGTGGCACTGGTGGCCAACGATGACTTCGGGGACACTTCGGCGCTGCTGATCACGCTTGAGTCCGATACGCGCTCCTACCGCGAACTCAAGGAGTACATGGACGAATTGAGCGACCGCCTGCGCCGTATCGAATCGGTCTCGAATCTTCGTCCTTACGGCGTGCAGCAGGAGCAGATCTCGGTCTATGTCGACCGTGAACGGCTCGCGGCCTATGGCATCGGTGAGAAGGTGCTGTCTTCGGCTCTTGCCGCACAGGGGCTTACTCCGGCCGGCGGGTCAATCGGGAACGCCGAAACCGAGACCCCGATCCATATCGCCCCTTCGCTGGCCGGGGAGCGTGAGGTCGCCGATCAGATCATCTGGTCGGATCCCGACGGGCACGTTCTGCGTGTTCGGGATGTGGCCCGTGTCGTGCGCGAGTACGATGATCCGGACAGTTATATCCGCAACAACGGACACCGTTGTGTGCTGTTGTCGATGGAGATGCAGGCCGGAAACAATATCGTCGAATACGGCGAAGAGGTTGATGAGGTGCTGCACCGCTTCATCGAGGAGGTTCTCCCCGAAGATGTCAGCGTGCAGCGGATCGCCGACCAGGCCAAAGTCGTGGGCGACTCCGTGCATTCGTTCCTGCGGGACCTGTTCATCTCGATGGCCATTATCATCGCCGTGATGATGATTCTCTTCCCGTTCCGCTCGGCGCTCGTAGCCGCCATTACCATTCCGCTTTCGACGTTCATATCGGTCGGGGTGATGTATCTTTGCGGCATCCCGCTCAATACGGTTACGCTCGCCGCACTGATCGTCGTGCTCGGCATGATCGTCGACAATTCGATTGTCGTCATCGACGGTTATCTCGACTACCTCGGACGAGGTTATTCCCGGTGGTATGCCGCTGTCGAGAGTGCCCGGGAGTTCTTTCCCTCGCTTCTGTTGGCCACCGTCTGCATCTGCATGATCTTCTACCCGCTGCTCTTCACGATGACGGGAATGTTCCTCGATTTCCTGAACTTCTTCCCCTGGACAATTACGATCAATCTGATGGTCTCGCTGTTGCTGGCCGTGCTGGTGATTCCTTTCCTGGAGATTCTCATTATTCCCGTCGTGCAGCCGCACAAGGAGGATCGGGTATCCCTGACGGACCGAGTTCAGAACCTCTATCGACGCGTGCTGGCCTGGACTTTCCGCCACGGATGGCTTACCATCTCGATGGGTGTCGCTTCCGTGGTCATTGCCCTGGCTATCGTCCCGATGCTCAAGTTCCGTATGGTTCCCTTTGCTGACCGCGACCAGTTTGCCGTGGAGATCTATCTGCGACCCGACGTGCCGCTCGAGCGGACGTCCGATGTCGCCGACTCGCTTTACCGGGTACTGCAGGCAGACAGGCGCGTGAAGTCGGTTACCTCATTCGTCGGGTGTGCGTCGCCCCGCTTCCAGATGAGCTATGCCCCGCAGATTGCAGGTAAGAATTACGCCCAGTTCATCGTCAATACCACCTCGGTCGAGGATACCGAGGCTATCCTGGACGAGTATGCCGATGTATGGGCAGACCGTTTCCCCGAAGCCTACGTCAAGTTTAAGCAGCTCGATTACCAGAATGTCCCTTCGCTTGAGTTCCGCTTCTACGGCGACAACCTCGATTCGCTGCATGTGGCCGCCGACCGCCTGATGGCCCGGATGCGGGAGATGCCCGGCCTGCAGTGGGTCCATTCCGACTATGAGGATCCGCGTGCGATCGCCGAGGTAACGCTCGATCATGTAACCGCTTCGCAGTTGGGTGTTACACGCGCACTGACAGCCGCCAATCTGACCCTTGCTGCCGGAGATGTCGCCGTAGGTAACATCTGGGAGGGAGATTACCGGCTTCCCGTAGTGCTCAAAAACGAAGAGAGTCGCGGGGAGCGGTCATTGTCCGATGTGGGCGACACCTATGTTTCGTCGCTTGTTCTGGGTGTGAGTGTGCCGTTGCGTCAGATCGCTACGGTCGAACCCCGCTGGAGCGAGACGAAGATCGTACATCGCAACGGCATACGCTGCATCTCCGTTTCTGCCGATTTGAAACGGGGCGAAAACGCCATGCGGATGACCTCGCAGATCCGTGAGGTGATCGACAACGAACTGGATATTCCTGCGGGGGTAACTCCGGAGGTGGGCGGTGCCCGCGAATTCGACGAGGAGACGCTTCCGCCGATCATCTACGGGTTAAGCATCTCGCTGGTCATCATCTTCTTCTTCATCCTCATCAATTTCCGCAAGTTCGGAATATCTCTCGTTATCATGGCCGCCATGTCGCTTTGTCTGTTCGGCGCGATGGTCGGGTTGTGGATTGCCGATTTCACGATCGGTCTGACCTCCGTGCTGGGTTTCATTACCCTGTTGGGAATGATCGTGCGCAACGTTATCCTGATGTATCAGCATGCAGAAGATAAGCGCAAAACCTGCCACTGGTCGGCCCGTCTGGCCGCTTATGATGCCGGAAAACGGCGGATGGTGCCGATCTTCCTTACGACCGCCACGACCGCCGTGGGTGTCGTACCGATGATGTTCGGTGGGAGCACTTTCTGGGCTCCGGTCGGTGTTACGATTTTTGCCGGCGGCATCGGAGCGTTGGTCCTCGTGGTAACGATTCTTCCGGTTCTCTATTCCAAAATTTACAAGTGATGAAAACGCCGTTCCTATATCTGTTCCTCCTGGCGGGACTGCTGTCCGCTTTCCCTGCCGGAGCACAAAGCCTGTCGCTTGAAGAGTGCCGCAAGGCCGCTGTCGAGCACAACCGTACACTGCGCAGCAGCCGTTTTGACCTGGAGGCATCCCGCCAGACCCGTCGAGAGGCCTTTACCAACTATTTCCCGCAGATTTCCGCCTCGGGCGGGATATTTCAGGCCCAGCATGGTTTGGTTCAGGCCGATTTCGGGGTTTCTGTCCCTCAGCTGGGTACGATGAACCTGCCCATATCGATGGTCAAACGGGGCCTGTTCGGCAGTGTTACGGCCGTACAGCCCGTGTTTGCCGGTTTGAAGATCGTTACCGGGAACCGCCTTGCCCGCCTGGGGGAGGAGGTCGGCGAGCTTCAGCTCCGGAAAACGGAAGGCGAGGTGCGCGAGCAAACCGATACCTATTACTGGCAGATCGCTTCGCTGAAAGATAACCTTTCGACGCTCGATGCGGTCGAGCGGCAGTTGGCGGAGATCCACCGCCAGGTAGAATTGTCGGTCAAGGCCGGGCTTGTTACGACGAACGATCTGTTGCGTGTCGAGTTGCGGCAACAGGAGGTTGCCTCGAACCGGCTGAAGGTCGAGAACGGCCTGAAGGTGTCGAAACTCCTGCTGGCCAACCATATCGGAGTCGATTGGCGCGGGCTTGATGTCGAGACGTCCGAATGGTCGGAGCCCGAAGCGCCGGGAGTTTATTACGTTTCGGTGGAGGAGGCGCTTGACCGGCGGGCCGAGTATCAGCTGGCCGAAAAGAATGTCGAGGCGCAAAAGTACCAGAAGCGTATGGAGCGGGGAAAACTGCTGCCGACCGTAGGTGTCGGAGCCGGATATCTCTATTATAATGTAACGGACAAGGATGTCGATGACGGCATGGTCTTCGCTCAGGTCTCGGTGCCGATTTCCGCATGGTGGGGAGGGGCGCACGCCCTGAAAAAGGCCCGGATCCGTGAAGAGCAGGCCGAGAATGACAGGATGCAGGCCCGCGAGATGTTGGCCGTGGAGATTGAGAAGACCTGGTGCGAAGTGCAGGAGGCATATGCCCAGATTCTGCTGGCCCGGCAGTCGGTTGCCTCTGCGACGGAGAACCTGCGAGAAAACCGCAGTTTCTACCAGGCCGGAACCGCTCCGCTTACCGATCTGCTCGATGCCGAGACCCTTTATACGGAAAGCCGCAACAATCTTACGTCTGCCTGCGCCGCTTACCGTATGTCGCTGGCGCGTTACATGCGGGTTACGGGACGGTAGCGTTCCGGAGGGAATATGCATATGCGGGAGCCCGTCTTTCGACCGGGCTCCCGCATTGCTTTCAGGTGTTTTCGTATGACCCCGTGTTGATTTTTTGCCATGATCCGCGATCAATCGGTCTGTTTCGCACCATTTGATGCATTATCTTCCGGTCTCGGAAAAAAGTACACCGAATAGGCCACAGGTAACCTGCTTTTCGATGCCTTTTTCTGCATTTCGGCCAAAATAAAAATCCCTGTAAATTTGTGATTTACAGGGATTTGTAATCTTTTGCGTTGTTCCTTGGTGGAGAATACGAGATTCGAACTCGTGACCTCTTGCATGCCATGCAAGCGCTCTAGCCAGCTGAGCTAATCCCCCGTTGCGGGGGCAAAGATAGCAGGAAAATTTGATTCCCGCAATTTTTGGCCGAAAAAAATACGTTCCGGCATCGTTTTCTTTCGGATAAGTTGCTCCCGGAGGCGAAAAAAAAAGGGCCCGAAGGCCCTTCCGTTACGCGAAATCAGTGTCCGTGTTTCATCTTTGCGGGTTTCCCGTTCTGGTCGAAGGGGATTGTTTCGCCGTCGGAAACCCCGACAACAAAGCCCTTTTGCGATCGGGTGATCTGCGTGATCGTCTCCCCGGGGTATTCCTTTGCGATGTAGGTCTGGATCTTCGCCGGTACGGCGGTGGCTGGAACCGAGCCGCTCTTCATGAGGATTTCGGTCCATGCGCCCTTGTCTCCTTCGAAGGCGATCGTCGATCCGTTGTCGAGGAGCACCGTATATTTGTCCCATGTCGATTTGCGGTCCATATGGACGCTTTGCACGGTCTCCAGGGAAAAGTTCTTTTCGATGAATTCCCGGGCGGGTTTCGGCAGCTTGTCGAATCCGACCTCCTGCGGTGCGGCGCAGACTCCGAGCGCGGCAGCCGCACATACGAGCGTAAGCAACATTTTTTTCATGGTCGAAACAATTGGATTATAGGTTGCCCTTCCACCTGCAAAGAGAGTGCCGAACCGTGTCGCTCCTGCGGTTTGCCGTTCTTCGTTCCGACCGTCTCCGCTGCCTCCCCGTATTCTTTCGCGTTTCTCCCGGATCGGATCGTTGCTGCGCTATTCGAAGCGCGTCAGCTCTTCGGGCAGCCGGGGTGTCGCGCCCTTGCAGGTGCAGACATAGGCCGAAACCTTCACGGCGAGAGCATGTGCCGCAGCAATGTCGCAGCCATGGAGCCGTGCAGCGCAGAAACCCGCCGTAAAGGAGTCTCCGGCTCCTACGGTATCGGCAACCTCGACTTTGGGGGTTGTCAGATCGGAGACGCCTCCTTCGTGGAAGACATGGCTGCCGCGGCTGCCGCAGGTCAGGATTACGGCCTGCAGGCCGAAGTCGCAACGCAGCTGTTCGGCGGTACGGAATATGTCCCGGGAGTCCATGCCGAGCATCCGGGCCACGACGATTGCCTCCTCGTCGTTTATCTTCAGGATGCTGCACCGTTTGAGCGATTCGACGACGACACTCCTGTCGTAGAATTTCTGCCGCAGGTTGATGTCGAAGACCCGCAATGCTTCGCGGGGCGTTTCGTCGAGCAGGGCGGTGATGGTGTGCCGCGAAACCTCGCTGCGCTGGGCCAGCGATCCGAAACAGATGCAGCGGGCGTTCCTCGCCAGTTCGCGGAGTCGTTCCGTGCAGGGAATATGGTCCCAGGCCACGTCGGTGAGGATCTCGTATTGCGGAATACCCTCCCGGTCGAGATGCACCTCCACGCGCCCCGTGGGGTATGCGACGCGTGCAAGATCGGCCCGGAGTCCCCGTTCGTTGAAATCGAGGAGGATGGCATCTCCGTCGGCATCGTTGCCTATGGCGCTGGCTGCGATGGCATCGTATCCGAATTGAGTCATATGCCAGGCAAAATTGGCCGGGGCGCCGCCGATTTTCGGCCCCTCTGGAAGCATGTCCCAGAGAACTTCGCCCAGGCCGATGATGTGGTCGTGTTTCATAAGTGCTGGTATTGGTCGATCAATCATTTCGATTCTTCGAACAGCGGCCGGATGCTCCGCCTGTGGAACATCCGGCCGTATCCGTAGCATCGGGAACAGTTTTACTTCACCTCCCAGGTAGCGCCCGAGCGGAGCAGGTCGTCCACCGAGTGGATCTTGCTGGCGGCCCTGACCTCCTCGACCTGTCGTTCCACAGCCTGGTCGTAGACGGCGTCGTCCTCGACGGCGCGGATCACGCCCAGCGCCACCGGATAGTCGGGGTACTTCATGGCGGCGAGCATCACATGCAGCGTCGTGTCGCGTTCGTGGGCGTTGTGCGTAAGGATATCGTCCATCGTGTAGCCATCCTGCCCGACGGTTACGACCTTCAGCCGCATATCCTCGAAGACGAGCCCCTTCTCCTTGTTGGCGCCGAAGAGCATCTTCTCGCCGTGGCGCAACGTGATGGTGCGTTCGGCGCGCGTAGCCTTGTCGGCGGCGAAGTCGGCATGGGTCTTGTCGTTGAATATGACGCAATTCTGCATCATCTCTACGACCGACATGCCCTTGTGCTTGGCTGCGGCCACGATGCACTCCTTCGAGAGCTGCACCTCCATGTCGATCGAGCGGGCGAAGAAGGTTCCCTTGGCTCCGATCACCAGCTCTCCGGGGTTGAACGGTTTTTCGACCGTTCCGTAGGGGGATGTCTTGGTGATCTTCCCGAGTTTCGAGGTAGGGGAGTACTGGCCCTTCGTCAGGCCGTAGATCTCGTTGTTGAAAAGGATGACGTTAAGATCCACGTTGCGGCGGATGGCATGGATAAAGTGATTGCCTCCGATGGCCAGCGAGTCGCCGTCGCCGGTGGTAACCCAGACGTTGAGGCGTGGGTTGGCGACCTTGACGCCCGTAGCCACGGCGTTGGCGCGTCCGTGTACGGAGTGGAAGCCGAAGGTCTTCATGTAGTAGATGAAGCGCGACGAACATCCGATGCCCGACACGAAGGTGAAGAGGTTGTGGGGCGTATCGGTGGCGTCGGCGATTTCGGGCAGTGCGCGCTGCACGGCGTTGAGGATGGCGTGGTCGCCGCATCCGGGGCACCAGCGCACCTCCTGGTCGCTCTTGAAATCTGCGGGGGTATAGTTGTATTGTGCCATGGCGTTATTTCAATAAGGATTCGAATTTGCGGCGAAGCTCGACGACCGTGAACGGCTGGCCTTCGCACTTGTTGTACTGTTCGTAGCGGAACTCCTGCAGCTCGTGGCGCAGGTAGGCGGCGAATTGACCTTCGTTGAGCTCGCAGACGACGATCTTCCTGAAGCGGGCGAAGATCTCGCGTACGCCGTGCGGCAGCGGGTTGATGTAGTTGAAGTGGCAGAGCGATACGCGGTGTCCTTCGCGCCGCATCTCCTCCACGGCATTCTGGAGGTGTCCGCGGGTTCCGCCCCAGCCGACGACAAGCAGGTCGCCCTCCTCGTCGCCCCATACCTGCTGCACGGGAATATCCTCGGCTACGAGGGCTACCTTCGCCGCACGGGTCTTGACCATCTTCTGGTGGTTGTCCGGGTCGATCGAGATGCTGCCCTTCACGGCGTCCTTCTCCAGGCCGCCGACGCGGTGCTCGAGCCCGACCTTTCCGGGGAATGCCCATCCGCGGACCATCTTCTCGTTGCGCACATAGGGCATGAAGCCGCCTTCGGGTGCTGTTTCGACGATCGGCGGGCAGATCTTCGGGTAATCCTTCATCGAGGGAATGCGCCACGGCTCGGAGCCGTTGGCGATGAATCCGTCGGAGAGCAGGATGACGGGCGTCATGTGCTCCATGGCGATGCGTCCGGCTTCGAAGGCGTAGTGGAAGCAGTCGCTCGGCGATGAGGAGGCCATCACGACCACCGGGCATTCGCCGTTGCGTCCGTAGAGGGCCTGTGCCAGGTCGCTCTGCTCGGTCTTGGTCGGCAGGCCCGTCGAGGGGCCTCCGCGCTGTACGTCCACGACGACGAGCGGCAGCTCGGTCATCACGGCCAGACCCAGCGCTTCGCTCTTGAGCGAAAGGCCCGGTCCCGAGGTGGTCGTTACGGCGAAGTTTCCGGCATAGGCGGCGCCGATGGCGGTGCAGATTCCGGCGATCTCGTCTTCGGCCTGCACGGTTTTCACACCGAGGTCCTTGCGCTTGGCCAGCTCCTCGAGGATCACCGTAGCCGGGGTGATGGGATACGAACCGCAGAAGAGCGGCAGCCCGGCCTTCTCGGCGGCGGCGCAGAGTCCCCACGCCGTGGCGACGTTACCCGAAATCGTGCGGTAGATTCCTTTCTCGAGCGGTGCGGCGGCCACCCGGTAGTGGTTGGCGAACTGGTGTGTGTTGGCCGCATAGTTGTATCCGGCGTCGATGGCCCGTTTGTTGGCCTCGGCGATGATGGGGTTCTTCTTGGCGAACTTGGTGTCGAGGTAGCGGCGGGCGTAGTCCTCCGGACGGTCGAAGAGCCAGAAACAGATACCCAGTGCGAACATGTTTTTGCACTTGACCACCGCCTTGTTGTCCAGACCCAGCTCCTTGAGCGCCTCGCGCGTCATGGTGGTGATGTCAGGCACGACAACGTTATAGGCGTCGAGCCCCAACTCCGCAATCGGGTCGAGCGTCGTGAAGCCGGCCTTCTTGAGGTGCTCTTCGGTGATCGAGTCTCCGTCGATGATGACCGTGGCGCCCTCCTTGAGCCATTTGCGGTTAGCCTTCAGCGCCGCGGGGTTCATGGCCACCAGCACGTCGCAATAGTCGCCGGGGGTCAGCTCCCGGTGATCGCCGAAGTGTACCTGGAATCCCGAAACGCCCGCAACGGTTCCCTGCGGGGCGCGGATTTCGGCGGGGTAGTCGGGGAAGGTCGAGATGCCGTTTCCCAGCAGAGCCGAGGTGTCGGAGAAGAGCGTGCCCGTGAGCTGCATGCCGTCTCCCGAGTCGCCCGAAAAGCGAATCACGACATCCTGCAGCTCCTGCACTTTGTTCTGTTCCATGGTGTAGTTTTAGTTAATTGTTCGTGTTGTTCTACAAATATATGAATTTATTGTCATATTGTGCTCCGCAGCTTTGATTTTTCTCTGTCGGGGGCGCTTTTTCTTATAATCCGTATCGAACGGGCCTTTCCGGACCTATTGTTTCGCGCGAAACGGGGCGTTATGGCGCAGGGCCAGCGTATCCTGATACTGCTTCTGAAGTTCGACCAGCTCGTCGAAGAGCTCCTGCCGCGCATCGGCGCATGCCGGGTCGTCGAAGCGGTTGTGCAGCTCATGCGGGTCCGTCTGCAGATCGTAAAGCTCCCAATGGTCGATGTCGTCGTAGAAGTGGATCAGCTTCCAGCGTTCGTTGCGCACGCCGTAGTGGCGCTTGACCATATGTTCCGCAGGATATTCATAGAAATGGTAGTATAGAGCCGTGCGCCAGTCGGCAGGCTTTTCGCCCCGCAGCAGCGGCAGCAGCGAACGACCCTGCATCTCTTCGGGAATCTGCACACCTGCCAGCTCGAGGAAGGTCGGGGCATAGTCGATGTTCTGTACCAGTCGATCGATGTCGCCCTGCGTGCCGCCCGGCAGGCGCACGACGAGCGGCGTGCGCATCGACTCCTCATACATGAAGCGCTTGTCGAACCA
>JALFNK010000008.1 GCA_022782405.1 Alistipes sp.
TATCATTGACAGACAAAACCCTCTTGCGTGACCTGTTCGACAAGACTAATTTCAATGATGTCAAAGATCTATATAATCCCATTATTCCGGGGCTATTTGATTAATTGTTTAACTCGTCCCATTTTAACGGGACACTAATGAGAAAATATAACAAATCCGTAACATATGCAAGGCCGCTCATATTCAGACGTTTCACAAAAAGCACGGCAAAAATCACAGGCCTTACAGGTGTCAAAACAACAGTTTTCAAAGCCTGTTTGCTTATAATCCGAGGATCGCAAAGTGCTTTAAACCTACACTTTAATTTCCTATCTTTGTGCCGCAAGAAAGTCCTTTTTTCCTATGCAAAGAAAAATTCTACTTACACTTCTCACACTGTTCGTGTGTGCCGTGTCCTATGCGTCTCCATCGGGAGGAGGAGGGTCTATTGTTACCGTTAGCGGTATCGTTACCTCGGCAGAGGACAAACAACCCCTGATCGGGGTGAACGTGATCTCCGGAGCTGCGACGGGCGTCTCGACGCTCGCCGACGGAAGCTACACCATCGAAGTGGTCTCCGGAACCAAACTTACTTTCCAGTACATCGGTTACAAGGCCGTGGAGTACACGGTTCCCGACGGAGCGTCGAAGGTAACCTTCAACCTCGAAATGCAGAGCGACTCGCAGGCGCTCGAGGATGTGGTGGTCATCGCCTACGGTGTCCGCAAGAAGGGCACCATCGCCGGCTCGGTATCGACCGTCAAGGCCGAAAAGATCGAAAGCACCCCGACAGCCGCCTTCGATCAGGCCCTTCAGGGGCAGGTCCCGGGACTTACGGTTCTCTCCAGCTCGGGTGAGCCCAGCGAGTCGGCCGAACTGACGATCCGAGGTACCAACTCGATCAACGCGGGCACCGACCCGCTCTTCGTGCTTGACGGCATTGTCATCTCGGCTTCGGACTTCAACACCATCAATCCGGCCGACATCGAGAGTCTCTCGGTGCTGAAGGACGCCTCCTCGACTTCGATCTACGGAGCCCGCGCAGCCAACGGCGTGGTAGTCATCACAACCAAGCGCGGGCGCATGGCCGACCACCCGGTCATCAACTACCGCATGCAGCTCGGTTTCTCGCAGCTTGCCTACGGTAATTGGGACCAGATGAACACCGCCGAGCGTATCCAGTATGAAAAGGAGATCGGCATGACCGAAGGCAAGAACTACGCCCTGCTGAGCAAGACGGACGTGAACTGGCTCGATGAAGTCTTCAACGACGCCGCCCTGCTCCAGAGCTACGAACTCTCCATCTCGGGGGCCAACGAAAAGACGAACTACTACGTCTCGGGCGGCTACTACGATCAGGAAGGTATCGCCCCGGGATCGGATTTCGGCCGCTACTCGCTGCGCGCCAACGTCGAGCAGCGCGCAGCCAAATGGCTCAAGGTGGGCACCAATACGCTGCTCAACTACCAGGAGATCGAGCTCGCCCAGTCGGGAGACTACACGATCGTAACGCCGATCTCGGCCGCACGCTTCATGATGCCCTACTGGAATCCGCGGCGCCCCGACGGTTCGATCGCTTCGATCGAGGACGGCAGCTGGAAGGGCGAGGGCCAGAACCCGCTGGAGTGGATCGAGAACAACCCCGTAAGCTACAAGAAGTACAAGCTCATCTCGGCCCTCTTCGCCGAGGCCACTCCGATCGAGGGGCTGACGATCAAATCGCAGTTCAACGTCGACTACTCGCACGCCACGGGCTTCGGCGTCTCCTATCCGGAGTACATGCCCAACCTGGGCGTGGGCACCGCTTCGCGCAACTCCTCCGACGGTCTGACCCTCTCGGTAACCAACACGGTGAACTACCGGTTCCGCGTCGGACAGGACCACGACTTCAACTTCCTCGTCGGACAGGAGGGCATCGACTACCACTATGAATCGTTCGGCGTTACGACGCAGGGCCAGAACAACGACAAGCTGACCAGCATCTCGACCGGTACGCGCGCCGTATCGTGGGAAGACGAACTGGACAACGATTACGGATTCCTTTCGTTCTTCGGCCGCGGCGAGTACAACTACGCCAACCGCTACTATGCCGACTTCTCGATCCGTACCGATGCTTCGTCGCGCTTCGGCGCCTCGAACCGCTGGGGTGTCTTCTGGTCGGTGGGCTTCATGTGGAACCTGCGCAACGAAGCCTTCATGAAGGATGCCGGCGACTGGCTTACCAATGCACAGATCTCCGTATCGACGGGTACCTCGGGTAACTCCTCGATCCCCAACTATGAGCATCTCGCCCTGGTTTCGGGCGGTCTTGAATATGTCGGCACGGCCGGCATCGCCCCCTCGTCGCAGGGTAACGAGGACCTCAGCTGGGAATCGACCTGGACGACCAACCTCGGTCTGCACTTCGGCTTCTGGAACCGCCTGAACGTAGACCTGGAGTTCTACAACAAGAAAACGAGCGACATGCTGATGTCCGTACCCCAGTCCTACACGGACGGCGGCTTCGGATTCCGCTGGGACAACATCGGCGCAATGGCCAATCGCGGTATCGAAATCAACCTCACCGGAACGGTCATTTCTACCGACAACTTCAACTGGTCGCTCAACGCCAACGTCTCCTACAACCAGAACGAGATCACGGAACTCTATCACGGCGTTCAGGAGTATGAGATCGCCTCGTCCGACCTGAAGTACGTCGTAGGGCACAGCATCGGCGAATTCTACATCAACCGTTTCGCCGGCGTGAACCCCGCCAACGGTGATGCCCTGTGGTACACCAAAGACGGGAAACTCACCAACGAACTGCGCGATGAGGACAAGGTAATGGTCGGCAAGAGCTTCATCGCTCCCTGGCAGGGCGGCTTCGGCACGAACCTCAGCTGGAAGGGCATTGCCCTCTCGGCCCAGTTCTCGTGGGTAGCCGACCGCTGGATGATCAACAACGACCGCTACTTCGACGAGTCGAACGGACGTTTCGCTTCCTACAACCAGTCGAAGCGTCTGCTCAACCGCTGGAAGGAACCCGGCGACATCACCGACATCCCGCGCCACAGCGTCTACACCGAGTTCGACAGCCGTCTTCTCGAGGACGCTTCGTTCCTGCGTCTGAAGAACCTCATGCTCAGCTACACCTTCCCCAAGGATCTGTTGCGCAAGTCGCGCTTCATCAGCGGCGTGAGAATCTACGCACAGGCCCAGAACCTGCTGACCTTCACGAAATTCTCCGGTCTTGATCCGGAGGGCAACAGCAACCGCTACGCCGCGGAGTACCCGATGACCCGCCAGTATACGTTCGGTCTCGACTTAACCTTCTAATCAACAGCCATGAACAAGTTTTTACGCAATACCAAACTCGGCATTCTCGCGCTTGCGGCGCTTGTCGGCATGAGTTCCTGCCTGGACAAGTATCCCGGCAGCTCGATTCCCGAAAAGGATGCCATGCAAACGTTCGCCGACGCCGAGCAGCATCTGATCGGCATCTACGGACACCTGATGAGCGGCGCGCTTTACAGCGGCTACCTCACCCTGCTGCCCGACATCCAGTGCGACCTGGCCTACGCCGTCGAGGGCAACTCGAATACCTACGGCGACTTCTGGCTCTGGAAGATCCGTCCCACAGACCTGCTTATCCAGGATGTCTATGCACAGCTCTACGCCGTGATCGGCGCCTGCAACTTCTACCTCGACCGCATTGACGATGTCGTGGCACAGGAGACGAGCGACGCGAATCTCGAAACGCTGGACCAGTACACCGGCGAGGTCTATGCCATCCGCGCCCTCTGCTACTCGGAGCTCATCAAGTGCTTCTGCGAGGCCTACGATCCCGCCCGTGCCGAACAGCAGCAGGGTGTCGTGCTGCGCTCGAAGTACTTCGAGAAGGAGCCCGTCAAGCGCGCCTCGCTCTACGACTCGTACCAGTTCGTGCTGGGAGACCTGACGCGTGCCGAGGAGCTCATGGACGAAGAGGAGGATACGCCCAACAACTACTACATGTCGCAGGCCGCCGTACAGGCCATCCGCGCCCGCGTGGCCCTCTACATGCAGGACTGGGAGGAGGCCATCAAGTACTCGAGCATCCTGCTCGACGACAAGAAGGATATCTTCGAACTCACCTCGTTCCAGGATACGGCACCCGACGGCGCCACCACGTTCGACTACATGTGGGCCTACGACCTGGGATCGGAGGTGATCTGGCGCATCGGTTTCACGAGCACCTCCTACGGAGGCGCCCTGGGCACCGTCTTCCTCAACTTCAACCGAGACTACACCTACTTTTACCCCGACTATGTCCCGGCCCAGTGGGTGCTCGATGCCTATGACGACAACGACCTGCGCGGCGAAAGCTATTTCGCCGACTCGGACGACGGCATCACCATCGGCTACACCAACGGACTGGACTGGCCGCTGCTGGTCAAGTATTACGGCAACCGGTCGATCTTCATCCCGCAGCGTATTTTCCAGGTATCGATGCCCAAACCGCTGCGTCTGGCCGAGCAGTACCTGATCCGAGCCGAGGCCTACTGCCGGCAGACAAACCCGCGCGTGGATCTGGCACAGAAGGATCTCGAGGCGCTGCGCAAGACCCGCTTCCTGTCGGGCGGCGTAATCAACCTCACAGGCAACTGGCAGACCGACGTGAAGACCTTCTCCGAAGAGCGCGTGCGCGAGCTTTACATGGAGGGATTCCGCCTGCAGGATCTCAAGCGCTGGGGTCTGGGATTTGAGCGCACGCCGCAGTCCTGCACCCAGGACGAGGGCAACAACCTCCGCATCGAAGCCGGCGACCCGCTCTTCGTATGGCCTATTCCCCAGCACGAACTGGAGGCTCCGGGTTCGGAGATCACCCCCAACGAAAGCAACAAATAGTAACCACATAGCAGATCAACCATGAAACAAATCATAACGTTCTTGTTTGCGACGGGACTCTGCGGACTGCTCGCCACGGGTTGCCAGGAGGAGTACAAGACCTATTCCGAAGGAGAATACGTCATGTTCCCCGACTCCGTCTCGCTCAACATGGTACTCGAGAACCAGGAATACTTCCCGGTTCCCGTCTCCACGACCAAGGCCTGCGACTACGACCGCACGTTCGGCGTGGAGGTCATCGACCAGGGCAGCACGGCCATCGAGGGCCTGCACTACCGCCTGGCATCCAACACGATCACCATTCCGGCAGGCAAACGATCGGCCGAGGTGCTCGTACACGGAAACTATGAAAACTTCGAACCTTCCGACACGCTGCAGTTCACCCTCAAGCTGGTGATGCCCGAGCAGCTGAAGTGGGACCTCTATCAGGATCAGACCCGCGTACGGATGCTCAAGGGATGTACGTTCCACATCGAGGACTTCACCGGCTGGTGCGTGGTAACCTCGACCTTCCTGCAGAGCTACCCCGGAGTCGAGAATACCAGCATCCAGCGTCTGATCTACTCCGAGCAGGACCCCACCGACCCGACGTCGATCATCCTGCAGGACTGGCTTTTCACGGGCTACGATGTGAAAATCTCGTTCGACGCCGAGGACCTCTCCCTGCCGCTTGTATCCATGCCCGAAGACCAGGTGATGAGCGATGAGCTCTCGGTATTCGGACAGATCAACGGAGACAACAAGATTCTGGTAACGAACAGCCCCAACTACTACTCGTTCTTCGACTCCTGTGCCGGAAACGTGAAACTCTGGAGCTATGTCTATGTCTACAACATGGGCACGCCCGTAGGCACGGTCGGTACTTTCTACAACATCATGGAATGGGTCAGCGACGAAGAGGCCGACCGCCTGGTGCGCGAAGACGGCATGCAAAAGCACGGAGGCCCCGATTTATAGTCAATCGAGATAAAATAAAAACGATACGATCATGAAAAAGTATTTGCGACATCTCTTTCTGGCAGCGCTTGCCGGAGCGACGCTTCTGCAAGGCGCATGTTCCGACAGCGACACGGAGGAGAAGCTTCCGGAGCCCAATTTCCCGATGAAAACGACCCTCGGCATCGAAATCGGAGGGACGTGCACGATTCCCATCGAACCCAATCAGGAGTGGTCGGTGAGCATCGACCAGAATAAAGCCGGTGAGTGGTTCTGGCTCGATGACGAGGGCCTGACGGCCTACACCCTGCGCGGCAAGGCCGGAAAATTCGAAATCAAGGTCTGCGTTTCCGACAAGGAGGAGTACGATACGGACCGCAGCATCGACGTTTCGATGACCATGGGCGGACAGACGCAGGTGATCGCCACCGTTGTCCGCGGTACCGTGGAGCGCCAGTTCGATCTCTACGCCGGCGAACAGTCGGGATTCGGAGAGATCACCTATGAGGAGACGCCTGTCGATGCAGCACAGACGACACTTACCATTCCCTGGGAAGCCAACTCCATGGAACCCGACAACCGCCCCATCAAAATCGCGGCGAACTTCCCGTGGCGTCTCGACTCGAAGCCCGAATGGATCGCCGAGCTCTCTCCTTCGGAGGGCAAGGCGGGCGAAACGGTCGAGATTCTGCTCTCTGCAGATCCCGAGGCCTATCCGCTCGAAGATTCCGAAGGTGAACTCGTTTTCTGCGACTACGACAACAATGACATCAAGCTCGCATTCGGCATTTCCATCCCGGGCTGCAAGCAGAAAGAGGACGTAACCCTCAATCAGGGAACGGTCTACACATTCAACGCGGCCGGCGAGTACGGCAAAGGCGGTGCGGGCAGCGTTACCTGGACCTTCTACGGCCCGACATTCCAGTCCACGGCCGCCAAAATCTCGACCGAATCGGGCGAGGTGGGCTACAAGATTTTCTTACTCGATGTAGATCAATATGGTGTCTACAGCACCTGCAATTGGATCGAAGTACACGAGACCGTGCTTTCGGGCAATGACGTGCTTGTCAAAACGGAATACCGCCTGACGGCCGAAGCCAACCCGGGTGAGGCCCGCTCAGCATCCGTCGTGCTGCTTCCCGCCGAGCTGGCCAAGGATGTAACATCGGCCCAGGATCTGATCGAGCAAGACTTTAACATAGTACCTATACCCACTCTCAAGGAGGAGTTCCGCCCCTATGAACTGGCCACGATCAACCAGGATGCCCCGATCAGCTCACTCTTTGTAGTCCGCGACCTGGTGGATATGGAGAATACCGGCACAACATTCCAGCTGCTTACCGGTCAAGGAGCTGAGTTGTCCGATCAGATGGCTTCGATTTTCGGCACCCCGAACACCCAGAACTACATGATGACCTATACGAGCGAGAATTCCGCTCCCATGATCATCTACGACGAGAGTCTGAACGGCTTTACCACACGGTTCTTCGACGAAAACTTCATGCCGATCGCCGAGGGGGCCCTGCACTGGCTCAGCATCCGGAAGAATGAAGCCTTCTCCGACTCGGACAACCAGCCTATCACGGCCCAGAGTTTCGAGGTGCTCATGGAGAACATCTCGGAAAGCAAAACCGGATATGTTGTATTCTATGTCGGCGATGAGGCGAAGGCGGCCTTCTGCTGCAAGACCGATTCGGGCAGCGGAAGCGGCGGATTCCAGGCAGAACTCACCTCGGGCAATGCGACCTTCGAGGCCATTACGTTCGACAACTATCAGGAGATGGCCCAAATGCTCACCGATTTCGTCGGCAAGAACCTCGAAAGCGAGTTCGGCGAGAAGCTCTATTTGGGCAGCACGATCTACCTGCTGGGCGCAGCTCCGGGCGAGAACATCAAGATTACGACGAGCGAATTCGATCCTGAACGGCTGCAGATCCAGCCTTACGAGGGTATCGACTGGCTGAATGTGGAACCGGCCTCCGAGACCACCTTCAACATCAAGATGAATACCCCGGGAGCCGGAGACAGCCCCTATGCGATGCTCAACATCTACAACGGCGGCGACTATGCCGCAGGTATCATCTACTGTGTACCGCTGCCGTAAGATGCCGTAAGGCGGCACCTCCGGCAATCGGAGGTGCCCGTTTACCACCAACATTCATTGTAAATCAGAGCAATTCACATACATGAAACTTTTTAAAACCGCCGTAATGCTGACTGTCGGGCTGACGCTGGGACTCCTCGCGGGGTGCTCGGACGATGACGGCATCGACAATCGCGAGCTGGATTACGGATACGTTCAGTTCAAGTTATACAAGGAGGCCTCCTATGAGGCTCCGCAAGAAGACGCCTCGCAGACGTTATCGCGTGCCGTCAAACCCCAACTGGATTATCTGGCCGAAGCCAGCAAGGTCCAGGTAACACTCACGTCCGGCGAACAGACGATCGTACAGACGCTTACGCTCTCGGCCGCCGATGCCGAAAGTGCCGAATACGGCATGCGGAGCGCCAAACTCAAACTCCTCACGGGCAACTACTCGATCACCCGTTTCACCCTCTTCGACGCCAAAGACGAGGAGCTCTACAACGGCAATGCCGTCAATCCCGATCTGACGGTTGTCGCCGGAGGGCTCACGGTGCATGACCTTACGGTAAACGTGCAGCCGCGCGGCAAGGTGCGTTTCACGCTCACGAAGGACATGTCGGATTTCAATCCTCCGAAAAGCCGCAGCGTCTCCCGACAGTATATCTTCGAGGAGATCGGCTCGTTCGACGTAACGGTCAAGAACACCGAAACGAACAACCTCGTGGCATTCGAGGATCTTCCCGTAACCTTCTCCATCCACTTCGACGATCCCGAGAACTCGGAGACGGAACCGGGTTACCAAACCTCGACCTGCGCCTGCGATTCGCTGCTGTCGCTTCCGGCCGGCAACTACACGGTCATCAAATACGTTACCTACGACAGCGACGGTACCCTGCTGGAAACGAACACCGCTCCGGCCGAGTCGCCCTTCACGGTCGAGGATAACCGCACAACCGACAGCGATGTTGCCGTAACGCTCTACGAAGCCGACGAATACATGAAGGACCACTATGCGCTCTACGCAATCTGGAAGGCGCTGAACGGCCCCGAGTGGTCCTACGACGGCGAGAACTACCCTGTCGGGGCGAACTGGGACTTCAACAAGGATCCCGACCTGTGGAGCTACCAGCCGGGTGTCGAGGTCCACACCAACGGACGTATCGCCAAAATCGACATCAGCGGATTCGGTTTCTCGGGCGACATGCCCAAGGAGATCGGACAGCTTACCGAGCTGGTGGAGCTCTACCTCGGCACGCACAACGACACGAACCAGGGCTTCAAGGATCCGACGCTCGACCCCGACCAAAGCCTCACCGAACGCTCGCGCAACCGCATGGAGAACCATCGCAAGCTGCTGCATGCCATGCACCCTGCCACGCAGATGTCCTGGCCCTGCGCCTTCGCATTGCGTGAGCACGGCATCCACATCCGCGCCACGGAGCTCTACGACCAGGGCTATACCGAAGATGAGATCTTCGAAGCATCGACAGGCCGCCAGCGCGAGATCCGCCCGATGGACACCTCGCACGGCAAGCTTTGCAACGGCCTCAAGTCGCTGCCTGCGGAGATCGGCAACCTCAAGAAACTCGAATACCTCTATATTGCCAACAGCGCCATCGAGTCGCTGCCCGACTACGAAGGCGAAGGCAAGGAGGGTATGTCGGGACTGGAGTCCTGCACCGATTTCGAGGTATACAACTGCCCAAATATGAAGAAATTCCCCCGGGCAATCGCCAAGATGCCGAAACTCGTTGCCGCGAACCTCTCGAACAACAAGCAGTGGGAAGCCCAGGATCTCCATGACGGTCTGACCGAACTGGCCGAAGGCCCTTCGAAGGAGTACATCCAGATGCTTTACCTGACGGACAACAGCCTCGAGGAACTTCCCGCAGCCTTCAAGAACCTGAAGCGTCTGGGTCTGCTCGACCTGACGAGCAACAACCTCCGCACGCTCCATCCGCTGGGCAAGGATGTTTCGCTCGTCGAGCTGACGCTCAGCCACAACCAGATCGAGGAGATTCCCGTCGATGAAAACGGCGTCTTCTGCAATATGGATGACCTGACCGACTTCTCGGTATCGTTCAACAAGCTGAAGAAGTTCCCCAACATCTTCTCGGCCGACATGACTGCCGCCATCACGAGCATCGACTTCTCGTACAACGACCTGCAGGACTACACCGAAGAGGAGGCCGCCGCATTCAAGGGCGTCTATGTCGAGACGCTGACGCTGGCCGGCAACCCCGGACTTACGAAATACCCCAAATGGCTCGGTGACACCGACTCGGAGGTGGCCTACATCATTCTGCGCGGCTGCGGGCTTACGGAGATTCCCGAAGGATGCTTCAACGGCAAATATTCGAGCAAGCTGATCTCGCTCGACCTCACCTACAACCGCCTCACGAAATTTCCCGTGGACTTTACGGCCGATGCCCTTCCCTTCCTCTACGGTCTCGACATCTCGCAGAACGCCTTCGCAAGCTTCCCCTACGAGCCGATGACCTGCAAGGGTCTGACCGTATTCGCCATCCGCGGCCAGCGCAACGACAAGGGCGAACGCTGCCTCAGAGAGTGGCCTACGGGTATCTACCAGCACACCGGCCTGCGCGGCTTCTACATCGGTTCGAACGACCTGCGCAAGATCGACGACACGATCTCGACGGCTATCTGGACCCTCGACATCAGCGACAACCCCAACATTACATTCGATGCTTCGGACGTATGCTATGCCTGGGAAAACGGAGCCTATCTGCTCATTTACGACAAGACGCAGAACATTACCAATTGTGAAGCGATGCTCGAATAACCTTTAAGAACGTACAGAAATCATGAACGTAAAAACCTATATTGCGATTTTCCTTTGCGCGCTTGCTGCCGTCAGCTGTTCGGACGACAAGAAGATCGGCGTGAAAATCGACAACGACATGATAGAGATCGGTGCCGAGGGCGGAACCCGGAACATCTGGATTTCGGCCGACGACCAGTGGGTCGCCTCGACAAACGATCCGTGGATCACCATCTCGCCGGCCAACGGCCGCGGATCGGCCGTATGCCAGATCATCATCGACTCGGCGCTGCTCGACGAGCCCCGCCAGGGTATGGTGCGCATCCAGAATCAGAACAACTGGGAGGAGCGCCACGACATCTCCGTCTCGCAGCAGGGATTCGACTACGCCATCACGCTCGACAATCCGGAGATCACCATCGCCAACTACGCCGCCCTGGGCGAGCGCACGTTTGACGTACGGGTGAAGACCAACGTCGATTTCGACATCGAAATTCCCGATGAGGCCCAGTCGTGGATTCAGCCCGAGGAGTACAAGGTCGATCTCAACCGCGGGCTGCGTCCGCGCGAGGTAACCCTGCGCTTCAACTGGGAGATCAACTCGCGCGATACGGAGCGTAACGCCACCATCACGTTCAAACCCCGCAAGGAGGTTACGCTGGCTGCTCAGGACGGACTTTCCGTACACCAGAACGCCTCCGACCCGATCGATGTCGGAACCCGCGCGGGAGACTCCGTAGCACTGCTTTCGATCGCCCGCGCCCTCAATATGTGGCAGTCGTGGGAAACTTCCGAAAGCATGAACAACTGGAGCAATGTCGAGCTCTGGGAGAAAGACATGCCCGGTTGTACGGACGACATGGTAGGCCGTGTGAAATACGCCCGGTTCTACATGTTCGAGACCAAGGAGGGAATCCCCTTCGAGGTGCAATACCTTACGGCCGCCGAGGAGCTGATCTTCTACTCGAACACCAACTCCAACCGGTTCAGCCTTTCAACGGGTGAGCACATCACAAAGCTCCCGAACCTCAAGCGACTGACCATCAGCGCATACGGCCTCACGGAGCTGGATCCTTCGTTCAAGAATCTCAAGAGCCTCGAGTTCCTCGACCTCTCGGGCAACAACTTCGAGGAGATACCGTCGGTGCTGACCAAGGAGAACCTTCCGAATCTGCATGCTCTGAAGATGAACGCCAACCAGCGCATCATCATCTACGACCTCTACAACTCGACGACCACCAACTTCGGCGGTCTGTTCGAAGAGACCAGCTCGCTGCGCGAGTTCCCGCGGCGCCTGCTCGAGTGGGACAAGCTCGATACGCTGATCCTCTCGGTGAACTACCTCCAGGGCCGTATTCCCGACATGAAAGACTATACGACCTACACGCAGGCCGACATCAACGCCGCAGACTCCCTGCCGCAGGCTCTGGTGGGCATTCCGAAGGTGCTTCCCAACATCAAACGGTTCTCGATCAACCTGAACCGCCTGACCGGCGAGCTTCCCGAATGGCTGCTCCGCCACCCGGCTCTCGACTGGTGGGACCCCTTCACGCTGGTATTCACCCAGGAGGGCAAGGACAAGGACGGCAAGACGGCAGGATTCACCAACGAGCCGATCAACCTGAACGACTACTACGAATTCTACGAAGGAAAGAAATACCTCGATCCCAATCGGAAAACGGAGTAGCCATCGGATTATTCAACGCATAAAACAGACGACTAAAGATGAAAAAACAGATATACGGCATTTGTATCGCAGCCCTGTTCGCCTTTGGAGCCTGCGCGACCGACGAGCTTCCGACTCCTTCGGAGCCGCAGCCCGGAACGCCGGAGCAAAGCGAACCCGTATCGGGCGAAGTGCTCGTGAAGTTCCAGAGCTACGTCAGCGACATTCTCGACCGGACGGAAGCTCAGACCCGCAGCGGTGCACCGGCTACCCGTTCGGGAATCCTCTCCGTGGACGAGGTTCTGGACCTTATCGGCGGCTATGAGCTCGAACGCGTCTTCCCGGTAGACGCACGCACCGAAGAACGTACGCGTGAAGCAGGGCTCAACCTCTGGTATGTGGTACGTTTCGACGACAGGAAATACTCCGTCGAGGAGGTAATCGCACGTCTCTCGCAGCTCGGAGAGGTACAGTATGCCAACCCCAACCGCAAGATTCAGCGCGCATACAGCTCGGAGCGCAAGGCTACGCCGCTGACGCGCGAGACGCTCGAGATGCTGCAGCGCCGCACGGCCGCCACGCGTGCCGGTGCCCAGTTCAGCGACCCGCTGCTCTCCCTGCAGTGGAATATGGTCAATGACGGTACGATGTTCACCGGTACGGAAGCCTGCCCGCAGGCCAAATCCATTGCCGGAGCGGATGTTCGGTGCGAAGAGGCCTGGAAATCCTCAACAGGCGACCCCTCGATCATCGTCGCCGTGCTGGACGAAGGCGTCTGCCTGACCCATCCGGAACTGGCCGCGAACATCTGGACCAACGAAGATGAGATTGAAGGCTCGAAACGGGACAACGACGGCAACGGATATGCCGGCGACATCCACGGATACAACTTCGTAACCGATTCGGGCGTCATCACCTGGGATGATCTGAACGACACGGGCCACGGTACGCACGTTGCCGGCGTCATCGCCGCCGTAAACGGCAACAACGAGGGTCTCTGCTCGATCGCGGGAGGCACCCCCTCGCAGCCGGGTGTGAAGATCATGTCGTGCCAGATCTTCGCCGGAAACGCCGGAGGCACCTCCATGTCCTCGGTCAAGGCAATCAAATATGCCGCCGACAACGGTGCGGTCATTCTCCAGTGCAGCTGGGGCTATACCTCGGGTACGGCCAACAGCTATGAATGGGGTACGCCGGGCTACGCCAACGAGGAGCAGTGGGAGACCCTCGCTCCGCTCGAGAAGGACGCCATCGACTACTTCACCCACAACGCCGGATCGCCCAACGGTCCCATCGACGGCGGTATCGCCGTCTTCGCCTCGGGCAACGAGTACGCCAATACGGCCGGATTCCCCGGAGCGGCCAGCATGTGCGTATCGGTAGCCGCCACGGCCGCCGACTATACGCCGGCCACCTACACCAACTACGGCGGAGGCACGAAGATCTCCGCACCGGGCGGCGACCGCGACTACTATTGGGATTACGGCGAGGGCGCCCTGCGCGGTGAAACGGGATGCGTGCTCTCGACACTCCCCTACAACGTCAGCGAATCGGGCTACGGATACATGGAGGGAACTTCGATGGCTTGTCCGCATGTCTCGGGCGTCGTGGCCCTGGGTCTCTCCTATGCCGCACAGATGCGCCGCCACTTCACGGCCGATGAATTCCGCGAATTGCTCTACCGGACCGCCACGCCGATCGACGCCTATGCCGCCGGCACGAAATTCTACTACCGCTATGCCTATGACATGGGTCTCACCAACCCCACGCAGATGATGCTCACGAACTATACGGGCAAAATGGGAGCCGGACAGGTCAATGCCAAGCAGCTGCTCGACGCCGTTGCCCAGGGTGGCACGCAGATGACCTTCCCGAATCTCTACATTCCGCTCGACGGATCGGTTACGGAGCGTCCGTCCGTCTATTTCCTCGACGGCGAAAATTTGAACTATACGGTGCAGATCGACGACGAGAGCATTGCCACGGCGACACTCGAGAACGGTCTGCTCACCGTCAAGGGACTCAAGGAGGGATCGACACATGCGTCGATCTCGGCCGACGGACAGACACAGTCGTTCAACATCACCGTCCGCAAGTCGGCAAACGGAAACGGATGGCTTTAGGATGCGACGCGGCGGAACGATAGCGATGCTTTGTGCCGGATGGGTGTGTGCGATATGCTTCGCAACACCCCTCCGGGCACAGGTACCGTATATTCCGCAGGCGCTGCGCGACAGTCTGGCACATCCGCCCCAGGCCGAAGGCCGCGAGGCGATGCGTTTCGAACACATGCACATCGAGACGGGCGAGATACGCGAGGAGGCCACACCGCCGAGCTTCACCTACCGCTGGACGAACGCCGGCGACAAACCGCTGGTCATCACCCGCGTGGAGACCACCTGCGGATGCGCCGCGGCCTCGTACGACCGGCGGCCCGTGCTTCCGGGCGGCGAGGGAAGCGTTACGGTAACGTACCATCCGAAGCGGCATCCGGGCTATTTCCGGCGGCGGATATTCGTCTTCACGCAGCTCTCGGAGAAACTCCCCACGGCGATTCTCGAACTCACCGGGCGGGTCATTCCCGCAGCACTGCCCACGGCGGACTACCCTTATGCGATGAACGCCCTGCGTCTCAAGCAACAGGAGGTGCATATCGCCGGAGAGCGTCCGCAGACCGAACGCATCGAGTGCCTGAATGCCGGCAAGGAGCCGCTGCGCATTACGGCCGACAGCCTGCTGCTTCCGCCCTGCATCCGCGTCGAGTGCGACCCGCAGCAACTGGCGCCCGGAGCGACTGCCGATCTGATCATCCGCTTCGACCCTTCGAAAGCTCCGGAACGTCTGCCCGAACAGCAGCCCGTCATCCTGCAGGGGGTCGGACTCCCTCCGCTGCAAAGCACCATACGCATCCGCTTCGGCACGGCGCGCTGACGAAGCATGAAACAAGAACTTGACAAAAGAAACGATAGAGCATGAAAAACTTTCTGAAATTGACCCTCCTCGCAGCAGCTGCAATCTGCCTCTGCTCCTGCGACGAAGACAAGACCTACGAAGATCCCGGTCTGGAGGTTACGCCCCACAACATCTCCGGAACCTGGCAGCTTGCCGAATGGAACGGCACGACACTCGCCGAAGGCAGCTACGTCTACATCGAGTTCACGCGCAAGGACCAGCTCTTCACGATGTATCAGAATCTGGACAGCTTCTCGGCGCGCAAGCTTACGGGACGCTATGACATCACAACGGACGTAGAACTCGGCGCCATCATCATGGGAGCCTACGACTACGGCATCGGCGACTGGGGACACCGTTACATCGTCTCGGACCTTTACGAGGACACGATGGTCTGGACGGCCCAGGACGACCCGACGATCGTCTCGGTGTACAAACGCTGCGACGAGATACCCGGCGAGATCACCGGAACGGGTTCCGAAGAAGAGTAACCGCGTACGGCAAATCACAACAGAGAGAGGATTCTTCCATGCAGAGGAATCCTCTCTCTTCATGTATCCAGCCGGGGTCGTTTCTGCCTTATATGTCAATATTCCCGCCGAAACGGTCAGACGCGGAACCCAAAGGTGCGATACCTTTGCCTCAAAAATTTCCGTGCCATGTATCTGACCCTTCATCCCGCAGCCGAATCGCTGCGCCCCTTCATGGAGACCCTCCCGCAACGGTTCGACCGGGAGGGCACGACGATCCATGCCGGTCGCAACACACTCAAGACATTTGACGTCGGAGGTCATCGTATCGTTGTCAAGCGTTTCCGGCGGCCCGATCCGTTCCATGCCGTGATATACACCTTTTTCCGCCGCAGCAAGGCCCAGCGCGCCTACGAACATGCCCTCCGGCTACTGGACCAGGGGATCGACACGCCTGCACCGATCGCATGGAGCACATACCGCCGCCATGGGCTGCTCGACGACAGTTACTATGTCTGCCGTTACTCCGATTACACTCCGCTCTCCGAAGCGACAACCCGCTTTCCGGAAAAAGAGGCCTCGGCCGTACTGGAAGCCTTCGCACGCTTCGCCGCCGACATACATGCAAAAGGTATCGAACACGAAGATTGCAACCAGGGAAATATTCTTTGGTCGCGCGATGCGGCAAACGGGGAATTCCGCTTTCAGTTGATCGACATCAACCGCATGCGCTTCTCGCGACATCCGCTGACGCCCCGCCGCTGCATGATCAATCTGCGCCGTCTGGCCTGCCCGGCCCATGCCTTTCTCTTCATTTTGGACCGTTACGCCGACACGCGCCATTGGGACATCAATGACACCCTGTTGCAGGGAACTCTCTTCAGATTGCTGTTCGGCCGTAACAGGGCCCGGCGCAAACGTTTCAAGGAGCGAATCAACATACGCCGACGCGGAAAAAAGGCTTGAAAATTTGATTTTCCGGAATAAATCACTACATTTGCCAAAAGCTATACGACGATCACAATGCGTTCATACGGTTTTGCATACTTCTTTTATTCCTTTTTCTTTTACGCCGAGAGAAAAAGCGGGAGGTCATGCATGTAACCGGATGGAACGACAAGAAAATACGGTAACACACGAAAATCCCGCTCCCCAAAGAGCGGGATTTTTCAATTGACAAACCCATGAAACGAATCGCCATCCAGGGCATCGCAGGATGCTTCCACGAAACGGCCGCCCGCCGACATTTTCCGGGCGAGGAGCTCGGAATAATCCCCTGCCGGAGTTTCGACGAACTCTTCGGCCGCATGGCCGACGATCCGGCGCTGCTGGGCATCGCAGCCATCGAGAACACCATCGCGGGGAGCCTGCTTCCGAACCACGAACTGCTCCGGTGCAGCCATACGCAAATCATCGGCGAAGAGAAGCTCCGCATCTCGCACGTCGCGGCGGCTCTCCCGGGGCAGGGGCTCGACCGGATTCGCGAAATCCATTCGCACCCCATCGCCCTGATGCAGTGCGGGGAGTTCCTGAAGGGGCACCCGCAGTTGAAGGTCGTCGAACGGGACGACACGGCCGGCAGCGCGCAGGAGATTGCCGAATGCCGGCTGGAGGGAACTGCGGCGATCTGCGGCGCCGATGCCGCGGAACTTTACGGGCTGGAGATTCTCGAACGGGGCATCGAAACCAACAAACACAACTTCACACGCTTTCTCATCCTGGCCGACGAGCGCCTCGCCCCGTCGTACGTCGATGCGCAGCGCACCGACAAGGCTTCGCTCCTGTTCACCCTGGCCCACACGCAGGGAAGCCTCTCGAAGGTGCTCACCGTGCTGTCGTTCTACGACATCAACCTGACGAAGATCCAGTCGCTGCCGATCATCGGCCGTGAATGGGAATACCGCTTCTATGTGGACGTGGCTTTCGGCGACCCGCTCCGCTTCCGGCAGGCAATCGACGCCGCACGGCCGCTTACGAGCGATTTCCGTATCCTCGGCCAATACGCCGCCTGCGCCACTCCGGCGGTATGATCCCCCGGAAGCCGAATACCGAAACGATAAAAAACGACAATAGCCATGAACGACATTCAACCCATCGTATTGCCCGGGGTCGATCCCCGGAGGCCGCTGGTCATTGCAGGACCGTGCAGCGCCGAAACCGAAGAACAGACACTTCATACGGCCCGTGCCCTTGCCGCCGAGGGATTTCGGATCTTCCGCGCCGGACTGTGGAAACCCCGGACCAAACCGGGCGGCTTCGAGGGCGTGGGCGCCGCGGGCATCCCCTGGCTGCAGCGCGTCAAGCGCGAGACGGGCATGTACGTCGCCACGGAGATCGCCACGCGCGAGCACGTCGCCGCGGCTCTCGACGGAGGCATCGACCTGCTGTGGATCGGTGCCCGCACGGCGGCCAACCCCTTCGCCATGCAGGAGATCGCCGACGCCCTGCGCGGACAGGATGTTCCCGTGCTGGTGAAGAATCCCGTGAGTCCGGACCTCGAGCTGTGGATCGGCGCCATCGAGCGCATCCACAACGCGGGCATCCGGCGTCTGGCAGCCGTCCACCGCGGCTTCACCTCGATCGACTGCAGCCTCTACCGCAACCATCCCATGTGGGCCATTCCGATCGAGCTGCACCGCCGCCTTCCGGCGCTGCCGATCTTCTGCGACCCGAGCCACATCGGCGGCAAACGCGAGCTGGTGGCCCCCCTCTCGCAGCAGGCCATGGACCTCGGGTTCGACGGGCTGATCGTCGAAGCGCACTGCTCGCCCGACGTGGCCTGGAGCGACAAGGCACAGCAGGTTACCCCCGAAGCGCTGGGGTACATCGTCCGCAACCTGGTAATCCGCGAGCAGACCACCACGACCGAGAGCCTGACCGAACTGCGCAAGCAGATCGACCGTCTCGACGACGAACTGCTCGACCTGCTGGTGCGCCGCATGCGCGTCTCGCGCGAAATCGGACAATACAAGAAGGAGCACGACATGCCCATCCTCCAGACGCAGCGCTACGACGAACTGCTCGCGCGCCGCGCCGCGCAGGCCGTCGAACTGGGTATGGACCGCGAATTCATGCGCACGGTGATGCAGGCCATCCACGAGGAGTCCGTGCGGCAGCAGATGCGTATTCTGGGCGACTGACGGGCGTTACATTTCCGTTAAATATCGACAGGCGGGATGTAACATGAGCGATTGTTGCGTACTTTTGATGCGTGAACGATCCGTAAACCTTGCAGTTATGGCAAAATACAAAATTCTTGTGGTCGATGACGAGGAGTCGCTGTGCGAGATCCTGCAGTTCAATCTCGAAGTCGAAGGATACGAGGTCGATGTGGCGAACAGCGCCGAACAGGCCCTCGGCATGCACCCCGAGCGTTATTCGCTGATCCTGCTCGACGTGATGATGGGCGAGATCAGCGGCTTCAAGATGGCCCAGATGCTCAAGACGAACCCCGACACGGCAAATATCCCGGTAATCTTCTGCACGGCGCGCGACACGGAAGACGACACCGTCGCCGGATTGAACCTCGGGGCCGACGACTACATCGCCAAACCCTTCTCGATCCGCGAGGTGCTGGCCCGCGTGCGCAGCGTGCTGCGCCGCACCTCGGCCGCACAGCCTGCAGCCGAGCGCATCGGCTTCGAGGGGTTGGAGATGGACCTGCGCCGCAAGGTATGCACCCTCGACGGCGAGGAGGTGCCGCTCACCAAAAAGGAGTTCGAGATCCTGGCCCTGCTGCTCGCCCACCGCGGTACGATCTTCTCGCGCGAGGAGATCCTCCACCGCATCTGGAGCGACGAAGTGGTCGTCCTCGACCGCACGATCGACGTGAACATCACACGCCTGCGCCGCAAGATCGGTTCCTACGGCGAATACATCGTAACACGTCAGGGTTACGGATATGGTTTCAAGGGTTAGGCTCTCCTACCACAGGCAGCTTTTCCTGCTGCTACTGGTGTTTCTTTGGACACTGGTAGCCAGTTTCGTGCTTTTTCAATACGGCCGCGAACGGCATTTCAAGGCCGAGCAGCTGGATGCCCACCTGCAGTTGATCAATCTCCGGATGCTCGATGCGCTGGACAACGGCGTGGAACCGTCCGTCTTCTCGACGCGCTGGAAAGGGCCTTTCGAGGAGTTGCGCGTTACGCTGATCGACCGCAAGGGGAATGTACTGTTCGACAACTCTCTCGACACGCTCCCCGGCACGAATCACCTCAACCGCCCCGAGGTGCGTAGCGCCCTGCGCAACGGCACGGGATACATCATCCGCCGCCATTCGGAGAGTACGCAGCGCAACTACTTCTATTCGGCCATGGCCGATGACAAACGGATCATCCGCACGGCCGTGCCCTACTCCGTCCCGCTTTCGGAAATGCTTTCGGCAGACCCCGCCTATCTGTGGTTCATGGTGGGCATGACGCTGCTGATGAGCATCGCGGGTTACTTCGCCACGCGGCGCCTCGGACAGAACATCACACGGCTGAACGAATTTGCCCGCCGCGCCGAACGGGGCGAATGGATCGACCAGACGGACAGCTTTCCCCACGACGAGCTGGGCGACATCTCCCGCCACATCGTACAGCTCTACGCCGACCTCCAGCACACGGCCGCCGAACGAGACCGCGAGCATGCCCTGGCGCTGCACGAGGAGCAGGAGAAGATCCGCATCAAGAAACAGCTCACGAACAACATCAACCACGAGCTGAAAACCCCGATCGCCGCCATTCAGGGCTATGTGGAGACCCTGCTGGCCAATCCTGAAATCGAACAGGTGCGCCGCACGGCCTTTCTCGAGAAGAGCCTCCAGCAGGTCGAACGGCTCCGCCGTCTGCTGGCCGATGTCTCGACCATCACGCGCATGGACGAAGCGAGCCAGCTCTTCCAGCGGGAACCCGTCGTGCTGAACGAACTGATCGAGGAGGTCGTCGCCGACATGGAGCTCCGTCCGGAGGACCAGCGGCTGCGTGTGCACGTCGATTTTCCGAAGCGCGTGGAGGTCTTCGGCAGCGCCTCGCTGCTCTCTTCGATTTTCCGCAACCTTGCGGACAACGCCGCCGCCTACTCGGGCGGCCGCGACCTCTACATCCGCCTGACGGACGACACGGCCGAGAGTTGCACGATCCTTTTGGCCGACAACGGCATCGGTGTCGAGGAGGAACACCTGCCGCATCTTTTCGAACGCTTCTACCGCGTGGACAAGGGACGCTCGCGCAAGCTGGGCGGCACGGGCCTCGGACTGGCCATCGTGCGCAACGCCGTGGTGTTCCACGGCGGGACGATCTCGGTCCGCAACCGCGAAGGCGGAGGTCTGGAATTCCGCTTTACCCTGCGCAAATATTCATAGGGGCGACACGGCCTTGTAATTGTTCTGAAACAAACGTTTCGGAACTTTGCCGCGTATTACGCATAATCATACAACGCTATGTCCCCACTCTTTATCGCGATCGTCGTGATCATGGCCCTGCTGGCCGTGCTGGGTATCGTCGTGGGCGTTGCCAACGACGCCATCAACTTCCTCAATTCGGCCATCGGCTCGAAGGTCGCCCCGCGCCGCGTCATCCTCTGGATCGCCGCAGCGGGAATCCTCGTCGGCACGCTCACCTCGAGCGGCATGATGGAGGTCGCACGCAGCGGTGTCTTCTATCCCGGGCAATTCTCCTTTTCCGAGATCATGCTGCTCTTTCTGGGCATGATGCTGGGCAACGTCCTGCTGCTCGACCTCTACAACACACTGGGGCTGCCGACTTCGACAACCGTGTCGATGGTCTTCGGCCTGCTGGGTGCCGCCGTGGCCACCGCGCTCTTCCGCATCGGCGCCGATCCGGCCGTCTCGCTGCACGACCTCTCGCAGTTCATCAACACGGGCAAGGCGATGGCCATCATCGCCGCCATCCTGCTTTCGGTCGTCCTCGCCTTCCTGGCCGGCCTGCTCTTCATGTACGTCTCGCGACTGATCTTCTCGTTCAGATACCATGCGGTCTTCCGCCGCTGGGGAGCCCTCTGGTGCGGCATCTCGCTCTCGGGAATCCTCTATTTCGCTCTCTTCAAGGGGCTCAAGAGCTCGGGACTGATTCCGGCGGATATCACGGAGTATGTCGGCGAACACGTCCTGCTGACGCTCCTCGTCTTCTGGATCGCCGCCTCGCTGCTGCTGTGGCTCCTCCAGCGTATGCGCTTCAACATCATGCGCATCACGATCCTCTCGGGCACCTTCGCCCTGGCTCTGGCTTTCGCCGGCAACGACCTGGTGAACTTCATCGGTGTACCGCTGGCCAGCTTCGACGCCCTGCAGATCGCCCATGAAGCCGGCAGCGAATCGATCATGATGGGCGACCTGGCCCACCCGGCCCGCGCAAACTTCCTCGTTCTGCTCGTATCGGGCCTGATCATGGTCCTCACTCTCTTCTTCTCGAAAAAGTCGCGCCACGTCGCCGAGACCGAACTGTCGCTCGCCTCGCAGCACGAGGAATCCGAACGTTTCGGTTCGACCTACCTGTCGCGCAGCCTCGTGCGCGCCACACTGATGCTCAACAACCTCTGGACGGGACTCATTCCCGAGCGGATGCAGAAGGCCATCGACCGGCGCTTCGAGCCGCTGCCCGTCGAGGAGCGTACGACGGCCCAGTACGACATGATCCGCGCCGTGGTGAACCTCACGGCCGCCTCGATCCTCATCGCCATCGGTACCTCCTACAAACTGCCGCTCTCGACGACCTACGTCGTCTTCATGGTAGCCATGGGATCATCGCTGGCCGACCGCTCGTGGGGCCGCGACAGCGCCGTCTACCGCATCACGGGCGTCATGGCCGTGATCTCGGGCTGGTTCGTTACGGCTCTCGGAGGCTTTCTGATAGCCCTGGCAACCACGGCCCTGCTGCTTTGGGGCGGCTGGATCGCTGTTGCGGCACTCACGCTGCTCTGCGCCTGGCTGCTTTTCCGCAGCCACCGCAAGACCCCCGAAGCGAAGGAAGAGGAGACGGCTCAACAGCCGCTCGCGGCAGCCGAAACCCCCGATGAGGTGATGCATGCCTGCATCGGTGAAGTCTGCACGACGATGCAGGAGGTAACACGCATCTACAACCGTACGCTCGTGGCCGTCTTCAAGGAGAACCGCAAGGTCCTCAAGGAGATGGTCCAAACCTCGAACAAACTTTTCGAAGAAGCCCGCGACCGCAAATACGGCATTATGGCGACACTGCGACGCCTGCAGGCCTGCGATATCGACACGGGGCACTTCTATGTACAGGTTACCGACTACCTTTCGGAGGTAACCAAGGCGCTGATCCACATCACTCGCCCGGCATTCGAACACATCGACAACAACCACGAGGGACTCTCGAAGGAGCAGATCGTGGATCTGATGCGCGTAAACGACGAGGTGGAGGCGATCTTCATCAAGATCAACGAAATGCTCTCCGGCGGAGACTTCGCCGACCTGGACAAGGTGCTCGAGATGCGCGACCGGCTGTTCGACACCATTGTCGGGGCCATCAAGAACCAGCTGCGCCGCATTCACGAAGATCCCTCGGGCAGCACGCGAGCCAGCGTCCTCTACCTGACGATCCTCAACGAGACGAAGACCATGGTGCTCCAGGCCCGCAACCTGCTCAAGTCGCAGCGCTACTTCCTCGACGTTACGGCCCGCAACTGACCCGAGACGCCGCAAAGCACAAAAACCCGGGACCGATGAATCGGTCCCGGGTTTTTTCCGCCCCGACACGGAAATGAAACCGCCCCGTCATCGGGATGAAACGACCGGCATCTATCTTTGCACCGTGGAATTCGGGATTCCGGATTCACCGAGTTGGTTTTAGGTTACATAAAGTTGGTACGGGAAGATGCAGCGACGCGAGGTTGCCGCATCTTCGTATTTTGGGCCCGAACCGACCGGTTCCGCCCGCCCTACCGCTCCATATCCTTGAGGTGGATCTCCAGCGCCCGCACCGAAATCTGTATTTCGCGGATCGAAACGCCGAGCGAGGCGATCAGCAGCAACAGCGCCACACCGAAAACGTAGGCCGACAGTGCCACCAGCCCCACATAGATCAGGAACATCGTTACGACACACAGGAAAAGGCTCGAGACACCCAGCGCCTGCATCGTCCGCGTGAGGTGCAGGCGGCGGCGCAGGTTGTCGATCTGCGCCCGCGTAATCTGCGAAGGATGCTGCTGGTGCTGCTCCTTGAGCATCCGCACAAGCTGCGCATAGGAGAGGAACCGGTTGGTGTAGGCCAGCAGGATGAGCGATACGGCCGAGAAAAGCAGGGCCGGCGTGGTAAGGGTCAATTCTTCCATGGAGATCGTTTTTCTCGACGGCAAAGGTAGGCATTATTTCCGGGATACGGTCCGACGGAGGCCGCCTTCCACGGCAGAGACACCACGGCAGGCAATCCTGCGGCGGATCTCTCCGGAAATACCGGATTGTAGGTATTTTTCCCTCGGGAAGCGATGAAATGACGGAGAAAATCCCTAATCCCGAAAAAAACGATTATCTTTGCCGTCCGAAAAGCGACAATTTCAATCTCAAAAAGAACAATATCTTCTATGGAACTGAACAAAACCTTCATCGACGGGCTTTGGAGCAAAGAGATCAACGTAACGAGTTTCGTACAGACGAACATCACCCCCTACCTGGGCGACGCATCGTTCCTGCAGGGACCGACCGACCGCACCCGGCACATCTGGAACCTCTGCCTCAAGGCACTCGAGGAGGAGCGTCAGCATAACGGCATCCGCGCACTGGACAACAAGACCGTCTCGACGATCACTTCGCACAAGGCCGGCTACATCGACCGCGAACAGGAACTCATCGTCGGCCTGCAGACCGACGAGCTGCTCAAGCGCGCCATCAAGCCCTTCGGCGGCATCAACGTCGTATCGCGCGCCTGCAAGGAGAACGGCGTCGATGTCGATGAGAAGGTACGCGACATCTTCACCCACTACCGCAAGACGCACAACGACGGCGTCTTCGACGTCTACACCGAGGAGATCCGCTCGTTCCGCTCGCTGGGCTTCCTGACCGGTCTTCCCGACAACTACGCCCGCGGACGCATCATCGGCGACTACCGCCGCCTGGCCCTCTACGGAACGGACCGCCTGATCGAGGCCAAGCAGGAGGACCTGCGCCACCTCACGGGCCCGATGACCGAAGCCCGCATCCGCCTGCGCGAGGAGGTTGCCGAGCAGATCAAGGCCCTGAAGGACATCCGCACGATGGGCGAATACTACGGACTGGACCTGAGCCGTCCGGCACACTCGGCACAGGAGGCCGTACAGTGGGTTTACATGGCCTACCTGGCGGCCGTCAAGGAGCAGGACGGCGCCGCCATGTCGCTCGGCAACGTCTCGTCGTTCCTCGACATCTTCATCGAATACGACCTGGCCCACGGCCTGATCGACGAAACGTTCGCCCAGGAGCTCATCGACCAGTTCGTCATCAAGCTCCGCATGGTGCGCCACCTGCGCATGCAGTCCTACAACGATATCTTCGCCGGCGACCCGACGTGGGTTACCGAGGCGATCGGAGGCCGCTTCAACGACGGCCGCACGAAGGTTACGAAGACCTCGTTCCGCTTCCTGCAGACGCTCTACAACCTCGGGCCCTCGCCCGAACCGAACCTCACGATCCTCTGGAGCCCCGACCTGCCGCAGGGATTCAAGGAGTTCTGCGCCAAGGTTTCGGCCGACACCAGCTCGATCCAGTATGAGAACGACGACCTGATGCGCGAAGTGCGCCACTCGGACGACTACGGCATCGCCTGCTGCGTTTCGTACCAGGACATCGGCCGTCAGATCCAGTTCTTCGGCGCCCGCTGCAACCTGGCCAAGGCGCTGCTGCTGGCCATCAACGAGGGCCGCTGCGAGAACACCGGCACGGTGATGGTCAAGGGAATCCCCGCACTGTCGGAGGGCCCGCTGCGCTTCGAGGAGGTGATGCAGAACTACAAGAAGGTGCTGCATGAGATCGCCCGTGTCTATAACGAGGCGATGAACATCATCCACTACATGCACGACAAGTACTACTACGAGAAGGCCCAGATGGCATTCGTCGATACCGACCCGCGCATCAACCTCGCCTACGGCGTGGCCGGCCTCTCAATCGCCCTCGACTCCCTCTCGGCCATCAAGTATGCCCGCGTTACGGTGCGCCGCAACGAGCAGGGTCTCTCCGAAGGCTTCGACATCGAGGGTGAATTCCCCTGCTTCGGCAACAACGACGACCGCGTCGATCATCTCGGCGTCGATCTGGTCTACTACTTCAGCGAGGAGCTCAAGAAGCTGCCCGTCTACAAGAACGCACGCCCGACGCTGTCGCTGCTGACGATCACCTCGAACGTCATGTACGGCAAGAAGACCGGCGCCACGCCCGACGGCCGCGCCAAGGGCGTTGCCTTCGCCCCGGGTGCCAACCCCATGCACGGACGCGACAAGAGCGGCGCCATCGCTTCGCTCGCCTCGGTGGCGAAGCTCCGCTACCGCGACTCGCAGGACGGTATCTCCAACACCTTCTCGATCGTTCCGAAGTCGCTCGGCCCCACCGAGCAGGACCGCGTGGACAACCTGGTAACGATGCTCGACGGATACTTCACGAAGGGTGCCCACCACCTGAACGTGAACGTGCTCAACCGCGCAATGCTCGAAGATGCCATGGAGCACCCGGAGAAGTACCCGCAGCTGACGATCCGCGTGTCGGGCTACGCCGTGAACTTCACCAAGCTGAGCCGCGAACACCAGCTCGAGGTCATCAGCCGCAGCTTCCACGAACGCATGTAACAACGGAATGCTGCGCGTACACTCCTACGAATCGATGGGAACTTTCGACGGGCCGGGACTCCGGCTCGTCGTCTTCCTGCAGGGCTGCAACTTCCGCTGCCTCTACTGTGCCAATCCCGACACGATCGAGGCGTGCGGCGGCAAGATGACCGAGGCGGCGGAGATACTCCGCATGGCCGTGGACCAGAAACCCTTCTTCGGGCGGCGCGGCGGCATAACCTTCTCGGGCGGCGAGCCGACCTTCCAGGCAGCAGCGCTGCTGCCGCTGGTGCGGATGCTCAAGGAGGAGGGAATCCACGTCTGCCTCGACTCGAACGGCGGAGTATGGAACCCTGCCGTCGAGGAGCTGCTCGGTGCGGTCGATCTGGTGCTGCTCGACGTCAAGCAGATCACGCCGGAGCGCCACCGCCTGCTTACGGGCCGCGAGAATACACAGACGCTGCGCACGGCAGCCTGGCTGGAGGAGCATGCAAAGCCCTTCTGGCTGCGCTATGTTCTCGTTCCGGGGTACAGCGATGCCGAAGAGGATATCCGCGCGCTGGGCGAACGGCTGGGCGGATACCGCATGATCGAGCGGGTCGAGCTGCTACCCTACCATACGCTCGGCGTACACAAATACGAGGCCATGGGGCTCGAATACCGGCTCCGCGACGTCCGGGAGAACACGCCCGAGCAGACAGACCGCGCGGCGGCCCTGCTGCGGGAGTATTTCACCACGGTCATCGTAAACTGACATGACAAAATCCATTCCATCGGAAATCCGGAACCGAAAGCGCACCCGAAAAGCGCCCAGGCTCCGGATTTTTTCGTACCTTCGCCGGAAATCAACTCCATCAAAAGATGTCCGAACTGCCCACACTCAAAACCGCCGTCCGCGAACGCATCGGGTGGATCGATCTGCTGCGCCTGCTGGCCTGCTTTCTGGTCGTTTTCTCCCACTGCTGCGATCCCTATGTCGCGGTCTTCGACAATGACCGTCCTACGTTTCTCTACGGAGTCTTTGCCGGAAGTCTCGTCCGCTGCTGCGTCCCGCTCTTCGTCATGATGACCGGCGTGCTGCTGCTCCCCGTGAGGGATGATATGGCGGCCTTCTACCGCAAACGCATCGGTCGCATTCTGCTGGCACTGGTCTTCTGGTCCGTAGCCCTGCCGTTGCTCTACGCTCTATATGTGAACTGTATTGCCGACAGCACGTCGCTCGATGCGACCTGCTATACATGGGAGGCTCTCGGGCCAAAACTGTGGAGCTTTCTCCTGAACTTCACCTACGAGACCACCCCGCTCTGGTATCTCTACATGCTTGTGGGGCTCTATCTCATCATGCCCGTCGTGAGTCCCTGGCTCGAGCGGGCCTCGCGCCGCGACCTGCGCATCCTGCTCGGCATCTGGCTCCTCACGCTCCTGCTCCCCTACATCCGCCTCTTCGCCCCGATGATCGGCTATGCGGGCAACTACGGCAACATGGGTCTCTACGGCGTCTGCGACTGGAACGAATTCGGCTCCTTCCACTACGTCTCGGGGTTCGCCGGGTACCTCCTGCTGGCCTACTACCTGCAGCGCTTTCCGCCCCGCTGGAGCCGACGGCGCCTCCTGGCCTGCTGCATCCCGCTCTTTATGGTCGGATACCTCATCACGGCCTTCGGTTATGTGGCCCTGCAGAGCCGTTTCCCGGGAGACTACGCCTACCTCGAGATCATCTGGTACTTCGCCGGACTCAATGTCTTCATGATGACCCTGCCGGTATTCCTCATCGTGCAGCAGAGCGGCCTGCGACCCCGGCGGTGGCTTTCGACGCTGGCCGGCGCCACTTTCGGCATCTACCTATGCCACTTCGTTTTCGTACAGATCGGCTACGATCTGGTGCAGCGCATTCCCGGGCTGCCGGTACCGTTCCGCATCCTGCTGATCGCCTGCAGCGCCTTTGCCGTAAGCCTGCTTCTTGTGCGGTTGCTGCAACGCAGCCGCCTGACCCGCCGGCTGGTGAATTGAAACGATTGGCCGAAAAGGCAAACAGCCGGGCTTGCGCCCGGCTGTTTTTCCTTGCACTTGTTGCAGAGGAGGTCTTCTACTGCACGACAAGCTCGTCGACGAAGAGCCAGCCGCCGGGAATGCCGCCGCTGCGCGCCACATAGCGGATGTAGCGCACCTCGGCCGCTCCATCATAGGCAAAGGTCTTGAAGAGCAGGTCGGGGCACTTGGGCGAGATGTCGTTGTGCACGGTGGTGAGCCGTTCGTACGCCTCACCGTCCTGCGATCCGTAAATCTCCACCTGCCGCGGCATCCAGACATAGGGGCCTGCCGACTGCATGAAGGTGGCCCCTATGTAGTGCACCTGCTGCACACGGCCCAGATCGACCGTAACATCGACATCCGAATCGAGGAATCCCAGCCATCGGCGGTCGCCGTAGGTCCAGCCGCCCAGCACGCCATCGGTCAGCGTCGCGGCACCCGAAGCGGCATACTGCCGGCTCCACGGCATCGCATAGTGCACCGTGCATCCCTCGGCCAGATGGTGTTTCGGGGCAAGGCTCTCGGGCCGCTCGCCGTATTCGGTCCGCAGGTCGAAAGGTTCGTAACCGCGTGCACGCAGCTGCTCCGACGCCTCGAGGGCCCGGGCATGGAACGCATCGTAGGACTTGCGCTCGGGAAGGCTCCACCCCACCTCCGAAAGGGCCATCAGCCGCGGCCACATCATGTATTCGTAATGGGCGTCCGTGGGGATCCATTCGGCCCACAGGTTCGCCTGCACGCCGAGCAGCAGCCGCTCCTGCTCGGGGGTCATCTCTTCCGACACGGGTTCGAAGGAGTAGACCTTGCGCAAGGGCGTATAGCCGCCGATCGAGGCGGGCTGCGTGAAGGGGGCATCCTGCGTATAGTCGAGATAGCAGAACTCCCCGGGCGAGAAGATCGCCCGGTGGCCGGCACGGAGGGCCTTCATGCCCCCCTCGACTCCGCGCCATGACATGACCGTGGCATTCGGAGCCAGCCCGCCGTCGAGAATTTCGTCCCAACCCAGCAGTTTGCGGCCGTGGGCGTTCAGATAACGCTCGATGCGGTGGATCAGGTAGCTCTGCAGCTCGTCCACATCCTGCAGCCCCTCGGCCTGCATGCGGGCCTGACACTTCGGGCAGGTGCGCCAGGCCGACTTCCCGGCTTCATCGCCCCCGACATGGATATACTCCGACGGGAAAAGCTCCATGACCTCCCCGAGGACATTCTCCAGGAACTCGAAGGTCTGCTCGTTGCCCGGGCAGAGGTCGTAATCCTTGTAGGGCACACCGGTACATCCCAACTCGGGATAGGCTGCCGTAACCTCGTCGCTGTGGCCCGGCATCTCGATCTCGGGGATCACCTCGATATGGCGCCGGCGGGCATACTCGACGATCCGGCGGATATCCTCCTTCGTATAGTAACCGCCCCGGGCCTGCGGGTCATCCGCCTCGCAGTAGCGGCGGTCGCCCTTCCACCAGCTCTCCCAATCCGCATAAGGGCGCCAGGCAGCCAGCTCCGTCAGACGGGGATAGCGCTCGATCTCCAGACGCCAGCCGGCGCCGTCGGTCAGGTGCATGTGCAGGCGGTTGAGCTTGAAGAGCGCCATGGCGTCCAGCTGCCGCTCGACGAACTCCACGGAACGGAAATGACGGCTCACATCGATCATGAACCCGCGGTAGCCGAAGCGCGGCGCATCCTCGATCGTACGGCAGGCAATATGCGTCAGGCGCCCGTCATCGCTGATCTGCAACAGGCTCTGCACGGCATAGAAGAGGCCGGCTGCCGTACGGGCCGAAGCGACGATACGCCGGGGCGTAATCTCCAGCCGGTAGGCCTCGTCCGAAGCAAAACGCCGATCGCCGGGTTCGAGCCGCAACTCGACATCGGGACGCTCCTTGCCGGCAGGCTGCCAGCCAAGCGTTCCGAGATACGATCCGAGTTCATCGGCAGCCACAGCCTCTCCGCGCGGTGCACGGATCACAAAACGGCAAGGCATCTCCAGCTCGTAGAATCCCTCGGTCCGGACATCCGATACCGGAGCGGGGATCACCCCGCGCATGGCGACGGCCTCTTCAGCTGCCGAAACACCGGAAAACGGCACGGTCAGCAGGGCAAAGAGCCATACGGCATACAGTCGGCGGCGTCCCATCAGTTCACGCAGATTTCATCCACGAAGAGAAAGCCCTTCTTGCCGCGGGCTCCGTGCCATTCGGGGATCGGATTTACGGTCTGCGCCTCGACACGCAGGTAACGGGCCGAGGTCTCGGGGAACGACACCGTGTACTTCTTCAGGGTATCGGGATCGGCTGCCGTCTCCATCGGAATCTCGATGCGGCCCACCTCGGTGAAGGTTTCGCCATCGTCCGAGGTGCTTGCAACAAGCGTCAGCGGCGGGAAAATGTCCTCGCCCTTCGAGACGAGCGTACCGAGGCACACCTCGCTGTATGAAGCGCCCGACATATCGATCACCACGTCCATCGGATCGCCGAACCAACCGGTCCAGTCGCCGTTCGCATAGCTCATGTAACTCTCCACGCCATCGACGAGCGTAGCCGGAGCACCGAAACGGTACTTCTCCAGCGGCTGGGTACGCATCTCAACCGAGCGGCCCATCGCCTTGTTGTCGGCAAAAACGCGCTCCAGCACCCGGGAACGGACCTCACCGCGGACAGCAACGGCCTTGAGCGTACAGCCTTCGCGGATTTCGATCGGAGCGGTATAGAGCGTGCTTTCGGCCGTCGGATCCGTACCGTCGAGTGTATAATGGATCGGCGCATCGCCGAGAGTCGAAAGCGACACCTCGACGCACTGTTTCTCGGGATTGCTGTTCACTGCAGCATGTACGCCGAAGACCACGGGCGAATAGTTGTAGCCCATGCGGGTATAGAGATCGACCAGACGCGGCAGCGCCCGGGCGAAACGATCCCATTCGCGGCGTCCCTTGTCGCACCACTGCACCTCGCTCAAGGCAGCCATACGCGGCAGCAGCATGTACTCCAGATGCTCGGGCGAGAGGACATACTCCGTCCAGAGGTTCGCCTGGATACCCAGAATATGGTTGCCCAGCTCCTGCGCAAGCGAATCGGGAACCGGCTCGTAGGAATAAACCTTCTCGATAGGCAGATAGCCGCCGATACCGAAAGGTTCGTTCTCGACATCGCGGGACTGATAGTAATCGAAATAGAAATGCGTCGTCGGGGTCATGATCGCATCGTGACCCATTTTGGCCGCGGCGATGCCGCCCTCCGAACCGCGCCACGACATGACGGTGGCATTCGGAGCCAGTTCCCCCTCGAGGATCTCGTCCCAACCGATGATACGGCGTCCGTGTTCGTTGAGGAACTTCTCGATGCGGGCCGTAACATAACTCTGGAGGTAGTACTCGGCGGCATGTTTCTCGTCGCCCTTGATACCCAGTTCGCGGATTTTCGCCTGGCAGACGGGGCACTTTTCCCAACGCACCTTCGGGCATTCGTCGCCTCCGATATGGATATACTCCGAAGGGAAGAGCTCCATCACCTCCTCAAGGACATTCTCCAGGAATTCGAAGGTCTGCTCCTTGCCCACGCACAGCACATCATCGGCAACACCCCAGCGGCCCCAGACCTCATAGGGACCACCCGTACAGCCCAGCTCCGGATAGCAGGCCAGCGCAGCGAGCATGTGGCCCGGAAGGTCGATCTCGGGAATCACCGTAATGCCGCGGGCTGCCGCATAGGCCACCACCTCACGGATCTCCTCCTGCGTGTAGTAACCGCCGTAGGGCACTCCGTCGTACTGATCCCAGTTCTTCTTGACGACCGTACCCTTGCGGATGCTGCCGTACTCCGTCAGACGGGGATAGCGCTTGATCTCGATACGCCAGCCCTGGTCGTCCGTGAGATGCCAGTGCAGACGGTTGAGTTTATGGAAGGCCATCAGATCGATGATCTTCTCGACCTCCTCCTTCGAGAAGAAGTGGCGCGCCACGTCGAGCATCAGACCGCGGTAGGCAAAACGCGGCGCATCGTCGATCTCGACGCACGGCAGCGTCCAGACGGTTGCAGCGTCGGTCTCACCGCCGAAGAAGGCCGCGGGCAGCAGCTGCTTGATCGTCTGCACGGCGTAGATGAAGCCGGGCAACGACGACGCACGGACGGTAACGCCCGAAGATGCCACGTCGAGCCGGTAGCGTTCGGCGTCGAGCGTCTCGTCCACAATGAAGCGGAAGCCTTCGCCGGTCGCCGGATCGGCGACATAGGCCACGGTGCTTTCAGCCTGCGAAACTTCCGACAGACGCGAGGCAAACTCCTCGACCACGGCACGCGAAGCTTCGTCGAGGCGCTCGTCGCAGGTGAAGGCAGCACCCGCCACGGCATACGAACCCGAGCGGGGGGTCAGCTCATTGGGATAGGGAATCAATTCGTAGGTGTTCGTCTTCCCGGCACAGGAGGCCAGAAGCAGCGACGACACGAACAAGGCAAGCAATCTGTTCATAACGTATTTTTAGAAATTAGGTTTCGGCAAAACACACCGCATCGGAGTCGCCTGTAGGGCTCGGACGCGATCTATCTGCAAATATAACGGTTTCAGAGGAAGAAACCGCCTTTTCGGACCGGAATTCCACCGCGGAACGGAAAATTCGGAGACGCGTCTTCCTAAAGGCGCGGGATTCCGCAAAAAGGGGTTTGCCGCAATGCAGCAAACCCCTTTTCACATAAGGCCGAAGAGCGATTAGATATTATTCACCCCGGCGCGATCCCACCACAGGCGCGTACCGGCGTTGTCGCCGCTCGTACCGCCCGAAGCCTCGGCATTGAGCATCTCAATGGCGGCATTCACGGCTGCCGTATTGGAGCTCAGCTCCTTCTCGTTGTAAGGCAGACGACGCGGGCCCAGATCGGTGCTGACTTCGCCGTTGCTCTCGTTCTGCTTCACCTTGAAGAGCTTGGGATAACCCGTACGGCGGAACTCGGCCCAAGCCTCGTTCGAAAGCGGGAAAACGGCGATCCACTTCTGCGTGATGATGCGCTGCAGCTTCTCCTCGTTCGTTGCGGCATCATCCCACTTCACGCACAGATCGTTCTCGTTCTCCGAGTTGTAACCCGGGGTTGCAGGATCCACATAATCCATCGGGAGCGTCGTACCGTTGATGTAGGCATCGATCGTCTCGTCCGAAGCCAGATTCTTCCAATCGGCGGGAACATCCTGTTTGAACTCGGCATAGCCCTGCTCGGCATAGGAGGCCCGGTAAGCATACTGATTCTTGATCGAGGTGCGGATACCGGTTTCATAAAGCGTCTGCACGCTCTCGCTGCCCAGACCCCAGCGAAGTTTCGCCTCGGCACGCAGGAACCAGCCTTCAGCCGCGAACATGATGGGCTGAGGCATCGTGAAGGTTCCGGCCCATCCCGAATAGTTGCTGTACATGTTGGGCTTGCCGCCGATCGGGCAGCCGGCCGGAATTCCGAGGTAAGAGGTTCCCGGCTTGAGCTTGGCGCCCGTTTCGGGATCGGTCAGATAATCCGACTCGGCATAAACGCTGAATCCGTTATCGTCGGTATCGATAGCCACGGCTCCCGACTTGACGATCGGCTGGGTGTTCTTCGTGAAGTAGAGCGGCAGACGCGGGTCATTGTAGCCCTTGAGCATCGTTACGAGCGAAGCGTTGGCACCGCAGTCGCCCCAGTTGAACATCAGCCACATCTCGTTCTCGAAGCCCTTCGAGATCAGAATATCCGTATCGGTCAGCACGCCGCCCTGCACCGCTTCTGTAGCATACTGCTCGGCCAGCGTCGGAGCGACTTTCACCAGACGCATGGCAATACGCAGCTTGAGCTGGTTGGCCACCTGCTTCCACAGCGTGTGGTCGCCGCCGCACCAGATGTCGAAACTGCCCATACCGGGCGTCTCCGTGGCAAAGCCCTCGATCGCCTTGTTGAGCTGCGAGATCATCGCCTCGTAGATCTGCTCCTGCGTATCGTAAGCATACGAGCCGGGACGTTCGGGAAGCTCGTCGGCCGCAATTACCGACGAATAGGGAACCGGTCCGTAGGTATCGGTGTAGTTGAGCAGGTTATAAACCTCGACTACACGCATGACAGCAGCGAAGTCGGGCTGTTCGTTTTCTTCGCACTGCTTGATCAGACGGCGCGTGTTGTTGAAGATCTTCTGCATGAAGTTCTCATGCATACCGCCGCAGTGCCCGCGGTTCATGGCATAGCGCTGGTTCGTGAAGCCGCCGTTGGGGCTCTCGAAATAGCCGCCATAGATATCGATCTGCAGGTTCGTCCAGAACTGGAAAAGGTTCTGCTGGTTGGGGTAGCTGTAACTCATCGGGGTGGTGAACTGCGCCTCGAAGGGAAGCTCCTCGGGATTCACCTCGATGGGGTTGGTGTTCAGCTCCTCGAAATCGCCGGTGCAACTTCCCAACAAAGCGATCGGGAGTGCCAGTGCGGCGGTGTATCGGATGATATTTTTGAGTTTCATAATGTTTTGTCGCTTTTATTAGAAGTTAAGTTTCACATTCAGACCGAAGCTGCGGGTCGTAGGCAGGTTGAAGATATCGAAGCCCTGCACACCGTTGCCCGTACCCATCGATACGTCGGGATCCATCGGAGCATCCTTGTAGAAGAAGAAGAGGTTGCGGGCGATGAGCGATACGGTCAGGTTCTTGGACTGCCCGAACAGATCGCGGAACGTATAGCCTAACGAAATCTCGCGCATGCGGACATTCGTTGCGTCATAAACGTAATCCTCGTTGTTGTACTGCGAGTTGTAGTTCGTAACGCCTACCAGGTCATAGTACTTCTGCACATCGGTGAACTTGACACCCTCGCGTATTACATAACCGCGGTCGCGGGCCTCGGCCGTACGCTTCGATACGCCCCAGCCGTCGAGCGCAGCCTCGGTCATCGAAAGCACCTTGCCGCCGAAGCGGAAGTCGATCAGGAAGCTCAGCGAGAAGTCCTTGTAACGGAACGTGTTGTTCCATCCCATGTACACTTTCGAGTTCATGTCGCCGATATACTTCAGATCCTGGATATTCTCACCGCCCAACACGGGAACCTGGTAGCTCGTGCCCGAGGCCTCGTCGGTTACGGTATTGACCATCAGGCTGCCGTCCTCGTTATGCTTGAGCGTGCGTACATAGAGGTCGCCGAAGTGGCCGCCCTCCTTGAGGATCACCTGGGCTCCGCCGAAGTTCGAGATCGACAGACCGTCCTGCAGACCCTCAACCAGTTCGATGATCTTGTTGTCGTTGTACGACAGGTTCAGGTCCGTAGACCAGGTAAAGTCGTTGCCGAAATCCTGGAACCAGCCCAGCGAAAGCTCGAAGCCCTGGTTCTGCACATTACCCGCATTGACATACTGCGACTCGTAACCGCTCTCCCACGGCAGTTCGATCGAGAAGAACTGGTTCTTGGTGTTCGTCTTATAATAGGTAGCATTCACATGCAGACGATGCTGGAGGAACTCGCCGTCGAAGCCGACTTCGAACGAGTGGGTCTTCTCGGGCTCGAGGGTGCGGAACGGCGTGCTCTTCGGCGGCGTGATGGCACCCTGGGCATCGAGCGTATAGAGCGGGTTGGTCATGTAGGCCGGCACGTCGTTACCCACGATCGAGTAGGAGGCGCGGAACTTGAACAGGTCGATGTTGCTGCCCATGTCCACGAAGCGGTCGAGCAGCAGGCTGGCACCCACCGAAGGATAGAAGAACGAATAGCCGTTGGTGAAGGCCAGTGCCGACGACCAGTCGTTACGGGCCGTAACATCCACGAACAGGCCCTCCTTGTAACCGAACGTCGCCGTTGCGAAGACCGAATTCAGACGTTTGCGCGTAAGGCCCGTCTCCACCATGTTCGCATAGTAGTTGGCCGGGATAAAGAGGTTGGGATACATGATGTTGCCGTTGGGTTTGCCGTCGGTCATCGAGAACTTCGTACCCTCGGCCCACAGGTCCAGGTTGTTCGACTGCGTGCGCGTCATGCTGGCACCGGCCGTGGCATTGAGCGAGAAGTCGCCCCAGGTATGGTCGTACTGTGCCATCACGTCGGCATAGAGCTGTTCGCTGAAGTAGCGGTTGTCCTTCATGCGGCCCATCGGATAGCGGTTGGCCGTCGAGGAGGCGTAGAAGTTGTGCTTGAAGTTGTCATCGGCACGCTCGTAGCGCATACGTCCCGTCAGCGAGAGTCCGTCGATGATCTGATACTTGACCTGGCCTCCGAACTCGTAACGGTTACGCTCCGAAATGGGCTTCTGGCGGTTGAGAATCCAGTAGGGGTTGTCGAACTGCTCGAGCGACGTATTCACCCAGTTGTGGATGTTGGCGTTGAGCGTCGCGTCATACACTTCGAAATTGTTTTTGTAGTAGTCCCAGTCCTCACCGCGCGGGAAGAGGTAGGCGCCCGTCAGCGGGTTGTAGAGGAAACCTGCTGCCGGCTGGTTGGACACATGCTGATTGACATATTTGGCCGAGAAATCCACCTTCACATGGTCGTTGAACAGGTCGAAGCCCACCTTCGAGTTGAGCGTATGCTGCGCATAGTCGTTCTCGGGAGTGATGCCGCTCGACGAAATGTTACCGTAGGAGAAGTAGGCGCGAAGGTTCTCCGCACCGCCGCTGATCGACACCGAGTTGTTGGTCGTCCAGCCCGTCTGGTAGAACTCCTTGGCGTAGTTCGGAGCCTTCGAGGAGAGCTTCGGGCCCCAGCTGTAGGTCTTGTCGCTCGAGCCGTAGGTATTCTGGAACTCGGGCAGCGAAATCGGAGTCTCGACGGTCGTGTTGCTCGACACGCTCACCGAAATGCGGCCGGCCGATGCCGACTTCGTGGTGATCATGATGGCGCCGTTGGCAGCCACGGCACCGTAAAGTGCAGCGGCCGAAGCGCCTTTCAGCAGCGAAATCGACGCGATATCGTCGGGGTTGATCGTCGACATGGCGTCGCCGCCGTCACGCTCACCGCCGTAATTGGATTGCACCTGATCCGTGGTGGTGTTCATCATCAGGGGCACACCGTCCACTACTACCAGCGGCTGGTTCGAGCCGTTGATCGACTTGTTACCGCGGAAGAGGATCTTCGAGGAACCTCCGGCGCCCGTCGAGTTCGGCGTGATCTGCAGACCGGCCGACTTGCCCTGCAGCGAGTTGATCATGTTGATCGACTTGATGTCGGCCACCTCACTGCCACCGACCGTCTCGGCAGCATAGGTCAGCGTCTTCGACTGACGCTCGATACCCATGGCCGTTACGACCACGGCATTGAGCTGGTTGGCCGTCTCCTTCATTTCGATCTCCAGGAACGTCTGGCCGGCATAAACCACCTCATAGTTGTCGTATCCCACATAGGATACCTGCAGCACATCGCCGTTCTCCAGGTCTTCGAGACGGAACTTTCCGTCGATATCGGTCGTCGTTCCGCGCGTCGTATTCTTCACGACCACCGTAGCACCGAGCAGCGGACCCGAAGCATCCTTGACTACACCTTCAAGGGTTCCCTTGCCGGCCTCCTGGGCATTCGCCTGCAAAGCGGCGGCAGACTCCATAGCGCACAATGCCATTAAAAAAGCAACGCTGCTAAAGAGCACTCTTTTTGCAAAATTCCACATAAATAATTAGGTTTTGGTTGAACATAAATGAAAACTCGTTTTTTGACATTGATCGGACTTTTGTCCTTTTTTTCATACGATCCTAACGATTGTTTCTAAGTAAAAAGACTCTAATTGATACGAATTATAAAATTATATATTACGGTTTTTCCCGTACTTCAAATGTAACATTTTTTCTTGATATACAAAAAATTTCGCGCATATTAGTAGGAGAAACTTACGATCCGAACGCAGGAAGACGATCCCGAATCGGAGCATAAAAGACAAAAAATCCACCATTAGGCAGCTGAATCCGGGCAACAGAACGCCCGATTGCCAGGTAAAATCCCGGGCCGATCCGTCAGGTTCCCGAAACAGAGCAGCATCTGTCCGGAGTCGGCATTTATAAATTTTTTAATATTTTAAATTGTCTCTTTTTCGAAGACAAACCTTACGGGAAACAACCGGGCACAGCCCTCCGGCGATGGATACGGGTCCAAAGGCGGTGCACGATCGGCCCTTCGCAATCCATATTCCGAACTCGGGCCGGCTCCGAGTCCGCGGCACCGACCGAAGTCCGAACGCAATGAGAGAAAAAAACATTCCGATTTGCAGAATCGGGAAATAATGCGTACTTTTGGGGGCGTTTTTCGGAGAGATGCAGGAGTGGTTGAACTGGCCCGCCTGGAAAGCGAGTAAACATCAAAAGTGTTTCAGGGGTTCGAATCCCCTTCTCTCCGCAGGAAGACCGGAATCGGCCGGTCATCATGCAAAGCCCCGACGGAATATCCGTCGGGGCTTTGTCGCATTATTGTCCTCGCCATCCCTGCCCCGTCCATCCCATCAGGGCAATCGGACAAGGCAAAAAAATCCCTTCCCTGTTTCAGGGGAGGGACAAGCCAAAAAATGCCGGCCGATTATTTCTCAGCCTCGGCAGCGGGAGCAGCCTCCTCGGCGGCAGCCTTCTCGCAAGCCGTCGAATCGCACTTCTCACAAGCGGTCGAATCGCAGGCAGCAGCAGGAGCGGCAGCCTCCACAGCCGTCGTCTCGGCAGCTTCACCCTCGGCCTGCTTCGAATTCGAATTGCCGCAGCAGCTTACCATAGCAGCGGCCGAAAGAACCACGATGAAAGTAAAGATCTTCTTCATATTATAAAAGGTTTTAAAAACGGCCCAAATATAAATAATGGGAAAACAAAAACAAAATTTTTTTTGTTCTATTTAGCAAGGTCCTTGATCGATAGCTCCTCGCTCTTCACAAAAGCCTTCGGGAAGGTTGCCGAGACGCGCTCCTTGAGGATGATAGCCTCTTCGGTCGTCAGGCAGTTTCCTACCGACACTTTGAAATAGGGAACATCGTAACCCATGTAAACTTCGATTCCCGGATAGCTCTCCTCAAAAAGTTTCATGGCAGCAAAAGCACCCTCGCGGGCCTCTGGACCGTTGTCGGAAAAGATACAGACCCGATATCCGGAGATTCGGTCGCGCTGCTCGGCGCGCGACGCCTCGGCCACGGCACGGGCCGCATTGCCGTACTCCACGGCCACAACCCGGGCCTGTCCGAAGAAGACTCCGGGCTGCGATTCGGGCACGGCGAGCTGCCGCTTGAACGTTTCGAGCGACTGGGCGGCCGCACCGGCAGCCGTCAGCAATGAAGACAGCAGGGTAAGAAGTAGTATTCTGCGCATTATTCCAAGCTATTGATCGAGTTACGAAGGTCGTCGGGCGACAGGCCAAAGGTATTCAAAAAATCCGACACGGGAATCATATCGCCCGAAATTTTCACGGGCAATATCCCCGCCCGCCCCCGCAGCCGGTAGGAGCATGCGATGCGCGACCACTCCTCCCCGCGGATGCGGCGCTCGAGGACATAGAGCGCCATGGGGTCCTGCGATTCCATCCGCCAGCGGGTCGTAACCCGGGTCGCCGTACGACGCCCGAGGCGCAGCGGATCGCACAACCGCAACGTGCCCACACGCCCGCCGGCATAGTAGATGTCGAGCTCCGCACGCCGGATCTTCAGGTTCCGGTCCGTGTCGTTGTGCAGCACCAGTTCGAGTTCGATTCCGACGGAACCGCGCCGCACGAGGTGCACGGCCGGCTCGGCCCAGACCCCGGACCGCACGGCGGCCTCCGTCCGGGGACGGCATCCCACGGCCGACAGCAGCGCGAGACAGAGTGCCGCACGAAGGATTTGCCGCACAATGCGTTGCGCGCCGCGCACCGTCCGCAAGCGCAGTGCGGCCCCTGTTCCGGGAGTTTTTCCGTTGCAGGTCATGGGTCAGCGTTCACCTATATAGATTTGGGCGATGCCGAAACTCTGGCTCCGGGCCCGGCAGTTGCGGAATCCGGCCCGTCCGAGCATCCCGAGAAATATGTCGGGCGCCGGGAACTCCCCGACCGATGCCGGAAGGTACTCGTAAGCGCGCCGGTCGCGGGAGATCGCCCCGCCGATACGCGGCAGGATCCGGTAGGAGTAGAACTCGTAAAGCGTCCGGAACCAGCGGACACGGGGACGCGAGAACTCGAGGATCACGACACGTCCGCCGGGACGCACCACGCGCCAAAGCTCGCGGAGCCCCGCCTCGAGGTCCCCGAAGTTCCGGACCCCGAAGGCCACGGTGGCCACATCGACCGAGGCGTCGGCCACCTCGAGGTGCTCCGCGTCGCCGCAGTCGAGGATGATGCGCGCATCGAGCCCCCGGGCCTCGACCTTCCGCCGGGCCACGGCCAGCATCTCTTCAGAAAGATCCACGGCACGCACCTGCGTCCCGGGAATATGCTGCGCCAGGGCGATCGCCAGATCGCCCGTGCCGGTTGCCACGTCGAGGATCCGTTTCGGCTTCACGCACTGCACCTCGCGCACCACATGCCGGCGCCACAGACGGTCGATGTTCATCGACAGCGTATGGTTCAACAAGTCATAACGGGGTGCGATGCGGTTGAACATCTCGTGCACCTCCTCCTTTTTGGTCTGATCGGTATGGTAAGGTTTCATAATCGGAGTTTATTCGTATCGGATAGCCTCCTCGGGCTTTACGGCCGAGACGACGCAGGCCGGAATGACGAGCAGGGCGACGATCGCCGCGACGAAGCCCGCATTGAGCAGCAGCCACCAGCTCCAGTCCAGCGCGATGGGGACCGCCGAAAGGAGATACCCCTCCGCATCGAGGTGCACCAGGTGGGTTGTCCGCTGCAGCAGGCAGAGTCCCAGCCCCACGGCATTGCCCCACGCCAGCCCGCGCAACGTGATGAACGCCGCACGCCAGAGAAAGATCCGCCGCAGCGGGCCGTTGGCCATGCCGAGAGCCTTCAGCAGGCCGATCGTCCGCGTCCGCTCGAGAACGAGCGTCATCAGCGCCGCGGCCATGTTGAAGAAGGCCACCACAAGCATGATGACGACGATAACCACTCCGTTCACATCGTGGGCCTTGAGCCAGTCGAAGATATTGGGATAGCGTTCCATGACGCTCGTGGCCACCAGGTTGCGCGTATCGTCCGACTCGTCGTACAAGAGCGCCTCGCTCAACGAAGCGGCATACGGCTCCGCATCGGCGACATCCGCAAGCAGAATCTCGTATCCCGAGACCTGTTCCGGCCGCCAGTCGGCCAGGCGCTGTACGTTCCGCAGATCGGTCAGCAGGATCGGCTCCTCGATGTCGTCCATCCCCGAAGCGTAAATCCCCGAGACCTTGAAGCGGTCGCGGCGCGGCAGTTCCCCGGGCTCGACGAAGAGCATCTCGATGCGGTCGCCCGCCCCGATGCGCAGTCCCCGGGCCAAGGTCCGCGACAGCAGCACGTCCTTCGTGCGGATCGAGTCGCTTACGCGCGGCAACGTCCCTTCGACCAGCCACCGCCCGAAGAGCGACCAGTCGTAAGCGCTATCGACCCCCTTGAGCACCACTCCCTGTACGGCATCGTCCGTACGGATGATGCCTCCCCGCAGGGCATAGGGTGCCACCGACACGACAGGGCCGGCCGCACGGATCAGCCTCTCGACATGCGCGCTCCGCACGACGGGCTCGGCATCGAGCGACCCGACACCCCGCAGGTCCGTAACCGAGACATGGGCGGCGAATCCCGCCATACGCTCCGAAACCTCGCGCTTGAAGCCCAGGATGACCGCCAGGGCGAGGATCATCACGGCAACACCCAGCGCCACCGAGACGACGGCGATGCGCTCCATCACGCCGGGACGGTTCTCCGACGAGGAACGGGCCATGCGGCGGGCGATGAAAAGCGGAAGATTCACGGCAGGTGTTTTTGTCTGAAAATTTATGCAAAGTAACACATTATTTCGTATTTTTGCCCGAAAGAACCGTTTTTTGTGAATTCGCATATGAAACAGGCACTCATCACGGGAGCCACATCGGGTATCGGACGCGCCACGGCGCTCCGGCTTGCCCGTGAAGGTTACGCCATTACAGCTACGGGACGCCGCGCGGAGCGGCTCGAGGCGCTGCGCCGGGAGATCGAGGCGGCCGGAGGGCACTGCACAACCCTCTGCTTCGATGTCCGCAGCGAGGAGGAAGTGCGCCGGGCGTTGGAACCGATCGAAACGATCGACCTTCTGGTGAACAACGCCGGGCTGGCCGCCGGACTCGAGCACATCGACTGCGGCGACACGCGCGACTGGGACGCCATGATCGACACGAACGTCAAGGGATTGCTCTACGTTACACGCGTCGTATCGGCCAAGATGGTCGCCGCGGGCCACGGGCATATCTTCAACATCGGCTCGATCGCCGGCACGGAACCCTATGAGAACGGCGCCGTCTACTGCGCTTCGAAACACGCCGTGCACGCCATCTCGCAGGCGATGCGCGCCGACCTGCTCGCCGCAGGCATCAAGGTCACGGAGATCCGTCCCGGCATGGTCGAGACCGAGTTCTCCGTGGTACGCTTCCACGGCGACCGGGCGGCTGCCGACCGGGTATATGAAGGGGTGGAGCCCCTCACCGGCGACGACATCGCCGAAGCAATCGCCTGGGCCGCACAATTACCGGCACATATGAACGTTAATGATATGGTGCTGATGCCGGCGCAACAGGCGGGAGCCTACTACACCTGCCGGAAAAAGTAGCCCGGACACCGCACCGCAGCAACCCGGAGGCTGCAGGCTCTCCGGAACGGAAAACGAAAAAACGTACAAACCATGTTACAACCCATGATCCTCCTGCTTCAGGCGGGATATTATGCCGATACGGCAGCCAGCCGCTACTCGGCCGCCACGACCGGCATGTTCTTCCTCATCATCGCCATCGGCATCATCGGCTACATCGTGCAGGCCCGCCTGCAGTCGGTGTTCCGCAAATACTCGAAAGTACAGTTCCCCGGCGGCCTCACGGGCGCCGAGGTCGCCGAGAAGATGCTGCGCGACAACAACATCCACAACGTGAAGGTAACCCATGTCGGCGGACACCTCACCGACCACTTCAACCCGCAGACGATGACCGTCAATCTGAGCGACTCGGTCTACTCCTCGACGAGCGTCGCCGCTGCGGCCGTCGCCGCCCACGAGTGCGGCCATGCCGTGCAGCACGCCCGGGGATACGCCCCGCTGGCCCTGCGCTCGCAGCTGGTGCCCGTCGTGCAGTTCGCCTCCTCGTCGGCCATGTGGGTCATCATGCTCGGACTGGTCATTCTCGCCACGACGCGCAACGAACTGCTCTGCTGGATCGGCGTCGGCATGATCGGCGTATCGGCCCTCTTCTCGCTCATCACCCTTCCCGTGGAATACAACGCCTCGGCGCGTGCCCTGGAGTGGCTGCAGGTCAGCCGCACGATGGGCGAGGCACAGCTCTCACAGGCCCGTGAGGCCCTTTCATGGGCGGCACGCACCTATCTGGTCGCCGCCTTGAGCGCCGTCGCCTCGGTCCTCTACTATGTGCTGATGATTCTCGGAGGTCGTCGCGACTAAACGCCCCGGATGAATACCCCCGACAAAGACTACACCCGTACGGCCTGGCTGGCGGTCACGGCACTCGTTGCGGTGCTCGTGGCCGTCAGTTTCATACCGCCCCGGACGCTCGGCGGCATCAAGTTCCGCCGGGCCAACATCCTCTCGGACCTGATCTCCTTCGACGATGCCGCCGTTGCCGAAGAGGAGGCTGTACCCCCCGCCTTCGACGAGGAGGAGTTCCGGATCGATCTGGAGCAGGTCGCAGAACGCATCGTGGCAGATACCACGCCTCCGCCCGTGCAGACCACCCTCGAATGGGACCTCCGCAGCGGCACGTCCCGCCACGACTCGATTCCCGGGACAAAAACACGCCGCCACCCGAAACGGCTCGCGGAGACGCTCACGCCGATCGAGGATTTCGACACGACGGGGCTTCGGGGCATGAGGTCCTTCTGCGACACGCTGCTACGGGCACGGCGCCCGGTGCGCATCGCCTTCTTCGGCGACTCGTTCGTCGAGGGCGACATCCTCACGGCCGACCTGCGCGAACAGCTGCAGAGCCTCTATGGCGGAGGCGGCCCGGGATTCGCGCCGATGGCCTCGCCGCTGACGGGCTTCCGCCGCACAGTCAAGACCCAGGCGAAGGGTTGGAACGCCTACAACATCATGCAGCGCAAACGGGCTCCCGAAGACCAGCGCGAGAATTTCTATGTCTCGGGGTGGGTCTGCCAGCCCTCCGACGGCGCCTCGACCCGCTGGGAGCAGACCGACGCCCGGCAGCGGCTCGACTCCTGCCGCGCGGCGCAGGTGCTCTTCCGCTCACCGCGCGACAGCCGCATCGAACTGACAATCAACGACTCGCTTCGCCGTACGTTCGACATCGAAGGCGACGCCGCCATACGGCGCATCGTCGTCCGCGCACCGCACCTGCACGCCCTGACCTGCAGGGTGCTCTCCGGAACGGAGGGCTTCACGGGCTACGGGGCCATCTTCGAAGGCGACCGCGGAATCGTCGTGGACAACTACTCGATCCGCAGCAACAACGGACAGGCGATGTTCTGGACCAACCCCTCGATCAATGCCCAGATCGATGCCCTGGTGGGGTACGATCTGGTCATCCTCCAGTACGGGCTCAACATCATGCAGGCCGGCGTACTCGACTACACGGGCTACGCGCGGCAAATCGAGAAGATGGTCGCCTACGTCCGGCAGTGCTTCCCGAAGGCCGCCGTGCTGATCCTCGGCGTCAGCGACCGTTCGGTAAAGACCGACCGGGGTTTCGAGCCGATGGACGCCGTCCCCGGCATGACCGAATACCAGCGCCGCGCAGCCCGGAATACGGGAGCCGCCTTCTGGCCCACGAGCGAGGCGATGCGTGCCCTGGGAGGCATGGAACGTTTCGTGCAGAACGGCTGGGCCGGCAAGGACTTCACGCACATCAACTACGAGGGAGGCCGCCGCATAGCCTGGGCGCTGGTCGATGCCCTGAACGACCTTACGTCCCGGCATGCCTCGATGCGCAAGGCCGAGGAGCTGCGCATCGAACTCGGGAGAGGCATCCTCACCCCGCAGCAGCGGCGCCGCATCGACCGCCGCCTGCTGACGAAACCCCGCATCAAACCCCTTAAAGAACTCTTCAGATGACGCTGCCCGAGGTGGATGCCGTTCCGGAACGACTGCTGGCGCTGCTCTCCTACGACGCCTCGTCGCCGCTGATCTTCAGCAGCGGGCTCTTCCTGTTTCTCTTTGCGGGGTTCCTGCTTCTGTACGGCATGTTCCGCCGGGCGCCGATGGCGCGCATCGTCTACGTCATCCTCTTCTCGCTCTACTTCTACTACAAGTCGAGCGGGATCTACTTCCTGCTGCTGATCTTCGCCGCCACGAGCGACTTCCTCATAGCCCGCATCATGGCCCGCACCGAAAGCCGGACCCGTCGCCGCTGGCTCGTGGCGTTGAGCGTCGCGGTGAACCTTGGAATGCTGGGCTACTTCAAATACACGAACTTCCTGATCGACATCGCCAACCAGATGTTCGGACAGGGATTCCTCCAGTTCCGGAACATCTTCCTGCCGGTCGGCATCTCGTTCTTCGTCTTCCAGTCGATGAGCTACACGATCGACGTCTACCGCCGCCAGCTGCAGCCCCTCACGAACTGGCTCGACTACCTCTTCTACCTCTCGTTCTTCCCGCAGCTCGTCGCCGGGCCCATTGTCCGCGCCCGCGACTTCATCCCGCAGATCCGGCAGAATCCCGTCGTCGTAACCCGCGAGATGTTCGGCACGGGCGTCTTCCTGATCCTCACGGGTCTGTTCAAGAAGGCGATCATCTCGGACTACATCTCGCTCAACTTCGTGGACCGAATCTTCGACGAACCGCTCCTCTATTCGGGATTCGAATGCCTGGCGGGCATCTACGGATACGCCCTGCAGATCTACTGCGACTTCTCGGGCTATTCGGACATGGCCATCGGCATCGCCCTGCTGCTGGGATTCCGCTTCCCGAAGAACTTCGACGCCCCCTACAAGTCGGCCACGATCACCGAATTCTGGCGCCGCTGGCACATCTCGCTCTCGTCGTGGCTGCGCGACTACCTCTATATTTCGCTGGGCGGCAACCGCAAGGGGCGGCTGCGTACCTACGTCAATCTGCTGCTGACGATGCTCCTCGGCGGACTGTGGCACGGCGCCGCCGTACGCTTCATCCTCTGGGGCGCACTTCACGGCGTAGCCCTCGCCCTGCACAAGGTATGGCTCCGCGTCGTCCCGGGTGCCAAGGCCGCCGGCGCCCAGATGCACGGATGGAGCCGCATACTGGGCATGCTGCTCACCTTCCACCTCGTATGCTTCGGATGGCTCATGTTCCGCGCCGAGTCGATGCAGACCGTCGGGCTCATGCTGCACCAGATCTTCCACAACTTCAATGCGGCGATGATTCCGCAGGTCATCTCCGGATATGCGGGGGTCTTCGCGCTCATCGCGGCGGGATACCTGCTGCACCTGCTTCCGGCGCGCGTCGATGCCGCCACACAGCGTCTGGTTACCTACGCACCGCTCGTGCTGCAGATCCTCATGGCCGCGGCGATGATCTGGTGCGTCATGCAGATCAAATCGAGCGACATACAACCCTTCATCTATTTCCAGTTCTGACACGCCGATGCAAGACCTCGACCACAGCCTCTTCCTGGCGCTCAACTTCGACGGCGGCCCCCTGTGCGACCGCCTGATGCTCGCCCTGTCGGGCATCGCGATGTGGGTACCGCTCTACGCGCTGATCCTCTGGCTCGTCTGGCGCCGCGAGGGATGGCACGGAACGCTGCTCTTCCTGCTGCTGGTGGCCGCCGCCGTGGGCGTGGCCGACATGGTGGCCGGAATCTTCAAGCACAGCGGCCTGCTGGGCGACCTCTTCCCGGGAATCACGCCCCGCTGGCGCCCGATGTTCACGCCCGCACTCGAGGGGCTCGACATCTCGCCCGACTCGCTGCGCACGCTGCGCCGCATGACGCCCGAAGCCCTTGCGGCCGCAGGATATGCCTCCGACTGGACCGTACATGTTCCCGTGGAGGCCGTCAGCGGACGCTTCGGCACCGTCTCGGCCCACGCCGCGACGATCGTGGCGATGAGCCTGCTGGCCATCCGGACAATCCGCCGCCGGTGGTTTACCCTCCTGATGGCGTGCTGCGCCGCGGCGATCTGCTACTCGCGCATCTACCTCGCGAAACACTTCCCCGCAGACATCCTTTGGGGTGTCGCGCTCGGCGCCCTGCTGGGCTGGGGAGCCGATCTCCTGCGGCAGCGCCTCGGCCGCAGCTGCTCCCGGGGCGAATAATTGCGTGTTTTCGCTTTTTTTCGTACTTTTGCGGGGATAAACCCCTTTTAAGGAAAAATACAAACCGCAAAACATATGGCAATCGAACTCAGCGAACAGGAACAGCTGCGCCGGCAGTCGCTTCAGGCGCTGCGCGACCTGGGCATCGAGCCCTACCCCGCAGCCCGTTACGAGGTAACCGCCACGGCGCGTGAAATCGCCGACAACTACGACGACCAGAAGCACAACTACCAGGAGGTACGCATCGCCGGCCGCATCATGTCGCGCCGCATCATGGGCAGCGCCTCGTTCTTCGAACTGCAGGACCACACGGGCCGCATCCAGGTCTACATCCGCCGCGACGACATCTGCCCCGAAGGGGATCCGACGCTCTACAACACAGTTTTCAAGAAGTTGCTCGACATCGGCGACTTCGTCGGCATCGAAGGCTTCGCTTTCCGCACCAACAGCGGCGAGCTGTCGGTACACTGCAAGCACTTCACCGTGCTTTCGAAATCGATCCGTCCGCTGCCCGTCGTCAAGGAGAAGGACGGCAAGACGTTCGATGCCTTCACCGACCCCGAAATCCGCTACCGCCAGCGCTACCTCGACCTGATCGTCAATCCGCAGGTCAAGGAGGTCTTCGCCAAGCGCGCAAAGATCATCTCGACGATGCGCGAGTTCTTCAATTCGAAAGGCTACATCGAAGTCGAGACACCGATTCTGCAGCCCATTCCGGGCGGAGCCTCGGCGCGCCCCTTCATCACGCACCACAACTCGCTCGACATCGACCTCTACCTGCGTATCGCCACGGAGCTCTACCTCAAGAAACTCATCGTCGGCGGCTTCGACGGTGTCTACGAACTGGGCAAGAATTTCCGCAACGAGGGTATGGACCGCACGCACAACCCCGAGTTTACCTGCATGGAGATCTACGTCGCCTACAAGGACTACCGTTGGATGATGGAATTCACCGAACAGCTGCTCGAACGCATCTCCATGGAGGTGAACGGCACGACGGAGCTCGAAATCGACGGCCGCAAGATCTCGTTCAAGGCACCTTTCCGCCGCCTGACGATGACCGATGCCATCCGCGAGAAGACCGGCTACGACATCACGGGCCAGACGGAGGAGCAGCTGCGTGAAGCCTGCAAGCGCCTGAATGTCGAGATCGACGACACGATGGGCAAGGGCAAGCTGATCGACGCCATCTTCGGCCAGTACTGCGAGGAGGAGCTCATCCAGCCGACGTTCGTCTGCGACTACCCCATCGAGATGTCGCCCCTGTGCAAGCGCCACCGCGACAACAAGGAGCTCACGGAACGTTTCGAACTGTTCGTGAACGGCAAGGAGCTCTGCAACGCCTACTCGGAGCTGAACGATCCGATCGACCAGCTGGAGCGTTTCCAGGAGCAGCTGCGCCTTTCGGAGAAGGGCGATGACGAGGCGATGTTCATCGACATGGACTTCGTCCGCGCTCTGGAATACGGTATGCCGACCTGCTCGGGCATGGGTATGGGTATCGACCGTCTGACGATGTTCATGACGGGCCAGCCATCGATTCAGGACGTGCTCTTCTTCCCGCAGATGCGCCCCGAGAAAAAGGTCGTGGCGGATCCCGTGGAGGCCTACACGGCCATCGGCATTCCCGAAGAGTGGGTACCGGTGATCCAGAAGATGGGCTACATCACCGTGGAGTCGCTGCGCAAGCTCGCCCCCGGCAAGTTTTTCAACGACCTGTGCGGCTTCAACAAGAAGAACAAGCTCGGGCTGAAGGCTCCCTCGATCGAGGAGGTCAGGGCGTGGTGCGAACCCGCCTGACCCAGTCCCGGGATGGAAGATACCGGAGAAGTCGACACGCAACGGGAGCGCCCGAAAACGGATCACGATTTTTCCGGAGGCAAAACCGAAATGGAAGGAATACTCAATCTACATAAAGCAAAACAACTATGAGAAAGAAAATCGTTGCCGGCAACTGGAAGATGAATACGCTTCCTGCCGAAGGAGTCGAACTGGCAAAAGGCGTCGTAGCAGGACGCGGCGAGGTATGCTCGTGCGTGAATTTCATCGTCTGCCCGCCGTTCACCCACCTGGCGATGGTCGCCGAAGCCCTGAAGGGTTCGGATGTCGCACTGGGTGCCCAGAACTGCGCCGCCGAGGCCAAGGGTGCCTACACGGGTGAGGTCGCAGCCTCGATGATCGCTGCCCTGGGTTGCAAGTATGTGATCCTCGGCCACTCGGAGCGCCGCCAGTACTACGGCGAGACCTCCGCTACGCTCAACAAGAAGATGGAGCAGGCCTATGCCAACAACCTCACCCCGATCTACTGCGTAGGTGAGAACCTCGAGGAGCGCGAGGCCGGCAAGCACTTCGACGTGGTGAAGGCCCAGATCGAGGAGGTCGTTTACAACCTCACCGAGGAGCAGTTCCGCAACCTCGTCATCGCCTACGAGCCCGTATGGGCCATCGGTACGGGCAAGACCGCCACGGCCGACCAGGCACAGGAGATCCATGCCTACATCCGCAAGGTGCTCGCCGACAAGTTCGGTGCCGCAGCTGCCGAGTGCCCGATCCTCTACGGCGGTTCGTGCAAGCCCTCGAACGCTGCCGAGATCTTTGCCAAGGAGGATGTGGACGGCGGTCTGATCGGCGGTGCCGCCCTGAAGGCCGAGGACTTCCTCGCCATCGGCAAGGGATTCGCCAAGTAATCCGGATTCCGGACCAATTTCACGGGGCTCCGGGCCCCGAAAAACCATACGCCTTCCGCAACCTTGCGGAGGGCGTATTTTTTGCGGCGGCGGACTCTGCGGGCTGCAAAAAAGACACGTCCGGCCGCCAAATGCGGCCGGACGCTCTGCTGCAGGGCTGTACTCCGTCGATCAGTCGTCGATCTCGATCACGCGGAACTGACGGTCGAACTTGATCTCCAGACCGTTCGAAAGCTCCACCTCCCACGAGTACTTGTCGCGGTCGATCTTCGTGATGTAGGCATTCGGATAGTTGCTGCCGGCCAGATAGTTGCGGATCTGCTCGGGAACGATGGCCGCAGGCACGGCCTCATACTTCCGCTCGACGGAAGACCACTCGCCGTTGTTCTCGAAATCGACCTCCGTACGGTCCGTATAAACTACCTCGTACTCCGAACCGATGATCTTCGGGTCCTCGACGGCATAGGCCACGGTCAGCCCCTTGAAATGGGTGGCAAGGAACTGCTGCGCGGCGGCAGGGAGTTTGTCCACCGTCGTGGGGCGCTCGCGGTCGGCGGCGAAGGTCGCGGTCATACCGGCAAAAAGAAGGGCGGCTGCTACAAGAATCTTTTTCATAATCGTCATTTTTTAGTTTTCAGGTTTGACTTTGTTTCGTGTTGTTTGACGATACAAAGATCGGGCTCGATTCTGAACGGAATCTAAAATCGACCGCTCTGCCGCCGTTTTTTGTAAAAAAATCCTCAAAAATCGCTCTTGCACGGTTCAATCGCCCTGTCGCAGGGCTTCGATCTGCTCCACGGTAAGCTTCGGGTCCCATAGGCACGGAGCGCCATAGACCTCCTCCACCTCACGAAGATATGTAGCGATCGGAGCCAGTTCCATGACTTCCCGCAGCGAGTCGAGTCTTTCGGGCTGCTCGACAGGCCAGAGCCAGATCCGTTGCTCCATGTGGGTCGAATCATCCTCGACGATATGCGTAAGGGAACAGGTCTGGGTTCCGTAACGCTGCGGACGGTTTCCGCGCATCAACATCCGGTCAAGCAGCGTCGCATAACTCGATTTCGAAATCGTGCCCGCCGCCACCTGCTCCTCGATAAGGGGCATCCAGCGCCGCTGCATCTCCAGATCGGCATGGTCGATCACGAGCCAGATGGTTTCTGCCGCCTCGTCGGAGATCCCTGTGGGCCATCCGCCGCAATCGAGCAACTCCGAAACAATGCGCTGGTTCTCGGCATCGGCCTCCTGCATGCGGGCATAGGCTGCCATTAACGAATCGACTGGCGGCGGAACCTGTTGTGAAAGACGAATCACCTCCATACGCACCGCTTGATCCCGGTCATGAACCACCCGCAACAGCGAATCGAGTTGCCGGGCTGACAGATTCGAAACTCCGATGAGAAGTCCCAACAACAAAAGCAGCAGATGTTTCATCGTTTCAAATATTTGATTAGGATCGAATTTACGAAAAAATCCCGAAAAGGCATGCTTTTGCACGTCCTTTTTCGGGATTTTTTCGATCGCTGTGCGGCTTCGGGCAGTTTGCGGAACAGAGCACGGATTTCGAACCCGGCCTGTCCTTCACACGCCCCCCATTCCGCAACGGCGGAAATTACATCTTCTTGCCCACGTTGGTCTTCTTGGCGGCCTTCGGAGCAGCTGTCTTGGCAGCCGTGGCCTTCGGAGCCTTCGGAGCAGCGGCCTTCTTGGCCGGGGCCTTCTTCGTCTCGCCCTCTACGACGGTAGCCTCCTCGACGGCATCGGTCGTCTTCTTGGCGGCCGACTTGCGCGAGCGGCGTGTCTTGGGCTTCGCCTCGGCAGCAGCAGCCGGCGTGATGCCCAGCGTGTAGGCCTCGTTGAAGTCCACGAACTCGATGATGCACATCTCGGCAGCATCGCCCAGACGGAAGCCCGTCTTCAGGATGCGGGTGTAACCGCCCGGACGCTCGGCGATCTTCGGGGCGATCGTGCGGAAGAGCTCCGTTACGGCCTCCTTCTGCTTCAGGTACGAAAATACGACGCGGCGCGAGTGGGTCGTGTCCTCCTTCGACTTGGTTACCAGAGGCTCCACGAACATGCGTACGGCCTTGGCTTTGGCGAGCGTGGTCTCGATGCGCTTGTGCAGAATCAGCGACGAGGCCATGTTCGAAAGCATCGACTTGCGGTGTCCCGCCTGACGGCCGAGGTGGTTGAAATTCTTATTGTGTCTCATAATTAGTCTTTGTCAAGTTTGTAGATTGATACGTCCATACCGAACTTCAGGTTCAGGGAGGCCAACAGCTCGTCGAGCTCCGTGAGCGACTTCTTGCCGAAGTTGCGGAACTTCAGCAGGTCGTTGCGGTTGAGCTTCACCAAATCGCCCACCGTATCCACGTCGGCAGCCTTCAGGCAGTTGAGCGCACGAACGCTCAAATCCTGGTCCGAGAGCTTGGTCTTCAGCAGCTGGCGCATGTGGAGCACATCCTCGTCGAACTCCTCGGCTCCGTTCGTATCCTCCATATTGACGGTGATTTTCTCGTCGGAGAAGAGCATGAAGTGCTGGATGAGGATCTTGGCGGCCTCCTTCAGAGCCTCCTTGGGGTGAATCGACCCATCGGTAGTAATTTCCAAATTCAACTTCTCGTAGTCGGTCTTCTGCTCGACACGGTAGTTCTCGATCGAGTACTTCACGTTCTTGATCGGCGTGAAGATCGAGTCGATCGGGAGGGTTCCGAACTCACAGTCGGCAGGAGTGTTCTCCTCGGCGGGAACATATCCCCGGCCCTTGCCGATCGTAAGCGTCATCTGCATCTTGGTGCCCGGCGCCAGGTGGCAGATCACCAGCTCGGGGTTGAGCACCTTGAAGAACGACAGGTAATTCGAGATATATCCGGCAGTCAGCTCCGTAACACCCGCAACGTTAATGGATACTTTTTCGGCATCCTGATTATCGACTGTGCGGATAAAACGAACCTGCTTCAGACGAAGGATGATGTTCAACATATCCTCCATCACTCCGGGGATAGCGGCAAACTCGTGATCGACACCGGCTACCTTGACAGTCGTGATTGCATAACCCTCGAGCGACGAGAGCAGAATACGACGTAAAGCGTTACCGACAGTCATGCCGAATCCGGGCTCCAGCGGTCGGAACTCGAACTTTCCGAACGACGAAGTGGACTCGAGCATTATAACCTTCTCAGGTTTCTGGAATGCTAATATTGCCATAACTGTGAATTTGATTGATTACTACTTCGAGTACAACTCGACGATGAGCTGCTCCTTGATGTTCTCGGGAATCTCCTCACGCTCGGGCTTCTGCAGGAACTTGCCGCTCATGGTGGCATTGTCCCACTCCAACCAGGCGTAGCGGCTCTTCGACGAGCCGGCCAGAGATGCCGTGATCACCTCCAGACTCTTCGACTTCTCGCGAACCGACACCACGTCGCCCACACGGAGCGAATACGAGGGGATGTTCACGACACTGCCGTTCACGCAGATGTGGCAGTGCGAAACGAGCTGGCGGGCAGCTGCACGCGTCGGGGCGATACCCAAGCGGTAAACGACGTTGTCCAGACGGCACTCGAGCAGCTTCAGCAGGTTCTCACCCGTGATACCGCCCATACGCGCAGCCTGCTCGTAGGTACGGGCAAACTGCTTCTCGAGCAGTCCGTAGGTATACTTCGCCTTCTGCTTCTCGCTCAACTGCGTGCCGTACTCCGACACCTTCTTGCGCTTGCGCGCCAGACCGTGCTGTCCGGGAGGGAAGTTGCGCTTCTCGAGCACCTTGTCCGCACCATAGATAGCTTCGCCGAACTTACGGGCGATTTTCGATTTAGGTCCTATGTATTTTCCCATTGTCTTGACGTTTTTAAACCTTTGTAATTTTTCCTTAACCTTCGCATCCGAAATTATACACGGCGGCGGTTAGGAGCACGGCATCCGTTGTGCGGCAGCGGCGTAACGTCGATGATCTCCATCACCTCGATACCGGCACCGTGGATCGTGCGCACGGCCGACTCACGACCGGCACCCGGACCCTTGACGTAAACCTTCACCTTGCGCAGGCCCATGTCGTAAGCGACCTTGGCGCAATCGGCGGCCGACGTCTGTGCGGCGTACGGAGTATTCTTCTTCGAACCACGGAAACCCATCTTGCCGGCCGACGACCAGCTGATGACATCGCCCACCTCGTTGGTGATGGTGATGATCACATTGTTGAAAGTGGAGTGCACATAGGCATTGCCCACGGCGCCGACCTTAACAACCTTCTTCTTAACAGTTCCAGTTTTCTTTGCCATAATTCTCTAAAGATTACTTCGTTGCCTTTTTCTTGTTTGCGACCGTCTTCTTGCGGCCCTTGCGGGTACGCGCGTTGTTCTTGGTCGACTGACCGCGAACCGGAAGACCCAGACGATGACGGATACCGCGATAGCAACCGATATCCATCAGGCGCTTGATGTTGAGCTGAACGATCGAACGGCACTCGCCCTCGACCTTGATGCCCATCTCGGCGATCGTCGAACGGATGGCGCCCACCTGGTCGTCCGTCCAGTCCTGAACTTTGACGTCGTAGCTGATGCCTGCGGCGTCGAGAATCTTGCGAGCCGTCGAACGACCGATACCGTAAATGTAGGTCAGGCCGATCTCGCCTCTTTTGTTTTTCGGTAAATCTACACCGACTATTCGTGCCATATGAAAATTTTTCTTCTTTAATTAACCTTAATAACTAACCCTGGCGCATTTTGAACTTGGGATTCTTCTTGCAAATGACGTAGAGCTTGCCCTTACGCTTCACAATCTTGCAATCCTCGCTTCTCTTCTTGATGGATGCTTTTACTTTCATGATTTTCAAGCAATCTAATGGTTATTTGTACCGGAAGGATATGCGCCCCTTCGTCAGATCGTAGGGCGTCATCTCCACTTTCACTTTATCTCCGGGAAGGATCTTGATGTAGTGCATGCGCATCTTCCCCGAGATATGGGCCGTCAGAACATGACCGTTGTCCAGTTCGACGCGGAACATCGCGTTGGACAACGCTTCAATGATCGTTCCGTCCCTTTCGATAGCAGCCTGTTTTGCCATAGAGTCTTAATTTTTTAATGCTTCTTCGATGATACTGTAGTCCGTCAGCACGTCGGGACCCGACTTGCGGATCGCTACGGCGAATTCGTAATGCGCCGCGGGTTTGCGGTCCCGGGTGCGGACCGTCCAGCCATCCTGCTCGAAAACCACCGCCTTGGTCCCCATGTTGATCATGGGCTCGATGCAGATGACCATACCTTCCTTGAGAAGGGGGCCTCTGCCGCGCGCGCCGTAATTGGGAACTCCGGGGTCTTCGTGCATTTTCCGACCCAAACCGTGTCCCTCGAGCTCGCGCACCACGCCATAGCCGAAACTTTCGGCATGTGCCTGTACGGCTGCCGAGATATCGCCTACGCGATTCCCGGCCTTGGCTTGCGCCGTACCTTTATAAAGAGCTTCTTTGGTAACTTCCATGAGCTGCCGTACTTCCTCGGCAACCTCTCCCACGGCAAACGTATATGCCGAATCACCAACAAACCCCTTCATAAACGTACCGCAATCGACCGAAACGATGTCGCCCTCCTTGAGGACGCATTTCGAGGATGGGATACCGTGAACAACCTGCTCGTTGACCGAGATACACAACGATGCGGGATATCCTTCGTACCCGAGGAAAGCGGGAACGGCTCCGTGCGCGCGGATAAACTCCTCGGCTATGCGGTCCAACTCCTTGGTCGTAACGCCCGGCCGGATGTGGCGACCCACTTCGGCGAGCGTTTTCGACACCAGGATGTTGTTTTCGCGGAGCAGTTCGATCTCCTCGTCTGTCTTCAGATAGATCATTTCGTGTTAAGAACTCTTGTACAACGACTAATGACGTCCCTGAATACGGCCCGTCTTCATCAGACCGTCGTAATGACGCATCAGCAGGTAGCTCTCGATCTGCTTGAGAGTATCGAGCACCACGCCGACCATGATCAGCAGCGACGTACCGCCGTAGAAGTAGGCGAACGACTGCTGGATACCCAGGAACTTCATCGCCAGGGCGGGCAGAATGGCCACGATGGCGAGGAAAATCGAGCCGGGAAGCGTGATGCGCGTCATGATGGTATCGATGTAGTTCACGGTCTGCTTGCCCGGTTTCACACCCGGGATGAAGCCGCCGTTGCGCTTCATGTCATCGGCCATCATTTGAGGATTGATGATAATCGCGGTGTAGAAGTAGGTGAACGCGATTACCAGCACGGCGAGCGTAAAGTTGTACCAGAAGCCCGTCATGGAGGAGAAAGCTGCGGCAAAGCCCGGAGCGGCATTGGTGAACAATGCCGGGATGAACATCAGGGCCTGGGCGAAGATGATCGGCATCACGTTGGCCGCATTCATCTTCAGCGGAATATACTGCCGCACTCCGCCATACTGCTTGTTACCTACGATACGCTTCGCATACTGCACGGGGACCTTGCGGACCGCCTGCACCAGGGCGATCGTCGCCATGAAGACGAGGAACAGGAGCACCAGCTCGATGATCAGCATGATGGCGCTGCCGGTAGCCGTCTGGAAGCGCGCATTGACCTCGGCGAGGAGCGCGTGCGGGAGACGGGCCACGATACCTATCATGATGATGAGCGAGATACCGTTACCGATACCCTTGTCCGTGATCTTCTCGCCGAGCCACATGATGAACATCGTACCGGCGATCAGGATCGTCGTCGCATAGGCAACGAAGCCGAACGTATTGCCGTAGACGAACGCATTGGGGACCTGATGGTACAGGTTGGCGATATACGCCGGGCCCTGCAGGATCAGGACGCCGATCGTAAGGAATCGGGTCCACTGGTTCATCTTGCGGCGGCCGCTCTCACCCTCCTTCTGCATTTTCTGGAAATACGGGATCATCATACCCATGAGCTGGATGATGATCGAGGCGGTGATGTACGGCATGACTCCGAGTGCCAGAATCGAGGCGTTGCCAAATGCACCGCCAGAGAAGACGTTCAACAGACCCAGAAGTCCGTTGCCCTCCAACTGGCTGGCATACGCCGATCCCTCGCCCAAAGCGTTGGGATTGATACCCGGAATCACCACGAAACTGCCCAAGCGATAGATCAGAATCAGACCGATGGTGTAAAGCACCCGCTTGCGCAGCTCCTCGATCTTATAGATGTTCTTGAGCGTTTCGACCAATTTCTTGTTGGTTGCCAGCAGGGCGACGACCACTGCGAAGACAATACCAACAACGAGATACTGATTCATAATATAGTAGTTCTAAGGGGTTACAGTTTTTCGACGCTGCCGCCGGCCGCCGTAATCGCAGCCTCGGCGCTCTTCGAGAAGGCGTGAGCCTTGACGGCGAGGGCCTTCGTGATCGAGCCGTTGCCCAGGATCTTCACCTTGTCGTTCGACGAAATGAAGCCTGCGGCGATGAGCGTATCGACCGTAACCTCCGTAAGCGACTTCTTGGCTGCCAGCTCCTCGAGCGTCGAGAGGTTGATCGCCTTGAACTCGACACGCTTCAGGTTCGTGAAACCGAACTTCGGAAGACGGCGCTGCAGAGGCATCTGACCGCCCTCGAAGCCGAGCTTGCGCGAATAGCCCGAACGCGACTGTGCTCCCTTGTGTCCACGCGTGGCCGTACCACCGTGACCCGAACCTGCACCGCGGCCGATTCGCTTGTCGTGGTGCGTAGAACCCTTTGCGGGTTTGAGATTATTGAGTTCCATGAGTTTTAATTCCGTTTGCAGTTAGACTTATTTCGCAGCGACCTCTTCCACCTTGACGAGGTGCTTCACGCGCTCGATCATACCCTTGATGATAACCGAGTCATCGTGCTCGACGCTCGCGTTGATCTTCTTCAGACCCAGCGCGTCGAGGTTCTTGCACTGACGTGCCGTAGCGCCGATGCGGCTCTTGATCTGGGTGATTTTCAATCTTGCCATTTTCAATCTGTGAATTAACCGTTAAACACCTTGTCCATCGAGATGCCGCGAAGACGGGCAACGCTTGCCGCATCGCGCAGCTCGCACAGAGCGCCGATGGTTGCCTTCACCAGGTTGTGGGGGTTCGACGAACCCTTGCTCTTGGCAAGCACGTTCTTCACACCCACCGACTCCAGCACGGCACGCATGGCACCGCCGGCGATGATACCCGTACCGGGAGCGGCCGGGCGAATCATCACGAGCGAACCGCCGAAACGCAGCTCCTGCTTGTGGGGAATCGTTCCGTTGATGACGGGGATCTTGACCAGATTTTTCTTTGCATCCTCCACGCCCTTGGCGATGGCGGCCTGCACTTCCGAAGCCTTGCCCAGACCGTAACCTACCACGCCGTCCTCGTTACCTACGACGACGATGGCCGAGAAGCTGAACGTGCGGCCACCCTTCGTAACCTTCGTTACTCGCTGGATGCTGACGAGACGGTCCTTGAGTTCGAGATCGCTCGTGCGTACTTTCTTTATGTTGGTATTTGCCATGATCGTTTAGAATTTAAGACCGCCTTCGCGTGCTGCTTCGGCCAGCTGTTTAACTCGTCCGTGATAAAGATAACCGTTGCGGTCGAAAGCGACGGCCGAAATGCCTTTGGCGATAGCGCGCTCGGCGGCCAGCTTGCCCACCAGGGCTGCCACTTCGCACTTGGTCTTGCCGGCAGCAGCTTCGGCAACCTCCTTGTCCAGCGAGGAGGCCGTAGCAAGGGTTACACCTGCCAGATCGTCGATGAACTGCACATAGATCTGCTTGTTGCTACGGAATACGGTCATGCGCGGCTGTGCGGGCGTACCGCTCACGATCTTGCGGATACGCATCTTGATCCGCTCTCTTCTTTCTATCTTGTTCAATGCCATAACTTCAGACTATTTACTATTTAGCACCTGCCGATTTGCCGGCCTTGCGACGGATCTGCTCGCCGACGAACTTGATACCCTTGCCCTTGTACGGCTCCGGCTTGCGCAGCGAACGCAGCTTGGCAGCCACCTGGCCGATGAGCTGCTTGTCGGCGCTCTTGAGCGTTACGATCGGGTTGCCCTTCTTCTCCGTAACGGCCGTTGCGGTAACCTCCTTCGGAAGCAGGAAGTGCGTATCGTGCGAATAGCCGAGGCTCATCTCCAGAACCTGGCCCTTAACCTCGGCCTTGAAGCCGACGCCCACGAGCTCCTGCTTGATCTCATAACCCTTCGACACGCCGATGACCATATTCTGGATCAGCGCACGGTACAGACCGTGCATCGAGCGGTGGCGGGGCTGGTTCGTGGGACGGGTTACGATCACTGCGGGGATCTCTGCCCCGGTGTGGGGATCCGTGTGCGTGCCGACCTCTACCTTGATGTCCGAGTCAACCTTCTGGCTCAGCGTCCCGAGTGGCCCTTTCACGCTTACCGTATTGTCGGCTGCAACCTCGACGGTAACGCCGGCGGGCAAGTTTACAGGTAATTTACCAATTCTTGACATTGTCTTTGTGTTTTGAAATTTGCAATTAGTAGATGTAGCACAGCACCTCGCCGCCCACGTTTTCCTTGCGGGCCTTGGCGTCGGTCATGATGCCCTTCGAAGTCGAGAGGATAGCGATACCCAGACCGTTCAGCACGCGGGGCATGTCCGCAACCGACGCATACTGGCGCAGACCTGGACGGCTCACGCGCTTGAGGTTCTTGATGGCGTTGGTCTTCGTAGCGGCATCCCACTTCAGTGCGATCTTGATCGAAGGATGGCCCTTCTCGTCGGTGTCGAACTTGTAAGCGAGGATGTAACCCTGCTCGTAGAGGATCTTGGTGATCTCCTGTTTAATTTTGGAACCGGGAGCTTCAACCACTTTGTGGTTGGCTTTCACCGCGTTTCTAATTCTGGTCAGAAAGTCCGCAATAGGATCAGTCATAACGAATAGAAAATTAAAATTAAAGTTTGTTTGGTTAATTAATTATTTTTCAACCCTTTGCGCAGCGAAAACCACCCGCCGGGTTCCGGATTGCTCCGGTCGCTTCCATCATCGGGGCGTTCGCAGCACGAATCGGCCCGGTATAAAAGCGCGCAAATATACATATTATTTCTCAAATCACCAAGTTACGGCCTCCGCTTTTTGCGGTTTCGGATGCTGCCCCGGAACGCAGAGCATGTCGGCAACACACGGTGCCAACATGAATCCGCACGATCCTCCTTCGGCAGCTCCTGCTCCGCGACGGTTTCCGGCAGCGCCCGATACGCGGAAAATCGCACGGAAGAATGACATCTCCTCCGGCGGATTCCGGTACACGAACGACAATACCCACCACCGTCTCACGGATCGGGCCTCTCGGTCGAGAAATCTGTACCTGATGCAGAAACGTTCGGAACGCCCCACATACCGGGAAGTTACCGCTTGCGGCGGCACTTTCCCCGATACTGTGGCGTCATTACTTGCATTCCACACCCTTATAAGCTCCGCATCCTTCCGAAGCGCGCTCCGGGACTGCCGGGCCATCCAGCCCTCCATGCAATCCCTGCGGCGCCTCTCCAGGCTCGCACCTTCCGGACGTTCGGAACTTCTCTCCCGGCATGGAAGCGTACGGCCGTTGCCGCACCCTTCCACCGGAGGTGTTGCTACCAGCTGGCTTTCGTAACGCCGGGAATCAGTCCCTTCGAAGCCATCTCGCGGAACTGAATACGGCTGATGCCGAACAGGCGGATGTATCCTTTGGGACGACCGGTGATCTTGCAACGGTTGTGCTGACGGATCGGATTCGAGTTGCGGGGCAACTTCGAAAGGGCAATCCAAGCCTCCTCGTGGTCCATCTCACCGCTCTTCACCTTGGCAGCGATCTCCTCGCGCTTGTGAGCGTAGCGCTTTGCGAGCTTCTCACGCTTCACCTCGCGTGCCTTCATCGATTCTTTTGCCATAGCTTAATTCTTTTTAGCGTTCTTGAAAGGAAGGCCGAATTCGCGGAGCAGGGCATAAGCCTCCTCGTCGGTCTTGGCCGTCGTTACGAAGGTGATCTCCATACCGAAGATCTTGGTGATCTTGTCGATGTCGATCTCCGGGAAGATGATCTGCTCGGTGATGCCCAGCGTGTAGTTGCCCTGGCCGTCGAACTTCTCGTTGATACCCTTGAAGTCGCGGATACGGGGCAGAGCCACGGCGATCAGACGCTCCAGGAACTCGTACATCTTCGTGTCGCGCAGCGTTACACGCACGCCGATCGGCATACCCTTACGCAGCTTGAAGTTGGAGATATCCTTCCGCGAACGGGTCTGCACGGCTTTCTGACCTGCGATCTGCGTCAGCTCGGCCTCGGCCACGTCGATGAGTTTCTTGTCGGCGACGGCCTGACCCATACCCTGGTTGATAACGATCTTGGTGAGTTTCGGGCACTGCATTACGCTCGAATAGCCGAACTCCTTCATAAGGGCAGGCATGATCTGCTCCTTATACTGTGTCTTGAGTGTAGGTACGTATGCCATTATTTGATCTCCTCCCCTGACTTTTTAGCGTAACGAACTAATTTACCATTGGCGTCCTTCTTGCGGCCGACCTTGGTGGGCTTACCCGACTTGGGGTCGATGAGCATCAGGTTCGACACATGGATCGGAGCCTCCTGCTCGATGATGCCGCCCTGGGGATTCTTCGCATTGGGCTTCGTAGCCTTCTTGACGAGGTTCACACCCTCGACGATGGCGCGCTGCTTCGAAACCTCGACCTTCAGGACTTTGCCCTGCTGGCCCTTGCTGTCGCCGGCGATGACCTGAACCTGGTCCCCCTTCTTAATATGCAATTTAACTGACATATCCGAAATCGTTTTTATGATTACAATACTTCGGGTGCGAGGGAGATAATCTTCATATACTGATCACGCAGCTCACGAGCCACGGGGCCGAATATACGAGTACCACGCATTTCACCCTGGTTGTTAAGCAGCACCACGGCGTTGTCGTCGAAACGAATGTACGAACCGTTGGCACGGCGGATTTCCTTCGTGGTACGCACTACGACGGCCTTCGACACGGCGCCCTTCTTGACGTCGCCCGAGGGGGTAGCGCTCTTCACGGCAACCACGATCTTGTCGCCGATAGATGCGTAGCGGCGCTTCGTGCCGCCGAGCACCCGGATGCAAAGTACCTCCTTTGCTCCGCTGTTATCAGCTACTACGAGTCTACTTTCCTGTTGTATCATAACTACTTAGCTCTTTCAATGATTTGTACTAATCTCCAACGCTTCGTCTTGCTCAACGGGCGGGTCTCCATGATGCGCACGGTATCGCCCTCCTTGCAGGTCTCGTCGAGCGATTCGGCGACGAACTTCGTCGTCTTATTGACGAACTTGCCGTAGATGGGGTGCTTCACCTTTCGTGCTACCGCAACCACAATGGTTTTCGCCATCTTGTTGCTGACAACCACACCGATACGCTCCTTTCTCAGATTTCTTTCCATAGTGATACTCCTTATTTAGCGTTTTTTTGACGCAGGATCGTCAGCATGCGAGCTATATCTCTGCGGTTCTTCTTAATGATCGACGGGTTCTCGACAGGGGACACGGCGTGCTGCACCTTCAGCTTCGCGAGCTGTGCCTTCTCGGCCTCGATGCGCTCGACGAGGTCCTTCGTCGACAGATCCTTGATTTCTGCACTTTTCATCTTGCGTTCCCTTAAATTGTGGTTTCGACGTAATCACGTCTTACGATAAACTTGGTGGTAATGGGCAGCTTCTGGGCGCCGAGACGCAGCGCTTCCTGCGCTACGGCCAGGGGCACACCCTCTGCCTCGAAGAGAATACGTCCCGGGGTTACGGGAGCCACAAATCCTTCGGGATTACCCTTACCCTTACCCATACGCACCTCGGCGGGCTTCTTCGTGATGGGTTTGTCGGGGAAGATGCGGATCCAGAGCTGACCCTCACGCTTCATGTAACGCGTGATGGCCTGACGGGCCGCCTCTATCTGACGACCCGTGATCCAGGTCGATTCAAGTGCCTTGATTGCGAACGATCCGTATGCAAGCTGGTTACCTCTTTGAGCAAGCCCCTTCATACGGCCTTTCTGCATTCTTCTAAATTTGGTCTTTTTCGGCTGTAACATGTTAGTTCTGCTTTAAAAAGGTCCTTACTACTGATTGTTGTTGCGACGGTCGCCTCCGCGACGTCCGCCACGGCGGTCTCCGCCACGGCGGTCTCCGCCACGACGGTCGCCTCCGCGACGCTCACGACGCTCGCCACGCTCGCCGCGGTCGCCCGAAGCGGCCTGTGCCGATGCGCCGGCGATTTCGAACAGATCGCGCTTGCCGTACACCGTGCCCTGGCAGATCCAGACCTTAACGCCCAGGATACCCACCTTCGTGAGGGCCTCCGTCAGGCAGTAGTCGATGTCGGCACGGAAGGTATGCAGCGGAATACGTCCCTCCTTGACCGTTTCGGTACGGGCCATTTCGGCGCCGCCCACGCGGCCGGCAACCTGGACCTTGATGCCCTCGGCACCCATGCGCATCGTCGAAGCGACGGCCGTCTTCACGGCACGGCGGAACGAAACGCGGCCCTCGAGCTGACGGGCGATGTTCTGGCCGACGATGACGGCATCCACCTCGGGACGCTTCACCTCGAAGATGTTGATCTGGATCTCCTTGCCGGTGAGCTTCTTGAGCTCCTCCTTCAGTTTGTCCACCTCCTGGCCGCCCTTGCCGATGATGATACCCGGGCGAGCCGTCGAGATCGTAACCGTAACCAGCTTCAGCGTACGCTCGATGATGATCTTCGAGATGCTGGCCTTCTGCAGACGGACATTCAGATACTTGCGGATCTTGGCGTCCTCGACGAGCTTGTCGGAGAAATCCTTGCCACCGAACCAGTTGGAATCCCAACCGCGGATGATACCAAGACGATTTGCTATCGGATTAACTTTCTGTCCCATCTGATTACTTGTTTTCTACGGTTACCATTTTGTCTACTACGATCGTAACGTGATTCGAACGCTTGCGGATGCGGTGTGCGCGTCCCTGCGGAGCAGCCTGAATACGCTTCAGCATACGACCGCCGTCGACGAAGATCTCCTTCACGCAGAGTTTCGTATCTTCCAGGCGCTCGTTCTCGTTCTTGGCCTCCCAGTTGGCGATCGCCGACTTGAGGAGCTTCTCCATGCGGATCGATGCCTCCTTCTTCGAGTAACGGAGGATGCCCAATGCCTTGTTGATCTCCACACCGCGGATGATATCGGCCACCAGGCGCATCTTGCGGGGAGAGGTCGGGCAGTCGCGCATCACGGCGATTGCCTTCTGCTTCTTTTCAGCCTTCAGTTTTTCGGCTCTATTTGCTTTTCTTGCACCCATTTTCTACCTATTTTTTCTTGTTACCTGCATGACCACGGAAGTTACGCGTAGGAGCGAACTCTCCGAGCTTGTGTCCTACCATGTTCTCCGTTACATAGACCGGAATGAACTTGTTTCCGTTGTGAACGGCGATCGTCTGACCCACGAAGTCAGGCGAGATCATACTTGCGCGCGACCATGTCTTGATTACCGACTTCTTGTTTCCTTCGGCCTGGGCTACCACTTTAGCCTCGAGCTTGGGGTCGATAAACGGTCCTTTTTTTAATGAACGGCTCATTATGTACTCTTTTTAATTATTTTTTCTTCTTGGAGATAATAAACTTCGAGGTCGTCTTCTTCGGATTACGAGTCTTATAACCCTTGGCAAGCAGACCCTTGCGCGAACGCGGGTGACCTCCGGAGGCGCGGCCTTCACCACCACCCATCGGGTGATCAACCGGGTTCATCACGACGCCACGGTTGCGGGGACGGCGGCCGAGCCAGCGCTCGCGTCCGGCCTTACCCGAGCTCTCGAGGCTGTGGTCGATGTTCGACACGACACCCACCGTAGCGCGGCAAGTTACGAGTACCATACGAGTCTCGCCCGAAGGCAGCTTGATGATGGCGAATTTGCCCTCACGAGCCAGCAGCTGGGCGTAGGATCCGGCCGAACGTACCATGGCGGCACCCTGACCGGGGTAGAGTTCAATGTTGTGAACGACCGTTCCCAGAGGAATCTCGCTCAGGAAGAGCGTGTTGCCTACCTCCGGAGCGACGCCTGCGCCGCTCATCACGGTCTGTCCGACCTGGAGGCCGTTCGGTGCGATGATGTAGCTCTTCTCACCGTCGGCATATGCCAGAAGTGCAATACGAGCCGTACGATTCGGGTCGTACTCGATAGCTTTTACAGTAGCAGGAATGCCGTCCTTCGAGCGTTTGAAATCGACGTTACGGTACATCTGCTTGTGGCCGCCGCCGATGTAGCGGACAGTCATCTTGCCGACGTTGTTGCGTCCACCCGTGCTCTTCTTGGGGCTGAGAAGCGATTTTTCCGGCGTCGTCTTCGTGATCTCGTCGAACGTGCCGATAATCTTATGTCGCGTACCTGCGGTAACAGGTTTGAATTTTCTTACTGCCATCTTCGTTAGATATTACTGTAAAAATCTATCTTGTCTCCATCCTTCAAGGTAACGATTGCCTTCTTGAAGTTGTTAGCGCGGCCCTCGAGCAGTCCCGCCTTGGTATAGCGGCTCTTGAGCTTACCCATGTAGTTCACGGTGTTCACGTCCGTTACGACGACGTTGTACATCTGCTCTACGGCATTGCGAATCTGCAGCTTGTTAGCCCTCACGTCAACGATAAAACCGTAGCGATTCAACTTTTCGCCCTGAATCGTCATTTTCTCGGTCAAAACCGGCTTAATAATAATGTTCATTGTCTCTTGCGTTTTTAAGCTAACATCGTATTCAATACATTCTCGGCGCCCTCCACCATCACGATGGCCGATGCGTTCATCACGTCATAGGTGCAGACGTTCTGAGCCAGCACGGGCTTTACATACGAGAGGTTGCGGCACGAGAGCTGAAGGTTCACATTCGACTCGGGGAGTACGAGCAGCACCTTCTTGTCGGCGACCTTCAGGGCCTCGGCCAGAGCGGCTACCGACTTGGTCTTCGGGGCCTCCATCGAGATGGCCTCCACGACGCTGATGGCACCTGCCTGAGCCTTGTAGGTCAGGGCGCTGCGGCGGGCCAGCTGCTTGAGCTTCTTGTTGAGCTTGAAGCTGTAGTCGCGCGGCTGCGGGCCGAAGACGCGACCGCCTCCCGGGAAGAGCGGCGAGAGAATGCTGCCGCAACGGGCACCGCCCGTTCCCTTCTGACGCTTGAGCTTGCGCGTCGAACCGGCAACCTCGTTACGCTGCTTGGCCTTGTGCGTACCCTGGCGCTGGTCGGCCAGATACTGCTTTACGTCGAGATAGATAGCGTGGTCATTAGCCTCCACGCCGAAAACAGCGTCCGAAAGTACTACCTTACGACCCGTTTCCTGTCCCTGTGTGTTCAATACAGCTAATTCCATACTACTTCTCAATTGTTAAATAAGCACCTTTTGCTCCCGGAATCGAACCCTTGACAAGGATCAGATTGCTCTCGGGAATAACCTTCAATACCTTCAAGTTAAGAACCTTAACCTGCTCGCCGCCCATCTGGCCGGGCAGACGCTTGCCCTTGAAGACGCGCGAAGGATAGGACGATGCGCCCAGCGAACCCGGCTTGCGCTGACGGTTGTGCTGGCCGTGGGTCTGGCCGCCGACACCGCCGAAGCCGTGGCGTTTCACAACGCCCTGGAAGCCCTTGCCTTTCGAAATCCCGGTCACGTCCACCCAGTCCTCCTCCGTGAAGAGGTCTACGGTCAGCGTGTCGCCGAGAGCCACCTCCGGCATGCCCTTGAACTCGGCCAGCTTGCGCTTGGGCGTCGTTCCGGCCTTCTTGAAGTGGCCTAACAAACTGCTGCTGGTGTGCTTTTCACTTTTCTCGTCATAGGCAATCTGAACCGCCTCGTAGGAGTCCTTCTCGACGGTTTTGATTTGCGTAACAACGCAGGGACCAGCCTCGATGACAGTGCATGGTATGTTCTTACCCTCGGCACTGTAAACGGAAGTCATTCCGATTTTCTTTCCAATAAGTCCTGACATTTGTTGTCAATTGTTGTTTGTTATGGTAATAAAAGTGATCTTCATTCTGTCGCACAGCGCGGGATCAGACCTTGATCTCGACCTCGACACCCGAAGGAAGCTCGAGCTTCATCAGTGCGTCGATCGTCTTGGGCGTCGACGAGTAGATGTCGAGGATGCGCTTGAAGGTGCAGAGCTGGAACTGCTCGCGGGCCTTCTTGTTCACGAAGGTCGAGCGGTTCACCGTGAAAATCTGCTTGTGCGTGGGAAGGGGTACGGGACCGCTCACGACGGCGCCCGTGCTCTTCACGGTCTTCACAATCTTCTCGGCCGACTTGTCCACGAGATTGTGATCGAATGACTTTAACTTGATTCTAATCTTCTGGTTCATATGTTTGCTTATTCTATATCCTTACGTTTACCACTCGCTTTCTCGATGATCTCCTTGGCCAGGTTGGCAGGAACCTCCTCGAAGTGCGAGAACTCCATGGACGAGGTGGCGCGGCCCGACGAAATCGTACGCAGCACGGTTACATAGCCGAACATCTCCGACAGGGGAACCTTGGCTTTCACGACGCGTGCCGTACCCTTGGTCTCCATGCCGGTGATCTGGCCGCGGCGCTTGTTCAGGTCGCCGATGATGTCGCCCATGTTCTCCTCGGGGGTTACGACCTCCACGGACATCACGGGCTCCAGAATCACCGAACCGGCCTTCGGAGCGGCGTTGCGGTAACCGTTGCGGGCAGCGATCTCGAACGACAGCTGGTCGGAGTCCACCGGGTGGAACGAACCGTCGAGCAGCGTGATCTTCATCGAGTCCATCGGATAGCCTGCCAGAGCACCATTGGCCATGGCCGACTCGAAGCCCTTCTGAACCGAAGGAATGAACTCCTTGGGAATGTTTCCGCCCTTGACCTGATCGACGAACTCCAGACCCATCTTGCCGTCCTCGGCGGGACCGATCTCGAAGATGATGTCGGCGAACTTACCGCGGCCGCCGGTCTGCTTCTTGAAGACCTCACGGTGCTGGATCGTCTTGGTGAGCGACTCCTTGTAGTTCACCTGCGGAGCACCCTGGTTGATCTCCACGCCGAACTCACGGCGCAGACGGTCCACGATGATGTCGAGGTGCAACTCGCCCATACCGCTGATCACGGTCTGGCCCGAATCCTCGTCGGTGTGTACGGTAAAGGTAGGATCCTCCTCGGCGAGCTTCGCCAGAGCGATACCCAGCTTGTCGAGATCCTTCTGCGTCTTGGGCTCTACGGCCAGACCGATCACCGGCTCGGGGAAGGTCATCTGCTCGAGGACGATCGGTGCGTTCTCGGCGCAGAGCGTATCACCGGTGCGGATCTCCTTGAAACCTACGGCAGCACAGATATCACCGGCACCGACAGTCTCCAGGGGGTTCTGCTTGTTGGCGTGCATCTGATAGATACGGCTGATACGCTCGCGCTTGCCGCTGCGGGAGTTCAGCACATAGGAACCGGCGTCGAGCTTGCCCGAGTAAACGCGGACGAAAGCCAGACGGCCTACGAAGGGATCGGTAGCGATCTTGAATGCCAGACCACAGAAGGGCTCGTCCTCCGAAGCCTGACGGGTCTCCACCTCCTCGGTCTTGGGATTCGTACCCGTAACGGGGGGCACGTCCAGCGGCGAGGGCAGGAAAGCCATCACATAGTCGAGCAGCTTCTGCACGCCCTTGTTGTGGAAAGACGATCCGCAGAGCATCGGCACGAGCTTCATCGAGATCGTGGCCTTGCGGATGGCTGCGAGCAGCTCGTCGGGAGTGATCGAATCGGGATCCTCGAAGAACTTCTCCATCAGGGCATCGTCCGTCGAGGCGACCTCCTCGATGAGTTTGGCGCGCCACTCGGCGGCCTCGGCCTTCATCGACTCGGGAATCTCGCGCAGCTCGAAGTTGTCGCGGACGGTCTTGTCGTCGAAATAGTAGATCGCATTATTATATATAAGGTCTACCAGACCCTCGAACTTGTCCTCGGCTCCGATGGGCAGCACGACCGGAAGCGCCGTGGCTCCGAAGTGCTCCTTGATCTGGGCGCATACCGAGAGGAAGTCGGCACCCGTACGGTCCATCTTGTTGACGTAACCGATACGGGGAACGTTGTACTTGTCAGCCTGACGCCATACGGTCTCCGACTGGGGCTCCACGCCACCCACGGCGCAGAACGTGGCGATCGCGCCGTCGAGCACGCGCAGCGAACGCTCCACCTCGACCGTGAAATCGACGTGTCCCGGGGTGTCGATCAGGTTGATCTGATACTGGTGGTCCTTGTAGTGCCAGAAAGCGGTCGTCGCAGCCGAGGTGATCGTGATACCGCGCTCCTGCTCCTGGACCATCCAGTCCATCGTGGCGCCGCCCTCGTGCACCTCGCCAATCTTGTGGGTCTTACCCGTGTAGAAAAGGATTCGCTCGGACGTGGTGGTCTTACCGGCATCGATGTGGGCCATGATACCGATATTGCGAGTATAATGTAAATCTCTGGTTGCCATCTCTGTGTCCGTGTTTTAGAATCTGAAGTGTGCGAATGCCTTGTTGGCCTCGGCCATGCGGTGCATCTCCTCCTTGCGCTTGAAGGCGGCACCCTGCTGGTTGTAGGCGTCCATGATCTCTGCGGCGAGTTTGTCAGCCATCGTCTTGCCGGCGCGCTTGCGGGAATAGAGGACAAGGTTCTTCATGGAAATAGAAATCTTGCGCTCCGGACGAACCTCCATAGGCACCTGGAAGGTTGCGCCACCGATACGCTTCGACTTCACTTCGACTTGAGGAGTGATGTTCTCGAGGGCCTGTTTCCAGATTTCCAGAGGAGATTTATCAGCATCCTTCATCTTCTTGCCGACGATCTCCAGCGAGTCGTAGAAGATCGTGTAGGCAATACTCTTCTTACCATCCAGCATAAGGTTGTTCACGAAACGGGTAACGGCCACGTCTCCGAACTTCGGATCCGGAAGTAGAATTCGCTTCTTTGGCTTAGCTTTTCTCATTGCTATTTAAAATATCGCTTGTTATTGATTTCTCGTTTGACTATTTACCTGCCTTGGGGCGCTTGGCTCCGTACTTCGAACGACGCTGGCGACGTCCGTCCACACCGGCCGAATCGAGCGCACCGCGCACGAGGTGGTAACGTACACCGGGGAGGTCCTTCACACGACCGCCGCGGACGAGCACGATCGAGTGCTCCTGCAGGTTGTGGCCTTCGCCGGGAATGTAGGCATTGACCTCCTTGCCGTTGGTCAGACGAACACGCGCCACCTTACGCATAGCCGAGTTAGGCTTCTTCGGGGTCGTCGTGTACACACGGGTACAAACGCCGCGACGCTGGGGACACGCTGCGAGTGCCGGGGACTTCGACTTGTCCTCCATGCTTACTCGACCGTTTCTCACTAACTGTTGAATAGTTGGCATTTCTTAAACTGTCCTTTAATGGTTAAAAAATCTATTTCCATTGTCCAAAATGGACTGCAAAGGTACGCATTTTTTTGGATTTACAATATATATGCACTGCTTTTTTCACAATTTTTCAGCTTTTTACGCATTCTTCGATTCTTTTTACTTATCAAATCGCAAAAACCATAAATATAAACTTATATGAAAAACATCAACAGACTGGTAATCCGCCGGTTGCCGTCGTGCTTGCACATCGGCCAAAGCCGGTCCCGACGGCACGGATTCCGGGTTCCGAAGAGCAGTCCGAAGAGAGGGCGGAGTTTCCCGCCAGCACGAAAAAAAGGGGCGTATCCTAATAGGATACACCCCTTCCACACACAACCTGAACCTATTTTTCGATATTGCTGTCGGAGGAGGCAACCAGCATCCAAACCAGTTTTTCCTGCTCCTTCAGATAGTCGCTCATCAGGGCGGCCGTCGCCTCGTCGCCCGCCTCGGAAGCCTGGGCCATCAGCGCACGCTCTGCGCCGATCAGATGTCCGTAGCTCTCGAGCACCAGCGAGATCGCCTCGTCGGAGCGGGTGATGCCCGCAACCTCGCTCAAGCGCGCCGTGCGCAGATACTCGCTGTAGCGGTTTTCGGGCATATCGCCGAGGGTGAGGATCCGCTCGGCCAGCTCGTCGGCCTTGGCCGCCGCGTCGTTGTAGAGCTCCTCGAACTTGGCATGGAGGACGAAGAAACCGCGGCCGCGGATATTCCAGTGTACGCCGCGCAGGTTCGAATAGAAGACCTGATAGTCGGCCAGAAGTTGCTTGAGGGAAGCGATTACGCCCTGCAGGGCGGATGCGTCGAGATGCAGATAATTCAAGGTTTTCATAACAGTATTTTTATTGGTTTTACAAATATTGTTTTCGTTTTTCATAGGCAAAGATAATAAGCGGAAACGAGTTTGTCAAATTGTTATTTTTTATGGTTCAATAAGTTGCCCCTATATCGGGGCAACACGACACACAGCAAGCCCTTTACGGAGCGGAGCCTCCGCCGGGATTCTTCGGAGAGCCGGCCGCAAGGTCGGCATCGGAAGAAAAATCCGCATCGGGGAGAGCCCGGAATCCGGCATGAAGGCGAAAACAGGCGCAGGCGGAAAAGCGCTCTCCGGTCGGTACGGAAGGCCGACGCACGGGCGGGCAGAAACGAGGTCCGGGAGCAGGTTCCGGTGCAGCCCGGGAACAAGCGGCAGCGGAGGCGGAAGCCGCAGTGTTTCGGGGCAGCGGCCGACTGTCCGCACCGCAGCAGATGCCGAATCGCACACGGTGTTCCTATTTATTTGGTATAAAGGCGCGGAAAATCGCGAAAAACGGAAAGTTTTGCTTAATTTTGCGGGAAATTCGGCAATAAAATCGCAAACACGATATGGAATACAACTTCAAGGAGATCGAATCCAAGTGGCAGCAGCGCTGGAGAGAGCGGAAGACCTACCACGTCGAGGCGGACCCCTCGCGCCCGAAATTCTATGTACTCGACATGTTCCCCTACCCGTCGGGGGCGGGCCTGCATGTGGGCCACCCGCTGGGCTACATCGCCTCGGACATCTATTCGCGCTACAAGCGGCTCAAGGGATTCAACGTCCTGCATCCGATGGGTTACGACGCCTTCGGGCTCCCGGCCGAACAGTACGCCATCCAGACGGGGCAGCACCCCGCGGTAACGACCGAGCGCAACATCGCCCGCTACCGCGAGCAGCTGGACAAGATCGGCTTCTCGTTCGACTGGGACCGCGAGGTCCGCACCTGCGACCCGAAATACTACAAATGGACCCAGTGGGCCTTCCTCGAGATGTTCGCCCACTACTACGACAACACGCGGCAGCAGGCCCGACCCATCGCGGAACTCGAGGCGGCCTTCGCCGCAAAGGGCACCGAGGGGCTCGATGCCGCCTCGACGCAGGAGCTGCACTTCACGGCCGACGAATGGAACGCCTGGGACGAGGCGCGGCGCGAACAGGTGCTGCAGAACTACCGCCTGGCCTACCGCGCCGACACGATGGTGAACTGGTGCCCGCAGCTGGGCACGGTGCTCGCCAACGACGAGGTGCGCGACGGACTGTCGGTGCGCGGCGGCTTCCCCGTGGAGCAGAAGCGCATGAAGCAGTGGCTGCTGCGCGTTACGGCCTACGCCCAGCGGATGCTCGACGGGCTGGAGGGGCTCGAGTGGAGCGATTCGCTCAAGGAGATCCAGCGCAACTGGATCGGCCGCTCGGTCGGCGCCCAGGTCTTCTTCGACATCCAGGGCTCGGAGCGCAAGCTGGAGATCTTCACCACGCGCCCCGACACGATCTTCGGCGTAACGTTCATGGTCATCGCCCCCGAGCACGAGTGGGTCGGCGAGCTCACGACGCCCGAGAACCGGGCCGCCGTCGAGGCCTACATCGCCGAGGCGCGCAAACGCTCGGAGCGCGAGCGCATCGCCGAGACGCGGCGCGTGAGCGGCGTCCGGACGGGATCGTACGCCATCAACCCCTTCACGGGCAAAGCCATTCCGATCTACATCTCGGACTATGTGCTCGCCGGCTACGGCACGGGGGCCATCATGGCCGTGCCGGCGCATGACTCGCGCGACTACGCCTTCGCCCGCCACTTCTCGCTGGAGATCGTCCCGGTGGTCGAGGGCGGCGACATCGAGAAGGAGTCCTACGACGCCAAATCGGGCCGCATGATCAACTCGGACTTCCTCAACGGCATGGACGTCAAGGAGGCCATCGTGCGGATGTTCGACGAGGTCGAGCGCCGCGGCCTGGGCAAGCGGCTGGTCAATTACCGCCTGCGCGACGCCATCTTCTCGCGCCAGCGCTACTGGGGCGAGCCCTTCCCGATCTACTACAAGGGCGACACGGCCTGCCCGCTCTCCGAGGAGCAGCTGCCCCTCGAGCTGCCGCCGATCGAGAACTTCGGGCCCACGGCCGAGGGCGAGCCGCCCCTGGCCCGCGTCAAGGGGTGGCATACCCCCGAGGGATACCCCTACGAACTCTCGACGATGCCCGGATTCGCCGGGTCGTCGGCCTACTACCTCCGCTACATGGATCCCCACAACGACCAGGCGCTCGTCGGCCGCGAAGCGGACAACTACTGGCGCAATGTCGATCTCTATGTCGGCGGCATCGAGCATGCCACGGGCCACCTGATGTACTCGCGCTTCTGGAACATGTTCCTCTACGACCTGGGGTATGTCTGCGAGGCGGAGCCCTTCCGCAAGCTCGTCAATCAGGGCATGATCCAGGGCCGTTCGAACTTCGTCTACCGCGTCGTCGGCACCAACAAGTTCGTTTCGCTCGGGCTCAAGGATCAGTACGAAACGCAGGAGATCCACGTCGATGTGAACATCGTGAAGAACGACATCCTCGACCTGGAGGCCTTCCGCCGCTGGATGCCCGACTTCAAGGATGCCGAATTCATCCTCGAGGACGGCAAGTACGTCTGCGGCTGGGCCATCGAGAAGATGTCGAAGTCGATGTACAACGTCGTGAATCCCGACTACATCGTCGAGAACTACGGCGCCGACACGCTGCGCATGTACGAGATGTTCCTCGGGCCGCTCGAGCAGTCGAAACCCTGGGACACGAACGGCATCGACGGCGTACACAAGTTCCTGCGCCGCTTCTGGCGTCTGTTCTTCGACCGCGACGGCCGCTTCGTCGTAACGGACGAGGCCCCGACCGAGAAGGAGCTGCGCACGCTGCACAAGACGATCCGCAAGGTTACGGACGACATCGAGAACTTCTCGTTCAACACCTCCGTGGCGGCCTTCATGATCTGCCTCAACGAACTGGGCGAGTGCCCGAAGCGGGCGATTCTCGAGCCGCTGACGGTGCTGATCGCCCCCTTCGCCCCACACCTGGCCGAGGAGCTGTGGGAGGCGCTCGGCAAGAGCGGCTCGGTATGCGACGCACAGTATCCGGTCTGCAACGAAAAGTACCTCGTGCAGAGCAGCTTCGAGTACCCCGTATCGATCAACGGAAAGCTCCGCTTCAAGAAGGAGTACGCCACCGCAATGAGTCCGGCAGAGATCCAGGCCGACGTGGTGCGTGCACCCGAGGCGCAGAAGTGGATCGACGGGAAGACCCCCAAGAAGGTGATCGTCGTTCCGGGCAAGATCATCAACATCGTCATCTGACAAACGGCGGGCCCGTCCGCCGGGCGCTCCGAGACAATACCGAAAGCCCCGCCCGCCGCGGGGCTTTCTTCCAAACACCGACACCGCACATGAAACCGATCCTTACGCTGCTTGCAGCCCTGCTCCCGCTCTTCGCCGCAACGGCCCAGAACCATGGGGAGACGACCGTCATCCCGATCTGGGACAACTCGACGGCACCGCACTCGAACGGCATCACGGCCGCCGAGTCGGAACCCGAGCCCTGCCGCCTGGAGAATACCACCGGGGCCGCACTCCATCTCTACGCCGCCGATCCGGCGCACGACACGGGCATGGCCGTGGTGATCTGCCCCGGAGGGGGCTACATGCGTCTCTGCATGGATTACGAGGGGTATGACGTCGCCCGCTGGTTCGCCGCACAGGGCATCACGGCCGCGGTACTCAAGTACCGCCTGCCGAACGGCCATCCCGAGGTGCCGTTGGAGGATGCCGAGCAGGCGCTGCGGATCCTGCGGGGCGAAGCTCCGGGTGCCGATGGGCACACCGCCGCACGCGTCGGCATTGCGGGTTTCTCGGCCGGAGGCCACCTCGCGGCGGCCGTCTCGACGCTCGGCGCAGTACGGCCCGACTTCACGCTGCTCTTCTACCCGGTTACGGCCGACGGCACGCTCTCGGGATGCCGCATCACCTTCGACCGTCTGCTCGGCGACCGCGAGGGCGACCCCGCGGCGGTCGAGGCCTGGACGCCGCTCCGCCACATCACCCCGAAGACACCCCCGGCGCTGCTCTTCCACTCGGATGACGATCCGATCGTCCCGCCGACGAACAGCACGGCCTACTACGAAGGGCTGAAACGCTGCGGCACGCCGGCCGCCCTGCATATCTACCCCGCAGGCGGGCACGGATGGGGCATTCTCGACGCGTTCCGTTTCCGCGACGACTGGCAGCGCACGGTGCTCGACTGGCTCGGAAGCCTTCCGGCCCCGGCAGCGGGGAACATGGCGGCGGAGACTCCCGGTACGGACGTTTCGGCACGCTGACCGGAACCGGCCGGGCGAAATCCGGCAGCCCGGTATTGCCGTTTCATGAATATTGCCTATCTTTGCACGGATAAACGCCCGCGCGCGGACACCGCAGCGACAGATACCGCCCACAACAGGACAAACAAATTCCGCTTATGGCAGACAACAGCATATTGACCCGTCTCGACGGACTGAAACTCAAATACGAGGAGACCGGACAGAAGCTTACCGACCCCGAGGTGATCGCCGACGTCAAGCAGTTCGTGCAGCTCACCAAGGAGTACAAGGAGCTCGAGCCGATCATCGAAACCTCCGAACGCTACCGCACGGCTCTGGCCAACCTCTCGGAGGCCAAGGACACCTATGCCAACGACAAGGACGAGGAGATGCGCGAGATGGCCCGCGAGATGATCGCGGAGCTCGAACCGCAGATCGCCGACCTCGAGGAGCAGATCAAGCTGCTGCTCATCCCGAAGGATCCGCAGGACTCGAAGAACGCCATCGTCGAGATCCGCGGCGGCACGGGCGGCGACGAGGCCGCAATCTTCGCCGGCGACCTGCTGCGCATGTATACCAAGTACATCGAGTCGAAGGGGTGGCGCTACGAGATCACCTCCTCATCGGAGGGCGCCGCGGGCGGCTACAAGGAGGTCGTCATGAAGGTTACGGGACAGAACGTCTACGGAACGCTCAAGTACGAGTCGGGCGTGCACCGCGTGCAGCGCGTGCCGCAGACCGAGACCCAGGGCCGCGTGCACACCTCGGCCGCCTCGGTGGCCGTGCTGCCCGAAGCCGAGGAGTTCGATGTCGAAATCTCGATGAACGACATCCGCAAGGATATTTTCTGCGCCTCGGGCCCCGGCGGGCAATCGGTCAATACGACCTATTCGGCCATCCGTCTGACGCATATCCCGACGGGCATCGTCGTGCAGTGCCAGGACCAGAAGTCGCAGCTCAAGAACTTCGACAAGGCCTTCGAGGAGCTGCGCACGCGCGTCTTCAACCTCGAATATTCGAAATACCTCGACGAGATCGCCTCGAAGCGCAAGACGATGGTATCGACGGGCGACCGCTCGGCCAAGATCCGCACCTACAACTACCCGCAGGGGCGTATCACCGACCACCGCATCAACTATACGATCTACAACCTCGCGGCCTTCATGGACGGCGACATCCAGGACTGCATCGACCACCTGATCGTCGCCGAGAACGCCGAGCGGCTCAAGGAGAGCGAACTGTAGCCCTCCGCGACCGGAAAGGACGGGGTGCGCACGCGGGATTTCCGCCCGACGAACCGGCCCCGCCCGACGAATGAGAACAATAAACCGGGGCCCGGCCCCGTTCTGCGGATAATGAAGATGATGAAAAGGATGCTCATAGTGTGGGGTGTCGTGCTGTGCGCCGTGCTTCCGGCCGCCGCGCAGAAGCCGCTCTACATCGTGAACGGAACGCCCCGCGAAGAGATCGCCTCGATACCCCCCGAGGATATCGAGCGGGTCGAGTCGCTCCCGGCCGACGAGCAGACCATCGCCCGCTACGGCGACGGAGCCTCGAACGGCGTCATCCTCATCACGCTCCGCTACGATCAACCTGCAGCCTTTCCCTCCGATTCGACCTATAGTCAGTACATCGCCCGCCGCGTCGTCTGGAACGACACCGACCCCGTGGCGCGCGTCATTCTGCGCTACAAGATCACGACCGACGGCACTGTCGTCGTCGATCAGGAGCTCGAAGTAACCGACAAACGGCTCAAACGACGCATCCTGAAGGTCATGGAGGAGGCTCCGAAGTGGCGGCCCGCGCAGAAGGACGGCGTGCCCGTGGAGAGCGAAGGCGTCCTGCGCATCCAGCTGCCCGAAGGACGCCGCATGCCCAGACAGGCGGAATTGGTGTATCGGTAAGCAACCAATTCCAAACATCTATTTTATGAAAACCAACTCTCTGTCCGCCTGGATTCTCGCCGTGAGGCCCTACAGCCTCGGCAACTCGGTCATCCTCGTACTCATCGCCTCGGCCATGGCCTACATGAGCGGAGGGTTCCGGCCGCTGCCGGCTCTGCTGTGTCTGCTGTTCGCCCTGCTGATGCAGTGCACGGCCAACCTCGTAAACGACCTCTGGGACTTCATGAAGGGAGCCGACCAGCCCGACCGTCTCGGACCCGACCGCGCCTTCGCCAAGGGATACATCACCCTGCGGGCCATGAAATTCGGTATCGCGGGATTCACCCTCGCGGCCGGCATCACAGGTCTCGGCATCCTTCTCACGGTACACGACACGCTGCCCCACCGCGGCTGGGAACTCGTCGCCGTGGGCATCGCCTGCCTCGTCTTCGCCTACTTCTACACCGCGGGACCGTGGCCCCTGGCCTATCACGGGCTGGGCGACATCGCCGTCATCCTCTTCTTCGGGCTGATTCCCGTGGGATTCACCTACTACCTCCAGACCAGAACGTGGACCTCGGAAGTTACGCTCGTCGCGCTCTCTTGCGGACTGGTCATCGACACGATGCTCATGGTAAACAACTTCCGCGACCGCGAGGAGGACGCCCGTTGCGGCAAACGGACCGTCGTCGTCGCCTTCGGCGCCGGCGTGGGCCGCTGGGGATATCTCCTGCTTGGCCTTGTCCCCGTCGTGCTCTGCCTGGCGCTGCTCGGCTGGGGACACTGGGGAGCCGCCCTGCTGCCGCTCATCTACGGCGCGGCACATACGGCGACGTGGCGCAAGATGGTCCGCATCGACCACGGCGAGGAGCTGAATGTCTGCCTGGGCGAAACGGCCCGCAACATCCTCCTCTTCGGAGCACTCATGACCCTCGGAATCCTGCTGGGATGATCCCTTCGGAACGACATATCACCCTCGGCGAGCTGCAACGGCTCGTACGGCAGGCGCTCGAGGAGCGCTTCGCCCTGCCGCTGTGGGTGAGTGCCGAGATCGCCGACCTGAAGGTGAACTATTCGGGACACTGCTACCTGGAACTGGTCGAAAAGGGGGGCGCCAACGGCGTCCCCACGGCCCAGGCCCGAGCCGTCATCTGGCGCAGCCACTATCCGCGGATCGCCGGATACTTCGAGGCCGAGACAGGACAGCCGCTCGGCGCCGGCATGCAGATTCTGGCCAAGGTGCTCGTCTCGTACCACGAACTTTACGGATTTTCGCTCCAGATCACCGATCTGGACCCCGCCTATACGCTCGGCGAGATGGAACGCCAGCGTCAGCAGACCATCGCCCAGCTCCAGAGCGACGGCGTCTGGGAGATGAACCGCCAGGTACCGCTGCCCGCGATCGTGCAGCGCATCGCCGTGGTTTCGAGCGCCCAGGCCGCCGGCTATCAGGACTTCTGCAAGGAGCTCGCGAAGAGCCCCTACCGCTTCCGCCTGACGCTCTTCGACGCCTTCATGCAGGGCGCCGCCGCCGAGGAGTCGATCATCAGCGCGCTCTGCGCCGCGGCCGCCCGGGCGGAGGAGTTCGACGCCGTGGTGCTGATCCGCGGCGGAGGCTCGCGCAGCGACCTCAACTGCTTCAACGCCTACCGTCTCTGCGCCCATATCGCGCAGTTCCCGCTGCCGGTTCTCACGGGCATCGGCCACGACAAGGATGTCAGCGTTGCGGACATGGTGGCCCACCTGGCGCTGAAGACCCCCACGGCTGTCGCCGGATGGCTTGTGGAACGCATGGAGGAGGCCGACGCACGGCTCGACAACGCCGCCTTGCAACTGCACGACGCCACAACGGCCCTGCTGCACGGTGCCGCAGTGCGGCTCGAACGCCTCACGGGCGACCTGCGGCAGGCCTGCGCCCTGCGTACGGCCCGCGAAAACGCCCGGATCGAACATTGGACCGCAACGCTGCCCGATGCCGTGCGGGCGTATCTTGAAAGGGAGCGGCTGCGGATGGAGAGCGCCGCACAGACCATCGCCGCACACGCCCCCGAACGAATCCTGCGACTGGGTTTCGCCGTAGTCCGCAAGGACGGGTGGGCCGTAACCTCATCCGGAACCGTCGCCGCGGGAGACCGGCTGCGCATCGAGGTGGCGGACGGAAGGATCGAGGCGTCCGTAACGCAAACAACGAAATAGAAACGATATGGCAAAGAAGGAACTCACCTACGGCGAGGCGACGGCACAGATCGAGAAAATCCTCGCCCGCCTGCGCAGCGAGGAGATGGATGTGGACACCCTCGCCGCCGAAGTCAAACGCGCCACGGAGCTCATCGCCTCGTGCAAGGAGCGGCTGCGCAAGGCCGAGGAGGAGGTAAACAAAATCCTCGAGGCATGAAACGGCTGATCCGCTGGGCCCTGAACCACATCCCGCGCCCCGTGCTGCAGCGCATCGCCTCGTGGGCCGTACCCGCTGCGGGGCTTCTCTACCGGGGCAGCCGCGTGGAGTGCCCCCTGTGCGGGCGCCGCTACCGGAAGTTCCTGCCCTACGGCTACGTCCGCTCGCGCGCCAATGCCCTCTGCCCGCACTGTCTCTCGCTGGAGCGTCACCGCCTGCTGTGGCTCTACCTCACGCGCGAAACCGACCTGCTGCAGAGCCACCCCCGGACGCTGCACATCGCCCCCGAGGTCTGCATCATGCGCCACCTGAAGCCGCATTTCGCCGACTTTACCGGGCAATACATCACGGCCGACCTCGAAAGCCCGCTGGCCGACCTGCACTTCGACGTGCAGCAGATTCCGCTGGCCGACCGCTCGGTCGATGTCATCCTCTGCAACCACCTGCTCGAACATGTCGCCGACGACCGGAGGGCACTGCGCGAACTGCACCGCATCCTGCGGCCCGGAGGCTGGGGCATCCTCCTCTCCCCCGTGGAACCCGACTACGAGTACACCTACGAGGACGACACGATCACCGATCCCGACGAGCGCACGCGCATCTTCGGGCAGTACGACCACCGGCGCATCTACGGCGCCGACTACACCGACCGGCTGCGCGAGGCGGGATTCGAGGCCGCGGACATCGACTACGCCGCAGCGCTCGGCGAGGAGGCTTGCCGCCGCTACGCCCTGCCCGTAGACCACATCTATATAGTCTACAAGCACTGACGGCCGGCAGCAGCCGTGAACAGCATCAATAGAGGAAGAAGACGATTCCCGCGAAATGGCAGACGACCGCGAGGTTGATCAGCAGGTGCCAGACCAGGTGGTGGTAGCGGAATCCCTTGCGGGCGTAGAACCACGCCCCGACGGTATAGAGCACGCCGCCCGCGGCGATGAGCCACAGCAGCGGCTCCGAGGCCCGACGGATGAACAACGGCAGGAAGAAGACGATCGTCCACCCCATGACCAGGTAGATCGTCAGGCTCACGGCCGGAATCGAGCGGCGCGAGAGCGACTTGTAGAAGATCCCGAAGAGCACCATTGCCCACTGCACGATGGTGATCGCCACACCCTGCCACCCTCCGATGACCGAGAGGGCGATCGGCGTATAGCTGCCTGCAATGGCCACATAGATGAAGATATGGTCGAGGATGTGGAAGACCTCCTTGTGGCGCGACGATGGTTCCATCGAGTGGTAGAGCGTCGAGGCCAGGAACATCAGAAAGATCGAAATCACGAAAATCGAGACAGACACGGCCGCCAATACCCCCTGCGCATCATGCACATAGGCCCATACGGCCGCAAAAGGCAGGGCCGCAAGCGACGCAAGGACCATCACGCCGTGCGACACCGCATTGGCGATCTCCTCCCCGAAGGTGGGGACATACAACGTTTTTTTTCGTTCCATCGGACAACGGATCGTTTGGATGTGCCAAATTTATAATTTTTTTTCATATCTTTGCGATCGAAGGTTATTTAGTTGAGTCAATGGATCTCTCACGCTACGACGGGTTGCGCGCGCTCGTGCGCGCGAACTTCTCGGAGACGACCCAGCGTCTTGTGAACGAAGCACTGGAGTATGCCGCCGGGAAGCTCGAGGGGGTGTGCCGCTATGACGGCACGCCGATGCTCGACCATGCCGCAGCAGTGGCCGCCATCTTCATCTCCGAGGTGGGCCTCGGACGCAACTCGACGGTCTCGACGATCCTGCACGACGTCGTACGCCTGGCCCACAAGCAGCTCCCGGCAGAGGAGTTTCTCGCCCTGACCGAGGAGATCCGCAGCCGCTTCGGCGAGCAGGTCGTGGGCATCACCATGGGCCTGGCGAACATCTCCGAACTCAAGCTCAAGGCCTCGAAGGAGCAGGCCGACAACTTCCGCGACCTGATCGTCAGCTACTCCGAAGATCCGCGCGTGATCCTCATCAAGCTGGCCGACCGCCTCGAGGTGATGCGCTCGCTGGAGATGTTCCCGCGCGAGAAGTGGCGCAAGAAGAGCTGGGAGTCGATGAACCTTTACGCCCAGATCGCCCACAAGCTGGGACTCTACGAAATCAAGAGCGAACTGGAGGACATCGCCCTCAAATACCTCGAGCCGAAGGATTACGAACACATCACCACGAAGCTCGAAGAGAGTGCCGACGAACGCCGCGCCTTCATCGCCCGGTTTCTCGTGCCGATCACCGAGCGGCTCGACCGCAGCGGGCTGAAATACCACGTCAAGAGCCGCACGAAGTCGATCTTCTCGATCTGGTCGAAGATGCACAAGCAGCACGTCCCCTTCGAGGGCGTCTACGACATCTTCGCCATCCGCATCATCATCGACTGCCCGGAGGAGGAGGAGAAACGCCTCTGCTGGACGGTCTATTCGGTCGTCACGGACTTCTACACCCCCAATCCCAACCGCATGCGCGACTGGATCTCGATCCCCAAGTCGAACGGCTACGAGTCGCTGCACACGACCGTCTCGGCCGAAGGCCGCTGGGTCGAGGTGCAGATCCGCACCGAGCGCATGGACGCCGTAGCCGAGCGGGGTATCGCCGCGCACTGGCGTTACAAGGGGGTCAAGCAGGGGGCGCAGACCAGCGAACAGTGGTTGAGCCGCCTGCGCGAGCTGATGGAGGATACGACCCACTCGCTGGCACAGCGTTTCGACGCCAAGCCCGCCTCGGGCGAGATCTTCGTCTTCACGCCCAACGGCGACATCAGGAAACTCCCCGAGGGAGCCACGCTGCTCGACTTCGCCTTCGACATCCACACCAATCTCGGGGCTACCTGCTCGGGCGGCAAGGTAAACCAGCGCGCCGTCTCGATCCGCGAGCCGCTGCGCAACGGCGACATCGTCGAGATCCTCACGCAGAAGAACCAGACGCCCAAGGCCGACTGGCTCTCGTTCGTCGTAACACCCAAGGCGCGCAACAAGATCAAGAGCTACCTGCGCGAGGAGCAGGCCAAACACATGCGCATGGGTCGCGAGGAGCTCGAGCGCAAGCTCAAGAACTGGAAGATGGCCCTGACGATGGACGAAGCGGTTGCCTACCTGGCCCGCCACTTCAAGGTGCGCACCGGCACGGAGATCTACGCGCTGATCGCCACGCAGAAGCTCGACTTCGGAACCATCAAGGAGCTGCTCACGCGCCACCTCTCGGGCGAAGCCGACGAGGAGCGCCGCGCCGCGGCCGCCGAGATCGAGCGCCGCAAGGCCGCCTCGGTCCAGAACAACACGAAGGAGACCGCCTCGCACGATGCGCTCGTAATCGACGACGACATCTCGAAGATCCAGTACAAGCTGGCCAAGTGCTGCAACCCGATCAAGGGCGACGAAGTCTTCGGCTTCGTAACGATCAACTCGGGCATCACGATCCACCGCACGGACTGCCCCAACGCCCGGCGCATGCGCGAGAACTACCCCTACCGCGTTGTCGAGGCGCGCTGGCGCCAGTCGGCCGAGGGGGCCTTCCGCGTAACGATCCGCATCGTCGCCGCCGACACGACGGGCATGACCAACCACATCACGGAGGTCATTACGCGCGATCTGAAGCTCAACATTCGCTCGATCAACTTCGCCCCGGCAACCAACGGGTGCATCGCCGGCACGGTCGCGGTGGAGGTCCCGGGCACGGGCGTCGTAGACACCCTCGTGCACCATATCATGCGGATCAAGGGCGTGCAGCGCGCCTTCCGCATCAACTAACTGACTGACACTTTATCCATTTCACCCACATACGATAAATGAATAACAAAACTATCAGCGTCGTTTTTGCCGACTCATCCCATGCGCACTACGCCCCGCGTATCTGCGAACTGATCTACGAGTCGGCGCTCCAACGCGGCACGGGCATCGCCAAGCGTACGCCCGAATACATCGCCGCGAAGATGACCGGTGGCAAAGCCGTCGTGGCGCTGGACGGGGAAAGACTGGTCGGATTCAGCTATATCGAGTGCTGGGGACATGGCGACTTCGTCGCCACCTCGGGACTGATCGTGGATCCCGAGTACCGACATATGGGACTCGCGGAACAGATCAAACGACGAACCTTCGAGCTGGCCCGACGACGATTCCCCTATGCCAAGTTATTCAGTATCACCACGTCGTTGCCGGTCATGAAGCTCAACTCCCGCATGGGGTACGTTCCGGTAACCTTCTCCGAGCTTACCGAGGACGAGGAGTTCTGGCAAGGCTGCCAGGGGTGCTGCAATTATGATATCCTGCAGCGCAACAACCGCCGCATGTGCCTCTGCACGGGTATGCTGTACGACCCGGCCAAGGAGCCGCCGCAGAAGCATTCGCGTCTGGCACCCTATGTCATGTATATCCGGAACAAGTTCAAGAAGCTGTTCCACCTGAAGTAAGCAAACAAGAAAAAAACGGAAAATATCATGGATAGCAAGAAAAAAGTCGTTCTGGCATTCAGCGGAGGGCTGGATACCTCGTTTTGTGTGAAATACCTCTCCGAAGAGAAGGGCTACGACGTCTACACGGCCATCGCCAACACGGGCGGCTTCTCGAAGCCCGAGCTGGAAAAGATCGAGCAGCGCGCCCTGGAGCTCGGCGCCGTAAAACACGCCACGCTCGACATCGAGCAGGAGTACTACGAGAAGAGCATCCGCTACATGATCTTCGGCAACGTGCTGCGTAACGGCACCTACCCCATCTCGGTGAGCTCCGAGCGCATCTTCCAGGCCATCGCCATCATCGAATACGCCAAGCAGATCGGTGCTGATGCCGTGGCACACGGCTCGACGGGCGCCGGCAACGATCAGGTGCGTTTCGACCTGACATTCCAGATCCTCGCACCCGGCATCGAGATCATCACCCCGACGCGCGACATGACCCTCACGCGCGAATACGAAATCGAATACCTACGCAAGCACGGCTTCACGGCCGACTTCAAGAAGATGGAGTACTCGATCAACAAGGGGCTGTGGGGCACTTCGATCGGCGGCAAGGAGACCCTCCACTCGGAGCAGACGCTGCCCGAGGAGGCTTACCCGAGCCAGATCACGGCCCAGGGCGAGGAGCACCTGACCATCGCCTTCGAGCGGGGCGAGATCGCGGCCGTGAACGGCAAACCCTATGCGGACAAGGTAGAGGCGATCCGTGCCGTCGAGGCGATCGGCTCGCGCTACGGCATCGGCCGCGACATGCACATCGGCGACACGATCATCGGCATCAAGGGCCGCGTGGGCTTCGAGGCTGCGGCACCGATGCTCATCATCGCCGCCCACAAGATGCTCGAAAAGCACACGCTCACCAAGTGGCAGCTCTACTGGAAGGATCAGGTGGCGACGTGGTACGGCATGTTCCTCCACGAGGCGCAGTACCTCGAGCCGGTCATGCGCGACATCGAGGCGATGCTCGACTCCTCGCAGCGCAACGTTACGGGTACCGTCGAGCTGATCCTCCGCCCGCGCAACTACACGCTCGTGGGCGTCGAGTCGTCCTATGACCTGATGAAGACCGACTTCGGCGAATACGGCGAGGTGAACAAGGCTTGGACGGCCGACGACGTGAAGGGCTTCACGAAGATCCTCGGCAACCAGATCAAGATCTACTACAACGTCCAGAACCGTAACAAGAAATGATACGCGCCGGAATCATCGGAGGCGCCGGATACACGGCCGGCGAGCTGATCCGCCTGCTGGTGAACCACCCGGCCGTGGAGCTGAAGTTCGTCCACAGCACATCGAATGCCGGCAACCGCCTCACTCAGGTGCACGGCGGGCTCGAGGGCGACACGCAGATGTGCTTCTGCGAGACGTACGACCTGCATGAAGTCGATGTCGTCTTCCTCTGCTCGGCACACGGACAGAGCGGAGCGTGGCTTGCGGAGCACGAGATTCCCGAAGGGCTGCGGATCATCGACCTGGCACAGGACTTCCGCGACGAGCACGACGGATTCGTCTACGGACTTCCGGAGTGGCAGCGCGCACGCATCCGCGGGGCCCGGCGCATCGCCAACCCGGGGTGCTTCGCCACGGCAATCCAGCTGGCGCTACTGCCGCTGGCGGCCGCGGGGCTGCTGCAGGACGACGTGCACGTTACCGCCGTCACGGGCTCGACAGGCGCGGGGGTGAAGCCCTCGGCCACAACCCACTTCAGCTGGCGCACGGCGAACCTCTCGGTCTACAAGGCCTTCACGCACCAGCACCTGCTCGAAATCGGCCGCAACCTGCGGCACCTCGAACCGGCTTTCGACCGTGAAATCCACTTCGTGCCGATGCGCGGCGACTTCGCCCGCGGCATCCTGGCCAGCGTCTACACGCGCTGCGACCTTGCGGAGGAGGAGGCCCGCCGGCTCTATGCCGACTACTACGCCCCCTCGCCCTTCACGCATGCGGTGGACGGCAACGTCGATCTGAAGCAGGTGGTCAATACGAACAAGGCGCTGCTGCATGTCGCCCGCCACGGCGGGATGCTGCACGTCGTCTCGGTGATCGACAACCTGCTGAAAGGAGCCTCGGGTCAGGCCGTGGAGAACATGAACCTGATTTTCGGTCTCGACGAGAGGGAGGGGCTGCGTCTGAAGGCCAGCGCCTTTTAAATCCGGCTGCCCGCAGCATGCCCGGAGCCTTGTGCGGCTCCGGGCGGTGCGGTGCGGCACAACCATACCACACAGACAGTCATGGAACTTTTCAACGTATATTCGCTCTATCCCGTGGAGCCGGTACGCGGCAAGGGATGCTTCGTCTACGACGAGGCCGGCACCGAGTACCTCGACCTCTACGGCGGACATGCCGTCATCTCGATCGGTCATGCCCTTCCGGCCTATGTGAAGGCCCTCTCGGAGCAGGTCGCCCGCCTGGGATTCTACTCCAACTCGGTGGAAAATTCGCTCCAGCGGCGGCTGGCCGCACTGCTGGGCCGCATCTCGGGCTATGACGACTACCGCCTCTTCCTCTGCAATTCGGGGGCCGAGGCCAACGAAAACGCCCTAAAGCTCGCCTCGTTCCAGACGGGCCGCGCCAAGGTGCTGGCCATGGGCAAGGCCTTCCACGGCCGCACGTCGGGGGCCGTGGCCGCTACGGACAATCCCGCGATCTCGGCGCCGTTCAACCGCACGCCGAACGTGGAGTTCGCGCCGCTGAACGACCTCGAAGCGGTCCGTGCGAAGCTCTCCACGCGCGAATTCGCCGCCGTGATCGTCGAGGGCATCCAGGGCGTCTCGGGCATCCACTGCCCGACGGACGACTTCCTGCGCGGCGTGCGCGCGGCGGCCACCGAGACGGGCACGCAGCTCATTCTGGACGAAATCCAGTCGGGATACGGCCGCACGGGGCGCTTCTTCGCCCACCAGCAGGCCGGCATCCGCCCCGACCTGATCACCACGGCCAAGGGCATGGGCAACGGATTCCCGATCGGCGGGGTGCTGATCGCCCCTCACTTCGAGGCGCGACAGGGCATGCTGGGCACCACCTTCGGAGGCAACCATCTGGCCTGTGCCGCGGCAATCGCCGTGCTGGAGACCATCGAACGCGAAGGACTCGTGGAGAATGCCGCCCGCGTGGGCGACCACCTGCTCGGCGAACTGCGGCACTTCGACCGCCTGAAGGAGGTGCGGGGCCGCGGTCTGATGATCGGCGTCGAGATCGACGGCCCGGGATCGGAGCTGCGCCGCAGGCTGCTCTTCGAGAAACACATCTTCACGGGCGGCGCCGGCGCCTCGACCGTCAGGCTGCTGCCGGCGCTCTGCCTCACGCGCGAACTGGCCGACCGCTTCCTCGAAGCCTTCGCCGAAACGCTCAAGAAATAGCGGGTCCCGGGGCACTTCCCCGAAGACCCGCCCGCAAACCGACAAAAAAACGCACCGAACATGAAGAAATTTACCTGCGTGGAAGATATCGGCGACCTGCACCAGGCTGTCGCCGAAGCCCTCGAAATCAAGCGCGACCGCTTCCAGTACACCGGTCTGGGGCGCAACCGCACGCTGCTGATGCTCTTCTTCAACTCGAGCCTCCGCACGAGGCTCTCGACCCAGAAGGCCGCGATGAACCTCGGCATGAACGTCATGGTCCTCGACGTGAACCAGGGGGCCTGGAAGCTCGAGACGGAACGCGGCGTGGTGATGGACGGCGACAAGGCCGAGCATCTGCTCGAAGCGATTCCCGTCATGGGCTCCTACTGCGACCTGATCGGCGTACGCTCGTTCGCCCGCTTCCGCGACAAGGCCGAGGACTATGAGGAGCGCGTCCTCGAGCAGTTCATCCGCTACTCGGGACGTCCGGTCTTCTCGATGGAGGCCGCCACGCGCCACCCGCTGCAGAGCTTCGCCGACCTGATCACCATCGAGGAGTACAGGCGCACGGAGCGCCCGAAGGTCGTGATGACCTGGGCGCCGCATCCCAACGCCCTGCCGCAGGCCGTGCCCAACTCCTTCGCCGAATGGATGAACGCAGCCGGCTACGACTTCGTCATCACGCACCCCGAAGGCTACGAACTCGACCCGCGTTTCGTGGGCAAGGCCCGCGTGGAATACGACCAGCGCAAGGCCCTCGAGGGCGCCGACTTCGTCTACGCCAAGAACTGGGCCGCCTGGGCCGACCCCAACTATGGAAAGGTCCTCTCCCGGGACCGCTCGTGGACGGTCGATGACGAAAAGATGGCCCTGACGAACAACGCCTACTTCATGCACTGCCTGCCCGTGCGCCGCAACATGATCGTTACCGACTCGGTGATCGAGTCGCCGCGCTCGCTGGTGATTCCCGAGGCAGCGAACCGCGAAATCTCGGCCCAGGTGGTGCTCAAAAGACTGCTGGAGGGACTCGCATGACGGAGGCTATCACGGTCGTAAAGATCGGCGGCAACGTCATCGACGATGCCGCGGCGCTCAAACGCTTTCTGAAGGAGTTCACCGCCCTGCCCGGGCGGAAGATCCTCATTCACGGCGGCGGCAAGCTCGCCACGCGGCTGGCCGAACGGCTCGAACTGAAGGTCCGCATGGTCGAGGGGCGCCGCATCACGGACAAGGGGATGCTCGATGTGGTTACGATGGTCTATGCCGGACTGGCCAACAAGCAGATCGTCGCCGGACTCCAGGCCGCCGGATGCAATGCCATCGGCCTCTCGGGGGCCGATGCCAACATCATCACGGCCCGCCGCCGCCCGTCCGAGCCCATCGACTTCGGCTTCGTCGGCGACATCGAGCGGGTCGATGCCCGGCGGCTCGCATCGCTGCTCGACGCGGGGCTCACGCCCGTCTTCTCGGCCATCATGCACGACGGCGGCGGCACGCTGCTCAACTGCAATGCCGACAGCGTGGCATCGGCCGTAGCGCTGGGCGCCGCACGCCTCGCCCCGACCGATTTGGTCTACTGCTTCGAGAAGCGCGGCGTGCTGCGCAACCCCGATGACGAAAAGTCGGTCATCCGGACGATCACCCCGGCGAGCTACCCGCCGCTCAAGGCCGACGGCACGGTGAGCAAGGGGATGATCCCGAAGATCGAAAATGCCCTGCGGGCCGTCGAACAGGGAGTACGGAGCGTTACGATCCGCAGCTCCGAAGCCCTCGGCGACGGTTCGGGAACCCGCATCACCCGCACGGAATAATCCGGCGGCGGAACACTCCGACGACAACAGCACAACATGGACAACACCGCGACACAAGCACTCGAACTGCTCCAACGCCTCATCGCGACCCCTTCGCTCTCGCGCGACGAGGCGCGCACGGGCGACCTGCTCGAAGGATACCTCGCCGCACGCGGCGCACGGCCCGAGCGGCTTCACAACAACGTCTGGGCCCGCAGCGAAGGGTTCGACCCGGCGCGGCCCACGCTGCTGCTCAACTCGCACCACGACACGGTGCGGCCGGCCGCCTCGTGGACACGCGACCCCTGGACACCGACCTTCGAGGAGGGGCGCCTCTACGGACTGGGCAGCAACGACGCCGGGGCCTCGGTCGTGGCCCTCACGGAGACCTTCCTCGCGCTGCGCGACAAGGCGCTGCCCTTCAACCTGCTGCTGGCCCTCTCGGCCGAGGAGGAGTGCATGGGCGAACACGGCATGCGGGCGCTGATTCCGGCCCTCGGGACAGTCGATATGGCCCTCGTGGGCGAACCCACGGGAATGCAGGCCGCAGCGGGCGAGAGGGGGCTGGTCGTGCTGGACGGCACGGCCCGCGGCAAGAGCGGCCACGCGGCCCGCGGCGAGGGAATCAACGCCCTCTACATCGCGCTGGAGGATATCGAGCGGCTGCGCTCGTTCCGTTTCGAGCGGGAATCGGCGCTGCTGGGGCCCGTCGGAATCGCCGTAACACAGATCGAGGCGGGCACGCAGCACAACGTCGTACCGGACAGCTGCCGTTTCGTGGTCGATGTCCGCACGACGGACGCCTACACGAACGAGGAGACCGTCGCCCTGCTCCGCGCGGCCGTACGCTCCGAGCTGACACCCCGCTCGACGCGCATCCGCGCCGTGGCACTCGACGCCGAACACCCGCTCATGCGCGCCGCACGCGCCACCGGGCGCACGTCGTTCGTGTCGCCCACCACCTCGGACCGTACGCTCATGCCCTTCCCGGCCCTCAAGATGGGGCCCGGCGACTCGGCACGCTCGCATACGGCCGACGAATACATCCTCCCGGAGGAGATTGCCGACGGCATCGCCGTCTACCGCAGATTCATCGAAAATTTGGCACTGGAATATGAGCACTAAACTTTGGGACAAGGGCTTCGAGCCCGACCGCATGATCGAGGAGTACACCGTCGGGCAGGACCGCGAACTGGACCTGCAGCTGGCGCGCTACGATGTCGAAGGGTCGCTGGCCCACATCGCCATGCTCGAGCAGATCGGGCTGCTGACCCGCGAGGAGCTTGAGACCCTCACCGACGGACTGCAGCAGATCGCCGCACAGATCGAAGCCGGGAATTTCGCAATCGAGCCCGACATCGAGGACGTGCACTCCGAGGTCGAGCTGCTGCTCACGCGCCGGCTGGGCGACGTGGGCAAGAAGATCCACTCGGGCCGTTCGCGCAACGACCAGGTGCTGGTCGATCTGAAACTCTTCCTGCGCGACGAGCTGCGGCAGATCGCCGGCGCCGTGCGCCAGCTCTTCGACCGCCTGCAGGAGCAGAGCGAACGCTACCGCGAGGTGCTGATGCCGGGGTACACCCACCTGCAGATCGCCATGCCCTCGTCGTTCGGGCTCTGGTTCGGGGCCTATGCCGAAACGCTCGTGGACGACATGCGGATGCTCGCCGCGGCGTGGCACATCGCCAACCAGAATCCCCTGGGCTCGGCCGCCGGGTACGGCTCCTCGTTTCCGCTCGACCGCACGATGACCACACGCCTGATGGGCTTCGAGACGCTGCACTACAACGTCGTGGCGGCCCAGATGAGCCGCGGCAAGAGCGAACGCGCCGCAGCGGCAGCCATCGCCGCCGTGGCCGCGACCGTCGGACGCATGGCCATGGACCTCTGCCTGTTCATGAGCCAGAATTTCGGTTTCGTCTCGCTGCCCGACGAGCTGACCACCGGATCGAGCATCATGCCTCACAAGAAGAACCCCGACGTCTTCGAGATCATGCGCGGACGCTGCAACCGCCTGCAGGCGCTGCCCAACGAGATCGCCCTGCTGACAACGAACCTCCCGGTGGGCTACCACCGCGACCTGCAGCTGATGAAGGACATCCTCTTCCCGGCCATCGAAGAGATCAAGCGCACGCTCCGCATGGGCGACTTCATGCTGGCCCACCTGAAGGTGAATGAGCATATCCTCGACGACCGGAAGTACGACTACCTGTTCACCGTCGAGGACGTGAACCGCCTCGTACTGCAGGGCGTGCCCTTCCGCGAAGCCTACCGGCAGGTCGGCATGGCCGTACAACGCGGCGAATACCGCCCCACGCGCGAAGTGCACCACACCCACGAGGGTAGCATCGGCAACCTCTGCACCGCCGAGATCCGCCGCAAGATGGAGCGCGTGATGGAAGAGTTCGAGTAATCTCCCGCTTGTCGGTTCGGTTATTTTTCCTAACTTTACGGGAAACCAACCTCAACCGACAAGCCATGAGTAAAAAATGTCTCTTTCTGTTGCTGGGGCTCTACATTGCAACGGCAGTTCCCGTATTGGGACAAACCAAAGTGAAAACCGCCGTCGAGAAGGTTACCCTTTTCATCGATGGAGCGCAGGTTACACGCTCCCGGCAGGTCAATATCCCGGCCGGACGCTCGGTTATCGTCTTCACGGGACTCTCATCCTATCTCGATGACAGGAGCATGCAGATAGCCGCCCGGGGGAATTTCACCATCACAGCCGTCAACCGGCGCTTCAACTACACGGACAGTCTCGAACGCTCCAACCGGCAGAAAACGCTGGAAAAAAGGCTCGACGAGGTCCTACAGCAGCAAAAACAGCAGAAAGCCCTCCTCGAGGTGATCAACGCCGAAAACGAAATGCTGAAGGCAAACTGCTCGATCAGCAACCGCAACGTGGCAACACCGCTGGCAGCCATCAAGGAGCTCAACGAATACTACACCTCCCGGATGCAGGAGATCAAGCGCAGGACCATCCGAACGGAAGAGTTGATCGATACCCTGAACATGCGCGAAAAGCAGTATTTCGCCGAACTGGCACAACTGAACAGCAGGCAGAAGGCTCCGATGAGCGAAGTGGAGGTGCGTATCGATGCCCCGGCGGCTTGCAAGGGGGCCTTCACGCTGACCTACTACGTCCAGAACGCCGGATGGTATCCCTCGTATGACATTCGCTCCGACGGATTGTCGAAACCCGTCGAGATCGCCTACAAGGCCAATGTGTTCCAGAATACCGGCGAGGAGTGGCCCGACGTCGCCCTGACGCTCTCGTCATCGAACCCCACGACAGGCTCGATCGCTCCGGAGCTGCAAACGTGGTGGCTCGACTTCGGGACAACCTCGCCGTTATACGACCTCACGCCGACCAACAACACCGTGACGGGGACCGTCTACGGCAAAAACTACAGACCGCTTTCCGACGTCATCGTCAAGGTTGCCGGCACCACCATCGGGACCAGCACCGATGCCCGAGGCCGCTTCTCGATCACCGTGCCCGACGACGCCAAAGATCTGCAGTTCGATTTTGCCGGATATCAGACCCAGACCAAGGCCATCGGCGACTCACCCCTGCATGTCCACATGGAAGAGGAGGAGTCGGATCTGCCGGAACTTTTCATCGCCTCCGCCAAGTATACGACTACGGTCGCGTTCACGGGATTCGATGAAACAACGGATGAGGCTGAAACCAGCAAGGCCCCGCAGGTTGAACGAACACAAACCCTGCTGGGATACGAGTTCGCGATCAGCCAACCCTATACGATTGCCTCCGACGGAAAGGTCCTGACCGTCGAGATCGGACGGTTCGACCTCCCAGCCAGGTACACATACCACGCAACGCCGAAGATCGACAAGGATGCCTTCCTCGTGGCCGAAACCACCGACTGGGAGAAGCTCAACCTGATGGAGGGAGAGGCTAACATCTACTTCGAGAACACGTTCGTCGGAAAGAGCATCCTCTCACCCCGGGAGACGGGCGATACGCTCCGCTTTTCGATGGGGCGCGATCGCGGCATACGGATCGAACGCACCCGGGAGAACGACTACTCGAAACAGCGGACCCTCGGGTCGAACCGGACCCAGACCGTAGGATGGAAATTTACCCTCCGCAACACCCGCACGGAACCGGTGGAGCTGGTCCTCACGGACCAGCTGCCCATATCGCGCAATAACTCGATCACCATCACCGAAGAGAAACTGGACGGCGGAACGATCGACCCCAACAGCGGGATCGTTACCTGGCATCTGGATCTGAAACCCGGCGCACAACGCGACCTGAGACTGCGCTACGCCGTGAAATACCCCAAAAACCAGGAGCTACATATCGAATGACGCCACAAGAGACAAAAAGGGCGGAAGCATTGCTTCCGCCCTTTTTCTGTCCGGTCAATCCGGCCTACTTGATGCGCTCGTAGTACTCGCGCGTGCGCGTATCGACGCGGATCTTGTCGCCCGTGTTGATGAACAGCGGCACGCGGATCGTGGCGCCCGTATTGACCGTTGCAGGCTTGAGCGAGTTGGTCGAAGCCGTATCGCCCTTCACGCCCGGCTCCGTGTAGGTTACCTCCATATCGACGATCGGCGGCAGCTCGGCCGAGAGAACCTGCTCCTTCTCGGTATGGAACATCACCTCGACGATCTGGCCGTCAGCCATCAGGTCGTAGTTGTTGATCAGGTTCTTGTCGATGTTGATCTCCTCGAAGGTCTCCGTGTGCATGAAGTGCATGCCCAGATCATCCTCGTAGGTGAACTGGTAGGGACGGCGCTCGACGCGCACCGGCTCGATCTTCACACCAGCTGCGAAGGTATTGTCCAGCACGCGGCCGTTCTCGAGGTTCTTGAGTTTCGTACGCACGAAAGCGGGGCCCTTGCCCGGCTTCACATGCTGGAAATCGACAATCTGGAAGGTCTTGCCGTCCAGTTCGATGCACATGCCGATCTTGATGTCTGCGGTAGTTGCCATAACGTATAGTTTTTGATATTGAAAATTCGCGGGTGCGAAGTTAGCAAAAAAATCCCAATAATCCTATTCTCCGGCGGATGCATTTTTTCCGCTCCCCGCGGAGAATCAGAGCTCTATGGCCTTGCATACGAGACCCATCTGGCGGATCCGCTCCAGCGTGCGCGGCAGGGCGTAGCGCATGTTGCGGAAGGCCTTCTCGCTGTCGTGGAAGACGACGATCGCACCCGGCGCAAGATATTTCGTAACGTTGCGCAGACAGGTGCGCGGCGAGAGCTTGCGGTTGTAGTCGCGCGAGATGATGTCCCACATGACCAGCTTGTAGCGCTGTCCCAGAAAACGGGCCTGCGCCGGGGTGATCCGCGCATACGGCGGACGGAATAGCTCGCTGTGGATCAAGTCATTGGCAAAGTCCACATCCTCCGTATAACGTTCCAGACTCATCCCCCATCCCTTCTGGTGCGAATAGGTGTGGTTGCCGACCTTGTGGCCGGCATCGAGAATCCGCTGGTAGAGGTCCGGGTACATCTCGACGTTCTTGCCCAAGACGAAGAAGGTAGCTTTGGCATCATACTTGTCCAACGTCGCCAGGATCCACTCCGTAATACCCGGCGTAGGCCCGTCGTCGAAGGTGAGGAAAACCCCGTCCGTGTCGTCGATCTCCCAGATCAGATCCGGCATCAAGCGCCGGACTATTTTCGGTGGTTTGAGCCGCATGACGAAGCAAAAATAAGGAAAATCCGTGCCATTGCGAAAAAATATCCCTATATTTGTAAACAGCTTCCGTCCCGGAGCCTTCCCGGAGCGCCTTTCAGGCTTCAGGAGAGAGGCTTCCCGTCCGCAGCTCCGGGACGAGCCAAAACAAGCGAAAAAGATGATGAAACGAATGTTCCGGATCGTCGCCGCGATATCCATTGTCGCCGCGATGGGCGGCTGCAAGGCCGTCAATACCCTGACCGACACCAAGAAAAGCTCGCAGGGAAAACCTTATGAACTCATAATCGCATGTTCGCAGCAGGAGTGGACGGGTCCCGTGGGCGATTCGTTGCGCGCCGTACTGGCGGCCCCGGTTCCGTACCTCAACCAGACCGAGCCGCTTTTCGACCTGCTGCGCGTGCAGGAACGCGGTCTGACGGGACTCGTGGCCGAACACCGCAACATTCTGAAGATCGAGGTAGACCCCTCGATCGAGAAAGCCGCAGCCGGCGTGGAGTATGACGTTACGGCCCGGCCGCAGATCATCGTAACGATGATGGCCCCCTCGGACAGCGCCCTGACCCGCTACATATCGGAGAACCGCAAGAGCATCGTGGAGGTCCTCGAGCAGGCCGAACGCGACCGCTCGATCCAAACCAACAGCGAATTCTACAATACGGGCATCGACGCGGCCGTACGCAAAACCTTCGGCGTCGGCATGAAGGTCCCCAAAGGCTACACGCTGGCCAAACAGGAGGCGGACTTCATCTGGGCCCGCTACGAATATCCCACCGCCAGCCAGGGCTTCTTCGTCTACTCCTACCCCTACGAAGGACCCGAAGCGCTCAAGCCCGAGGCACTGATCGCCGCCCGCAACCGCTTTGCGGCACGCATCCCGGGGCCCTCCGACGGTTCGTACATGACCACCTCCGACGCATTTCCCCCGGCCTTCCGGATGTTCCGCCTCGAAGGTCGTCTGTGGTGCGAACTGCGCGGTTTCTGGGACGTGGCGGGCGATTTCATGGGCGGCCCGTTCGTCAGCTACACGACCGTGGATACGAAAACTAACCGCGTCTTCACGCTCGACGGGTATGTCTATTCGCCCAAGCTCCACAAGCGCAACTTCGTGCGCGGCGTAGAGCATCTGCTCTATACGGTACATTTCCCCGACAGCGAAAAGGCCGAATAACCGCACAGGATCCGGCGGAACGGCAAAGGAAGGGTCCGCAAAGGTCGGCCCGGCTTCATCGAGAATCGGACCGAAAGGATGAAGCGGCCTGACCGGACGAGAAGAAACCCGCAGATGCGATGCAGCAGATTCTGACATATACGTTCCTGGTGCTCTACACGATCACGATTCTCGGAATCGTGGTGGTCATCATCACCGACAACCGGAATCCGCTGAAAACCCTGCCGTGGATCATCGTGCTGCTGCTGGCGCCCGTCGTGGGACTGGTCTTCTACTTCTTCTTCGGGCAGAACCTCTCGAAAAAACGCATCATCTCCCGACGCACGCGCAAACGCATCACCCTGCAGCTCGAGGAGACCGAGCATGTCGGATGTCCCGAGCTTCCGGGACGCCACCGTCCCCTCGTGCAGCTGCTGCAAAGCACCTGTCATTCCGTGCCGCTCTACGGCAGCGCCATCACGCCCTATACCGACGGATGCTCGAAGATGGAGGCGCTGCTCGGCGAGATTGCCCAAGCCCGCCATCACATCCACCTTCAATACTACATCTTCAGCGACGACGAGACGGGGCAGCGCCTGCGCGACGCCCTCGTGGCCAGGGCCCGCGAAGGAATCCGCGTGCGGATTCTCTATGACGACGTGGGATGCAGCCGCGTAAAGAAGGAGTTCTTCCGCAGCATGCGCCGCGAAGGCATCGAGGTCCATGCCTTCCTGCATGTCAAATTCCCGCGCTTCACAAGCAAGGTCAACTACCGCAACCACCGTAAAATCGCCGTCATCGACGGCCGCGTGGGCTTTCTCGGCGGCATGAACATCGCCGACCGCTATGTCCGCGGCACGGGATGGGGCTCGTGGCGCGACACCCACTTCCGCATCGAGGGAAGCGGTGTCGCAGGGCTGCAGATCTCCTTTCTGAGCGACTGGTCGGCCACGACCAAACAGCATGTCGCCGGAAGCGAATATTTCCCGACGGCGCGGTGCTTTACGGAAAACATCCTGCAGATCGTCGCCGGAGGGCCCTTCGGCAAGTGGCGCACGCTGCTGCAGGCCGAGAGCTACGCCATCATGAGAGCCCGGCAGCGGATCTGGATCCAGACCCCCTATTACCTCCCGTCGGACGTGCTGAACAACGCCCTGCAGACGGCGGCCCTGGCCGGGATAGACGTCCGTCTGATGCTCCCCGCACGTTCGGACTCGCGGCTCATAGACCTTGCGTCGCACTCCTACCTCGACGACATGATGCGCGCCGGCGTGAAGATACTCTTCTACAGGCCGGGATTCCTCCACTCGAAGCTGCTCATCGTGGACGACATGCTGACCGTGATCGGATCGGCGAACATGGATTTCCGCAGCTTCGAGCACAACTTCGAGATCAACGCCTTCTGCTACGACGCCGCCTTCACGGCCCGCATGGCCGGAATCTTTGCAGACGACGCCGCGCAGTGCCATGCCGTAACCCCCGGAGAATGGTTCCGCCGCCCGCGCTCCCGCCGCTGGGCCGAATCCTTCCTGCGGGTCTTCTCGCCGCTGATGTAACCTTGCCAAAACTTCGAAAACCCGATACGAATATGAAACGAATCCTCCTCCTGCTTCTCGCCGCCTGCGCCTGCGCCTGCGGCACAACTTCCGCCCCCGCCCCGTCGGACTATGCCATCGTCGCCGGTCCCGGAACCATCGACGACCCCCAATGGGTACGGGTCATCAATGTGTTGAGCGAAAGCCATCCGGGAGCGGAGATCATCACCTACCGCGACTCGGTGGGTGAGGCGCTTGCCGCATTGCGCCTTGCAAAACCCCGCTATGTCGCCTTCGTCGAACGGCCCGAGCAGGTCGGACGCGACTACATCATCGCCCTGAACCGCATGAGCCGTGCGGTCGATGACGACATCTACGCCGATTACCTCTGGGGCGTCATCACGGGATACGATGCCGATGCGGCCTGCCGCATGGTGCTCGACGCCCGCACACCGCTGGAGATCCGCAGCGCCGTGAGCACGCTGCGCGAGGTCTCCGGGGCCAAATGGTTCGACTCGTTCGCCTATGTGGACGACCGCGACAAGGGAATCTGCGGCGAAAAGCGCCCCGGCGAGGACTCCGTACGCCACTACCAGACCCCGCACCGCCTGCCGGACGGGCGGCCCGACCTGCTGCGCGACTTCTGCGACTACTATGCAGCCTACGATCCCGATCTGATCACCACCGCCTCGCACGCCACGGAGCGCAACCTCGAAATGCCCTACTCGGTCGGAAACCTGCGCTGTGCCGACGGAGCCCTCTACGCCGACTTTCCCGAAGGACGCGAGGCGCTCCGCGAATCGGGCAAGCGGCGCGTCTTCCTGCCCATCGGCAACTGTCTGATCGGCAATGTGAACAACACGCGCGAGAGCATGGCCGTCGCCTGGATGAACAGCGCCCATGCGGCAGCGATGGTCGGCTACGTCGTTCCGACCTGGTACGGCCGCAGCGGCTGGGGCGGATTGAAATACTGGCTCACCTCGCCCGGACGCTATACGCTGGCCGAAGCCTTCTTCCTCAACCAGCAGGACCTGCTCTACCAGCTCGAGGGATGGTGCCCCGGATTGGGCGACAAGGCCTTCCCGTTCGGACCGAAGGGCTTCGCCGAGGAGGATTTCGAACGGGCGAACGAAGTGGCCGGACGCGAGTTGAATATCGACGAGACGGGATTCTTCTTCGACCGCGACGTGCTGGCCTTCTACGGCGATCCGGCCTGGGAGGTGCGGCTCCGCGAGCTCCCCGCCGAGCAGGACTACACCGTAACGGTGCACAACGAGCCGGGGCGCTGCACGCTGACCATCGAGACCGCACCGGAGTTCAGCGCCGAGCGCATGGCCGGAGACCGGTTCAAGGAGGAACATGTCGGGAAGCTGCCCTTCAGCTGGTTCTTCGCCGAGCGGCTCGACCGCCCGCGGCTGGCCGAGGGAGAACCGTGGCAAGCGGCGCTCGACGAAAACTTTCTGTTGATTTACGAGCCCGGCTTCGAGCCCGGAAAGACCTATACGATCCGCATCGATACCGGAGAATAACCGGGACAAAGCCGTAAAGGACGGCGGGAACCGCAAAAAACCGGCCCACCGCCATAAAGAAAGCACCCTGCCAGACAGGGTGCTTTTCGTTTTCCGGAAGGCCCGGCGGGGTTCAAAGTTCGACAATGCCGTTGCGGATGGCATAGACGACCAGGCTGGCCGTATTCTTGCAGCCGGTCTTTTCGAGGATGTTGGCCCGGTGCTTGTCCACCGTGCGTTTCGAAATGAAGAGTTCGTCGGCGATCTCCTGATTCGAGAGGCCCCGGCAGACGGCCACCAGAATCTCACGCTCACGCGTCGAGAGCTGGTCGTCGGCGGCATCTTCGCGCGAGCGCATGCGGCCCGTCAGCGACGAGAGCAGCTGCGGCGAAAAGTAGCTGCCCCCCTCCATTACCGTCTCGACAGCCTCCAGCACATCGCCCATGTCGGAATCCTTGAGCAGGAAGCCCCGGGCGCCCGCTTCGACCATCCGCGAGTAGTAACTCTCCTCGCCGAACATCGACAGGGTGATGATGCGCAGCCCGGGACGCCGCGCCAGCGCCCGCTCGGTCGTCTGCGCCCCGTCGAGCCCCGGCATCGAGAAGTCCATGAAGACCACGTCGGCCTCCAGCGTATCAAGCTGCGCGAGAAACTCCTCGCCGCTGGCGGCCTCCCCGACAACGCGGTAACCCTCCTGTCGTTCGAGCAGGCCCCGCAGTCCGTTGCGGAACAGCGTATGGTCATCGACCAGAACTATGCGGCGTGTCATATCCTATCTGCGTTTTTTGCGTCGGGCGCGCCGTTCGGGCGTCGGCGTCTCCTCCTGGGTATTGACGCGGATCGCGGCCTGCATGCCCTTGCCCTTCGAAGAGGTGATCGAGCAGCTGCCGCCCAAAGAATTGATGCGCGACGAAATATTCGACAATCCCATGCCGCAATCCATCATCGCCTGCGGGTTGAAGCCGCGGCCGTTGTCCGAGTAGTCGAGCGTCAGTTCGGGACCGTTCTGCGACAGCGAGAGGTTGATCGACGTACAGCCCGAATGCTTGAGCGAATTGTTGATCAGTTCGCAGATCACCCGGTAAAGGATCACCTCCACGTCCGTATCGTAACGCTCCGAACGGAGATTCGTCGTGAAGCGGATCTTCACGTCGTGCATCGCCGCACTCTTGTCGATGAAGTTCTGCACGCCCCGGGCCAGCCCGAAGTCATTGAGCACATGGGGCGAGAGGTTGTTCGAGATCTCCCGCAGCGAACGGATCGCCTCCTCGATGACATAGGTCGTGTTGTCGATGATCTCCCGCTGCTCGGCGCTGCGCTCGTCGCGCGCAAGCGCCGTCAGGGACATCTTCGCCGAAGAGAGCAGCGGACCCAGACCGTCGTGCAGCTCTTTCGAGAAGCGTGAGCGCGCCTTCTCCTCGGTGCGGAGCACCGCCGTGAGGATCCGCTTGTTGAGCAACGTCCGCTGGCGGTTCAGGCGGTCGATATATTTGAAAAGCTTGTGCGCATACATCACGCCGATCGAGAGACAGATCGAAACCGTAACCCCGAGGTAGCCGAACCACCACCGCGGCACGACCTCGACACCCAGATCCATCAGCAGCTGGACCAGCCGCTCGATCGTCAGCAGCGAGAAGCCCACGATGAAGAGAATCCACACCGAGTTGTACTTCGTAGCCCGCACCAGACGCAGGGCATAGGCCGTCGCCAGGGTCTGCACGACGATCGACAGGATGAGCAGGATCGTGATGAGCATAAGACACCGATTTTTTACAAAGATACGATTATTTCAACACTTTGCCAAGCGCTCCGAGCTGCCGGTAATCGGTCAGGTCCACCTGTACGGGAACCACCGAGACATAGCCGTGTGCGAGGGCCCATTCGTCGGTATCCGTGGCTTCGGGCTCGCCGTTTACGAATGCGCCCGTCAGCCAGTAATACTCCCGGCCGCGGGGATCCTCGCGGCGGAAGAACTCCTCGCGCCAGAAGCCCCGGTTCTGGCGGCACAGACGCAGCCCCTTCACCTCGTCGGGACGTCCTACGGGAACATTGACGTTCAGGCAGAGCGGCAGTTCGACACCGCCGTCGAGCACCGCACCGACAATCTGCCGTCCGTAGAGCACCGAAGCCTCGAAGTCGGCATCCGCGGCATGGTCGTCCAGCGAGAGGCCGATCGACGGGCAGCCGTAGAAACTCCCCTCGATGGCAGCGCCCATCGTGCCGGAATAAAGCACATTGACGGCCGAGTTCGAGCCGTGGTTGATGCCCGAAAGCACCAGATCGACCCGCTCCTCGCGCAACAGACAGTCGAAAGCCATCTTCACGCAATCGACCGGCGTGCCCGAAAAGGCATAGACCGACAGGTCGTGCTCCTCGCGGATACGCCGCAGGTAGAGCGGGTTGTACATCGTGATGGCCTGGCTCATGCCGCTCTGCGTCGTCTCGGGAGCCACGACCACCACGCGGCCGAAGCCGCGGGCCACCTCGATGGCGGCGGCGAGCCCCTTCGAGGCGTAGCCGTCGTCGTTGGTGACGAGTATGAGTCGTTCGTTCGTATTCATCTTGTTCTTTTGCAACGGAATGGCTGTCCCGGGATCCGCAGCGGAGCCGTTCGGGGCTCCGGACCGGTGCGGGACGGGCGATTTTCGGACAAAGATACGCATAAAACCCGCGCCGACCGATTTTTTCACGCCACAATTTGTTTCTTTTGGAAAAAACTTCCTATCTTTGCCCTCCCAAACGGGCGTAGATCAACCTCTTTCATTGGGCACTGCGGCAGCGGCAGGATTTCGGGAAACGGACCCGGGCGAAGACCGAGGATCGGAGACGCGAAGGACCGAAGACCGGAAATGACTGCAGGATTATGGGTCGTAGGCGATCCGCATGGTAGTCCGGGTGCAGCGGGAATGTTGGATACGGAACACAAAAACTTGTTGCAACAATGAACAAAGACGCAATCATCAAGCTCGTGAACGAGCAGATGTGGCCGAAGACGGACGCTGACGTACCGTCGTTCAAGGCCGGAGACACGATCACCGTTACCTACAAGATCATCGAGGGTAACAAGGAGCGCATGCAGAGCTTCCGCGGTACGGTCATTCAGATCAAGGGTCAGGGCAAAACCAAGATGTTCACGATCCGCAAGATCTCGAACGGCGTAGGCGTGGAGCGTATCTTCCCGCTCTACTCGCCCCACATCGACAAGATCGAGGTGAACAAGATCGGTGTCGTTCGTCGCGCCCGCATCTACTACCTGCGCGACCTGACCGGCAAGAAGGCCCGCATCAAGGAGAAGCGCATGACCAGCACGGAGAAGTAGTCCGTCGCCGAGGTCTGAGAAAGACGGGAGTCCCGAATTCCGGGACTCCCGTCTTTCTTTGTCCGGTTTGCAGCGGCTGTCCGAAACGACGGCCCTACGCCGCCGCGACCGGGGCTCCCGGCTTGAGTTTCGCTCCCGGACAACGGCGGCCCACACAACGGATTCCCGCAAAAAAGCGGGGCGCAGCAACCGCTGCACCCCGCTTTCTGTCATAAACCGATCCGTTTAGTCGTTTACCGGAATATCCTTGTTCACGTTCTTCGAACCAGCAAGTGCATAGAAGAGGATGTAGGCCAGACCGATGATGATCACCCAGTAGCTCGAGAGATAGCCGGCGAAGTCGGCCACACCGCCCTGGATCAGCGGAAGGATACCGCCGCCGCAGACCATCACCATGAAGAAGCCCGAACCCATCGAAGTGTACTTGCCCAGGCCCTCGACGGCCAGATTGAAGATGCCGCCCCACATCACCGAGGTGCACAGACCGCAAAGCGTAAGGAACATGATACCCACGGGAACCTCGACAAGGCCGAAGCCCGTACCGGTGAAGACAGGCATCGAAACCGTCGAGCTCACGGGCGAGAAGATGCCGATAAGCACGAAGAGGATGGCTACCGTAGCTACGACGGAGAGCTGTGCCTTGCTCGACACCTTGCCGCCGATGATACCGCCTACCAGACGTCCGCACATCATCAGGAACCAGTAGGTTCCGACGAGCGATCCCGCAGCGGCTGCCGCCATGCCGACACCGTCGGTCGAGGAGGTGAGGAAGAGGTTCATGAAGTTGGGAATGCCGACCTCTACACCCACATAGATGAAGATGGCCACGGCTCCCAGCACGAAATGACGGAACGAAAGAGCGCTGTACTTGTCTTTCTTGGCCTCGGCGCGCTTCTCCTCGATGGCATAGGGCTCGGGAATGCTGACCATCGAGAGGACGATGAACGCAACGGCGAAGATACCCATGGCGATGAACAGGGCCGGCGAAGCGTCGCTGATCGTTGCACGGGCCACATCACCCATCAGATAGCCGACCAGAATGGGAACGATAGTCGCCGAAATCGAGTTGAGCGAACCGCCGAACTGGATAAGCTGGTTACCGCGCTTGCCGCCGCCGCCCAGGGTATTGAGCATCGGGTTCACCACCGTATTGAGCATACACATCGAGAAGCCCGAGACGAAGGCACCCACCAGGTATACGACAAAACTGCCGGCAACTCCAGACAGATACTGAATGCCTACGCCGACGAAACCTACGGCGATGGCGACCAGCGCCGTCTTCTTGTAGCCGATGCGGTTGAGCATCAGACCGGCCGGAATGCCCATGAAGGCATAGGCAATGAAGTTGGCCGCATTACCCAGCTGCGACATCCAGTTCGCCACCGAGAACTGGTTCTTCACGATCACGCCCAGCGGATTCGCGAAACCCGTCACGAACGAGATCATCGCAAAGAGCGCGAACATCATGATAATGGGCAAAGTGTAATTCCTTTTTTGTTCCATGAGTGTTACTGATTTATTTTAGGTTAATAATTGTTTGCTGTTCGGTGTGGTTTTATCGGTCGCGTTCGGCGATGAAGGCGCAGAGGTTCACCAGCGCCGAACGGTAGTCGGACTCCTCGTAGTCGGCAAGCATCTCCACGGCCCGGGAGATGTAGCCCTGCATCGCGGTGGCGGCGGCGGCAAGTCCGCCCTCCTCCTCAACCGTACGGCGCAGGGACTCCACCGCCGCATCGTCTTCACGACAACGGGCCAGTCTGCCCAGCAGATCAGCCCGATGCTCCTCGGAGGCGTGCTCCAGCACGGCAAGCAGCGGAAGGGTGATCTTCCCCTCGCGCAGGTCGTTGCAGGCCGGTTTCCCGGTCTGGGCCGACGGTGTATAGTCCAGGATGTCGTCCTGAATCTGGAAGGCCATGCCCAACGACTCGCCGAAACGGCGCATCATCGCCACCCGATCGCGCGTGGCTCCCACGGCAAGAGCCCCGACAGAGGCTGCAACCCCCATCAGACTCGCGGTCTTTTTGTGAATGACTTCCAGGTAGGTTTTGAGCGTCATGCTGTGTTCGGCAGCGCACTGGTCCTGCAGCACCTCTCCCTCGCACAATGCGGCCATCGAACCGCATACATGCGTTACCAGGTCGAACTGCCCGCTCTGCAGGCCGATATTCATGTTTTTCGCCAGGATGTAGTCGCCCAGAATCACGGCCTTGTGCGACTGCCAGCGCGCATTGACCGAGGGACGGCCCCGCCGCGTGTCCGCCTCGTCGATCACATCGTCGTGGATGAGCGACGCCACATGGATCATCTCCACGAGCATCGCGGCCAGACAGGTGCGCCGCCCGCCTGCCGCGCCCTTCACCGAAGCGTTCATCGCCGCAGAGAGAATCACCAGCAAGGGCCGGATGCCTTTGCCGCGGGACGAAAGGGCATAGCGCAGCATGTCGGCCAACAATTCGCCCTCGGCCGTGAACTGCCGCTCGATGAATTCATCGAAGGCGGCCAGCTCCGCCGTAACGGGCTTGCGGATCTCTTCAAGTGTAATCATATGTGCAAAGATAAGCATTTTTCGCTTTGCGGCACCGCACTCTCGATGTTTTTTCGTACCTTTGGCAATCGATAAAGATTCTACGGAATGGATTTTTCGAAAGGATTTCTCAAGAGGCTGCTTCCGGCCGCTGCGGCGCTCGCGCTCTTTTTCATCGTGAGCGCCGTCTATTTCGCCCCCCAGTTCCGGGGCGAAGTGCTGCCGCAGCACGACGTCCTGCAATACGAAGGCATGGCCAAGGATATCAGCGACATGCGTGCCGACAGGGGCGAAGACCCGCAATGGACGGGCGGCATGTTCTCGGGCATGCCCGCCTATCTGATCAACGTCGCCTATCCGGCCCAGCTGGTCAAACGTACCGTGGGGCAGATCGTCAAGGCGATCGACACCCCCGCGGGTTTCCTCTTCTTCGCCATGACGGCCATGTGGTGCATGCTGCTCGTCATGGGCGTGAACCCCTGGGTGGGAATCGTCCCGGCCTTGGCCTACGGTCTCTCGACCTACTTCCTGCTGATCATCGGCGCCGGGCACGTTACGAAGATGTGGGCCCTGGTCTATGCCCCGCTGATGATGGGCGGCGCCTGGATCACCCTGCGCGGCAACATCTGGTACGGCGCAGCCTTCACGGCACTTGCCGCCTCGCTCGAGATCGGCGCCAACCACCCGCAGATCACCTACTATTTTCTCCTGGCGATGGCCGCCCTCTGGGTCAGCGAGGGAATCGTCGCCCTGCGCGGCCGCCGCATGAAGGATTTCGCACGCCGCACGGCGGCGCTGGCCGCTGCGGGAGTGCTGGCCGTAGGTTCGAACTTCGCGCCCCTGTGGTACACGGCACAGCACTCGAAGGAGACGATCCGCGGCGGCTCGGAACTCGCCTCGACGAGCGAGAGCTCGGACAGCGGCCTTGACCTCGACTACGCCACGGCCTGGAGCTACGGAACGGCCGAAACGCTCAACCTGCTCGTGCCCGACTTCATGGGACGCGACTCGGCGACCACCTTCCCGGCAGACGGCCAGACCGCCTCGCTGCTCAACGGATACGGGTTGCGCGGCGCCGCGCAGCAGCTGCCGGCCTACTGGGGCATGCAGCCCTACACGGGAGGCCCCACCTACCTGGGTGCCGCGGCGATCTTCCTCGCCGTGCTGGGCTTCCTGCTCACGGACGGCCGCACCCGGTGGTGGATCCTTGCGGTCAGCGTGCTGGCCATTCTGCTGGCCTGGGGCCGCAACTTCATGGCATTCACCGAGCTGGCCTTCCGCCTGCTGCCCGGATACAACAAGTTCCGCACCGTCTCGATGACGCTCGTCATCGTGCAGTGGACCGTGCCCCTGCTGGGGGCCTTTGCACTCATGCATCTGTGGCGGGGCGACGTCGCCCGTGAACGCCTGCTGCGCGCCCTGGCCTGGGCTGCAGGGATTACCGGCGGGGTATGCCTGCTGCTGGCCGTGGCCGGCGGGTCGCTCTTCGACTTCGGACGCGCCGAGAGCGCCGAGATGATGACCGAACAGTTCCGCCAGATCTTCGAGGCGAACCAGTTGCAGGAGTACCTCTCGCGCGGCATCGATGTCGAGTGGGGCGAGGCGACGGGCGCGGCAATGGCTGCCGACCGCATCGACATGATGCAGGCCGACGCCTGGCGCTCGCTGCTGATGATCCTGCTCGCCGCAGGTACCGTGGCGCTCTTCGCCTTCCGCCGCATCGGCAAATACGCCCTCACGGGACTGTTGGCCGCCGTCGTGCTGATCGACCTGGTGCCCGTAGACCGGAGGTTCCTCTCCTCGGAGCAGTTCGTATCTCCGCGCCGCCAGCAGGTTACGGCCTCGGCCGCCGACCGGGAGATCCTTGAGGACCGCGACCTCGGATACCGGGTGCTGAACCTCACCGTCAGCCCCTTCAACGACGCCACGACCTCCTATTTCCACCGCTCGGTGGGCGGATACCACGGAGCCAAGCTGGCCCGCTACCAGGATCTCATCGACCGCTACCTCTCGCAACTCGACGACGGGGTGCTCGACATGCTCAATACGCGCTATCTGATCGTACCGGGAGCCGACGGGCAGCCCGAGGCACAGCGCCGCACGACGGCCTTCGGCGCCGCGTGGTTCGTCGATTCGATCGTCCCTGCGGCAACCCCCGAGGAGGAGATCACCCTGCTGGGCGAGGTGAACCTCCGCACGACGGCTGTCGTCGCCGAGGAGCAACGGAAGCTGGCCGAGGTCCCGAACCGACCGATGTCCCTCGGCACATACGCCTCGGCGCGCATCGACCTTGTGGAGTACCGACCGAACTATCTCCGCTACGAATACTCTACACCCGAGGAGGCCGTGGCGGTCTTCTCGGAGATCTATTACGACAAGGGGTGGACAGCCCGCATCGACGGCAAAGAGGCCCCCTATTTCCGCGCCGACTATGTGCTGCGCGCCATGCGCCTCCCTGCCGGTGAGCATACGGTCGAATGGTCGTTCCGCGCACCGCGGTGGGCGCTCACCGAAGGGATCACGGGTATCTGCTCGGGGGTGATCCTGCTGGGGGCCCTCGCCGCACTGGCATACGGACTGCTGCGCATGCGGAAAAGGGCTTCCGGAGCAGAGGAGCCGACGGAAGCATAGCACAGGGATCGGCCCGACAGTTATTCGAAAACAGGAAATTCTATCGGAAAATGAAAGACGACAAACGGCTCAAACGGAAAGTCCGCAACTCCTATCTCGTATCGACCGTCAGCATTGCACTCGTACTCTTCCTGCTGGGGTCGGTGGGTTACCTGATGGTGGCGGCCATGAAGGTTGCCGACACGCTGCAGGAGAGCATCGCCGTCAGCGTAGAGCTCAAGCGGGAGACGACCGACGAGGAGAAGGCTGCGATCAAAGCCTGGTTCGAGGAGGAGGATATCGTCGCTACGGTAACCTACCTTCCGAAAGAGGAGAAGATCGAGGACCGCGAGTTCCGCAAGATGTTCGAAAGTTCCTTCGAGGAGGTTCTCGAAGAGAATCCGCTGCTCGATTCGTTCGAGCTCACCCTCACCTCGGCTTCGGCCGACAGGCAGCTGCTCGAAGGGTTCATTGCCGCCGCCGGACGACTCGACGGCGTCGAGCACATCTCCTACCCGGCCCTCATGGCCGAACGGCTCCATGCCACGGTAGGCAAGATCCGCCTCGTGCTGCTGCTCTTCGGCGGAGCGCTGCTCATCATCTCGCTCATTCTGGTGAGCAACACGATCCGGCTGGCCATCTACTCGAAACGCTACCTGATCAATACGATGAAACTCGTCGGGGCAACCAAGTGGTTCATCATGCGGCCCTTCCTGGGAAGCAGCCTCCGACAGGGCATTCTGGCCGGCGTGATCGCCTCGCTGCTCTTCGGGGTGGCGGTTTACGGGCTCAACGAGGCTGTGCCCGAACTGCTGACCATCGCCGAAGCCGGCAAGATAGCACTCATCGTCGGCGCGATGCTTGCAGGGGGTATCGTGATCTCGGGGCTCTTCTCCCTGGCGGCCCTCAACAAATTCGTCAATATGAAGTCAAACAAGATATACCTTTATTAAATGGGAAAAGAGCTGAAAAAAGACCGGGAGCCCGCGCAGGAGAATCCGCGCATGCCCCTTACGCGCCGCAACTACATACTGCTGGCTGTCGGATTCGCCGTCATCGTCCTGGGATTCGTGCTGATGGCCGGCGGCGGCAGCGACTCGCCCGACGAGTTCAACTACGCCATGTTCTCCTGGCGCCGTATCACACTGGCGCCCATTCTGGTCATCGGAGGTTTCGTCATCGAGATCTTCGCCATCCTCAAACGCTACGAATAACACCGGGCTCCGGAACGGGCCCATACCCATACTTTTCGAATCATGGACACCTTACAAGCCATCCTGCTCGGCATCGTGCAGGGTATTACGGAATTCCTGCCGGTCTCGAGCAGCGGGCACCTGCAGATCGCCAAGGAGCTGCTCGGCGTACAGCTTGAAGAAAACCTCACCTTCGATGTTACGCTCCATGCCGCAACGGTGCTGAGCACGATCGTCGTGCTCTGGAGCGAGATCCGCCGCCTGCTGCAGGGTCTCTTCTCGCGCCGGTTCAACGAAGAGCAGGCCTACATCCTCAAGCTCATCCTCTCGATGATCCCCATCGGCATCGTGGGCTTCCTGCTCAAGGATCAGCTCGATGCGCTGCTCAACGCCCCGTACATTCTCCTGATCGTCGGAGCCATGCTGCTGCTCACGGCTGCCCTGCTGGCCTTCGCCCAATATGCCAAACCCCGTCCCAAGGAGCGCATCTCCTACCGCGACGCCCTGCTGATCGGCGTGGCACAGGCCTGTGCCGCCATGCCGGGACTCTCGCGCTCGGGGTCGACCATCGCCACGGGCATCCTGCTCGGCAACAAGAAGACCGCCGTCGCGCAGTTCTCGTTCCTCATGGTACTGGCCCCGATCCTCGGCGAGACGCTTCTCGAAGCCGTAAGCGGCGAACTGACCGCCGGCATCGGAACCGGGCCGCTCGTCGCAGGGTTCCTCGCCTCGTTCATCACCGGGTGCCTCGCCTGCCGCTTCATGCTCGAAATCGTCAAGCGCGGGCGCCTCATCTGGTTCGCCCTCTACTGCGCCCTGGCCGGTGTGGTCTCCATCGCAAGCTACCTCTTCTAATAAATGGAAGGAACAAACGATCTCCGCGGCATCAACTTCGAGGAGGGCTACATCGCCGTCATCGACAAGCCCCTGCGCTGGACCTCGGCCGACGTGGTCCGCAAGGTCAAGTTCACGCTCCGCAAGGCGGGCTACCGCAAAATCAAGGTAGGGCACGCCGGAACGCTCGACCCGCTTGCCACGGGCATCCTCCTGGTCTGCATCGGCCGCGCCACGAAGATGGCCGACGCCCTGCAGGCCGAGGAGAAGGAGTATGTCGCCGACGTCATGCTCGGCGCCACGACTCCGAGCTACGACCTCGAACACGAAATCGACTGCACCTACCCCTGGGAGCACATTACGCGCGAGGCCGTAGACAAGGCGCTCGTCGGGCTCACCGGCGAGCGGCTGCAGGAGCCCCCGGTCTATTCGGCCAAAAAGATCGAGGGGGCAAGGGCCTACGAACTGGCCCGCGCCGGCGAGGAGGTCGCCCTGCGCAAGTCGCTCATCACGATCTACGAGATGGCCGTCGAGGAGTACGACCTGCCGCGCGTGCGCATCCGCGTGCGCTGCAGCAAGGGAACCTACATCCGCTCGCTGGCCCGCGAAATCGGCGAGGCACTCGGCAGCGGCGCCCACCTGACCTCCCTGCGCCGTACCCGCAGCGGGGGCTTCACCCTGGCAAATGCCTGGGATCTGGAGGATTTTCTCAAAAATTTGCAAAATCTTGAAACAAAATAGCTTTTTCTGCGTATAAGAGATAATCTGTCTGTTGTTTCGAAACGTAAAAAAGCGTTCAATATGAAGTTATCGCAATACGGATACGAGTTCTCGCCCGAGATGCTGGCCAAATATCCGGCCGAGAACCGCGACGAATCGCGCCTGATGGTCATCAACCGCGCCAAAGGGACGATCGAACACCGCATCTTCAAGGAGATCATCGAGTATTTCGACGAAAAGGACCTCTTTGTCTTCAACGACACGAAGGTATTTCCCGCACGCCTCTACGGCAACAAGGAGAAGACCGGCGCCGAAATTGAAATCTTCCTGCTGCGCGAGCTGAACCGCGAACTGCGGCTGTGGGACGTACTGGTAGACCCGGCACGCAAGATCCGCATCGGCAACAAGCTCTATTTCGGCGACGACGACCTGCTGGTCGCCGAGGTCATCGACAATACCACCTCGCGCGGCCGCACGCTGCGCTTCCTCTTCGACGGCTCCTACGAGGAGTTCAAGAAGACGCTCTTCAGCCTGGGCGAAACCCCGCTGCCGAAATGGGTGCGCGAAAAGGTCGAGCCCGAAGACGCCGAACGTTACCAGACCATCTTCGCCCGCCACGAGGGCGCCGTAGCGGCTCCCACGGCCGGCATGCACTTCTCGAAGCACCTGATGAAGCGCATGGAAATCAAAGGCATCGACTCGGCCTTCATCACTCTGCATGTAGGACTCGGAAACTTCCGCACGGTGGATGTCGAGGATCTTTCGAAGCACAAGATGGACTCCGAACAGTTCTTCGTTACCGAAGAGGCCGCCGAAGCGGTCAATACGGCCAAACGCGAGGGACACAAGATCGCCGCAATCGGCACCACGGTCATGCGCACGCTCGAAACGGCGGTCTCGACCAACGGCATGATCAAGCCGACGGAGGGGTGGACCAACAAGTTCATCTTCGCCCCCTACGACTTCTCGGTCGCCGACGCCATGGTCACCAACTTCCACCTGCCCTACTCCACGCAGCTGATGATGGTGGCGGCCTTCGGAGGTTACGAAACCGTGATGAATGCCTACAAGATCGCCCGCGAAGAGGGGTATCGCTTCGGCACTTATGGCGACGCAATGCTCATTCTTTAAGATTTTTTTCGTATCTTTGCGGTAATGAGCGCCTACTAAACATCCATGAACATGGCAAGCAAGATTCTGTATGTATGTCAGGAGATCACTCCCTACCTCCCCGAGACGGAGAGCTCCCGGCTTTGCCGTGCACTGACCCAGGCAATGCAGGAACGCGGCAACGAGATCCGGACGTTCATGCCCCGCTATGGCTGCATCAACGAGCGCAGACACCAGCTGCACGAAGTGATCCGCCTCTCCGGCATGAACCTCATCATCGATGACAACGACCACCAGCTGATCATCAAGGTCGCCTCGATCCCCGCGGCTCGCGTACAGATCTACTTCATCGACAACGACGACTACTTCGCCCGCAAGGCCGTGCTTACCGATGCCGACGGGACCTTTTTCGCGGACAACGACGAACGGGCCATCTTCTTCGCCCGCGGCGTTCTCGAAACGGTCAAGAAACTCCGCTGGACCCCTTCCGTCGTACATTGCCACGGATGGCTCTCGAGCGTCGTTCCAGTCTACCTGAAGCGGGTATTCTCGGACGATCCGATCTTCCGCGACGTAAAGATCGTTGTCTCGCTCTACGACGATGCCTTCCCGGGAAATCTCGACTCCGGATTCCGTGAAAAGATCGCCGGAGAGGGTGTTCAGGATAAAAATCTTGCGATTCTCGAGGAGCCCTCATACGAAAATCTCTGCCGCTTCGTTATGCAATATGCCGATGGTGTGGTGATCGCCTCCGAAAAGGTCGATCCGAAGGTCGCCGAGCTCGCCCGCAATTGCGGGAAACCCCTGCTCGAATACCAGGCACCCGAGGCTGCGGACTTTTTCGATAATTACAACCGATTCTATGAAGCAATCCAATAAACTCATCCGCCTGCTGTGCTCTGCGGCAACGCTTCTGACCGTGGCGGCCGCAACCTTCGGAGGCTGCACCTCGGTGGACGATACGCTGGGCGGAAACCTCATCCCGGACAACCAGCAGATGCGCGCCGGATTCATCCGGCTTCCCGAGAGCACGACGGACAAGACGAAATACCTCTCGACGCGACTCTTCCAAAGCGACTCGATCTCCTCGGCAAACCTCTCGTCGGGATATTTCGGCATCCAGCGTAACGACACGCTCGGACTCCGCAGCGCGGGATTCCTCACCCAGATGGTCAATCTCACCGAGCTTGAGGAGGGATATTTCGGTTACGAGCCGATTTTCGACTCGGCGCAGCTGCGCCTCTCGATCGGCACCTACGGACGCGATACGCTCTCCGAACAGCGGTTCGCCATCTATGAGGTCATAAGCAACAAATACCTTACCGAAAAGCCCATCGCACCGGGCGCCACACAGCGCGACACGACCTTCTACCTCAATTTCGACCCCATCAAGGAGGGAGTCATCGACCCGAGCCGCGGACCGCTCTTCTACTTCACGCTCGGCGGAGACAAGGGCCCGGCCACAACGGCTGTTACCCTCATCCCCACCGACGAGGGCAAGAACTATGTAAAACGGCTGATGCTGCAGAAGAACAGCGGCACGAACTACGAAGAGGATTACTCGATCTACAGTCTCGACAGCCTCGAGCAGTGGGTCGAGGAGTTCAAGGGCTTCTATATCTGTCCGGCATCCAACACCACATATCCCGACGGGGAGGGCACGATCTTCGGCACGACGCTCGAGTCGTCGGGTCTGACGATCTACGGCCGCAACCGTGTCGAAACGGACCCCTCGCTCATCCAGGATACCTTGCGGGTTACCTATTACTTCTACGAAGGATCCGTCGATCACGGCAACGTGGCGATCAACACCATGTACCACGACTACTCGCAGGCCACGGAAGTCCGTTTCGATATCGATGATGCCAAGGAACCCGCCGCAGGAGCGACTGACGACCGCCCGCAGGCGTCCCGTCTGCGCGTGGAAGGTCTCGGAGGGGTCGTCAGCGACATCACCTTCACCGAAGCCTTCTTCGATGCTCTCGAACAGGAGATCGACAAGGTGAACCAGGCCGAAGAAAAGGATTTCCGGACACTGGCATTCAGTCAGGTCGTTCTGAAGATCTACTTTAACGACGGGGCCTACGACTGGCAACAGATCGGCGTCGGCTCCACAACGACCGACGTCGTGCGGCTCACCGAGCAGATGCAGGCCGCCCCGAGTCGCCTGGGACTCTACACGGACTACAAATCGCGGGCTGCCATTCTCGACTACAACTACTCCTACGAGTCGCAATACGGAACGACCCTCGACTACGGAGGCTACATCAACCGCAGCCAGGGCTGCTACAAGATGAATATCACGGCCTACGTCCAGTCGCTGTGGAACAGCTACGTCGAAGAGAAGGAGGCCGCCCAGGCCGAAGGCCGGGCCGTCGATCTGGAAAACGTCGAAAACCGGACAATCTATCTCGCGCCCGAAGCCGGTGGATTCTATACCACGTCATACTGCGTCTTGCAGGGGATGACGACCGACGACGACGAGAATACAGCTCCGATCCGCCTCGAGCTCGCCTACAACATGATCAAATAAAAACATCATAACCCCGTCTGCGAACCTAAGTGAAGAACTTAGGTTTTCGCATTTCTGAAAAAGCCATCAAAAATACGCAATGCAGGACAATCTAGTCATCGTTGAGTCCCCGGCCAAGGCGAAAACCATCGAGAAATTCCTGGGCAAGGACTACATCGTCAAATCCAGCTTCGGACACATCCGCGATCTCTCGAAAAAGGACCTCGGGATCAATATAGCAGAAGGATTCACCCCCGTTTACGAGATTCCGAGCGACAAGAAAAAGGTCGTCGACGAACTCACGAAACTGGCCAAGACCAAAACCGTCTGGCTCGCGTCCGATGAAGACCGCGAAGGAGAGGCCATCGCATGGCACCTGACCGAAGTGTTGGGTCTCCCGGTCGATCAGACGAAGCGCATCGTCTTCCACGAAATCACCAAACGGGCCATTCTCGAGGCCATCGAGAAGCCCCGTACGGTCAATATGGATCTGGTGAACGCCCAGCAGGCACGCCGTATTCTCGATCGCCTGGTCGGTTTCGAACTCTCGCCCGTACTGTGGAAGAAGGTCCGGCCGGCACTTTCGGCCGGCCGCGTGCAGTCGGTCGCCGTGCGGCTGATTGTCGAGCGCGAACGTGAGATCATCGCCTTCCGCTCGACCCCCTATTTCCGGGTCGTAGCCCAGTTCCATGCCGCCAACGATCCCGAGAAGACGCTCTTCAAGGCCGAGCTCTCCTCGCGCTTCGAAACGGCTGCCGAGGCCGAAGCGTTCCTGCAGAGCGCCATCGGCGCCAGCTTCACGGTCGTGAAGTCCGAAGAGAAGCCCGCACAACGCTATCCGGCACCTCCGTTCACCACCTCGACGCTCCAGCAGGAGGCCGGCCGCAAGCTGGGCATGTCCGTCTCGCAGACGATGTCCGTGGCACAGCACCTCTACGAGCAGGGACTGATCACCTACATGCGTACCGACTCGGTGAACCTCTCGCAGCAGGCGCTCGCGCAGTGCAAGGAGGAGATCATCAAGCTCTACGGCGAGAAATACTCCTCGTGGCACAACTACAAGACCAAGACCAAGGGAGCACAGGAGGCCCACGAGGCAATCCGCCCCTCCTACATCGAGCGCCAGTCGATCGAGGGCACCCCGGCCGAAAAACGGCTCTACGACCTGATCTGGAAACGTACGGTCGCCTCGCAGATGGTCTGCGCGGAGCTCGACCGCACGACAATCACCATCGACATGAGCGGTTCGAAGCAGCAGTTCATCGCCCAGGGCGAAGTCGTGCGCTTCGACGGCTTCCTGCGTCTTTACTCCGAATCGACGGACGATGATCAGACGGCCGAGAGCGGGGAAGGATTGCTTCCCAAGCTCACGGCCGGAGACCGGGTGCTGCCCGCGCAGATCACCGCCACGGAGCGTTTCACACAGGCCCCGGCACGTTACAACGAGGCCTCGCTCGTCAAGCGGCTCGAAGAGCTCGGCATCGGCCGTCCCTCGACCTACGCACCGACGATCACGACGATCATCAACCGCGGATATGTCGTCAAGCAGAACCGCGAAGGCGCCAAACGCAGCTACCTGCAGATGACGCTCGCAGGCGACAAAATCACGACGAAGAACCTCACCGAGAACTTCGGCAAGGAGAAGAGCCGCCTCTCGCCTACCGACATCGGCATGGTGGTGAACGACTATCTGGAACAGCAGTTCGGACCGATCATCGACTATAACTTCACGGCCAATGTCGAAAAGGAGTTCGACCGTATCGCCGAAGGGGAGATCACCTGGGAAAAGATGATCGAGACCTTCTACGGACCGTTCCACAAGATGGTGGACGAAGCGATCGCCACACAGCCGGCCAAGACGCGCGAGGTGCGCATTCTGGGCACCGACCCCCAGACGGGTCACACGGTCAAGGCGCGCATCGGACGCTACGGTCCGATGGTCGAGATCGAGGGCGCCGAGGGCGAGAAGAGCCGCTTCGCCTCGCTCAAGAAGGGGCAGCTCATCGAGTCGATCACCCTCGACGAGGCACTCGAACTCTTCGCGCTGCCACGCGACCTGGGGCTGCTCGACGGAGAGATGCTCGTCGTCGGAATCGGCAAATACGGGCCCTATGTACGCCATGGCAAGACCTTCGCCTCGCTGGCCCGGACCGACGATCCCTATACGATCGGCTACGACCGCGCCGTAGAGCTGCTCAAGGAACATCAGGCAGCGGCGGCAGCGGCCAACACGCCCCTGAAGAGTTTCGACGAGGATCCCGACATGCTGGTCAAAAACGGCCGTTACGGCGCCTACATCGCCTACAAGGGAAAGAACTACCGCCTGCCGCGCGGCAAAAAGCCCGAAGAACTGACCCTCGAAGAGTGCCGGAAGATCGTCGCCGGAGCAAAAAAATAGTGTCCGCCCGAATTCTCGAACCAAACCCATACGCATCATGAAAAACATTCTCTTTTCCGCCCTTGCGCTCTGCCTCGCTCTGACGGCAGCGGCGCAGACGCCCGACAACAACGCGTCGGGATATGCCTTTACCGATGTGAAGATCCTGCCGACGACGCCCGTCAAGGACCAGAGCCGCAGCGGCACCTGCTGGTGCTTCTCGACCCTCTCGTTCCTCGAGAGCGAGATCATCAAGGCCGGCGGCGAACCGATGCACCTCTCGGAAATGTGGATCGTCCGCCACTCGTTCATGGACAAGGCCGAAAAATACATCCGCCTGCACGGCAGCCTGAACTTTGCCGAGGGCGGCGCCTCGCACGATGTTACGGAGGGCATCAAGGCCCACGGCATCGTCCCCTTCGAGGTCTATCCGGGTCTGAACTACGGCACCGAGAAGCCCGACTTCCATGAGCTGTCGGTCGTGCTGAAGGATTACCTCGACGCCGTACTGAAGGCCTCCGAGAGCAACAAACCCCTCTCCACGGCCTGGAAGCGCGGCTTCAACGCCATTCTGGACGCCTACTTCGGCGAGCTGCCCGAGACATTCACCTATGAGGGCAAGGAGTATACGCCCGAGAGCTTCGCCGCCTCGCTGCCGATCCGCATGGACGACTATGTGGACATCAGCTCCTTCACGCACCATCCCTTCTACACGCGCTTCATCATCGAGGTGCCCGACAACTGGATGTGGGGCGAGGTTTACAACGTACCCCTCGACGAGATGATGGCCATCATCGACAATGCCCTCGAAAAGGGATATACCGTCTCGTGGGGCACCGATGTCAGCGAAAAGGGCTTCAGCCGCACGAAGGGTATCGGTGTCATTCCGGAGGCCGACCTCGAGGGCATGAGCGGCACGGAGGCCGAGCGCTGGGGCAAGCTCACCGACAAGGAGAAGGAGGCCGCGCTCTACAAGTTCGACAAACCAGGCAAGGAGCGCACGATCACGCAGCAGATGCGCCAGGAGGCCTTCGACAACTTCGAAACGACCGACGACCACGGCATGCTCATCATGGGTACGGCCACGGACCAGAACGGAACCCCCTACTACAAGGTGCAGAACTCGTGGAACACCGTCGAGCCTTACGACGGATTCTGGTACTTCTCGAAGCCCTTCGTGGCCTACAAGACCACCTCGATCATGGTGAACAAACAGGCCGTTCCGAAGGAGATCGCCAAGAAACTCGGGCTGAAATAGTCCGCGGCAGCGTCCCGCAAGAGGCAAAAAGAGATTCCGGTTCCTTTCGGGACCGGAATCTTTTTTCATGCACATTCAGAAAAGGAGCCGCTCCACGGCGTACGGAGCATCCGGACTGCCGAAGAGCGAGACGACGAGCGCCCCCTCCACCCGGTCGATCCGCATCGGCAGCGGGGCACCGTCGCCGATACGACCCGCCACACGGCCCGCCGCAAGATCGACACCGACCAACCGTAGGTCGCGGCAGAGATCCAGCTCGCGGCGCCGGGCATATTTGTAGAGTGTCTCCTTGGCACACCACGCCACGGCCGGCCAGAGGGGATCGGCTGAAAGGGACTCTTCAAAAGGGGTAAGGTAGCGGGACTGTACGCGCGAGAAGTCGCGGTCCGCAGGTTCCGCATCTACGGCGCACGGGGCTTCGGAGAGCGCCACGGCGACAAGGTCTGCGCAATGCGATACGGAGAGGTGCAGCGACAGGCCGAAAAGCTGCGGGGCGCCGTTTGCGTCGTATCCGATCCGCACGTCGCGCCCCAGCGTACGACGTACCACGGCCCGCCAGGTGAGGTATTCCCTCCGGCGGCGCTCCGAACCAAAGGCAGCGGCCACCGTCAGCTCATCCGCGGTAATCCAGCCGTCGAGTGCGGCGGGCTGCTCGGGCTGCGCAGTCAGAAGCCGGTTCATGGGAGCAGATCGACCCGGATTTTGTCGATGCGGTGCTCCTCCATCTCCTGTATGGTGAACCGGATGTTGTGCGAAGTGAAGACATCGCCCTTGCGGGGAAAGTCGCGTTTGAGCTCGAGCATCAGCCCCGCAAGCGTCTCGGCTTCGCCCCGGACATCGGCGAACGTATCCTCGTCAAGCTCGAGAATCCGCTCAAAATCGCCCAAATGGGTCTTGCCCTCGAACAGGTAGCTCCGGGCATCGAGTTTCGTATAGAATACCTCGTCGTTGTCGCTTTCGTCGGAGATTTCGCCGACAATCTCCTCGATGATGTCCTCCAGCGATACGAGACCCAGCGTCGAGCCGTATTCATCGACGACAACGGCCATGTGAACCTTGTTGGTCTGGAAATCGGCCAGCAGGTCGTTTATTTTCTTGTGTTCGGGGACGAAATAGGGCTTGCGGACAAGCTGCTGCCAGGCAAAGTCGTTTCCGTTGTTGATATAGGGAAGCAGGTCCTTGACGTAGAGCGTGCCCCGGATATTGTCCATATCCTCCTCGTAGACCGGTATGCGCGAGAAACCCGATTCGATGATCGTACGCTTGACCGTATCGTAGTCGTCCGTGATATCGAGAGCCGTCATGTCGACCCGGGGTTTCATGATCTCCTGCACCTCCGTATTGACGAAATTCACGATACCCGAGAGCATCACATGCTCTTCACGGCAGGTGCTCTGCGTCATGTCTACGGCATCGGCCAGCTCATCGAGCGAGATTTCGCTCCGGTGGGCGGCCTTTTCGCTGATGCGGCTGCTGGCATGCACCAATACATACGACAGCGGATAGAAGATCCAGCGCAGGACCAGAAGCGGCCGGGCCACGGCCGAGGCGAAACGCATGGGCATGGTCTGTGCCATCACCTTCGGAAGGATCTCCCCGAAGAGCAGCAACAGGAAGGTTACCAGAACCGTCTTGAAGAGGAATTCGAAGCGCAGGAAGGTGAAGACCGAATCGATGATCGCCGAAGTGAGGATAACGATGCAGACGTTCACCAGATTGTTCACCACCAGAATCGTCGCCAGCAGCAGATCCACGTCCGTGAGCAGACGCATCATGGCATCGGCCGATGCGCTGCGCCGGCTCTTCAGGCGGTTGATGTCGTTGTGCGACAAGGAAAAAAACGAGGTTTCGGCACCCGATACGAGCGCCGAAATGCACAGCAACAGGAACGACACCGCACAAAAAACGATCATGCGGGGCTCGAACCCGTTGTATACGATCCAGGAACCGGTCTCTTCCAAACTTTCAAACTATTGGTTAATCGAAAAGCGATCCTCCCTTGGGCTCCTCCTTCTGCGCCGTAGGGCTCTCCTCCTTGAGGACCTCCTTACGGCCTCCGGAGGTCTGCACGACAAAGGCCGAATTGCGCGTCTGATAGGCCGGTTTGGCCAACAAGGCGTCGATATTGCTGTAACGCGTCGATTTGGCGCCGAGAACCACCTGCTCGGGCTGGGAGACAGCCGGTTTCGCTGCGGCCGGTTTGATCGGCTCAAGAGCCGGAACGGGCTCCGCATCCGGTTTCTCGGCCGGACGTACCGGGGCAACCAAGGGATGCAGGCCCTGCTGCTCCTCGTCGCCATCGAAGCCCGTGGCCACGACGACCAGTTCGATGGCATTGCCCAACTGGGGTTTTTCACTCGTACCCCAGATGATGTTGGCATTATGGATCACGCCGCGCTCATCCTGCACGCTGGCATGGGCCTGGATGTATTCGAGAATCCGCACGACCTCTTCGTACATCAGCGCATCGGCATCGGCCACCGAGATGTTGAGCAGGATATTCTTGGCACCCGAGATGAGGTTGTGGTCCAACAGCGGCGACCGCAGCGACGCTTCGGCGACCGCTTCGGCACGGTTGTCGCCCTCGGCCGTGGCTACGGCCATATGGGCGCGGCCGCTGTCGCGCATCACCTTCGATACGTCGGCGAAATCGACATTCACCAGATCGCTCTCCACGGTGATGATCTCCGCAATACCCTTGGCCGCCGAGGCCAGGATGTCGTCGGCCTTGCCGAAAGCCTGCTTGAGCGAGAGGCGCCCGTAGATTTCGAGGATGTTCTCGTTGTTGATGATCAGCAGCGAATCGACATTCTGCCGCAACTCCTCGATACCCCGGAAAGCCTGCTCGTAACGGATTTTACCCTCTACGGCCAGCGGAGAGGTTACGATGGCGACGGTCAGAAGCCCCATCTCGCGGGCCAGCTTGGCGATGACGGGCGAAGCGCCCGTACCCGTTCCGCCGCCCATGCCGGCCGTGATGAAAATCATCCGCGTTCCCACCTCCTCAAGCTGCTGCCGGATCTCGGGCAGCGTCTCGACAGCGGCCCGACGGCCATTTTCGGGGTCGTTCCCGGCACCGAGGCCTTCGGCGCCGAGCCGGATCTTGCGCTCCACGGGACTTTTGTCCAGGGCCTGCTGGTCGGTATTGCACACCATGAACGTTACACCCCGGATTCCGAGGTTCCACATGTGGTTCACGGCATTGCCTCCGGCCCCGCCGACACCCACCACCGTAATGATCGATCCCTCCGTACGCGGAGCCTTGATTTCCGATATCAATTCGTCTGTCATAACGTTTTCTTCCTGTTAAAATAGCGGTCCGCAAGTGCGGTCCGCCCTAAATCTCCTCGTCTTCGGCCGCCGAGAAACTCTTGTTGATCTTGTCAAAGGTCTTCTGGAAAATCGAACCCCAGTCGCGCTTGCGTCTGGGTGCAGTCGCAACCGGCTCCTCATCGGCGGGTTCCCCGGCAGGCTCCGGTTCGGGAGGCGCAGGGGTTGCAACCGGCGCTTCCGGACGCACATACGGCGATTCCTGACGCCCCTGCTGCGGTTCGAAACGGGGGCCCGGCTGCGGGTCCGGACGACGCCCCGCCGAAGCAGCACCTGCAACGGCAGGCCGCTCGATGGTATTGCAACTGCCCTGCTCCGCGCCGCGGAGCAGAAGTCCCACGACGGTCGCACAGGACGGATCGGCAACCTTGGCCTTCGAAGCCTCGGTAATGCCCGCCTCGGGAAGAGCCACCCGGACATCCATCTTCGTTACGCGGCGGAAGAGTTCGTCGAGATCCTTCAGCGACGCCGAGCCGCCCGTAAGCACGATACCGTAGGCAAGCCGGTCGGCATAGCCCGAATCGCGGATCTCCTGAAGCACGAACTCGGCGATATCCGTCGCACGGGCCTCGATGACCGTGGCCAGATTCCGCAACAGGATATCCTTCGCCTCACGGGCCGTACGGCCATTGACGCGGATCAGTTTCTCGTCCGAAGCGAGTTCGGCGACGGCCGAACCGTATTTCTGCTTGAGGCTTTCGACATGTTTCTCGGGAACGCTCATCGTGCGGATATCGCGGTTGATGGCCGAGGCGCCCATCGGGATCGACGCCACATAACGCACGACATTGCGGTAGTAGACCGCCACATCGGTAACTCCGGCACCCACGTCCACCACGGCGATACCCTCCTCCTTCTCATCGGGGAGAAGCACCGACTCGGGGGTGGCCAGCGCATCGGGAATCACGCCGAGCGTCCGGATACCGAGGCGCTTGAGCGCCATCTCCAGGCGCTGCATGGGGGTGCGGAGGCAAAGAATGAAGTTGAACGTCGAGGAGAGTTTCCTGCCGAACGACCCCACGGGATTGCGCACCTCCTGGCTGTCATCGACCATGTAGTTCTGGGGAACGCGCTCCATGATCGTCTCGTCGTCGGGAGCCTGGACATTGCGCATGCGGTCGAACAGCGCATCGACATCCTTCTGATTGACCCCGTTCTGCGGATCGTAGACGAAGACATGGTCCGTATGGCGGGCGCACCGTACGAAATCGCCCGAAATGCCCGCATAGGCCTCCGTGATGTGGATGCCGAGCTGCTCCTCGACCTCGGCAAAGGCCTCCCGGACAGCCTGGCTCACCTGTTCGATATTCTCGATTTTGCCGGCGCGGACTCCTTCGACGGGTTTCGACACCACACAGGCAATGTCCATCAACCCTTCGGGGGTCTTCTCGCCGACGGCCACACGGACCGACGAAGAGCCCAGGTCGACGGCCACGGTATAGTTCTTTTTTTCCACGGTACAAATTCTATTTCTTGCAAACCACCTGATTCCTGTATCGGACGTCGATCGTGCGGTACTCGTCCCACCCGATCGCCGAAAGGCCGCTCCGATAGAACCGCATGAGCTTATCGAACTTGGCCTCCGCATCGTCCAGACGGCCGAAGAGAATCGTAAACCGGCCGCTGCGGGGTACGAGCTCTACCTCCAATGCGCCGCTGGGGGTCGTCCGAGCCGCTATCTGCACCACTTCCGACCTCCAGAAATCATCCTCCTCGACGATCTTCACAAAGGTAAGGAGTTTCATGAAATCTTCGTAGCTTTTTTCCAATTTTTTTTGCGCCGCCCGCTCGGCCTGCTGGCGTGCCGCAATCTGTTCGACACGCTCGCGATAAACCCGGCTGCGGTAGCGGTACAGACGCCGCAGCTCCGCCTTCTTCTCGCGCAGTTCCACAACCCGTTTGTCAAAGGCCTCGGAGCTCTCGCCGCGCCACCATTGCCGCTTGATCCGCATGCGGCGCAGGGCCGCGATATCGCGGTCGTTCTCGATCTCCCGGCGGTAGTAGGGATACTTCTCATGCTCGAGCTCCTCGATGCGGCGGTCGATCTCTGCAAGGCGGCTGTCGATATGGGCCCGCACCTCCCCCGAATAGTCGCCCGGGAAAGGCAGACGGTAGCTGCCCGTAACGACCGGAACATAGAGCGACGAGGCGCGCGGCGCTCCGAAAACATGCCCGTCGGCCGTGGCGTAGAGGTTCAGCCCGTCGGTGAGCAGGCGCAGCAGCGGCTTGCGCTGGCTGATCTCGATATGCAGCACCGCATCGTAGTCGATGTAGGCCACGGCCTCATCGACGAAACCGTTGCGGGCGATCAGCCGCTCGATGGCCGTCAGGTCCACCTCATCGACAGCCGTCCCGACGGTCGGGATCCGGCTTGAAGAGATCCAGCGGCGCACCATCTCCGCGGAGACAAGATGTCCCTGCGAGGTGCTGTCCACCACCTCGATCTCCAGGCGGGCGACCTTGCGTTCCTGCCGGTTGCGGCGCGCCGCGGCGGAGGCCCAGATCACATATCCGGCCACGAGCAGCCACAGCAGCGTCAGCAGGGCGTATTTGAGTGTTCGGTTCAAACGAATCGGTTTTTTCGCATTTTCAAGGCCTTACGACCGGCATTTGGCGCGCAGTCGTTCGGCGATCGCCCCGCAGCAGGCATCGATGTTGCCCGCGCCGAACGAGATCACCACGTCGGTGGGCATCTCGGCCACCGTCCCGGCCAGCTGCTCGCGCGGCACGATGCGGCAGGGTACGCGCACAAGGCCGGCAATCAGTTCCGGACCGACCCCTTCGATCGGCTCCTCACGCGCCGGATAGATCGGCAGCAGCACCACCTCGTCGGCCAGCGACAGCGCCTCGGCGAACTCACGGTAAAGGTCGCGCGTACGGGTGTAGAGGTGCGGCTGGAAGAGTGCCGTGATACGCCGTCCGGGGAACATCCGCCGTACGGAGGTGAGCGTCGCGGCCAGCTCGCGCGGATGGTGCGCATAGTCGTCCATATAGACCTGCTGCGGCGTATTGATGTAGAAGTCGAAACGGCGCTTCACTCCCGTAAAGGAGGCCAGCGCCTCGCGGATCCGCTCCTCGGAGAGCTCCGTCCCTTCGGCCTTCGCCGCGCACCACACGGAAGCCACGGCCGCCACGGCATTTTCGATATTGACCCAGCCGGGGACACCCAGCGTGAGCTCCCCGATCACACCCGAGGGGGTTACCAGCTCGAAGCGGTAGTGGCCTCCCTCCCCGAGACGGATATTGCGCGCATAGAAGTCGCACGGCGTATCGTAGGCATAGCGGTATACGGTGATGCGCGGATTGTCGAGCGTGATCTCCACGCCCTGCTTGATAATGAGGCTGCCGCCCGGGCGGATCTGCCGCACGAACTGCGAGAAGGCCTCCTTGACCGCCTCGTGCGTGCCGTAGATGTCCAGATGGTCGGCATCCGCGGAGGTTACGACCGCCACGTCGGGATAGAGGCGCAGGAACGAGCGGTCGAACTCGTCGGCCTCGACGGCCAGGCGCGGTCCGTCGCCCAGCACGAGGTTGCCGCCGAAATTCTTCGACAGACCGCCCAGAAAGGCCGAGCCGCCGCCCGTCAGCGCACGGTTGAGCCACGCCACGAGCGTCGTGGTGGTCGTCTTGCCGTGCGTGCCGGCCACGGCCATGACGTATTTTCCTTCGGCCAGGTGGCCGAGCATCTGCGAGCGCTTCTCGATCGTGAAGCCCTGCTCGCGGAAGTAGACGAATTCACCCAGATCGTGCGGCACGGCCGGCGTGTAGACCACGATCGTCGTGGCCGGATCGAGGAACGGGGCGGGGATCCGCCGCACGTCATCCTCGTAGTGGACCGAAGCCCCTTCGGTCTCAAGGGCCTCCGTGAGCGACGAGGGGGTCCGGTCGTATCCGGCAACCCGCCGGCCTTCGTGGAGGAAGTAGCGCGCCAGGGCGCTCATGCCGATGCCTCCGATTCCGAGAAAATAAACGTTTTCGAATTTCATATCCTGTTTGCAAACCTTTTTTTCAACATCACTTTGCTTCTGCGGGCAGCAGCGCGGCAATCCGCTCCACGATGCGCTCCGCGGCGTCGGGACGTGCCAGTGCCTCGATGCGGCGGCTCATCTCCGCACGCCGCGCGGGGTCGCCGAGCAGCTCCACGGCCCGCTTCATCCCCTCCTCGCGGCACACGGCATCGGGGACAAGCAGCGCGGCACCCTTCGACTCGAGGGCCCGGGCATTCTTCGTCTGATGGTCCTCCGCCACATTGGGCGAGGGGACAAAGATCACCGGCTTGCCCACCAGGCAGAGCTCCGAGACCGTTCCCGCACCGCTGCGCGAGACGACCACGTCGGCCGCGGCATAGGCGTAGTCCATGCGCTCGATGAAGGCCCCCTGCCAGACATGTCCGGCGGGATGTGCCGCCAGGAAGGCCTGCATCTCCCGCTCGTAGTATTTGCCCGTCTGCCAGATCACCTGCACGGGGGCCGTGCCGCCCGTTTCGAGAATCCAGTGCTTCATCATCTCGTTCAGCGAACGCGTGCCGAGCGACCCGCCGACGACCAGCACCACCGGGAGGTCATCGCGCAGTCCGTAGTATTTCAGCGCCTCCGTACGGTCGGCGCCCTCCTTCGAGAAGCGGCCCCGCAGGGGATTTCCCGTCAGGACGATCCTGTCGGCCAGGAAGAAGCGCTCCATACCCTCGTAGGCCGTGCAGATGCAGCGTGCCCCGCGGGCGAGGATCTTGTTCGTAACTCCGGCATAGGAGTTCTGCTCCTGGATGACCGTGGGAACCCCCATGCGCTGGGCGGCCCACAGCACCGGAGCGCTCGCATAGCCGCCGAAGCCTACGACCACGTCGGCCCCGAAGTCGCGAATCGTGCGGCGTGCCAGCCGCAGGCTCTTCAGCACCTTGAACGGAACCAGCAGGTTGTGCCAGTCCAGCCGCCGCTGCAGCCCGGCAATGGGCAGCCCGACGATCCGGTAACCCAGCGCCGGGACCTTCTCCATCTCCATCTTGCCCTCGGCGCCCACGAAGAGCAGCTCCGCGTCATCGCCGAAGCGCCGCTTGAGCGCCTCGGCCACCGCGACGGCCGGATAGATATGGCCGCCCGTACCGCCGCCCGAAAGGATGATCCGTTTTTTCATATCGTTTTTCATTTTTCCAATTCTCACCATTCAAAATCGCTGCCGCCGACCGCTTAACGCCCCCAGGTGCCACGGTCGAGCGTACGGTAGTTGATCGCCTCGGCGATATCTGCCGCGGTGATTGCCTCCCGTCCGGCCAGGTCGGCGATCGTGCGCGCCACCCGCCGGATGCGGTCGTAGGCCCGGGCCGAGAGGGCGAAGCGCGTCATGGCCCGCTCGAGCAGCGCCGCCGAAGCGGTGTCGAGACGGCAGTATTCGGTCAGCATGGCACTGTTCATCATCGCATTCGTATGCACGCCGGGCACATCGCGGAAGCGCTCCGCCTGCACCTCGCGGGCCCGGACGACCCGTTCGCGGATCACGGCACTCGGTTCTCCCGGAGCCGCCGCCGAGAGCTCGCCCGGAGCCACGGGCGTTACCTCGATGTGCAGGTCGATACGATCCATCAGAGGCCCCGAGATCCGCCCCATATAGCGCTGCACGCTCCCCGGGGAGCAGATGCACTCGCGGCTCGGGTGGTTGTAGTAACCGCACGGACAAGGATTCATCGCCGCCACAAGGATGAAGTTCGCGGGATACTCCACGCTGTAACGCGCCCGCGAAACGACGACCCGTTTCTCCTCCAGGGGCTGGCGCAGCACCTCGAGCGTGCTGCGGCCGAATTCGGGCAGCTCGTCGAGGAAGAGCACCCCGTTGTGGGCCAGCGACACCTCGCCCGGATTGGGCGACTGCCCGCCGCCTATGAGCGCGACCTGCGACGTGAGGTGGTGCGGAGCGCAGAACGGCCTCCGGGTCATCAACCCGCACGCCCGGCCGATCTTTCCCGCCACGGAGTGGATCTTCGTCGTCTCGAGCGCCTCCTCGGGCGTCAGCGGCGGAAGGATCGTCGGCAGGCGCCGCGCAAGCATCGTCTTGCCCGAGCCGGGCGAGCCGACCATCAGCACGTTGTGGCCTCCGGCCGCAGCGATCTCCAGCGCCCGCTTGGCCACGCTCTGTCCCCGCACGTCGGCGAAATCCTCGGCAAAGGGGACAGACTCCTCCGCTGCGGCGTCATACGCCGTAACGGGCTGTGGCACGAGAGGTTTCTCCCCGTTGAGAAAGGCTACGGTATCGGCCAGCGTCCCGACGCCGTAGACCTCGAGACCCTCGACGACGGCCGCCTCGGCGGCATTGGCCTGCGGCAGCACGAGCCGCCGCAATCCCGCCTCGCGGGCACAGATCGCCAGCGGCAGCACGCCCCGCACGGCATTGAGCCGTCCGTCGAGCGAAAGTTCCCCGACGAACATCGTATCTTCGACCGCTGCGGCCCCGATGCGTCCCATCGCCGCGAGAATCCCCACGGCGATCGGCAGGTCGAAACCCGATCCCTCCTTGCGCAGATCGGCCGGAGCGAGGCTCACGACCACCTTGCGGCCCGACATCCGCTCGCCCGAATTCTCGAAGGCCGAGCGGATGCGCTGTTCGCTCTCCTTGACGGCATTGTCCGGGAGTCCCACCAGGTAGAGGCCCAGACCGCCCCCGGCGATATTGACCTCGACGGTTACCGCCACGGCGTCGATGCCGCAGATTGCGCCTGCATGGGTACGGATGAACATGGCCGCAGAAATCGCTTATGGTTCGGTATCAGAAGGGCGCCTCCTCATCGAGGGCGCGGGGTTTCAGATCGAATTCCGTGCTTCCGGAGGCTCCGCCCAGCGCCCCGCCGAACGACGCCGGCGGCACATTGTTCGAGCCGCTGGCATAGTCGTCGTAGGCCTGCTGCGCCTCGGAGGCCTGGGCCGGAGGCAGCATCGTGTCGTCGAAGTCGGCAAAGCGCGCCTGTTCCTTGATGAAGCGCAGGTTCACGTCGCATACGGCGCCGTTACGGTGCTTGGCAAGGATAATCTCCGCCATACCCGCCGTAGGCATACCGTTCTCGTCCTGGTTGATGCCGTAGTACTCGGGGCGGTGGATGAAGGCGACGATGTCGGCATCCTGTTCGATGGCGCCCGACTCGCGGAGGTCCGAGAGCTGGGGGCGCTTCGAGCCGCCGCGCATCTCCGTGGCACGGCTCAACTGCGAAAGGGCGATCACCGGGACGTTCAGCTCCTTGGCGATGGCCTTGAGCGTCCGCGAGATGAAGGCCACCTCCTGCTCGCGGTTGCCCTTCGTATCCTGATTGCCGGTCATCAGCTGCAGGTAGTCGATGATGATGATCTTGATGTCGTTGTGTATCTTCAGGCGGCGGGCCTTCGAGCGGAACTCGAAGACCGACAGCGCCGGCGTGTCGTCGATGTAGAGCGGTGCCGCGGCCAGCGGCTTGGTCGCCGACTCGAGGTGGCGCCACTGCTCGGGCGTCAGGCGGCCCGACTTGACATCGTTGCCCGCAAGGCCCGTCTCGGCGATGATGAGTCGCATCATCAGCTGCACGGCCGACATTTCGAGCGAGAAGAAGGCAACCCCCTGCTCGTAGTTCACGGCCATGTTGCGGGCCATCGAGAGCACGAAGGCCGTCTTACCCATCGAAGGGCGCGCCGCGACGATGATCAGGTCCGAAAGCTGCCAGCCGAGCGTTACGCGATCCAGGGCCACGAAACCCGAGGGCACGCCGTTGAGCGAACTCGTATTCTTCGAGGCCTCCTCGATCTGCTCGAGTGCCCGGGCCAGCAGCTCCTTCGACGACTGCACCGAACGCTTGACATGCCCCTCGGCGACCTTGAAGATCTCCCCTTCGGCAAAGCCGATGAGTTCCGTAACGTCGGTCGATTCGTCGTACGAGCGGCGCTGAATCTCCGTAGCCGAGCGGATCAGCTCGCGCTGCACATATTTCTGGGCGATGATCTTGGCGTGAAACTCCACGTTGGCCGCCGAACCGACCTTCTGCGTGAGCTGCGCCAGATAGGCCGCGCCACCCACCTTCTTGAGCTCCTTCTTGACCTTCAGCCGCTCGGTAACGGTATAGAGGTCGATCGGCTTGAGCTCCATCGAGAGCTCCTCGATCGCCTTGTATATCAGGCGGTGCTCCTCGGTATAGAAGGACTCGGGCGTGATGAACTCCTGGACGGAGATGATGCTGTCCTTCTCGAGCATCAGGGCGCCCAGCACGGCCTCCTCCAGCTCGACGGCCTGGGGCGGCACGTTGCCGGAGGTATCGGTCAGCGCGGCATATGCCTCCCGGTTGCGGGAGGAGGGGATAAAATCTTTCGCCATGGAATAATCGGAATCTTTCGAAGGTCAAAAGTAGCGATTCGGGCCGACATATCAAAACACCGCGCCCGGAGTTTTTTTCGACAAAACCGAAGAGCCCGTCCGGAGCCCCTTCGGGTAAGGGGAGAGGCTATTCCTTTACACCCAGCTCGCGGCGCGAGACGGCGAAAGCCGCCAGGCTGATGCGGCAATCTGGCACGGCCCGCAGCATCTCCGCGGCGCAGGCGATGAGTGTCGAGCCCGTGGTCATCACATCATCGACGAGCAGCACATGGCGGCCGGCAAGCCGTTCGGGGCGGCGCACCGCAAAGGCCCCCTCGACGTTTGCAGCCCGCTCGCGCAGTGCCTTGCGGGCCTGGCTGGCCGTATTGCGCCGCCTGTAGACGGCATGCCGCTCGACCGGAACGCCCAGCTGCCGTGCAATGCCCTCGGCCAGATACTCCGACTGGTTATAGCCCCTGCGGCACCGCTTGAAGGGGTGCAGGGGCAGCGGCACAACGAGGTCCACGTCATCGTAAAGACCGCTTTCGGCCAGAAAGCGCCCGTACCAGGCTCCCATCTCGCGGGCAGTGCGCCACGCACCGCGGTACTTGAACGAATGAATCAGTTTCCGCCAGCCGCTGCCCCGGACGAAGAAGAGGAATCCCGAAGCGCGTTCCACGGGAATGAGTCCCCAGCAGCGGCGGAAAACCGGATTGTCCGCCTCGCGCCAGTAGCCCGTCATCGGGGCCGTCGTGCGGCAAAGCGTGCAGACCGTACGCTCGCCCCGCACGAGGGGCGCACCGCAGACGGCGCAGTGCCGCGGGAAGAGCAGGGCCGCCAGGTCGCCGAAAAGTTCACTGAGGATCGACATTGACAACGACGGTGATGGATTTGGTGGCACTGTCGGCAGCGAAAGCCGCAAGCTCTTCGCGCAGCAGCTCCCGGGCGCGGGCCGTGGAGGCGCCGCTCTCGATCTTGAGCAGCAGACCGACAAGATACTCGCCGCGGATTCGGTCCACGGGCGGGGCCATGGGCCCCAGCAGGCGGCGGCCGAAGCGGGCCCGCAGGCGCGCCGCGAGCCGCAGGGCCCCGTCGCGCAACAGAACCGCATCGCGGTGGCGCAACGTAAGGGCGATCAGCCGGGCATAGGGCGGATAGAAGAAGGACTCACGCTCGGCAAGCTGTCCGAGGGCCATGGCCTCGTAGTCCCCGGCCACGACCTGTTGCAGCAGGGGATGGCCCGGCTCGGCGGTCTGGATCACCACGGCACCGGGTTCGGCACGGCGCCCGGCGCGTCCGGCGACCTGCACCAGCAGCTGGAACGCCCGCTCGGAGGCCCGGAAGTCGGGATTGTGAAGCAGGTTGTCGGCATTGAGCACTCCGACAAGCTCCACGCCGTCGAAATCAAGCCCCTTGGCAATCATCTGCGTACCGACCAGAATGTCGGTGCGGTGTTCGGCGAAGTCCGCAAGAATCCCGCGGTAGGCCCGCTCCGAGGTTACGCTGTCGCGGTCCAGACGGGCGACATGCGCCTCGGGAAAGAGACGTGCGATCTCCTCCTCGATCTTCTCCGTGCCGAAGCCCATCGGCACCGGCGCCGCACCGTGGCACACGGGGCACTCCGGCGGAAGCGCCTCCGTATGGCCGCAGTAGTGGCAGACGAGCCGCGCACCGGCCTTGTGGTAGGTGAGCGTAACGTTGCACTCCGGGCAGCGGGGTGTCCAGCCGCACGCCCCGCAGGCGACATAGGGCGAGAAGCCCCGGCGGTTCTGGAAGAGCATCACCTGCCCGCCGCGGGCGAGCGTCGCGCCGATACGGTCGAGCAGCAGCCGGTTGAAATGGGAGTGCCGCTCCCCGCGGCGGGCGGCGCGCAGCGTGTCGGAAAGCAGAATCTCGGGAGGGCGCGCCGCGCCGTAGCGCTCGCCCAAAAAGGCGTATGCGTACTTGCCGCTCCGGGCGTTGAGCCACGACTCGAGCGAGGGCGTGGCGCTGCCGAGCAGCGTCCGGCATCCGAGGCGGTGGGCCAGCACCACGGCGCAGTCGCGGGCATTGTAGCGCGGAGCCGGATCGCTCTGCTTGTAGCTCGCATCGTGCTCCTCGTCCACGACGATCAGACCGAGGCGGCCGAGCGGCAGGAAGAGCGCCGAGCGGGCCCCCACGACCAGCTCGCCGCCCGACGAGCGGGCCAGCCGCAGGCAAACCTCCGTACGGCAACGGGGCGTGAGTTTCGAATGGTAGGCGGTAACGCGGCTGCCGAAGATGCGTTCCAGACGCCCGATAAGCTGCGCCGTGAGGGCTATCTCGGGAACAAGCAGCAGCGCATCCTCCCCGCGGGCGAGCGTCCCGGCAATCAGATGGATGTAGATTTCGGTCTTCCCCGAGCCCGTGATGCCGTGCAGCAGCGCGGCAGTGCGTCCTGCGGCGAAAGCGTTGCGGAGCGTCGCAAGTGCCCGCAGCTGGGGTTCGGAGAGCGAGGGAAGGCGGAAGCGGGTGTCGGCACGTTCCTGCGTGCGCGGATGCTCCGCCGAGCGGATCAGCCCCTTGCGTTCGAGGGTGCGGAGCACGCCGTAGTCGGCGCCGAGAAGGCGGCGGGCGATCTCGCCCGTCGAAAGATGCGCATCGCCCTCGGCCGTGGCGATTTCGAGCAGCGCGGCATACTGTTTCGGCGCACGGCGTTCGAGCCGCTCGCACGCCTCATGGAAATGCGCTTCGTCGCGCAGTTCGGGAGCCAGCTGCAGGTAGACCTCCGTACGGGGGCGGAACTCCTCCTCGGAGAGGGCCTGCTCGCTGTCGGCCGAAGGTTTCATCAGCGCCGGCAGCGCCGCACGCATCACCTCGCCCACGGTGCACATGTAGTAGGAGGCAATCCACTCCCAAAGCGTCCGCTGCGACGCCGGGAGCAGCACCGTGCCCTCATAGAGGACCCGTACGACCGATTTGATTTTCGGAGAGGCGGGGCGCCGGTCATGCAGTCCGAAAACGATCCCCGTATAGAATTTGCGTGCGCCGAACTGGACGACCACCGCCTGTCCCTCCTTGACCGTCATCCCCTCGGGGAGCGCAAAGGTATAGGCCGGCTGCGCCAGCGGCAGCACGATATCGGCGTAGTGCGGCATCAGGGCTGGCTGATGGCCTGGAATCCCTTGCCGTAGACGCCCATGACCGAACCCACGGTCATGAAGGCATTGGGATCGATCGTTTTGACGAACTTGAGGATCATCGCCGTCTCACGCTTGCGGCAGACGACCATCACGATCTTCGAGCGTTCCTTGGAGTACCACCCCTGGGAGTCGAGCAGCGTAACGCCGCGGTGGATGTTCTGTGCGATGGCATCGGCCATCTTTTCGTAGTCGTGCGTTACGATGAGCACCTGGCTCGACTGCTGGTTGCCGGCCATGATCATATCGACCGTATAACCCACGACGGCCGTCATGACGTATCCGTAGATCACCGTGTCGATATGGAAGCCCACGAGCATCGACGATCCGATGATGACGAAATCGGAGAAGATGAGGATCTTGCCGTAGCTGATCGTACGGTATTTGTTGATGATCATCGCCACGATGTCCGTACCGCCCGTGGAGCCGCCCTGCGAAAAACAGATCGCAATGCCGATACCGGCCAGAATACCGCCCAGGATCACCGCGAGGATCCGCTCCAGATGGAGGAAATCCCCCTCGGGCAGCACATCCTGCCAGAAGTTCATGCCCAGCGAGATGACCACGACGCAGAAGATCGTCTTCACGCCGAAGTTCCAGCCGATGATGAATCCGGCGATGAGCAGCAGCACGGCATTGAGGAAGAAGACCATCGTACCGATCTGGATATCGATGCCCACCTGCGCAAAGGCGTGGCACAGCACCATCGAAAGGCCTGCGGCGCCGCCGCCCGTACCTTTTACGGGCATGATGCAGCCGATCCAGCCGAACGAATAGAGCATCATTCCGAGGGTCATCAGGAAATACTCCTTGACGGTCCTCATGACGGTTTCGAAGGTTAGGGGTTTCATGATCTGCGGGGGTTTAGCTTTTATGCGTCAAAGATAATAAAATTTCGCCTTGGTAGGTATTCCGCTCCTCCAATCTTTTTTCAAGCATCGACCACAGCTGCTCGTTGCGCACCAGGCCCCAATTGCGGCCGTAGTGGTAGCGCGGCGGGGCCTCCGAGGCGAAGCGTTCGACAACCAGGTCGGGACGCAGGCGACGGAGGATTTCGACGAAGAGATCGAGATACTCGTCCAGCGTCCAGAAACGGAAACGCGCGGGGTCCGCATCGTACTCGGCGGCCATCGGCGTGGAGCGGAAAACCTGCAGCTGGTGAAACTTCACGCTGGTGAGCGGCAGGGCATTGATCGCAGCCGTCTGCGCAAGGAGCATCGCGTCGCTCTCGCCGGGAAGCCCGAGGATGAAGTGCGCGCCGACGGGGAGCCCCCGGGCGGCGGTCCGTTCGACGGCCCGACGGGCGCAGGCAAAGTCGTGGCCGCGGTTCACGGAGAGCAGCGTGGCGTCCGAAGTCGATTCGATGCCGTACTCCACGGCGACATATCGGTCGCGTGCCAACTCGCACAGCAGGTCCAGCCGCTCGTCGTCCACACAGTCGGGGCGGGTGCCGATGACCAGACCCGCGACGTCGGGATGCGCAAGGGCCTCGCCATAGAGCGCACGGAGCCGTTCGACAGGGGCATAAGTATTCGAGAAGGACTGGAAATAGACCAGGTAGCGCTGCGCCGAGCGATAGCGGTTGCGATGGAATTCGATTCCTTCGTCGATCTGCTGCGTGATGCTCTTCGACGCCGTGCAGTACGAAGGGGTGAAGGCCCCGTTGTCGCAGAAGGTGCAGCCGCCCCGCGACAGGGTTCCGTCGCGGTTGGGGCAGGTGAAGCCCGCATCGACCGAGAGCTTCTGCACCCGGCCGCCGAACAGCCGGCGGAAATACCCCGCATAGGAGTTGAAGCGCCGCGTATCGCCCCACGGATAGACCATCGCTACTCGCGGTTTTTCGAATCCATCCAGATCGTTACGGGACCGTCGTTCACCAGCGCCACCTGCATGTCGGCACCGAATCGGCCCGTAGCCACCTCCCGCCCGGCGAGCTCCCCGACACGCGCCACGAAGCGCTCGTAAAGCGGGCGCGACACCGGCTCGGGCGCTGCCCGGACATAACTCGGGCGGTTGCCCTTGCGCGTGGAGGCCTGCAGCGTGAACTGGCTGACGACGAGCAGCTCGCCGCCGGTCTGGAGCACGTCGAGGTTCATGGCCCCCTGCGCATCGTCGAAGACCCGCAGGCGCACGAGCTTGCCGGCCAGATACTCCACATCCTCCTCGCCGTCGTCGAGGCCCACGCCGACAAAGACCAGCAGCCCGCTTCCGATGCGGGCGACCGCCTCGCCCCCGATCTCCACGGAGGCTCCGGCAACACGTTGAACAAGCAGTCGCATGACGTTATCGGTTTTCGAACCAGGCCCAAAGATTGTCGCCCGCAGGAACAGGCGCCGTAACCGCGACGGGCTCGCGGCGCACGGGATGCTCGAACTCCACACGGCGCGAGTGGAGCGAGATGCCGCCGCCGGGCAGCGAGCGCTTGGCTCCGTATTTCAGGTCGCCGCGGATCGGGCAGCCGATCTTCGAGAGCTGCGCCCGGATCTGGTGGTGGCGCCCCGTGAGCAGCTCGACCTCGACGAGCGTATAGTGCGTGCCGACGCCCAGTGTCGCGTAGCGCAGCCGCGCGAGCTTGGCGTCGCCCTTCGGCGCGTCGAAGGCCCGCGAACGGTTCGTCCGTCCGTCGCGCAGGATATAGTGGCACAGCTCCCCCGCCTCGGGATCGGGCGTCTGCTCGGTCAGCGCCCAGTAGGTTTTGCGGATCCGCCCCTCGCGGATCATCTCGTTGAGACGCACGAGGGCCTTCGAGGTCTTGGCGAAGAGCACCGCGCCGCTCACCGGGCGGTCGATGCGGTGCACGACACCCAGAAAGACCGCGCCGGGCTTGGCGTCGCGCTGCTTGATGTAGGCCTTGATCTGGTCCTCGAGGGCGCTCTCGCCCGAGGGGTCCGGCTGAACCAGATCGCCCGCATGCTTGTTCACCACCAGCAGGTGGTTGTCTTCATAAAGGATATCTTCGGGTTGGAACATGGTATGCAATGCTTCCGGAGACGCCGCACGGCGCCCCGGCGTCAATGGCTAAAGGATGAAGGTGAAGGGCAGCAGCTTCTCGGCCGAATCGACTACCGAGGCCGTGCCGCCCCCGCTCATGATGATGCGGATGGGAAGGCCCTGCCGCCGCTCGACATCGACCAGCACCTGGCGGCACTGCCCGCAGGGGTAGCACTCCCGCTCGGAGGGATCCGAAGCGATGGCCAGCGCCTCGATCGGGTCGTCGGCATAGTTGGCCTGGGCATAGAAGAGCAGCGACCGCTCGGCGCACAGTCCGGCGGGATAGACCTCGCTCTCGAAGTTGCTGCCCCGGAGGATGCGCCCGCTGCGCAGCCGCGCGGCTGCCCCCACGCGGAATTTCGAATAGAAGGCGTGCGCCGAACGGGTGGCTTGCCCGGCCTCGGCGACCAGCAGGCGGTCCGCCTCCGGAAGTTCCGAAAGGGCCGCATAATGTTCATAGTCGAAACTGAAACGCTTTTCCATAAAAACGCTTTTTAGGGGTAAAGTAAACAAAGATAGGTCAAAAATCCGGGATTTCCGAATTTCAGGCCGTTTTTCGCACGGCGGCACCCGCAACAACCGCTCCAAACACACGAAAGAGGGCGTCCCGGCCGGGACGCCCTCTTCGGTCGCGGCGTCGGCCGGCTCACTATTCGAGGACGAACTTCGCCTGCACGGAGTACTCGAGCCGGATGGTCTTGAAGTCGAGCGGCTCCTCTTCGACGGCCGCTTCATCCGCGGCTGCCTTGGCACTGCGCATGACCACCGCATTGTCGTAATAGAGCGGCATCACGTTGCTGTTCGTATCGTAGATGTAGAAGCACTTGCCGATCGTCTGCCCGACGGCTTCGGCCATCTCCCGGGCACTCTGCTGCGCATTGCGCATCGCCTCGAGGCGCACGTCGCGTTTGTACTCCTCGATCCGCGAATGCGAAACCTTCAGGATCGAGACGTTCGAGATACCCAGATCTGCCAGCGCCTGCCAGACCTTCGAGACTTCGGCCGCGGAGCCCAGCTGCAGCTGGTACTTGGCCGACGCCACCGAGGTGTTCTTCTTGAAAAACTCGCTCGAAAGGTTGGCGACCTTGAGCTGCTTTTCGATATCGACGCCGGCGCGCTTCAACGCGGCGATCATGTCGCGCTGCTGGCTCTCGACCGAGATTTTGCCCTTCGAGTCGCGCTCGTTGATGACGATCTGCAGGTAGAATTCGTCGGGAGCGACCTCCTTCTCGGCGCGTCCGTACACCTGGATATAGCTGGGATAGGCCTCCTGCATCTGGGCTGCTGCGGGCAGCAGGGCCAACAGCGCCGCTGCCGTTACGATCCATCGTTTCATGGTCTTTTTCATGATTTTTCGGTTTTTAAGGGGTTCAAGGAATATTCCTTTGCAGAAGAAACGGCCCGCAGCGGCGGATACTGCATCCCGTGCAGGGCGTTTCACCCGCCATTGAGGGCGCTTCACCGGGAAAACGGGCCGCACATGCAGGCATGCCGGCCGGCAGTCAGCGCCGCACGGACCCGCTCCGCCACAACCGGCAGCACCGCAGCCTGCCCCGCCGCAACGGCCGGCGGTCAGCGCCGCACGAGCTTCACGACATTCTCGACGTGGTGCGTATGGGGGAACATGTCGACCGGCTGCACCGCCTCGACCCGGTAGGCCTCGTTCATCAGCGCCAGGTCGCGGGCCTGCGTGGCCGGATTGCAGCTCACATAGACGATCCGCGCGGGTGCGGCGCGCAGGATGACGCCGATCACCTCCTCGTCGACCCCCGCACGCGGCGGATCGAGGATGATGACATCCGGGCGGCCGTTCGCGGCGACGAACGCATCGTCAAGCACCCGTTTCATGTCGCCGGCATAGAAAACCGTGTTGCGGATGCCGTTCAGCTCGGAATTGACACGCGCGTCGGCAATCGCCTCGGGGACATACTCCACGCCCACGACCCGGCGGCAGCGCGAGGCGCAGAAATTGGCGATCGTGCCCGTACCCGTATAGAGGTCGTAGAGCACGTCGTCGGGACCGAGCGCCGCGAAGTCGCGCGCCACCTTGTAAAGTTCGTAGGCCTGTTCGGAATTGGTCTGGTAGAACGACTTGGGGCCCACCTTGAAACGCAGCCCCTCCATCTGCTCGACGATGTGATCCTTGCCCCGCCAGCAGACCGGATCGAGGTCGCCGACCGAGTCGTTGAGCTTTTCGTTGATAACGTAGAAGAGCGAAGTAATCTGCGGGAAAGCGGCTGAGAGATGCTCCAGCAGGGCGTCGATGCGTGCGCGGTCGTCGGCTCCGAAGACCACGATCACCATTACCTCGCCCGTCGAGGCCGTGCGGACGATCATGTTGCGCATGAGTCCCGTATGCGCGCGGGCATTGTGGAACGTATAGCCGTGCTCGAGGCAGAAACGCTTGGCCTCCAGGCGGATCGCATTCGACGGATCGGCCTGCAGCCAGCACTTGCCGATATCGAGCACCTTGTCGAACATGTTGGGGATGTGGAATCCCACGGCCGGTTCGGCCGCGATCTCCCCGCCCGCAGCAACCTCCTCGCGCGTGAGCCAGCGGCGGTCGGCAAAGGTGAATTCGAGCTTGTTGCGGTAAAACTGCGTCCGCGCGGAGCCCAGACAGGGGGCGATTTCGGGAAGCTCGAGTTTCCCGATGCGCACGAGCTGGTCGCGGACCTGCGCCTGTTTCTGGCGCAGCTGCTCCTCGTAGGGAAGATTCTGCCACTTGCAGCCGCCGCAGACCCCGAAGTGCTCGCAGAAGGGCTCGACGCGCAGCGGCGAGCGCCGGACGTAGCGGACCACATAGCCCTCCATGTAACGGCGCCGCTTGGTGCGGATCTGCACGTCCACCACATCGCCCGGAACGGTCATCGGAACGAAGACCACCACATCCTGCCAACGCCCCATCGCCTTGCCTTCGGCAGCGAGCGTCGTAATCTCAAGCCCCTCGAGAAGGGGATAGTTCGCTTTCTTTCTTGCCATGTGTTTCCTCTTTGGGGTGCAAAGTTAGCAACAATTCGCATTCCGGCCTCCGGAGGGCCCGGAATTTCATACATCGCGGCTACCGCCGTCGTGCCGCGCCCGCTGCCGCACGCCGCCGAGCCAGAAGCCCAGGGCGAAAGGTCCGCCGATCAGCACGACGAGCGCCAGCACGGTATAGAGCACCACCCGGCCGATCAGTCCGGGAACCTCGTCGAGCGTCGCGCGGATCAGCTCCTCGCCCGAGGCCCGCAGCTGTTCGATGAGCGCTTCGCGTTCCCGCGTAACATAACACTGCAACTCCATGCGCTGGCGGTCGAATCCCGAGAAAGCCTCCTCGACCGAGGCGTTCATCGTGCCGATGAGCTGCGTCGCCTGCGCATTGAGCTCCCCGAGGGCCTGTTCCGAAATCTCGGGCAGATGCTCGGCCACAACGACCAACCGTCCGAAATCCGCCTCGAGCGAATCGAGCTGCGCCGCCAGCCGGCTCTGGAGACTGTCCTGTGCCAGACGCATCTCGAGAATCTCCTTCGACCAGCCGAGGCTGTTCGAAAGCTGCTGCGTCTGTCCGCTGACCCGATCGTTCACGTCGGAGAGCACCTCGGCGATCGACCCCACGGCATATGCGGGTTCGACGCCGTGCGCCTTCAGGTATTCGAACCAGGCGAGCGTCGTATTGTCCGACTCGTCGCCGTCGGCCGCAGGGTTCGCCTGCACATACTCCCCGACAAAGCGTTCCATGAGGGCATACCGGTCGGAGGGAAGCAACTGCGCGGCAAGGTGTGTGGCCCTCCGGTCGAGCCGCGCGGCCGTATGGCGGGCGATGTCGCTCGCCGCACCGAAAAGCAACGAGTCGGGGGCCGCGGCAAAGCCCGCATTCATCCTCCGGCAGAGGATCCAGAGATCGGCCAGCGCCACATCGGGAATTCCCTGCATGGCGGCCGTAACCCCGGCCCGCGTGGCCCGGATCTTCCAACGCAGGGCGGCGATACGCACGCCGTAGTCCTCCGAAAGGCCGGCAATCGAATCGGCTGCCCGGGAGACCTCGCCCGCCAGGTCGTAGTAGAATCCGCGCGTCAGGGTCCGGATATTCATCTCCTCCTTCGAAAGCGGATCGCCTGTGGCGACCGCCACCTTCAGCAGCGAACAGCTGCCCAAGGTTGCGGCCGCAAACAGGACAGGCAGCAAAAGCAATACGATACGTTTCATACTCTATTATTTTTAATGATGCGCATGGCATCGGAAGCGGGCCGGATCTCCGGCAACGGCATCTCACGGAAAGGGGTGCCGGAGCGCATGCACCGCAGGCCGGCATCCGCGCCGGCATCCGGCAACAAAGATACGAATATCGGGGAAATCGGAAACCACCGGGGACGGAATTTCCGGTTTGCGGCCTGCCCCGGCAGCCCGAAAACCGGGATCGAAGTGTTCCGACGCTGTTAATTTGCATTTACCAAAATCGGCCGCATCCGAAAACACAACTACCTGTAACAAAATATATTGACTTTTAAATACAGTTAATATTTCCCCTACTTTGGCTTTCGTCGGCTTGAAATACTCTCGCAATTTGGGTTACTTTGTATAACCAAAAGTCCGGCCTGGGGGAAACCCCGGACAAACCGGGAAAACGGCCGCCGCCAACCTGAACCGATACATAATACTATTAACCTAAATAAACCAACGTGTATGAAAAACTTCTACTTTTTTAGAAGCCGGCTGCACCTGTGGCTCGCCTGCCTGCTGATCTGCGGGTTGTCGTCGTGCTCCGACAGCGAGGGGGGGGGTAATCCGGGCTACCGGCCCGACCAGCCCATCGTTCTCGAATCGTTCACCCCGACGACCGGTTCGATCGCCACTCAGGTCATCATCAAAGGCAAGAATTTCGGCACCGATCCCAAGGCGCTGAACGTCTATTTCAACGAAAAACGCGCCGCCGTCATCTCTTCGACCGGCGACCGCATGCTCGTCCTCGCGCCCAAACTTCCGGGCGAGGAGTGCATCATCTCGGTCTCGATGGGTGAAAACGAGGAGAACAAGACGCAGTTCGACGAGATCTTCAACTACATCATACAGACGAACGTCTCGACCATTGCCGGAGGCACGCAGGGAACCACCATGCCCACGGGAACCACGCAGCTCTCTTCCGTAGCCAGTTTCATGGACAAGCCCGACTCGCCGATCGCCATCGACGAAGACGACAACATCTATGTCCGTTTCAGCCTCTCCTCGGAGGAGAACGTCCACCGTGTCTACATGATGAGCGAGGAGGCCGGAAACATCAAGCTCCTCAACGACTTCGGCATCCTCGTAACGGGTATCATCCTCTCGCGCGACTACAAGTCGGGCAACGTCTACTGGTGGCACACCAACATGGGCAATGAGGATTTCGGATACTTCGATCCCGTCGCCGACTACGCCAGCGTGGGCAGCGGCAAGACCAAATGGGACAAACCCCTCTCCTATACGGAAGGCATGCCCAGCTGGGGCGGCCGCCAGGGCTTCGAGATGAACCCAGCCGACGGCAGCATCGTCGTCAGGGACGACGAGAACGGCGGCAAGGAGTTCTTCGTCGGGCAGTCGGCCGAATAGCCCCGCACGCTACGGCTCCGGAAAAGGCGCATCCGGAGCTTCCGAAGCCCGTACCGCAGCGATGCGGTGCGGGCTTTCGTCATGCCGGGAGGGCAAAAAACGCGGCGTTCGGGCGAAATCCCGCAAAAAACACTACCTTTGTAAAAATTACCATGCAACGGAGACCATGAAAATAGCCTGTCTGCCCTTCAATCCGATCCAGGAGAACACCTATGTCGTCTGGGACGACACGCGGGAGTGCGTCATCATCGACGCCGGAAACTCCACGCCACGCGAGGATGCCGCGCTGGACAACTTCATCGCCGAGCAGGGTCTGAAACCCGTCCTGGCAGCCAACACCCACGGGCATTTCGACCACACGCTGGGCGTCGAGCACCTGCGGCAGCGTTACGGCATCCCCTTCGCCCTCTCGGGCAAGGACCGCTTCCTGCTGGAGAACGCCGCGACGAGCGGCGCGATCTTCGGCGTGAAGATCGGCACGATGCCTCCCATCGACCGCGACCTGGATGCCGAAGAGGAGATCCGCTTCGGACAGACCGCGCTGCGCATTCTCCGCACGCCGGGCCACACGCCGGGTCATGTGGCCTTCTACGAGCCGCAATCGAAGGCGCTCTTCACGGGCGACACGCTCTTCCGCGAGTCGATCGGCCGCACGGACCTCCCGGGCGGCGACTATTCGTGGATCATGCGCTCGATCCTCGACGTGATCCTCCCGCTAGGCGACGAGGTGCACGTCTACCCGGGCCACGGACCCGAGACGACCCTCGGCCATGAAACACTCTACAACCCCTTCGTCGTCGAGGTGCTCAACGGAGAGGTGAACTACCGCGAGCAATGAAAGCACTCGTCCACCGCATCCTCTACCGCACACTCCCGCTCGAGGGCTACCTGCGCGCCGTGAGCCGGATGTTCTTCCTCTGGCAGCGGCTCGGCATCGGACGCCGCGACCCCGCCACGGAGTATGTCTACCACCTGCCGCAGCTGGTCCGCCCGGGCGACGTCTGCATCGACATCGGCGCCAACCTCGGCTACTACGCCCGGACGATCTCCCGTCTGGCCGGTCCCGAGGGGCGGGTCTATGCCGTGGAGCCCGTGGCCCCGATCCGCAAGGTTTTGAGCCACAATCTGCGCCGCTGCATCAACACCGAGATCCTCCCCTACGCCCTCGGCACCGAGGCTCGGCCCGTGGTCATGGGCAACGACTCGGCACGCGAGACGGGCTACTTCGGCACGGGGCAGAACTTCGTAAACGACAGCGGCCGCCGGACCGAGGCGGTCTTCACGGCCGAGATGCGCCGCGGCAGCGAGCTCTTCGCCGCGCTCGGACGGCTCGACTTCATCAAGTGCGACATCGAGGGCTACGAAGTGGTGGTCATGCGGGAGATGCAGCCGCTCATCGAGCGCTTCCACCCCACGGTGCTCATCGAGACGGGCGGCGCGAACCGCCCTCAGATCATCGGTCTCTTCACCGCAATGGGCTATGCGGGCTACACGCTCGAGGAGGGGCGCGAAGTGCCGCTGACGCCCGACACGACCAAAGACATCATCTTCAGACATGCGCATTGACATCATATCCTCGGTTCCGGACCTGCTGACCTCGCCGCTCAACGAGTCGATCCTCAAGCGGGCACAGGAGAAGGGCTTCGTGGAGATTGTCGTACACAACCTCCACGACTACGCACACGACCGCCGCAAGACCACGGACGACTACCCCTTCGGGGGCGAGGCCGGCATGGTCATGAAGTGCGAGCCGGTCTTCGAACTCGTCGAGAAGCTCCAGAGCGAGCGTCCGTACGACGAGATCATCTACACCTCGCCCGACGGCATCCGCTACGACCAGCACGAGGCCAACCGCCTCTCGACGCTCGGGAACCTCATCATCCTCTGCGGCCACTACAAGGGGATCGACCACCGTATCCGCGAGCACCTCATCACGCGCGAGATTTCGATCGGCGACTATGTGCTCACGGGCGGCGAGCTGGCGGCCTGCATCATCGCCGACTCGGTCGTGCGGCTCATTCCCGGGGCGATCGGCGACGAGGCTTCGGCCCTGACGGACTCGTTCCAGGACAACCTGCTGGCGCCGCCCGTCTACACGCGTCCCGCGGAGTTCCGCGGCTGGAGGGTCCCCGACGTGCTGCTCTCGGGCAACTTCGCCCAGATCGAGAAGTGGCAGGACGAACAGTCCCTCGAACGCACCCGGCGTCTGCGCCCCGACCTGCTCGAGGAGTGATCCGACGCTGCCGAAACCCGCGAAAAACGTTCCGCACATGAAATACTACCTCATCGCCGGGGAGCCTTCGGGCGACCTGCACGGCGCCAACCTGATCGAAGGGCTCAAGAAGGCCGACCCCGGGGCGGAGTTCCGCTTCTGGGGCGGCGACCGCATGGCCGCGGCTGGCGGCCCGGCCAACCTGCGGAAACACTACCGCGAGACCTCCTTCTTCGGCGTGGTGCAGGTGCTCCGCAACCTGGGGACCATCCGCCGCCAGATGCGCGAATGCCGCGAAGATGTCGCCGCATGGTGTCCCGACGTGCTGATTCTGATCGACTACCCGGGCTTCAACCTGAAGATGGCCCGCTGGGCCCGCCGGCACGACATCCGCACCTTCTACTACATCGCCCCGAAGGTCTGGGCCTCGCGCGAAGGGCGTCTGCGCGCCATCCGCCGCGACGTGGACCGGCTCTTCGTCATCTTCCCCTTCGAGTGCGACTACTTCCCGCAGCACGGCATCCGCCCGATCTTCGAGGGCAACCCGCTGGTCGATGCCCTCGAGGCGCAGCGGGCGTCGCTCCCCTCGCCGGAGGAGTTCCGCCGCCGCCATGCGCTCGATGAGCGGCCGATCATCGCCCTGGTGGCCGGCAGCCGTCCCACGGAGATCCGCAAGAACCTTCCGCTCATGGCGCGCCTCGCGGAACGCTTCCCCGAGAAGCAGTTCGTCGTAACCGGAGTTCCGTGGGTCGATCCCGCACTCTATGTGCAGGCCATCGGCCGGAGCCCGCTGCGCTGCGTCTTCGACGAGACCTACGCCACGATCGCCGCGGCCGAGGCCGCCGTCGTCGCCTCGGGCACGGCAACGCTCGAAACCGCCCTGCTCGGAACACCCGAGGTGGTGGTCTACCGTCTGGCCTCGATCGAATACCGCTGCATGCCGCTCTTCGTGCACTGCCGCTGGATCTCGCTCGTGAACCTCAACCTGCAACGCGAGGCGGTCGCCGAGATCCTGCAGTCGGACCTCGACATCACGCGCGCCGAGCGCGAGCTGCGTGCCATCCTCCCGGGCGGTGCGAAACGCGCACGCATGGAGGCCGACTTCAGGGAGCTGCGCGCCGTAATCGGAGGTCCGGGCGCCAGCGAGCGCATCGCCCGCCGCATGGTCGAGGAGCTGAAAACACACGCATCATGAAGATCATCTGCATAGGACGCAACTACCGCGCACACGCCGAGGAGCTGCACCACTCGACGGGCTTTGCCGCCGAGGGTGCCGAGCCGGTCTGGTTTCTGAAGCCCGACACGGCGATGCTGCGCAACAACGACCCCTTCTACATCCCGCACTTCACGCAGGAGGTGCACTACGAGTGCGAACTCATCGTAAGGATCAACCGCGTGGGACGGGCCATCGCCGAGCGCTTCGCCCACCGCTACTACGACGAGGTGGGGCTCGGCATCGACTTCACGGCCCGCGACCTGCAGCGCGAGGCCATCGCCGGGGGGCTGCCGTGGGAGCGAGCCAAGGCCTTCGACTACTCGGCGGCTCTTCCGCCGCGCTACCTCTCCCTCGCGGAGCTGGGCGGCGACGTGCAGAAGCTGCACTTCATGCTCGAGGTAAACGGCGAGTGCCGTCAGCGGGGCGACACGTCCGAGATGCTCTTCATGGTGGACCGGCTCATCGCCGCCGTCTCGCAGTACATGACCCTGCGCACGGGCGACCTGCTCTTCACGGGGACTCCCGCCGGCGTGGGTCCCGTCCATCCGGGCGACACGCTGCGGGCGACGCTCGAGGGCGTGGAGATGCTCCATTTCGATATCCGTTAAAAACCGTCATACCATGCTGCTGCACGAAAAACTCGCTCCGTACCGGCTGCTGCTGGCCTCGCAGTCGCCGCGCCGCCGGGAGCTGATGAGCGGCTGCGGGCTTCCCTACGAGCTCGCGCCGAAATTCGACTGCGAAGAGAGCTACCCCGCGGACCTTGCGGCCGAAGAGGTGCCGGGCTACCTCTCGCGCCTCAAGAGCGAAGCCTACCCCTCACCGCTCGCCCCACAGGAGATCCTGCTGACGGCCGACACGGTCGTGGTGCTCGACGGCGAGGTCCTCGGCAAGCCCCACGGCCGCGACGAAGCCGTGGAGATGCTCCGCCGTCTCTCCGCACGCCGCCATACGGTCGTCTCGGGCGTAACGTTCCGCACCCCCGACCGAATGCACACCTTCACGGCCCGCACCTCCGTCTGGTTCCGCCGCCTCGAGCGGGAGGAGATCGACTACTACGTCGATACGTTCCGCCCCTTCGACAAGGCCGGATCGTACGGCATCCAGGAGTGGATCGGATATGCCGCCATCGAGCGCATCGAAGGATCGTTCTACAACGTCATGGGACTCCCCATACAGAAACTCTATGTCGAACTGGACCAATTCCTGAACAGATGAAACACACCCTGCTGACCCTTGCCGCCCTCCTCTGCCTGCTGCCCGCCGCAGCCGACGAGGGCATGTGGCTTCCGAGCCTCATCTCCGAGCGCATCGACGAGATGCGTGCGAAAGGATTCCGCCTCACGGCCGAAGACATCTACTCGATCAACCGGGCCTCGATGAAGGATGCCGTGGTGCTCTTCGACGGCGGCTGCACCGGAGAGCTCGTCTCCGCCGAAGGACTGCTGCTGACGAACCACCACTGCGGCTACGACGCCATCCAGCGCCACTCGACCGTCGAGCACGACTACCTCACCCACGGTTTCTGGGCCCGCTCGCGCGCGGAGGAGCTTCCCAACGAGGGGCTCAACGTCCGCTTCCTGGTGCGCATGGAGGAGGTTACCGACCGCCTGGCCGCCGGCGAGACGGCCGAGGAGCTGATCCGCGCGGCCGAGGCCGAAGGCAAAGGCTACCGCGCCTCCGTCGAGCAGATGTACTACGGCAACCAGCAGTTCCTGTTCGTCTACCGGCAGTTCGACGACGTGCGGCTGGTCGCCGCACCGCCCTCGTCGATCGGCAAGTTCGGCGGCGACACGGACAACTGGATCTGGCCTCGCCACACGGGCGACTTCTCCGTCTTCCGCATCTACGCCTCGAAGGAGAACGAGCCGGCGGCCTACTCGCCCGAGAATGTCCCCTACCGACCCGAAAAGTTCTTCACGATCTCGACCCGCGGCGTGAAGGAGGGCGATTTCACGATGATCTACGGATTCCCGGGCAACACGCAGGAGTACATCCTCTCGGACGCCGTGCGCTACATCGCCGAGCGCTCCGACCCGGCGAAGATCGCCATCCGCGACGGGCGCCTCGAAATCATCCGCCGCGCGCAGCAGTCGGACCCCGCGCTGCGCATCCACTACGCCTCGAAGCAGGCTTCGATCGCCAACGCCTGGAAGAAGTGGCAGGGCGAGGTGCTGGGCATCACGCGCCGCGGCACCGTGGCCTCGAAACAGGCCTATGAGGAGGCTTTCGACGCCTGGGCGCAGGACAAGCCCGAATACGCCGGCGTCGTCGGGGCGCTCAAGGCCGAATATGCCCGCATCATGGATCCCTACTTCGCCCGCGAGATCACTGCCGAGACCCTCTACGCCCTGCCGGCCCGCTACACCGACAAGGAGCGTGCCGAGGAGGCCTTCGCCCGCAGCGAGGCTGCCGAGCGTGCCCAGTGGGAGTACCTCTTCGGCGCCTACGCCCGCTACTGTCCCGAGCAGTACCAGGTACCCGAGTTCCTGCGGGGCGTTGCCCGCTGCGGATCGCCCGAAGCCTATGCCGCACAGCTCTTCGAAGGGGTCTGGAGCGGCGCCGACACCACCTCCATGGCCACGCTGCGCGGCGATGCCAAGCGGATGCTCGCGCACGTTACATGGCTGTTGGGCACCAAGTCGTTGCGCAACCTCACGAGCAGCCGTCTCAACGAACTTTATACCACCTACATAAAGGGATTGCGCGAATGGGACCGCGAGCGGGCCTTCTACCCCGATGCGAACCTCACGCTGCGCGTAGCCTACGGCTCGATCGCCGGATATGAGTATGCCGACGGCGAATACCACAAGCCGCAGACGACACTCGACGGCATCATCGCCAAGGACGACCCCGAAATCTACGACTACGACATCCCGCAGCGGCTGCGCGACCTCTACGCCTCGAAAGAGTACGGACGCTGGGGCACCATGATCGACGGCCGCAGGACCGTGCCGGTCTGCTTCCTCGCCTCGAACCACACGACGGGCGGCAACTCCGGATCCCCCGTGCTGAATGCCGACGGCGAACTGGTGGGCATCAACTTCGACCGCACCTGGCGCTCGACGATGAGCGACATCGCCTTCGACCCCTCGATCTGCCGCAACATCGCCGTCGATATCCGCTACGTCCTCTTCGTCATCGACCGCGTCGGAGATGCCGGATACCTGCTCGACGAGATGAAGTTCGGCCGAAAAAGGTGATTTATACCAAAAATAAACCCTCGGGAAGATCGGATCTTGCAATTTTTCGCTATATTGTCCCGCAAAACCTATAAACCGAACAAGCTATGGGATATGTAGATGCATTTGTGAGAAGGATGGCAGCGCTGCTGCTGGTGGTTCTTTCGGTTGCCTGCGGCAAGGAGGATACCTCGACAACGGGAGGTACCGGCATCGCCGGGGCCTCCTGGAAAGAGACCGAAACCATCGAGGCGACCGGGACGCAGAAAGAATATACCTTTACGGCCCGTGCGGACTGGAGCGCCCAAAGCGACCAGCCCGACTGGTGCGAGGTGCTCACCGGATCGGGAGCCAAGGGAGCGGCCACGCTCCGAATCTCCGTTGCGGCCAATACCGGGAGCAGTTCCCGTACGGCCGTCATCAAGGTCGCTGCGGGGAACTACCCCACGGTGAGCTTCAAGATTCTCCAGAAGGCCCCGTCCGAGCCGCTGGAGATCAACGCCAAGGTGGACGAGGTGCTGTCGGCCTACTACCTCTGGAACGAGGAGTACCGCGAGTTGGACCGCGACCTGTCGCTGCCCTACAACAGCACATACGACAACTTCGTCTATCACACGCTCATGAGCATGGAGACCAACACGCTCGACAAGAAGTACAACGAAAGTTACGGAGAGTATCACCTCTACTCCTACCTCATGCGTACACCCTCCTCGGCCGGGAGAAGCGCCGCGACGCGCAGCGGCGTGAGCCACGGCATCGAGAAGGACGACCCCGTGCCGAGTTTCGGCATCGGCAACTACGCCCTCGTGTCGTTCGTGGACCAGTCGGGCAAGCCGACCGGGCAGATCGGGCTCACGCTGTTGAGCGTCATCCCCGACTCGCCGCTGGACAAGGCGGGATTCCGCCGCAGCGACATCATCGCCACGATCGACGGCAAGTCGCCCACCACGGAGAGCTACGTCACGGATTTCACCCGGCTGCTTACGCCTTCGGAGGGCCTGCAGGTCTCGCTTACCAAAAATGAGGCGAACGCCCGCCCGATCAGCGTTACCGCAACAAGTCTGGACCCCACGCCGATCATCCGCGCCGAGGTGATCGAGGGTACCACCGTCGGATACATCGTCTACGACGGCTTCGAGGCCGCCTACGACAACGACCTGCTGGCAGCCATCAAAAAGCTCAAGGATGCCGGCATCACCGATCTGGTGCTCGACCTGCGCAACAACGGCGGAGGGCACGTCATCACCTCGAACATGCTCTCGACCTGCATCGGCGGCAGCAAGTGCCAGAACAAGATCTACCAGTACTACCGCTACAACGACGAGTGCATGGCCGACTGGGAGCAGACCTCCAGAACTTTCGGCATGAGCTACGACCAGACGGCCCAGCTCTTCTACGAAAAATTCTACTACGCCGGATACTACGGTGTCCAGCTCACGGATTACGCCCTCAATCTCGAAAGGCTCTATGTCCTTGTCAGCGGCAATACGGCCTCGGCGAGCGAGGCGGTCATCAACAGTCTGAAGGGCATCGACCTGCCGGTTACGCTCATCGGCTCGAAGACCAACGGCAAGAATGTCGGCATGAATGTCTTCAGCTGGAGCAATGTCGAGGGGTACGACTACGAATTCGCCCCGATCTCCTTCCAGGGCTACAATGCCCAGAAGCAGTCGGTGGACCCCAAAGGCATCACCCCCGACTACGAGGTCAGCGAAACGGCTTCGGGATGGTATGAGGACTTCGGGCCCGACGAGCCGCTTCTGCACAAGGCACTCGAGCTCATCGGCGCCGTCGGAGCCTCCGAAGCAACGACGACGCGCAGTGCGGCACAGCCCGGGGTGCGGCTTGTCGGCAGCGTGCGTCAGGCCGTGGATCGTCCGACGGGCATGATCCGGACAGCCGATCCCGAGCACGATCCCGAGCAGATGTAAACAACCGGCGTATCAAGCCGTTACGACGGTACGCAGAGAACGGCCCCGGTATTCGGGGCCGTTTTTTATCCGACGGTCGAAACTTTAAGGGGCCGAAAATTTGGTGAATAAAAATTTATGCCCTATATTTGCACACCGAATCCCGGAAACGGGGCGATGAGCCCAGGTGGTGAAATTGGTAGACACGCTACTTTGAGGGGGTAGTGAACAATTGCGTTCGTGCAAGTTCGAGTCTTGTCCTGGGCACCAAAAAAAGACGCTGACTTTCAGCGTCTTTTTTATTTTATTCTTTCGAAATCCCCGATTACGACCGATCCCGGCCCGCCTCCCTGTGAGCTTCGTTTCTTCCGGCCGCCCGTGTCGGCTGTCAGTACTTCTTCACGCTTCCGTCCTTGATGCCGCTGTTCGTTACGCCCGATTTCGAACTGTTGAACTTGTATGCGATATTGAAGGTGAAATACCGGCCGAATGAGCGTGTCCAGGTGTTCTGGATATAATCCGAGCCCATGGACGTCTTGTAGCCCGAGTTGCGGTTCAGAATGTCATAGGCCGTGAAGCTGATGTCCCCACGCCGTTTGAGGATCTTGCAGCCTACGGACACATTGAGGATCTGGTTGTTCTGGTCGTAGCTGTTGACGCCGAAGCGCTTATAGTAGGAGAGGCTGTATGACGTGTTGAAATAAAACCGCTTGAAGATGTTGGCAAGCTCCGTAGTGACCCAGACTCCCTGCATGAAATACTTGTCGTCCTGCCCGATGCTGTTCTTCGAGTAGATATACGAGGTGCGCGTGCCGACGGTACAGCGGAACGAGCGCGAGACATTCGCGCGGAGGTCCAATGTCAGTTTGGGAGCGTAACTCCGGGTGCGGTTCAGCACGTCGCCCACAAACGAGGGCGTGTCGTCGTAGTTGAATGACGTTTGCACCGTAAGTCGCGAGCGGAGCTTGCGCAGCGGATGGACCCACCTGACATTGGCCTTCACCGCCCACATGCCGTCCACGTTCTCGTAGGTTGTCAGCGTGCTCTGTGCCGGGGCCGTGTAGTTCCACTCGGGAAGGGCCGTCTCGTTGGCAAAAAAGATGCGTCGGGCGGCAATCATGTCCTCGACCATCCGGGCATCCAACACAATCGTCAGGTTTTCGTTCCTCTTACCGAACATGATGGAATACTGTCCGAGCAAAAAATGGGTATAACTCTGTTTGAGATGCCGGTTGCCCGCAACGAGCATATAAGGATTGGTGTCGTCGAGCCGGGGACGCAGTTGTTCGATGGACGGGAGCTGGACTGTCGGCATATAACTGATCAACAATTTTTTGGTCATCTTCGATATCACGAAAGATGCCGAAGGGATAAATGCATTGAACCGTTTGTCGTAAACATCAGCCTCCGGAAAGCGCTCGTCCCGGTTGATGCCCGTAGTCGAAAAGACGGGTTTGACAGACAGTCTCGCATCGATTTTCGAAAGAAAAAGAGTCAATTCGAGACCTGCCTCATGGGTATTGTAGTTATTGGTAAAATTGTAGGTGTTGGTCGTATCGATCGTCTCACGGCCGAGATCCGCCAGGTCAAGCGAGGTCTTTTTCTGACGGCTCTTCTCCCATGTATAGGTGTAAAAATAACGCAGGTTGTTGGCTTCCTCCCTGGAAAGACGGATAGTTCCGCTAAATTTCGCTACGATCTTGCGGCTCAGTCCGTATGAGGAGGAGCTGAGTTCCCGGCGCGTGGCCGTCGATGTCAGCGTATCCGTGCGAAACCCGGTTCCGTCGTTGTTGGATATGTCCGACCGCAGGGAGAGCGAATGATGGGGGATCCCGTGAATATGCAATACATCCGAAATATCGTACTGGCTCAGCCTGTCGAGGCTTCGGGTCTGACCGCCGGCAGGGGTCCCGCCGTCTATTATGCTGGCATAGGACCGGTACGCCTCCGAACGGTCGTCCGAAAAGCGCATGTCATGTGTCAGCCAAAAGTATCTTGGCGACAAAAAATAGATATTTGCCGCATGGTAACGGTTCGTCCGGGTGTTCCGCGAAGTATCGGCATAGATGCGCGAATCGTAATCGGGCGACGGGAGGTAGATCTGCTCCGTCGTATTCTCGGATCGCGTATAATCGTCGCCGTAGGTATAGGAGGCCCGCAAAGTGGTCCGGTCGTATTTGGACCATTTACTCTCCCAGCTTCTTTCGAATTCCGTATTTACATAGGTCGTGCGGTCATAGGATGATTTCGGGCTACTGACGGCAATGATGTCCGAAATTTTATTCGACTTCCGGTTGATATTGTTGAAAAAGGCATTGGCCGACAGCAGCAGGCTCTCCGAGAAAAAGTTGGCCGTGGCACCGATCCCGTACCGGTCCCGGTTGTCCCGTCCCCCCGCATTCAGATCGGCTCCGTAGCTGGCCAGAAAATGGCCCGTCGTGGCCTGGATCAGCTTGCTTTTTGTCTCGATATTGAAAACACGGCGCGTCTCGTCGCCCTTGCGCCGCTTGTGGCGCGGGTTATTGTCCACATACTCGTCATAGACGCGGATCTTCACAACGTCGTTGGCCAGCAGGTTTTGCAGGGCCGCCATCGGGCTGCTTCCGAAAATGAGCCTGCCATCGACATACGTCCGGGCGATATCTTTACCCATCACGCTGACCCCCGCCTCCGAGGTCGTTACACCCGGAAGCTGCTCGACAATACGGATCGTCTCGTCGCCCTCGAAGGTCTTTACCGCCGCGGCATGGTAAACCAGCGTATCGCCCTGAATGGTAAGCACCGGAATCTCACCCTTGACCGTTACCGAGCCGATCTCCTGCGACGCCTCCTGCAACATCACCTCCACCTGGACGGTCTGGTCCGGCTGGAGCTCGATATCCCGGGTAACCTCCTGATACGAGAGGTGCGAAAAGCGCAGCCGGACAGGACCGGCAGCGACCTTCTTGAAGAAGAAGCTGCCGCTCACGGACGTGGTATAGAGCGTATCGCATGAGGTGAAGGCCTCGACAACAACGCCGTCGACACCAAACGCACGATAGTCCCGGGCCGAAGGATCAGAGGTCATCGTCTGACCGACAATAGTACCCGTTTTCGATTGGGCGTACAGAGTAGCGACACCTGCCAGGATGCAGGGCAACAAGAGCAGATATCTAAGCATGGGCCATACGGTTCGGGGCTCGAAAGCCGGTTATGCAATGAGGATTGCACGGGAAAGGAGCCGGACACCTGAAAGGCATTGCCGCATTCCATCGTGTTGCCTACAAAATTAACTTTTTTTCACAACAACACGCTCGTTTCGACTGTTTTTTTGCAAAAAGGACGCTTCGCGCGCGTTCCATCATGCAATCGGGGACCATTTCCGCATTTTACAACCTTCGCACAACCCCGGGGCACCAAAAATTTCGCAACCTGACGCAGGCCATTTGCGGGAACCGCCATGCAGTTGGCGACCGCAGCTTAACCGGTACCGCCGCTTACAGCAAGGCCGGAGGATCCGAATTGCCGGATGCCAATATCGAGGCATGGGCCAGATACGAGATAGATCCGGCCGCAAGTCAGCGACGGCGGCTCATGGCGATCATGTCGTGCAACATCGTATTGAACTCCTCGGCGGCGAGCAGCTCCTCGAGGGTCAGGTGCATGCGGTAACGCCAGTAGTGGCGCGGGACGGCCGGGATGTTGATCCGCTCGCGGTCGGGCTTCTCCAGGCGCAGCGTCCCGTCCATCGACAGCCAGTCCTGCAGCGGCAGGACGGCCAGCATCGCGGGCGAGGCGAGGTGCATCTCGACGATGCGCCGGCAGACCCACGGCTCGCAGAACCAGGGCGGATTCCCCTCGCCGTGCAGCACCTCGCGGTAGAAACGCGCCGTGAGCGCCCGGTCCTCCTCCCACCACGCCCGCAGGGGATTCATGTCGTGCGTCGAGGTGGTGCAGACCGACAGATAGGGATAACGGGCCGGATCGGCGAAGGTTTCGCCGGGCTCCTTGGGCATACGCTGAACTTCGAGCGAGAGGATCTGCAGCATCCGCATCGTCTCGGGGACACAGTCGGGGATCATGCCGAGGTCCTCGCCGCAGGGGAGCATGTCGGAGGCGGTCAGCAGCATCGGAAGCTTGCGCAGCCCCGACTCGCGCCAGAACCGGTCGTGGCGGCGGTAGAAGAAGTCGTCGTGCAGGCGGTCGAAGGCCTCGCGCTGCCAGGGCGCCAGCAACTGGTAGGAGCAGGTCGTCCGGGCGTCGATACGCGGGTGGTAGAATCCCTTGCGGCGGGGGTCCTCAACGAAAAGCACATCGTCGAGCAGCGCAAGCAACCCCTCCCGCAGGCGCGTCGTGGACTCGTCCGCACCGGAGAAGCGCTGCAGGACACGGCGCTGCGTGGCGCAGGCCGGGATCAGACGTCCCTGTCGGATGCAGAGGCTGCGCACTTCGCCGGCGCGATCGCCGAACAGACGTTCGAGCACCCAGTCCTCGGTCGGCGGAGTCGTATGGCGTCCGTCCGAAAGGTCGAAGCCCCGTTCGCGCAGCTCCTCCGCCGAGTAGGGCAGCGCCGGGTTGAAGTGCCCCAGCAGCCCGTGCACGGACTCCGCGGGAATCTCCCAGATGCGGAAAAAGCCGAGGATATGGTCGATCCGGTAGGCGTCGAAATATTCGGACATCTTCCGCAGCCGGGAGCGCCACCAGGCATACCCGTCGCGGGCCATGCGCTCCCAGTCGTACGTCGGGAAGCCCCAGTTCTGCCCCGCGGCCGAGAAGGCATCGGGCGGCGCCCCGGCCTGGGCATCGAGGTGGAAGAGACGGGGCGACTGCCAGGCGTCGGCGCTCGTACGGCTGACGCCGATCGGCAGGTCGCCCTTGAGAATCACCCCGCGGGCATGGGCATAACGCACGACCTCCGAGAGCTGGAGGTGCAGGTGGTACTGCACATAGCAGTGGAAGGCCACCTCGCGGCGGTTGCGCAGGCAATAGGCCGCAATCCGCTTCTCATCGTAACGCGCATAGTCGCCCCATTGCGAGAACTCCGCCGTGCCGTACTCGTCGCGCAGGGTGCAATAGGCCGCATAGGGAATCAGCCACGACCGGTTGGCCTCCACGAACGCACGGTAGTCGCTGCGCGAAGCCGTACGGCGGCCCTGCCGCGCGAAAGCCTCGCGCAGCAGGCGCTGCTTGGTGCGGTTGACCCGTTCGTAGTCCACCTCCGCAAGGGCGTTCAGTTCGTCGCGCAGGCGGCAGTACTCCTCATCCTCGGGGACGCCGGCCGCCGTGAGGCGCAGGAACTGCGGATGCAGGGCGAAGGAGGAGTTGGCATTGTAGGGATAGGAATCCTCCCAGGTCCCGCTCATCGTGGTGTCGTGCACCGGCAGGAGCTGGATCACCCGCTGCCGCGTAGCCGCGGCCCAGTCGATGAGCAGCTTCAGATCGGGGAACTCCCCGACGCCGAAGCTCTCCCGCGAACGGAGCGAGAAGACCGGAATCGCCGTACCGGCCCCCCGCCAGCGGCGCTCCGGAAAACGGGGCAGCAGCGAGGCCTCGACAAACTGCTCGCCAACGGCTGCGGAACGGTTCCAGGTACGGTTGGCACCCTCTTCCCAAAGAATGGGTTCGAGCGTCTTCCGATCGGCAATCAGGAACTTGTACTCGCTGCCCCGGGGCAGGTGCACCGCCAGGCTCCACTCCGGGAAGCGGCTGTCATCCAGCGGGAGGATCCGCTGCCAGGCATCGAGGCTGTCGGAGGCTATGGCCAGCACCTCGTCGCTCCACAACGACGGCACGACGAGCCGGAGCAGCACGGCCTCTCCGGCTGTAGAGGTGCGTTTCGCCGCAGCTGCACCGCCCGACCGGGAGAAAAAGCCGCGGGTAAAGGCCGCGGAGTGGAACGGGGCATCGGCGGGAATGTCGATCCAGCGGTCGCGGATCCGCAGCACCGGGAAGCGGCTCCGTGCGGAGAGCGGAAGCACATGCCGCCCCCATTCCCGGCGGATACATGCACCGTCGCATTCGACGGCATACCGGTATTCGAGCGCATCGGCTCCGCCCCGATGCACGAATGCTCCCCGCCAAAGGCCGTTGTCGACATACTCCAGAAGGATTTTCCGCTTGCCGAGCAGCAGGACGAGGCGCTCGCCCCAACGGGTGCGGTATTCGATTTCGAAGATAAGTTTCATAAGTCAGCAGGATTCCGTTTCTACAAAATTAAGAAACATGACGGCAATCCGAACGCTCCGGAGCGATTTTTTGTCTCCGACCGCATCGGAAACCGGCTTCCGCCTCCGGGGAATGCAGACTCTGCCGGGAGAATCCGGGAAAAAGATCGGAAAATTGTTCCGGTTACGAAAAAAAACGGCACTTACATGCCGACGGTCGATTTTACGCAAAATACCCTCCATCCGAAGGCACGACATTACGAACAGGTTTTTTTTGAAACACCGGAAATCCGAAATCGAAACCCGCTTCGTATTTTTTCGAAATCCCGATCGCCCATTCACGCGTTTTCCCCGCTCTGTCCGGCATCAATAAGTAAAAATTTACCACACATAATGCTTGTCATAAAAATATTATTTTCTATCTTTGCAGAAAAGAGACAATATTTTTATACAAATTACCGACCTATCAAAACTACCTAACCTCATTTAACCCTTCAACCCATGAACCCGAACTACACACCCGCCCTTCTCCCCGAATCATTCGAACCGATACCGCCCATGCGGTAATCCCTGACTTCCGACGACACCGGATCCATTCCGACTCCTCGTGCGCCATTCGGCCCGCACGGGTTGCATGGCACTATACGGAGATCGCCGGCACCCTTCTCGCGGCCGTACTTTCGAGGCACCCACCGATACGAATCAACCCCGTCATATGAAAAAATTCCTGTTCTTTTGTCTCGCCGCCCTGGCGACCGTCGCCTGCTCGCACAAAGAGGGGCAACCGACCAAACCGCTCTACATGTGGTTCGACTGCGAAGCCAATTACGCCCGGCTGAGCAACCCCGACTCGATCCGCTACTATGCGGAGAAACTCCGCGAGATGGGTTTCACCGACATGGTCGTCGATGTGAAATCCATCATGGGCGAAACGCTCTACAAGAGCGACATCGCCCCCTATATGGGCGAATGGAAGGGCACGACCCGACCCGAAGAGTATGACATGCTCGCCCACTTCATCCGCATCGGGCATGAGCTGGGCCTGCGCGTGCACGGCTCGCTCAACGTCTTCGCCGGAGGCCACAACTTCTTCGACCGCGGCATCATCTACGGCGAACACGCCGACTGGCAGTCGCAGGTCTACACCGAGGGGAAGATCGTCCCCATCAGCTCGATCAAGAGCAACTACAACGGCATGCTCAACCCCGCGAATCCCGAGGTGCAGGAGTATGAGCTGGCCATCCTGCGCGAATTTGCCGAAAAGTATCCCGATGTGGACGGCATCATCTTCGACCGCGTGCGCTTCGACGACATCACCTCCGACTTCAGCCCCCTCTCGCAGGAGCTCTTCGAGGCCTATGCGGGTGAGAAGGTGGCCAACTTCCCCGAAGATATCCTCCGCTGGGAGCAGGATGCCGAAGGGAAGTGGAGCTGGTCCGAGGGCCCGCTCTTCCGACGCTGGATCGAGTGGCGTGCCTCGGTGATCAAGAATTTCGTCGTCGAAGCCCACAGACAGCTCAAGGAGATCAACCCCGACCTGCTCGTCGGCGACTATACCGGCGCCTGGTATCCCACCTACTATTATGTGGGCGTGAACTGGGCCAGCGAGCGGTTCGACCCGGCGCAGTATTTCGACTGGGCGACTCCCGAATACCGCAAGACGGGCTATGCCGACCTGCTCGACATCTACATGACCGGCCTCTACTACACGCTCGTTACGAAGGCCGAGGTAGATGCCGCAAACGGCGTGGTCGGACAGCGTACCGAAGCCGGCATGACCGACGACCAGAGCTACTGGTACTGCATCGAGGGCGGCGCCGAGTGGGCCCGCCGGATCACCGCCGGCGTGGTGCCCGTAACCGGATCGCTCTATGTCGATCAGTACGGCGACGACGCCGAACGCTTCACGCGTGCCGTGGCCGAGGCACTGCGCGGCACCGACGGCCTGATGATCTTCGACATCGTGCACATCATCGACCGCGACTGGTGGTCGGTACTTGCCGATGGAATCGCCGAAGGCAGCAAATAAAAGCCAACCCATCATAAACATATTCGAATACCTAACCTTAAACGCAAACCTATGAAAGAGTTTTTCTCCAGACTCAGAGATTCTCTGGCAGCGAAGACGTGTCTATGGACACTGATCCTGCTGCTGGGGGGGGGTGGCTCGGCTTTCGCCCAGTCCACCGTCAAAGGTACGGTTACCGATGAACAGGGCAACCCGCTCGTCGGTGTAACCGTCGTGGTCGTGAACACGACTACGGGAACCACCACCGATGCCAAGGGAGCGTACGAGATCGCCGTGCCGAAGGGCGCGTCGCTCGACTTCTCCTACATCGGAATGACTACGCAGCGCGTCGCTATCGCCGGCGGACAGACAACGCTCGACATCACGCTGAAGGAGGATTCGGCACGTCTGGACGAGGTCGTGGTCATCGGTTACGGCTCGCAGCGCCGCGCCGACGTTACGGCCGCCGTCTCGCAGATCGACGGCAAGGAGCTCCAGAAGATGCCCATGACGAACCTCTCGCAGGGCCTTACGGGACGTCTTCCGGGTCTGATCTCCGTGCAGAACTCCGGACAGCCCGGTCAGGACCAGGCCAGCATGACCATCCGCGGCGCCAAGTCGGGAATCCTCTACATCGTCGACGGCGTGCAGCGCTCGATCAACGACATCGATCCCAACGACGTGGAGTCCGTCTCGCTGCTCAAGGACGGCGCCGCCGTAGCCGTCTACGGTCTGGAGGCCGCCGGCGGTGTAATGATCGTTACGACCAAAAAGGGCAAGCAGGGTTCCATGAACCTCACCTACAAGGGTTCGTACGGCGCCTCGTTCAACACCTCCTACCCCGAGTTCCTCGACGGCCCGAGCTACGCATACTGGTACAACAAGGCCCTCGAGCTGGACGGACAGGAGCCCATCTTCACCTCGCAGCATGTACAGATGATGCGCGAGGGGAAAAACGGCTGGGGAAACACCAACTGGATCGACGAGATCTTCGGAACGGGTACCACCCAGCAGCACAGCGTTACCTCGACGGGCGGCAGCGAGCGTTTCAACTACTTCGCCTCGCTCGGCTACATGGATCAGACGGGTAACATCAAGAACTTCAACTACGACCGCTACAACCTGCGTACGAACATCGAGGCAAAGATCGCCAAGAGCCTGACCTTCACGCTCGGCGTCGCAGGACATGTCGGCGATCAGAAGTCTCCGGGCTTCGCCGCCGGCGGCACCTCGGGAACGAGCGTGTCGAGCGCCCCGTGGCTCTCGGTCGCCGAGCAGGCCGCCTATGCACACCCCTACCTGCCGAAGACCTACGAAGGCATGCCCACGGCCAGCCAGAACGACTACGGAAACACGATCAACCCGATCGCGGCCACCGAGTTGTCGGGCTACTCCAAGTCGCAGACCATTGCCGTGCAGACCAACGCCGCCCTGCAGTGGGACCTCCCGTGGGTTGAGGGTCTCTCGCTGAAGGTCATGGGCGCCTACGACCGCAGCGCCACGACCTCCAAGATCCTGAGCACGCCCTACTTCGTGATGCTGGCCAGTCTGCCCAACTCGACCACTTCGGAGATCACCTACTCCAAGGCTTCGGACCCGCGCAACAATGCCAACGTCTCCACCGGAAAGAAGACCAACAACCTCACCGAAGGCTATACGCAGTGGCGCCGCATCACCTCGCAGGCAAGCATCAACTACAGCAACACCTTCGCCGAGAAACACAAGGTGGATCTGCTCGCCCTGCTCGAGACGCGCGACTACAAGACCAACGCCTTCTCCGCCGCGGGCAAGGACATCCCCTTCGCACAGCTTCCCGAACTGGGCTTCGCCACGAGTCCGGCCGACGATCCGATCAGCGGTTCGAGCAACGCCTCGCGCAAGGTCGGATTCGTATTCCGCGCCCAGTACAACTATGCGGACAAGTATCTGGCCGAGTTCTCGGGCCGTTACGACGGTTCGTACAAGTTCATCGGCAACATCTCGGGCCGCCGCTGGGGTTTCTTCCCCTCCGTATCGCTCGGTTGGCGCATGTCCGAAGAGGGCTTCTTCGAGCCCCTGCGCAAGGCCGTGGACAACTTCAAGGTGCGGGCTTCGTTCGGCTCGCTCGGCGATGACACGGGATCGGCCGCCTATGCCTTCCTGAGCACCTTCACCAATGTCAGCAGCGCACCGAGCGTCGTCTTCGGCGGCGTGGGACAGAACGGCATCATGACCTCGCTCGTGGCCAACGAGCTGCTCACCTGGGAGCGCAACTACTCCTACAACGTCGGCTTCGACCTGGCCATGTGGAACGGCAAGCTCGGCATCGAGTTCGACGCCTTCTACAACTACATCTTCGATATCCTGGGCGCCAACTCCGGCAAACCCGCCTCGATGGGCGGATACTATCCGACCTATGTGAACAACAACGCACAGGACGTCCGCGGTATCGACGTGAAACTCACGCACCGCAACCGCATCGGCAATGATTTCCAGTACGGCGTTACGGTCAATCTGACCTGGGCCAAGGACCGCTGGATCCGCTACCAGGACAGCCCCAACACCCCGGACTACGCCAAGCAGACGGGCAAGAGCCGCTACATGACCATGGGATTCATCGCCGACGGGCTCTTCCAGAGCGAGGAGGAGATCGACCACTCGCCGTGGATCTCCGGATCGCGTCCGCGCGTGGGCGACATCAAGTACAAGGACCTCAACGGCGACGGCGCCATCACCTATGACCAGGACCGCGCCTACATCGGCCGCGGACAGCGCCCGCAGCTCAACGGAAGTATCAACCTCAACGCCTCGTGGAAGGGCATCGAGTTCGACGTGCTCTTCGTCGGTGCGGCCATCTGCGACGTCTCGCTGACGGGCACCTACTACAACTGGAACGAGGACAACACGATCTTCACGCGTCCGTTCAAGGCCGGCGCCAACTCGCCGCGCTACCTCGTGGAGAAGGCCTGGACGTACGACAACCCCGACGCCGAATACCCGCGTCTGTCGCTCAACCCGCCCAACACGAACAACGCCTACGCCTCGTCGTTCTGGTACCGCGACGGCAAGTACCTGCGTCTGAAGTCCATCCACCTGGGTTATACGCTGCCCAAGTCGTGGACCGACAAGCTGCGCATCCAGAAGATCAAGGTTTATGTCGAGGGCAACAACCTGCTCACCTGGTCGGGACTGCCCGAAGGCATCGACCCCGAGTGGCCCGCCGTAACGAACGGCTACTATCCGCAACAGCGCACGGTAGTCGGAGGTCTCGAAATTTCGTTCTAACCGGAAAAAGCAAGATCCATGAAAAAGAAAATCATACATATCGCACTACTGGCTGCGACGGTCGCCATGACGGGCTGCAACGACTGGCTCGACATGAGCCCGACGGACAAGGTCTCGGAAAAGATCGTCTGGAGCGATCCGACCTACGTTACCCAGTACATCAACGGATTCTATCCCTACATCTCCCGCTACGGCAGCTTCGAGACGGGAGACTGCCAGGTGGGTCTGACCGAAGGTCTGACCGAGACGCTCAAGTTCGGTTCGCCGACGCCCGGCACGAATGTCGGATTCGCCAACATCATCGCCTTCGCCGAGGGCGGTCTGGCAGCCCCCACGGCCGCCTTCCACTTCGGGGCATGGGATGCCACCTATGAGCGCATCCGCCGCGTCAATGAGTTCCTCTACGGGCTCAAGAAATACGGAGGCAACTTCGACGAGACCACGCGCACGCGTTTCGAGGCCGAGGCCCGTTTCTTCCGCGGCTACCTCTACTTCCAGCTCATCAAGCGTACGCCCGAGGTGATCCTCTATGACGAGGATCTGCTCAAGATCACCGAGAACAAGGCCCTCTCGACCGAAGAGGAGGGCTGGAACATGGTCGAAAAGGACCTTGAGTTCGCCGGCAAGAACCTCCCGCCCAAATGGGACAACGAGCCCGGACGCGTTACCTCGGGTGCCGCCTACGCCATGCTCTCGCGTGCGATGCTCTATGCCAAACGCTGGCAGTCGGCCCGCAACGCCGCCGAGGAGGTCTTCAAGCTCGACTACGAGCTCATGCCCGGCACAACGGCCGAGGATTATGCCAAGGCCTTCACCTCGATGACCGACGGAAATACCGAGTCGATCCTCGAATACAACTACCTCGTGGGCGGTCCGAACCACTCTTGGGACCAGCTCTTCATGCCCGGCGGCGACAACACGACGATGGGCGGACGCGCCACCCCGACGCAGGAGATGGTCGAGTCGTACGAGCTGGCGACGACGGGCGGATTCCCCGACTGGACGCCCTGGCACAACACGACGACCGGGACCACCGATACGCCTCCCTACGAGCAGCTCGAGCCCCGGTTCCACGCTTCGGTGCTCTACAACGGCTGCACCTGGAAGGGTCGTACGCTCGAGCCCTATGTAAACGGCAAGGACGGCTATGCGGTCTATGACGACGGTTCGGCCCTCAACGGGCGCTCGACGACGGGCTACTACCTGCGCAAGATGCTCAATGAAGACTATACCGACTATTCGACGGCCTGCACGCAGCCCTGGATCGCCATCCGCCTGGCCGAGGTGATTCTCAACCACGCCGAGGCCTGCTACATGCTCAACGACAACAGCTCGGCGAACGAGGACGTGCGCCGGATCCGCACTCGCGTGGGACTTCCCTACACGAACAAGTCGGGCGAGGAGCTCATGGCAGCCATCCGTCAGGAGCGCAAGATCGAACTCTACTGCGAGGGACACCTCTACTGGGACATGCGCCGCTGGCAGCTCGCCCACACGGCCTACACCGGCATGCGCGTGCACGGTCTGAAGATCGAGAAGCAGGGAGCCACATTCATCTACACCTATGTGGACTGCGACCGCCAGGACCGGCTCTTCGAGAAGAAACTCTACCGCATTCCGCTTCCCGAAACCGAGTTGAGCAACAACAGCGCGGTCAAACAGTTCCCCGAATGGCTATAACCGTTAAAAGAAACCGACATCATGAAAAATAACATCACATTGTTCGCAATGGCGGCGCTGCTCGGTCTGGGCGGCTGCCATGAGCCGGATGAACTGACCCCCTCGGGCGTAGGACAGGGGTTGAACAGCGTCTCGGCACAGTTCGCTACCGGGGAGTACAAGAACGACCCGATGGCGAAGTTCACGGCGACGCCCACCGAAGGTCAGGAGCGTATCGTCATCGACATTCCCTACTACTATCCCGAGAACTCCACGAACACCACCTCGATCACCGAGATGCGCGTTACGGCCAACCTGGACGACAACTGCTTCATCACCCCGATGCTCGGAACGCTCGACCTGACCGAGGAACACTGGTTCACGCTGACGCGCGCCGACGGCACGAAGTCGAAGTTCTGCATCACGGGCAACATCAAGAAGTCGGACAAGTGCGAGATCATCTCCTTCGCCACCGACGAGCCGGCGATCCAGGGTGTCGTGGACAACGACAACAACACGATTGCGCTGATCTCGGCCGACGATCTCTCGTCGGTAACGGCACAGGTGAGCCTCTCGCCCCACGCCACGATCTCGCCCGACCCGACGCAGGTGCACAACTACGAGGGTGAGGGTGTGAAGTTCACCGTAACTGCCCACGACGGCCAGACCAAGCGGGTCTACACGGTCAGCAAGCAGATTCCGCCGAAGATCAAGTACGGATGGCGGACCGGCAGCGAGAAGGAGATCTGGAAGAATGTCTCGATCGACAAGCTGGGAATCGTCAATGCCAGCGGCATGAACTACTCGCTGGCCGCCTCGGGCAACCGTCTGATCCTCTCGACGGGTGCCGACAAATACCTCTTCAACCGTGCCACGGGTGACTACATCGGCAAGCACGACATGAAGGGCGTTGCGGCCAACGGCGGCATGACGTCGGACGACGCCGGCAACATCCTCTACGCCACGACGGCCGACCCGGGTGCCGAGTTCAAGATCTACACCGCCGCCTCGACCGATGCCACCCCCACGGAGCTGCTCTCCTACACGAACGCCACGGGCGCCTCGATGGGCAAGCACATCTCCGTACAGGGCGACGTGAAGGGCGATGCCGTCATCACGGCCGTGATCTACACCTGGAACGGCGCTGTCTGCAAGTTCGTTCGCTGGACCGTAACCGGAGGCGTTCCCTCGACACCCTCGATGGTCAGCGTAACGGGCGCCACGGCCGGCTGGAACGGCAACGGACATGCCGATGTCGAAGCCGCCTCGACCGATCCCGACGGCACCTACTTCATGACCTATTACTCGGCCAATGCGCTCTACCGCATCGACGGAGCAACGGGTACCGCCACCCACTCGATCGGAACAGCTACCTGGGGAGCCAACTCGAACTACAACTGCGTGGACGTATGCAACTTCAACAACGCCACCTATGTAGCGATCTATACGGGCGCCCACTTCACCTACGGCGAGTTCAAGGCCTACATGTTCGATCTGACGACGCCCGACCAGATGTCGGGTCTGTGCGACACCTCGCCCTCGAGAGTCTTCACGTCGGAACAGTATGCTCCGACGGCCGGTGTGGTGAATGCCGCCAGCGACGTACTGATGGTCGCTTCGTCCGACGGGTACAAGATGAATCTGTACTACACGGACGGAAACACCAACGCACTGGTCGCCTGGGAGTTCGACTGCATTGACAAATAAAACTCCCCCTTTTGCCGGTATCCCCCTGACCGGGGATACCGGTCCTAAAACAATTCTGAAAACCGCAACATGAAAACAAACTTCAAATGGCTGGCGCTGGCCGCAGCAGCGCTGACACTCAATCTGGGAGCTGCCTCCTGCAGCTCGGAATCCAAGACCCCCGCCTGGGAGTGGGACGATCCGGAACCCGAACCGGAACCCGTCCCGGCAAGCGAAAAGCCCCGCTTCATCTGGGTCGATGCCGCCGCGAACTTTCCCGACTTCGCCAACAGCAAGGAGAACATCGCCCGCGACCTGGCCAAGGCCAAGGAGGCCGGATTTACGGACATCGTCGTCGATGTACGCCCCACGACGGGCGACGTGCTCTTCCGTTCGGAGGTCGGCGATCCGGTGCAGTGGCTGGGCGCCTGGCTGCCGCAGGGCTACTCGAAGGTAGAACGCACGGCAACGTGGGACTATCTGCAGGCCTTCATCGACGAGGGCCGCAAGCTCGGCCTCCGCATCCATGCGGCCTTCAACACCTTCCCGGGCGGCAACGCCTCGGCAATCGGCAACGAGGGCGTGGTCTTCCGCGATGCGGAGAAGGCGAAGTGGGCCACGCAGCTCAACCTCGAAGGCGGCATCACGAGCATTCTCGACGCTCCGGACTACAGCGCCAAATTCTTCAATCCGGTGCTCCCCGAGGTGCAGGAGTACCTCTGCTCGATGCTCGAGGAGCTCGCGGCCTATGAGGGTCTGGAGGGCATCTTCCTCGACCGCGGCCGCTTCGACGGCTTCACGAGCGACTTCTCGGACTACACCCGCAAGGAGTTCGAGAAGTACATCGGCGCGACGGTCGTAAACTTCCCCGCCGACATCCTGCCTGCCGGACACAAGTCGGGCCTCCCCGCAACGCAGCCCACCTACATGAAAAAATGGATGGAGTTCCGCGTGAAGGTCATCCATGACTTCATGGCCAAGGCACGCGAGGCGGTCAAGAAGGTCAATCCCGACCTGAAGTTCGGCGTCTATGTCGGCGGATGGTATGCCGACTACTACGATGTCGGCGTAAACTGGGCCAGCCCGCGATACGACACCTCGGCCAAATACGCCTGGGCAACGGCCGAGTACAAGAACTACGGCTACGCCGACCTGATGGACCAGATGCTCATCGGTGCCTATGCGGCCCCGAACCGGATCTACGGCTCGACAGACTGGACGATGGAGGGTTTCTGCAGCCTGGCCATGGAGCGCACGATGGGCGACTGCCCGATGGTAGCCGGAGGCCCCGACGTCGGCAACTGGGACTATGAGGACCAGTTCTCGCAGGAGGAGGAGAACCAGGCCGTCAAGAACTCCGTCGCCGCCTGCATCAACGCCTGCGACGGCTATTTCCTCTTCGACATGATCCACCTGAAGAAGGCCGACCAGTGGTCCTATGCCAAGGCCGGCATCGATGCGGCAATCAGTGAGGAGAAGTAATCCGCATACTCCGAAATCAAACGGGCACACTCCCGGAGCGGCACCGACAGGGCCGTTCCGGGAGCCTGCTTGAAAATCCGAATCCCTGAAAACAGACGACTGACATGGAAAAACGGGCTCTTACGATCGACCTGCTGCGCGGAGTGGCCATCATCGGCATGGTCCTCTCGGGACAGATCCTCTGGAATGCGGAGCTTCCCGCATGGATGTTCCACGCCCAGGTGCCGCCTCCGGAGTTCCGCTTCGACCCCACGGTGCCGGGAATCACCTGGGTCGATCTGGTCTTCCCCTTCTTCCTCTTCTCGATGGGCGCCGCCTTCCCGCTCGCCCTGCGCAAACGCCTCGATGCACGCCATGAATCGACGGGAAGCGTCGTAGGGACGATCCTGCGGCGGTGGGCGCTGCTGGCCGTTTTCGCCATCGCCCTGGCCAACCTCGCCGTCGAGGGAACCGGCATCCCGATGTGGGGCGCCGCACTGGTGCGCCTCGCGGGATGGGGCTGCTTCTGCCTGCTGTTCATGCGTTTCGAGCGCCTCTCGAAGCAGCAGAACCGCTGGGTCTGCCTCGCGGGCATCGTCCTGCTGACGGCGCTGCTGGCCGCCTGCCGCTGGATCTGGGATGCCCCCGTTACGGTCGAGCGCAGCAACATCATCATTCTCGTGCTGGCCAACATGGCCCTCTTCGGCAGCCTCGTCTGGCTCTTCACACGCGACCGCCTGCCGTTGCGCCTGGCCATCCTTGCGCTCTTCGCGGCCCTGCGCCTCGGAAGCCGCGTCGAGGGGTCATGGAACGAGACCCTGTGGGACGCCTCGCCGCTGCCGTGGCTCTTCCAGATCGACTTTCTGAAGTACCTCTGCATCATCATCCCCGGCACGATCGCCGGCGATGCCATCCATGCCCGGATGTCGCGCCGCGAGACGGCAGCAGCCCCTGCGGCATCGGGGCGCGAGACGGCGCTGATGCTGCTTGCCGCGGCACTGATACCCCTCAACCTCTGGGGGTTGTTCTCACGCCACCTGACGGCCAACCTGCTGGCGAATCTCGCACTCTGCGCTGCGGGCGGATGGCTGCTCCACAGCCGCAAGGGAGGTCTCAAGGAGCCGCTGCACCGCACGCTCTTCGACTGGGGATGCCTCTGGCTCCTCATGGGTCTTGCCCTCGAGGCCTTCGAGGGCGGCATCAAGAAGGACCCGGCCACCTACAGCTACTTCTTCACAACCTCGGGACTCGCCTCGATGTTCCTCGTCGCCGCGGAGATCGCCCTGCGCCGCTTCCGCCTGCGCTGCGGCGTGCTCGTCCGCTGCGGACAGAACCCGATGATCGCCTACACGGCCGCGGCCTTTCTGATCACCCCCCTGCTGACGCTGCTGAACCTCACGCCGCTGCTGAACCGCCTCGGAGAGGTCTCGCCCTGGATGGGCGTCCTGCGCGGGGCAATCATGACGGCGGCCGTGGCACTCGTTACGGCGCTGTTCACCCGCCGCCGCATCTTCTGGAGAAGCTGACACACTCAAAAACAAGAACCGATATGAAAAAACTGCTGCTTGCCCTGTTGTTCATCTTCGGCTGGCTCGGCGTTCGGGCCGCCGGCGGCGAGACGGTCCGCGGCCGCGTCCTCTGCGACGGCCGCGGCGTCGAAGGGGTTTGGGTATCCGACGGCGTCGGATTCGCCCGGACCGACAAAAAGGGCGTCTACACGCTCCCGACCGACGCCGACAGCCGCTTTGTCTTCGTCTGCGTCCCCGCAGGCTACGACGCACCCGTCGAAGGGGGTGTCGTCCGTTTCCACCACCCGTTGCCGGCCGGTGATGCCGCGTGCGACTTCACGCTGCTCCGCCGCAAGGGCGACGACCGGCGCTATAACCTGGCGGTCATCGCCGATCCGCAGATCTGGTTCCGCAAGGAGTTCCCGCAGTTCGAGGCCTCGATGGAGGACCTCGCCGGGACGGTCCGCAGCCTCGGCGTCCCCGTCCAGGGGCTCTGCTGCGGCGACATCACGGCCGTGGACCACTCCTTCTACGGCTCCTACAACGAAATCGTCGCCCGCACGGGCATCCCCTTCCGCTACGTCATGGGCAACCACGACATGACCCTCTACGGGCGTTCGCACGAGAGCTCCTTCACGAAGTTCGAGGCCACCTACGGCCCCTGCTACTACTCCTTCGACATCGGCCGCATCCACTATGTGATGCTCAACGACAACTTTTACATCGGCCGCGACTACTTCTATATCGGCTACCTCGACGAACGGCAGCTGCGCTGGCTCGAACGCGACCTGGAGCACGTCGAGCCGGGCCGCACGGTCGTCGTCTGCCTGCACATCCCCACCTCGTGCGAGAAGCGCGACCGGGATCAGTTCTCCTATGCGGGCATCAGCGAGACGATGACCAACCATCCGGCGCTCTACAAGCTGCTCGAACCCTACAACGTCCACATCCTTTCGGGCCACACCCATACGACCTCCAACCAGCAGATCACCCCGCACCTCTACGAGCACGTCATCCCGGCGTTGAGCGGTGCCTGGTGGCAGGGTCCGCTCTGCACCGACGGCACGCCGGCCGGATACGCACTCTTCGAGATCGAGGGCGACAGCATCCGCTGGCACTACCGTTCGACGGGCCGGCCGGCCGACTACCAGATCCGCCTCTACGACGGACGCCAGATCCCGCAGTTCGCCGGCTACGCCGTGGCCAATATCTGGGCCAGCGATCCTTCGTGGCGTGTCGAGTTCTTCATCGACGGCGTGAAGTGCGGCGAAGCGGAGCGTTTCAAGACCCTCGATCCCGACGCCCAAAGGCTCTACGGCAACAAGGAGGCGCTGGAGCACAAATGGATCTCGGCAACCCCTGCGGATCACTTCTACCGCGTGCCGCTGCCCGACGGCGCCCGCCGCATCGAGGTGGTGGCCACCGACCGCTTCGGACAGACGAGCCGAGCGGCAATCGACACCGAATAAACCCTTCAAGACCCGGAAACATATCAGAAAAACATGAAAAGAGAACTGTTTGCAGCCCTGATGCTGCTTGCCGCGGCTGCCGGCTCCGGATGCCAGGAGCCCGCCGCGCCCGTGAAACCCAAACTCATGTGGCTCGACTGCTCGGCCAACTGGGAGCGCTTCAGCTACCCCGATTCGATCCGCTACTATGTGGACAAGTGCCGCGAGGCGGGCATGACGGCCCTCGTACTCGACATCAAGGGCACCTCGAGCGAAGTGGTCTACCCGAGCGAGTTCGCCCCGCAGCTCAAGGAGTGGAAGGGTATCGTACGCCCCGACTTCGACTTCATCGGCACCTTCACCGAGGCGGCACACAAGGCCGGCATGGAGATCTACGGAGCGTTCAACACCTTCGCCGAGGGACACGGGATCTTCCGCCGCGGACTCATCTATGACGGGCATCCCGAATGGCAGGCCATCAACTACCTGCCGGGCAAGGGGCTCACCCCGCAGCTGGATATTCCCGGCAAGACGGTGCTCTTCACCAATCCGGCGCTGCCCGAGGTGCAGGAGCATGCGATCGCCCTCTTCAGGGAGGTGGCCTCCAAATACGATCTAGACGGCATCATCCTCGACCGCGCACGCTACGACAACATCATGTCCGATTTTTCGGACTTTTCGCGCAAGGCCTTCGAGGCCTATATCGGACAGAAGCTCGAGCGCTTCCCCGAGGATATCTACACCTGGGAGGAGGACGGCGACGGCGGTTGGAAACGCACCGACGGCCCGTACTTCAGGAAGTGGATCGAGTGGCGCGCCTCCGTAATCTACGACTTCTTCCGCCGCACGCGCGAGGAGCTGCGCAAGGTCGATCCCGAGCTGAAGTTCGGTGCCTATACCGGGGCCTGGTACCCCTCCTATTATGAGGTGGGCGTGAACTGGGCCAGCCAAACCTACGACCCCTCGCAGGATTTCGACTGGGCGACACCCGAGTACCGGAACTACGGTTACGCCGAACTGCTCGATCTCTACACCAACGGCAACTACTACTGGAACGTTACGCTCGACGAATACCGCCGCAGCAACGGCCTGCACCGCAACGAGACCGACAGCGAGGTTTCGACGGGCGAGCACCTCTGCGTCGAGGGCGGCTGCCGCTACTCGCGCCGGCTGTTGGGCGGACACCCCTTCTACGGAGGCATGTACGTCGAGGACTACAAGCGCGACACCACGCAGTTCAAGCGCGCCGTGGAGATGAACCTCCGCGAGTCGGACGGCCTGATGGTCTTCGACATCGTGCACATCATCCAGCGCGACTGGTGGGGTCCCCTCGGGCGGGCCATCGCCGCCGCGGAAGCCGACCGGCAGTAATACGTTCTTCCAACAACGTCCGAAGATGCACCACATTTGGTGCATCTTTTTTTTAGGTTTCAAGGAAACCTGTGCAGAGATCTGCTCCCACGCCGACATTTTAAGGTCACTTTCGGAAAGTTCAGCGCAAAAATGAGACACTTCAATCGTTTCTAGATCCAATACGCTATTCGACACGCTATCTTCGCTTTCCAAAATAAACTTTTCAACACCATGTTTCAGGCCATAGTTCGTTTTGCAGTTACAAAAAAACTGTTCATCGGCATAACTACGCTGTTTTTACTCGCAAGCGGTATATATTCGATGCTCACACTCCCGGTAGACGCTGTTCCAGACATCACCAATAACCAAGTTCAAATAGTAACGGTCTCTCCGACGCTGGCCCCTCAGGAGGTCGAGCAGCTCATCACATTTCCTATTGAGATCGCCATGAGCAACATTATGAATGTTGTAGAAATCCGTTCCGTATCACGCTTCGGACTGTCTGTCGTCACTGTCGTTTTCAAGGAGAGTGTTCCAATACTCGACGCACGTCAACTGATAAACGAACAGATACAAACAGTTGCAGGAGAGATCCCCCCAGAGCTGGGAACTCCCGAGATGATGCCCATCACAACAGGTCTGGGCGAAATCTACCAATACACGCTTGAAGTTGCCCCCGGATATGAAAAGCGCTATGATCCGATGGAACTGCGAACAATCCAAGACTGGATCGTAAAGCGCCAGCTCTCGGGAATCCCGGGCATCGTCGAAATCAACAGCTTCGGAGGCTATCTCAAACAATATGAGGTCGCCGTTGATCCCGATGCGCTGTACTCTCTTAACATTACGATCGGAGATGTGTTCGAAGCATTGAGCCGCAACAACCAGAACACCGGCGGCAGCTACATCGAAAAAGTTAATCGAGCCTATTATATCCGGTCCGAAGGTATGATTTCATCACTTGACGATATTGGGAATATTGTTGTAGCTAATCGTGGAGGAATCCCTATTCATATCAGCGACGTGGGAAGTGTGAAATTCGGATCAGCCAAACGCTTCGGAGCCATGACGCGTGACGGCAAAGGTGAATGCGTGGGTGGAATCGCTATGATGCTCAAAGGGGCCAATGCCAACGTGGTCACCAAGGAACTGAAAGCCCGTGTCGAAAAGATCCAGAAGATGTTGCCGGAAGGGGTGTCAATCAGTCCGTACTTAAACCGTTCAGAACTGGTCAGCCGCAATATCTCCACCGTTATACGCAATTTAGTAGAGGGAGCGATCATCGTATTTCTTGTACTGATCATTTTCCTGGGTAATATCCGCGCCGGGTTAATAGTAGCCTCTGTCATTCCCCTAGCCATGCTCTTCGCATTCATCCTCATGCGCATATTTGGTGTATCTGCCAACCTGATGAGTCTCGGAGCTATAGACTTTGGCATCGTCGTTGACGGCTCTATTGTCATTGTTGAGGGGATTCTCGCACACCTGTACAGCCGCTCAAGTTATGGCTTGACCCTCTCACGCGAAGAGATGAATACACGGATCATTGCAGGCGCTGGAAACGTAGTGCGATCTGCCACATTTGCAGTCATCATCATCTTGATTGTCTTCTTCCCGATTCTGACACTAACAGGAATCGAAGGCAAATACTTTACACCCATGGCCAAGACCCTCGTATTCTGTATCATCGGAGCTCTTATTCTCTCCTTGACCTATGTTCCGATGATGTCTTCGCTCTTTCTTAACCACCATATAAGTGCCAAGCCAACATTCGCAGACCGATTCTTCGAACACTTAAACCGAATATACCAGAAAGGGCTGACTCTTTGCCTGAAATTCAGCTGGGCGACAGTAGGAGTTGCCGTCGCGGCATTCATCGGCAGCCTAATGCTCTTTACGCGACTGGGTGCAGAGTTTATCCCCACGCTTGACGAAGGCGATTTTGCAATGCAGATGACCCTTCCAGCTGGAAGTTCATTGTCTCAAAGCATTGCAATCTCAGAGAAAGCCGAAAAAATATTGATGAATAACTTCCCAGAAATCCGTCATGTAGTGGCAAAAATCGGAACCGCAGAGGTTCCGACAGACCCCATGGCAGTAGAGGATGCCGATATCATGATTGTCATGAAGCCCTTCAAAGAGTGGACGAGCGCCTTGTCGCGTGCTGAAATGGTTGAGAAGATGAAAGCATCTCTCGATACCATTTCTGGGGCAGAGTTTAACTTCAGCCAGCCTATACAGTTGCGGTTCAATGAGCTGATGACCGGCGCCAAGGCTGATATTGCCATCAAACTCTACGGCGAAGATATGGCTGAGTTATATACCAAGGCCCGGGAAGCTGCAAAATATGTCGAACAGGTACCTGGAGCTGCCGATGTTTTGGTTGAGCAGGCCATGGGTTTACCGCAACTTGTAGTGAATTACAACCGATCGAAAATTGCTCGATATGGCATAAACATCGAAGAACTAAACAGCATCATTCGATCCGCCTATGCCGGCGAGACCGCAGGAACGGTCTTCGAAAATGAACGCCGTTTTGATCTGGTCGTACGCCTTGACCAACAAAAAGTTGCCGATCTGAATCTTGACAAACTGTTTATCCGCACGGCTGAAGGAATACAGATTCCTGTCAGCGAGGTCGCTACCATCGATTTGGTAAACGGTCCTCTGCAAATCAATCGTGATGCGACTAAAAGGCGCGTAGTAATCGGCGTGAATGTCCGGGATGCCGATATACAACAAGTAGTATCGGATATCCGACGTACGCTAGAGCAGAATATCACCCTCAAATCGGGCTACTACTTTGAATATGGAGGACAGTTTGAAAACCTGCAAAATGCAATAAAAACATTACTTGTTGTGATTCCAGTTGCCCTGTTGCTGATCCTGCTGTTGCTCTTTTTTGCATTCAAAAGCATAACATACACATTGGTAGTCTTTTCAACCGTACCATTATCCCTGATTGGAGGTGTGCTGGCATTATGGTTACGAGGACTTCCGTTCAGTATCTCTGCCGGAGTAGGTTTTATCGCTTTGTTTGGTGTTGCTGTACTTAATGGTATTCTTATGATCAATCATTTCAATGCTTTGCGCGATACGTCACTTTATCATCTGTCAACGCGCCGCATTATCATGCGCGGTGCATCACACCTGCTGCGCCCCGTATTTCTCACGGGATTGGTTGCATCACTGGGTTTCGTGCCAATGGCCATTGCCTCTACGGCCGGAGCGGAGGTGCAGCGGCCATTAGCCACGGTTGTCATCGGAGGCCTCATCGTTTCAACACTGCTCACCCTATTCGTAGTTCCCGTGTTCTACCAAATCGTGGCATCGGCCGTTCTCCTGACACGTCAGGCGGTAATCCGCAGACTCTTTCCGTTCCTGCTTCCGGCATTGATGCTGCTAATCCCCACGAATAGCCAAGCACAGCAACCCATGACGCTCAACGAAGCGATTGCTCTGGCCATCGACAATCATCCCCGAATCAAGACCGCCGAAGCCTCTGTGGAGCGGACCAAGGCCATGCGCGGAGAGTCGTGGGAACTAGCCCCCACAACGATTGACTACTCCTTCGGACAACTCAACGGTACGCAGCGCAACGACCGAGCGATCAGCATCACGCAATCCTTCGGATCGTTACTAACCCCCTTCTACAAGAATGCGTTAGTCAAACGACAGACCGAGACCGGGATCCTCTATGAAGAACTCATCCGGCGTGAGATCATAGCAGAGGTCAAACGTGCATGGTCCTACTATCTCTATACCCAGGAACTTTGTGATATTTATGCTGACCAGAACGACCTGGCATCGGAACTTGCACGAACGAGTAAAATCCGCTATGAACAGGGTGACATCACCCAATTGGAGCGAAGTATGACAATCACAATGGCTAACGAGATGCGTAATAAACTTTTCCAAGCGCAAGAGGAGCACAAAATTGCCTCTGCTCGTTTACAGTGGGCATGTTATGCCGATACCCCGATCATGCCGGCGGATACCACTCTAGTCCGTTTCGACCTGCCAAACGAGGTCACGGCAGAGCTCCACCAGAACTATTTCAACTCACAGGTCAGAGCAGCAGATGCCCTCACTAAAGTGGAGAAAAGCCGCTTCTTTCCGGAGTTATCCCTCGGGTACCAGCGACAGAACATTCTTCCTGACAAAGGCTTGAACGCTTATGTCGTCGGCGCCTCGTTCCCAATCTTCTTCAACACGCAACGCAGTCGAATCCGCCAAGCCAAGATGGATGCTTACATAGCTCGCAACAATGCTGAAATCAACATGCGAACATTGAATAATCGTATGACGGAGTTACAGGCAAATCTTCGTCAATATAGCGAGAGGTTATGTTATTATGTCAGTGCTGCGCTCCCAGAGGCCAAGGAGCTGATACGCGCGGCAAGACTCCAACTGACCCACAACGAAACGAGCGTCGCAGAGTACATTATGAGCATGAACACGGCACTGGAAATCCGTCGCGCGTATGTTGAAACACTAAACCAATACAACATTACGGTCCTTGAATACGAACTATACAGATAACCGATAAATATTTTTGTCATGAAAAAAATACTTATTCCGTGCATTGCTTTTTTAGGTGCTTGTTCTAACCAGAATACGGTGCCAGCATCGATCCCATCAGCTAATGTTATAGTAGAGCGAGCAGATACTAGCAAGAAAACCTCCGTTGATACACCGGCCTCGAATGTTGATGTGACATCAGGCGCAACAGCCGTTCCCAACCGTACCTCCTTTAATGGTATTCTTGTTACAACCCCTCAAAATCATGCCACTGTAACCTTAACCCTAGGAGGTTCCATTCGTAACACATCACTGTTGCCGGGCACCTATGTAAAACAGGGAGATGTTTTGGCAACTCTTGAGAATCCTGAATTTATAACTCTGCAGCAGACTTATTTGGACACTCATGCTCAGCATGAGTATTTGCGGGCCGAATACTGCCGTCAACAAACTCTCGCTCAAGAAGAGGCCTCGTCACAAAAACGGTTTCAACAAAGCAAGGCAGAGTACTTATCGATGCGTAGCCGCATGGATGCGGCAGCAGCCCAACTCTCTCTGCTGGGAATTGACACGACACATCTGCTGAACAAAGGTATCGCACCGTATCTTGATATTAAGGCTCCGATCAGCGGTTACGTCGCCGACGTGAAGATGAATATTGGGAAGCATTTCAGTGCAGGAGACCCTTTCTGCGAAATTGTGAATAAAAATGATCTGATGCTATGTCTGACAGCATATGAGAAGGACTTGATTCACCTGAATGTAGATGACCGCGTCGAATTCTCCGTCAACGGACTAAACGGGCAACTTTTTCATGGAGCAATCTCAATGATAGGCCAACAAGTTAACAGCGAAAACCGCTCCATCGAGGTCTATGTCCGCATCACGGAACAGAATCCGCAGTTCCGTCCTGGAATGTATGCGACAGCACAAGTGTTCCGCAAATAATGTTATTTTTGCAGCATGAAAGCGCATCGCTCATTCAAAGACAAATATTTATTATCCACGCTGATTGTTTCGGCCGTGGTGGCTGTCCTTACTCATTTTCCCGAGGTGCTTTCACTTTCTGATCATTTTGAACAACATGCACTGTTTCCAGAAATGAACTATGTGGATGTACTAAACGAAATTCTGTTCACATTCATTTCACTGCTTTTCCTGTTCTGGATCAATACCCGTATTTTCCGTTTCGGAACTACGTTGGTTCGCGTCACGAAAGGCAAGATAATTCTCTCGTTTCTGTTGACATGGGCTTTCAGCAGCTTGTTGGGACAACTTTTTGTGTGGCTCCATCACCGGTTTGACATACCCGCTATCGATGCCATGGTACATCATTACCTGCATCCGCTTCGAGACCTGATCATTGCCGGTATTATCGCCGGGAGCAATTATATCATCCACCTGATTCACAAACAACAATGCATTGTTATCGAGAATGAGGAGCTGCATACGGAAAGCGTGCGGCACCAATATGAATCGCTCAAGAACCAATTGAATCCACACATGCTTTTCAACTCACTCAATACGCTCCAGTCACTGATTCGCGAATCGCCGTCCAAAGCGCTCGAATATACACAGGAGCTCTCGCGCGTGCTCCGTTACTCGCTGCAAGATAACGATATGCAGAGCGTATCCCTCGCTGAAGAGATGCAGCATGCCGAAGCCTACATGTTCCTGATGAAGATGCGATATGAAGAGAATCTACTCTTCAGTATCAACATCGACGACGACATGGCAGGATTGCATCTGCCGCCAATGTCGATACAGTTGCTGATCGAGAACGCCATCAAGCATAATGAGATCAGCAACCGAAATCCGTTAACAATATCGATCCACACAGAAGAAGGCCCGGCACTTGTTGTCTGCAACCGCATACAAGCCAAAAGACAGGCCGCACCTGGCCCCGGCATAGGTCTAGATAATCTAGCCAAACGCTACCGTCTGCTATGGCAGCAAGAGATCCTAATATCGACCGAGAACGATATGTTCTACGTCCGACTTCCATTACACCAGCCCGACAATGAAAGCACTCATCATTGAAGACGAAAAAGCAGCTGTACGCAATCTGAAGGCCCTGCTTAAGGAGGTTTCCCCCTCGACGGAGGTCATCGACGTGGTTGACAGCATCCGAGACGCCGTTTCGTGGTTCGAGACAAACCCAGAACCTGATCTGATTTTTCTGGATATCCACCTGGCCGACGGCTCCTCGTTCGAGATTTTCGAACATGTACGGATCTCCACCCCCATCATCTTTACCACAGCCTACGATGAGTACGCGCTCAAGGCCTTTAAGGTAAACAGTATCGACTATCTGCTCAAGCCAATCGGAGTCTCAGACCTGCAATATGCTCTCGACAAATTCGAAAAATTGCATAACGATTCAAATTCCCGGGAGTCGCTGGTCGCACTAATCCGTAGCCTGCGGAAACACGAGCGTTACAAAAGCCATTTTTTGATACCATGTAAAGGAGACAAACTGCTACCGTTAGCTGCCGATCAGGTTGAATATTTCTGTATTGCGGACGGTATCACCCGGGCTGTAGTCAGCCACCAGGAACAGTATATCATTCCATATACACTCGACGAACTAGCCGAAAGTCTCGATCCCGAGCGATTCTTTCGGGCTAACCGACAATACCTCATCTCGCGCAATGCCGTACGAGATATCGACCTGTGGTTCAACAACCGGCTGTCCATCAATCTCAGGATCCCAACAGACGAGAAGATCCTCGTCAGCAAACTACGCGTCAACGAATTTAAAACCTGGTTCTCGGGGCACTGACCACACAAACGCCTCTCTCCATATTTTCGCGCCACTAGAAGCTTGGGGAAATCAAAGCCCCCGGACCTTAATGAGATCCGGGGGCTATGTGCAAAATCCGGCTGCAATTATTTTGACTCCTCCACGAGGGCGTGCTCGTAGCCGTCGATACGGTTCCAGTCGCCGCGCGTGAAGTCGGGGACGGCCACCGGCGAGCTGTTGTGCTCGAGCGACATGGCCGTCAGCGACCCGATGCACGACCACTCGGCCGCATCGTAGACATCCTGGTCGAGCGGCAGTCCGTTGCGCAGACAGTAGATCAGGCGGTAGTCCATGATGAAGTCCATGCCGCCGTGGCCGCCCACCTCGCGGGCCTTCTGCTCGATGTCGCGCACGATGGGGTCCTTGTAACGCTCCATGAGCGCCGCCTTCGTCTCCTCGGGGATGAACGAGTGTGCGCTCAGGTTCTCATGGTCGGGAACCCCGCTTCCGGCCAGCTGCTCGGGACGGAAGGCATACCCCTCGACGGGATACTTGTTGGCAAAGCCCTCGGTACCCGTCAGCTGGTACATGCGGCTGTAGGGACGCGGCGTATAGACGTTGTGCTGCAGGTGGATCGTACGTCCCAGCTCGGTCTTGATGAGAGTCAGCGTGTGGTCGCCGTTGGCGAAGGTATCGACGCCCATGCGCTCCCGGGCGGCCTTCAGACCGTTCACCGACTTGGTGTCCATCGACACGAGGTAGGTCATGCGGTCGCCGCGATGGATGTTGAGCAGCTGGCAGGCGGGACCCAGTCCATGCGTGGCATAGACGTCGCCGCGGTGCTTCTGGTCGAAATCCAGGCGCCAGTTGCCCTGATAGTAGTCCCAGAACTCGTCCAGGTTATGGATATAGGAGCCCTCGACATGGAGAATCTCGCCGAAGAGCCCGTGCTGGGCCATGTTGAGCGTCGTGAGTTCGAAGAAGTCGTAGACGCAGTTCTCGAGCATCATGCAGTGGCGCTGGTACTTCTCGGCGGTGTTCACCAGCTGCCAGCACTCGTCGAGCGACTGGGCCGCAGGCACCTCCACGGCGACATGCTTGCCATGCTCCATGGCATAGACGGCCATCGGAACGTGCTTGAGCCACGGCGTGGCGATATAGACCAGGTCGATGTCGTCGCGCTCGCAGAGCTCCTTCCAGCCCTCCTCGCCGCTGTACGATGCGGCGGCGGGAAGTCCATGCTCCGCGAGGATCTGCTGCGCCTTCTCCACCCGGTCGGGATAGAGGTCGCACAGCGCCTTGATCGCAACGCCGTCCAGATAGGTAAAACGCTCGACGGCACCCGGACCGCGCATGCCCAGGCCGATGAAGCCCACACGCACGGTATCCATCGGTGCGGTCCGCAGGCCGAGCACCGACTGCTGTCCCGCCTCACGGGCCGGCGTATCGAAGACGATCACGCCGTCCACCCGCTTCCAGCCTTCGCCCCGCTCGGCGGGAGCCGTGCAGGAACCGAAGAGCAACGCGCAGGCAGCGCCCAGCAAAATGGCTAATTTCTTCATAATTCGCAATGTTTTGGTTCGACACAAAAGTAGTGAAATATTTTTGTTTTCTGACGGGGTTTGACTACTTTTGCGACACGTTAAGATCTCATTCCGATTCCATGTCTCGAAAACTCGCGGCGGCCATCCTCGCGGCCATCCTGCTCTCGGTGGGGTGGCTCGGACTGTCGGGACTTCCGCTGCTCGTCGCGTTCGTCCCCCTGCTGTGGATCAGCGACCGGGCCGAAGCCTCGCGCCGCGGCTGGTGGTCCGTCTTCGGATGGGCCGCGCTCACCTTCGTGCTGTGGAATGCGATGACCGTCTGGTGGATCTGGAACGCCACCCCCGTGGGCCCCATCGCGGCCACGCTCGCCTCGACAACGCTCAACATGCTGGCCTTCATGCTCTTCCACACCGTCTCGAAGAAGGCGTCGAAGGCTTTGGCCTACACCACGCTCGTCGCAGCGTGGATCACCACCGAATACTGGTACACCACAGGCGAATTTTCGTGGCCGTGGCTCATTCTCGGCAACGGATTCTCGCACGACGTCTGGGCCGTACAATGGTACGAATATACGGGTGTTTTCGGCGGCTCGCTCTGGGTGCTGCTCGGCAACATCCTTCTCTTCGAGACGCTGCGCCGCCCGACCCGGCAGCGCATCGCCGCCCTGGCAGGTATCGTCCTTCTGCCCCTCGCGGCCTCCGTGGCCATCCGCTGCAGCTGGCGGCAGCCCGACGAAGGCACGGTACGCGTGGCCATCCTCCAGCCCAACGTCGACTGCTACGACAAGTTCCACGGCGACGAGGAGCGCCAGCAGCGCAACATCATCGACCTGCTGGAGGCCACACCCCGCGACGCGCAGTTCATCCTGCTGCCCGAAACGGCCGTACCCGGATATTACTGGGAACCAGCACTCTCGGAGTTTCCCGGAGAAACGGCGCCCGGTGCCTTCTGGCAGGAGCTTGCCGATACGCTCCGCAGCCGCTGCCCCGAAGCGCTGCTGCTGACGGGCGCCAATACGCTCGTGCGCTACGAGCCGGACACGCAGAGCCCGACAGCCCGGAGAAACCGCCTCGACGGAAGCTACTACGACATCTTCAACACGGCCGTGGGCCTCGACTCCGCGGGCCGCGTACAGCTCCACCACAAGGGGCGGCTGGTCATCGGCGTGGAGAACACCCCGACGTGGATCTTCGACATGCTGCGCTTCCTGGTCATCGACCTCGGGGGCACGCTCGGACAGATCGGCAAGGGCACGCACGGCACGGCCTTCGACCACGCCGCGACGCAGGTCGGCCCGGCCATCTGCTACGAAGGGCTCTACGGCGACTTCTACGGCGACTTCGTACGCCGCGGCGCAGCCTTCATGGCCATCATCTCCAACGACGGATGGTGGGGCGACACGCCCGGCTACCGCCACCTGTTCACCATCTCGCGCCTGCGGGCCGTCGAGCACCGCCGGGCCATCGCCCGCTCGGCCAACACCGGCATGTCGGGATTCATCACCGCCGACGGAGGCGTCGGCGAGACCCTCGGCTGGGAGGAGCGCGGCATCCTTACGGCCGACGTGCCGCTGAACACCCGCATGACCTTCTACACCCGCTACGGCGACTACATCGCCCGCATTGCGGAATACGTTTTGCTGCTCTGCGTGCTTTACTACATCGCCTACCGCGTCAAACGCAGGAATTACCTCGTTCCCTAACATACCGCTCATTATGAATTATACCCAGACCCTCGAGTTCCTCTTCTCGTCGCTCCCGGCCTTCGAAACCCAGGGAGCCACCGCCTACAAGCCGGGATTGGAACGAATCACGGCCTTCTGCCGCCACCTGGGCAACCCCCAGCGCAACTTCTTCACGATCCACATCGCCGGAACCAACGGCAAGGGTTCCGTGGCGCACATCATCGCCTCGGTGCTCCAGCAGGCCGGATACCGCACGGGACTCTTCACCTCGCCCCACCTGCAGGACTTCCGCGAACGCATCCGCGTGGACGGCGAGATGATTCCCAAGCAGAAGGTCGTGAACTTCGTGGACAAACACCACGACAAGATGGTCGAACTGAACCTCTCGTTCTTCGAGATGACCGCGGCGATGGCCTTCGACTACTTCGCGCAGAGCGACGTCGAGGTGGCCGTGATCGAGACGGGGCTCGGCGGACGCCTCGACGCCACGAACCTCATCGTGCCGATTCTGAGCATCATCACCAACATCGGCCTCGAACACACGGCGCTGCTGGGCGACACGCTCCAGAAGATCGCCGCCGAGAAGGCCGGCATCATCAAGAAGAGCATCCCGGTACTCATCGGCGAGGGCGATGCCCGCTACAACGGGGTCATCGAGCAGACGGCCGCCGCGAACAAGTCGAAGGTCCTCTATGCCGAGCAGGTGTTCCGCTGCGAAAAGCAGGCCAGCCGCGGCGAACGGCAGCTCTTCACGTTGCGCCGCATGCGCGACGACCGGCCCTTCGACGTGGAGCTGGACCTCGAAGGCAACTACCAGTACCATAATGTCATCACCGCCTCGGCAGCCGTCGATTTCCTGCACGAGGAGACGCCGCTGACGATCTCCCGCCGGGCCTATCTCGAAGGCATGCGCTGCGCTGCGGCCAACACGGCGCTGCACGGCCGCTGGCAGAAGCTCGGCGAGGCGCCGCTGACGATCTGCGACACGGGACACAACGCCCACGGCATCGCCTACGTCGCCGAACAGCTCCGGAACACACCCCACCGGGAACTCTTCTGCGTCATGGGGTTCGTACGCGACAAGGACCTGGCGCACATCCTGCCCCTGCTGCCCCGCGAGGCGCACTATATCTTCACGCAGGCGCACTCCGAGCGGGCGCTGACAGCCGAGGAGCTGACCGCGAAGGCTGCCATCTACGGACTGCAGGGCGAGGCCGTGGCCGACGTCCGGAGCGCCGTGGCCCGGGCCCGCGAACTCGCCGCCCCCGAGGACATGATCTTCATCGGGGGCAGCACCTACGTCGTGGGCGAGGCGCTCTGATCCGCCGCCCGCAAGCGACAGACACGAAAACCCCGCGGAACCGAAGTTCCGCGGGGTTTTCATAATTGGCGTTCCGAAGTGTGCGGCGACGGGAATCAGCCGTTTTTCTTGCCGGTGATGCGCTCCAGGTGCTCGCGCAGCCGCTCGCTGAACTCCTCGCGGCGGTGCTTCAGATTGGCCCGCCAGCCGGCCCAGCGCATGTAGCGCTTGCGCTTCTCGGGGTAGATGTCGCGGATCGTAACGAGGATGCCCGTCTCCTCGACCCCGCCGAAATCGGGGTTGCTCACCGTATCGAAAACACGCATCGTCGGCGAAAGGTTCATGTAGGCATTGATCAGCGGCGGAATATTCTCGTCGAACTCGCGGATCTTCTGCAACAGGATGCGGTAGTTCTCCATGTAGGTCTCGCCCGAGAAGAGCTCCTCGTAGTAGGGATCGTCGAGGTCGAGCCGGATCGGGTGGATACCCTCGACCAGCCCTTCGCGGTCGGGGAAGTAGCGGCGCAGGAACCAGATCAGGGCATTGCGCGCCACCGACTTGTAGGTGGTATACATCGTAACCTTGCCGAAGAGGTATTTCGCCCGGGGGTTGAGCACGATCAGTGCGCCGATGCCGTCCCAGAGGTTGTCCAGGGCATAGATGCTCTTCGCATTGCCCCGGGCCTGGTAGGCGGGCTGCACGAACGAGCGGCCCAGCTCGATGGTCCGCGGAAGGTACTTGCGGCGGAAGCGCTCGCTGAAGCGGAAGTAATGTTCCGTCGAGAGGTGGCGGGGCTGCCCCGAAGTGCAGACGATGAAGCGGTAGCCGCCGACAATCTGCCCGGCCGCAGGGTCCCAGACGATCAGCTGGTAGTAGCCGTCCGCGGCCAGATCCTCCTCGTCGATATCCACGGCGCGGCCCGTGCCGCCTCCGGCCCCGCGGAAAGCCTCTTCGCGCAGGCGACCCACCTCGCGCATCAGCGCGGGGCACTCCGCGGCAGCAAAGATGTAGATTTCATTGCCGGCACGGTGTGTATCGCGGACCTTGCGTTCCGGAGTCAGTTCGGCGCGCAGCAGTTCCCGGGCGACGGGCGGCAGGATCGGTTCGGGATTTTTCGATTGCATAACGGGGACAAAAATACCAAGTTTTACCGATTTTCCGGCCCTGCGGAACATTTATTTTCCAGGGAATAGACCATTTTGCGCACTTCTTCCGACTGTTCGCGGAGCGATCCGCAATGCTGAAGGTCCGCCACATGGACCGGGTCGCCCACGAAGATGCGGAAATGCTTTCCCTTCTGGGAGAACATCTCGTCGGGAAGCCACAGCATCTCAATGTTGAATTTGATACCCAGCGACTTGCGCACTCTGTCGAGACGATAGAAGAAGTCGGACAGACGTCCCTCGACGAAAATCGGGACAATCGACCGCTGCGAGGCATAGGCCTTCTTCAGAAAGCTCGTTTTCCACTCCGTATCGGTGATGCGGCCGTCGATGCGGCGCGAACAGAGGCCCGCGGGAAAGGTGAGAATCGGCAGCTCGCCGAAAAAGGCCTCGTCGAAACGCCGTGCGTAGGCGACGCTCTGCGCCCCGTGCTTGTTCACGGGAATCCACAACGGCTGCAGCGGCTCGACATGCATCAGCAGGTCATTCACCACCACACGCACGTCGCCGAAACGGTCGATGAGCTTGTCGGCCAGCATCATGCCGTCCATGCCGCCGAACGGATGGTTCGAGACGAAGAGGTAGCGGCCTGCGGGATCGAGCCGCTCGAGGCCCTCGATCGAATAGCTGATTCCCCATTCGCGGAAACAGGCGCGGATGAACTCCTGGGGCGGGAGCGTCCAGTAGTGTTCGAGGATGTGGTTGATCTCCTTCTCGTGGATCGTGCGGCGCAGCCACTCCACCGCAAAACGGGGCATCCAGCGGGCCAGCCGCGGGGCCTTCTCGCGAAGGACGGCGCCGATGTCTATCTGAGGCATGGGTCGTTCGGTTGTTTGACAAAACAAAGATAGCGGTTTTTCCGCAGATGGCGCGCGTTTTCTCTCCGCTTGTTGCGCATCAGCGATTTTTTCCCTAACTTTCGGAGCCGTGCGGCCGGTAACCGGATGCCGCCGCCCCCGATTCCGGGCCTTCCGTCCCGGAGGGCTCTTTCGTCGGGACTCCCGACGATCCGAAACCGGAAACCTGAATTGACAACGACATGAAAACCGCAAATCTGTTTCTCGCCATAGCGGGCTGCTTCGCCGCAGTCTCGGCGTTCGCGGAGGCCGAAGGGCTCACCGACAAGGAGATCGACCGGCTGATCGGCCGCATGACCCTCGAAGAGAAGGCACGCCTTCTGGTCGGCACGCCGGGCAGCCGGGATTCGTTGAGCCACCGCACCGAAGGGGCCGCGGGATGGACCTGCGCCCTGCCCGAACTGGGCATCCCCTCGATCAACCTGGCCGACGGGCCCGTCGGCGTGCGCATCGACCCCGTACCCTCGACCGCGGCGCAGGTGGTCTACGACGAAGCGGGCGTTCCCGTGGGATCCCTCGCCGGAGATGCCGCCGAAGGGGCCCCGACCCGCTACTGCACCTGCTTCCCCTCGACCACGGCCCTGGCCGCCACCTGGGACCGCGATGCGGCACGCCGCCAGGGCGAGGCAATGGGACGCGAGGCCCGGGCCTACGGCATCGACGTCATCCTCACCCCCGGCATCAACATCATGCGCAACCCGCTCTGCGGGCGCAATTTCGAATACTACTCCGAAGACCCGCTGCTCACGGGGCGCCTGGCTGCGGCGGTGATCGAAGGGATCCAGTCGCAGGGCGTCGGCACGAGCCTCAAGCACTTCGTGGCCAACAACCAGCAGACGGGCAAGAAGGTAAACGATGCCCGCATGACGCAGCGGGCCCTGCGGGAAATTTACCTCAGGGCCTTCGAATACTGCGTGCGCAAGGCCAAGCCGTGGAGCGTCATGGGCTCCTACAACCGCATCGCGGGCGAATATACGCAGACCAACCGCGAGCTGATGATCGACCTGCTGCGCGGCGAGTGGGGGTTCGACGGGCTGGTGCTCACCGACTGGACCGTACGTCGTCCCACGGCGGGGCTGCTCGAGGCCCGCAGTGCGCTGATCATGCCCGGGGACGAGGAGATCGTCCGCGAGATCGTCGAGACCGTGCAGAGCGGCACGGTCAAGGAGTCGGTGCTCGACGCCTGCGTGCGCGACGTTCTGCGGCTGGTCGCCCGCTCGCTCACGGCACAGGGCTGGAGCCCCTCCGAGCCCGACCTCGGGGCGCATGCCGCCCTCTCGCGCGAGATTGCCGGCGAGAGCATGGTGCTGCTCAAGAACGAACGCGACGCCCTGCCGCTGAAGACGCCGCAGCGCATCGCGCTGTTCGGAGCCACGGCCTACAAGTCGATTGCCGGCGGCACGGGCTCCTCGAACGTGAACAAGGCCTACGTCCGCGACATCTGCGACGGACTGCGCGACGCGGGATTCACGCTCGACGAACGCCTCCGGAGCCTCTATGAGAAATATGTGGCCTATCAGAACGAGGCCCTCGACCGATACCCCGACTGCCCGGCCTGGCAGAAGGTCTCCTACCACCGCACGGTGCTCCCGGAGATGGACCTCTCGGGCAATCCGGAACTCATCGACCGCCAGGTCGGAGCCTGCGACGCAGCCGTCGTGGTGCTCGGACGCGGCTCGGGCGAGACCTCGGACCGCGTCGTCGAGGGGGATTTCAACCTCACCGATGCCGAGCACTTCCTGCTGGAGCGCGTCGCCGCGGCGTGCCGCCGCACGGGCAAGCGGATGGTCGTGGTGATGAACGTCTGCGGCGTGATGGAGGTCGCCTCGTGGCGGGAGCTTCCCGACGCCATCCTCATGGCCTGGTTCCCCGGGCAGGAGTGCGGCGATGCGGTCGCCGACCTGCTCACCGGAAAGGTTTCGCCCTCGGGGCGTCTGCCGATGACCTTCCCGCTGCGCTACGAAGACCTCCCCTCGTCGAAAAACTACCCCCATGTCGGGCAGACCGAGGGGCGGAACTTCGACTATACGCTCTATGAGGAGGATATCTGGGTGGGATACCGCTATTTCACGACGGCCCGCCGCGAAGTGGCCTATCCCTTCGGCTACGGATTGAGCTACACGTCTTTCGAATACGACGACCCCGAGATCCGGCGCCGCGGGCAGGGCTGGGAGCTCTCCGTTACGGTCCGCAACACGGGCCGGCGGGCCGGACGCGAGGTGGTGCAGCTCTACGTCGAGGCGCCCGAGGCCGAATATGCCAAACCGGAGGCCGAGTTGCGGGCCTTCGCCAGAACGGGGCTGCTGCAGCCCGGCGACGAGGAGCGCGTAACGCTCCGCTTCACGGACTACGACCTGGCGTCGTTCGACGAGGCACGCTCGCAGTGGCGCACCGACCGCGGCGCCTACGTCGCCCGTCTGGGCCGCTCGGCCGAAGAGACGATTCTCTCGGTGCCCTTCCGCAGCGGCTCGGCGCACAGCTGGCGCGTCCGCGACCTGCTTGCCCCCGCCGGGCCGATCACCCCGATGCAGGTGGAACGGGCCCGATAGCGACAGCCTCGGCGGGCCGACATCCCGAAGCGGCTCCTGAAGGGGCTGCGGCCGCCGTACGGAAAATATCCGCCGAATCTCCCCGCAAAAGGAGCGCTCTTTTTCGAAAAATGGCTAACTTTACACCCCAAACAGCCATTCGAGAACGAAGATCATGTCGCAATACCACACACCCGTCCTGCTGGAGGAGTCCGTGGGTCTGCTGGACCTGCAGCCCGGAGGCACCTACGCCGACCTGACGTTCGGCGGCGGAGGCCATTCGCGGCGCATCCTCCGGGCGCTGGGTCCCGAAGGGCGGCTCTACGCCTTCGACCAGGACCGCGATACGCGCGCAAACTGCCCCGACGACCCGCGTTTCCACTATGTGGAGAGCAACTTCCGCTTTCTGCGCGGAGCGCTGCGCTACCGCGGGGTAACGGCCGTGGACGGCATTCTGGCCGACCTGGGAGTCTCGTCGCACCACTTCGACGAGCGCGAACGCGGCTTCTCGTTCCGCGGAGAGGCACCCCTCGACATGCGCATGAACCAGCGGGGAAGCCTCACGGCCGCCGACATCGTGAACCGTTACGATGCGGAGCGTCTCACGCGCATCCTGGGCGACTGGGGCGAGCTGGAGACGCCGTGGAAGATCGCCGCCTGCATCATTCGGGCCCGCGGGACGGAGCCGATCCTCACGACCGCGCAGCTGGTGGCCGCCGTGGCCCCCTGCACCCCCCGCAAGGACGAGGCGAAGTTCCTGACCAAGCTCTTCCAGGCGCTGCGCATCGAGGTGAACGGCGAGATGGAGGCCCTCGGCATGGCCCTCGAGCAGAGCCTCAAGGTACTGCGTCCGGGCGGGCGGCTGGTGGTCATCTCCTACCATTCGCTCGAGGACCGCATGGTCAAGAACTTCCTGCGCAGCGGCAACCTCGCGGGGCGCATCGAAAAGGATTTCTACGGGCAGGCGCACACCCCCTTCGAAGTATTGACACGCAAGGCTCTGACCCCTTCGGCCGAGGAGCTGGAGCGCAACCCCCGGTCGCGTTCGGCGAAACTCCGCGCAGCCGTGAAACTTTAAACCCCGACAGAACCCATGTATCGAGACCACGAATTCGATCCCGTAACCCCCGAGGAGGAGGCCCGGCGTGCCGAGGAGGCGGAATTCGCCCGCCGCGTACGGCGCGAAGTGCGCCGCATGGAGCGCGGCGAGGCCGACGAGGACCTGCGCGCCGACGAGGAGCGCGAGGCCGAGGAGCGGGCCGAGAAGGAGGAACGCGAGCGCCGCGAACGCCGCCGCCGCTCGAGCACCTTTTGGCAGCTCTTCTCGGGAACGATCCTCGTGCGCGAAGGGGTCTCGAAATACTACCCTTACCTGCTGACCATTGCCGGGATGTTCCTTCTGAGCATCATGGTGATGTTCTGGTCGCTGCATCTCGACATGCGCTACTCGCGTCTGGAGCGCGAGGTGCAGGTGCTGCGCGAGCGTTCGATCCGCCTGCAGGAGCAGCGCTACCGCCGCACGACCCACTCGGCGATCCTCGAGGAGCTCCACCGCCGGGGCATCGAACTCTATGACCCGCTCGCACCGGGCGAAATCATCGAAAACTGACACCGCAGATGGGAGAGGAACGTTCGAAAATCAAAAGCGACATCCTGCTGCGGGTGCGGCTGCTCTATGTGCTCTTCATCCTTGCCGGAGGCGTGGTGCTCATCCGTCTGGTGTGGGTGCAGCTCTTCAGTGCGGAGGTGGCCTACAACGCCGACCGTCTCGCAAGCCGCATCTTCACCGAAAAGGAGATTCCCGCCCAGCGGGGCAGCATCCTCTCGCGCGACGGAGAGCCGCTCGCCACGTCGATCTTCCGCTATCAGGCGGCCTTCGACTTCGCCTCCCCGGGTCTCGACTCGCTCAAGACCTTCCGCGAGCAGGCCGACTCGCTCTCGAAGCTCCTCGCGGCCTTCTTCAAGGACCGCCCCGCCTCGGAGTACGCCCGGATGTTCCGCGAGGAGCACGCCCGCCGCTACCGGCTGGTCAATCCCCGCGACACGCAGTACCTGCGCTCCGAAGGGTGGCTTGCGCGCATGATCAACCGCCTGAAGGGCGAGGAGTACATCCGCCGGCGCATCTACGACACGATCCGCGACCATACGCCCGTGAACATCTTTCCCCGCGAGGTGGACTATGCCGAGTGGGAGGTGCTGCGCCGCTACCCGCTGCTGAACTGGAACATGGGCATGGTCTACCGGCTCATCGAACGCGACGAGCGCATCTACCCCCAGGGCGAGCTGGCGCGGCGCACGATCGGACTGATCGGCGACCGGGGCAACTACGGCATCGAGGAGGCTTACCGCAGCGAGCTGGCGGGCCGCGACGGCAAGGCCATGCAGCAGCGTATCGCCCGCGGATTCTACGGCCGTGTGGCGGGAGCCGGACATGAGGACCCGGTGGACGGCTACGACGTGGTTACGACGCTCGATCTGGACCTGCAGGATGTCGCCGACAAGGCGCTGCGGCAGCAGCTCGAACGGCAGAACGCCCTCTGGGGCACGACGATCGTCATGGAGACCCGCACGGGCGAGATCCTCGCCCTGGCCAACCTCGGGCGCAATGCCGACGGCAGCTTCTCCGAACGCGAGAACTACGCCCTGAGCCGCAGCATGGAACCCGGCTCGACCTTCAAGCTGGCGACGATGCTCACGCTGCTCGACGACGCGCACATGCCCGTCGAGACGACCTACGACACCCATAACGGCGACCCGGTGCGGGTAGGTCCCGCGAAAAACATCCGCGACTCGCACCGCGGCGACCATGTGATCGACTTCCGCCGCGCCGTGGCCTCCTCGTCGAACGTCTACTTCGCCGAGGCGATGTGGGACCGTTACGGCATCACGGGCCGCAAACAGCAGTACAGCGACTACCTCCACAACGAACTCCATCTGGGCGAGACCGTGGGCCTCGAGCGCTTCGGCGAGCGGAAGCCTTCGATCACCACCGACTGGAAGGTGCCCGATCCCGGGGTCATGCTCGTGAAGATGGCCTACGGATACCGCGTGCGGCTGGCGCCGATCCAGATGATCACCTTCTACAACGCCATCGCCAACGAGGGGCGGATGATCTCGCCCGTACTGGTGCGCGAACTTCGCCGCGGCGGGCGCGTCAAGGAGCGTTTCGAAAGCCGCACGATCGCCTCGTCGATCTGCTCCCGGGCCACACTGCACACCGTCCGGGAGTGTCTCCAGGCGGTCTGCACCGAGGGTACGGCAAGCAACTTCTTCCGCGACACGACGCGCGTAAGGGTTGCGGCGAAGACCGGCACGGCGCAGATCACCGACGCCCGCAGCCGCGAAGGGCGCTACTACCTGGGCTCGATGATCGCCTTCTTCCCGGCCGAGGCTCCCCGCTACACGGTGCTCACGACGATCGAGACCCGCGCGCAGGCAGGCAAGGCCTACTACGGCGGTCCGCTGGCGGGCCCCGTCGTCAAGCGCATGGTCGATTACATCTACAGCCGCGAGCACGACTGGTACGGGCGCGTGGCGGACAACGGCCCGCGACGCTATCCCGAGCGGATAAAGGGCGGAGACATCACGCAGATCCGCCGCGTCGCCGGACAGCTCTCGCCCCGCGTGGAGTTCGAGGAGCGCCGGGGTTGGGGACGCACGGCCGTGGACAGCCTCTCCCGCGTGCGGATCACCTCGATCACGGAAGACCGCAACATAATGCCCGACGTGCGGGGCATGGGGCTCAAGGACGCACTCTTCCTGCTCGAAAGCCGCAACCTGCGGGTCCGCTTCTCGGGACAGGGGGCCGTCGCCCAGCAAAGCATCGCCCCGGGGAGCCGTATCTCGCCGGGAGCCACCGTCGCCCTGACCCTGAAATAGACAGAAAGACAAAACAAAGCATAACCATGAAAAAACTCTCGGAACTGCTCTCCGCAACTACGGTCGGAGAGCTTCTCGGCGATCCCGGAACCGCCATCCACGGCCTTACCTACGACTCGCGGGCCGTCGGAACGGGCGACTGCTTCTTCGCCGTTCCCGGTACGCTGCGCGACGGCCATGACTTCATCCCGGCAGCCGTCGGGGCGGGCGCCGCAGCCGTCGTCTGCGAGCGGATTCCCGAAACGCCCGCCCCGGGAGTCGTCTACGTCCGCGTGCCGGATGCCGCGGGGGCCATGGCCGACATGGCCGCGGCCTTCTACGACCACCCGAGCCGCGAATTGCGGCTCGTGGGCATCACCGGAACGAACGGCAAGACGACGACCGCCACGCTGCTCTACGACCTGGTGCGCGCGCTGGGCTACCGCGCGGGACTGATCTCGACGGTCGTCTACCGCATCGACGGCCGCGAGGTCGAGGCGACGCACACGACGCCCGACGCTATCCGCCTGAACGCCCTGATGCGCGAGATGGTCGATGCGGGCTGCGACTACTGCTTCATGGAGTGCTCGTCGCACGCCATCGTGCAGGAGCGCACGCGGGGACTCGACTTCGCCGGAGGCATCTTCTCGAACATCACGCACGACCATCTCGATTACCACAAGACCTTCGCCGAGTACATCCGCGCCAAGAAGCGCTTCTTCGACGCACTGCCCGCGGGGGCCTTCGCCCTGACGAACGCGGACGACCGCAACGGCAACGTCATGGTCCAGAACACCGCGGCACGGGTGCACACCTACTCGCTGCGCTCGATGGCAGACTTCCGCTGCAAGATCGTCGAGATGCACCTCGACGGCATGCTGCTGCGCCTCGACGGCCGCGAGCTCTGGGTCGGGCTGCTCGGGCGCTTCAACGCCTACAACCTGCTGGCGGTCTATGCCGCAGCCTGTCTGCTGGGCTTCGACCGCGAGGAGGTGTTGCGCGTGCTCTCGACGCTGCACCCCGTAAGCGGGCGCTTCGAGATTCTCCGCGCCGCAAACGGCATCTCGGCCGTCGTGGACTACGCCCACACGCCCGACGCCCTGGAAAACGTCCTCCGCACGATCGAGGAGATCCGCACCCCCGCGCAGCAGCTGATCGTCGTCTGCGGCTGCGGCGGCGACCGCGACCGCACGAAGCGCCCCGAGATGGCGCAGATCGCCGTGCAGCATGCCACGACGGCGATCTTCACCTCCGACAACCCCCGGCACGAATCCCCCGAGGCGATCCTCGACGAGATGATCGCAGGCCTCGACCCCGCGGCGCGCTACCTGCGCATCGCCGACCGCGCGGAGGCGATCCGCACGGCCGTGATGCTCGCCCGCCCGGGCGACGTGATCCTCATCGCCGGCAAGGGACACGAGACCTACCAGATCGTCGGCGACGTGAAACACCATTTCGACGACCGCGAAGAGGTCCGCAAGGCCTTCGGGCTGCTCGGCGCACATTAGAGACCCGGAAATTTCCGACTGTCGGACGAAAGCGTTAATTTTGCCCCGCGGCAACGCGGACTGAAAAAACCACGACCATGCTTTACCATCTTTTCAAATACCTCGACGAAGCGTACGACCTGCCCGGATCGGGCATGTTCCAGTACATATCGTTCCGGGCCTCGGCGGCAGTGATCCTCTCGCTGCTCATCGTCATCATCTTCGGACGGAAGATCATCGACTTCCTGCGCCGCAAGCAGATCGGCGAGGAGATCCGCGACCTCGGCCTCGAAGGACAGCTCCAGAAGCGCGGCACCCCGACCATGGGCGGCGTCATCATCCTCCTGGCGATCCTCATTCCGACCCTGCTGCTCGGAAAGCTCGACAACATCTATGTGCAGCTGCTGCTCGTCTCGACCGTCTGGCTCGGGCTCATCGGCGGCCTGGACGACTACATCAAGGTCTTCCGCCACCGCAAGGAGGGGCTCAAGGGACGTTTCAAGATTGTCGGACAGGTCGGCCTGGGCATCATCGTCGGCACGACGATGTGGCTCTCGCCCGAGATCGTCGTCCGCGAGAAGACCACGCAGCCCGTCGAAACGATCTACCTCGACGAAAACGGAGAAGCCGTGCAGAGCGTCCAGCAGACCGTGCTGCTCAACTCCGAATCGGTCAAGACCACGCAGACGACCATTCCCTTCATCAAGGACAACGAGTTCGACTACGGCTGGCTCACCGGAGGCAACGAAACGGCGACATGGCTGCTCTACGTCCTGGTGGCGATCTTCGTCGTTACGGCCGTATCGAACGGAGCGAACCTCACGGACGGTCTCGACGGACTCGTAACGGGCGTCTCGGTACCGATCGTCGCCGTGCTGGGCGTGCTGGCCTACCTCTCGGGACACATCGTCTACGCCGACTACCTCAACATCATGTACATCCCCCAAAGCGGCGAGCTGGTGGTCTTCGCGGCGGCGCTGGCCGGAGCCCTCGTGGGATTCCTCTGGTACAACTCCTTCCCGGCGCAGATCTTCATGGGCGACACGGGATCGCTCTCGATCGGCGGCGTGATCGCCGTCTTCGCCCTCTGCATCCGCAAGGAGCTGCTGCTGCCGCTGCTCTGCGGCGTCTTCCTCGTCGAGAGCTTCTCGGTGATGCTCCAGGTCAGCTGGTTCAAATACACCAAACGCAAGTACGGCGAGGGACGGCGCATCCTGCTCATGTCGCCCGTACACCACCACTACCAGAAGAAGGGACTCTTCGAAACGAAGATCGTAACCCGCTTCTGGATCATCTCGCTGCTGCTGGCAGCCATCACGCTCGTAACGCTCAAGATACGATAGGACGACGGCGGGACGGCCTCCGCGCCGCCCCGGCATCGGACAAAACCCATACAGAAAACCCCTATGCGACACAAGAACATCGTCGTACTCGGCGGAGGCATCAGCGGCTACGGATCCGCGATCCTCGCCAAAAAGGAGGGCTTCGAGGTCTTCCTTTCGGATTCGGGAACGATCGCCGCACGCTTCCGCGAGCGGCTCGACACCTGGCAGGTACCCTATGAGGAGGGCGGCCACACCCTGGAGCGGATTCTCGCTGCCTCGGAGGTCATCAAATCGCCCGGAATCCCCGACACGGCTCCCGTCGTGCGGCGGATCCGCGAGGCGGGCATCCCCGTCATCTCCGAAATGGAGTTCGCGGGCCGCTACATGGGCCGCGCACGTTGCATCTGCATCACCGGTTCGAACGGAAAGACCACCACGACGTCGCTCATCTACAAGATCCTGCGCGACGCGGGAATGAACGTAGCCCTCGGCGGCAACATCGGCGAGAGTTTCGCCTACTCCGTGGCCACGGGTTCATACGACTGGTACGTCCTGGAGCTGAGCTCCTTCCAGCTCGACGGCATGTACCGCTTCCGGGCCCACATCGGCGTGCTGATGAACATCACGCCCGACCACCTGGACCGCTACGACCACTGCTTCCAGAATTATGCGGACGCGAAGATGCGCATCACGCAGAACATGACCTCGCGCGACTGGTTCATCTATTCGGGCGACGACGAGGTGATCTGGCAGCAGCTCCCGAAATACGACCTGCGCATGAAACAGCTCCCCTTCGCGGCAAAGAACGCCGTGGCGAGCAGTGCGGGCGACGCCTTCCTCTGCGACGGCCTCTTCACCGCCACGGTCGGCCGGCACTCCGTGGAGATCGACACCGCGAAACTCCGGATCAAGGGGCTCCATAACGCCTACAACGCCATGGCCGCCGCATTGGCGGCTCTCGCCGCCGGGGTCGACGAAGAGCAGATCCGCACGTCGCTCTACGACTTCGCACCCGTAGAGCACCGGCTGGAGCCCGTGGCCGAACGCGGGGGCGTGCTCTGGATCAACGACTCGAAGGCCACGAACGTCGATTCGGTCTACTACGCGCTGGAGAGCATGACGCGCCCGGTGGTGTGGATTGCCGGCGGCACGGACAAGGGCAACGACTACGCACCCCTCAAGGAGTTCGCCCGCCGCAAGGTCCACACGCTCGTCTGCATGGGCGTGGACAACGCGAAGCTCGTGCGCGAATTTACGGGCGTGGTACCCGAGGTGATCTCCACGGCCTCGCTCGACGAGGCGATGCGCGCGGCACGGGCGGCCGCCCATGAGGGCGATGCCGTGCTGCTTTCGCCGGCCTGCGCCAGCTTCGACCTCTTCAAGAACTACGAGAACCGCGGCGAACTGTTCAAGCAGTGGGTCATGGAGAACGCATAACGCCTTTTGAGGGATGAAACGGGAGGAGGAATACCGATACGACGAACGGCAGGCCGCGGCGACGGCCCGCGATGCCGCGCGACGCGACGGCCGCACCTTCCGGGGAGCCGGGGAGCCGGATGCCGGGGAGCGGGGCGCCACACCGGATCCGGCCGGGGAGAACGCCGAACGGCAGAAGGTCCGCCTCTTCACGGGCGACCGCGTGTTGTGGATCATCATCGCCGCGCTGGCCGTGATCTCCATCCTGGTGGTCTACTCCTCGACGGCCAAAATGGCCTACGACGCCAGTGCGGCCCGTACGACGGCACACTTCCTCCGACAACAGCTGATGATCCTCGCGGCGAGTCTCGTGGTGATGATCGCCGTGCAGAAGATCAACTGCCGCATCTACAACTACTTCGCCCGTCCGGTCTATTTCATCTCGGTGCTGCTCACCCTGGCCGTCTACTTCATCGGTGCGACGACCAACGGCGCCGCACGCTGGATTCCGCTCGGACCCTTCCAGTTCCAGCCCTCCGAGGCACTGAAGGTCGCCACGGTGCTCTTCCTCGCCCAGCAGCTCGCCTCGCGCCAGTCGAAGATCGACAAGATCCGCATCGTCCCCACATGGCGGTTCTGGACCTGGCGCTCGTCGCCCGCGCAGCGGAAAATCTGGCGCGAAGGAACGGTGCCGATTCTCCTGCCGGTCATCATATCGTGTCTGGTGATCTTCCCGGCGCATACCTCCTCGGCAGTATTGGTGGCCATGGCCTCGTGGGTGATGATGCTCATCGGCCGTGTGCGCTTCGGCGAACTGATGAAGCTCGTGGGATGGGGCGTCGCAGGCATCGTGCTGATCATGACCCTCAACCTCGGGCGCAGCGAAACGGCCGAAGGACGTGTCTCGACCTGGATCCATCTCTGGACCGAGACCCAGGTGGACAAACCCATCGAGCACCTCACCGACACCGAGCGGTCGATGATCGCCATCCACAACGGCGGCATCCTCGGCGAGGGCGCCGGACAGAGCGCCATGCGCGTGGAGATGATCCACCCCGAAAGCGACTACGCCTACGCCTTCTTCGTCGAGGAGTACGGACTGCTGCTGGCCCTGGTACTGCTGATGCTCTACCTGTGGATCTTCTTCCGGGCCATCGAGATCTTCCGCCGCTGCGGAACCGCTTTCCCGGGACTGCTGGTGCTGGGTCTCGCGCTGCTTATCACCTGCCAGGCACTGCTGCACATCATGGTTACGGTGAACCTCATCCCCGAGACGGGACAGACCCTGCCGCTCATCTCGCGCGGCGGCTCCTCGACGCTCTTCACGACCATCGCCCTGGGCATGATCCTGAGCGTCAGCCGCCAGAACGACGAGAAGTCGCACGACACGCCCCGCGCCGAAACCCTTTACGAACGCTGATATTTCCGGGGCAGGAGCCTGCAGTCCGGAAACGGCCGCCCCTCCGCCCGAACAATACCCCGAAACACCGCAAACGATCATGGACGACATCCGACTGGACAAATACCTTTGGGCCGTGCGCATCTTCAAGACGCGCAGCGATGCGGCCGACGCCATACGCACGAACAAGGTTACGGTGAACGACGCCTATGCCAAGCCCTCGCGCGAGGTGAAGATCGGCGACCGCATCGCCGTACGCAAGCAGCAGGTTACCTACACCTACAAGGTGCTCGATCTGGTGTCGAGCCGTCAACCCGCGAAGAATGTCGCAGCCTACTGCCTCGACACCACGCCGCAGGAGGAGCTCGACAAGCTCCACATACCGCGCGAGACGATCTTCGTCTTCCGCGACCGCGGCACGGGCCGCCCGACCAAGAAGGAGCGCCGCGAGCTCGACTCGCTCATGGAGGAGGTATTCTACGACGACGAGGAGTAGCCGTGTCGCTGTATTGCCGCCGCCTATAAAAAACGCCGGATTCCCTTGTGGGAATCCGGCGTTGCTGGAAGGACAGGGCACTGCCTGATCTACTCCTCGATGAAGTCGATGTTGATCTCGCGCTGGAAGACCTCCTGCAGCGAGATGAAGGTCTCGGTGGAGGCGAGACCCTGGATGTGCAGGATTCCGTCGAAAATCGTGCGCATGAGGTGCTCGTTGTCCACGCAGTAGAGCTTGACGAGGATATTGCCGGCACCGGTGATGAAGTGGCACTCCACGATCTCGGGAACCTTCTTCAGCTCCTCGATGGCATCAGACAGAAGTTTCGGGTCGCGCAGCGTGATGCTCACATGAGCGCAGACGTCGAAGCCCATCATCTTGGGGTTCACCACAAGACGGCTGCCGAGAATGACTCCGGCCTCGTCGAGCTTGCGGATACGCTGGTGGATGGCGGCTCCCGAGATACCGCATTCGCGGGCGATCTCCAGGAACGGCATGCGGGCGTTCTTGATCAGGAACTTGAGGATTTTGCGATCGATCGCATCCAATGCTACTTTCGTCATGGCTGGGTGCATGTCTGTTTTATTTGAGAACGTTCAACTCCTTGCCTACTTTCGTGAAGGCCGCGATGCAGCGGTCGAGCTGCTCGGTCGTGTGGCCGGCCGAAACCTGCACGCGGATGCGCGCCTGGCCCTTCGGAACCACCGGATAGTAGAAGCCCGTAACGAAGACGCCTTCCTCCTGCAGCCGGGCGGCGAAGTCCTGCGAGAGCTTCGCGTCGTAGAGCATCACGGCGCAGATGGCCGACTGCGTGGGCTTGATGTCGAAGCCTGCGGCCATCATGCCCTTGCGGAAGTGCTCGACGTTGGCAACCAGCCGGTCGTGCAGCTCGTTGCTCTCGGCCAGCATCTTGAACAGCTCGATGCCGGCACCCACCACGGCGGGGGGCAGCGAGTTGGAGAACAGATAGGGGCGCGAACGCTGGCGCAGCATGTCGATGATCTCCTTGCGGCCCGTCGTGAAGCCGCCCACGGCGCCGCCGAAGGCCTTGCCCAGCGTACCGGTGAGGATATCGACCTTGCCGCGCAGGTTGTAGAGTTCGGTGATGCCGCGGCCCGTCTCGCCGAGCACGCCGGCCGAGTGGCACTCGTCAACCATCACCAGGGCGTCGTACTTCTCGGCCAGCTCGCAGATACGGTCCAGCGGCGCGGCATTGCCGTCCATCGAGAAGACTCCGTCGGTGCAGATGATGCGGAAGCGCTGGGCCTGCGCCTTCTTGAGACACTCCTCCAGCTCGGCCATGTCCGCATTGGCATAGCGGTAGCGCACGGCCTTGCACAGGCGCACGCCGTCGATGATCGAGGCGTGGTTCAGCGCATCGGAGATGATGGCGTCCTGATCGGTGAAAAGCGGTTCGAAGACACCGCCGTTGGCATCGAAGCAGGCGGCATAGAGAATCGTGTCCTCCGTACCGAAGTAGTCGGCGATGGCCCGCTCGAGCTCCTTGTGGATATCCTGGCAGCCGCAGATGAAACGCACGGACGACATGCCGAAGCCCCGGGCGTCCATCGCCCGCTTGGCAGCTTCGATCAGACGCTTGTTGTCGGAGAGGCCCAGGTAGTTGTTGGCGCAGAAGTTGAGCACCTGACGCCCGGCCACCTCGATCTCGGCCCGCTGGGGCGAGGAGATGATACGCTCCTTCTTGTAGAGTCCCGCAGCCTCGATCTCGGCGAGTTCGTGCTGCAGGTGTTCTTTGATTTTACCGTACATATTTCCTTAATTTTTCGTTGAAAGTTCGCGGAGAAAGTATCATTCTGTTACAAATATACAACTATTTCCGGAGAAACCGCCACTTTCGTGCCGTTTTTTTCACGACTCGGGTTACAATCTGTCATCCGCAAGCGCCGCCGCGCACCGGGAAGGAGCACCGAAACGGCACGGGGAGCCGTTCCGGAGCCGGTTACAAACCCTGCAGACCGGATACCGCCGGCTGCTGTATTCCGGGAAGTTTTTTCCGCTCCGAAGTTCGCATCCGGGAAAAATTGCCTATCTTTGGAGATCGGAAATCAAATAATCGCATCAAAAGATGAGCAAACCCTGTGTTTTGGTCAGCGGCGGAGCCGGATACATCGGCTCGCATACGGCCGTGGAACTGATCCGCGCCGGATACGACGTGGTCATCGTCGACAACCTCTCCAACAGCGAGATCGGCGCCGTCGAGGGCGTCCGCAAGATCACGGGCGTCGAGGTTCCCTTCGTCGAGGCCGACTGCTGCGACGCGGAGGCCTTCCGCAAGGTCTTCGAGCAGTACACGTTCGACTCGGTGATCCACTTCGCAGCCTCGAAAGCCGTGAACGAATCGGTCCACAAGCCTCTGGAGTACTACCGCAACAACCTCACCTCGTTCATGAACGTCATCGCGCTCATGCGCGAATTCGGACGCCACAACATCGTCTTCTCCTCGTCGTGCACCGTCTACGGAGAGCCCGACAAACAGCCCGTCACGGAGCAGACTCCGCGCAAGCCGGCCACCTCTCCCTATGGCAATACGAAGCAGATGTGCGAGGATATCCTCCGCGACTCGGTCGGCGCCTACGAGGGAATGAAGGGTATCGCCCTGCGCTACTTCAACCCCATCGGCGCACACCCCTCGGCCCTGATCGGCGAACTGCCGCGCGGCGTGCCGCAGAACCTCGTGCCCTACATCACGCAGACGGCTGCGGGAATTCGCGAGTGCCTCTCGGTCTTCGGCGACGACTATCCGACGCCCGACGGATCGTGTATCCGCGACTACATCGACGTCGTGGACCTTGCCCGGGCGCATGTCGCCGCCATCGGCCGCATGATCGAAGGCCGGAACAAGGCCGCCTACGAGGTCTTCAACGTCGGCACGGGACGCGGCGTCTCGGTACTCGAGCTGGTACACCGCTTCGAGGAGGTCAATCACCTGAAGCTCAACTACCGCATCGCACCGCGCCGCGAAGGCGACATCGTGGCCATCTGGGCCGATCCCACGCTGGCCAACAACGAGCTGGGCTGGAAAGCCGAGCGGACGCTCGACGAGACGCTCGCCGCCGCCTGGAAGTGGGAGCGGCATCTGCGCGAAAAATAGCCGCGGCAGACCCGGTAAAAAAGGCCGGTGCGCACATTGCGCACCGGCCTTTTCGCATCTTCGGAGTCCGTAGTTCCGTCCGACACGGAGGTCAGTGTTCCACGATCCGGCTGTCGAGTATCCGCTCGCGGCGCCGCTGCTCGGCGTGCCCGTCGATCAGATCGAACAGCTCGTCGCTCGACACGCGGCATATCTCCTCCACGGGCTGCTGGATGTGCGAAATGGGCGGCGAGAAGAGCGAATAGACCTCCGAATCGTCGAATCCCACGATACGGATATCCTTCTGGACACGGAGTCCCCGCCGCGTAAGATCGCGGATGGCCGACAAGGTCAGCGAGTTGGTTGCAAAGACCAGTCCCTCGGGAGCTCCCGCGAGGATCTCGGGCATCATCCGGTGGACGGTTTCGTCGATGCTTTCGAACGGCACGCGGTGAATGCGGATCTGCTCCTCGCCGAGCCCTGCATCCCTCATGCGGCGGATGTATCCCTCCTCGCGCTCCATGATACTCGAAACCCGGAGCGTATAGGAGATCATGTCGATGCGCCGCGCCCCCTGTCCGAAAAGCAGATCCACGGCCTTGCCCATGGCCCCGACATTGTCGATGACGACCGTCGGAGCCTCGACGGGCAGGTCGCGGCGGTCGAGAACCACCACCGGAATCTGCGACTGGAGGATACGGTCGATGCTCCCCTCGGAGCCTTCGCAGGGCACGATGATGAAGCCGTCCACCTGCTGGCCGATGAACGTACGGACGATACGGTCGAGTTTCGAGGGATTTTCGTCCGTACTGCCGAAAAGTACGGTATATCCCCGCTGGTAGGCGATATCTTCGAGCCGGCGGGCGATCTCTCCGTAAAAGATGTTCGAGATATCCGAGAGGACGACGCCGATGACCATCGAACGCCCGCTGCGGAGTGTCCGCGCCGCCGGATTGGGACGATAGTCCAGTTCGCGGGCCGCATCGAGGATCTGCAGCCGTTTCTCGTCGCTGACGCGGTATTTTCTTTTACCGTCCGCGCTGACACAGTTGTTCATGACGAACGACACGAGCGATATCGACACTCCGGCCCGGGCGGCGATATCACGGATGGTTACTCTTTTTTTCTCCATGGCATGTGGGGTTGTACTGATGGGGTATTTACAAATATACGCAAAATCCGCGAGCGGGACAACCTCACGACACGTATTTCTTGCGGAGATGCCGCAACGGAACCGTGTCAGCGGGTCAGCACGCCGAACTCACCGACGCCGTAGGTGGGCGAGGAGCCCGTCTCCACGGGGGTCAGGCGCAGGTAACGGACATCGAGCGGCGCATCGAACGGCACCGTGCGGCGGCCGGGCGAGTTGATGATGTTGTCGAACATGGCGCCGCTGCGCACCCCGGTCCAGGAGCGTCCGTCGCGGCTGACCGAAAGGTCGTAACGCACCAGGCAGCCGCCGCGCCCTTCGGCAAGCGGTTCGTAAAAGCAGCCCGTGAGGCGGTGTACGCTGCCCAGGTCAAGCACGAGGGGCTGTGCGGCGTCGAGCAGGGCGCCCCGCGTCAGCGGTTCGGCGCCGTCGTCCGAGAGGCCGTCCGCAGCACCTTCGGCACCCGCGGGGGCCAAGACGCGGAACGCCGCGGGAGCGATGTCCCACTCATAGCGGGCGACGCTGCTGCTCCGCTTTCCGTCGATGGCGAGGGCCTGCAGGCGGCAGGGCCCTGTCTCCGTGATCGGCCCCTCATAACGCGGCGAGGAGGCCGTGGGGACGGTGCCGTCCATCGTATAGCGGACCTCGGCCCCGGCAGGCGCCGTCAGCGTGATGCGCCCCAGCTTGTCGCGCTCGGCAAGGGGCGCGTCGAGCGTTACCTCGTCGAGGTAGAGACCGAAGCCGTTGAGCACGGGACAGGCCAGCGCCCCGTCGATCGTAAGGCGCAGCGCCGTGGTCGTCGTCCGGGCGATCGGCACGATCCGTTTGTAGCCGACGGTCGTCTCGCGCGCCGCCTCGCACCAGTTGCCCGTCGCGTCGAGCGTCTCGATGCGGAAGCGGGTGATGCGCTGCCCGAGGGGGATGTACTCCTGCAGCTGCACGCGGTTGAAGGTCCGCGGCGTGTCGAAGCGGAACGTCAGCGTCGCGCAACGCACCGTGTCGTCCGCAGCCCAATAGCTGTCGAAGTCGTCGTCCAGCAGGTTCTGTGCGGCATAGCGGCGGTCGCCGCCGCGGATGTTCGACGCCTCGATGCGGGCCCCTTCGGCCAGGTTGCGCGCAAAGATCGTATCGAGCGCCGCACGGAACTCCACAAGGCGCACGGAATCGACCGCCGGAAGGAGCCCCCGACGGTCCGCGGGGACGTTGAGCAGCAGCAGGGCGTTGCGGCCCACGCTGGCATAGTAAATATCGAGCAGCTCGGCGAGCGACTTCACGCGGTCATCCTCCGAGGCGCGGTAGAACCATCCCGGGCGGATCGAGACATCGGCCTCACCGGGAATCCACGCAGCACCCCGCATGTTGCCGCAGTTGAGCGTGTCGCGCGCCGGGCCGGCACCCGGGCCGAAGCCCGCCGTGTCGAGACGCGACCAGCAGGTGCGGCCCGCGCGACCCGCCTCGTTGCCGATCCAGCGGCAGCCGGGGCCCGTGTCGCTGAAGATCACCGCTCCGGGCTGGAGGCGGTAGACCGTCTCGTGGTAACGCGTCCAGTCGTAGACCTGCCGCTTGCCGTTGGGGCCCTCGCCGCAGGCACCGTCGAACCACTGTTCGAAGACCTCGCCGTAGCTGCCCAGGGCGCTCTCGAGCGTGCGGCAGAAGACATCGTTGTAGCCGTCCGTGCCATAGGAGGGGTCGTTGCGGTCCCACGGGGAGATGTAGACGCCGAACTTGAGCCCGTACGCGCGGCACGCCTCCGAAAGTTCGCGCAGCACGTCGCCCTTTCCGTCGCGCCAGGCGCTCTGCGCCACGGTATGACGGCTCGCGGGGTTGGGCCAGAGGCAGAATCCGTCGTGATGCTTGGCCGTGAGGATGATCCCCTTCATGCCCGCCATGCGGGCGATGGCCGCCCACTGGCGGCAGTCGAGCGCCGTGGGGGCGAAGACATCGGCATCCTCACGGCCGTCGCCCCACTCCGAGTCGGTGAAGGTGTTGGGTCCGAAGTGGACGAAAAGGTTCATCTCCATGCGCTGCCAGGCTACCTGTCCGGGTGTCGGAAGGACGCCGTAGGGTTCGGGCGCGGGAGCGGTGGCACAGGCCGCGAGCAGCAGGATGCCGCCGAGGGCCGCAAGACGTTGCTGGATGTTTTTCATGACATATCGCTTTTCGATGGGTTTTCAATAGCGGAACTGCCGGGCACGCCCGGCGGGCATCACCTCTTCGGGCACCACGGCGAAGCGCAGCGTATGGTCGTCGTCGCTCCAGAGCGTGCGCGACGGCTCGGGGCGCGAACCCCAGCTGTCGTAGCCCCCGACGCCCGTCTGCCGCAGGTCGAGGCACACCTCGACGAAGTCGCGCGGTGAGATGTCGTCGATATGGTGCTGACGGGGCAGCCGGTTGCGCGCCTCGGCGGGGTCATGCTCCTCGTCGGGCGTGAAGTTGAGCCACTGGTAGTCGCACCCGGCGGCCTCCTCGGAATCGAAATCCTCGACGGAGTTGCGCAGGACGTTGAATTCGAAGAGGCTGTCGGCCAGGAACGTTACACCGCCGAGGGAGAGTTCCGTGCAGTCGGTGTGGTGTCCGCACTCCTGGGGCCGGACATAGGGGAAGTACTCCACGGAGGCCGTCGAGCGGTATTCGCCCGGGCGGCTGCCGGCGCAGCGGTCCCAGTAGTTCTCCGCGGGACCCCGGCCGAAGTAGCGGAAGTCCCCGGCTGCGGCGGGCAGGCGCATCCGCACGCCGACGCGGGGGATGTCGGTCGGGGTGTCGGAGGCGACGCCTCCGAGACGCAGCTCCACGGCCACGATGCCCGAAGGATAGACCGTGCAGGCCATCGTGCAGGGATTTCCCGACGGCAGCGCGTAGTCCGCTTCGAGGAGCGTGCCGCCTGCGGGGCCCGCCGCGACGCGTGCCGTGGCGCGGAAGTCGCGGCTCGCCTGCTTCCAGCACTGCGCACGGCGAGGCATGCCGTTGCCGTAGTCGTTGTCGGTCGGGGCGCGCCAGAAGTTGGGGCGGAAGCCGAAGCCGTCGGCGAAGAGTTCGCGGCCGCGGATCCGGCAGGAGGTTACGGCGCCCTGCCGCTTGTCGAAGCGAAGCTCCACGCGGGGCGAGAAGATCCGGATGAGCGTGTCGTTCTCCTCGACCTCGCAACGCCCCTTCTCCACATGGGGCGCCCGCGTCGGGGCCTGCAGGGCGAAATGTTCGGTGGCGACGACCGTCCCGGCCGCACGGAGCGGATCGGCGTCAAGCGCCGCCAGGTCGAAGTCGATCCAGCAGCGGCGCCCCTCCGGCAGGCGGGGCAGCGCCACGGTGAACTCCTCGGCGCACTGGGGCGCCGTGTCGAGATGCAGCACGCCCCGGCGGAGCGTCCGCCCGTGGGTCGAGACCCGGTAGCGGAGTTCATAGCCCCCCAGATCGGTGAAATAGTGGCGGTTGAAAATCCGGAAACGGCCCGTAGCGGGCTCGACGGAGGTGATGGCGACCGGCTGGTGGACGTAGGCCACCTCCGCCAGCGCGGGATGCGGCCGCCGGTCGGGATTCACGATGCCGTTGCAGAGGAAGTTGCCCTGGCTCGGCGTGCGGTCGCCGTAGTCGCCGCCATAGGCCCAGAAGGGTTCGCCCGCGGTATTCCGCGCGGCGAGGCCCTGATCGACCCAGTCCCAGATGAAGCCGCCCTGCAGGTTCGGCCAGGCGTAGATCGCCTTCCACTGCAGGTCGAGCGAGCCGGTCGAGTTGCCCATCGCATGGGCGTACTCCGAGGGGCAGACCGGACGGTCCGAGCCCTCCTCGCCCATGCGGCGGAACCAGGCGGCCGAGGGGTATTGCGGCACGATCATGTCGGTATTCCACTCCCGCACGGCCCGCTCGTAGCAGATCGGGCGGTGCATGCCCGCCTGCTCGCGCCGTTCCAACTCCTCGTAGGCACGGTAGAAGTTGTAGCCGTTGCCCGCCTCGTTGCCAAGCGAAAGGATCGCCACGCAGGGATAGTTACGCGTGCGCAGGTACATGTTCAGGATACGGTCCAGGTGCGCGGGGTACCACGCGCGGCGGTTGCCCAGCGTGCGCGTGAGGTCATAGCCCATGCCGTGCGACTCGATATTGGCCTCCGAATAGACGTAGAAGCCGAGGCTGTCGCACAGCTCGTAGAAGAAGCGCGGCAGCGGGTAGTGGCTCGTGCGGATGGCGTTGATGTTGGCCCGGCGCATGAGCCGGAGGTCCTCCAGAAGCAGCTCGCGCGTGAGGTAATGGCCCGTCCAGGGGTTGTGTTCGTGGTAATTGACCCCCTTGAACTTCACCGGCTGCCCGTTTACGAGCAGGACGCGGCGGAGAGGCTCTGCGGAGTCGCGACGCCCGGCGTCGGTGATCTCGAAGCGGCGGAAGCCCACGTTGAAACGCGCATACTCCCCGTCCACGCGGAGCAGCAGCGTATAGAGCGCGGGATGCTCCGACGACCACGGCCGCACGCCGGGTACCTGTCCCGCGAAGCGGCAGGCCCCGGCAAGAGTGCCGCAGCCCGAGAGCACCGCACGTCCGTCGGCATCGAGCAGTTCGTAGGCGCAATCGACACGGCAGGCGGAGTCGGCCGCAAGGCGCAGTTCGAAGAGTCCGTCGCGCAGACTTTCGTCGAGCGTCGAGACCACCTCGAAATCGAAGCCCGTCGGACGCCGCTCGCTCGAGAGGTAGACGCTGCGCTCGATGCCGCTCATGCGCCAGAAGTCCTGGCACTCGAGCCAGGAGCCCGTGCTCCAGCGGTAGATTTTGACCACGAGGTCGTTGTCGCCCCCGCGCAGCAAGGGGGTGATGTCGTAGCGCACGGCATTCTTCGAATCCTCGAAATAGCCCGCCTTGCGGCCGTTCACATAGACATAGACACCGGACTTCGCGCCGCCCAGGTTGAGATAGACCGTACGGCCGCGCCAGGCGTCGGGGACGCGGAACGTACGGAAGTAGACCCCCACGGGCGTCGCCTCGGGCAGCTGCGGAGGTTGCGGATCGACCGGGGCGAACTCGTAGACCGTATTGACGTAGATCGGCGTGCCGTGGCCCTGCACCTCCCAGTTGCCCGGGACACGGATCGTATCCCAGGCGGCCGCTTCGGCCGCGGTCGTCGCGGCGATGTCGGCAGGCAGCTGCCCGGGCGAATCATAGTAGCGGAAGCGCCACTCGCCATCGAGCGAGCGGTAGTTCGCACTCCGCTCGAAGGGGAGGGCGAGCGCCTCGGCGCGTGTCGGATGGAAGATGATCTCCGTACGGCGGCTCTCGCCGTTCACGTTGAAGGCGGCGGGATCCTGCCAATAGGGAGTTTGTGCGGAGGCGGCCGTCGCGGCAAGCAGCAGCAGGGCGGCAATCGTTTTTTTCATGGGTACCGTGCGGTTTGTACTTTGGAACGGCGGCGAAACGGCGGCCCGGACAGGATCCTCCGCCGCAAGCCGCAGATTCCGAATCGATTTCGGACAAATATAGCAAAAACCGGGGACTTCCGCAACCCCAGGATCCGGGCAGGAGCTCCGATCCGAGATACGCCGCAGACGGCGGCGGAGAAAATTTCCGCAAAAACGAATTTTTCCGCTCTTGCTTTTTCATTCTGAAGAATTTGGCTATCTTTGCACCCGAAACAGGCGGAATTGGGATGCACGCCCGCAGAAAAGCCGGGAAGGGCCCTTCGCGGAGCACGCATTGAGAACCGCCGCAGGTAACACTTTAAAACATTACAACATCATGAAAACCATTTCGGTAAAGGCTGTGAAGCGCGCCGACTTCGGCAAGAAGGCAGCCAAGGCCGTACGTCGCGAGGGTCTGGTACCCTGCGTGCTGTGCGGCAACGGCGAGACGGTCTCCTTCTCGGTAGACCCCCGCGAGATCAAACCCCTGATCTACACCCCCAATTCGTACATCGTAGAGTTCGACTTCGACGGCAAGAAGGAGCAGGCCGTACTGCGTGAGGCCCAGTTCCACCCCGTACGCGAGGAGATCCTCCACCTGGATTTCTACCGCATCGCCGACGGCAAACCCGTATCGATCGCCATCCCCGTACGCCTGACCGGTAATGCCGAGGGTGTGAAGGTCGGCGGCAAGCTCGTCCTCTCGGCCCGCAAGCTCACCGTGAGCGCCACGGTGGAGAACCTCCCCGACGAAATCGTCGTAGACGTTACGCCGCTGGGCGTGGGCAAGACGATCTTCGTAGGCGACCTCAAGTTCGAGAACCTCCGCTTCGTAACGCCCGCTACGACCGCCGTATGCGCCGTCCGCGTAACCCGTGCTTCGCGCGGTGCCGCCGACGCTGCGAAATAGTCGCTGAACGATGAAATACCTCATTGTTGGGTTGGGAAACATCGGCATAGAGTATGCCGGAACCCGCCACAACATCGGATTCAAGGTGTTGGACGCTCTCGCAGAGGCGTCCAACGCTGTTTTTTCCACCGTACGCTACGGCGACATGGCCGAGGCGAAATACAAGGGCCGCACACTGCTGCTGCTCAAGCCCTCGACCTACATGAACCTCTCGGGGAAGGCCGTCCGCTACTGGATGGAGGCCGAGAAGATCGCCCCGGAAAACCTGCTGGTCATTTCGGACGACATCGCCCTGCCGTTCGGCACGCTGCGCCTCCGCCCGAAAGGAAGCGCCGGAGGCCACAACGGGCTGAAGAACATCGCCGAACTGCTCGGCACCGAGGAGTTCGCCCGCATGCGCTTCGGCATCGGCGGCGATTTTCCCAAAGGGCATCAGGTGGAGTATGTCCTCGGCGAGTGGACCGACGAGGAACTCCGGACGATGCCCGAACGGCTCAAACTCTTCGTCGAGGCCATCCGCTCGTTCGCAACCGTGGGATGCGCCCTGACGATGAATGGCTACAACAGGAAATAATCCCCGGAACGGAATGTAACGCAGAGGCCCGGACACGGTTCGGGCCCCTGTTTTATCCCGGCGGGAGGCATCTGCGGCCGCAATTCCACCCCGGAAAGGCACTCCCAAACAGGCCTGCACGACCCGCGCCAAAAAAAGGCACAGTCATACCAAATTCAAGCTATTGATAACCAGTTTTTTGAGGGGGGGGGAATTTTGCCTCGAAAAAATTTGGCGATTATGGTCTTTTTGGCTACTTTTGTTCGGAGCAGAGTGCTTGTAACACAACAAAAGGGAGGGATAGAGTGCGTGGAGAGCGTCCGCATGGACACCACTTAATTTGTTGATATTCTTTTAGTTGGAAGAGTATCGACGATCCCGAGGAATATCCTTACCTGAACAAAGAAAAGGCTTCCGGCCGGTTCGGCGCTGCAAGAAGAGAATCGGGATATGGTCGATCAGCAGATAGCATGGTATGTGCTCCGCGTTACATACCAGCGGGTATTTCCGACGAAAGAGTCGCTGGAACGTCTCGGCATAGAGACGTTTGTTCCCGAACGCCTGGTACGACGCCGCGACCGCAAAGGTCGGTTCTCCTGCGTTCGGGAAGCTGCTATACATAACTACCTCTTTGTCCGAAGCTCCAAAGCCACCATCGACGAGCTGAAAACCTACAGACTGCCGCAGATCCGCTATGTGATGCATGTCAAGGAGGGCGTAAAATGCCCGATGACCGTTCCCGAAGCGCAGATGCAGCATTTCATAGCCATCGCAGGCAATCTCGACGCCCGCATCCTCTATCTCTCACCTTCGGACCCCGAACTTGCGAAAGGAGACCGCGTGCGGATCCTCGGAGGCCCCTTCGCCGGGGTCGAAGGGCGTTTCGTCCGGATCAAACAGGCCCGGGAACGACGGGTAGTGGTACTCATCGAAGGCATCGCCGCCGTGGCCACGACCTCGGTTCCGTCGGTGCTGGTCGAGAAGATTCTCTGACGGCCCGTTCCGCAGGCCCGAACCGAAAAGACACCGCGCGGCCGGAATCCGCGTCCGACCGAACCGCGCGGAGCAACGGATACCCCATTGCGAATCATGAAGACGATCATACCGGACAACCTGATCCAACTGCTGCCGCTGTTGCCGGATATTCCGACGGCTTCCGTATCGGAAATGCGGTTCTCGGCGCTGGGCAGGATATACATTTCACTCTACAAGCTCGTTGCGGACAACAGTCTCGACGAAGAGTACGGTACGCGCACCCACTACGAACGGCGTATCCGGGCGCTCATCGACACCGGATGGCGCAGCTACGGGACGTTGTCGGATATCGAGACGCGGGGCCGGATGCTCCACATGCTCTTCTCGCTGACCTACGAACCGTTCGCCGTAGCAGAAGAGCGGGACGAGGAGGCCTGCATCCACGCAGCGGAAACGCTCATCGAGGAGTACCTCGCCGCGGAATCCCCCGAATCCCCGATGTGCCGACCCATTCCGGGGCCCGATCCGCGGGGACTGGCCGACATCATGCGTTGCGCCGCGGACCTCGCCAACCCGGGCATGATCCGCAAGGAGCGTTACAAGAGGTGGTTCCAGCGGCATATCGCCGCCTGGGCCGCAACACTCGACGGGAACGGCATCTGGCCCCGGCTGCCGTATGCGGATGCCCTGCGGCGCATCGGACTGATGAACCGCGACTCCTACATGTTCCCGGGATCGCCCCACGACACACGCATCCGCAAAGCCTACGAACACTACCGCCTCGAGGTGGATGTGCCCCAACACCCCGAAGAGCTCGACCGGAAACGGCTCCGGGATCTAGGACTGCTCTACGAAGTGGCCATCCAGGGCAATGTCTGGAAACCCGATCCGGCACGCACGGAACGCATCATCGACTTCCTGCGCAAAGCCGTGGCTCCGCTTCCCCCGGAGGACGACATGTGGATATATGCTCTGGCATTCGTCGTCCATAACCTCTGCGAACGGATCGAGGATTGGATTCAAAGTGAAAGCGTCCAAATGAATATCAAGAAAGACCAAATATCTCATAAATATTTACAATAAGGAGGGACGAGACTATGATCACCGATCAAATTACGCCTAACGAGATCCAAAACGACGGATCATACGTTCATTTGTACTTCGATGAGACAACCAATACATGGATTGCATTCGGTCTTTCTGCATACAGCCTACGATTGTTCGCAAAATCAAATGGTTGCAACAATTTACGAGGCTTCTCTCAAAAAATGCAGATGCCTTGCACAATCATCGGCGCTGAATCAATTGTTTTTCTGTTGCAATATGCCAAGGTGCTGCAACAGATCAATGATTCATATATCAAACTGCGGATGCCCGACTATGTAGACATAAGTGCATATGCGAAATGGACTAACAAACTAAAAGGCATGGTTACCACAAACGATGACGATATCATTGTGGTTACACCAATTAGCCAATATGTACCGAAGGATCGCTATATTCCGGATGGTATGTCATCTTTCGCTCGACAAGTAAAACGTATTTGCGATTGTATCTTGTCAGCTATTGCACTCATTCTCTTCTCTCCACTCTTTCTTATTTGCTATATTGCCGTAAAACGAGAAGATGGAGGGCCGGCTATTTTCAAGCAGGAACGGATCGGTCGTTTCGGCAGGCCTTTCTATATCTATAAATTCCGGTCTATGCGCCTCGACGCGGAAAAATTCGGGCCTCAATTAAGCCATAGCGGAGGGGACGACGATCCCCGGCTTACCAAAGTGGGTAAATTCCTGCGAGCACACCATTTGGACGAACTACCCCAACTGTGGAACGTCTTTCGCGGAGATATGGCTTTTATCGGGCCACGTCCCGAACGGAAATTCTACATTGACCAAATTCTCGAACACGACATCCGATATGCGTACCTTTACCAGATTCGCCCGGGCGTTACCTCTTACGCCACACTCTACAATGGTTATACGGACACCATGGAAAAGATGCTGCGCCGTCTGGAATATGACCTGTATTACCTTGGACATCGCACTTGGATATTCGACTTCAAGATTCTCGTTATGACATTCCTCAGTATTGTGTTCGGGAAAAAATTTTAATACACCTTTAAAGTTCCATGAAAGGCATCGTATTGGCTGGCGGAAGCGGGACAAGACTCTACCCGGTAACCAAAGGCGTAAGCAAGCAGTTGCTACCCGTTTACGACAAGCCGATGGTCTATTATCCCATCTCGGTGTTGATGCTCGCAGGCATCCGGGAGATCCTCATCATCTCCACCCCGCAGGATCTGCCGGGATTCAAGCGGCTACTGGGCGACGGATCGGACTACGGCGTGCACTTCGAATATGCCGAACAACCTTCGCCCGACGGATTGGCACAGGCATTTCTGATCGGCGAGCAATTTATCGGCAACGACTCCGTATGCCTAGTACTCGGCGACAACATTTTCCATGGAAACGGGCTGAGCGAAATGCTCAAAGAATCCGTACGCACTGCCGAGGAAGAGCGGAAAGCCACTGTCTTCGGCTACTGGGTCAGCGATCCGGAGCGTTATGGTGTCGCGGAATTCGACGACGCGGGCAACTGTCTTTCGATCGAGGAAAAACCCGCGCATCCCAAGTCGAACTATGCCGTTGTCGGGCTCTATTTCTATCCCAACAAGGTGGTGGAAGTCGCCAAGAATATCAAACCCTCGGCACGCGGGGAGTTGGAGATAACCTCGGTAAACCAACGGTTCCTCAATGATCGTGAGCTGAAGGTACAGACGCTTGGCCGCGGTTTCGCATGGCTCGACACCGGCACGCACGATTCGCTCGCAGAAGCATCGATTTTCGTGGAGGTAATCGAGAAACGTCAGGGACTGAAAATCGCCTGTCTGGAAAGCATAGCCTTTCGCCAGGGATGGATCGGCGGCGAAAAGTTGCGGGAGCTCGCACAGCCCATGCTAAACAATCAGTACGGGCAATTTTTAATGAAAGAGCTCGACGACCGGCAATAAAATAGACATGATGAAGGTAATACCTACGGATATAAAAGAGGTGGTCGTCATTGCACCGCAACTTTTTGAAGATGCGCGGGGATATTTCGTCGAAAGCTGGTCCGAGGAGACGTTCAACGCCGCCGTACGGCCCGTACGGTTCGTTCAGGACAACGAAAGCCGGTCCAGATACGGAGTGCTTCGGGGGCTTCATTATCAGACAGGACGCTTCGCCCAGTCGAAACTCGTACGCGTGATCAAAGGGCGCGTTTTGGATGTCGCCGTAGACATCCGACGGGGATCCCCAACTTTCGGGAGGCATGTCGCCGTGGAACTTACGGGAGAGAATCACCTGCAACTTTTCATTCCTCGGGGATTTGCGCACGGATTTTCTGTTTTGAGCGAGGAGGCAGTGTTCCAATACAAATGCGACAATCCCTATGCTCCGCAACATGAGGGAGCCATCGCCTGGGACGATCCCGACCTCGCCATCGACTGGCGTATTCCGGCCGGAGAGGTACTGCTTTCATCCAAGGATTCAGCACATCCCCGACTTCGGGATGCAAAGGATCTGTTCGACTACAACGAAGATTATTATGCCTGACAAACGCATACTCGTTACGGGCTGCAACGGACAGTTGGGCCGTGAATTGCAACGTTTGGGCGCCATATCGCCCTTGACCTATCTTTTTACGGATATTGCAGATCTGGATATCACCGATCGTCAGGCCGTATGCGAATACGTTGCCCGTGAACGGGTGGATGTGATTGTCAATTGTGCCGCCTACACCGACGTGGATGGGGCCGAAGAAGATGAGGCGACAGCCGAACGTGTGAATGCCGAAGCCGTACGAAATCTGGCGGAAGCGATGCGGATTGCCGACGGAACGCTTTTCCACATTTCGACGGATTATGTTTTCGGCGGCGAGGGAAACACCCCCTTCACGGAGGATATGCCCGTAAACCCACTGGGAGCTTACGGCCGCACAAAACGCCACGGCGAAAAGGCGATAGCCGAATCGGGCTGCAAAGCCCTCATTATCCGCACTGCCTGGCTCTATTCGGAATGGGGACGCAACTTTCTGAAGACAATGTTGCGTCTGACAGGCGAACAGGAGGCGTTGCAGATCGTATTCGACCAGGTCGGAACCCCAACTTTTGCGGGAGACCTCGCGCTGGCGATCTTTTCGATCATCGAGAAGAATCTCTACTCGGGGAACGAGGGAACCTACCACTTTTCGAACGAAGGGGTCTGCTCCTGGTACGATTTTGCCGTCGAGATCGCCGAAGCGGCAGGCCATGACCGCTGCCGAATTCTCCCCTGCCATAGCGAAGAGTTTCCCTCGAAGGTACGGCGACCGGCCTATTCGGTTTTGGACAAAAGCAAAATCAAGCGTACCTTTGCATTGGAAATTCCCCATTGGAGGGATTCGATGCGTTACTGCATCGCACGGATCATGAAAGCTCAGGAATAAGGGATGAAATCGATACTGATTACCGGCGGCGCCGGATTCATCGGCTCGCACGTCGTGCGCCTCTTCGTGAACAAATACCCCGAGTACCGGATCATCAACCTCGACAAGCTGACCTATGCCGGCAACCTGGCCAACCTGAAGGACATCGAGCAAAGGCCC
>JALFNK010000002.1 GCA_022782405.1 Alistipes sp.
GGTAGGTTGCATACGCGTTACGCACCCGTGCGCCGGTCGCCGACAGTGTATTGCTACACCTCGCTGCCCCTCGACTTGCATGTGTTAAGCCTGCCGCTAGCGTTCATCCTGAGCCAGGATCAAACTCTCCATTGTATAAAATGTTTTGTATAAATCTTTAGCTCAAATCTCAAAGGTATTGTTTGAAATCACTCTCTTGCGAGAGTGGGAAAACTAATAGCTGCTCAAATACTTCAAAGAACGCTGTTCAGTATATTGCTATAAAGAACAATTCTTATTTTTGTCGGTTCCGATCACCCGATCTTCGCCTCAACTTAACCACCGTTTTTTCAAGTGGGAAAGTGGTGCAAAGGTAAGTGTTATTTTTCGAACCACCAAATCTTTTTGAAAGATTTTTTTCGAGAATTTTTCAGAACCTTTACTGCTTCATTTCAGACCTGCTGTCTTATTGGAAGCGGGTGCAAAGGTAAGGCAAATTTTCGAATCTCCAAAAGATTTCGGATTTTTTTTCAAAATTTTTCAGAACCCTTTTCAGCGCCCCGGAGAAGTGTTTTTCTCTCGAAGCGGGTGCAAAGATAAGCACTTTTCCGGACAACTTCCAAATATTTCAAGCACTTTTTTTACGCCATCTTCATCACGCAAAACTCATTCGATTATCCACCAGTAAGTTAGTTGTAATTTTTTTTTAATATCTTTGCAAAGACTAATGGAACGGACCATGAAATGTTTTATTATATATATAGGTATACTTCTTGCGGCTCAGTCGTGCGGTCCTACCACCCGGCATCTGCAAAGCGGCGATCTGCTGTTCCAGGTTGGGAAAAACTCCGGCATGGAACAGGCAATCAAAGCAGCAACAGGACGCAGCAAGACACCTGATTTCACCCATGTAGGCATTGTCGTCGTCAGGGATGGGGCCGACTCGGTACTGGAAGCCACCTCGGAGGGCGGCGTAAGGATGACCTCGCTGAAAGAGTTTCTGCAACGCGCAGCGCCCGATATCAAGGGACGGCCGCTGGTCGTGGCCAAGCGGCTGCGTGATACGGCGGGACTGGCCGCTTCGCTGCAGCATGCCGCAGCATGCATCGGACTCCCCTACGATTATGCATTCCGGCACGGGAACGGCCGCTACTATTGCAGTGAACTGGTATGGGAGAACTACCGCACGCCCGACGGAGAACGGAGATTTCCGGCCCGACCGATGAACTTCCGGGCACAGGACGGTACGATGCCGCAATTCTGGATCGAGTTGTTCGAACAGCTCGGAGAGCCCATTCCCGAGGGAGAACCGGGCACAAACCCGAACGACATGGCATGCGATCCGCAACTGCAGGAAGTCGGACGCTGGTTCTGAAGAGGATCAGACGACCCGCTCGACGGTAATATCGGGATCGGCACGCAACAGATCTATGTACCCATCCTCCGAAGCGGCCCCCTTGGCCCGAATAACCAAAGTGGCACGATGCACGACCCCATCAGGAGTCCGGGCCGCCTCGACCTCGTAAGAGACGACGGCATAATCGCGGCTTTCAAGCCGGCGGAAGGCCTCCTCGATACTCTTGCGCTCCACTGCCGAGAAGACGATCATCGTACGCCGGCGGCCGATACCGCCGAAGACAAGCGTAAGCACTTCCAGACCGAAGAGCGTAAGCAACGTTGCCGCTCCAGCGACCACATACATGTGTGCCCCGGCTGCAAGGCCGATACCGGCCGTGGCCCAAAGGCTGGCAGCCGTTGTCAGCCCGCGAACCAGCTGGCGGTGGATGATGATCGTACCGGCGCCGATAAAGCCGATACCGCTGACAACCTGCGCCGCAATACGGCTCGGATCGAGGCGCAGACCGTCGTGCGAGGAGAGAAAGTCCTCGAATCCGTATTGGGACACGATCATCATCAGGGCGCTGCCCAACGCCACCAGAAAATGAGTACGGAAGCCCGCATCCTTGACCCGATATTCACGATCAAGACCGATAACCGTGCCGCAAAGACCCGCCACGCACAACCGCAAAATGAAATTCCACTCCATATAACCGATGATCGAAATGCCGGCGCCAAACCATGTACCGCCGGCGTGTTGGAACAAATATACGAAAAACACCCGGTTTTCGAAGTTTTTGCTCCCGAAAGATTGCAGCATGGAAAATTTTTCATAATTTTGCAGGCTAAGTTTAACCAATTAACTGTTTACGACAATGCCGAAAATGAAAACCAATGCCGCGGCGAAGAAGCGTTTTACCTTCACCGGCACAGGAAAGATCAAGCGTCAGCACGCTTATCACAGTCACATCCTGACCAAAAAGACGACGAAACAGAAGCGTAACCTCTGCTACTCGGGTATCGTTTCTGCAGCCGACGAGGCCAAAATCAAGAACCTGCTCGTAAAGTAATTCACACAACAGGATCTTGCGCTTCCCCCATCGGGAAGCAACCGAGAAGAATCGAATGCGGCGTGCGGTGCGCAGGCACCCCCAAGAGTCCGACGGCGACGCAGGAGAGACTTCCCGATCTCAAAAAAACAGGTCGGACTCAAAACCGGAGCGAATCAGCCCCGAAGAACGCGGGAGAACCGCGTCGCTGACAGCTCTTCAAAAACTTTTACGTTATGCCACGTTCAGTAAATGCCGTTGCGTCCCGCGCACGCAGAAAAAAAGTTTTGAAACTTGCCAAGGGTAACTTTGGTTCAAGGGGAAACGTTTGGACCGTTGCGAAAAATACGGTCGAAAAGGGCTTGCAGTTTGCCTATGCACACCGCCAGCTCAAGAAGAGGACCTTCCGTTCGCTGTGGATCACGCGTATCAACGCCGCAGTCCGCGCCCAGGGAATGACCTATTCACAGTTTATCGGCAAGCTCAACGCCAAGGGTATCGTTCTGAACCGCAAGGTTCTCGCAGACCTGGCCATGAACGAGCCGAAGGCATTCGAAGCAATCGTTAAAGAGGTTAAATAGCGGATCCCGTACGGCCTCCGGGCCGCCTGGGATCAAAGCCGCCGAACAGGTCCGGAATCTTCCGGAAACCATACGGCGCAAACCGACAGGGGTTTCGGCCAAAACCGAGGCCCCTGTTTCGGTTCCATACGGACGAAAGATACCCACCCTCCAGACATACGGAAGCCCGGATCGGCCGAAACGGCCGATCCGGGCTTCGTCTATCGAGCAGGCGCTACTCCTCTACGGGAACGAACGCATCCTTGTCGAGACCGCACAGCGGGCAGCTCCAGTTGTCAGGGATCTCCTCAAAGGGGGTTCCGGGGGCAATGCCCGTCTCGGGATCGCCCTTCGCAGGGTCGTAGACATAGTCGCAGGCCGTGCAGCGGTAGCGCCGCGGGATGCAGCGGTCAGCAACCTTGTGCCAGTCGATCAACTCCCAGAAGGCAGCGATGAAGTCGGCCCGCCGGTTACGGTAGTCGATATAGTAGGCATGTTCCCAGACATCGATCGTCATCACGGGACGAAGACCCTCGGTGAGCGGGTTACCGGCATTCGGGCGCGCTACAATGGAGAGATGCCACGACTTGTCGGCGACGAGCCACACCCAGCCCGAGCCGAAAAGGCCCATTGCAGCCTGCGTGAACTGCTGGCGGAAATTCTCGACCGAGCCGAAATCCCGTGCGAGCAGGGCCGCCAGCTTTTCGGGCATCGGCTTCTGCTCGGGGGTCAGCATCCGGAAGAAAAAGGTATGATTCCAACTCTGCGCCGCGTTGTTGAAGATCGCACCGTCGGCCCGACGGACAATCTCATCGAGCGGCATCGTCTCATAAGGTGTACCGACGATCAGCCGGTTCAGATTGTCGATATAGGTTTGCAGATGTTTTCCGTAATGGTACTCGATCGTCTCGAGACTCATCTTCGGAGCAAGGGCCTCCGGTGCATAGGGAAGCTCGGGCATGGCATGTTTCATGGTTCGGAATGTTTTAAGTTTCGGGAAAGATAAAAAAATTTCCGGTCCGTTATTCATACGGACCGGAAAAAAAGATCTTCCGAACGATATGCTTCACGATGCATGCCGCGGCGGATCAGAAATTGGCCTTGATGCCCGCCGTGAAATGAGCGCCCAGTTCGGGATACCAGGGGAACTCGTACAACCGACGATTGATCAGGTTGCGTCCTTCGGCAAAGAAGGTGATTCTATTCGATATCTTCCAGTCGAAATCGACGCGCAGATCGACGCCGAAGGGTACCTCCATGCGGGAAAGGTAGTTACGGACATCCGCAGAACCGTCACTGCCGGAGAGGGTCTCGATTTCATAGACATTCCACGACCGGCGGCTCTGCAGCAAGGCTTCCACGCCGAATCCGATCTTGCGTCCTTCGTAACGGGCTCCGAAATTGCCGGCGAAGGAGGGAGCCCCGCTGCTCCACTTCTGCTCGTCATTGTAGGCATAGCCATGTACGCCGAGGTCGAACTTCAGCACGCTCAACGGACGGTATTCGATCTCGCCATTGAACGACGTTACGGTCTGACGCCCCATGACCGGAAGGAATGCGCCGGGGAACAGTTCGCTTCGGGTTCCCGCCCCGTCCTCCGTCGTTTCGCGGAAGGCCATCCAGTAGACATGGTTGTCATGGATCGTAAGTCCGGCATAGGCACGGTAGGAGAAGCGGTTGTTCCAGAGTGTGCCGTTCAGGCCGAACCGTCCGTTATAGTCCACCGAACTGCGGTCGAGCCACCCGGAAACGACGTAGGGATTCCGGTACATCAACGAACGCAGGCTGTTGTCATCGACGCAGCCATCCACCTCGAGAAAAGGCTTGAGCCCCGGAGTCCCGAGGTTGAAGTCGAGGTGGGCAAAGGGGATGAGGTAGTTCCCGATCTCCACGATCGGGTCGGGGTCGGCTGCGGTCTCCACACGGTCGCGGTAGAAGTCGGCTCCGACCTCCAGGCGTACGACGCCTCCCCGGAAGCCGTAACGCAGGGCGGCATGGAACTGCCCCTGATCGGGTCCCTCGAACGCCTTTTCACCCATCTGATATTCATAGCCGAGCGTTGCCGAAAGCATATGGCGGCCGAAGCCCCGGGCAATGCGGCCGTATCCCTCCAGCGAGAGCTGACGGCCCGGATCACCATTGGCCGCGGGCCATTCGGAGTGGTCGAAAAACATTCCGCCGCGCAACACTACCTCGAAATTCGTCCGTTCGAGATTCTGGAACTCGTCGCCGAAACGCAGCATGAGATTCGCATCGCCGAAATCGACCATCGACCCCGGGACATATAACGGTTTTACTCCCGGCGTGGCATAGGCGCCGTAACGATGGTGCATGCGGTTGTCGTAGGACAACTCTCCCTCGAGAATATGCCGACCCAAATACTTGCCCGCGGCGACACCGGCGCGGTTCTTCATCTGCACGGAGTTATTGTCCGCCACGCCGAAATCGTTGCGGATATCGGCATAGCGTCCTTCATGATTGACATACCCCATCAGATAACCCGTCGAGGGATTCTGCGTCGTGGCATAGAAATCCAGCACCGAATTGAGCGGATAACCCGCGCCGACCTTCAGGTAGAAAGGCAGCGGACGGTTGAACTCCCAGTAGGTTACCGTGGCGGGACGGATAGGGCGTGTCGTAAGCGTCGTACGCAGCGACAGCGGCGTAATCGTATAGTCGATCTCGGGCCGCATCTGCGTCGTATCGGTCATATCGGGCTCCACGGCCAGCTTCGAGGCGCTCTCCACACGCGGCACATAGGCTTTCGTAACCTCCACCTGCTTTTCGACCTGCGCCGCAGCCAACTGCGGCAGCGCCGCCATCAGCAGGGCGGCCAGTATCACTTTTTTCATCATCAGTTCAGTTTTGCGATTCGCGCCTTGGCTTCGTCCACGATGCCGTCATCGGCAGGCGTATAGCCGTCGGCAACACTCTGATAAGTCGCCCGGGCCTGGAAATTGTCGCCCTTGCGGACATAGACATCTCCCAGCACCAGGAAGGCCTTGGCCAGCCAGTAGGAGTCGGGTTCGCGGTCGGAGAAGGCAAAGACGGCTTTCTCGGTGGCGTCCATGTCGCCGCTCTCGAAGAGCGATTCGATGACATAGTAGGCCGCTTCGGATCCCTCGCGTGTCTTCACATCCTTGGCCAGTTCACGGTAGAGCTTCACGGCCTCCGCCTTGCGGCCCTCCGAGCGCAACTGACCCGCCCAGGCATAACGGGCTTCACGCAGCGCCACAGCCCCGGCATCCGGATGACCGACGACATCGGCAGCCATTGCCTCGATCTTCGCAGGGTCGCCCGCCGCAACCGTCGCACGGACATAGCCCGTCATTGCCGCCTCGCGCCCCGTGGAGGTCGAAGCTGCATCGTAAAGGCGTCGGTATGCCGAAGCCGCCTCCTCGTAACGCTTGTCGGCGAAGGTCATTTCGGAGAGTTTCTCGAGCACCTGTTCCGTATAGCGGTTCGTACCCCGTTCGGAGAGTGTCGTGAGCGTCTCGATGGCCTCCGTGCGTGCTCCCGTGCGGAGGTAGCAGTCGCTCAGATAGTAAAGGGCGTCGGTGAGGTAGTATCCCTTCGGATAGTTATCGACATACCCCTTGAGCGACTTGGCCGCCGCTTCGGGCGTACCCGTAAGATAGAGATTCTGCGCTGCGACGAACGAGAGCGAATCGCGTGAAAGCGCCGACAGATCACTCTCCAGACCCGCCTTGGCGGCGTAGTCGAAATAGCCGTCGGCATTGCCTTCCGAAACATAGATGTCGCGTATGCCCTGCATCGCCGCCTTGGCTTCGGAGGATTGCGGTGCCGATTCGACCACCTGGTCGTAATAACGGAGCGACTTCTCCTTGTCGCCCAGATTGAGGTATGCCAGACCCAGATCCGACAGCGCCTGTGCCCGGCGCGGCGAGGAGGGATAATCGGCAATGAACCGTTCGAGTTGCGCGGCGCCTTCGGCATATTTCTCCTGTGCGATGAAGCTTCGGCCCAGTTCATAGGAGGCTTCGCTCACATAGTCGCCCTCGCCGTCGGCAAGGATCTGCCGCAGGGCCTGCTGTTTCTCGGAGGTGCGGCCCAGGATGCCGAGCGTAATGGCCCGCTTGTATCGGGCATAATGTTTTTCCGCCGTACCGAGGGCAATGGCCCGGTCGTACTCCCCTACCGCCGCATCGAATTGCCGCTCGGCATACTCCACGTCGCCCAGACGGTTATAGGCATCGGCACGATAGCTGTCGCGGGGCGCATAGGCCGAGAGGAATTTTCCGAAAGAGTTGCGGGCCTGCTGCATGTCGTTGCGGTCGAAGGCGCAGTAGCCCAGGTTGTACCATGCCAGTGCATATTCGCGTGCATCGCGCGGCGCACGGCGCAGGTAGGCATTGTATTTGGCCGTGGCGACCGGATAGTCTCCGCGAGAAAAGGCGATCTCACCCTGCCAAAAATCGTTCAGCGCCGCATATTTGGGACTTACATTTGCTGCGGCGGATTCCGTAAGATAGCGCTGTGCCGCCTGGAGATCGCCTTCGCGATAGGCTTCCAAAGCACGGAAATAGGTGATTTTCTGCAACGCGGCGCGGATATCCGAATCCGAGGAGGGCATCGATCTAATGGCCCGATAGGCCGCATCGTAATCGCGCGAATTGTAGTAGGCGGCAATGAGCAGCGTACGCGCCTCGCCCACGCGCGGCGAACGGGGATAGCGGTCGATGTAGCGCGTCAGCATGTTGATCGCCCCGTTGAAGGCTCCGCCGCCCAACTCGTACTGCAGTTTGGCATAGTTGAACAGGGCATCCTCGGCGATCGTAGCGTCGAGCGTCTCGTCCGAAGCCATCGCAAAGGCCTGCATGGCCGACTCCTTGTCGCCGGCGCGCAGATAGCAGTCGGCCAGGTGGTAGGAGGCGTTCTGCGTCAGGGCATCCTCCGCTCCGCAGGCTTTGCGGAGCCACTCCGCGGCCTCGTCGTAACGGGCCGTACGGTAAAGCGAGAAACCCATCAGATAACTTGCATCGCGGTCCATTTCGCCACCCGACTCGGTATAGGCCCCGAGGTGCTCGATCGTGCGGTTGTAATCCTCCAGATGGAACCAGGACTCGGCCATGACCCGCTCCAGTTCGGCTCGCCGCTCCGGAACGGCCTTGCGGGCCAGCTCCTCGCCGTGCTCGACCACATAACGGTAGTTGCCCTCGCGGAACTCGATCTGAAGCAGATAGAAAGGTACGACCGCACCATAGGCATCACTCCGCGCCAGCTGTGTAAAGCCTCTTTTGGCCGAAGCATAACGCCCTTCGGCATAGTCGATATAGGATTTGTAGTAGAGCGCATGGTCGGCGTACTCGCTGCGGGAAGGTATCCGGTCGAAATAGCCGTAGGCTTCGGAATAATCGCCTTCGGTGAAGGCCACATAGCCCATGCGGATATCGTACTGTTCGCGCCGCGGAGCACTCAAAGCCTTGTACGCTACGCGTTCGAAAGCCTCGCGGGCCTGTTTCATATTCCCGACCGTGCAGTAGTACGATCCCAGGGCGAAGCGCACGTCATTGGCATAAACCGATCCGGGATAACGGGCCTCGAAGTCGCGAAGAGCCCCTTCGGCATCGGCATTGCCCAGTTCCACGGCGCAGGCTGCCAGATAGTAGTCGATCTCCTCTCGGGCGCCCCGATCGGCCGGCTCGAGCACAGCCCGGGCCCTCAGGAATTCATGGCGCGCATCGCTCCAGCGACCGTAATCGAACAGGTCGCGCCCCCGGGCAAGGGTGGCGCGGAGATCGCCCTCCGCCTGCACCGTCCAGGTGCAGAGGAGAAGGAGCGGCAGCAACAGGTTCCGAATTTTTCGCATACGTTCCATTATAATGACGGACAAAGATAATATATCCCGAGCGCAAAGCCAAATTTGCAGGCACTCTTTGCACACGGGATCGTCCGTCTGAAAAAGAGGCGTTTCGGCTCGGCATCCGACTTGTATGAAACGATCGCCGGGAACGATTTATTGCCGCCGTAACGGAAAGAACGGCGTCCACGGCAACGGAAGCCGACCGCACGGCAAAATCCGCACACTCCGTCGCACTCGATCAGGGCCGGATGTCGCGGCAGTTCTTCTTCAATGCGATCACACCGTCATCGAGCGCCACGACTCCGTTGCGGGCCCGGAGCATGGTCCTCATGGTCGAAGCGTCGATGTTGTAGCAACGGACCGGGCCGGTGCCGAAATCATGCCACTGCTTATCGTACAACGGTTCGGGCGTAAGACATACGACTGTTTCGCCGCGCGCCGCCGCGCGCTCCACCAGACGGGCCATGCGTCGTGCGCATCGGGGCGACAGTGCATCGAACGAGGTAACGCAGAGCATGTAAAGACGGCCGGGAGTCGAGAGAACCTGCCGGGTGGCATCGCCTCCGGCATCGCGCAGGGCGAACTCTCCGATCAGCGGTGCCGCAGCCGGAGCATCTCCCGTCGTACGCGTATCGATCCACTCCCATTCATCGGCATTCTGCCACTCCGTATCGTCGAGCGAGAATTCCCGCTCCTCACCCGTGCGGAGATTCCGGTAGACAAGCACCGTCTCCGACTCCCCGACATCCTCCGCCGGGGCCTGCATCGCCTCGGCTATGTTCACGCCGACTTTATAAGGCAGGAAGTCGATCAACGGCAGGTGGATATAACAATAGTAGCCCAGATACATGGAGAGAAAGAAGAAGGTGCAGGTAAGCAGAATCTCCACGGGTTTGAAGGCGAAGATCTTGTCGGGCCTGTAGCGCCACCAGACGACAAAGGCCATCGGCAGCAGCACCAGATTCTTGAAGAAGGTTTCCCAGGGAGTGAGCTTGAGCGCCTCGCCGAAACATCCGCAATCCTCGACGGGAATAACCGTGGCGCTCAGGAAGGTGAGTACCGTAAAGAAGGTCATCGACGCCAATGCGAAGATCGAGATCAGACGGATACGGACCTTGAAGAGCAGCATGCAGCCCATCATCAGCTCGGCGCCGCACAGCCAGATCGAAAAGGTCATCGAGGCCGGTTCAAGCCACTCCAGACCATAGATCGAGAGATATTCGTTCACCTTCAGTGCCGTGCCCCACGGGTCGATGACCTTCGTGAAGCCCGAAAGGATAAATGTCGCAGCCAGAATGATCCGGCAGAGGTTGGTCAGCAGTTTGAAGATACGGTTCTGTCTCATCGGGTAGCAAGAATCGGCGCAAGGGCGGCACTTATTTTGGCAAAAATTCCCTCGGGGCTCTCCATTGCGCCCGAAGCATCGCAACAATCGACCACCTGCAGTCGCGGATCGCGGGTCGCGATATCGAGGTATACCTCGCGCACGCGCCGCTGCAGATCGAGAGCATCCTCATGGATGTCGCGCGCGCCCTGGAGGTAACTCCGGTCGTCGCCTTCGCGCGTTTCGGCGAGCTTGCGTTCGGTGAACGAAAAGGGTACGTCGAGGAAGAGCGACAGGTCGGGGCGAGGCAGGTCGTTATGGTCGAACTCCAGGCTGATGATCCACTCCCGCAGGGCGTCGCGTGCCGCACCGGCGGGCAGTTTGGCGCATTGGTAGCCGACATTCGAGTAGACATAGCGATCCAGCACCACAGCCTTGCCTTCGGCGAGCCACTGCCGGATCTGCGGGGCAGCCCCGGCCCGGTCGCCGGCAAAAAGCAGCGCCACCAGATAGGGATCGACCGCATCGACGCCCCCGAACTCACCCCGCAGGAAACGGGCGATCAGCGCGCCGTAGACCGGAGCGTCGAAACGCGGGAAATGGATGTATTCGCTCGCCATGCCCCGCTCCGCGAGCATCTGGCGCAACAGACGGATCTGGGTCGATTTGCCCGCACCGTCCAAACCTTCGAGCACGATAAACATAGCAGGTCAGTATGGTGGTTTCAACTGTTTTCTCATCCGCGCAGCATGCGCACGGCGCGCGCCACGCCGTCGGCCAGCGCATCGGCCTCGGCAAGCGTATTGTAGAGGGCGAACGACGCCCTGCACATGCCCGTAACGCCGAAGTGGTCCATGACCGGCTCGGCACAATGCTGGCCCGTGCGGACGGCAATGCCCAGTTTGTCGAGAATCATGCCCATGTCATAGGGGTGCACCCCTTCGACGTTGAACGAGACGATGGCGCACTTGTCGGCCGTCGTGCCGTAAATCCGCAATCCGTCGATCGCCGCAAGGCGCTCTTCGGCCCGCTGCAGCAGGGACCGTTCGTGCGCCTCGATCTGCGCCGCATCGAACTGCCGGAGAAAACGCACGGCCTCGCCCAGGCCGATCGCCCCCACGAAGTCGGCCGTGCCGGCCTCGAACTTGAGCGGCACGGGCGCAAAGGTCGTCCGGGCGAAGGTTACGCGATCGACCATGTCGCCGCCGCCGAGGAAGGGAGGCATGGCCTCGAGCAACGCCCGCTTGCCGTAGAGCACGCCGATGCCTGTCGGACCATAGAGTTTATGACCCGAAAAGGCGTAGAAGTCGCAATCCAAGGCACGGACATCGACGCCGCCGTGCACCACTCCCTGACAGCCGTCCACGACCGCCACGGCACCCGCGGCATGTGCCGCATCGATGACCGCGCGCAGGTCGGGGCGCGTACCGAGCGTATTGGAAGCCTGCGTAACGGCCACCACACGCGTACGTCCGTCGAGCAGTGCCGGAAGCAGTTCCGTACGGAGACGCCCCTCATCGTCGAAGGGCAGCATGCGGATCTCGGCACCCTTGCGCTCGGCCAGCAATTGCCACGGCACAAGATTCGAGTGATGTTCCATCTCGCTGACGACCAGGTTGTCGCCCGCCTGCACGAAGCGCTCGCCCCAGGCATAGGCCACCGTATTGAGCGATGCCGTGGCACCAGCCGTGAAGACGACCTCCTCCTTTTCGGCTGCGCCGATGAAGTCGGCGATTTCGGCCCGGGCCGCCTCGAACTGCTCGGTGGCCTCCTCCGAAAGCAGATGCACCCCGCGGTGAATATTGGCGTTCGTCTCCCGATAGAGCGATGCGACCTTGTCGATCACGCATTGCGGCTTCTGGGCCGTGGCCCCGCTGTCGAGGTAGACGAGCGGTTTGCCATAGACCTGACGCGAAAGGATCGGGAACTCGCGGCGAATGGCTTCAATATCGAACGGCTGCATGGCTACATCTCCTCCATTTTTGCGGAGACGAGCTCCATGACCGCCTCCGAAAGAGGCTCTATTCCACAACGGCGCACGATGTCGCCGACGAATCCTTCGATCTGGAGCCGGCGGGCATCCGCCTCGCTCAAGCCCCGCTGGCGCATGTAGAGAATCGCCTCGGCATCCATCTGCCCCACCGTTGCGCCGTGCGAGCACTTCACGTCGTCGGCATAGATCTCCAGCTGGGGCTGTGTCGTGATCCGCGCCCGCTCGCTCAAAAGTACATTGCGGCTCTGCTGCCGGGCATCGGTGCGCTGGGCGTCGGGAGCCACATAGACCAGACCGTGGAACTCCCCCACGGCCTCGCCGCCGGCAACTCCCCGGACCGAAGAGTCGCTGCGGCAATCCGGCACAAGGTGCGCCGTATGCAGTTTCAACACGCAATGCTCCCTGCCGGCAGCCAGGAAAGCCCCGCCGAAAGCACTCTCGGCATCGGCGCCCCGGAGGTCGATCCGATAGGAGGCGTTGGCGCTCGTGAGCTCGACGGCCGTCATGCGGCACCGGCTGCGGGCAGCCTGCGACACGGAGACCTCGGCAAAGGCTTCGGAGAGGAACAATTCCGTCAGGTCAAGTTGCGCCCCCTCGGCCAAATCGACCGTCAGCGTCGCCGTCGCAGCCGCGGCATGCAGCACGACCAGATGCGCCGAGGCGCCTGCGGCCACCTCGACACGCAGCGTTCCTGGATCGATCACCGCACATGGCCCGGGCTCCGCCGCCGTGATACGGAGGATATCACCCTCCACGGCACGGAACGTCCGAAGCAGGTTTTTCAATGCATCCATCACTCCGCGCAGTCGTTAATGAGCCAGTCGTAGCCCTCCTTCTCGAGCTTCAGGGCCAGTGTCTTGTCGCCCGTGTAGATGATGCGGCCCCGATAGAGGACATGCACCACGTCGGGAACGATATAATCGAGCAGCCGCTGGTAGTGCGTGATGACCACCGTGGCATTCTGTGGCGTGTGGAGTTTCGTAACGCCCGTGGCGACGATCCGAAGCGCGTCGATATCGAGGCCCGAGTCGGTCTCGTCCAGAATCGCCAGTTTCGGGTCGAGCATCGCCATCTGGAAAATCTCGTTCTTCTTCTTCTCACCGCCCGAGAAACCTTCGTTCACGGCCCGGGAGGTAAGTTTCGAGGGAAGCTCCACGATGGCGCTCTTCTCGCGCATGAGTTTCAGGAACTCCGCAGCCGAGAGCGGCTCCTCGCCGCGGAAACGCCGCTGTTCATTGACGGCGATCTTCATGAAGTTGGCCATCGTAACACCGGGGATCTCCACCGGATACTGAAAGCCCAGGAAGAGACCCAGGCGCGCCCGGTCCTCGATCGGCATCGCAAGCAGGTCGCGCCCCATGAAGGTGGCCGAGCCCTCGGTTACGGTGAACTTCTCGTTGCCGGCCAGCACCGATGCCAGGGTCGATTTGCCCGAGCCGTTGGGGCCCATGATAGCATGCACCTCGCCGGGCCGGACCTCGAGGTCGATACCCCGGAGAATCTCCTTGCCATCGACCGAGGCATGCAGATTTTTTACGCTTAACATATCTTTCTTACCAGTTTTTACAAATTATTACTCCACCCGGGATTCTATTATCCCACCGTGCCCTCCAACTGCAGAGCCAGCAGTTTCTGCGCCTCTACGGCAAACTCCATGGGCAGCTTCGAAAGCACCTCCCGGGCATATCCGTTCACGATCAGCCCCACGGCATCCTCGGTCGAAAGGCCCCGCTGCCGGCAGTAGAAGAGCTGGTCGTCCGAAATCTTCGAAGTCGTGGCCTCATGCTCGACGACAGCCGTGGCGTTGCGGTTGTCGATCACGGGGAAGGTATGCGCCCCGCAGCGGTCGCCGATCAGCAGCGAGTCGCACTGCGAATAGTTCCGCGCATGTTCGGCACCTTTGGCCATGCGCACCAGACCCCGGTAGGAGTTCTCGCTGCGGCCGGCCGAAATGCCCTTCGAGACGATCCGGCTGCGCGTGTTGCGGCCGATATGGATCATCTTCGTGCCCGTGTCGGCCTGCTGGAAGTTGTTGGTCATCGCCACCGAATAGAACTCCCCGACGGAGTTGTCGCCCGCAAGGATGCAGCTCGGATATTTCCAGGTGATGGCCGAACCGGTCTCGACCTGTGTCCACGACAGACGGGCGTTCTCGCGGCAGATGCCCCGCTTGGTTACGAAGTTGTAGATACCGCCGCGTCCTTCGCGGTCGCCCGGATACCAGTTCTGCACCGTAGAGTATTTCACCTCGGCGTCGCGCTCGACGACGATCTCCACCACGGCGGCATGCAGCTGGTTTTCGTCGCGCATCGGAGCCGTGCAGCCTTCGAGATAGCTCACATAGGCCCCTTCGTCGGCCACGATCAGCGTGCGCTCGAACTGTCCCGTACCGGCGGCATTGATCCGGAAGTAGGTCGAGAGCTCCATCGGGCAACGCACCCCCTTCGGGATGTAGCAGAACGACCCGTCGGAGAAGACTGCGGCATTGAGCGCCGCATAGAAGTTGTCCGTATAGGGGACGACGCTTCCGAGGTATTTGCGGACCAGATCGGGATGGTCGCGCAACGCCTCCGAAATCGAGCAGAAGATGATGCCCTTTTCGGCCAGCGTCTCGCGGAAGGTGGTCTTCACCGAAACGGAGTCCAACACGGCATCCACGGCCACGCCCGCCAGCGCCATCTGCTCCTCGAGCGGAATGCCCAGGCGGTCGAAGGTGCGCTTGAGTTCGGGATCGACTTCATCCATCGAACCGAGCGTTTTTTTCGTCTTGGGGGCCGCATAATAGATGATATCCTGAAAGTCGATCTCGGGAATCCGCAGGTGTGCCCACGTCGGAGGCTCGAGCGTCAGAAAATGGCGGTAGGCCGCCACACGACGTTCGGTCATCCACTCCGGCTCGCCCTTCTTTTCCGAGATCAGACGCACGGTCTCCTCGGACAGTCCCTTGCCGATGGTCTCGGTCTCTATGTCCGAGGTGAATCCGTATTTATATTCCTGCTCCCGAAGATCTTCGAGGAGCTCCTTTTCATTCGTTGCCATGTAGTGTCAAATGTCGGACAAAGGTACGAAATCAAATTGCAAAATCATAATGCCGCCGGGCAAATCTGCACCTTCGCGGCCGGTTGTCCCGCAGACCCGGGCCTCATATCGGGATCCGGACCCGCCGCAACGGAGATCTGCCCCGTTTCCGCGGACTGTTTCCACCGGCGGAACGCCCCGACAGAGACCATCGCAAAGAACATTCCGAAGAGGCATTCGGGAGGCACCGTATGGAAAGATCGGATGAAAACCGGAAATTTTGGCCGCATTGTTTTGAAGTTCCCCAAAAAGATTCTATATTTGCACACCCTTTCGGGAGAATACCGCTCCCGCGAAGCGTGCCCGGAGAGATGGGTGAGTGGCTGAAACCACCGGTTTGCTAAACCGACGTACGGGGTAACCCGTACCACGAGTTCGAATCTCGTTCTCTCCGCCAAACGAAAGCCGCAGACTCCGGTCCGCGGCTTTTTCGGTACCCGGAGGTGTGTCCAAAGCCCCCCGGAAACGAATGCGCCCTCCGGTTTCGGAGGGCGCATCTGCATTGTCGGAGCAGCGTCAGATCAGAACATGTAGTCCCAGGCGGGAAGCTGCACGGGCTCCGTCGCAGCGGCCGCACGCGACTGCTCGTCGAGGTATTTGCGGTTGATGACCAACCGGAACATGTACTCGTCGAACCAGCGGTCCGTGAAGGTCATGTACCCCTCGTGTCCGGCCGTGGGGCCCCAGCTGTTCTCGAACTGCCACTTCACGGGCACGTCGTTTTCGTCGGTATCCACGGCGATGAGCGCCATGGCATGTGCCGAGCCGCTCTCGCGCGTGAGGATCCGCGCACGCTTGTCCATCGCAAGATCGACGCCGAACAGCGAGGCATAGTCGTACATTTCCGGATCGCAGACGCCCTGCGCCGGATCGTACATCGCCACGTCGCACGAGGCATACATCGCCTCGCCGGCCTTGATCGAGGCGACGGCGGCCCGCTTGATCACCTCGTTCGGAAGGTTCAGGTAGACCCAGTTCACCCCTTCGTAGGTATTGCGGTAATTACGGATCTCGTAGACCTTGTAATAGGGACGCGTCGGGTCGTTCATGATCATCACATAGGCCTCGGGCGAATAGTCCTCGGGAATGATGCTGCGGTAGAAGTCCAGGGGCGTACTGTGCAGTGTTTTCAACTCGCCGCCGCGTGTCTCATAGCGCCAGGTGAACTCCGTGGGCGGCTCTCCCAGACAAAGCGCCAGGATGCGGTAAACCTCCTTGAGGATGGCGACCTTCGCCGCGGCAACCTCCTGGCGTTTGGCTCCGGCAGCCACCTGCCCGCGCAGGGCATAACCTCCGGCGCGCAACCGTTCGTTGAGCACCGCACGCAGCTGCGTCGTATTGTTCGAATGGGCCGTTTCGGGCATCACCTCCTGCGGCACGACGCCGTACTTCTCGGCAACGTTGTAGAAGAGGTTCCACACGCCGCCGTCGCCCACGGGGGTCTTGAAGAAGAACTCCACGTCGCGGTCGGTCATCGGCCGGTCGGCCGTAGCGATGGCATTCTCGAGAAAGAGGTTGCTCTTCTCGAAAAGGTCCCAGAAGTAGTTGTAGTTGTGCGAGAAGTCGAACGACCCGACATCGAAACGCTCCATGACCGCGGGACGCAGGACGTTCATCGAGGTGAACATCCAGCAGCGGCCCGACTGTTTCTGGTCGGTAATGCCCTTTACGTTCACACGGTACTTGAAATAGTGGTCGATCCGGCCCTGCAGATCATGGTTGAGGGCCAGCTTGCGGAGGTTGGCCTCCGAGGTCAGGACATTCTGCAGCGCCGCCGTCGGGGCATCCTTCACGAAGGAGGAGGCGATCTCCTGCAACTCTTTCCGGGTGAGCTCCTGGGCCGGGACACCGAGGCTCCAGCCGCCTACGAGCAGTGCGGTAAGTAGAATCTTCTTCATAATGCGAAACATGTCAAACGTTCCAAAGATACGAAATTTTCCGAAATTCCCGATTCGGACCGTCGGATACGAAAAAAGGACGGCCGCAGCCGTCCTTCCGCAATGCAAAGCGGAGCGTCAGCACCCCTTCACGGCCTCGACGGCCCGCATGTAGTCGGGCTCCTCGGTGATTTCGGGGACCAGTTCCGTATAGGCGACCCGGCCTTCAGGGTCGATCACCACCACAGCCCGGGCCAACAGCCCCCGGAGCGGTCCGTCGGCCATCTCCACACCGTAGGCTGCATCGAATCCCGAGGCGCGGAAATCCGATGCCGGAATGACGTTTTCGATCCCTTCGGTCGTGCAGAAACGCGCATGGGCGAAGGGCAGGTCCTTCGAGACGGCCACGACGACCGTGTCGGGCAGCGAGGCGGCCAGTTGGTTGAACTTGCGCACGGAAGTGGCGCAGACGCCCGTATCGAGGCTCGGAAAGATGTTCAGCACGACGCGGCGGCCACGCAGGTCCGAAAGGCGCAGCGGCGTGAGGTCCGTGCGGACCAACTCGAAGTCGGGAGCCATGGTTCCCGGGCGGATGAACTCTCCGGCAAGCGCAACGGGAGTTCCCTTGAATTTCGTTGTCATCATCGGAATCTATTTGTTTTTGGTCATGAAACGTTGCGGAACAGAAAATATTGTCCGGAGCGGGACCTGCAAATCCGATGCCCGGATCAGTTTCAGATTCCCTTCAGATTCGGATCGCAACTTGCAGGCCGAAACAAACCGCATATTTTTTGTACATTTGTAACGGACCGCCCGGAACAGCCCGGTCCGAAAGCCGAAAAAACACAACGCATGAGAAAAACCGCCCTGCTGCTCCTTTTTGCCCTCTGCCTGGCCATTCCGGCTTCGGCACAGAAGGAGCGTCCGCTATTCCCGCGGACGGAGTTTCCGCTGCGCGCAGACTCTCTGGCCCCGAATCCCGAAAACGACGCCGAACTGCTCGAACGCCTGCGCAACATGCCCAACCTCGAGGTGGGCAAGGGCATTACCTTCCGCCCCCGCAACGACCGCTTCGAACTGACGATGCGCTTCCGCATGCAGAACCTGCTGGCACTCTCCTTCGACCGGGACTTTACGCTGACCGAAACCGAAGCCCGCGTCAAACGGCTGCGTCTGCGTTTCGACGGATACATATACTCTCCCAAGTTGGTCTATTCAGTCCAATTGGGATTCACCGGCTACGATGCCGAGCCGCTGCCCGACGGCACGATGAACATCGTACGCGACGCCATCGTCTACTATGTTCCGAACGCCACCTGGAACATCGGATTCGGCCAGACCAAGATCAAGGCCAACCGGGCCCGCATCAACTCCTCGAGCGCCCTGCAGTTCGTCGATCGCAGCATCGTAAACAGCCAGTTCGGGCTCGACCGAGACTTCGGATTCTTCGGTGAATACAACCTGCGGCGAGGCGAGGGGTTCAACCTCTCGGCCAAAGGGTCGGTAACGCTCGGCGAGGGGCGCAACTGGGGAAAAACGGCCAACGGCGGACTGGCCTACACCGCACGTCTCGAACTCTACCCGCTGGGGCGTTTCGGCGCCAAAGGGGAACTGCTCGAAGGCGACTTCGACTACGAGGAGCGGGTACGCATCCTGCTGGCGGGGGCCTACTCCTACAACCACCGCGCCGGACGTCTTGCCGGACAGCGCGGAGCGATAATGCCCGACGGCGCCACACGCGACATAGGCTCCTATTTCGTCGATTTTATCCTCAAATACCGAGGATTCGCCTTCTACACCGATTTTATGGGACGCACAAGCAGCGACCCGCTCTTCGATACGGACCGCAACGCCTTCATCTACGACGGCTGCGGCCTCAACCTTCAGGCGAGCTATCTGTTCGGCGGGAAATGGGAGGTGGCCCTGCGCAACTCGACCCTCTACCCCGATGCCGCGGTACGTCCGCTGGCCGGATACCGGAGCTGGAACCAATCGACATTCGGTCTGACGCGCTACATCATCGGCCACAGCCTCAAGGTGCAGGCCGACATCTCGTACAACCACCGCAACGAAGCCCGCACGGCGGATTACAACCGTTGGGAGGTCCGGTTCCAACTCGAGTTGGGGCTTTGATTCCGCCGGAGGCAGACCTCCGCGGAAAAGGTGTCGGGAAGCAGTCTCCGACGAAGATTCCTCACAGGATTTTCAGTGCAATGCGCGCACAGGCCTCGGCATCGGCCAGTGCATGGTGGTGATGCGCCAGATCGAACCCGCAGGCCGCGGAGACCGTATGCAGCTGATGGTTGGGAAGCCGCTTTCCGAAGACGCGGCGCGATGCACGGCAGGTGCACAGAAAACGGTATCCCGGATAAGGCATGCCGTAGAGGTCGAAGACGGCCCGCAGGCACCCTTCGTCAAAGGGCGAGTTGTGCGCCACGAGCGGAAGTCCCTCGATGCGCGGCGCCACCTGCCGCCAGACCTCCTCGAAATCGGGTGCGTCCTCCGTATCTGCAGCGGTCAGCCCGTGGATCGCCGTCGTGAAGCGGCTGTAATAGTTCGGACGCGGGTGGATCAGGCTGTAGAACGTATCGCGGATCTCACCGCCGCGGACCACGACCACGCCGACCGAGCAGACGCTCGTCCTGCTGCTGTTGGCCGTCTCGAAATCTATGGCTGCAAAATCGGTCATCACCAATATACGGTTTTCTTCCCGGCAAAGATAGCCACTCCGAAAAGGAAAAACAAATCAACTGGCACCGTTTCCATGCGGGAAAGAAAAAGCCGCACCCTCTTACGGATGCGGCTTTCGATGGATTTCTCCGCCACGGAGAGCATCACTCCCACTCGATCGTGGCGGGCGGTTTGGAGGAGATGTCGTAGACAACGCGGTTCACCCCGCGCACCTTGTTGATGATCTCGTTCGAGACATCGGCCAGGAATTCATAGGGAAGGTGTACCCAGTCGGCCGTCATGCCATCCGTGGAGGTTACGGCACGCAGCGCCACGCAGCTCTCGTAGGTGCGCTCGTCGCCCATCACACCGACGCTCTTGACCGGCAGCAGGATGGCGCCCGCCTGCCAGACCTTGTCGTAGAGGCCCCACGACCGCAGAGCGTCGATATAGATCTTGTCCACATTCTGCAGAATCTCCACCTTCTCGGCCGTGATGTCGCCCAGGATGCGGATCGCAAGGCCCGGGCCCGGGAAGGGATGGCGGCCGATCAACTGGTCGGAAATGCCCAGCGAGCGACCCACGCGACGCACCTCGTCCTTGAACAGAAGACGCAGCGGCTCGACGATCTTCAGGTTCATCTTCTCGGGAAGGCCGCCCACATTGTGGTGCGACTTGATCGTCGCCGAAGGTCCGTTCACCGAACACGACTCGATCACGTCGGGATAGATCGTACCCTGAGCCAGCCACCGCACGTCGCGGATCTGCTGCGCCTCCTCGTTGAAGACCTCCACGAAGTCGCGGCCGATGATCTTGCGCTTCTTCTCGGGCTCCGTAACCCCGGCCAGGTCGCCGAGGAACTTCGCGCCGGCCTTCACGCCCTTGACGTTCAGGCCCATGTTCTTGTAGGATTCAAGTACATCTTCGAACTCGTTTTTGCGCAGCAGGCCCGAATCGACGAAGATGCAGTAGAGGTTCTTGCCGATGGCCTTGTGCAGCAGCACGGCGGCCACCGAGGAATCGACACCGCCCGAAAGGCCCAGCACGACCTTGTCGTCGCCCAGCTTCTCGCGCAGTTCGCGCACGGTCGTCTCGACGAAACTCTCCGAGGTCCACGACTGCGAACATCCGCAGATTCCCACGACAAAATTCTTCAGCAGCTGCTTGCCGTCGGTCGAATGGTAAACCTCGGGATGGAACTGGATGCCCCACGTCGGCTCGCCCTCGACATGGAAAGCGGCCACGCGCACATCCTCCGTACTGGCGACGATCTTATAGCTGTCGGGAACCCGCGTAATGGTGTCGCCATGCGACATCCATACCTGCGTAGGCGACGGAAGGCCCTTCATCAGGGCATCCTCCGGATCACCGACCGTAAGCATGGCCCGGCCGTACTCGCGGCTCGGAGCCGGCTGCACCTCGCCGCCGAAGGCGTGGGAGAGATACTGCGCGCCGTAGCAGACGCCCAGCAGCGGCATTCGCCCCTTGATCGCCGAAAGATCGGGCGTCGGGGCCTGGGCATCGCGCACCGAGAAGGGGCTGCCCGAGAGAATCACACCCCGAACCGAAGAGTCGATCGCCGGCATCTTGTTGAAGGGATGGATCTCGCAATAGACGTTCAGTTCGCGTACACGCCGCGCAATAAGCTGCGTGTACTGCGATCCGAAGTCGAGAATCACTATCTTTTCCTGCATTTACTGTGTAGGTTTATAAGTTCTTCACTGGACGGTTATAGCAACCTGCCCTGCGCATCTCCGCGGCGAAAGCCTCCGCACCGATTGTCCGGATCCGTTCGATGCATCCCCTGCGGTCGGAACGGAAAATCACACCGAAAACCTTTCCGATGAAACTGTTGAACTTCCGGCATTCCGACAAAGGCATCAGCGTACATTCGGCACAACTCCGCCATCCATGTTCGATGCAGCATGCCCGGACTTTGCACCATGATGCCTTTTCATTTGCACGGCATCCCGGGCACTTCCCTTTCACAAAAGCCCGGCAGGCTTCGCAGAAGAGTCCGCAGGCAGCTATTTCCGGTTTCATCTCTTATCGCTCGCTCGAGTAGTTCGGAGCCTCGCTCGTGATCGTTACATCGTGCGGATGGCTCTCGTGCATGCCCGACGAGGTGATGCGGATGAACTGCGCCTTCTGAAGCGTCCGGATATCCCTGGCGCCGCAGTAGCCCATGCCCGAACGCAGGCCGCCGATGAGCTGGTAGACCGTCTCGCTCAACGCACCCTTGAACGGTACGCGGGCCACGATGCCCTCCGGAACGAGTTTGTTGATATTGCCCTCGCAGCCCTTCTGGAAGTAACGGTCGGCCGAACCGGCCTTCATGGCGTCGATCGAGCCCATGCCGCGGTATGCCTTGAACTTACGGCCGTTGTAGATGATCGTGTCGCCCGGAGCCTCCTCCGTGCCGGCGAACATCGAACCGATCATCACGCAGTCGCCGCCCGCAGCCAGCGCCTTGACGATGTCGCCCGAATAGCGCAGACCGCCGTCGGCGATCACCGGAACACCCGAGCCTTCGGCTGCCTTGGCGGCGGCGTAAATGGCCGACAACTGGGGAACGCCCACGCCTGCAATGATACGCGTCGTGCAGATCGACCCCGGGCCGATGCCGACCTTGATGCCGTCGGCGCCCGCCTCGATGAGGAATTTCGCAGCCTCGGCCGTGGCGATGTTGCCCACGACGACGTCGAGCGACGGATAGGCCGCCTTGATCTCCTTAAGCGTGCGGACGATGTTGCGCGAATGGCCGTGTGCGGAGTCCAGCACCACGGCATCCACATCCTCGGCGACGAGCGCAGCAACGCGCTCCATGGCGTCGGCCGTGATACCCACGCCGGCTGCCACGCGCAGACGCCCCTTGTCATCCTTGCAGGCATTCGGATGGTCCTGTACCTTCGTAATATCCTTATAGGTAATGAGCCCCACCAGACGGCCGTCGTTGTCCACGACCGGAAGCTTCTCGATCTTGTTGTTGAGCAGCACCTCCGAAGCGTGCGCCAGGTCGGTGCGGTGTGTGGTGATGAGCCGGTCGCCCGGGGTCATCACCTCCTCGATACGGCGCGACATGTCGCGCTGGAAACGCAGGTCGCGGTTCGTAACGATACCGATGAGCCGACGGTCGGCATCCACGACGGGAATGCCGCCGATACGGTTCTCCTTCATCAGATTCAGGGCATCGCCTACGGTATTGTCCTTCGAAATGGTGATCGGATCGTAGATCATGCCGTTCTCTGCTCGCTTCACACGACGCACCTGCGCAGCCTGCTCGGCGATCGTCATGTTCTTGTGAATCACGCCGATGCCTCCTTCACGCGCCAGCGCGATAGCCAGGGGCGCCTCCGTTACGGTATCCATCGCCGCAGAGACGATGGGGATGTTGAGCTTGATATTTCGCGAAAAACGGGTCCGGATATCGACCTCTCGCGGCAACACTTCCGAATAGGCGGGTACGAGCAGCACATCGTCGAACGTAAGTCCTTCGGGCTGAACCCTTTCATTGATAAAAGACATAATGAACGTGGATTTTTGTTGCTCGCAAAATTAAGCATTTTTTTCGAAACGGCCTAAAAACAGGGTCCCGATCACCTACTTTTTATCAACAATTTATGCATAAAACGGAGATACGACACTTTTTTCCTATCTTTACAGACAAAACAGGGGTTTCGGTACCAAGAGCCGCCTGTCCGACGGAAACACGGCTTTCCGTGCGGAAGGATAGCGGCGACGGATCCACGCCGAAACCCCGAAAAAGACCGAATCATGCGACGCATCCTCCACTGCACAATCCTGTTTCTGACCGCAGCCGGCATCGGTGCCTGCGCCCCGAAGAATCGGCCCGCAGCAACCGACGGTCCTGTTTTTCCGGAGAATCCATCCCGGGAAGCATACGAAGGTTTTTACTGGGAAGAGCTATCGGGAGCCGGCATCCGCCTCCGCACCCAACGCAACGACAGTCTCCGCATCGCCATCGACGATGCGCTGCCGGGGGCCCGCATCGAACGCTCCGGAATGCCCGACCGCGGGAAAGCCGTGATCCGGATCTTTCCGCTTGCGCACAACCGGATCGAAGATGTGCTGGAGCTGCTGCGCCGGGAGGAAGGCTGGGATCCGAAGCAAACCTGCCGCTTTCGGGAGGTGCACAGCAACCGCCCCGGCGTCCGACGCTACGACCTTGTTCCGACGGGAGCCTACGCGGAACAGGTGGCGGAAGAGCTCGCCGGGGAACCCGTACCTTCGACCTGCAACGGATGGGGAATGGGCAACAGCGGCATCCGCTATTTCGAGATCCACGGCAACCGGCCCGACCGGGCGCTGTTCCTGGAGATCGGGCAGGACGCCCCGCTTTTCGACGAACGGAGCATCGTCTTCGACGCGGAGGCCGACTCAACGGCGGTAATCCGGGGCCGCGTGGTGCTCGCCCATGAGGTCCGGGCCTTCACTCCCGAAGGCGACACGACCGAGTACTGGCTCCAGGACCGGGGCGGATCGCTCGAGAAGGCCTACGACCGGCTGACCGAAGGCACGAAAAACGGTACACCCGTGCGGGCCGAACTCCGCGTCCGCTATCTGGGGCCCTCGGACGAGGGCTTCGCCGCGGAATACGAAGGAGTCTGCCGCGTCATGGAGGTCATCCGTCTGGAACGCGAGGCATCGGACTCCATCTGAAACCGCACATTCGCAAAAACGACGGATCCGGCCTCTTGCGGGGCCGGATCCGTCATTTTTCGGAAGGGATCCACCGGATCAATACTGCTCCTTCTCGTTGGGGAAATCGCCCGACTTCACGTCGCCGACATACTGCGACACGGCATCGGTCATCACCGTATGCAGGTCGGCATAACGGCGCAGGAAGCGCGGCGAGAAGCCCTTGTTGATACCCAGCATGTCGTGGATGACCAGCACCTGACCGTCGCAGGCCCCGCCAGCCCCGATGCCGATCGTCGGCGTCGGAATCTCCCGTGTAACACGGGCCGCAAGGGCTGCGGGAATCTTCTCGAGGACAATCGAGAAGCAACCTGCCTCGCTCAGGAGATGGGCGTCGCGCACGAGTTTCTCGGCTTCGGCCTCCTCCTTCGCCCGCACCGTGTAGGTGCCGAACTTGTGGATCGACTGGGGCGTAAGTCCGAGATGCCCCATGACGGGAATGCCCGCCGAAAGGATGCGCTGGACCGATTCGAGAATCTCCTCGCCGCCCTCCATCTTCACGGCGTCGGCCTCGGTCTCCTTCATGATGCGCACGGCCGAATCGAGCGCCACCTTCGAGTTGCCCTGATAGGTGCCGAACGGCAGATCGACGACCACCAGCGCACGGCTGACGGCACGCACCACCGAACGGGCATGGTAGATCATCATATCGAGCGTGATGGGCAGCGTCGTCTCGTAACCGGCCATGACGTTGGCCGCCGAGTCGCCCACCAGGATCACATCGACACCCGCGGCATCGACGATCTTGGCCATCGAATAATCGTAAGAGGTAAGCATGGCGATCTTTTCGCCCCGCTGTTTCATCTCCGTCAGGCGGTAGGTCGTAACCGCACGAACGGTGCTTTCTACTGACATTTCTTCAGATTTTAGGTTTCAAATCGGCGGCAAAGATAGCGTTTGCCCCGGGCAAAGCAAAATTTTTTTCATCCGTGCGGAAAAGGCTCTTGCGGCACCCGCCCAAGAATCACGCCCGGGGCCGGAGACGGCGGAAGAAGTGCCACAGCACCACGCCGCCCGAAACCGAAACGTTGATCGAGTGCTTGGTCCCGATCTGCGGGATTTCCAGCGCGCCGTCGCAACAGTCCACGGCCTGCTGCCCCACACCATCGACCTCGTTGCCGAAGACCAGCGCATAGCGCACGCCCTCCTCGGGCGTGAAGGCATCGAGCATCTCGGCACCCTCGACCTGCTCGACGGCAAAGACCCGGTATCCCTCGGTCCGCAGACGGCCGATGCACGCCTCGGTCGAGTCGCAATGGCTCCACGGCACGGTCAGCTCGGCCCCGAGCGCCGTCTTGTGAATCTCGCGCGAGGGCGGCGTCGCCGTAATGCCGCACAGCAGGATCCGCTCCACGGCGAAGGCGTCGCCCGTGCGGAAAAAGGCTCCGACATTCTGTGCCGAGCGGACATTGTCCAGCACCACCGTAACGGGCATCTTCGCCATCGCGGCGAACTGCTCCGCAGTCGGACGTCCGAGTTCTTCGTTGGTAATTTTACGCATTCCCGTTTTTTGGATGATTTCGGCGTCAAAAGTAGTCAAATAAAAAATATTTTCCCTATTTTTGGGGCCTCAACACAAAGAAATTATGCAATTCCGAAAACTTCTGACGCTCGCCGCCGCACTCTGTATCTGCGGGGGAGGGCTCCGGGCGCAGCAGATCCTCGTCGGCGCCGACTTCGCCACGCGTTTCGACAACCGCGAATACGCAAACAACACCTTCAACGAGTCGCAGACGCTCTTCAGCGCCCGTCTCACGCCCCGTGTCGGCGTCGTATGGCAGGAGAAGAACAGTCTCGTTTTCGGCGTGGACATGCTGCAGAATTTCGGACAGCACAACGGCGCCCGCGAACCCTTTCTGAGCGATGTCAAACCGTTGATGTACTACCGCTTCGCGACACGCAACGTTACGGCTGCAGCGGGCATCTTCGACCGCAAGGAGCTCATGGGCGAATATTCGCAGGCGCTCATCAGCGACTCGGTGGCCTTCTACCACAACCGGCTCTCGGGATTCCTCGGACGCTACGTCTCGACACAGCGCGAAAAGAGCTATGTCGAGATGGCCATCGACTGGGAGGGCATGTACTCCGACGCCTCGCGCGAGATGTTCCGCATCCTCTCCGCCGGCCGATATACGCTCGACCGCGGATTCTATTTCGGATACGCCTTCTCGATGTTCCACTTCGCCGGGTCGAAGCTCAACGAGAACGTTACGGACAACCTGCTGGTCAATCCCTTCGTGGGCTGGGAGTTCGAGGCTTTCTTCGACTTCGATGTCAAGGCGGGACTGCTCTTCGCTCCGCAGCGGGCCCGCAGCCTCGACCATGAGTGGAAGAAGCCCTGCGGCGGACAGATCGACCTGACGATCAGCCGTTGGGGCGTGAAGATCGAAAACAACCTCTATCTGGGAGAGAACCTCCAGCCGTTGCGCAACGAAACGGCCAACCCCGCGACGGGTCTCACCTACGGGGCCGACGGGCTCTATGCCGGCGAGGCCTTCTACGCCACCACCGAGCATATCTACAACCGGACGTGGGTGGGTTACGACCGCAAGTTCTTCGACGGCTCGGTGCATGTCGAGGCCGGCATGGTCTTCCACTACGACGGCACGGGCCTCGGAACGCAGCAGGTGGTCAAGCTCTCGGTGGACATCCAGCGGATGTTCGGCATGGGCCGCAAATAACAAGGATAACCAAAAAACAACGCAACATTCAATATGGCAAGCGAAATCAACGAAACCGAAACCCGGGAGAAGTCGCTGAACTTCCTCGAAGAGATCATCGAAGAGTCGATCGCCAAAGGCGAGAAGCGTGTACAGACCCGTTTCCCGCCCGAGCCGAACGGCTACCTGCATATCGGGCATGCCAAGAGTATCTGCATCAACTTCGGACTGGCCAAAAAGTACGGCGGCCGCTGCAACCTGCGCTTCGACGACACGAACCCCGTGAAGGAGGATGTCGAGTATGTCGATTCGATCAAGCGCGACATCCAGTGGCTCGGATTCCAGTGGGCCGAGGAGCACTACGCCTCGGACTACTTCGACCAGCTCTACGAATGGGCTCTGGAGCTGATCCGCAAAGGACTGGCCTACGTCGATGACCAGACACAGGAGCAGATCCGCGAGAACCGCGGCACGGTATCCGTGCCGGGCACCCCTTCGCCGTGGCGCGACCGCTCGGTCGAGGAGAACCTCGACCTGTTCGTACGCATGAAGAACGGCGAGTTCCCCGACGGATCGAAGGTCCTCCGCGCGAAGATCGACATGGCCCATCCGAACATGCTCTTCCGCGACCCGATCATGTACCGCATCATCCACGCCGAGCACCACCGCACGGGCAACAAATGGTGCATCTACCCGATGTACGACTACGCCCACGGCCAGAGCGACTCGATCGAGCGGATCACCCACTCGATCTGCACGCTCGAGTTCGACGTACACCGCCCGCTCTACGACTGGTTCATCCAGGCGCTGGGCATCTACCCCTCGCACCAGTACGAGTTCGCCCGGCTGAACCTCACCTACACGCTCATGTCGAAGCGCCGCCTGCTGAAGCTCGTGCAGGAGGGAGCCGTGATGGGTTGGGACGATCCGCGCATGCCGACGATCTGCGCCCTGCGCCGCAAGGGCTACACGCCCGCTTCAGTGCGCAACTTCGCCGAGATGGTCGGCGTGGCCAAGCGCGACAACGTCATCGACCTCGGGAAACTCGAGTACTGCGTGCGCGAGGATCTGAACAAGGTTGCCGAGCGCCGCATGGCCGTACTGAACCCGCTGAAGGTTGTCATCACGAACTATCCCGAGGGCAGGACCGAGCTGTTCACGGCGATCAACAACCCCGAAGACGAGGCGGCCGGCACACGCCAGGTGCCCTTCTCGCGCGAACTCTACATCGAGCGCGACGACTTCATGGAGAATCCCCCGAAGAAGTTTTTCCGCCTGCAGCCCGGCGGCGAGGTGCGCCTGCGCTACGCCTACCTGATCAAGTGCGAGGAGGTCGTCAAGGATGCCGAGGGCAACATCACCGAGCTGCGCTGCACCTACGACCCGATGTCCGGGAACGGTTCGTCGAGCGACGGACGCCGCGTGAAGGGTGTCATCCACTGGGTATCGGCACAGGATGCCGTCGAGGCCGAGATACGCCTCTTCAACCCGCTCTTCACGAAGGAGAACCCCGACGACGTGGAGGAGGGACAGACCTGGGAGGACAACCTCAACCCCGAGTCGATGGTCAAGATCACGGGCTACCTGGAGCCTTCACTGCGCGAAACGCCTGTGGGTCAGGCCGTGCAGTTCGAGCGCGTGGGCTACTTCTGCCCCGACACGGACTCGACGCCCGAGCACCTCGTGTTCAACCGCACCGTTACGCTCAAGGACTCCTGGGCCAAGATCAACAAGTAGGAGACCAATCCACTTCATACAAACAAAAAAGGCGGCAATTCTTTGGAATTTCCGCCTTTTCAGTTCACATCCAACTGCGCCCGTTCCCTACATCAGCCACCCGAAGGTCCGGCCGCCAAGCAGGTAGCGCACAACGATCGAGCCGCGATAGATATGTCCGGCCTCGGCCTTGCGCGCCGAACGGATCGCCCGCCGCTTCCGCGACAGGGCCGAATGCCACTTGAAAAAGTCCCGCCACGCGCGGAACACCGCCCAGAAGTTATCCGCACGCCCCTGTGCCAGATACGACAACGCCGCCAGCAGGTCCAGCGCCGGGCGCAGGACCGCAACCAGCAGCCGCTGCCCCGACGAGGAGCATTTGTACAGCATCGCCAGGTTGTTGCGGTGGTTATAGAAGACCTTCGACGGCGAATCGGTCTGGAGCGTGCCTCCGCCGAGGTGGTAAACCACACTGCGGGGCACCACCCGCACGCGATAGCCCGCCAGCTGCATCCGCCAGCAGAGGTCGATCTCCTCCATGTGGGCGAAGAAATCGGCATCGAAACCGCCCAGCGCCCGGAATACCCCGGCCCGGCAGCAAAAAGCCGCCCCGCTCACCCAGAAGACGTCGCGCTCGTCGTCGTACTGGCCCCGGTCCTCCTCAACCGTGCGCAGGATGCGGCCCCGGCAGAAGGGATAGCCCAGAAAGTCGATGAAGCCGCCCGATGCTCCGGCATATTCGAACTTCTCACGTTCAAGGCAGGAGATCAGTTTGGGCGATACCACCGCCACACCGGGATTCCGCTCGAGGCATTCAAGCAGCGGATCAAGCCATCCGGCGGGAGTTTCGACATCGGAATTCAACAGGACATAATAGTCGGCCTCGATCTGCTCCAACGCCCGGTTGTAGCCCCCCGCAAAGCCGTAATTGGCATCGAGACGCACCACGCGGACCGTCGGGAACTCACGCGCAAGCAACTCCAGAGAACCGTCCGTCGAGCCGTTGTCGGCCACGACAACCCCCACGCCGGCCGGAGCCGCCGCCACAACGCTCGGAAGGAAGCGGCGCAGGTGTCCCTCCCCGTTCCAGTTCAGAATGACGATCTCAACGTTTGGCATGCGTGCGTTTGTGTTTCCAGCGGCGATGCGACCACATCCAAAGTTCGGGCCGCTCGCAGATCACTCGTTCCAGTTCGCGGACGTAACGTTCGGTAATCTCATTGGGTGCCACCTCCTCCACACCGTCGTAAAGCGGTACGAACGACATCTGATAACGTCCGCGGCGCAGGCGGTCCATCCGGACGAAATAGACCGGAAGATGGCAGCGCAGCGCCAGCTTCTCACCGCCGTCGAAAAAGATCGTATCCTGATTGAGGAAGCGGAACCAGTGGCTGTCGGGACGCCGCGGAGGATTCTGATCGGCAATAAGCCCCATGACGAGATTCCGGCCATCGAAGCCCTTGTCGCTGTGGCGCAGATAAAAACGCAGGCATTCCCGCATCGGGACAGGCGTGGCGTAGTCGCCCCGGCGCAGCCGCTTGTAAAGCGCATCGGCCACGGGGCTCTCCAGCGGATGATAGACCGCCACGACGATCTGCGATGGAACATAGATGCCCCAGAAGGAGCAGTACTCCCAGCATCCGAAGTGGGCTGTCATGGCGATCCAGTCGCGTCCCGAGACCTTTTCGAGGTGCTCGTCGAGCCCCTTTACCGAAAGGATGCGGCGCCCCTTCGCAGGCGTCATGTGCGCCAGATCGACCGTATCGACGAACAATTCGGCCAGCGTGAGGTAGAAACGGCGCCGGATCACGGCCAGCTCCGCATCGCTCTTTTCTGGGAACGACTGCCGCAGATTGCGCTTGACGACCGACATCCGGTAACGCAGGCAATAATAGAGGATGAAGAAAATCAGATTCTCGACGACGTAATACTTGAACCAGTACGGCAATACGGCAAACAGACGCGCCAGAGCCCAAAGAATCTCCAGCCAGATCCGCTGCAACAGGTTCAGTTCCGTCCGTTTCGTACTCATAACTCTTCGGCGTTGCGGTTTTTTGGACGGCCCGAGACGACGATCACGAATTCGCCTTTGGGTTCCGTCGTGCGGAAATATTCCAGCAGCTCGGCCACGGTGCCGCGCAGGGTCTGCTCGAATTTCTTGGTCAGCTCGCGCGATACGGAGATCCGGCGATCGGCTCCGAACGTCTCGGCGAACTGCTCCAGACATTTCACCACCCGGTAGGGCGACTCGTAGAAAATCATCGTACGCTCCTCGTCGGCAAGGGCCTGCAGGTGCTTCATGCGCCCCTTCTTCTGCGGCAGGAAGCCTTCGAAGCAGAACCGGTCGCACGGAAATCCGCTCTGGACCAGCGCCGGGATGAGGGCCGTGGCGCCCGGCAGAGTCTCGACCTCGATCCCCTCCTCGACACAGGTGCGTACGAGCAGGAAACCCGGATCGGAAATACCCGGTGTCCCGGCATCCGAGATGAGTGCCGCATTGCGTCCCGCTGCGATCTCCGCAGCCACGGCAGCCACCGTGGCGTGTTCGTTGAACTTATGGTGCGCATAAAGCCGTTTTTCGATGCCGAGGTGTCTGAGCAGCACGGAACTCGTCCGGGTATCCTCGGCCAGAATGAAATCGACCTCACGCAGCACGTTGATCGCACGCAACGTGATGTCGTCCAGATTGCCGATCGGCGTCGGCACGATATAGAGTTTGGCCATGCGGATCAGGCGAATTTTCGTTCTAGAAGATCCATAAGCAGCTTCGCCCCGTCGGAATTGGCGTTCCAGGCATAATTCTCGGCCACATAGATCATGCAGTCGTCGAGATTGTCAAATCCGTTGAGCGCCTCGATCGTCCGTTCGAAAGCCTCACCGTCGCCGTCGAACAGGTCGCGGATCATCAGAAACTTGTCATTGATGCCGATGGCCCGATGCAGATCCGTAACGGGTTCGCTGCGCCGCAGTTCCGAAGCGATATCGTGCGGCGGGGCGATCGTATCGGCCAACGTATGCACGTTTGCGTTGATCACCTCGCCCAAAACGGCTCCCGGTGAAACGAGCGTCTCCGAAAGTGTCGGGCCCTCTACTGCCGGATGTTCCTCGGTCACATCGGATGCCGGGGACGGCATGCCGCGATCGGGTGCCGCGGTCTGCGGATGCTTCGGACCGACAGATGGTTCCGGCATCCGGTTCGCAGCAGAAGATTCCGGCATATCGGAACCGTAAAGCGACATGATGACCCGTTGCTTGTGCCGATGGCGCGACGAAGCCTCCTCCACGCCGAAAAGATTGCGCGCGGCAGTCTTCGTATGGTCGGATTCCGACGCCGGCACAGCTTCGGATGAGGCCGTAGTCTCGAGAACAGCTTCCGCAACCGAAGCGGAGACGAACGCCTCCACAGCATGCGACCCGGAGACTTCAGATCCAGTTTCCGCATTCCCGGCCTTCTGCTCGGAAGCAGGATCGGAATCGGGTTTCGACTCGGGCTCGGCATCCGACTCGGATTCGGGCGCCGGTTCAGGCTCGGCCGGAACTGCGGCTACGATCGGGTCCGGGGCAGGCTTCTCTCCGGAGGCAGACGGAACGGAGTCGGGTGCCGCAACTGCCGGCTCGGATGCCGGAGCCGGATTCTCCGCCATGACGGCCGGATCTGGCTCAGAAACGGATTCGGCGGATTCGGCAACCGATCCGGATACCGGGACAGGTTTGGAAGGCTCCGCATGCGATGGTTCTGCCGAAAAATCAGTCTCGGAACCGGCTGCACCGACATTTATGACCACTGGATACACCTTCCCGTCCGGCAGAGAAACGCTTCCGGCCGGTTCTGCAGGAAGCGGATCGAGCGAAAGCACTTCACCGAGATCAATCGGGTCGACAGCTTCGGGCATCGGGTCCTCGACAGGGGCCGACGGGACGAGCGTCCCGAAACGTACGCGTTCATACAGGCTGCGCAACTTTTCGAGCACCAGATCGCGCTCCAGCGTGTTTATCTCCTTCGTAGCGTCCCAGCCGCCGACAATCTCCGCAAGGCACTGCAGGTCGCTCTGCAAACGATCCAAATCCATAGACATACGAAATTTGCCTTCAAAGATACTAAAAAATCATAAATACTGCGGTGCTTCCCGATGATTTTCCCCCGATACGACGGCATCCCCTCCTCAGGCGTTGAAAGAAGAACGGGTCCAAGCCAGAATCCCGGATGTGCCGTGATGGTAAAAAATTTCACGAAATATCCCGGCCGGCAACGTAAAGAACGAAGAAAATCCATTAACTTTGCAAAGTTGTGTTCATTTCGCCCCCGACATGAAAATGTACGGAAGCTTCAGGCACAAGGAAAATGAATTTACTTACATATTAACCTGAACACCTATGTCTTTTAAAACACTGATGGTCTTTCTCGGTCTCGCCTGCGCCCCGGCAGCCTTTGCGGCACCGAAAAATTACACGATCGCCTCGCCGGACGGCACGCTGCAGGGAACCGTTACGGTCGATTCGGACATCCGGATCGCCCTATCGGCCGACGGAAAGGCTCTGCTGAATCCTTCGCCCGTCGCCATGACGCTCACCGACGATGTGGTGCTGGGCCGTGCCCCCAAGGTCATCAAGGCCAAGAAGCGCTCGGCCGACGAGACATTCGATGCGCACTTCTATAAAAAAGCGCAGGTCCGCGACCACTACAACGAACTTGCCCTCGCCTTCCGCGGTGATTACAGCCTGGTCGTACGCCTCTATGACGACGGTATGGCCTACCGTTTCGAAACGCGCAAGGAGGGAGAGATCACCGTCGAGAACGAACAGGCGGAGTTCAACTTCCCGGCCGATTTTACGACCTACGCTCCGTATGTGCACCGTACCGAACTGCGCGATTTCGAGTGGCAGTTCTCGAACTCCTTTGAGAATACCTACGTCAAGCTGCCCATGACACAGCTCGATGTGCGGCGTCTGATGTTTCTCCCCGTGCTCATCGAAGGGCCCGAAGGCAGCAAGCTGCTCCTCACCGAATCGGATCTGAGAGATTATCCGGGCCTGTTTCTGGCCTCATCAGCCGAAAAGCCGCAGTTGCGCGGCGTACTGGCGACCTATCCCAAAAACGTTGCCAACCCGAGCGGATACAACAACCAGCAGCAGATTGTACTCGACCGCGAAAACTACATCGCCCGTACCGAAGGCACACGCACCTTCCCGTGGCGCGTGATGGTCTATGCCCGCGAGGATTCCGACCTGCTTGCATCGGACATGACCTACCGGCTGGCCCCGGCGTCGAAGATCGACGATACGTCATGGATCAAGCCCGGCAAAGTAGCCTGGGACTGGTGGCACGCCCTGAATCTCTACGGCGTCGATTTCGAGGCGGGCATCAATACCCGGACCTACAAGTACTACATCGACTTCGCCGCACAGAACGGCCTGGAATACATCCTTATCGATGACGGCTGGTCCGTAAACGGTCCGGCAGACCTGCTGCAGGTCGTTCCAGAGATGGATCTCGAGGAGCTGGTGGCCTACGGCCGCGAGCGCAATGTCGGCATCCTGCTCTGGGCCGGCCACGCACCCTTCGAAAACGGCATGGAACAGGCCGTGAAGCACTACGCCGAGATGGGCATCAAGGGTTTCAAGGTGGACTACATGAACCGCGACGACCAGCAGGTCGTACGCTTCCTGCACCGCGCCGCCGAACTCTGCGCCAAATATCATCTGATCCTCGACTTCCACGGAATCTTCAAACCCGCAGGCATGAACCGCACCTGGCCCAACGTACTCAACTTCGAGGGCGTTTTCGGCCTGGAGAACATGAAATGGTCGCCGGCAACCACCGACATGGTAACCTACGACGTTACGATGCCCTTTATCCGCATGACCGCCGGTCCGGTCGATTATACGCAGGGCGCCATGCGCAACGCCACGAAGGAGAATTACCGACCCGTACACGGCGAGCCGATGAGCCAGGGTACGCGCTGCCGCCAGGTGGCCGAGTACGTCGTCTTCGAGTCGCCGCTCAACATGCTGAGCGACTCGCCCTCAAACTACCTCAGCGAACGGGAGACGCTCGATTTCATCGCAGCGATTCCCACGGTCTGGGATGAGATCGTGCCGCTGAAGAATGCCGTCGGCGAATACATCTCCGTGGCACGCCGTGCGGGCGACGTCTGGTATGTCGGCGCTCTGACGGGGTGGGAGGCCCGCGAGCTGGAACTCGACCTCTCGTTCCTCGGTGCGGGCCCGTGGCAGATCGAGAGCTTCAGCGACGGTGCCAATGCCGCCCGCGTGGCCCGCGACTACCGGCGCGAATGCTCGACGCTTCCCTCGGACGGGAAGCTCCGTGTGAAGCTCGCCCCGGGCGGCGGCTTCGCGGCCCGCATCACGCGATAGCCCCCCACCTCATGACACGATGAAAAGCAGCGGCTCGGGCCGCTGCTTTTTTTGTGCATAAATGAAAAGAAATGCGTATCTTTGCCCGACTGCCGGCACACGGATCGCCGCGCAATCCGAACCGAAAACAAACGAACATCAACATATGGCTTTACAGTGTGGTATCGTAGGGCTCCCGAACGTCGGGAAATCGACCCTCTTCAACTGCCTGTCGAACGCAAAGGCGCAGGCAGCGAACTTTCCTTTCTGCACGATCGAACCCAACGTCGGGGTGATCACCGTGCCTGACCAGCGGCTTGTACGGCTGGCCGAAATCGACAATCCGAAACGCGTCATCCCCACGACGATCGAGATCGTCGACATCGCCGGGCTGGTCAAGGGCGCCTCGAAGGGCGAGGGTCTGGGCAACAAGTTCCTGGGCAATATCCGCAACACGAATGCCATCATTCATGTGCTGCGCTGCTTCGACAACGGCAACATCACCCATGTGGACGGTTCGATCGACCCCGTGCGCGACAAGGAGATCATCGACACCGAATTGCAGCTGAAGGACCTCGAGACGGTCGAAAACCGGCTTTCGAAGACCCAGAAGGCCGCCACGTCGGGCGGCGACAAGCAGGCCAAGCGGGCTGTGGAGCTGCTGCTCCAGTACAAGGCGGCCCTCGAGCAAGGCAAAAGCGCCCGCACGATCGAACTCGAAAAAGAGGACCGCAAGCTGGTCGCCGATCTGAACCTGCTCACCGACAAACCGGTGCTCTACGTCTGCAACGTCGATGAAAAGAGCGCCGCGACGGGCAACGCATACACCGAAGCGGTCCGCGCGGCCATCGCCGACGAGAAGGCCGAGATGCTCATCATCGCCGCCGCCACGGAGGCCGACATCGCCGAGCTGGAAAGCTACGAGGAGCGGCAGATGTTCCTCGAGGACCTCGGGCTCGAGGAGTCGGGCGTGGCCCGGCTGATCAAGGCGGCCTACAAGCTGCTCAACCTCGAGACCTTCTTCACCACGGGAGCCGACGAGACCCGCGCCTGGACCTACTCGCGCGGCATGAAGGCCCCGCAGACGGCCGGCATCATCCATACCGACTTCGAACGGGGGTTCATCCGCGCCGAAGTCATCAAGTATGACGACTACGTCGCTCTCGGCTCCGAGAAGGCGTGCCGCGATGCGGGCAAGATCGGCATCGAGGGCAAGGAGTATGTCGTTCAGGACGGAGACATCATGCACTTCCTGTTCAACGTCTGACCGGAGAGACGTCAGACGAGCGTTGTCCGAACCTTAAAAACCATAAGCCATGAAAAACGCGAAGTATCTGCTGATCGGCCTTGCGGCCGTCGCATGCGCCGTCATCCTGGGACGCGCCTACACCTACAAGTACCGTGCACAGGACACGATCCTCGTAACGGGACTGGGCGAAACGGAGTTCACATCGGATCTGATCGTCTGGTCGGGAGAACTCACGGCCGAGGCGCAGCAGGTTGCCGCCGGATATGCCGAGATCGAACGGAGCAAGGAGAAGGTCCAGCAGTACCTTGCAGAAAAGGGCATTCCGGCCGACGCCGTAGTCTTCGCCTTCGTGAATGTCGAAAAGCAGTACGACCCGGTATACAATGCCAACGGCAACTGGGCCGGACAGCGCTTCACGGGATACCGTCTGCGGCAGCGTTTCACGGTGGAGTCCGCCGAGGTGGAGAAGGTCGAGACCGTCTCGCGCGAAATCTCGGCTCTGATCGCCCAGGGCGTCTCGATCGAAGCCTATGCCCCGGACTACTACTACACAAAGCTCGACGATGTGAAGATGGGCCTTATCGAGACGGCTTCGGCCGACGCGCGGATGCGCGCCGAGAAGATCGCCCGCAACGCCGGCACGAAGATCGGACGCGTGGCCTCGGCCCGCATGGGCGTCTTCCAGATCACGGGAGCCAACACCAACGAGGAGTTCTCGGCCGGAGGATCGTTCAACACCTCCTCGCGCCATAAGAAGGCCCGCATTACCATGCGTGTCGAATACCGGGTAAAATAACCCCATCCGCATCGGAACGAAGTCAGAATCCCGAAAACACCGATCCATGAAAATCCACATACCGTTCATATGCATCGCGCTGCTTCTCGCCTCCTGCGGAGGGCCCGAGAACCGGCCGATCTCCGAGCCGCTCACGCTCGAAGAGATCAACACGCTGCTGAAAAAGAATCCGGACTACGAAGAGGCTGTCGGTATGGCGGAACGCTTCCGGCTCACCGCATCGACGGTGGATATGGCCCGGGCCAACGATCTGACCTATGCGGCATTGCAACAGTTTCTCGATGCGCTCTCCGACAACGAACTCCGCTCCCGCCTGAAAAAAGAGGCCGACACGGAGTGGACTGCCCTATACGGACCTACGGCAGAACAGGTACCCGGGCTGATTGCCCGTTGGCACAACTACATCGATTCGCTGAGGCTGGACCGTTACGTCTCCGTTCGGCTGCTTGCGATTGACCCGAAAGAGAGCATATTCGGTGCGGCTAAGATCACATTGGAATTCGCGCCGACGCGAGGAGCGATCGACCGGATAAAGGGCCGTTTCGGGCTTTTCCCGCGCCACATAATCCACGAATTCGACGACTTCAGCATAGCCAAGCACAACAATTTCGAATTTCCGCAGGGCCTTCGGGGTCCGGTTCGGAAATCCACATGGATGCGCTACAGCATCTGGGATATCTCGGACGGCGACATCGCCTACAACATGTACCCCGATCGGCCCGGACTGCCGATCAAGGAGCTGCTCGAAAAATACGTTTTCGACTATTCGGTCTCGGAACTCGTCATGAACGGCCGCGAACTGAACTTCTCCGAAATATACGAACAGGCGCCGCAATCGATCCGGAACTACTGGGAGAGAAACGATGAGGAGCGCCCCGAGCAAACGGAAAAGCTTCTCGCGGACATCGCCCGGGAACTGCTCCTGCCCGAATTCGTCGAACGCACGCGGTATATGCGCGAATACGACGAAACCTATTTCCGCAAGAGGGATTCGCTGGCAGCCTGGCTGGTGCTCGACCGGAACATCTGAAATCCTCCGCAAAACAATAAGGAATAGATAAATATTGAGAACTATCATGGAAAGACCTGTTCGGGTGCGCTTCGCACCCAGTCCCACCGGACCGCTGCACATCGGCGGCGTCCGCACGGCCCTCTACAACTTCCTCTTCGCCCGGCAGCACGGAGGCACGATGATCCTCCGCATCGAGGATACAGACTCGCAGCGCTTCGTTCCCGGAGCCGAGGAGTACATCATGGAGTCGCTCCGCTGGTGCGGCATCGAGATCGACGAGGGAGTCGGGGTCGGCGGTCCCCATGCACCCTACCGCCAGAGCGAGCGGCGCGAAATCTACCTCAAATACGCCCTGCAGCTTGTCGATGCGGGCTGGGCCTACTACGCATTCGACACGGCCGAAGAGCTCGACGCTCTGCGTCATGAGGCCGAGGCGCGCGGAGAGGCCTTCGCCTACAACTATGCCGTGCGCGAAAAGCTCGCCACCTCGCTGGCTCTGCCGGCCGAGGAGGTCCGCGCGCGCATCGACCGCGGCGACCAGTGGGTCATCCGTTTCAAGATGCCCGAAAACCGGATCGTCCGCATGGATGACCTGATCCGCGGCCATGTCGAGGTGAATACCTCGACGCTCGACGACAAGGTACTCTACAAATCGGCCGACGCCCTGCCCACCTACCATCTTGCAAACATCGTGGACGACCACCTGATGGAGGTTTCGCACGTCATCCGCGGCGAGGAGTGGCTGCCGTCGCTGCCGCTCCACTACCTGCTCTACGAAGCCTTCGGATGGAGCGATTCGCGCCCCGAGTTCGCCCACCTGCCCCTGTTGCTCAAGCCTACGGGCGGCGGCAAGCTCTCCAAGCGCGACGGCGACAAGATGGGCTTCCCGGTCTTCCCGCTCTTCTGGAAATCTCCCGCAACGGGCGAAACGGCCCACGGATACCGCGAGGACGGCTATTTCCCCGAAGCTTTCATCAACATGCTCGCCCTGCTGGGCTGGAATCCCGGTACGGAGCAGGAGCTCTTCACAATGCAGGAGCTTATCGACAACTTCTCGCTCGAACGCGTCTCGAAATCCGGCGCCCGCTTCCAGCCCGACAAGGCCCGCTGGTTCAACGCCCAATACATGCACCGCAAGACGGACGCCGAACTGGCCGCCGTCTACCAGCCGATCCTGCACGAGCACGGCATCGAGGTTTCGGACGAGGTGGCCGGCAAGGCCGCAGGCATCATGAAGGAGCGCGCACAGCTGACAACCGACCTCTGGGACCTGACCTCCTACTTCTTCATCGCACCCACGGAATACGAGGAGAAGCAGGTGCGCAAATACTGGAAAGGAGAGAATCCGGAGATCCTGCGCGAACTGCGCGGCGTGCTGGAGGGCATCGACGACTTCTCGAAGGAGCATACCGAAGAGGTCGTTCACGCCTGGATCGAACAGAAGGGCTACGGCATGGGCCAGGTGATGAACACGCTGCGTCTGGCGCTCGTAGGCGCCGGAAAGGGCCCCGGCATGTACGACGTTACGGAATTCATCGGCAAGCAGGAGTGTCTGCGGCGCATCGACCACCTGCTGGCCACGCTCAAACCCGCCGAATAAGATGGTAGATATCCAACAGCATGTCTGGGGCATGACCCCCGAAGGTGAGGCGATCATCCTCTACACGCTGCGCAATGACCGCGGCGCCGAGGTGCGCCTCACGAACTACGGCGCGGCAATCGTCGCCGCCGTGATGCCCGACCGCGAAGGCCGCATGGCCGACGTCGTGCTGGGATACAGGCGTCCCGAAGGCTATTTCCACGACGGTGCCGCCGCCGGCAAGAGCGTGGGCCGCTGCGCCAACCGCATCGCCTACGGCAGGATGACCGTCGAGGGCAAGGAGTATGCGCTCGAGGTGAACAACGGTGTGAACCACCTGCACGGCGGCACGAAGAACTTTGCCAACCGGGTCTGGGAGAGCCGCGTGGAGACCAACCGCGTGGTCATGACGCTCCTTTCGGAAGATGGCGACCAGGGCTATCCGGGTGAGCTGTGCGTCGAGGCGATTTTCGACTTCGACGACGACTGCGCACTGGAGATCACCTACCTGGCCCGCACCGACCGGACAACCGTCGTGAACCTCACGAACCACGTCTATTTCAACCTGGCAGGAGAAGATTCGGGGTCGGTTCTCGACCACGAGCTGCAGCTCAACGCCTCGAAGGTGCTCGAAATGAACGAGCGGCAGATCCCCACGGGACAACTGCTCGACGTGGAGGGCACACCGCAGGATTTCCGGACGTTCCGGGCCTTCCGCCCCGGCATCGACGCCGAGTTCAACCACATCCGCGACTTCAAGGGCTACGACCATCCCTTCGTCATCGACGGCTGGAAGCCCAACATTCTGGGCGAGGTGGGCACGCTGCGCGACCCGCGTTCGGGCCGCCGGGTCGAGGTGCTCTCGTCGCAGCCCAACGTGATGATCTACACGGGCAACTGGCTCGCGGGCGGCTGTCCCGAGACCAAGCACGGCGGGCAGTATGCCGACTACGACGGCGTGGCCATCGAATGCCAGAACTACCCCGATGCCGTGAACCACGCCGACTTCCCGTCGCCGTTGCTCCACCCGGGCGAAACCTACTGCCAGAAGATCGTTTTCCGCTTCGGAATCTGCTGATTCCGCCGGTAACGACAACCGGCATTCCGCACAAAGCCCCCATACCGGAAGGTCGGGGGCTTTTTTCACGGTATCGACGGAATCTTTCGCCGGAGTCCCGCTCTTTGACCGGACAGACAGACGCAAGAAGGAAATCCCCCCGAAGAGGGAATAAACCGATCATTTTACAGGCCATAACGAACTCGTCAAATCATGATTCGACTTACATCGAAAACGGCAAGGGTACTGTATTCCATCCTTGCGAGCGTGATTATCATCCTCTTCTGGAGAAACCTCGGCTTTGCAGCCGCACTTTTCGACGTACCGGGCAACTCGATCCTCGGTCTGTCGATAAAGACTCTGCTTCTTACACTCATCGCTTTGGTTTTGACAATGGTCGTAATTAAGCCGAAAGAGCTGTTTTCTTTTCTCGGGTTGAGCGGAAATATCCTCAAGGGCTGCGGAATCGCACTCCTGTGTGTGCTGCCGCTGTATCTCATATTTCCCGTTTTCGGAAACTTCAATACGGAATTGACATGCTCCGTGATTTATGACAGGGCCATCCTGACCGGGTTCAAGGAGGAGCTGGTGTTCCGGGCTTTTATGTTCGGGTTGCTTTTCCGGTATGCAAAAACCGGCTTTTTCTGGGCAGTCATATTACCAGCCCTCTATTTTGGCTCCGTGCATCTCTATCAAGGGCACGATGTTCTTTCGGCACTTGCGGCTTTCGGCGTAACCTTCATCGGGGCACTCTATTTCAGCTGGATATACGTCGAATGGAATTTCAACCTATGGATTCCTGCCGGATTGCATATACTGATGAACGGAGCGTGGTTTATCTTCACCCTGGAAGGTACTGAAGTCGCAGCAGGAGGCTTGATTTCCAATATTGCCCGAATGATCAGCATTGCATTGGCTGGTGTCATCACGGTCCATTATCACAAAAAGAGAGGCGAGAAAGTCTTTGATTATCCCATCTGGAAAATCTGACTTTTTTCATTTTTACGCACAAGACAGAACGCACCATGCAGGCGACATTTTCCAGCATGTGGACGTGGCGGTTTTCATCTCCACCGATTGCTCCACCCAAAGGTGCCGGAAACCGCTGTTTTTTGCGCTGCCGGCGAAAAGAGAAAACCCTGATTTCGTTTGAAAATCAGGGTTTTGCAACTTCTTGCTTCTCTTCAATGTGGTACCACCAGGAATCGAACCGGGGACACAAGGATTTTCAGTCCTTTGCTCTACCAACTGAGCTATGGCACCATCCCGACTAACGGAGCGTTCCGTATTATCGTGGTGCAAAGGTAAGCAAATTTTCCCGATTTGCAAAAATTTCAGTATTTTTTTCCGGAAAAATTCCGTTTCGGAATATAACAACAGCCGATTACACTTCTGCCGACAAAAAATCCCGGGCCAACAAGCGGCCCGGGACTTCTCAAACAAGCGCATTGCGCATATTCAATCCGTTCTATCAGGGGTTCTGATCCGATGCGGGGATCTTGTCGTTATTCTCGATCTCTGAAATGGGGATCTGATAGAGGAACTTTACATCTTCCTGATCGGCATAGAGCTTGCCCACATCGTAGTGGTTGTTCGCCGCGCCCCAGGTCTGGTCCGTACGATCCACCGGAATATTCAGACGGCGGTTGTCCAGATACTCGATACCCTCGCCCCAAAACTCGACACGTTTCTGGAAGTTGATCTCCTCGATAAGCGAAGCCTTGTCCGTGAAGGTATAGTTGTAATCCGGCTGGCGGGTCTTCATGAAGTCGTTGAGTTCCGTAACTGCCGAGGCATCCCCCTTATGAGCCAGAGCTTCGGCCTTGATCAGGTAGGCCTCCTCGGAACGCAGGTAGATGTAGTCGCCCAGATTCCATCCCGTGCCGTCACCTCCCGTTGCCACAATCTGGTCGCGGCCGGCACCGATGAACTTGACGGACTGATACTCCACATAAGCGGCATGTTGCGTATCACGGAGCGTCGTTACACGACCTTTGGGCGTATCCACTCCGGTCGAACGGTCGCAGCAGAACCACATCAGACGGATATCGTTATCGGCGATACGGTCCACGAACGGCTTGAAGCCCGCACGCCATACACCGATGCCGGCATATCCCGCACCATATACATCCATCTGCGAGAACCACGACATGTAGGTCGTCGCATTATCGGACGTAATGTTGCAGCCGAACACCACGTCGGGAAGCGAAATGTCGCTGAAGCCCTGCAGAATCTGATCCTCGGTCGTCAGCACGGGGAAGTTGTCGATAACCACCTGTGCGTACTTGATCGCATTGTCCCAGTCGTGTATCACCATGTAGGCACGGGCCAGGTGCATGGCCACGACGCAACCGTCGATATCCTCGGGCGAAGAGGTCTTAATCTGGCCGATCTGCTCGAAGATCTTGTACGAGTTGCCCAGGTCATTAAGGATCTGCGTATAGATTGTCTTCAGCGTCGAACGGGGCTGATCTCCCTCGGTTTCTTCGGTAATCAACGGTACGCAGAGTTCTTCCGAGTGATCGTAGGTCGTGCCTTTACCCCACTTCGTATCATCGGCGCCCACATAGTAGGAGAACGAGTAGAGGTAGGTAAGCTGCAGGTAGGCATAGCCGCGGAAGCCGAGTGCGATGGCACGGTACTTCTGCACCGTGGGATCTGTCGATTCGGGATCGCACTCACGCAGAATGCTGTTGGCATTGGCGATCGTATTGTAATACTCGCGCCAGCGGTTGGCCGTCGGCACATAGTTCTGACCACGATAGTCGAGAATATAGTGGTAGATACTCATCGCATACATACCCGTCATGACCATATCGTTGCCCATGAGCGAGGTCAGATAGTCGAAACTTTTCTGACCGAAGTAGTTGTGCGACACATCGGTATAGACATACTGCTGCAGGTCCTGATACATGCCGACCAACGTCGCCGAAAATGCCTTGTCGGGATCGCTCTGCGAGATCTCCTCTCTTTTACCGTCGGTCAGGTATCCCGTTACATCGGCGTCCTCGATACACGACGCAAACAGTACGGGAACGCACATCAGCGATATAATGATTTTTTTCATATTCTTCAAATGCTGTTTAAGAGATTAGAACGTAAGGTTGATACCGCCGGAGATGATGCGCATGGGTGAATAACCGCCATAGCTATCATTGCCACCACTCATCGAGACACGGGGATCGAAGCCCTGACGCTTCGACCACAGAGCCAGGTTGTCTGCCGTTACGAAGATGCGCAGTCCCTCGATACCGAGCTTGTCGAGCCAGGTACGCGGCAGCGTGTAGCCCAGCGTCAGGTTGCGGATGCTGAAATACGAAGCCTTGATGAGGTGGGCATCAGACGTCTGCGTATAGGAGTTCGACGAATCCACCGCATTCCAGATCGGGAATTCACCCTTTCCGGTCTCGGGGTTGAAGGTCTTCCACATGTCCTTGTTGTGGCCCACATAGTAGGAGATGCTCATGCCCGAGAGATAATCGCTGTCGTATGCCCAGCCGCCGATCTGGAAAGCCGTGGCAATCGAGAGGTCAATGCCCTTGTACTTGAGGACGGTGCTCAAACCTCCGTTGAAATCGGGCAGCGCCGACTTGCCGAGATAGTACTTCGTAGCGTTGCTGTAGGTCGTGGTCTTCTCCCGGGTTACCCCGTCCTCTCCCGCAACGTCCATGTACCACTGAGGCTGACCTTTCTCGTTCATGCCTGCATACATGTAAGTGAAGTATTCATAACGGCTCTTGCCCTCCATGAGTTTGAACGAACCGGAGGTAATACCGTCGACCTTGTTCTCCTCGGGAAGCGTCAGCACCTCGTTGCTGTAGTGCGAACCCACGATCGAAACGGTCCACTGGAAATCACGCTTCTTGAAGATGTCGACGTTCAACTCGAACTCGACGCCTTCGTTGCGCATCGAACCGATGTTCTCCCAGTTGTAGGGACGGCCGGCCGTCGAGAATGCCAGCGGACGCTGGAAGAGCATGTCGTCGGTCTTACGGTAGAAGTAGTCCACCGATCCGTAAACGCGGTCCCACAGGCGGAAGTCGAGACCCACATCGAAGGTCTTCTGCTTCTCCCACGTCAGATCGGGATTACCGTAGAAGGCAATGCTGGTAGCCAGCTCCGAACCGGTCCACGACACCGAATACTGATCCTGATAGGGCGTATAGGCATAGAGGTAGCCCGGGAGAATATTCTCATTACCCTGCGTACCGTACGATGCACGGAGTTTCAGGTCGTTGAGCCACGAGGATGCACCCTGCATGAAGTTCTCGCCCGAGATACGCCATGCGGCACCCACCGACCAGAAATTACCCCAGCGGTCGAGGAAACGCGACGTACCGTCGCGACGGAACGCTGCCGAAAGATAGTACTTGTGTGCATAGTTGTAGTCGGCCATGGCGAAGTAACCCTCGATATTGTGGTCGGCCGTGTAGCTGGTCATCGACTCCATCTGTCCGCCGTTCGAAAGTTCGGGGTTCAGCGGGTTGTAGAACTGCGTCTTCTGACCGTCGAAATAGTCGTTGCGATACTGATAGTACTCATGACCGATCTTGGCCGAGATACCGTGCTCGCCGATCTGCTTGTCGTATGCCAGGATCTGGTTGAAGTTGGTCGTGGCCGTATTGATATTTCCCTTCGTACCGCGGCCGCCGAACGACATGCCGTCACCGACCTTCGTCGAATAGAACAGTGTCTCGTAGTCGTTCGTGAAGTCGTAGCTGTAGTTGGCCGTGAAAGTGAAGTCCTTGAGGAACCTGATCTGCACATAGGAGCGCGACGTGAGGTTGTTGTACACCGCACGGCGGATATCCTCCGACATACTGCAGATGATATTCGAGTTCTGGCCCGTAGGACGCGATCCGACAGAGGTGCCGTCGGTCTCGCCGTTACCCGTATCGTACATCGGCGTGCCGTCCTCGTTGTACTTCATGTTTCCTTCGGCGTCATAGGCGTGAACGGGATAGATCGGGGCCCAGTCGCGGGCTACGGCAAAGGGGTTCGATGCCAGACCGACACCCTCCTGGACACCGTTTTGCGTGGCACGCGAATAGGCGATGTTCGTACCCACCTTCAGCCACTTGGTCAGCTGCGTATTGACATTGACACGGGCCGTAATACGCTCGTACGAGGAGCCGATAATATAGGAATCATTGTCCAGATAACCCATCGACAGATAGTAGTCGCTCTTGTCGCTGCCGCCCGAGGCCGAAGCCACATACTCCTGACGGAACGAGTTCTTGAAGAGCGCATCGGCGAAGGTATCGTCATAACGCTTGCGCGCATTGGCATTCAACTTGCCGTCGAGGCCCACGAGTTGTTCGCCCTCGGGAATGATGAAGGCATTGTAATTACCCAGCTCCTTGAGCAGGTTTGTCGAAGCATACTGGGCAGCCTGATCGAGTTCGTAACCATTGGCCCAGGCCGTATTGCGCAAACCATACCAAACCAACTCATAAAACTCGCCCTGATCGGTTACCATGTTGTAATCCTTATAAGCGCGCTGTGCGACGCCCCAGGTACCCTGGAACTGCACGGTGAGCTTCTCCTTGCGGCCTGTTTTGGTCGTTACCATCACCACGCCGCCTGCGGCACGCGAGCCGTACAGCGAGTTCGATACGGCATCCTTCGACACGGAGATCGATTCGATATCCGCAGGGTTGATGTCCGAGAGCTTGCCGTTGAAGGGGACGCCGTCCACAACTATCAGGGCCTCGTTGCTGGCCGAGAGCGAACCGACACCGCGCACAACGATCGAAGCATCACTACCGGGCTGCCCCGAGGAGCTTACAATCTGAAGACCCGCCACGGCGCCCTCCAGCGCATTCGAAACCGATGCCGACTGCGAATTGCTGATGATCTCGCCCTTTACCTTGCTCACCGAACCCACAAGGTCCTGCTTGCGTTTGGTACCGAAGGCCACGACTGTAACCTCGTCGATCGTTTTCGTATCTTCGGAAAGTTGAATCTCAACCGATGTACGGCCGTTCACAGCCACCGACCGAGTCTGGTAACCGATGAACGAAACCTGCAAAACGCCATCGGCTGGGGCCGAAACGGAGAATTTGCCTCCTTCACCAGTCGTTGTACCGACCGTAGTACCTTCAACCATTACGGTAGCTCCGACGATGGGATCGCCCGACTGATCGACTACCGTACCGGAAACCTGCTGCTTCTGGGCCATTGCAAGGAGCATTCCTCCGCCCAATACAGCAATTAACGATAGTACAAGTTTTCTTACCATAAACGTTAATCTAATTAGTTTTTAAAATAAAAAGTGCTCGGGGTTTTCTTATTACCACAGCATTGGTTCTGTGGAATCTACGGAATTCAAACAGCCGGAAAGGGTTCCAGATAGTTACCGTATCTCAGAAAATAAAGCCCCCAAAATGATGCGGTTCATTCCTGAGAAGGAATTATTCGGGGTTACTTTATCGTTACCTTCGGCAATCGTTTATACACAAATTCAAGGTTAGAAGGTATGAGAAACACGTTCAGGATTCTTTTCTACATCAAGCGTGCGGCTTCGGACCGCAAGGGCCATGTACCCGTCATGGTGCGCATTACGATTAACGGCGAAAGAGCTCAGTTTTCCGCCCAAGTGCGTGTCGATCCCCGAATATGGGATGTTCATGCGGGACGGGTTGTCGGACGCACGGCGGCCGTTGCGCGGCTTAACGAGAAACTCTCCGCTATCCAACGCCGTATCGAATACTGCTACGATCATCTCATTCTCCGCGATGGAACGGTATCCGCATCCAGCGTTCGGGAGCAATTCTTCGGCGGCAATCGAAACCGGGAGCAGGTACTTGCATTTTTCCGACAGCACAACGACGAATTCTGCCGTATGGTGGGTGTCAATCGGAGCCGTACTACCTTATATAAATATGAAAGCGTTTACAAACTGCTCAAGTCGTACATTCGGATCCGATATGCGCGCAACGACATCGCGTTCCGCGAGCTCGACAAGAATTTTCCGGTTGAATTCCACCGTTACATAGCCCATGAAGTCCCGCATGAAAAGAATACCGTATGGGTTTACATGATCGCCCTGAAACATATCTTCATGCTGGTTCACGACCGGAATTGTCTGGCAAGCGATCTTTTCGCGGGATACAAGTTGCACAGCAGCCCCGTCATGCGCGATTATCTCACGGATTCCGAACTCCGCAGCCTCATGCAACTCGATCCGGTCTGCGGGAAACAGCGGCTTGTACTTGACGCATTCCTGTTCAGCTGTTTCACGGGACTTTCCTATGTTGATATCCGTCGCCTTCAGCCCTCGAATATCCGGCATGCTCCGGACCGGTCCTGGATATGCACGACTCGCAGCAAGACTGGCACGGAGGTATATGTCCGCCTTTTTGATATTGCATCGGCCATTTTGGCCAAATATCAGCACGAAGATACCGAAGAACCTATCTTCCGGCTGCCGAGCAACGGATGGTGCAACGTCTGCCTGCGCCGGTTGCTCCCCCGGGCCGGCATATTGCGCCCGATCACGTTCCATGCCGCCCGTCATACCTTCGCCACAACCATTACGTTGTCGCAGGGCGTCCCCATCGAGACAATCAGCAAGCTACTCGGCCACAAGAACATCCGGACAACGCAAATTTATGCCGCCATCACCCATGCCCAACTCGACGACGATATGGAGCGTCTTTCGCAGCAACTTCGACGACAATATGCCCTGTAAGGTTCCGGCGCTGTATTTTGACAATTTATTGCAAAAAAATAGAGAAACAAGAAACAGCATTTCCCGTTATTTGGGCTTTTGCGGTATGCTCCAATGACCGAAAAATTGTCCGAAACGTCGATTACGGTTTGTAACCGGATTCTTAACATCCGGAGAAATTCATAATCGGAAGAGTCAGATATTGATAAAAGTTGATATATACGCAAAAATCTTTAAAAATTTATTTGGATTTCAGGTTCTTTTTTCTCATCTTTGTAAGTGAACTTTTTATTTTATAAAACCAATTAAATTAACGTTTATGGTAAGAAAACTCGTACTATCGTTAATCGCTGTACTGGGGGGGGGTCTGCTCCTTGCGATGGCCCAGACACAGCAGGTTTCCGGTACCGTTACCGATGCCGACGGAGCGCCGCTCGCAGGTGTTACGGTCGTCGTGGACGGAACCACTGTAGGAACAACCACCAACGCTGCGGGTCAATACACCGTTTCGGCTCCGAAAGAGGGGTATCTGAGCGTTTCGTTCATCGGATATGAGTCGCAGAAAATTCCCGTCGAAGGAAAGACGACGATCGATATCCGCATGAAGGAGGACATCACGGCCATCGACGACGTGCTGGTCGTAGCCTTCGGTACTACAAAGAAGGAAGCCTTCACCGGTTCGGCCACAGTCATCAAATCCGAGGAGCTGGCCAAACGTCAGACCACCAACGTCATGAATGCCCTCGTAGGTTCCGTGGCAGGTCTGCAGATGCGCGGATCGACCGGTACGCCGGGAGCCGACGCCGGTTCGGTGAACATCCGCGGTATCAGCTCGATGTATGCCAACACCGACCCGCTCATCATCGTGGACGGTGCTCCCTACAGCTCCAGCCTCTCGAGCATCGCCCAGTCCGATATCGAGTCCGTTACCGTCCTGAAGGATGCCGCATCGGCCGCCCTGTACGGTGCCCGCGGTGCTTCGGGTGTGATCATCGTAACCACGAAGCGCAATACTTCGAAAAACGCGACGATCAACGTGGACATGAAATGGGGCGTAAACTCGCGTGCCATCCAGGACTATGACGTGATTACCGATCCGGGTGCCTACTACGAGGCCGGATATGCCCAGCTCTACAACCGTTACTTCTACGGCCAGGGCATGAGCGCCGAGGCTGCGAACCTGAATGCCAATACCGAAATGCTCAAGGGCCTTTCGTACAACGTATTCTCCTACCCCGACGGTGAGCAACTCATCGGCATGGACGGCAAACTGAATTCCAACGCCACGCTGGGCCGTAAGATCAGCGGCAACAACCAGGAGTACTGGCTGCAGCCCGATGACTGGACAGACGCAGCCTACAAGACCAGCCTGCGCCAGGAGTACAACGTCAGCGTAAACGGCGGAACGGAGAAGTCGAACTACTACACCAGCGTCGGTTATCTGAATCAGGACGGCATCGTGGATAACTCGGGCTTCGAGCGTATCACGGCACGCGTCAAGGCCGACTATCAGGCCCGCAAATGGCTCAAACTCGGTGCCAACGTCGGCTTCCAGCACTCAACGCAGGAGATGGATGCCGGACTGGGTACATCGACCTACTCGAACAACCTGTTCTACTACACGTCAATGATCGCTCCGATCTACCCGATCTATGTAAGGACAATCGATGCCGACGGAAACATCCGCATTGCCACCGACCAGTACGGACACAAAGCCTACGACTACGGTGTCGCCGCTACGGGTTACGGTATCTCGCGTCCCTTCGGACAGACGGGTAACCCGCTCGGATCCAACCAGTACAACAAGTACGAAAACATCGGCAACCAGCTCAACGGAACCTTCACGGCAGACATCGACATTACCGACTACCTGAAGGCCAACGTAACGAGTACTGTAATCTGGGGAGAGAACTACGTTTCGAACTTCCAGAACATGTTCTACGGATCGAGCGCCGGAACGAACGGCAGCATCACCAAGACCATGCAGAACTCGATGCGAACGAACAACGTACAGACGCTGACCTACTACGACTCTTTCGGCCTGCATAACGTAAACGTCATGATCGGCCATGAGTACTACAATACGAAGACGCGTTATGTCGGAGCCGCCAAGAACGGCATGTTCTCGCCCGACATTCCGGAGTTGAGCGCCGCCGCATCGCTTTCGGACGCCACCTCTTACACGACGCGCTACAACGTCGAAGGTTACTTCCTGAGCGCCCAGTACGACTACAACGGCAAGTACTACGGTTCGTTCTCCTACCGCCGCGACGGTTCCTCGCGCTTTGCGCCCGGACACCAGTACGGTAACTTCTGGTCGGTAGGTGCCGCGTGGATTCTCTCCAAGGAAAACTTCCTCTCGAAGGCCGAGTGGATCGACATGCTGAAACTCAAGGCTTCGATCGGTCAGCAGGGCAACGACAACATCGGCGACTACTACTATACGGATCTCTACACGTTGAGCAAGGTGGACGACAAGTCCATGTCGGCTTCGTTCGCCATCCAGGGTAACCCCAACATCACCTGGGAGACCACGACAAATGCCAACGTCGGCGTCGAGTTCAGTTTCTGGCGCGGTCGTCTGTCGGGAGGCGTGGACGTCTATCGCAAAAAAACGAGCGACCTGCTCTTCTGGCTCTCGCTGCCCGAATCAGTCGGTACGCGAGGCATGTACGGCAACCTGGGCGATATCCGCAACTCGGGTATCGAAATCAATCTGACCGGCTCGATCATCCGCACCAAGACGGTGGACTGGAGCGTATCGGCAAACCTCTCGCACAACTCGACGAAAATCCTTTCGCTGCCGGAGACGAAGCTTACCCAGGGTACCTCGAGCATCGGATTCCCGGAGTCGCAGAACAACGTCATGATGTGGTATCGTGAGGGCGGCCCGCTCTACAACGCCTACCTGCCCTGCTATGCGGGCGTGGACGACAAGGGACAGGCCATGTACTATATCGACACGAAGGACGAAGCCGGCAACACGATCCACAAGGGCGGCACGACCTATGACATCAACAGTGCCACGGAGTATGAACAGGGCAGCATCCTGCCAAAGGTATTCGGCGGTTTCGGCACGAACCTGCGTGTCGGCAACTTCGACCTTTCGCTCACGTTCGACTACCAGATCGGCGGCAAGGTCTACGACGTAACTTATGCCACGCTGATGACTCCCTGGACAGGAGCCGCCAACGGCAGCGCCATCCACAAGGACTGGGTGAAGTCGTGGAGCCCGAACAATACCGACAGCGATATTCCCCGCTGGCAGCAGGGCGACCAGTACACCACGGCCAAGTCCGACCGGTTCCTGACCGACGCCTCGTACCTCAACTTCCAGTCGTTCGCCATCGGCTACACGATTCCGGAAAAGGTATTCCACAACAAGCTGAAGATGCGTATCTACGCAGCCGGCGAGAACCTCTGCTTCTGGTCGGCTCGCAAGGGTCTCGATCCGCGCTACAACTATGTCGGAACCTCTTCGACGGGTGTGGCCGACTACTCGCCGATCCGCACGATCTCCGGCGGTATCCAGCTTACGTTCTAATCATCAAAAAGCAATCGACATATGAACAAAAATATCAAATTAGTAGCCTCCCTGCTTATCGGAGCATCCATGCTCTCCACGGGCTGCCTGCAGGAGACCTTTCCGCAGCAGGGAACGGTAACTGTGGATCAGGCCGGAGATGCGCCCAACTCGTTCAACAACTTCGTAACGGCCTGCACCTCTACCCTTTCGGGTGAATTCATCTACAGCGGCAGCAGCTACACTCCCTATGACTTCGGCTACACGTCGTTCTTCCTGCAGCGCGACGTCATGGGGCAGGACATTGTCTGCGAAGATAGCGACAGCGAACACTATACGACGTGGTACACCTGCGGCGTGGCCCTCGGCCCGACCTATGCCATCTGCCAGCTTCCCTGGACGCTCTACTACGGCTGGATCAAGAACTGCAACGTGGTTATCTCGCTGGCCGGCGAGCAGCCCTCGGCCGACCATATCACGGGTGCAGGTATCGCCTATGCCATGCGCGCCATGTTCTATATGGACCTTGCCCGCATGTTCGCACCCCAAACCTACAAGGGTCATCCCGATGCGCTGACCGTGCCCATCATCACGGAGAAGACGACCAACGAGCAGGCCACGAACAACCCCAACGCCACAAACGAGAAGATGTGGGAGTTCATCCTCAGCGACCTGGACAAGGCCGAGGAGTATCTGGCCGACTACCAGCGTGCCGACAAGACCACGCCCGACCTGAGCGTCGTTTACGGTCTGAAGGCACGCGCCTACCTGACGATGGAGCAGTGGGCCGAAGCCGAGCACTACGCAAAGCTGGCCCAGAGCGGCTACACGATGATGACCGAGGCCCAGTACCTCGACCACAATACGGGATTCAACACTCCGAACGACTCGTGGATGTTCATGACCGAGTTCGATGCTGAGGATCCCAACATCACGGCCAACGACGGCGACTCGAGCTGGGGTTCGCAGATGATTCTCGAGATCACGGAGGAGTCCAGCTGCGGATACGCCGCCAACTACGGAACACCGAAGCGCATCGACGCCCACCTGCTCGAGACCATCCCGCAGACCGACTGGCGCCGCAAGTGCTTCATCGATCCCGAGCTTGACGAGAAGGTCGCTTCGGCAACGTCGATGGAAGAGCTTCAGGCTATTGTCGCCGAGTATCTCTCGGGCGTGTCGGAATATCCCGGAGCGATCGTAAACACCGCAATGGCCACCAGCTCGGGCACTTTCGGAGGTCTGTCGCTCAAGTTCCGCGCTGCCGGTGGCGAAGCCGGACATAACAATGTAAAGATCGGTTTCTGCGTTGCTGTACCGCTGATGCGCGTCGAGGAGATGATGCTCATCGAGGCCGAGGCTGCCGGCATGCAGGAAGAGGCCCGCGGAAAGACGCTGCTCGAAACCTTTGCCAAGACCCGCAACCCGGAGTACGCATATGACAACACACAGTCGTTCCGCGACAACGTATGGTGGCAGCGCCGCGTCGAGCTTTGGGGCGAAGGTTTCGCCACGTTCGACATCAAGCGTTTCGAGAAGGGCATCACCCGTAGCTATGCCGGCACGAATCATCCGAAGGGATATCGCTGGAATACGGAGGGTGTACCCGACTGGATGAACCTCTGCATCGTACAGACCGAAACCAACTACAACCAGGCCTGCGTCAGCAACCCCACGCCGATCCAGCCCACCGAGGACTCTCCGGAGAAGGTATGGTAAATACAGGAACCATTAAAGATTTGAATTTATGACACTGAAAAAATATTTCTATTCCGTTCTGGCCGTGGCGGGCGTCGTAGCCCTGACCGCCTGCTCGGCCGACGAGGGGACCGATCCCGGAAGCGATAGTGCTCCTGCTGTAACCTTGTATACATATGCTCCGGGCAGCGAATACAACGCCGATGAAGACGTCATGATCCGCATCGCCCCGAACAACAAGGTAGCGGAGATCTACTACAAGTCCGAGCTGACGACGGCCGTTCAGGAGTATATCGCCGCCAACGGCGAGAACGCCTATGCCGACCAGGTTGTCGCAAGCGGTACGAAACTCGAAGGGGGCTCCACGCAGGACTTCGTATTGACGGGCCTGCTGGGCAACTATACGATCACGGCAGTAGGTGTCGCCGAGAATGGCCGTAAAGCCGTTGCCTCGACCACGTTCCAGGGCCTTACCTGGACCCCCATCACCGCCGGTACGATCACCTACGGAACCCTCGGACAACTGGGACTGACCCCTGCGCCCGCAGAACTCCAGAAGTGCGATGTCGATGAGACGCTCTACCGAGTCAAGGACATGTACGGCAAGGACTGCCACCTGAAATTCACGGTACTCGATCTGGGCGGCACGGATTCCGACGGAAGCACCTTCAAGTTCTGCCGCGTTGCAAACCAGAATACCGGTTTGAACTACGGCAGCTACGGAGCCATCTCCGTTCAGGACGTAGGCTACTGGCAAGGCGACGAGAGTTATGTTACGGGCGGCGGTTTCGACAACTGCTTCTATGTAAGCGGCCCGAAGGAGAACCAGCTTTCGTTCATCCTCTACTACTACGTTTCTGCCGGATATCTCGGTTATCAGGCTGCCGACGTATTCACCCCGAACAACTGATCGGAACGATCTGAACAATTCTGCAAGCCGACCCTATTCACGAGGGTCGGCTTTTTTGTCGGGCGGGAAGCAGAAAACCGGTCCGCAAGGAAGCCGTTGCACTGTAGATTTTTTTTCGTAAATTCGCAACGTCAAAACGAATCAAAGCAACACGATAACGATATGGCTATTACGGAAATTCTGCCTGGCATCCACTATGTCGGCGTAAACGACCGCACCACAACCCGCTTCGAAGGGCTCTGGTCGCTCCCCTGCGGAGTATCGTACAACTCCTACCTGGTCATCGGCGAGAAGATCGCCCTGATCGACACCGTCGAAGAGTCATTCGGGAGCCGGCTCTTCGAGAATATCCGTGAAGCGATCGGCGACCGTAAGATCGACTACCTCGTGGTAAATCACATGGAACCCGACCACTCCTCGTCGATCGCCGCGCTCCGCCTGCACTACCCCGAACTGCAGATCGTCGGCAACGCCAAGACCATTCAGATGATCGGCGGCTACTACGGCATCTGCTCCGGCGTGCTCGAAGTCAAGGAGGGCGACCGCCTCGATCTGGGCGGCGGCAAGAGCCTAACCTTCCACCTTATCCCGATGGTACACTGGCCCGAAACGATGGTTTCGTGGCTAGCCGAAGAGGGCGTGCTCTTCTCGGGCGACGCCTTCGGCACGTTCGGTGCCCTCGACGGCGGCATCACCGACTCACAGGTCGATACCGACCGCTACTGGGACGAGATGCGCCGCTACTACGCCTGCATCGTGGGCAAATACGGTGCCCCGGTGCAGAAGGCCCTGCAGAAACTCGGAGGACTCGATATCCGCACGATCTGCCCGACGCACGGCCCCGTATGGCAGCGCGAAATCGCACGCGTCGTCGGCATGTACGACCGCATGAGCCGCTATGAAGGCGAGCGGGGTGTCGTGCTGGCCTACGCCTCGATGTACGGAAATACGGAGCAGATGGCCGAGCGTATCGCCCGCGAACTGGCCGAAGCCGGCGTCGGGCCCGTGCGCGTCTACAACCTCTCGTATGCAGACCCGTCGGTCGTGCTGCGCGACATCTTCCGCTTCGACACACTCATCGTCGGCAGCCCGACCTACAATGCCGAATTGTTCCCGCCCGTCGAAGAGCTGCTGCGCCGCATCGAGGCCCGCTGCATCCCGCAGCGCCGTTTCGCCTTCTTCGGATCGTTCACCTGGGCTGCCGCCGCAGTGCGCCGCATGCGCGAGTTCGCCGAACGGATGAAGTGGACGCCGGTCTGCGAGCCCGTGGAGATGAAACAGGGCTATTCGTCCGCCGCAGCCGAATGCTGCCGCACGCTTGCCGCCGCCGTTGCCAAGGAGATGAACCGCGAATAACGCCATGATGAAGATCGCCATCGTCGGAACGGGCTATGTAGGGCTCGTATCGGGGGCTTGCTTCGCGGAGATGGGCCTCGATATCACCTGCGTGGATATCGACCATCGGAAGATCGAGGCCCTCAATGCCGGAAGAATCCCCATCTACGAACCGGGATTGGAGGAGATCGTGCGCCGCAACGTCGAAGCCGGACGCCTGCACTTCACCACCGACCTTGCGGCGTGTCTCGACCGCATGGAGGTCGTCTTTTTGGCCGTCGGAACGCCCCCGCTGGAGGACGGATCGGCCGATCTGAGGCAGGTTTTCGAGGTGGCACGCACCTTCGGACGCCACATCCGCCGCTACACGCTACTCGTAACGAAGAGCACCGTACCCGTAGGTACGGCTCGGCAGATCCGCGAGATCGTCGCCGCCGAGCTGAAGGCCCGCGGCGAGGAGATCGAGTTCGACGTGGCGTCGAATCCGGAGTTTCTCAAGGAGGGTGCCGCTGTCAAGGACTTCATGTCGCCCGACCGCGTGGTCGTGGGCGTCGAGAGCGAACGGGCCCGCAAACTGATGGCCCGGCTCTACCGGCCCTTCCTGATCAACAACTTCCGGGTGATGTTCATGGATATCGCCTCGGCAGAGATGACCAAATACGCCGCCAATGCCATGCTCGCCACACGCATCTCGTTCATGAACGACATTGCCAACCTCTGCGACCGCGTAGGGGCCGACGTCGAGATGGTTCGCAAGGGCATCGGCTCCGACCAGCGTATCGGCAACAAGTTCCTCTATCCGGGCTGCGGATACGGAGGATCGTGCTTTCCGAAGGATGTCCAGGCCCTGGCCCGCACGGCCCGCGAACACGGCTACACAATGCAGGTCATCGAGGCCGTGGAACGGGTAAACGAGGCCCAGAAGGAGGTGCTCTTCCACAAGCTCGGCGAACAGCTGGGCAATCTCGCCGGACGCCGCATCGCCATCTGGGGTCTGGCGTTCAAACCCGAGACGGACGACATGCGCAAAGCCCCGGCCACGGTGGTCATCGGCCGCCTGCTCGAGGCCGGCGCGGAGGTCGTAGCCTACGACCCCGTGGCAATGGACGAAAGCCGCCGGATGCTTGCCGGGAAGCCCGTCCGCTACGCCCGCAACATGTACGAAGCCGCAGAAGGGGCCGATGCCGTCGTTCTCGTAACCGAATGGAAGGAGTTCCGCATGCCCGACTGGCCGCGGTTGCGCGCATCGATGCGCAGCGATGTCATCATCGACGGACGCAATATTTTCGACAAACAGGAGGTCCTTGGCGCCGGATTCCGATACAGCGGGATCGGCAAGTAGTCTATTCCGAAAAGGAAAACCACCGACCATACGCGGAGGCCTTTGTGGCCTCCGCAATCTTTTTATTCCCGGGACGAGCTCCGAACGGCAATATCAAGTATTCCGAAAATAAACAAAACTCTTTCCGAACAGGCGATTCTCGAATGAGAAATCCGAAGTACATTTGCCCGAACAAAAAAGGAATTTCCAGAACGCCATGAACAACAGCAATTCAAAAACATTCCTGCTGATTCTGCTGGGCATGCTCACCGCCTTCGGCCCGTTCGTTACGGACATGTACCTCCCGGCGCTTCCCGCCATGGCGGGTTACTTCGCCACCTCGTCGTCGATGGTGCAGATGGGTCTTACGACGAGCATGATCGGCCTGGCCGTCGGCCAGCTCTTCTTCGGCCCGTTAAGCGACAAATACGGGCGCCGCAAACCACTGCTCGCGGCCATGTGGCTCTTCATCGGATCAACCCTGCTCTGCCTTTTCGCCCGGGACATCCACCAGTTCGTCGCCCTGCGCTTCATTCAGGGCGTTGCCGGATCGGGCGGCATCGTCATTTCGCGTTCGGTTGCAACGGACAAATTCTCGGGAGCCGATCTGGGCCGCATGCTCGCCCTGATCGGAGCCATAAACGGCGTGGCGCCCGTCGCCGCACCGATCATCGGCGGAACGCTCTGCGACCGCATCGGCTGGCAGGGTATCTTCTGCATCCTGCTTGCCATCGGCGCGCTGCTGCTCGCCGGAAGCTACCGCTTCCGCGAAAGTCTGCCTGCCGCACGACGCAACGCCGTCGCCTGGGGCGACATACTCCGCAACTTCGGCTCCGTACTGCACAACCGTCAGTACGCGGCCTATGTGCTGCAGTTCGCCTTCGCACAGGGCGTGCTGTTCGCCTACATTGCCTCGTCGCCCTTCATTATCCAGGAGCATTTCGGATTTTCGGCCTTCACATTCAGCCTCTGCTTCGCACTCAACGCCGTGGCCATCGGCTGCGCCGCAGCCCTTGCCGTACGTTTCCGCCGCCCCGAACAGGGAACCCGCACGGGATGTATCGGCATGATCGGATTCGCCGTGGCCGAAGCTGCCGCCATGGCTATGGGCTGCAACTTCTGGGTCTACGAAGGGCTGCTCATCGGACTGCTCTTCTCGATGGGGCTCACCTTCACGACCTCCACAACGCTGGCCATGGAGTGCACCCGCTCCGAATCAGGCACGGCATCGGCACTGCTCGGAGCCGCCGGATTCGCTTTCGGAGGCATTGTCTCCCCGCTTGTAGGGCTCGGCGACACGATGTACTCCACAGGCGCCGTTTTCATCGTCTGCGCCCTCGGATCGTGGCTCTCCATCCGCATCGGGTTACGCCGCATGCACTCCTCAACCATCACAGCCTGATGGCAAACCCGATATGTGAAAGCGCCCGGAAACTTCGGTTTCCGGGCGCTTTCACATATCAGAGCCGGGGAGTTGCAGACCGCTTCTGCGCCGCATCAGGACGCGGTGCCGGCGGAACGGAAGCCATACTTTTCCAAGCCGCATACTGTTCCGCCGTGAAAATCTTGCGAAACTTCTTCTCCTGCGTCTTTCGCCATGCTTCGGGATCCTCCTGCGAAACTGCTTTCAGACCTGCCGGCTGCGGACGTTCTCCGGGATTCATACTCCCGCCTGGACCTCGGCCCATACCGTCCATGTGTCCGGGGCCACCGGGCCCCATACCGGGCCCGCCCGGGTGTCCGAATCCATCCGGCCCTTCGGCCATTCCGCGCGGAGCGCCGGACCTCGGAGCCTGGGGCATACTCTTCTTGAAATGGCTGTAAAAAAGCTTATAGACCTTCCGGGTCTGCCGGGCATCGAGGCCGAGTGCTTTTTGAAGGTGCTGCGACTCACGCATGGCTGCAGCCGAGGGATCCGGTGCAACGGTCGTCGCCGCATGGGCATCCTGCGGTACGGGGCGGACACCGGGTTGCTGGGCTTGGAGCGGCAGTGCAAAAAGTCCCAGCGCAAATAAGAGGACAAGGGATTTTTTCATCTTCGGTTCAAGATTTCATTTCACCTGTATAACTCAAAAAAGTCGGTTTTATTGTCCTGAAAATCCGCAAAAAAACAGAGGTCGGGGTTTCACCCGGCCTCTTCATATCCGATACGGAGTCGTTCAAATGCGCACCTTGACGATAATCTTGCGCACGTCGCCCTCACCCACCATCGGCGCATGGCCGTCTTCGGGGAAAAGCAGCGTAAACTGCCCGGGGCGCAGCGTATAGTAGGTTTGCGGCTCGTCGTCGTAAAAACGGATATCCTTTGCCGTGTCGAACGCTCCGAGAGGTTTCGACAGGTCCTTGCGTTCGCTCCAGCCGAAGGCCTCCTCGCGGCCCGTAATGAGCACCTGGATGTCCATATAGGCATCGTGCACCTCCAGCTTGGCGTCGGGTTTCCGTTTCAGGGAGATGTCCATCACGTTGGCGAAGATATCCCGGCCGTCGAGTTCATGCGTGCCCGGCTCCATTTTCGTCCAGTCCGTCGAAGCGATCAGCGAAAAGGCCCGCTCCAGACGCGGGTGAATCGAGTAATAGCGTGCGCTGTTTTTCAGAGAATCGAGAATCATGACTTAAAATATTGAAACGCCGCAGCGGAAGCCCCTCCGCGGCAAACCATACAAAGATACGAAGTTTTTTAGACAACGAGCCGTAAAAATGCTATATTTGTAGAACGAACCAAAAAATAACGTTATGGATTTTACGGACATCAAACTTTCGGGGAAGACCCGCCGCGAGCATGACCTGCTCGGAGAGATGGATATCCCCGTAGAGTATTATTTCGGCGTGCAGACGATGCGTGCCGTGGAGAATTTCCATATCAGCCGCGTACGGCTCAACTTCTTCCCGCAGCTGATCCGTGCCCTGGCCGATGTCAAGCAGGGTGCCGCCGCCGCAAACCGCGACCTGGGTCTGCTCGATCCCCAAATTGCCGACGCCATCACGCGGGCCTGCGAGGAGCTGCGCGAAGGCAAGTTCAACGAACAATTCGTCGTGGACATGGTACAGGGCGGTGCCGGCACCTCGACCAACATGAATGCCAACGAGGTGATCGCCAATCGTGCCCTCGAATTGCTCGGGCACGAAAAGGGCGAATATCAATACTGCCACCCGAACAACCACGTCAATTTGTCGCAATCGACCAACGACGCCTACCCTACGGCCGTGCGTATTGCCCTGGCCCGGAGCATCGACGGCGCCGTAGCCTCGCTGCGCGAGCTCATCGCGGCATTCCATGCCAAAGGCGAGGAATTCGCCCACATCATCAAGATGGGACGCACGCAGCTTCAGGATGCCGTACCGATGACCCTTGGGCAGGAGTTCGAGGCCTACGCCGCCACGCTCACCGAGGAGATCGACCGTCTGCAAACCAACCTCCGTCTCTTCTACGAGATCAACATGGGTGCCACGGCCATCGGTACGGGCATCAACGCCGACCCGGACTATGCGGAGCTCTGCACGAAACACCTGCGCGAGATCACGGGTCTGCCGCTGACAAAGGCTACGAACATGATCGAGGCCACGAGCGACACGGGCGCCTTCATCATGAACTCCTCGGCGCTGAAACGGCTGGCCGTGAAGCTCTCGAAGATCTGCAATGACCTGCGACTGCTCTCGTCGGGTCCCCGCTGCGGTCTCAACGAGATCAACCTGCCGCCGCGCCAGCCCGGATCGTCGATCATGCCCGGAAAGGTCAATCCCGTCATTCCGGAAGTCGTTAACCAGGTGGCATTCAGCGTCATCGGCAACGATCTGACCATTACGCTCGCCTCCGAAGCCGGACAGCTCGAGCTGAATGTCATGGAGCCGATCATCGTACACTCGCTCTTCGAAAACATCGAGATGCTGGTCAATGCGATGAACACCCTGCGCGAAAAATGCATCGTGGGGATTACAGCCAACGCGGAGGTATGCCGCCGGATGGTCTACAACAGCATCGGACTGGTTACGGCGCTCAACCCCTACCTGGGATACGAAACTTCGACAATGCTCGCAAAGGAGGCGCTCCAGAGCGGCAAGGGTATCTATGAGCTTGTGCTCGAGCACAAGCTCATGAGCGAAGAGGAGCTGCACAAGATCCTGCAGCCCGAGAACATGGTGCACCCGCGCAAGAAGATCACCGAATGACCGGTGCGACATATGGAAGAAAAACGGCCCCGCGATTACACGCGGGGCCGTTTTTCCTACGGTTCCTCAAGTCCGGAGGGGATCACTGCTCCCGCTTCAGGCGTACGACCACGGGATGATGGTCCGAATATTCGACGGGAAGCACCTCGTAGGCAAGGGCCTGCCATGGGTCGGAATAGAGAACGTAGTCGATGCGCAACGTATTGAAGAAGCCCCGATAGGTATGCGAATAGCCCGATCCGCATTCGCTGAAAGCGTCGTTCAGGCCCGAAGCCATGCGACGATAGACATACGACACGGGCGTATCGTTGAAATCGCCGCAGACCAGACGGCCCCAATGCGTGGCCCGGATTTCGGTCGAGATGCTGTCCACCTGGGCAGCACGCAGTTCGCTGTTCTCGCGCAGGCGCTTCACAATGCTGCGGAATTTCACCTCACGGGCCGTATCCGACAGGAAACGCCGTGTTGTGATGTACTCGTTGTCATCGGCGTTGATCGCCGTGGAATGCAGATGGTTGTTGAAGACGCGTAGCGTATCCTCGTCGATGAGCAGATCGGCCCAGACCGATGAATGGGGAGTCAGCACCGTCGCGGAACGCAGGATCCGGAATTTACTCAGAATAGCCAGTCCCGCGTCGTCCAGCGGCTCCGGGTCGCGCTCGTCGCCGAAACGGGCATTCTCATACTCCTCACACAGCACCCGGAAAGCATCGGAAGCCCCTGCCAGGCGGCCGTTGAACTCCTGCAGGCAGACGATATCGGGATTCTGCTCACGGATGAGCGCCACAACCTCATCGACGCTGCTTTTCCCCTCGGGTCCGTAAAAGCCCCGCACGTTATAGGTCATTACCTTGACCGTTCCCCGATCGGGAATCTGCGCCTCGTAACTGCGCCGGATCTCGGGCCGCCAGAAAAGCGAAATGCTCCCGAAGCCAACGACCACGAGCAGCAACATGCCGCCGGCCTGAATCCAGCGCCAACGGATGATCCAGTAGAGCATCAGGATGACCGACGCGACATAGACGGCCGGTGCGGCAAGGCCCAGCACGGGCAAAAACCAGATACGCCCCGGATTGACATAGGGCACCAGATAGGTAACGATCAATGCCGCGGCTGCGGCCACGGTGAGCAGCGTTACGAAGACATCGAGCAGGTGCAGGAGCAGGCTGCGCCGGGATTTCCGCTCCCGACGGCCGCCGTTGTCGTATTCGTCGTAGTATCCCTTTTTCATCTTGTCAGAAACGGATCATTCCGCGACGTCGCCACCAATGCAGCAGCAGGAACCCCCACAACATACCGCCCACATGGGCAAAGTGCGCCACATTGCCGCCGAAACCCGTCCAACCCATGAACAGCTCGATCACGCCGTAGATCAGCACGAACCACTTGGCCTTCATCGGAATGGGCGGGAAAAGCAGCATGATGACCGCATTGGGGTGCATCACGCCGAAGGCCAGCAGCAGTCCCATCACGGCACCCGAAGCACCGACAAGCTGGATGGGCGTCTCGCCCAGCAGCCAGGCCGTAGCGATCTGGATAAGGGCCGCGCCGACGCCGCAGACCAGATAATAGATCAGAAAGCGTTTTGAACCGAGCTCATACTCCAGGGTCCGGCCAAACATCCACAGGGCAAACATGTTGAAGAAGATATGCCCGACATCGGCGTGCAGGAACATATAGGTGATGAACTGGTAGGAGTGGAACTCCCGATAGGGTGCGGCGCCGAACCACAGGGAGCCGAAGTCGAAAATCGCATTGCCCACGGGCAACAGGGTCGTGGCCATGAAGACCAGCACATTGACGATTATCAGATTCTTGACCACCGGAGGGGTCTGGAAATAGTTGTTCATAGGTCGCAATTCGTTACTATGCTTCCGTCCGCAACCGGTTGCCGGAGGCCTCCGTGCCGGGACGGGCGCTATTCGCTGAAAAATCCATGCAAAGATAATCCAATTATCCGGATTATCCCAGCCGGCTCCGCAACTCTTCGGGCGTGATTTCGGCAAGAATCGCCTTACCCGAAGGCGAGAATCCGAAATTTCCGGTCCCGGCAAGTTGCGCGAGCAGTGCCGCGGCCTCCGCACGGGAGAAAACCTTGGGTGTATTGCGCGATGCCGCGCAGGCCATGACGGCTGCGATCCGCTCGCGGCGCATATCGGCTGCCGACAGCGGGGTCCTGAATGCCTGCAGGAGTTCGAAAAGCATGCGATCGAGCCCGTCGAGCGGGAGATCGGCCGGAATACCCTTCACCTCAATGCATCCTTCGCCGCAGAAATCGACATCGAAGCCCAGGGCGGCAAACTCCACGGCTCGCTCCTCGAGCAGGGCGTACTCCTCACCCGAAAGCGTCAGACGCTCGGGGAAAAGCAACTGCTGGCTCACCGCCGTACCGCAGCCCAGCATCCGCAGATACTCTTCATAGAGCACACGCTCCCGTGCCCGGCGGGCATCGACGACGACAAAACGCCCGTCGAGCAGCGCCGCCACATAACCGCTGCCCAAAGGCAGCGGTTCGGAAAACTCCGCATGCGCCCCGATTTCGAGACGCTGCTGCACCGGATCCGTCCCGGAAGGGATGAAATCGAGCGTACTGCTGTCGGGCGATGCCCCGGAAGCGATCTCAAAGTTTCCAGGTCCGCCGACCGCCGGCTCCGAAGCGGAAGCCCCGGGAAAATCCGAAGCCGATTCGAAGTCCTCGAAATCTTCGTCTCCGAAATTTGCAGAGGCATATTCCGAATGATCGGGGGCAGATCCCGCCGAAGCGGAATCTTTCCGGACGGCATAGCCCGAAGAATCGGCATCATAGACGATTTTCCCGTCGTAGGGAACATCGAAGCCCGTGAAATCGACATTCGGATCGGGTGCCGTCGGGTCGATATAGGACTCACGGAAAGGATTGTAATTCTCGTTCGACATGGCAGAGGGCTCTCCATAGACGACACCCCGCTGCATGACGGGGATGTCCACCTGACCTTCGCGGTCGAAATCCATCAACGGGACCGCGCCCGTCTTGGCCAACGTTTCCCGCACGGCGGCGTGGACGATCTGCCAAACGGCCTCCTCGTCGGCAAAACGCACCTCGATCTTCTGCGGATGCACATTGACATCGATACGCGCAGGGTCGATCGTCAGATAGAGGAAATAGGCGGGTTGCGCACTCTCGGGGATCAGTTTCTCGTAGGCTTTCAGAATCGCACTCGTCAGGTAGGCGCTCCTGAAGTAACGCCCGTTTACGAAGAGGTACTGCTCGGCATTGCGTTTCTTGGCCGCCGCAGGCCGCCCGATGTAACCCGCCACGCGGGCAATCGAGGTGTCTGCATCGACCTCCAGCAGATTCTGCTTCATATGCCGTCCTATGATATCCACAATACGGCCCGCCAGCGACGTGGCCGGCAACGACAGAATCGGCGCATCGTTGGCATAGAGTTCGAAAGCGACCTGCGGATAGCAGAGCGCCACACGCTGGAATTCGGTCTTGATCTGCGTCGCGGAGGTCGTGCTCTTGTCCAGGAAACGCCGACGCGCCGGGACGTTGAAGAAGAGGTTGCGCACGAAGAACTGCGACCCTACGGGGCACATCACGGGGGTCTGCGAAAGGAACTGACCGCCGTGTATCTCAACGGCCGTACCCATCTCGTCGTCGGCCTGACGCGTACGCAACTCGACCTGCGCCACAGCGGCGATCGAAGCCAGCGCCTCGCCGCGGAATCCGAACGTATGGAGCGCATAGATATCCTCCACGGAGCGGATCTTGCTCGTGGCATGGCGGTCGAAGGCCAGCCGCGCGTCGATGGGCGACATGCCGCAACCGTCGTCCACGATCTGGATCAGCTCCCTGCCACCGTCGCGGAAATTGACCTTCACGCTGCGCGCCCCGGCATCGATGGCGTTCTCCATCATCTCCTTGACCACCGATGACGGGCGGTTCACCACTTCTCCGGCCGCAATCTGATTGGCTACGACCTCGGGCAGCAATATGATCTTGTCAGCCATCTACTACTCCTCGTAATCGCCCTCCTCGTAGTCGTTCGGAACGATACGAATCGGAGCATAGGGGTTGAACTCGCCCTCCTCGACCTGCGTCTGCACGGCAGGACGCGACGTAGCCCGGATAAAGACCTCGGCCAGCTTCGGATAGAGCAGATAGACGAACAGCAGGATCAGCACGGCACCCCCGGCCAGTTTCAGAACCCGAATACGGCCCCAGTCGTCCTTGCCGGCATGTCGCGCGGCGCGTGCGGCACGCTGCGTACGGATATACTGCCCGGGAACATACTCCCGCGCGGCATCCTCGGCGCGCTCCCCACGCAACTCGGCACGCCGCTGCTCGCGCTCCTCCTTCTCTGGATCGTAGTAGCGCGGGATGTAGTTGAACTTGTTGGCGTGCTTCTTAAAAGGTGAAAAACCCAACATGGCGATCGTCTCTTGAAATTATGCGGGAAGGATTCCGGAACTCCGCCGCAGACCGATACCTGCCGCAAAGCGGCGGAAGCATCCCGTCCGAAGGCGCTTGAGGAATATCCCGGCACTTCTGCCGCCCCCCCCCGATACGAAAAATTCGTTCCTTCACTCGCGGTAAAGGTACGAATTTTCCACAGCTTTCGCATTCTCCTTACCGGAAAAAGCTCTTCATCCGCTCAAAAATATTCTGGTTCTTGACCGACTCGGCGTGCTGGAAGCCCGGCTGCTGGGCCAGCTGCTCGACCAGACGTTTCTCCTCGGACGAGAGTTTCGACGGGATGGTGATATCCACGACGATCAGCTCGTCGCCACGCCCGTAGCCGTTCACCTCCGGGAGGCCCTTGCCGGCCAACCGCAGCACCTTGCCGGCATGCGTGCCCGGAGCGATCTTGATCTTCGCCCGGCCGCCGACCGTCGGCACTTCGACCGTACCGCCCAGCAGGGCCGTCGTAACCGTAATGTTGAGGTTGTGGATCAGGTCATTACCGTCGCGCACCAGCTCGGGATCAGGCTCCTCCTCGATCAGCACCTGCAGATCACCGTTCACACCGCCGTGCCGTGCGGCATTGCCCTTGCCCGAGACGGTAAGGACCATACCCTCGCCCACACCGGCGGGAATCTGAATCTCCACGACTTCGTCGCCGCGAAGCGTACCTTCGCCCTTGCACTTGTCGCACGTTGCGGTAATCACCTTGCCCGTACCGCCGCAGGTCGGGCAGACACCCTGGGTCTGCATGCGGCCGAAAAAGGTGTTTTCCACACGCGTAACATAACCTGCGCCGTTGCAGGTCGAGCACGTCGCATAGGCATTGGCGTCCTTGGCGCCCGTGCCGCCGCACTTGTCGCAGGCGACCGTCTTCGAGATCTTCAGCTTCTTCGTAACGCCCGAGGCGATCTCCGCCAACGTCAGCTTCACCTTGATGCGGATGTCCGACCCACGGTTCACGCGACGCCCGCCTCCCGCGGACGACGAGCGGAATCCGCCGCCGAAATGTCCGCCGAAGATGTCGCCGAACTGCGAGAAGATATCCTCCATCGAGAAACCGCCGCCGCTGAAACCGCCGAAGCCGCCGGCTCCGCCGGCCGCACCGCTCATGCCCGCATGGCCGAACTGGTCGTAACGGGCCCGCTTGTCCGGGTTCGAAAGCACATCGTAGGCCTCGGCAGCCTCCTTGAACTTCTCCTCGGCCTCCTTGTCCCCGGGATTCTTGTCCGGGTGGTACTTGATGGCCGCCTTGCGGTAGGCCTTCTTTATCTCATCGGCATTGGCGTTCTTCGCGACGCCCAACACCTCGTAATAATCCCTTTTCTCTGCCATGGCATTACTCTCCTACAACGACTTTTGCGAAGCGAAGCACCCGCTCGCCCAGCATGTAGCCGGTCTGAACGACGTCGATGACCTTGCCCTTCATCTCCTCGCCGGCGGCAAAACGCGCCACGGCCTCGCAATACTCCGCATCGAACTCCTTGTCCTTGACCTCGATCTCCGTAACACCCTTGCGGCGCAACGCCTCGGTGAACTTCTGCGAAATGAGCCGGACACCCGAACGCAACGCCTCAATATCGTCGCTTTGCTCCATGGCTGCCAGCGCCCGCTGCACGTCATCGCGCACAGGCAGCATCTCGAGCAGTACGTCGCGGCCTCCGGTCTGCACCAGATCCATCTTCTCCTTGAGCGTACGCTTGCGGTAGTTGTCGAACTCGGCCTGCAGGCGCAGATACTTGTCCTGCCACTCGGCCAACACGGACTCCAACTCCACAGCCGCATCAGGCTCGGGATGCTCGCCTTCGACTGACATTGTGTCAGACTCCTTCGGCGATTCATCTGCCACATTGGCATCCGACGCCTCGCCTTCGGGCGTTCCGTCCGCCTCGGATGAGGTCTTCACCTCTTCCTCAACAGCCTCATTATAAACTTTTTCCTTTTTCATATCTCGTATTTTTTCGGTTTTTCCGCTTCCTTCGGCGCAAATTGCATACCAAGCCGCCGTCTGGAAGCTATCCGATGATGAAAATGGCCGGGTGCCTGTTCATATCGGGCACCTGACGGTGTCGCCACTCCTCGACCGCATGGGTTTCAACCCACTGACCGGGGGCCGAAAGATCCATCGCCACGGTCAGACGGGTCTGCGGCGCCAGCAGCTGAAGCAACTGTTCGAAGAGCTTCACGTTGCGGTAGGGCGCCTCGATGAAGAGCTGCGACTGCCGCTCGGCATGAGCCCGCCGTTCGAAGAAACGGATCGCCCGGGCCCGTTCGGGGGGCTTTACCGGAAGATAACCGTTGAAGGCGAACGACTGGCCGTTCAGTCCCGAGGCCATCACGGCAAGCAGGATCGACGAGGGGCCCACAAGCGGCACGACACGGATGCCCCGGCGGTGGCACGCCTCGACAACCAGTGCCCCGGGATCGGCGACGGCCGGGACACCGGCTTCGGAGATCACGCCGGCGGAGCGGCCCTCCAGCAGCGGCTGCACGAGTTCCTCGACGGCACGACCCGCAGTCGTATGTTCGTTCAGTTCGCGGAACTCCAGCATATCGATCGGCCGCGCAATACCGGCCCGGGAGAGAAAACGCCGGGCCGTACGGGTATTCTCGACGATGAAATAGTCGAGGGCATCCATCACCTCGCGGTTCGAGGCGGGCAGCACCTCCCAGGGTGCCGTTTCATCCGAAATCGGACAGGGAATCAGATAGAGCGTACCGTAAGCCATTACTCCTTGAGGTAGATCCGTTTCACACGCGACGAGACCGAGGTCATGATTTCATAGGGAATCGTATCGAGCACCCGGGCCATCGTCTCCAGGTCGTTGCCCGGTTCGGGGGAGAAGATCCGCACCTCGTCGCCCTCCCCGACTCCGGGAATATCCGTAATGTCGATCATGCAGCTGTCCATGCAGACACGCCCCACGATGGGCGCTGCCCCGCCGCCGACCAATACCGACCAGCGACCGCAGCCCAGATGCCGGTCCAGACCGTCGGCATAACCGACAGGGATCGTCGCCGTGATGCTCGGGCGCGTCAGGCGCCCGGCCCGTCCGTAGCCGACCGTCTCACCCGCCGCAAGATGCTTGATCGCCACGATCCGCGTCCGCAGCGTCGAAACGGGACGCAATGCTTCGTTGTGCTGCCAGCCGAAGCCATAGAGGCCCAGGCCGAGCCGGCACATGTCGTACTGCGCCTCGGGGAAGCGTTCGATGGCCGCCGAGTTGGCCGTATGACGGATCACCGGATAGGGCAACGATGCCGCAATGGCGCCGCTCATCCGGTCGTAGCGGGCGATCTGCGCCCGCGTATAGGCATCCTCCTCGGGCATGTCGGCGCAGTTCAGATGCGAGAAGATCGTCGCCACCTTGACCTCCGGACGCACCGGAAGCAATTCGCAGAGCCGGTCGATCTCCTCCTCCATGAAGCCCAGACGGTGCATGCCCGTATCGAGTTTCAGATGGATCGGATAACGTGTCTCGCCGGCATGCGACACGGCAACCGCAAAGTCGTCGAGCGACCGGAAGCTGTAAATCTCGGGTTCGAGCCGGTTGGCGATCATCTGCTCGAAACTGTCCGCATCGGCATTGAGCACCACGATCGGCATCGAAATACCCCGCTCGCGCAGCAGCACGCCCTCGTCGGCAAAGGCTACGGCCAGGTAATCCACACCCTGGTGCTGGAGCATCTGCGCCACCTCGAAATCCCCGGCGCCGTAGGAGCCCGCCTTGACCATCGCCACGAGCTTCGTGCCGTGGGCGAGTTTCGACCGAAAGTAGTTCAGATTGTGGATCATCGCATCGAGATCGACCTCCAGAACGGTCGTATGGCTCTTCCGCGCAAGGGCATGGGCCAGCTTTTCGAAGCGGTACTCCCGGGCACCCTTGAGCAACACGGCACGACCTGCCACGGCATCGCGGCCCAACCGTTCGATGCACTCCTCGGTCGAAGGGAAGAAGGTCTTGTTGCAGGTGATAAGCGCGGCATAGCTCTTCAGCTTCGGCCCGATGCCGACGAAGGTGTCAATACCAGCACGGGCCACCATGCCCGCCACGCGGCTGTAAAGCTCGTCGTCCGACAGGCCGCTCTGCGCGATATCCGACAGGATGAGGGTCTTCGGGCGCGCAAGAGCCACCGTATGGAGGTAATCCAAGGCCAGCGCCAGCGAATTGAGGTCGAGGTTGTAGGCGTCGTTGATCAATACCGAGTCGTTGATGCCGTCCTTGACCTCAAGGCGCATCGCCACTTCGGGAGCCGACGCAAAGGCCGGGGCGGGATAACCCATCGCAGCGCAGAAGGCCTCGACGATCTGGGCATTGCGCCGCGAGGCCTCGTTGCCGATGACCGATTCGGGAACGCTCGGAAACGACGCCGCGTCGTAAAGTCTGCGGGAGGCGAAATGCGTAGCGACGAGACGGCCCAGCGGCTCGTAGTAGCTGTGGTAGATGATTGTCGCGGCGCCATGCGCAAGCACCATCTTTTCGATACACTTCTGCTCGAGGTTGAGGAAATGCTCCTGATGGGCATCGCCGATCGAGGTGAAAACCACCACGTCGGGACGGATGATCCGCTCCAGACGCTCCATCTCGCCCGGTTTCGAGATTCCGGCCTCGAAAATCGCCAGCTGCTCGTCGCCTTCGAGCATCAGCACCGAAAGAGGTACACCCAACTGCGAATTGTAGCTCTTCGGCGAACGGTAGTACTTCATGCCGGCGGGAAGCTCCTCGGCAATCCACTCCTTGATGACCGTCTTGCCGTTCGAACCGGTGATTCCGACCACCGTACCCCGGAACTGCGCCCGGTGATAGGCTGCCAGGCACTGCAGGGCGTCGATGGCATTCGCGACCACGACGCAGCCGCAGCCCGCAGGCAGATCGACCGGCCGCTCGGTCAGGAAGGCCCTGACCCCGCGGTCGAGCATCTGCCCGACATAATCGTGCGAATCGTGATTGGCGCCGCACATCGCCACGAACATCGGACCCGTGGACAGTTCGCAGGTCAGCGAACGGCTGTCCGTTACCACGGACTGCACCTCGCAGTCCGTGCCCGAAAACGTGCCGCCCACAATGGCGGCAATCCGTGAAAGTCTGTATTTCATAACTTATCCGTATGGAGTCGGCCGAAGATCCGGCGTTCGGCAGCCCGGCCGCCGCTCCGACAATTACCCTGTTACGACAGATCGAACGTTACGATCGTAATGCCCGCACCGCCGCGGTCGGCATGTTCATCCACGGCCGAGACCACCTCCGGCACACTCCGCAGGTAGCGGCGGATCTCCTCCTTGAGGGCTCCGGTGCCCTTGCCGTGGAGGATCGACACCGAGCTCACGCCCACCATCAGCGCATCGTCGATGAAATCCTGCACCTGCTCCAGCGCCTCGGCGGCACGCATGCCCCGCACGTCGATGTGGTCGCGGAAACGGAGCTTGCGGGCCGAGATGTCGGCCGAAACCACCGTACGCGGCGCCACGGGCCGCGTTGCCTCGCGGTATTCGCTGTTCGAGACGACCTGCAGGCGGCGGCGGTCCACCGTCGTCAGAATCTGTCCGAAGGCCACCTGCGCCCGGTTACCCTTGATTGACTGCACGATACCGACCATATCCTGTCCCTCCATGCGGACCTTCGAGCCCTCGACCACCTCGCGCGGCTTCTCCGCTTCGGGGGCCGGTGCGGCCGGCGCGGCGGCTCCTTCCCGGGCCTTGCGCTCGGCTCGCCGCTGGCGCCGCCGTTCGATACGCTCGATCTCGCGCGACACGGCGGCGTCGCGCTCGGCATCGTCCGCCCTTGCGACCTGCTGCTCGCGGAAATCCTCCAGTTCGCGGCGCGCCAGGCGCGTGAGCTCCTTCTCGGCCTGCGCCTCGCGAATCGTGCGGATCGTATTCTCGATCTGCCGGTTGGCGTCGGCAATGAGCTGCTGCGCCTCCTGCTTGGCACGGCGCAGGATCTCCTGACGCTCGGCGCGGATGCCGGCCAGCTGTTCGGAATAGCTCTGCTCCAGCTCCTCGACCTTGCGGTCCGTCAGGCGAATACGGTCGCGCTTCTGCTCCCAGTAGTGCTTGTCGCGCGCGATCTCGCGCAACTGCCTCTCGATATTGATATGGTCCGAACCCGCCTTCTCGCTCGCGGCACGGATGATCTCCTCCGGAAGTCCGATCTTGCGCGCGATCTCCACGGCAAACGAACTGCCCGGCTTGCCCATCTCGAGCCGGAACAACGGCCGGATGTGCTGCACGTCGAACTGCATCGCCCCGTTGGCGATGCCCTCCGTATTCGAGGCGTAGTATTTGATGTTGGCGTAGTGGGTGGTGATCACCCCGTAGCATCCTTTTTCGAGAAGCTTTTCGAGAATCGCCTCTGCGATTGCCCCGCCGATCGTGGGCTCCGTGCCCGAACCGAACTCGTCGATGAGCACCAGCGTACGGTCCGACGCCCCGGCAAGCATATGCTTCATGTTGAGCAGATGCGACGAATAGGTTGAAAGGTCATTGTCGATCGACTGTTCGTCGCCGATGTCGATAAACAGGCTCCGGAAGACGGGAAGCTCCGAGTTCTCCGACGCCGGGACGGGGAATCCGCACTGGAACATGTACTGCACGATGCCCGTGGTTTTCAGACAGACCGACTTGCCGCCGGCATTCGGGCCCGAAATGACGAGGATGTGCTTGCGGCGGTCGAGCTGCAGGTCGAGGGGCACGATCTCGCGGCCGGCGGCCCGCAGCGTCTGCTGCAGCAGCGGATGGCGTGCGTTGCGCAGCACCAGGCGGTCGTCGGTCGAGAGGATCGGCTTCACACAGCCGTTCTCCGAAGCCCAGCGACCCTTGGCACGCAACATGTCGATCTCGGCCAGGTAGTCGCCCGACACGGCGATCGACTCCGTATCGGGACGGATCGCATCGGTGAACTCCGAAAGGATTCGGACGATTTCACGTCGCTCGGCATACTCCAGTTCGCGCAGCTCGTTGTTGATCTCCACAACCTCCACCGGCTCGACATAGAAGGTCTTGCCCGTGGCCGATTCATCATGAATGAAGCCGTTGAGCTTGCGCTTGTTGGAAGCCGAAACAGGAATTACGGCCCGACCGTCGCGGATCGAGATCTGCGCATCGGCATCCACGATGCCGGCGCCTTTGGCCGAGGCGAGCACGGCCTGCAGCCGCTTGGCTGCCTGCCCCTCGCGTTCGCGGATTGCCCGCCGGATCTGCAGCAGGGCCGGCGAGGCATTGTCGCGCACATTGCCGAAACGGTCGAGGATTGTCTCGATGCGCTGCACGATCTCGGGGAAGGCGGCGATGTCCCGCGTCAGGGCGTAAAGCGCCGGATAGCGTTCTTCGCGGGCGCGGATAAAGGAAACGACGCCACCCAATGCGGACAGCGCACCGTGCAGCGTCATCACCTCCTCGACATCGAGGAAAGATCCCTCGACGCGCAGCTTCGCCGCCAGAAAATCGATATCGGGATAGTCGCCCCCGGGAAAGTCGCGCTCCATCTCAAGCAGCAGGCGCATCTCGTCGGAAAGGATCTGACGTTGTTCGATCTCCCGTGCGGAGGTAGAAAAGCCCTCCGCAGCAAGACGTTCACGGGCGGCACGCATGCTGCACAAGGCTGCGACCTGCTCGCGGAGCCGGTCGAAACCTATCTTTTGCTCGAAAGTAGCAGGATAAATCATAGCGGGAAAAACAGCACGACGGAGTTCCGGAATTACCCATAGGACATCGCCGCAGAACGAGCCTTACCGGGAGCCGGAATCCGCGCCCTATTGAGCGTGGCGAAGGGAGTCCTTGAGTCTTTTCTCGGCCTCACGGGCAGCCTTGCGCTCCGCCTTGGCCTTCATCTTTTCGGGATCGCGTCCGAAGAGCGAGAAATGCACATAACGCCCCGGATACTGCCGTAGGTCGGCCAACAGCGACGCCAGGTTGCCGCTCGCCATCGTAAGCGAGTCGTAAAGCGCCCGGTCGTTCAGCAGAAGGCCCAACGAACCGTCGCCCTCGTCGATCTTTCCGAGCAGGTCGTCGAGGGTCGCCACGCTCTCCGAAAGACGTCGTGCGAAGTCCGCCTCGGCCAACTGCGCCGTAACCTCGTTCAGGCTGCCCACAATACTGTCTACCCGCGGAGCATTCTCACCGAGCATGTCGGCGAACGCTGCGAGGTTCCGTACGGCGGATTGCAGGCGTCCCTTCTCGGTATCGAGCAGCTCGGCCACGTCGCCCGACATCGAATTCAGGTTGCCCAGCGTCCCGGAGATGTTCGTCGCGTTCTCCTCGAGCAACTTATTGACGTTGTCGAGCGTCCGCGACAGATCATCGGTAATCTGCGAAATCTTCTGCTTGAAAAAGTCGAGTTCCGAGCCTGCCATGTCCATCAGGTCGCGGTCGCGGCCCGAGCGCAGCGTATCACCTGCCTGAAGACAGACAGACGAAGCGCCGTAGATGATCTCTATAGCCTTCGAGCCCATCAGGCTGCTGCTGATGATCTTCGCCTCGGAATCCTCGGGGATGAGGTACTGGCGCTTGATCGTCAGCTGGAGAATGACCTTGTCGCTGCGCCGCGGATCGAGCGTGATACCGGTTACCGTACCGATCTTTACGCCCTGCATCTGCACGGGCGATGCGGCCTGAACCCCGGCCACCTGATCGTAGGCGGCATAGTAAACCGTGTTGCGGCCGAAAATATCAAAACCTTTCAGGAATCGGATTCCGGCCCAGGCGGCCAGGATCATCGCCACGGCGAATACTCCGATTTTAACCTCTCTTTTCATATTCGAAACAGCTGTTTTTATTCCTCAAACCTGTGCTCCGGGCGGCGTCGGCTCCCGAAGGCTTTTTCATTTCACAATCCGGTCGCCCCGGCAGGAGACGACGAAAGCTTCCGGGAAATGCTTCCGCACCTCGCGCAACCGCCGTTGCGCCTCCTTCTGATCGGCATACTCGCCGACACAATATTTATACGGGAAACGGCCCTCGGCGACATATTGCTTCACCTTGCCACGGTAGGACCCGAACTGCGACGAACGGAGCGACACGGGCTTGGCGCTCGCCATTATCTGAACCGTATAACGCAAAGGCTCCTGCCGTTTCGTCCCGGCAGCCGTCCCTGTCTTCTTCTCGGTTGTTTTCGCGGCACCCGAAGCAGCGGCAGCGCTCTTCGAAGACTCGGCCGGCGAAGCCGCCTTCGGTTTCGAAGCCTGCCCGGATGCGGAATCCGCCTTGCCCGACGTTTTTGCGGTCTTCTCTTCTTTATCCGCAGCAGCCGGAGCCGACTCTGCGGAGCGCTTCGGAGCGCGCTCGACCTCCCGTTCCTCCTCGGTACCGCGAATTTTGAGCACATAGTCCGAATAGTCGCGGATACCCTGGTAGATGTTGCGGGCAATCTCGTTCAGTCCCTTTTCCGACTTCATGTAGGCCATCTCCTGCGGATTGGTCATAAAGCCGATCTCGGTCAGCACGCCCGGCATGTCCGTGGCGTAGAGCACGCGCAGCAGCTGCGGCTTCACGCCGCGCGAACGGCGACCGCTGCGGATGTAGTTGTCCTGGATGCAGCGAGCCAGCGCCTCGGTGTACTCGCCGTAGGTGAACTGCAGATTCTGGATGTAGGCCCGGACGATGGCCGCCGTACGTTCGTCCGACATGTCGATCAGGTCTTCCCGATTGCTCTCATAGAGGGCATTTTCGTTGTAACGCTGCTCCTTGGGGCTTTCGCCCATAATGAGCGTCTCGACCCCACGCGCATCCTTCGTCTTGGCCGCATTGACATGCACCGAGACGAACAGGTCGCCTCCCGCCTTGTTGGCAATGTCGGCGCGGGCCTGCAAATCGTCGGCGAGCGTCGCGCCCAACGCCTTGTCCGTCTTGCGCGTATAGACCACCTTCACACCCGGCATCCCCTCCTCGATCAGCTTGCCGACCTTCAGGACCACTTTCAGCGTAAGATCCTTCTCATAGACTCCGCTGTAATGGGCTCCGGGGAACTTGCCGCCATGCCCCGCATCGAGTACGACCACGCTCACGCCGTGTGCAATATTTCCGGCCGCGAAGACGTTCGTAGGGAGTGCCGCGGAGACGAGGGCGAGGATCATCACGAGAGCGGTGCGCATATTTGACGGTAAATGTGAGCTTTCTGTAAATTTTTGTCTATCTTTGTCGGGCCTGAATCGCCGCACCGGAGCCCTCCGAGGCCCGCTGCGGGCGGTTTTGCCGACTTGTCGGCAAAGGTACGGAATTTTTTGGGATTTTGAACAGAGTGAGGCTAAAATATCTCCTGTCGGCGGCAGCGGTTCTGCTCTTCGCCCAGATGTTGCTGGGTTCGGGAGCGACGCTCGCCGTACCCTTCTCCATCCCCGCAGATTCCGTCAGTCGGATTGAAATGGCTCCGTCCGATCCGGAGACCGGCGATTCGATCAAGACACCGGCCTCGCGCCGCGAGCGACGGCTCCAGGCCCGTGCCGCCCGTCAGGAAGCCCGCCGCATCCAATCGCCCGACACGCTCGCCCGGACCGACACGCTCGCCCGGGCGGCAGGGACGGATTCGCTGGCCGCCGACACCGTACGGCGCGACACGGTACGCAAACCCCGGGCCGCCAAGGGCTTCCTCGACGATCCGCTCGACGGAAAAAGCACCGATTCGCTGGTCTACGACGTACGCAACAAGCTCGTCTACATCTACAATCAGGGAGACGTAACCTACCAGAGCCGGAACCTCAAGGCCGACTACATCCAGATCGACATGAACACGAAGTTGGTCTATGCCTACGGAAAGCCCGACTCGGTGGACGGTGTGTGGACCGTAACAAAGCCCGAATTCACGGAGGGCGGCACCGCCTACAAAATGGATACGATCACCTACAACCTCGATTCGCAGAAGGCGAAGATCAAAGGAGTGGCGACACAGCAGGGCGACGGCTGGCTGGTAGGCGGCAGCGTGAAGAAAATGCCCGACAACACCTTCAACATCGAGCACGGAAAATACACCACCTGCGACCAGACGGACTGCCCGCACTTCTACCTCGCCATGACCAAGGCGAAGGTCATTCCCGGCAAGAAGGTCGTAACCGGCCCGGCCTACCTGGTCATGGAGGACGTCCCGATCTATTTTCTCGGCATTCCCGAGGGATTCTTCCCCATCAACATGGGGCCCAAGTCGGGTCTGCTGATGCCCTCTTACGGTGAAGAGTCCACCAAGGGATTCTTCCTGCGCGACCTGGGATACTACTTCACGTTGGGAGACTATGCCGACCTGGCTATCCGCGGCGGATTCTACACCCTCGGATCATGGGAGGCGTCGGCAGCCTCGCGCTACATCAAACGCTACAAATACAGCGGCAGCTTCAACATCCAGTTCTCCAACATCAAGACCGGAGAGAAAGGTGAACCCGACTACATCAAGCAGAACAACTTCCGCGTACAGTGGACCCACTCGCAGGATACGAAGGCCAATCCCGGATCGACCTTCTCGGCCTCGGTGAACTTTGCCACGAGCGGCTACAACCGTTACTCGGCCACCTCGCTCGACGACATCCTTTCGACACAGACCAACTCCTCGATCTCCTACTCGAAGAACTGGGCCGGCACACCCTTCTCGCTCTCGGCGAACATGGCCATTTCGCAGAACTCGCAGAACCAGTCGATCTCGGTAACGCTGCCGACGGTCGTCTTCAACGTGTCGCGCATCTATCCCTTCAAACGCAAGGAACGCATCGGCAAGGAGCGCTGGTACGAAAAGATCTCGATGCAGTACACCGGAAAGATGACCAACTCGGTAACCACCACCGAATCGGAGATCTTCTCCAAAAAGACGCTCGACAACATGAAGAACGGCATCGAGCACTCGATCCCCGTCTCGGCCTCGTTCAACCTGTTCAACTACATCAACGTTACGCCGTCGTTCAACTACACCGAAAAGTGGTACTTCAAGAAGCAGGAGTACGAGTGGAACCCCCTGACGAACCAGACCGACACGCTGCCCTCCGACTACGGCTTCTACCGTCTCTATAACTATACGACGAGCGTCTCGGCTTCGACGACGCTCTACGGCATGTACGACTTCACGAAAAAACGCCGCGACCGCAAGATCCAGGCCATCCGTCATACGATCACGCCCTCGATCGGATTCTCCTTCGCCCCGGACTTCAGCAATCCCTCCTACGGATACTACCTCACGCGCCAGACCGACTCCACGGGACGCTTTACGACCTATTCACCCTACGCAATCAACGCCTACGGCGTGCCCTCCTCGGGAAAATCCATGTCGCTGAACTTCTCCCTGTCGCAAAACCTCGAGATGAAGGTCCTCTCGAAACGCGACACGTCGGGCGTCAAGAAGATCAAACTTATCGACGAACTGCGGTTGAGCGGATCGTACAACTTTCTGGCCGACTCGATGAAACTCTCGACCATCTCGCTGTCGTTCCGCACGACGCTGTTCAAGAACTTCGGCATCAACCTCTCGGCGACAATCGACCCCTACCGCGTAACCCCGCAGGGCGTACGTTACGACAAACTCTTCTTCCCGGGACGCATCACCTCGACGGGATGGTCGTTCGGCTATACCTTCAAGTCGCGGGACGACCGCTCGCAACCAGCCATGAACGACATCACGAGCCTGCCTCCCGAATATTCGAACCCCTTCTACGACCCTTACGGGACAATGGACCCCGTGCTGCGCCGACAGTACATGGCCCAATCCTATTATGATTTCTCCCTGCCGTGGAACTTCGGATTCAACTATGCGGTGAACTACTCGGTGGCCTACGTCAATAACGGTACGACAGGATATCGGAAAAATATCACGCAGACCGTAAGTTTCAACGGCTCGCTCAACATCACCCCCAAGACGGGCATCACCTTCCAGGGCGGTTACGATATCAAGGCGAACAAGCTCACCACCTCGTCGATTTCCATTTCGCGCGACCTCCACTGCTGGCAGATGTCCTTCTCGTGGATTCCCTTCGGCTACCACAAGAGCTGGAGTTTCAACATCGGCGTCAAGGCTGCGTCGCTCGCCGACCTGAAGTACGACAAGACACAGTCGATGTACGACAACATGTACTGATCCGCCGTCGCGACCGTCCCGGGCTCATAACGGTTTTATGTATTCCGACATGATTACGTCCGACACCCTTCCGATCCGCATCTGTCCGTTCGAGGCCCTTCCGACGACGAGCTACCACCGCATCGTGCAGGCCCGCGAGAAAGTCTTCTTTCTCGAACAGCATATCACCTGTCCCGACGCGGACGATACGGACCTCCGCTCGATCTTCCAATGGATCGAACGGTCGGGACGCATCATCGCCTTTCTGCGGATCATTCCTCCGGGCATTATCTGCAAAGAGGCCTCCGTGGGACGGGTGCTCGTCGACAGGGAGTTCCGTCGACAGGGACTGTGCCGGAAGATGATGCGGAGCGCCCTGCAATATATCGAGACGACGTGGGGTCCCTGCGGCGTCCGCATCTCGGCCCAGGCCCATCTCGAAAGGTTCTACACCTCGCTGGGGTTCGAAACAGTAACCCCGCCCTACGAGGAGGCCGGTATCCGGCATGTCGGCATGCTGCTCCACGCCAAGACAAGACCATAATATAAGGAGGCGGCGGGAACGATGTCCCTGCCGCCTCCTTTTTCCGACAATGCACACTCTCTATTCCGCCGGCTTCTCCGGCTCGTGGCGGTAACGGAAAACAACGGCGAAAACCACGGCTACGACAAGAGCATATCCGGCAAAAACGAGCCACGACTGCGACCAGCCGGCCACCATCGCCTCGGCGCTCTGCTGCGAATAGACGAAATGATTGACCACGACTTGTGCGCCAAGCGTACCGATCGTAGCGCCGATGCCGTTGGTCATGATCATGAAGAGTCCTTGAGCCGAGGAGCGGATCGCCACATCGGTCTCCTTATTGACGAAGAGCGAGCCCGAAATGTTGAAAAAGTCGAAGGCCACGCCGTAGACGATCATCGAAAGGATGAACATCCAGACACCCGACCCGGGATTTCCCAATCCGAACAGACCGAATCGCAGCACCCAGGCCAGCATCGCCATAAGCATCACGTTCTTGATGCCGAAACGCTTGAGGAAGAAGGGAATGAGCAGAATACAGAGTGTCTCGGACACCTGCGAGAGCGAGATGAGCGCATTGGCGTGGTTGGCGCCGAAGGTCGAGGCGTACTCCGGGATATCGCGGAAACTGGTGATGAAGGGGTTGGCGAATCCGTTGGTGATCTGCAGCGAAACGCCCAGCAGCATCGAGAAGATGAAGAAAAGGGCCATGCGCTTCTGCTTGAAGAGGGTGAAAGCACGCAACCCGAACGCCTCGACAAGGTTCTTCTTGTCCTCCGCACGGCTGGTCGGGCATGAGGGCAGCGTCATGGCGTAGAAGCCCAGCACGAGCCCCAGCACGGCGCACTGGATAAACTGCATGTAGGTAGTCTGGAATCCGGCGGCATCACAGACGAGCATCGAGCAGATGAAGCCCACAGTACCCCACACGCGGATCGGCGGGAAGGATTTGACCGTATCGAGCCCGGCACCTTCCAGCACACAGTAGGCCACCGAGTTCGACAGGGCGATCGTCGGCATGTAGAAGGCCACGCTGAACGAATAGAGCGTAAAAAGCACTCCGAACGACACTTCCGTCCCGGAAGACATGGCATAATATCCCGCCGCAGCCATGAAGAGTGCGGCCGTAAGGTGGCAGATGCCGAGCAGACGCTGTGCCGGCACCCAGCGGTCGGCGACGATGCCGATCACCGCAGGCATGAAGAGCGAAACGATGCCCTGCATGGCATAGAAGATTCCGATATGCGACGCCAGATCGACGCCGACCAGGTAGGACCCCATCGAGGTCAGGTAAGCGCCCCAGATCGCATACTGGAGAAAATTCATGACGACAAGGCGCAGTTTGGTTCCCATAACAGGCTGGTTTTAGGCTTATAAACAAATTTTCCGCACCTCCTTTCGGGTACGGCGAAAACAAAATTAAAAATTTTTTTCGAATTTTTCTTTGCAATTGCAAAATAAAGTTCTACTTTTGCATCACCAAAACGTCATTGAGCTATGGTGTAATGGTAACACAACAGATTCTGGTCCTGTTATTCTTGGTTCGAATCCAGGTAGCTCAACAAGAAAAATGCAGTTCTCACACAAGAGGCTGCATTTTTCGTTTTACGACATACACCAAAATCCGCCTCCGACCATGAAACCGTACTTCACCACCCTGCTGTCGCTGCTGTCGCTCATCCTGCTGCCCGCCGCTCTTCGGGCGCAAAGCCCCGCCGGCATCTGGGACGGCACGCTCTCCTTTGCCGGGAGCAGCCTTCCGCTCACGATCCGCATCACGGAAGCCCCCGAAGGTTATGCCGCCACGCTCGAAAGTCCCGATCAGGGGCTGCGCGGCCTGCAGGCCGATACGGTGGATTTCCACAATCCGGAGCTGAAGATCGCTTTCGGAGCGCTGCGCGCCCGCTACCGCGGGGCGCTGATGCCCGGAGGAATGGTCATGGGCATCTTCCAACAGAACGGGCAGGAGTTTCCGCTGCTGCTCAAATGCCGTCCGGCTGCCGTCCGAAGTCAGGAGCCGCAGCCGCCCTTCCCTTATATATGCCGCGAGGTGTCATTTCCGAGCCGTGCCGACGGCGTCGAACTGCACGGCACGCTGACCCTGCCCGCAGAAGGGATGCCCCGTGCCGCCGTGGTACTGGTTACCGGCAGCGGCCTCCAGAACCGCGACGAGGAGCTCTTCGGGCACAAGCCCTTCCTGGTGATTGCCGACCGCCTGACCCGCCGCGGCTATGCCGTACTGCGCTACGATGACCGGGGGTTCGGCGCTCCGGAATCGGAGCAACACCGTCTGCTCGACAATGCCACGACCGACGACTTCACGCTCGACGCCCTGGGCGCCTTCGACTGTCTTGCCGCGCTGCGCGACACAACGGCATGTCCGATCGGAATCCTCGGCCACAGCGAGGGCGGCACGATCGCCTTCGTAGCGGCTGCCCGGGAGCCCCGCGTCGATTTCATCGTCTCGATGGCCGGACTGGCCGTGCGCGGCGACCGGGCAAGTCTCGGGCAGAACCGGCGGCTGATGGAGCTGCAGGGACTCGACATGGCACTTACGGAGGATTGCTGCACGTTGCTCGAAGCGGTCTACGCGGAGATACGCAATCATACGCGCGAAGAGCTGAAAGCCGAAAGCGCCGAACTGAAGATGCGCCTTGCGGCCCGGGAACCCGCGGCCTCGCTGCCGCCGGCCATGCGGGGAAACCTGCTGCAGTTGCTCGACAGCGCCGCTGCCAATGCATGGATCTACCATTTCCTGACCTACGATCCAGCCGAAGCGATTGCCGCAGCCGGAGAACGTCCCGTATTGGCAATCAACGGCACGCTCGACCGGCAGGTCGATGCCGAAGAGAACCTCGGCACGATCCGCCGCCTGCTCGGAAAATCGCCGGCGTTGACCGTAAAGTCCTTCGAGGGGTTGAACCACCTTTTCCAACCCTGCGCGACAGGCGACGTGGCCGAATACGAACGCATCGAAACGACGATCGCCCCCGAAGTGCTCGAGGCAATCGCCGCATGGCTCGACACCCGCTGCCGACCGGAATGAGCGAAAACAGAGGCCCCAGAATCCTGAAGAATCCGGGGCCTCGCTGCAAATCCCTCCGGGAACGACCTGGCGCGGGATTCTATTTTTTCGGACTGAAAATCCGGTATCCGATCGAAACGCCGATCTTGTTGGGATACCACTCGGAGGAGCCGTTGAAAGGATCGGGATACTTCGGCTCCACGGGTCGATGGGGATGCATGTCGATCTCACCCGCAAGGCTGTACCCGTTGTAATGGCTGTCCATGAAGGCCCATCCCAGAAAGGCATCCACAAGCCACCGCTCGCCGAAACGGCGTTCCCATCCCACGCAGAGACCGATCATCATGCCGTAACCCTTGCTATAACGCTGTTCGAATTTCAGCGCCCAGTTCTCAATATAGGGTTTCGACATATCGAAGGCCATCATACCCAGGTTTGCTCCCAGGTACCATCCCTCGTTATGGGCCTTGAAATAGCGGCGGTATTCTCCCATGAAGATGGCGAAAAGCATATGTTTGTCGCCGATCGACTTCCACGGCGAAACGACGATATCGGTCTGCAGGGTCGATTTGGGAGAGATGGCAAACTCCACCGCCGGATTCACCACACCGGCCAGCGCATACAGCGCATTGAGCTTCACATAGCCCTGGGCCGCGGCCGCCGGCATCCGGAGAGCCGGGAGCAGAAGGAGCAACAGCAGGGTCCTGAACAACAGTTTCTTCATTGCCTCGAACGGAGTTGGAACGGGCAAATATATGAAAAAATCCGGCCCGACAAATATCGGGTCCGGATTTTTTCTCCCTGCGGACGGTCCGCCTACACCGTCATGATCTCCTTCTCTTTCTTGGCCAAAGCCTCGTCCAGGAGCTTCGAGAACTTCTCGAGCAGTTTCTGCGACTGCGTCTCTCCATCTTTCGACTCGTCCTCGGGCATTCCCTCCTTCATGGCTTTCTTGAAGGCTTCGACGGCATCCCGGCGTGCATTGCGCAGGCTGATGCGGGCCGTTTCGCCCTCACCGCGCACCTGTTTCACCAGACTTTTGCGGCGCTCCTCCGTGAGAGGCGGGATCGACAGCCGGATCGTCTCTCCGTTGTTCGAGGGCGTCAGTCCGATGTTCGAGTCGATGATCGCCTTTTCGATCGGCCGCAACATGTTTTTGTCCCACGGCTGAATCAGTATGGTCTTGGCATCGGGAACGGTAACGCTGGCGGCACCCGAAACGGGAACCTGCGAACCGAAATAATCGACCATTACGCCGTTCAGCACGTTGGGCGACGCCTTGCCGGCCCGGATGTTGAGCAGCTCCTCCTCGAGGTGATCGATGGCCTTCTGCATGCGCTGGGTGGCGTCGTTGAGAATTGTCTTGGTATCCATAGTAATCTCTGCGTTATTGATTTTCGAGTGTTTTTTCGATGGTGCGGATCAGTTCGTCGAACTCTGCGGCATCATACCCCACCGACGTTGCCACGACCTTTCCCTCGCGGTCGATCAGGAAGTTGCGGGGGATGTAGTTCGAAGCATAGAGTCCGTAGACCGTCTCGGTCGAGTCGAGGCCCATCGGGAAATCGTATCCGTTCTTCTCGCGGAAGGCCGCCACGTCGCTCCGCGCCTCGCCCCGCGAAAGGGGCAGGAAGACGAAATCGCGGCCTGCGAACCGCTCGATGACATCCGTGCCGACACGGGCCATTTCGGCCCGGCAGGGCGGACACCAGGTCGCCCAGAAATTCAGCAGCACGACCTTGCCGCGCAGATCCGAAAGCCGGACCTGCGAACCGTCGAACATGCCGACGACAAAGTCGGGGGCTACATCGCCCGCCTCGACCAGCGTGGCGGCCTGCACCTCGCCGGCCACCTTCGCCGCGCGGTTGCCGCATCCGGGAAGCAGCAGGATGACCGCAAGGATGATCGCGATCAGCGCCAGCAGCACCCACAATGACTTGTTGCTCTTTCTCACAGCCATATCCTACAGTTTTACACGGGTTCCGATTCCTTCGCCGGCAAGGACCTTGCCGAGGTTGCCCTCCGTATCCATGTCGAAGACAAGGATTTCGAGGCGGTTTTCGCGGCAGAGCGTAAAAGCCGTCAGGTCCATGACCTTGAGCCGCCGGTCGAGCACCTCCTCGAAGGAGATCTCGTCGAACTTCACGGCCGTGGGATCCTTCTCGGGATCGGCCGTATAGACGCCGTCCACGCGCGTACCCTTCAGCAGCACGTCAGCCTCGATCTCGATGCCGCGCAACGCCGCCGCCGAGTCGGTCGTGAAGTAGGGATTCGAAGTTCCGCCGCCGATAATCACGACGTATCCCGCCTCGAGGTATTCGATGGCCCGGGCCTTCGAGTAGTATTCGCCGATGGGCTCCATACGGATCGAGGTGAGCACCTTGCACTTCACGCCGTTGTCCTCGAGGGCAGACTGAAGCGCCAGCGAGTTGATGATCGTGGCCAGCATGCCCATCTGGTCGCCCTTCACGCGGTCGAAACCCCGCTTGGCCCCGGTGAGTCCGCGAAAGATGTTGCCACCGCCGATCACGATGCCGATCTGCACGCCCGAAGCCGCCGCATCGCGGATCTGCCCGGCATAGGATTGCAGCACCTCGGGCGAAAGGCCGTAGCTTGCCTTGCCCTGCAGCGACTCGCCGCTCAATTTCAAGAGTATGCGCTTGTATTTCATGCTTCGTAAATTTATCGTATCGCGAAGATAGAAAAATTTTTCGGAATAATCCGCATCCGGAGCGCTTCTTTGTGAAAACGGACCCGCGAATCCACCATGCCGGAATAAAATTTGGTATTGCGCCCCGGATACATTATCTTTGTCTACCACTTTCGTCAGCGAAACACCGAAAATGCCCGAAGATTTTAAATTACTCCATACGATAAACGCTCCGAGCGACCTGAAAAAGCTCACTCCGGAGGAACTGCGACGTTACTGCGACGAATTGCGGAAGTATATCATCGACGAATGCTCGGTGCATCCCGGGCACCTTGCCTCGAGTCTCGGGGCCGTCGAACTGGCCACCGCGCTGCACTACGTCTTCGATGCGCCCGAGGACAAGATCGTCTGGGACGTCGGGCATCAGACCTACGCCCACAAAATCATCACCGGGCGCCGCGAGGCTTTCCGGACCAAGCGGCAGCTGGGCGGCATCAGCGGCTTCCCGAAGATGTCCGAGAGTGCCTATGACGCCTTCGGCGGCGGTCATGCGTCGGTATCGATCTCCGCAGCCTTCGGCATGGCCAAGGCGGCCGAGCTGCGCGGCGAGAAACGGCAGGTCGTGGCCGTGATCGGCGACGGTTCGATGACCGGCGGCCTGGCATTCGAGGGTCTCAACAACGCCGGAGCCAGCAAGCAGACCAATCTGCTGGTGATCCTCAACGACAACCAGATGGCCATCGACCAGGCCACGGGCGCCCTGAAGAACTACCTGCTGAAGATCTCCACCTCGGTACACTACAATCGCTTCAAGCAACGGTTATGGGGTATCCTGTCCCATACGCCGCGCCTGCTGCGGCTGTGTCAGAAGGCCGGGAACGCCGTAAAACAGGGACTGCTGAACAAAAGTAATTTTTTCGAAAGCCTCAACTTCCGCTATTTCGGACCCGTGGACGGCCACAACCTCAAGGAACTGGTCCGCACGCTCCGCGCCCTGCACGATATCGAAGGGCCCAAGCTGCTGCATGTCATGACCGTCAAGGGCAAGGGATACCGCCCGGCCGAAAACGACCAGTCGGTATGGCATGCCCCGGGATGTTTCAATCCCGATACGGGAGAGCGCATCACCTCGAGAAACGGAACGGCCCGCTACCAGGATGTTTTCGGCGAGACGCTGCTGGAACTCGCCCGGCAGGATGCCCGCGTCGTGGGCGTTACGCCCGCCATGCCTTCGGGCTGTTCGATGAACATCCTCATGCGCGAAATGCCCGACCGCTGCTTCGACGTGGGCATTGCCGAGGGGCATGCCGTAACCTTCTCGGCCGGTCTGGCCGCCGCCGGCATGGTCCCCTTCTGCAACATCTATTCGACCTTCATGCAGCGGGCCTACGACAACGTGATCCATGACGTGGCGATACAGGATCTTCCGGTCGTCATGTGCCTCGACCGGGGCGGACTGGTGGGCGAGGACGGCGTTACGCACCACGGGGTCTTCGACATGGCCGCCTTCGGGGCCGTGCCGGGTCTGACGATCGCGGCCCCGCGCAACGAACGCGAACTGCGCAACCTGATGTACACGGCGCTGCATGCCGGACATCCCTTCATGATCCGCTACCCGCGCGGCTGCGGCGAAGGCGTTGTCTGGCACGGCGAACCTTTCGAGGCCCTGCCCGCAGGCCGCGGCGAGCGACTGCGCGACGGCGAACATCTGGCCTTGATCACCATCGGAACGACGGCGGGAGCCGCCGCGCGGGCCGCGGAACGTGCCGCAGAAACCGGCGTAAGCGTCGCTCATTACGACCTGCGCTATGTGAAACCGCTCGACGAAGAGCTGCTCGACGAGGTGGGCCGTCGTTTCCGGAGGGTCATTACCGTCGAAGACGGCTGCCTGCGCGGCGGAGTGGGCGAAGCCGTTGCCGCATTCTTCAATACGCGCGGCTACGATACGCAAGTCCAAATGCTGGGCATCGGCGACGCCTGGGTCGAACACGGCACCCCGCTGCAGTTGCAGGCCCTCTGCGGATACGACGAGGAGGCCATTCTCCGGAGGATTCTCGAGTTGCGATAAAACCGTCCCGACCCGGAACGGCACGGTAAATGCAGGGATTCCTCCAAAAACGCCTTGCCATGAAATACATCACACTCTGCCTGTTCACGGCTTTGGCCGTAGCGAGCGTCGCCTGCGGAAGAGGCCGCGCCAAACGGATCGACACGACTCCCGTGGCCGTATTCGACCTTGACCGCTATTTGGGGAACTGGTATGAGATAGCCCGGTACAACCACCGTTTCGAGCGCGGCATGCAACAGGTGCGGGCCGAATACATACTCGAGGCTCCGGGACATATCCGCGTGGTGAACAGCGGCGTGGATGCCGAGGGAAAATACCGCGAGGCCATCGGCAAGGCCCACCCGGGGAAATACCCCGGACAGTTGCGCGTCTCCTTCTTTTGGATCTTCTATGCAGATTACAACGTTCTGGCGTTGGATCCGGCCTACCGCTGGGCCCTGGTGGGGAGCAATTCCCCAAAATATCTGTGGATTCTTTCCCGCACCCCAACCCTGCCGGACACGGAACTGGAGGAGATTCTCCGCCAGGCCGCAGCCCGCGGCTATGACACGACACGACTTCTGTACGTTTCCCAGGACAGGAATACGGACTGACGTTCGGGCTATTGCATCACGAAGTGAAGCCGGTCGCCGCGGCTGTTTTCAGGATCGAACCGGAAACCCTCCCAATCGAAGGTGTGCAACGCCTCGGGGTCCGCGATGCGCTCCCGGAGAATCCAGCGCGTCATCTCCCCGCGGCGCATCTTGGCATATACGACGACGGTTTTGAGTCTATCCCCCTCCCGGATGCGGAACTCGGGGGTGATGACCCGCACCTCGCGCACCACGCGCGGCCAGTCGAAAAGGCGCTTCATCTCGCCGCTGGCCAGATTGACCAACACGCCGTCATCGCGCCGGATGCGCTCGAGCAGCACTTCGGTCAGCCGCTCCTGCCAGAATTCGAAAAGCGTCCGCTCGTCCGCAACGGGAAGGACCGCATCGCCTTCGAGACGGTAGGGACGGATCGCATCGAGCGGACGGAGCAGCCCGTAGAGAAACGAAGTGATGTTCAGATGCTCCTGTGCCCAGACAAAATCCGCCTCCGAGAAGGTCTGCGGAGCGATCCTTTTGAATACAATGCCCGTATAGGCGGCGAGGGCAGCCTGCTGCGGGGCGTCATGAAAATCGAGATAACGACGGCGGTTTTCGGCAGCCAGGCGCGCATTTATGCGCAGCATGCGCCCGAGCTCCTCGGCGGAAAGGGCCGCCAGCTGCGCGGCGATCCGGTCCGCCACATCTGCGAAAAGAGGCCGAGAAACGGCCGGCACGACACCGGCATCCGCCATGGACATGGTCTTGGCGCACGAAATCAGAATCTGCATGATCGGAAGCGTTTTTCTCCTCGGCTGCAAAAACTATGCGACCGAACAGGGTATGCCCAGCGCCTCGACCCGCGCGGCAATCGCCTGCAACTCCTCGCGGGGGACCTTCTCAAGGGTCCGGCACGGCGTGTCGCGGTCGAGCGAATAGGCCATTACCTGCCGGGGCCGGATCTCGGCTACGAGCCCGAGCCATGCCGCAACTTCCCGTTCGGTGGTGTTGTCAATCGGTGCGCCGTCGCATGTGCCGCGCAGGAACATCGTCTGCAGGATCATCCGACCCTCGAAACGCTTCATCTGCTCGACAACCCCGCGGACCGAATAGGAGGCACTCTGCGGGTGGTTCATCCGCCGCACGGTCTCGTCGAAGGCCGAATCGAGCTTGAGGATGTTGTTGTCCACGCGCAGCAATGCCGCGCGCACCTCCTCGCGATGGAGCTGTGTGGCGTTCGACAGCACGGAGACACGGGCTGCCGGGCACAGCGTATCGCGCAGGCGGAGCGTGTCGTCGATGACGTCTCCGAATTCGGGGTGCAGCGTCGGCTCGCCGTTTCCGGCGAAGGTGATCACGTCGGGCGGCGTGCCGTCGGCGACCATGCGCCGCAACGTTTCATCGAGCAGCCGCCGCACATCCCCGCGGTCATTGAAGCGCCGCGCTCCGGGATGTTCGGCATTCCAGCCGCATTCGCAATAGATGCAGTCGAACGAGCAGAGTTTCGACTCGGTGGGCAGCAGATTGACGCCCAGCGAAAGGCCCAGCCGCCGCGAGTGCACCGGGCCGAAGATGATATCGTGATAGAGTGCTGTCATGTGGCAAAGATATGAAATAGTTTTGCTATATTTACCAAAAATCATACGCATGAAGCGAAGATTCGGACTCCTGCCCCGGGTCATCCTGGCCATCGCCCTGGGTATTCTCTGCGGCCTCTTCTTTCCCGACTGGGCGACCCGCGCGGCGCTGACGTTCAACGTCCTGTTCGGGCAGTTCCTGGGCTTCGTCATCCCACTGCTGATCTTCGGGCTGGTGGCTCCCGGCATCGCCGACCTGGGCCGCAGCGCCGGACGGCTGCTCGCACTGACCGCCGCCCTGGCCTATGCCTTCACGCTCGTCTCCGGATTCGGAACCTACTTCGCGAGCCGCGCGATCTTCCCTTCGCTGCTCGAAGGCTCCGAAGTTGTTCTTCCCGAGGAGCAGGCCGCACTGTCCCCCTACTTCACCATCGAGATGCCGCCCGTCATGGGGGTCATGTCGGCGCTCGTACTGGCCTTCATCCTCGGACTGGGCATGGCCTACATCCACTCGCGGACGCTCAAGGCCGCGATGGACGATTTCAAGGGGATCATCGACCTGACAATCACACGCGTCATCATTCCCCTGCTGCCCTTTTACATCTTCGGCATCTTTCTCTCGATGACCCGATCGGGGCAGGTTGCCGGCGTGCTCGGCATCTTCGTCAAACTCATCGCGGTGATCTTCGTCATGACGGTCATCCTGCTGCTCATCCAGTTCACCGTGGCAGGGTTGGCTGCCCGTAAAAACCCGCTGCACATGCTCCGTACGATGCTCACGGCTTACGTTACGGCTCTCGGCACGCAATCCTCGGCAGCGACGATCCCCGTAACGCTGGCCCAGACGCTGAAGCTCGGCGTACGCCCCGAACTGGCCTCGTTCGTCATCCCGCTCTGCGCCACAATCCACCTATCGGGCTCGATGATGAAGATCACGGCCTGCGCCCTGGCCGTCTCGATGGTCGCGGGACTCGACCTCTCGGCGGGAACCTTCGCCGGATTCATCCTTCTGCTTGCCATTACGATGGTGGCGGCTCCGGGTGTCCCGGGCGGGGCGATCATGGCCGCCCTCGGACTGCTCGAGTCGATGCTCGGCTTCGACGAAACACTCTGCGGCCTGATGATCGCCACCTATATAGCCATGGACAGTTTCGGCACGGCGACAAACGTTACGGGCGACGGTGCCGTGGCTGTAATTGTCGATGCCATAGACCGAAAGCGTCGCAGGACGACGTAAGATTCCCGATATCCGAAGAACCGAAATCCCGGATAAAATAAGTATAAATACGCATCCCCGTGGTGGAAAAAACGGCTATTTTTGGGTGCCGAAATCGGAATATCGACGCCTCCGGGTGCCCGAAAAGAACAATTTTGGAGCTTAAATACATAAAATTCAAATACATATGGTTGATATTTTTGCACGCCTCGAAAAGAATGCCGGCGGACCCATCGGTCAGTACATGTCGTATGCTCACGGCTACTTCGCCTTCCCGAAACTGGAGGGCGAGATCGGTCCCCACATGAAGTTCCGGGGTAAGATGATGCTCAACTGGAGCCTGAACAACTACCTGGGACTCGCCAACCACCCCGAGGTGCGCAAGGCCGACGCCGAAGGTGCCGCACAGTTCGGCATGGCAGCTCCGATGGGAGCCCGCATGATGAGCGGACAGACCAAATACCATGAACAGCTCGAGCGCGAGCTGGCCGAATTCGTCGGCAAGGAGGATGCCTTCCTGCTTAACTTCGGCTATCAGGGCATGCTCTCGATTATCGATTGCCTGCTGACCCCGCGCGACGTGGTGGTCTATGATGCCGAGGCCCACGCCTGCATCATCGACGGTCTGCGTCTGCACAAGGGCAAGCGTTTCGTATACGGCCACAACGACATGGAATCGCTGCGCCTGCAGCTCAAGCATGCCACCGATCTGGCCGAGGAGCAGAACGGCGGTGTACTCGTCATCACCGAAGGCGTCTTCGGCATGAAGGGCGACCTGGGCAAGCTCGACGAGATCGTCGCCATGAAGAAGGACTTCCAGTTCCGTCTGCTTGTGGACGACGCGCACGGCTTCGGAACGATGGGTGAAGGCGGCCGCGGTACGGCTTCGCACTTCGGAGTCGTGGACGGCGTGGACGTGCTGTTCAACACCTTCGCCAAGTCGATGGCCGGCATCGGCGCCTTCGTGAGCGGTCCCCGCTGGCTGATCAACCTGCTGCGTTACAACATGCGTTCGCAGCTCTATGCCAAGTCGCTGCCCATGCCGATGGTTATCGGCGCCCTGAAGCGTCTGGAGCTGATCCGCAACCACCCCGAGTACCAGCAGAAACTCTGGGAGATCGTCCGCGCCCTGCAGAGCGGTCTGAAGGAGAACGGCTTCAACATCGGTGTAACGAATTCGCCCGTAACCCCCGTATTCATGAAGGGCGGTATTCCGGAGGCCACGAACCTGATCGTCGATCTGCGCGAGAACCACGGCGTATTCTGCTCGATCGTCGTTTACCCGGTGATTCCGAAGGGCGAGATCATCCTCCGCGTAATTCCGACCGCAGCCCATACGCTCGAAGACGTGAACTATACGCTCGAGGCCTTCAAGTCTGTCCGCGACAAACTCGAAAGCGGCTACTACGCAAGCCTTCCGATTCCGGTTCGCGCCGACGAAGGATTCAAGGTTCGCTAATCGCGCCGGCAAACAGCACAAAAAGCCCCCGACAGGTTTGTCGGGGGCTTTTTGTCTTTATCATACAGCAAGCGGACGATTTCCGGCCTTCGCTGCACTGCTGTCGGATGATCCCGATAACGGCCCATTGTCCGGATTCGGCCGGGCTGCACAATATTTTTTCGGGAAAATTTTGCAGAATAAAATATTCCGTTTATATTTGCAGTCCCGAAACGCAAGTTCCGGAGACAACGCGGAAATAGCTCAGTTGGTAGAGCGCAACCTTGCCAAGGTTGAGGTCGCGGGTCCGAGTCCCGTTTTCCGCTCCTGAGGGGGTCAGAAAGAAACCCCGACAGAAAGCAAAAAGCCTTGTATATCAGCGATATACAAGGCTTTTTCTTGTATTCTCTCACTCCTGTTGACGCAAAAGGCAGCAAGTAGTTCACGCCTTAATCGTGACCTTTTTTGCTCGGACCGAAAATAGGTCACGATTTGGCTCTATTCGGTAATGAAATTTTGTCGGACGCCGCGTACGCCAACTGGGATGAAAATCCTATCTTTGTAGGACAATAACCCGATGCGCGTATGAGAAAGGGATCCGAAAGTCATCACCGCCCTATTGTCGTCAGAAATTCTTGCCCGAAGACCCCGCCTTTGCACCCTCAATATAGGCTGCGGAAGCTCTCGACGGAGGATATTCCTGTCCTGCAAACCTTGTTTCGGGAGACTGTTCTTCATGTAAATGCGCGGGACTACACCCGTGAAGAGGTGGAAGACTGGGCTTCGTGCGGAGAGAGTGCGGAGCATATGAAAGATCTTTTGGCTCGCAATGACCATGTCGCGGCATTGAATGAACGGGACGAAATCATCGGCTTCTCGTCGATGAATGCCGAAGGCTATCTGCATTCGCTCTTCGTGCACAAGGATTATCAGCGGGCCGGAGTCGGGAGTCTGCTGCTTACGGCCGTGGAAAAGAAAGCCCGGGAATACGGAGTCGCGGAAATCACCTCCGAGGTGAGCCTGACGGCCCGTCCTTTCTTCGCGAAAAGAGGTTATGAAATGATGAAGGTCCAGAAACGCCGGGCGAACCGATTGGAACTGACCAATTTTGTAATGCGGAAACGCCTCAATAACTAACGCCGCCTTTTCCGCCTGCTCGCAAAAAGCCGACTTGCCGATGACTGTCCGGAACGTTCCACAGCGACGGTTTCGCATCCGACTCCGTCAAGTCCGGGGGGGGGCTATCGACAGGAAAAGGTTGGAATATGAACAGACCGCAGCCGTCTCAGTGTCCTGGAAACGGGGTTGAGATTTCGGTTTCGGGGTTTGGGTAAATCATTCGGTACGGGATCCGTATCTCGGGTTACTTTTGCCATCGGAAACAAACATCCTTCCGATGAATGCCAGAATACTTATCCTGCCGCTTGTGTGGCTGACCGCGTCCTGCTCCGACAGTTCTCCGAAGTCCAAATGCGTTCCGTTGTGCGTTGAAACGGCATGTGCCACGACCGTCGAGGTTTCGGCCTGCCGTGAATTTCCCTTCATAGCCAAGCCGCTGCGTACCTCGATCCTTTCGTTCCGTGTCTCGGGACCTGTCGACCGGTTCGAGGTCTACGCCGGGAACCGCTATCGTGCCGGTGAACTCATTGCCGGAATTGATCCGCGCGATTTCCGGCTCCGTTACGAACAAACCGACGCCGCCTGGCGTCAGGCCCGGGCCGATTACGATCGCGTTGCGGCCCTCTATGAAAAGGATAACCTCCCGGTCAGCAGTTATGAAGTGGCCCGAGCCACCTGCATTGCGGCCGAAACAGCCCGAGATGCCGCCCTGAATGCATTGAACGACACCCAACTCCGCGCGCCGTTCGACGGTTATGTCGGCGAGGTTTTCATCGAGCGCTATCAGGACGTGAAAGCCTCGCAGCCGGTGGTAACCCTTGCGGACATCTCCTCGTTGCGCATCGAGATCTACGTTACGCAGGAGATCGCCATGCGGGCTCGGGACCTCGACGAAGTGGCCATCGAGTTCGACCACCTTCCCGGCGAGATCTTCCGGGCCCAGGTGGTCGAGTGTGCGCGGAGTACCACACCGAACAATCTATCCTATCTGCTGACGGCCCTGCTGCCGAATCCCGAAGGTGCGTTTCCCGCAGGTGTTTCGGGGCGCGTTCAGTTCGATCTGCCCGGAGAGTCCCGTCCTGCGGTGGCCATTCCCCGCAAAGCGCTCTGCCATACCCCCGCCTCGGCCGACCATGTTTGGACAGTGGATCCAGTCTCGGGGCGTGTCGCACAGCGCCAGATTTCTGCCGGAGAGCTTCTTCCCGGAGACCGGATTGCGGTGAACGCGGGGCTGACATCCGGTGAGACCGTCGCCGTAAGCGGGCTTCGGTTTCTGAACGACGGACAAATTGTCGAATGCCGCAATACGGACAAAGTACGGACCATCGAACTGCAGAGGCCATGAAAGGGCGTATTATCGACTGCTCGCTGAAAGTACTCGCAGCATTCGGATTTCGGAAATTCACAATGGATCGGGTCGCCGCCGATTTGCAGATCTCCAAGCGTACGATCTACCTGCATTTCTCCAGCAAGGACGAACTGCTCGAAACGTGCCTGGAGGAGTGGCTGCACCGCAAACGGCTTCTCGTCCGGACCGGCGGCAATCTGATCGATGACCTTTGTATGCTTCGAGCCGCGATTCGGACACTCGATCTGCCGCGGATCATGCGCTGCTGCCGTGAACTCCGCCAATGCAGCGCCCCGGTCCATCGGTTCCTCCTGGCGCGGCTCTTCGACTATGCGGAGGCGTGCGGAGCACAGGCCGAACTCGATGTCAATACAGGTTATCTCTGCCGCACGGTTTCGCAGCAGACGGTCTGTACCGTAGTATCCGATTTACTGATCCGGCTCTTCTGCAGCGATGATGTCCGTCCGCTTCTTCGCGGTTATTCCTTCTCGCCCGATATCCTCGTCGTCTTTACCCGCGGGCTTTGTACGATCAAAGGACGCGCCTATCTCGACCAACGGCTCAAAACTCTGTCCTGAGTATGAATACACTGGTTAAATATTTTCTTAGGAACAAAGCGGTAACATGGCTGCTGCTCATACTGGTGCTTTTCGGCGGGCTCTACTCCTACACCCACATGGGCAAGCTCGAGGATGCCCCCTTCACGATCAAACAGGCACTGGTCATGACGCCCTATCCCGGCGCATCGTCCGAAGAGGTGCGCAACGAGGTAACGGACCTGCTGGAGGAGTCGATCCAGTCGCTCGACGAACTCTATTACCTAAAAAGCGAAAACCGGGTCGGGATGTCGAAGATCACGGTCTATGTCAAGAAGGAGGTGCGGGCCGACGAGATGCAGCAGTTGTGGGACAAGCTGCGGCGGAAGGTCTCCGACGTGCAAGGACGCCTGCCCGAAGGGGCGGGGCCGTCGGTTGTCAACGACGATTTCGGCGATGTGCTCGGGGTTTTCTACGGACTGACGGGCGACGGCCATACCTGGCGCGAACTGGATGACGAAGCCAAGCGGCTCAAAGACGAACTGCTGACGGTGCGGGACGTGGCTCGTGTGGAAATTTGGGGATTGCAAAGCCCGACGGTCGAGGTAACGGTCGCTCCGGCCGTCATGGCACAGAGCGGTCTGACAACCGGCGACATCGCCCGGGCCTTTGCCGAGCAGAACCGCGTGGTCGATGCGGGAGCGTTGGAGACGGGAGAAAGCCGTCTGCGGATCGAATCGACCGGTACGTTCCGCACGCTGGACGATATCCGGCAAATGACGATCACCTCGCCCTCGGGCGAACACTTCAGGCTCGGAGACATCGCTCGCGTGGAAGAATCATACGCACGTCCCGCCTCGAATCTTATGCGTATCGACGGACGCCCGGCGTTGGGCGTGGCCGTCGCCACGGTTTCGTCGGGCAATGTCGTGGAGATGGCCCGGACCGTAGCCGAGCGAATCGAGGTCTTTGCCGCGCATCTGCCCGAAGGTTACGACCTGCATCCGATCTATGATCAGGGCTACGAATCCGAGGTAGCCAACCGCGGTTTTGTCTGGAACCTCGTAATCTCCGTGCTGACTGTCGTATCCATCCTGCTCTTCTTCATCGGGCTGCGCAACGGGCTGCTGATCGGCAGCGGACTGATCTTTTCGATCTTCGCCACGCTGATGGTCATGCAAGTCGAGGGGATCGCCCTGCAACGCATGTCACTCGCCGCGATCATCATTGCCATGGGGATGCTGGTCGACAACGCCATCGTTGTCTCCGATTCGGCACTGATCAACATGCAGCGCGGTATGCGCAAACGGGCGGCCATTCTCAGAGCCTGCTCTTCGTCGGCTGTGCCGCTTTTGGCCGCAACGCTGATTGCCATCCTGACCTTTCTGCCGATCTACTACTCGCCACACATCACCGGAGAGCTGCTCTCGTCGCTGGTCGTCGTGATCGGCGTGTCGCTGATGTTCAGTTGGGTGTTCGCCCTGACCCAGACACCCTTCTTCATCCAGGAGTTCGTGCCGCGCCCGCGCCTTGGCGAACTTCCGGCCGATCCCTACGCCGGACAGCTTTATGATCTTTTTCGAAATTCGCTCCGGACCGTCATCCGCCGCAAATATGTCGTTATCGGGGCACTTGTGCTCCTGTTGGGGCTCTCGGCCTGGGGATTCCGCTTCATTCCGAAAGTCTTCACGCCATCGCTTGACAAACCCTACTTCACGGTGGACATATGGATGCCGGAGGGAACGCGCATCGAGCGCACCGACTCCGAAGCGTCGGCTGTAGCCGACTGGATCGGCTGCTTTCCGGATGTGGAACAGGTATCGGCCTTCGTCGGGCGCACCCCGCCACGCTATTACCTCTCGAACGCCTCATTCGGCCCGCAACCCAATTTCGCGCAGCTGCTGGTCAAATGCCGTTCCTCAAAAGAGGCCCGGTCACTGCTTACATTCCTGCAAGACTCGATTCGCCGCCATTTTCCCGAGCCGCTGGTCAAGGTCAACCGCTTCGAATTGAACACCCAGCCCGAGGCGCTGATCGAAGCCCGTTTTCTGGGACCGGACCCGGCAATACTCGACTCGCTGGTGGGCGAGGCCGTGGCCATCATGCGCCGCAATCCAAAGGTGGCAGACGCCCGTAACGAATGGGGCAACATGGCGATGATGATTCGTCCGGACTACGATGCCGTGCGAGCCGGGACAATGGGTATCACGAAAGCCCGGATGATGGAATCGGTGCGTGCATCGGGAGACGGTCTTCCCGTGGGAATCTACCGCGACGAGGAAGACCGGGTCCCGGTACTGCTCCGCACGCCGGTCGGGGAGCTGACGGACCTCGGGATGCTCTCCGTCTGGAACGGAAGCCGTTCGGTACCCCTCTCGCAGCTCACGCGCGGCATCGAAACCGCGTGGGAGTTTCCCCAGATCCGCACCTACAACCGCCAGTTCTCGATGGCCGCCATGTGCGGCGTGCAGCCCGGCGCGACGATGGCCGAAGTTCACGGCGAGATCCGCCGCGAAGTGGAGGCGATCCGCCTGCCCGAAGGCTATACGTTCTTCTGGGACTCGCAGTTCAAGGATCAGAGCGAGGCGATGGAGGCGTTGATGAAATACTTTCCACTGGCCTTCCTGGTGCTGGTCGTAATCCTGGTGGCCTTGTTCCGCAACTACCGCGAACCGCTCATCATTCTCTGCGTACTGCCGTTGTCTCTCATCGGCGTTGTGATCGGAATGCTTCTCACCGGCTTCGATTTCGGTTTTTTCCCCATTGCCGGCTGGCTGGGGCTGCTCGGCATGATCATCAAGAACGTCATCGTACTCATCGACGAGATCAATGTCCAGCACCGATCGGGCGCTTCGCTCCAAAGGGCAATCGTCGAGGCCACGGTAGCGCGTACCCGCCCCGTACTGATGGCAGCCGTTACGACTATCGCAGGCATGATCCCGCTGCTGTTCGACATCGCCTTCGGCGGTATGGCCGCAACGATCATCTTCGGCCTGACCTTCGCCACGGGACTTACGCTCTTCGTGACCCCGGCCCTTTACGCGCTGTTTTATCGTGTGAAAATTCATTGACCATGAAATTATCCCCTGTTCTATTAAACCTTCTTCTGCTCGTCACGGTTGGCCCGGTGATCGCCCGACCCGCCGAGGATTCGCTGCTCGTGCGCTACCGCCGGATGGCGCTCGACTACGACGATGATCTGAAGGCCGCAGCCAAACGCATCGAAGCCTGCGCCGAGCTGGAACGTGCGGCACGCGCCGAGCGGATCCCGACCCTTTCGGCGGGTGGAGATTTCCGATATACGGGCAACCCTCTGGAATATTCGACCGAATTGCCGGTTGTCGGGCCGCTGACCCTCGAGGGCCGGCACTGGAGATACGGTGTCTCGGCCACGCTGTCGCAGCCACTCTATACGGGCGGTCGCATCTCGGGTGCGATTCGCATGGCCGAATCCGAAACACGGATGAGCGAATCGCAACACCAGCTGCTACGCTCGGAGCTTTGTTACCGGATCGACGTGCAGTATTGGACGGTAGTTGCCCGCCGCGAGCGGATGGCAGTGGCCGAAGAGTATCTCCGGGCCGTAGCCGATTTGGAACGGATCGTCCGCGAACGTGTAGAGGCAGGGCTGTGCGACCGGCAGGAACTGCTGACCGTAGAGGTCAGGCACAACGAAGCCCGCTATCGGCTGTTGCAGGTGCGGAGCGATTTCGAGACGGGCCGCATGGCGCTCAATGCACTGATCGGCGAACCGCTCGAAGCCGAAACTCCCGTGAGTGGGTTCCTTCCCGAAATCGGGTCCGGTGCTTCGGAGATCTCCGGTGCGGCGCTGCATCCTGAAATTCGGTTGGCTCAGGAGCGCATCGACCGGGAAATGAACAGTCTGCGCATCAACGATGCAAAGTACAAACCGCAGTTGCAATTGGCAGCGAATGGAGGTTATTTCGCGCCGGGCTACGATTTTCGACCCGACCTGTCGCCCAACTGGACGCTCTATGCGCAACTCTCTGTCCCGATCTTCCAGGGCGGCAAGCGCCACCGCGAACGCCGTGCTGCGGAGTATCGCATCGGCATGGCAGCCGATGACCTGCACCGTGTCGAAACGCAGCTCGATCTGGAAATCCGCACGGCACGCACGGCGCTCGACGAAGCGCAGAAACGGGTAGTACTGGCCGCCTCGTCGCTGGCGAAGGCACACGAAAATGAACGCCGCGCCACGGAGAAATATGCCGAGGGTGCCATCTCGATCTCCGAGGTGATCGACGCCCAGCTCTACCGCCAGACGGCGCAGGAAAACCTCGTGGCGGCAAAAACGGCTGCGAAAATACACCATGCCGAACTCTTGAAAGCCACGGACGCCTACCGTTTGCGATAAGTTTCGTATCTTTGTCTGTCAGAATTCTCGCAACACACGATGAATACCGACCGAAAGAACCGTTGGCTCTCCGGAGTGCTTTTCTCCGGCCTGGGACTCTTTGCGTGGCTGTTACTGACCGGCTACACGAACCTTTCACCCGCCACGGAACAGGTATTGAAAGCCCCATGGGGAGCACTTTTTCTGGCAGTGCTGTTCAATGCCCTCGGGTTCCTCACGCTCCGCATTTCCGCGTGGCTCAACGCCCAATACCTGCTTCATGCACGGCGCAGATGGAAGATAGCTGCCGCATACCTGGGCGTATTGGGGATGTTTTTCGTGGTCGACTACGGATTTCTGGTTACAGGGAAACTGCTCGCCGGGGCACAGCGTCCCTTCACATTTCCGAACGGCGGAGTACGGATGCTGGTCGTTGTCTGGCTGGTCGAATTGGCCGTGCTGGGACTGCTCCTCTCCAACCGGGCCATGGCCCAAACACTCCGGCTTCGGCAACGGACGGCGGAATTGCAGCGCGAAAACAATACGGCCCGATATACGGCCCTGCAACAGCAACTCAATCCGCACTTTCTCTTCAACAGCCTCAATACGCTGATTGCCGAAATCGAATACGACCCGGTGCGTGCCGTCTCCTTCACCCGCAGACTTTCGGACGTCTATCGCTATGTATTGCGTGTACAGCGGCTGCCGCTCGTATCACTCGATGAAGAGCTCCGCTTCGCCGAAGCCTACCTTTACCTGCACCGGGTGCGATTGGGCGAATGCCTCGGCTGCCGGATGGAAATCCCCGACGAGATGCGGGAGTACCGTCTGCCGCCGCTGACGCTGCAACTGCTTATCGAGAATGTCATCAAGCACAACGCCATCACGATGTCGCACCCGCTTGAGATTACGATCGCAGCTTCGGAAGAATGGCTTACAATCTCAAATCCGATCCGTACCAAACGTGGTGTGGAGTCCGGAGGTGTCGGATTGCAAAACCTCTCGAACCGTTGCCGGATCATGCTGGGGCATGCGATCGAAGTTATGCATACCGAAGAGCGTTTCACCGTGAAAATTCCCTTGCGCCATGAATAAACTGCGCGTTGCCATAATCGAGGACGAGATACCGGCTGCACGGCTGTTACGGTCGCTCATCGCACGCCTGCGCCCGACATGGGAAATCGAGGTACTTCCCGGAAGTGTCGAAGAGGCCGTGCAATGGTTCACCGCAAACCGCCACCCGGATCTGTTGTTTCTGGACATCCAGCTTGCTGATGGCACTTCGTTCGAACTCCTTTCTCAGGCCCGACCCTCGTCGGCCGTCATCTTCACCACGGCTTATGATGAGTATGCCGTGCGTGCATTCAGCGTCAACAGTATCGACTATATCCTCAAACCCGTCGATGAGGAGCGTCTGGCGGAGGCAATCGCACGCTACGAAACGTTGCGAGAACGGTTCCTGCGGCCCGACAACTATCTGGAGACACTGCTTGATGCCCTGCAGCGACGCGAGAAACGTTTCCGGACCCGTTTCCTGATTGCCAAGGCGGATCGGTTTCTGACCCTGCCGGTGGAGGAGATCGCCTATTTTTATTCGGAAAACAAGATGACGACGGCAATGACTTTTGCGGGGCGGAACCATATAGTAGACCTTCCCTTGAGCCGTCTGGAGGAGCAGTTGGATCCCGATCTTTTTTTTCGGGCCAATCGGCAGGTTCTGCTCTCGGTGGGGGCAATCGAGCGGATCGAACCCTATTTCAACGGAAAGGTTTCGGTAACGGTCCGTCCGCCCCACAAAGAGAAGATTACCGTCAGCGAGGAACGGGTCTCGCTTTTCAAGGCCTGGCTGAATTACTAACTTTTCGGTCGTGCGCAATATTCGCATCCTTTAAAAGGCATTAGAAGAGGCTGCTCCGGAACGACGGGTGCCCCGCAAGGGCTTGCAGCCTCCCGGAAACGCCCATCCTGGCGCCGATTGTTTTCCACTAAAAAATATAAATACCGGGAATTATTCCTATATTTGTGCCGGGAATATTCCCATCAGCAGAAAACCGACCCGAAAATATGGAACCGATCTGCCTCGTCAAGGAGATATACAAGACGCTGTATCAATTCGAAAAGGCTTTTGCCGAGACACATGCCCTCACCATCAACGAAGCCATGCTGCTCTGCTGTCTGAAAAACGGCGGCGCGAAGAGCGCCGGAGCAATCAGCGAATACATCGGACTTTCGAATTCGCGGGGATCGAAAGTCATCACATCCGCAGAGAACAAGGGATATATCCGCCGGGAGATCTGCTGCAACGACAAGCGGCAGATGTTCTTCTCACTGACGGAGGAAGGCGCCGCGAAAGCCTGCGAGATGATGCAGACCGAGTTACACATCGGCTCTCTTCTCGAAAAGTTGAAGGCTGCCATGCCGGAAGTTCCGGCTGCAGGCTGCTGACATCCCGCGGCAAACGGGATTCTTTCCGGACAGCCCGTCCGGAAAGGGAATGCGGCCGCCGAAAAACGCCCCGGAAATTTGCAGATACGGAGTATCTTCCATACCTTTGTAAACGTAAAAAACACCGCGAGAGCCGCGACAATCGGCCGGGATGTTTCCGCCGCGCCAAAAGCGGGTCCGAAGCTTCCGTCCGGCGCTTCTCCGGCGGGAATCCGAGAGACAGGCGGGACAAGTGCGGGTCGGAAGGAGTCTGTCGGAATCTTTGCCGCGTCTTGCCCGAACAAACCTGAAACACTATGTACAGTTACGACAACCGGGTGGTCATCACCCTCGATGCAGGAGGTACGAATCTGGTATTCGGAGCCATGCAGGCCAACAAATTCATCGTCGATCCGATCACCCTGCCCTCGCACGCCGAAGACCTGGACAAATGCCTGGCCACGATGGTCGAAGGATTCCAGCAGATCATCGATAAACTCGCAGAGAAACCCGTGGCGATCAGCTTCGCCTTTCCGGGACCGGCCGACTACCCCAACGGCATTATCGGAGGTTACCTGCCCAACTTTCCTTCGTTCCGCGAAGGCGTGGCGCTCGGACCCTTCCTCGAGGCGAAATTCGGCATTCCGGTATTCATCAACAACGACGGCGACCTGTTCGCCTACGGCGAGGCACTCGGCGGAGCGCTTCCCGAAGTGAACGCACGGCTCGAAGAGCTGGGCAGCTCGAAAAAATACAACAACCTGATCGGATACACCTTCGGCACGGGATTCGGCGTAGGCATCGTCGTCGATCACCGCCTCAACCGCGGCGACAACTCCTGCGTGGAGACCTTCTGCCTGCGCCACAAGAAAATGCCCGAGGTAATCGTCGAGGAGGGCGTAGCCGTACGGGCCATCAAGCGGGTCTACGGCGAAGTCTCGGGCGACGTGAACCACAAGTTCGAGCCGAAGGATATCTGCGAAATCGCCGACGGCACACGCCCCGGAGACCGCGAGGCGGCCAAGAAGGCCTTTGCCGAACTGGGCGAGATCGCCGGCGACGCCATGGCCACGGCCGTAACGCTCATCGACGGTCTGATCGTCATCGGCGGCGGCATCACGGCAGCCCGCAAGTACATCATGCCCAGTCTGCTGCGGGAACTTCGCTCGAAAATGCACACCCTCAAGGGCGAAGAGCTCAACCGCGTACAGATGCAGGTATACGACCTGGACGACGAGGAGGAGTTCCGCCAGTTCGCCAAAGGTTCGCAGCGCCCGCTGAAAGTATACGGCACGGACCGCTATGTGGCCTACGACCCGCAGAAACGCATCGGCGTGATGATCTCCAAGCTGGGAGCCAGCCGGGCCATTTCGGTCGGAGCCTACGCCTTTGCCCTGAGCCAGCTCGACGCCGGCAAATAACGCATGCGCCCCGAAACCGGGAATCGGCGATGCGGCCGGAAACGAAGCACCAAAAAGTAAAATTCGAGAATATGTACAAATTCAAACCCATTCTGAAATCGATGCTCTGGGGCGGCGAGAAGATCATCCCCTACAAACGGATCGTCTCCGACCAGAAACAGGTCGGAGAGAGCTGGGAGCTCTCGGGCGTCAAGGGCAACGAATCGGTCGTTGCCGAAGGACCGGAAGCCGGCACGACACTGCCCGAACTGATCGCACGCCACGGAGCCGCCCTGCTGGGCAGGGCCAACTTCGAGCGCTTCGGCGAGGAGTTTCCGCTGCTCATCAAGTTCATCGACGCCCGGCAGGACCTTTCGATCCAGGTGCACCCGAACGACAAACTGGCTTGGGAACGTCATCAGTCGAAGGGCAAAACCGAAATGTGGTATGTTGTGGCAGCGGATGAAGGCGCCCACCTGCGTTCCGGATTCGCAAAGCAGGTTACACCGGCAGAATACGCCGCCAGCGTCGAGGACAACACGATCACCGATCTGCTCACCGACTACGCGATCCATCCGGGCGATGTCTTTTTCCTCCCGGCCGGCCGCGTGCATTCGATCGGCGCCGGAGCCTTCATCGCCGAGATCCAGCAGACCTCGGACATCACCTACCGCATCTATGACTTCAACCGGCGCGACGCCAACGGCAACACCCGGGAACTGCACACCGAACTGGCCAAGGAGGCCATCGACTACACCGTGCTTCCGGACTACCGCACGCACTACACCCCGGCCCCGAACAACGAAGTGGAACTGGTGTCATGCCCCTATTTCACCACCTCGCTGCTCGACCTGACCGAAGCACGGACACTCGACCTCTCGACGCTGGATTCGTTCCTCGTGGCAATCTGCATCGAAGGAGCCGGCACGCTCCGCGACAACAGCGGAGAGACGGTCGCCGTACACCAGGGAGAGACGGTGCTCATACCGGCCTCCACCTCCCAGATGCATTTCACACCCGACGGATCGATGAAGATCCTGACCAGCTGCATACGCTGATCCGCTCACTTCGGGATCACAACGGCCCAAAGCCCGCCTTTTCCGGAAAAAGGCGGGCTTTTTCAGTCCCGCAGGTTGCATTTATGCGTTTTTTCCCGTAACTTTGGAGTTCCGAAATGGAGCTTACAAGCAAGCCAAAACCATGAAACCCGAATTACAGGCCATAGCCGCCCGATTCGCACTGCAGGGGACGATCCTATCGATCGATTCGCTGGGCGAAGGATTCATCAACGACACCTTCCTCATCCGAACCGGATCCGGCACGCCCGATTACATTCTCCAACGCAAAAACAAAGAGGTATTCCCCGACGTTCCGGCCATGATGGAGAATATCCGCAAGGTTACCGAACACATACGCCGGCGTGTGGCGGCCCAGGGCGGCGATCCGCAACGGGAGGCGATGACCGTCATCCCGACCAGGGACGGAGCCCTCTGCCATCTCGACCCACAGGGCGAATATTGGGCCGTTTCGATCTTCATCGACAACACGATCTCCTACAACAAGGCCGACTCACCGGAACTGGCCCGCAAGGGCGGCGAGGGGATCGGCCGTTTTCAATCCCAGCTGGCGGACTTCGACGAACCGCTGGCCGAGACGATTCCCGGATTCCACAACATCCGCCACCGCTTCGTACAGTGGGACGAGGCACTGGAACGGGACGCCGCACACCGCAAGGCCTCGCTGGCCAGGGAGATCGGCTGGATCGAGGAGCGCCGTACGGAGATGCTCGATTTCTGGAGTCTGGTGGAGCAGGGCACGATCCCCGCACGCGTAACGCACAACGACACGAAAATCAACAACATTCTCTTCGATCGGCAGGGCAACGTACTCTGCGTCATCGACCTCGATACAGTGATGCGCTCCACCTCGCTCAACGACTTCGGAGACGCCATACGCTCCTACTGCAACACGGGGGACGAGGACGACCGCGACCTTGCACGCGTCGGCATGTCGCTCGAAATGTTCCGCGCCTACACGGAAGGATACCTTTCGCAGCGTGCCGCACAGCTGCTGCCCGTCGAGACGGAGCACCTCTCCTTTGCGGCCCGCTACATCACCTACGAACAGGTGCTGCGCTTTCTGATGGATTACATCGACGGCGACAAATACTACAAGATAAAATATCCGGAACACAACCTCGTGCGCACGCACGCCCAGTACCGGCTGCTGCAGAGCATCGAGGAGCAGTATTCCGACATGTGCCGCATCGTCGCCCAGACGGCGGACAAATACCGACCTTGACATGCTGGAAGTTCCAAAAATCACGGGCATACGCCCCAACGACTGGGAGGTCGTGGACCGGGCCTTCGACTCGGTCGAGCCGCAAAGGATCGCCTGCTGCAACTGGGCAGACGAATATCCCTATACGCCCGACGTGCGCTTCCGCATGTTCCATACGGGCGACTACCTGATGGTGCGTTTCGACGTTGCGGAGCGCTACACCGCGGCACGCGTCGAGGAGGACAACGGACGTGTTTGGACCGACTCCTGCGTGGAGATCTTCATCGCGCCCGACGAAAAGACCTACTACAACTTCGAGACTTCGTGCATCGGGCGCATGCTTCTGGGGGCGCACCGCCAGGGCGAGAAGACCGTACCGGCATCGGCCGAAGTACTCGCAAGCGTCAAGCGCCACACATCGCTTCCGAGCACTCCGTTCGAGGAGCGCGTGGGAGACAACCGCTGGCACGCCGTACTGGCCATTCCGCCGCAGGCGCTGTTCCTGCATGACATCAGGCAGTGGAGCGGAATGGAGATCCGCGCCAACCTGTTCAAATGCGGCGACAACCTCTCGCACCCCCACTTTCTGTCGTGGCGGCCCATACGGACGGAGAAGCCCAACTTCCACCGCCCGGAATTCTTCGATCATATCAAATTAGCCAAATAACATGAACAACAAGTATTCACTTCCCAAAGACGGCGGTCTGATCAAGGATCTGGCCCCGCGCGACATTCTCCATCGCTACGAGAAAATCAGCACGAACATTCAGGAGAGCGAGTATAACGCCGTGCAGTATGTCGCCGACACGATCGTTCAGGCGATCGCCGCACACACCGCAGCGGAGCCGTTCGTGCTGGGTCTTACGACCGGACGTACGCCGCTGGGACTCTACAACGAACTGGTGAAGCGCCACAAGGCCGGACAGGTCAGCTTCCGCAACGTGGCCGTTTTCAGCCTCGACGAGTTCTACCCGATCCGCTCCAACGAGCAGCAGAGCCGCAACTACCGCATCCACGAGGAGTTCCTCAACCACATCGACATCAAGCCCGAGAATATCCACATTCCCGACGGCACGATCGCCGAAAAGAAGGTATCGGAGTACTGCGAAGCCTACGACCGTGCGGCCGGCAAGATCGACCTGATGATCATCGGCGTCGGCGAGAACGGGCAGATCGGCTTCAACGAACCGGGCTCCTATGTCCGTTCGCGCACCCGCCTGGTACAGCTCTCCTACAACACACGCAAGGTACAGTCGGGCGCCTTCTACGGACTGGAGAACACGCCGAAACTGGCCATCACGATGGGTATCGGAACGATCATGCGCGCCAAGCGCATCATCCTGATGGCCTGGGGCGAGAACAAGGCACAGATTGTCCAGAAGGTCGTCGAGGGCGAGGTTACGAATCTGGTTCCGGCCTCGTACCTTCAGGCGCATTCCGACATCGAGGTGGTAATCGACGAAAATGCCGCCCAAATGCTTACGCGCGAGCAGACGCCGTGGCTCGTAGGCCCCTGCGAATGGACTCCGAAGTTCGTCCGCAAGGCCGTCGTATGGCTCTGCAGCGTAGTGAAGAAGCCGATTCTGAAGCTCACCTACAACGACTACATCGAAAATTCGCTCGGCGAGCTGCTCGAACAGGGCCGCACCTACGACCAGATCAACATCGACGTATTCAACGACCTGCAGCATACCATCACGGGCTGGCCGGGCGGCAAACCCAACGCCGACGACTCGACGCGTCCGGTTGCCTCGACGCCCTTCCCCAAGCGCGTGGTGATCTTCTCGCCCCATCCCGACGACGACGTCATCTCGATGGGCGGCACCTTCATCCGGCTCGTACAGCAGGGACACGACGTGCATGTGGCCTACGAGACCTCGGGCAACGTCGCCGTACATGACGATGTCGTACTGCAGAACATCGACACTTCGCGCGAGCTGGGTTACGGAGACCACTATGCCGAAGTAGAGAAGATCATTGCCGGCAAGAAGAAGGGACAGCCCGAGCCGCGAGCCCTGCTCGACCTCAAGGGTTCGATCCGTCGTGCCGAGGCCCGCGCCGCCGTACGTTCGTTCGGCCTGAACCCCGACACCAACGCACACTTCCTGAACCTGCCCTTCTACGAAACGGGAGGCATCAAGAAGGGCCAGCTCTCCGAAAAGGACATCAACATCATCGTCGATCTGCTCCGCAAGGTGCAGCCGCACCAGATCTACGCAGCAGGCGACCTGGCCGACCCCCACGGCACGCACCGCACCTGCATGGAGGCCGTACTCGCCGCCCTGGAGGTCGTCAAGGACGATGCCTGGATGAAGGAGTGCCACCTGTGGCTTTACCGCGGCGCCTGGATGGAGTGGGATCTGGGCATGGTCGACATGGCCGTGCCCCTGTCGCCCGACGAGCTGATCATGAAGCGCCACGCCATCTACCGGCACCTCTCGCAGAAGGACATCATGCCCTTCCCGGGCGACGATCCCCGCGAGTTCTGGCAGCGGGCCGAAGAGCGCACGCAGAATACCGCAAGGCTCTACGACCTGCTCGGCATGGCCGAATACCAGGCCATCGAGGTCTTCGTAAGAATGTTCTAAAACGATAATAACCCAGCCCGGGAGCTTTCTTCTCCCGACAGAAAGTTCCCGGGCAAAAAACAAAACGCCATGCGTCTTATCATCGAAAATACCCCGCAGCAGGTAGCCCAGTGGGCCGCCAACTACATCATCGAGCAGATCCGCAACAAGGCTCAACACACCTCGTCGCCCTTCGTGCTGGGGCTTCCCACGGGTTCGACCCCGCTGGAGACCTACAAGGAGCTCATCCGCCGCCACAAGGCCGGCGACGTATCGTTCAAAAACGTCATTACGTTCAACATGGACGAGTATGTGGGGCTTCCCGAGGAGCACCCCGAGAGCTACCACTCGTTCATGTGGAACAACTTCTTCAAGCACATCGACATCAACCCCGACAACGTCAATATCCTCAACGGCAACGCCGAGGATCTGGTCAAGGAGTGCGCCGACTATGAGGCCCGCATCGTCGAGGCCGGCGGCATCGACCTCTTCATGGGCGGCGTCGGCGAGGACGGACACATCGCCTTCAACGAACCCTTCTCCTCGCTCACTTCGCGTACGCGCATCAAGACCCTGACGCAGGATACGATCCAGGTCAATTCGCGCTTCTTCGGCGGCGACGTAACGCTTGTACCGAAGACGGCCCTGACAGTAGGTGTCGGCACGGTGCTCTCGGCCAAGAAGGTGCTGATCCTCGCCACGGGACCCAAGAAGGCCCGTGCCGTACGCCACGGCGTCGAGGGCTCGTACAACCACCAGTGGACCATCTCCGCCCTGCAGGTACATCCGAACGGCATCCTGATCTGCGACGAGCCGGCTGCCGGTGAGCTGCGCGTAGCCACCTACCGCTATTTCAAGGACATCGAGAAGGAGAACCTGATCTAAAAGCCGTCCTCTTGCATAATGAAAAGATCCGCAGCCGAAAATTCAGCTGCGGATCTTTTCATAACCGTATCGGACAAACCGCGTTGCGGGAAAGTCAATCGCCCCGCCACCGCAGCTTCAAATCAAATTCCCGGAAGACACTATTTCTCTACAAGGAAACCGATTTCGTCAAGAGCAAAATAGGTCGGAGCGTTCACCCCATATTGTCCGCTGTCATTGGACTCGACTGTAAAGACCAATTTGTCGATTTTGCCCAATCCGGAAAGGTCTACTTTCGTCCATCCGGCTTTCGTCGTGCCTGCATCGACCAACCGGCACTCTACGGCATCGGTTTTCTCTCCGCCGAGATACCCGGTAACGATCACCTTGTACCAGAACTCGTCTTTCGCAACTGCCAGAGGTGTATAGGTCGCCGTCATTACGGAAGGAGCCAGATAACAGTACCCGACAGTCCGGGCCTGGGACAACTCCAGCGTAGGAACGGCATAACCGCCGGTATAAGTGTCCACATACGCTACTGCGCACACCGAAGTTCCGTTGGCCCCGGTGTCGGCCCACACCGAAAACTGATTGGCATATTCGAATGCCGATGCCGATGTGCCGAACGTCCCGCTCAATACGAATCCGCCCCAATAATCGCCGTAACTCGAAGTCGAATAATAGGAACCAAGCCAGGCCGAACGATCTGAGGTACCGATCAGTTGGCCGTTGAACACACCGTTCTGCAGAAAACTCTCGTATCCGCCAAAACTCTTCGTCCAGTAAAGATGTTGGAACGTGCCTCCGGACAGCGACCCCGCAAGCACGGCCTCACCCAATTCGACAGTTCCGCCGATGGGATCGACCAAGCCTTCTGAACTTTCGAAGGAAACGACATCATACTTGGGTTCCGGCGTCGGGTCGTCCTCCTTTTCGGAACAGGATGCAGAAGCCAAGGCCGCCACAACGGCAAGGGAGAAGATCAGAAAAAATCTTTTCATAAAGCAAGTTTTTATTTGTGTTGTACGGTAAGGATTCCCGACCTATCATCCCCCGGGTCTTCATTCCATCATCGGTCTTGCATACGGAAACACGAATAACGAATCCGATTCCAAATCGGAATAGACCGCTCCGTTCGCCGCAGAAAACGTTCAGCTATCAGACACTCCACGAGGGAGACGCAAGGCAGGTCTTCTGGCTCGTTCCTGCCGCGACGCCTTCCCGATTCGATAGAATCAGTGGCCTGAAGCATGTCGCGGCAACACAATGGAACTTACAGCAGCGGGAACTGCTGCCGATTTTCACGGCATTCCCCTTTAATCGCGCGGGATCTCGCCGGACCCTTTGCGAACCATTGCGGTGCAAAAATACAAAATAAATATGTATCTTTGCCCGTGCAAACAAAAAAATTGCAGTAATCATGAAGCATGCATATGTTTTCCCCGGCCAGGGAGCCCAGGCTGTCGGCATGGGTAAAGACCTCTACGACAACGTTCCCGCTGCCAAGGAGCTTTTCGAGAAGGCCAACGAGATTCTCGGATTCCGCATTACGGACATCATGTTCGCCGGAACCGACGAGGAACTCAAGCAAACCAAAGTAACGCAGCCCGCCGTATTCCTCCATTCGGTCATTATGGCCAAGGCGCTCGGCGTAAACCCCGATGCCGTTGCCGGACACTCGCTCGGAGAGTTCTCGGCGCTGGTCGTTGCTGGCGCCCTGTCGTTCGAAGACGGTCTGAAGCTCGTATCGAAACGTGCCATGGCCATGCAGGCCGCCTGCGAGGCACAGCCAGGAACGATGGCCGCCATTCTGGGGCTCGATGACAAAACCGTCGAAGAGATTTGCGCCTCGACCGACGGCGTGGTCGTAGCCGCCAACTACAACTGCCCGGGGCAGCTCGTGATCTCCGGAGCCGTGGAGGCCGTGGAGGCCGCCTGTGAAAAGGCCAAGGCCGCAGGTGCCCGCCGTGCGCTGCGCCTGCCCGTCGGAGGAGCCTTCCACTCGCCGCTCATGGAGCCCGCCAAGCAGGAACTCGAGAAGGCCATCAACGAAGCTCCGTTCCAGACGCCGACGTGCCCGATCTACCAGAACGTCGATGCCAAGCCTTACACCGACCCTGCCGCCATCAAGGCCAACCTGATCGCTCAGCTGACGGCTCCGGTACGCTGGACCTACATCGTCAAGAACATGCTGGCAGACGGCGTTACGGAATTTACCGAGCTCGGTCCCGGCACCGTTCTTCAGGGTCTGATCCGCAAGGTGGATGCCGCTGCCGTCGTAGAATCGAAATCGACGCTGTAAGCATCGGGAAAAACTCCAAAACAAACAAAAAGGACGATTTGGTAATCAAATCGTCCTTTTTGTTATCTCATCAAGAAGAAATAACTTATTAAATTAATTAATAATTTTTGGGATATATAAATATATATATTATATTTGCAACAATGATTAAAAGATAAAACAAAGTAATAATGACATCACTCACGGAGTTCTTCAACAAGCAGGAAGACGAGACCTTAAAGGGCATTTCGCACAAAAACAGCATCATCAAGCGCAACATCATCGCGCACATGGCCGTAAACGGCGAATGCACCCTCTCGGAACTGACCAAAGAACTGCATATCAGCGTTCCCACGATCACGAAACTCGTGCAGGAGCTCGTTGACGAGAATATCGTTACGGATCTTGGCAAGGTGGAGACCCCCGGAGGACGCCGCCCCAACATCTTCGGACTGGCCAATTCGGCCATCTATTTTGCCGGAGTGAATGTCGGCCGCGACAACATGCGGTTCATGATTACCGACCTGCAGAACAACATCATCAAGGAGGAGAACGATTTTACGTTCGAACTGCAGGATCGTCCGCAGTGCCTCGAGCGCATCTGCACCAACATCGAAAACTTTATCGCCTCGTGCGGCGTGGACCGCAACAAGATGCTCGGACTGGGTGTCTGCATGACGGGCCGCGTGAATCCCGAAACGGGCCGCAGCTACAAATATTTCACCACAAGCGAGCACTCGCTGCGCGACATTCTCGAGGAGCGCATCGGCCTGCGCGTACTGATCGAGAACGACACCCGCGCCCGCTGCTATGCGGAGTATACCTGCGGAAAGTCCAAGGATGAGAGCAACGTCCTCTACCTGCACATGGGCCGGGGCGTAGCCATCGGCATCGTTGTGGACGGAAAGCTCTACTACGGAAAGAGCGGTTTCGCCGGCGAGTTCGGACACATCCCCTTCTTCGACAATGAGATCATCTGCTCGTGCGGCAAGAAGGGTTGTTTGGAGACCGAGGTCTCGGGTATCGCCATCGAGGACAAGATGTGCCGGATGATCGAAAAAGGGGTGAACACCATCCTCAAGAAACAATACGCCGAGCAGAAGGCCATCCATATCGACGACATCATCCAGGCGGCGATGAACGACGACAACCTTTCGATCGAGCTGATCGAAGAGGCCGGAGAAAAGGTCGGCAAGGCCATCGCCTTCCTGATCAATACGTTCAATCCCGAAACGGTCATCGTCGGCGGAAACCTCGCGGCTGCGGGCGACTATCTGATGTTACCGCTCAAGTCGGCGACCAACAAATATTCGCTGAATCTGGTCTATAAGGATACCAAGTTCCGCGTGTCGAAGATGACCGAGAGCGCCAATGCCTGGGGCGTGGCAATGCTCATCCGCAACAAGGTGATCGGCATCTGATGAATCTCGAGGGACGGACCGTACGGCTTCGGGCCGTGGAACCGGCCGATGCCGAAATCCTCTACGCCTGGGAGAACGACACCTCGATCTGGAGCGTCAGCGGCACGACCGAACCCTTCTCCCGCGCCCAAATGGAGGCCTTCATCGCCGCGCAGCAGCAGGGAGACCTTTTCCGTACGGGACAGTTGCGGCTGATGATCGAAACGCATCCCGAAGTTCGGATTGTCGGCATTGTCGATCTTTTCGAATTCGATCCGATCAACCTCCGTGCCGGTATCGGCATCCTGATCTATCACAAGGACGACCGGGGGCAAGGCTATGCGGCCGATGCCCTTGAGGTGCTCTGCAGGTATGCCCGCGAACAGTTGCAGTTGCATCAGCTCTGGTGCGATGTCGGGGCGGACAACGAGGCGAGCCTCCGGCTTTTCCGCAAAGCCGGATTCCGGGAGGTCGGTGTCAAACGGCAATGGCAACGGACTCCGACAGGCTACCGCGACGAAATTCTCCTGCAACGGCTGCTCGAAAAACACGCATAAATAAAAATCCCGGACCTGCAGAGTTCCGGGGATTTACAAAACAATGCTGTAACCTAATAAGTTACAGCGTTGTTTTTTTATGAGGTAATGATTTAGAAACGTAAGTCTCGAATAAACTTACATCGAGGTTCATCCTGTCAAACAACTCTATACAAATATACGAAATATCTGATAAAAAAGCAAATAGGATTTTTATCATCCTATTTGCCGATTTATGGGGTACATCAGCGTCACCGCGGATCATTTTTTCATTTGAGCGGACTGGACCGGTCTGGAGCGGACATGGAAATCGTTTTCTGAAAGCTTGGATTATCTTGCACATCCTTAACGCAAAAATCACCTAAACCCAACAATTATGGATTGTGTCCTTATGGAAACGAGCGCCTATAAAGAGTTGCAGGCGCATCTTCAACGTCTTCTGGAGCGAGTAGCTGCGCTCCATTCTCTCTCCGCCAAACCGACATCCGTCCGATGGCTTACGGCCGAAGAGGTCTGCAAGGCCTTGAGCATCACCAAGCGAGCCTTGCAATACTATCGCTCCGCCGGCATCATACCCTATACGGCCTTGGGGAATAAAGTATTGTTCCGGGACGACGACATCCGGCAACTTCTGGAAAAGAACCTGATAAAAAGCCTGTAGCATGACCGAAGAGATTATCACCCGCGACAGCGCCGCGTTCAAGGAACTGCGCCGCGATATCGTCAAAGCCATCCGTGCCGTTGATATTCTAATCGACACGCACCGCCCAGTCATCGGCAATGAACTGTACCTGACCAGTGAGGAGATTTGCAGCATCTTCAGCATTTCAAAACGCTCCTTGCAGAATTACCGGGACAACCGCCAAATCCCTTATACTACTCTTGGTGGAAAGATTCTTTATCCGCAGTCCTCGCTTTATAAACTGCTGGAACAGCATTATATGAAAGCGCAGCGCTGATGCAGCCTGTGCAAGGGGAAGATCACTCTTCCCCTTCCTTTTTGGATGTATAGCTAACAAAATTACTCGGATGGATCACGCATATCTGCCTGTCCGATGTTCCGAAATCAATGAGGATCGGATATTTGTAAAGCGGCAGATAGTATTTCCGTCCGAAGGATTTGCGGATTGCCTCCGCAGCCAGCAGGATTCCCGATTCGGCCGTTATGGGACGTTCGTATCCGGGATGTTGCCGCATGATCTCCATGCGGCATTTATTGATGTCGTCGAGTGTAAAGACCTCTCCCCGGATGATGCGCAGCAGACGCAAGGTAAGTTCGTATTCGCGGAACAGATTTCGACGTTGGTTGCCGTTTGCAGCCTTTTCCAACTCTTTCTTCAGCTGTTCGGCTCTTTCTTCGAATGTGGCCATATTTTATAATAAGTTTATTTTGTAACAATTCTGTTGTCGGCAAGGGGCAGTAAAATTCCGAGGCCTTTGCCGTCATTCATCCTGCGGTAGAAAATCCCGGACGTATTTCTTGGTCGTGTAAATGTCTCGTTCGATGGTAAGTCCGAACGGCAGACGAAGAGATGCCAGCTCGGAGAGCATCAGGTAGCCCCACTCCCATTCGTGAATATGACAATAACCGAACAGGCTCCAGTCGTCGCCTTCGCGTTCGGCTTCGGTAATGAGCCATGTACCAGAACCACAGGGGTTGAAATACTTGACGAGGACTTCGGCATCCATTCCTTTTCCATCCTGTGAGTGGAAAGGATGTTTCTCGAATTTCGAGATGATTTCTTTTGTGAGCAGTTTCATAAGAAATGATATTTAGACTGCCCGGAACGTCCGGACAGCAAGAAACAAATAGCCACCGTAAGCGACAAAGACAAGGCATTGCCTTGACGTGTCGTTTACGGTGGCTATCTTGCTGGACGGGTCGGCGTAAGAAATATATGGTGATTCAATATTAAGACGACGATGATTCACTCCGCAAAACTTGCTCGTTTCGTTCGGATTCGCTATATTTGGATTGATGTAATATATCCGAGATCATTAACAATCCTTATACATTTCTACAATGCCTTTACGTGCTTATATAGAAGACAAAGAAATTGTTTCCATCGATCTTAATGACGAAGAATGGAGTGCTTTGAAAGCCCGTGGAAAATCCAGTGTAAGCTGCCCCCTAAAACCAAAGTGATTCTACCCCCTTAAAACATTCAACAATGCCCCCTTAAAAAGTCTTGACCGATGGGGTTATTATTATTTTAGTTTATTTCCCTCTGTATGCAGCCATTTTACGGACACTTTCTCCTGTCAGCTCAATCCGGTGCGCCGTATGTATAATACGATCCATAATGGCATCTGCTACTGTAGGGTCTCCGATTGCATCATACCAATTGTCCGTTGGCAGTTGCGAGGTGATGATGATGGACTTGCGCCCATGTCGGTCCTCTATTATATCGAGCAGGATGGGTCGTTCCTTGGCATCAAGGTTCACAAGGAAGAGGTCATCCAATATGAGCAGTGTGCTCCGTTCGATTCTCTTGAGTTCCGATTCCAGTGTGCCTTTTACTTTTGCCACCTTAAGCGTACCCATAAGTTTCGGAGCATTCGCATAATATGTCCGTATGCCCTTCTTGCAGGCTTCATACCCCATTGCTGTGGCAAGGAAGCTCTTCCCGGTACCGGATGACCCTGTGATGAAGAGGTTCTGTCCCTTGCGGATGAACTCCAGCGATGCAAGCCGCTCCATCTGATTGCGGTCAAGGCCACGCGGGATTGCATAGTCTATCTGCTCGAGGCAGGCCTTGTAGCGGAACGCCGCCCCGCGTATAAGGCGTTGGATGGCTGCATTGGCACGGTAGTCCCATCCCCAATGCGTAACATTGGAGGATGTTTGCTATCTTTGTTGTCATAGTAGAAATGATTTTATCCCACCGGTCAAGACGGGAATCAAATCTACGAAAAATCCCCTGCCGGGCATTGTCAAGCAGGGGTATTTTTATA